>NZ_JBGGNH010000001.1:0-82144 GCF_041287625.1 Ideonella sp.
AGGTCCGCGCGTTCTCGGGCGACCTGCACAACGTGCTCCTCGCCGGCAAAAAGTAAACAGCTGGAACGGAGTTCGTCATGTCGATGACCGTAGGCGCCGCCGACGAAGGCGAAGAGCAGATGAACTCCAGCATCAACACCACCCCGCTGGTGGATGTGATGCTGGTGCTGCTGATCATTTTCCTGATCACGATTCCCGTGGTCACGCAGTCGGTCAACCTGACGCTGCCCAAGGAAATCAACGTGCCCACCACGACCAAGCCGGAGAACATCCTGCTGGCGGTGACCAAGGATGGCGACGTGTACTGGTCGACCAAGCGCATTCCGGACCAGCAGACGCTGGTGGACATGCTCAAGAAAGAGTCGATCAAGGACCCGCAGCCCGAGGTGCACATCCGTGGCGACGCGAACGTGCGCTATGAGTCGGTGGGCAAGCTGATCGTGGCCTGCCAGCGTGCGGGCATTGCCAAGGTGGGGTTCATCACCGAACCGCCGCCCAAAGGTTAGCCCCCACCTGACGCTGCGCGCCAGGCCCCCCGAGGGGGCGTCAAGCTGCCTTGGGGCGGCCCGGCAGCAGCTTGAAAAAATCAAGGAAACAGACCATGGCCATGAGCGTAGGGTCGTCTGACGACGACATGATGGTGGAGATGAACACCACACCGCTGATCGACGTGATGTTGGTGCTGCTGATCATGTTCATCATCACCATCCCGGTGCAGACGCACGCGGTGAAGATGAACATGCCGCAGAACAGCGCGAGCCAGCCGCCCCCAAAGCCGCCGGAGATCGTGCGCATCGACGTCGACTTCGACGGTACGATTTTCTGGAATAGCGAGCCGGTGCCCACCCGGGCGGACCTGCAGGCGCGGCTGTACCGGTTGGCGCAGCTGCCGGACCAACCCGAGGTGCACCTGCGGCCCAACAAGCTGGTGACCTACAAGCACGTTGCAATGGTGATGGCTGAGGCCCAGCGCCTGGGTGTCACCAAGATCGGCATCATCGGCAACGAACAGTTCATGGACTGACCGGAGACTCGGCCAGCCCTGCACCACAAGCACCTTCCGCCCGCCCGGCTGCCTTCGCAAAGGCGGGCCCGGCGTGCCAGACCATCGGGGCTCATCCGTCAGCGGATCGAACCCCGATGGCGTTTCTGGCTCTCACCCTTCATCGAGCACTTTTCGAGACCCTCCCGGGTCCCCGTACACCATGACCAAGCTGCGCGTTCTTGCCGCCTCCCTGCTGATGGCTGGCTGCCTCACCACCGCTTACGCCCAGGCGCTGCGCCCGGAAGTGGCCAAGCCGCTGCAACAAGCCGGCGACATGCTGAAGGCCGGCAAAGCCAAGGAAGCGCTGGCCAAGGTGCGGGATGCCGACAGCGTCGCCAACAAGAATCCCCAAGAGCAGCTGATGGTGGACCGCATGCGCGGTGCAGCGGCCCAGCGCGCTGGCGACAATGCCACCGCTGCGCGCTCGTTTGAAGCCGCCATCGCTTCGGGCAAGCTGTCTCAAGCCGATCAGGCCCAGATGGCTGAATCCATCGCCTTTGCCTACTCCCAGCTGAAAGACAACGCGAAGGCCGGCCAGTGGGCGCAGAAGGCTGTTTCGCTGGGCGGCAACAGCCCGCAGCTGAAGCAGCTTCAGGCCTATCTGCAGGGCCAGAGTGGCGACTACAACGCGATTGCCAAGGACGCCGCCGCTGCGGTGTCCGCCGCCGAGCAAGGCGGTCGCAAGCCCGACGAAGGCGACCTGCTGCGCCTGGCCGACGCCTACCAGCACACCAACAACGCGGCAGGCCAGAGCGCCGTGCTCGAGAAGCTGCTGACCTACTATCCTAAGAAGGAATACTGGGCGGCTGCACTGGGCCGACTGCCGCGCAAACCAGGCTTCTCGAATGACCGCTACTCGCTGGACCTGCTGCGCCTGCGCCTGGCCACCGGCAACCTGACCAAGGCTGACGACTACATGGAAATGGCCCAGCTCGCGCTGCAGGCCGGCTTCCCGAGCGAAGGCAAGATGGTGGTCGAAAAAGGCATTGCTGCCGGCGTGCTCGGCACCGGCCCGGAAGCCGCGCGCCACAAGCGCCTGGAAGACCTGGCCATCAAGTCGGAAGCCGAAGCCAAGGCCGGGCTGGACAAGGACGTTGCCGAGGCCAGGGACGGCAATGCGATGGTGCTGGTTGGCACCCAACTGGTGTCTTTCGGCCAGACCGACAAAGGCATTGCGCTGATCGAACAAGGCATTGCCAAGGACCAGCTGAAGCGGCCGGACGACGCCAAGCTTCGCCTTGGCTTGGCATTGCTGCACAGTGGCAAGAACAAGGCCAAGGCCACTCAGACGCTGCGCAGCGTGCAAGGCACCGACGGCGCGGCCGACATCGCCCGCATGTGGGCCCTGCTGGGCACCGGTGCCTGATTTCCTGCAAGACCTCGGCCACGGCGTTTACGCCGTGGACACCGGGTTCCAGCGGCCGAATTTCGACGCCGCCTACCTGATCGTCGATGATGGCCGTGCGGCCTTCATCGACACCGGCACCGGCTACGCCGTGCCGCGCCTGCTGGCTTCGCTGCAGGCACTGGACCTGACGCCCGCGCAGGTCGACTGGGTCATTCCAACCCATGTGCACCTGGACCATGCGGGCGGCGTTGGCCAACTGATGCAGCAATTGCCCAATGCAGCGCTGTTGGTGCATCCGCGCGGACTGCGCCACATGCTCGATCCCGGCGCGCTGTACCAGGGTGCGCGCGCGGTCTACGGCCAGGCCGAGATGGACCGCTGGTACGGGCAACTGGTGCCTGTGCCTGCGGCGCGTGCCCAGCCCAGTTCGGACGGCCAGGCCATCAGGCTGGGCCAGCGCACGCTGACCTTGATCGACACGCCCGGCCACGCCCGCCATCACCATTGCATTTGGGACCCGGTCTCGCGCGGCTGGTTCACCGGCGACAGCTTCGGCATCTCCTACCGCGAGCTGGATGTGAATGGCCTGCCCTGGACCTTGCCGACCACAACGCCAGTGCAATTCGAGCCCGATGCAGCCCGCAACACGATTGCCCGGCTGATGGCCGCGCAGCCCGAGCGCGTCTACCTCACGCATTACGGCGCGCTGAGCCCGGTGGCACCGCTGGCCGAAGCGCTGCTGCGCCTGCTGGACGAGGTTGAGGCGCTTGGCCTGGCCCTGCGCGATCACCCGACGCGCCATGCCGCGCTGAGCAGCGCGCTGCTGGCGCTCTACCAGCGCGACCTGCGCGCGGCTGGCAGCACGATGGCACCCGAGCGGGTGGCGGAACTGCTGGCCCTGGACGTTGAACTCAACGCCCAGGGCATGGCTTGCTGGCTGGACCGGCCGGGCACCTAAGGACAGGTTGCCGGCAGCAGCTCAGCGCGCCAGCGCCGAGGCTTCTTGCGCCAGACGCGTGATGCGCGCCCAGTCGCCGGCCTTCACCGCATCAGCCGGCGTCAGCCAGGAACCGCCGCAGACCTTCACGTTGGGCAGCGCCAGGAAGTCGGGGGCGGTCTGCAGGCTGATGCCGCCGGTGGGGCAGAACACGACATCCGGGAACGGACCGGCCAGCGCCTTCAGCATCGGAATGCCGCCGGCCGCGGTGGCCGGGAAGAACTTGAGGAAGCGCAGGCCATCGGCCTGGGCCATCATCACTTCGCTGGCGGTGGCCACACCCGGCAGCAAAGGCAGCGCGAGTTCGCGGCAGGCCGCGCCGACTTCCGGGGTGTAACCAGGGCTGACACCAAACACCGCGCCGGCCGCTTTGGCCGCGCGCGCATCGTCCGCACTGCGGATGGTGCCGGCGCCGACGATGGCGCCCGGCACGGCCTTGACCATGGCCTCGATGGCCTGCAAAGCGACGGGCGTGCGCAAGGTCACTTCCAGCACCTTCACGCCGCCGGCCACCAGCGCTTGCGCCAGCGGCACCGCATCAGCCAGGTTGTCGATCACGATCACCGGGATGACGGGGCCTTGGGCGGCCAGGTCCAGCGTGTTCATCATGGGGAATTTCCTCTGGGTGAGTCTTCGATGGGTTCTGGGACGAGATGCGTCGGCGGCTTCACAGCCAGGTACAGGCGCCCTCTTCGGCCGTGCGCACATTGCGCCGCATGCCGGCAAACAGCTCGCGGCCGAGGTCATGGGCATGCAGCTCGGCGAGTGCGTCGCCGCGCTGCGCGGGCACGCGGGCGGCCCATTCTTCGGCCGGCACCAGGGCTTCCAGCGTGCCGGCCACGGCGTCCAGGCGCAACAGGTCGCCGTCGCGCACCTTGCCCAGCGGGCCACCGGCCAGCGCTTCGGGGCTGACGTGGATGGCGGCCGGCACCTTGCCGGATGCGCCGCTCATGCGGCCATCGGTCACCAGTGCAACCTGGAAGCCCTTGCCTTGCAGCACGGCCAGTGGCGGCGTGAGCTTGTGCAGTTCCGGCATGCCGTTGGCATGCGGGCCCTGGAAGCGCACGACGGCGATCAGGTCGCGCTCCAGCAGGCCATTCTTGAAGGCTTCGAGCAGGGCTTCCTGGCTGTCGAACACGACCGCAGGCGCCTCGATGATGTGGCGGTCTTCCGGCACCGCCGAGACCTTGATCACCGAACGGCCCAGGTTGCCGGACAGCAGCTTCAGCCCTCCGGTCACGGAGAACGGCGACAGGACGCCGCGCAGCACGGTTTCGTCCCCGCTGGCGGCTGGCAGTTCCTGCCAATGCAGGGCCCCTGCTTCATCCAGCAAGGGCAAGCGACCGGATGCGGCCATGCCGTCGGCATCGACCGTGGGCGCATCGCCATGCATCAGCCCGGCCTGCACCAACTCGCGGATCACAAACGCCGGGCCACCGGCGGCCTGGAACTGGTTCACGTCGGCTGCGCCGTTGGGATAGACCCGCGCCAGCAGCGGGATCACGCCGGAGAGTTCGGAGAAGTCGGTCCAGTCGATCAGGATGCCGGCGGCGCGCGCCACGGCGACCCAGTGGATCAGGTGGTTGGTCGAACCGCCGGTGGCCAGCAGCGCGATCATCGCGTTGACGATGCAGCGTTCATCAACCTGGTGGCCGATCGGCAGTTCACGTTGGCGCAGCGCCAGCACGCGGCTCACCGCGTCTTCGGTCAAGGCCTTGCGCAGCGGTGTATTCGGCGGCACAAACGCAGCGCCGGGCACGTGCAGCCCCATCGCTTCCAGCAGCATCTGGTTGGAATTGGCAGTGCCGTAAAAGGTGCACGTCCCAGGGCTGTGATACGCAGCCTGCTCGGCTTGCAACAGTTCGGCACGGCCGACCAGGCCTTGCGCGGCCTGCTCGCGCACCTTGGCCTTGGCGCTGTTCGACAACCCCGAGCCCATGGGGCCGGCCGGCACGAACACGCAAGGCAAGTGGCCGAAGTGCAGCGCGCCGATCAGCAGGCCCGGCACGATCTTGTCGCAGATGCCCAGCAGCAACGCGGCGTCGAAGGTGTCGTGCGTCAACGCGATCGCGGTGCTCATCGCGATGGTGTCGCGCGAGAACAGCGAAAGCTCCATGCCCGCGTAGCCTTGCGTCACACCATCGCACATTGCCGGCACGCCGCCGGCGACCTGCGCACTGGCGCCAAGTTTCATCGCGGTTTCGCGGATCAGCGCCGGGTAACCTTCGTACGGCTGGTGCGCCGACAGGATGTCGTTGTACGAGGTGACGATGCCGATGTTGGGCGCCTTCTCGGCGACGATGCGCAGCTTCTCGTTGGCCGAAGCGCCGGCCACCGCATGCGCCACGTTGGCGCAGCCCAGGCGGTCCACGCCGCGTGGGCGCTTGCGCAAGGCGTCAATGCGGGCAAGGTAGGCGCTGCGCAGCGATGCGCTGCGCTTGCGGATGCGGTCCGTGACGGCCGCAATGACAGGATGCAGTGAAGTTTCAGAAGTCATGGGCGATGGCTGATCCAGGACAGAAGAAGGATTGGCTGCAGGCGGCGCCTGGCGTGCAGGCCGAGTGGCGGCACGATGTAACCTTGGTTTTGATTATCAAGTAACTTGATTACATGGTCAAACCAGGGCCGCGCACAGGCAGGTCGCCAGCGAAGCATGCATCGCGAGCGCGCAAGGATGCGGTTTCCATGCCCCGGACGCGGGCAATGCGCGCTGGCCTCAGCCTGCGGCGAGATTGGCGCGCTGGTGCCAGCGGGCCCGCAGGCTGGCCAGGTCGTCCTCGGTGTCCATGTCCTGCAGCACGCCCGGGTCCTCAACATCGACCGGATGCGCCGGATAGCGCGCCACCAGCCGGCGGGCACCCTCTTCGCCACTGAGGCGCATCAGCTCGGAAAACAGCTCGGCGCCAAAGCCGACAGGATGGCCGCGCTGCCCGCGCAGCTGGGCATAGGCCACGGCATGGTGGGACAGCGCGTTGGCCACTGCGAGCAAGGTCAGCGGCTGCACCATCGGCATGTCGGCCGGCAGCATCAGCCAGCCAGCCGCGCCTGAACGCGCGGCCACACCGGCAGCAATCGAGTCGCCCATGCCGCCAGGCGCTGGGCCGGTGCCGTGGCCCAGCACCACCACGTCACGTTTGGCCACCAGGCCGGCCGCCTCGTCGGCAAAGGCAGGCGTGGTGACCACGACCACCGGCAGCCCGGTGGCAATCGCATTGCGCACGGTGTGGCTGAGGATGGAGTGGCTGCCCAGCGGCTCAGCCAGCTTGTGGCGCGGCCCCAGGTAGCGGGAGCCGCGGCCGGCGCCCAGCACCACCACGGCAGGAAGGGATTTCATGACAGGAAGGAGGCGACAGTTGCCCAACAAGACCGACCCCAAGGATGTAAGCCTTGCCGTCCCCGGGCCAGTGGGAGCTTCACTTAAGGCCTCACCCTAGCGCAAGCTGGCCGTTGGCGGAATCGGCCATTGGAAAGAAGCGCCACGCATACACTTTACCGATGAGTGATCTCGCCAAATTGCGCAAGAGTTACGAGCTTGCCGAATTCGATGAAGACCAGGCGGCCGACGCACCGCTGCCGCAGTTCCAGCAGTGGCTGCAGGCGGCGCTGGACGGGGGCGTGCCCGAGCCGAACGCGATGACGCTGGCAACGGTGGGCGCAGATGGCAGGCCCTCGACCCGCATCGTGCTGATCAAGGGCGCGGACGCGCGCGGGCTGGTCTGGTTCACCAACTACGACAGCCGCAAGGGCCAGGAACTGGCACTGCATCCGTTTGCCGCGCTGCAGTTCCATTGGGTGACGCAGGAGCGCGTGGTGCGCGTCGAGGGCCGGGTCGAGAAAGTCAGCGCCGAGGAGTCGGACGCCTATTTCCAGTCCCGGCCGCTGGACTCGCGCCTGGGTGCCTGGGCTTCGCCACAAAGCCAGGTGATCAGCTCACGCGCGGTGCTGGTGGCCAACGCAGCCAAGGCCGCGCTGACCCACGGCCTGCAGCCCGCGCGGCCACCCCACTGGGGCGGCTACCGCCTGGTGCCGGACTGCTGGGAGTTCTGGCAGGGCCGCAAGTCTCGCCTGCATGATCGCCTGCGATACAGGATGGTCGACGGCCAGTGGCAACGCGAACGCCTCGCACCATAGGAATGGGGCACCCGGTCTCGCGGGATACCCGAGACCACCCGCCGGGCGGGTGCGCAGGCCGCTTGGGGCGGCCCGGCGCTGGCCTGCTGAATGGGGCACCCGGTCTCGCGGGATACGCGAGATCACCCGCCGGGCGGGTGCGCAGGCCGCTTGGGGCGGCCCGGCGCTGGCCTGCTTGGCCGCGCCGCGATCAGAACCTGACGCGCACCCCCGCCGAGGCCGACCGGCCCGGCAGCGGCGCCAGCTCGCGCATGGTCTGGATCGAGCTGGCGCTGTAGGCCAGCGTGTTGCCCAGGTTGTCCAGCTTCAGGAACCACAGCGCGTCGGTGTTGGCGCCCCATGCCTGCTTGTAGCTGGCCGACAGGCTGAGCAGCGTGTAGCCGGGCGTGCGCACATCGCTCGCGGGCACCCGGTTCTGCTCGACTGCGTGGCGGACCTGGGCACCGAGCTGCCAGTTGCCCTGGCTGGCGTCCAGGCCCAGCGTCACGCGCAGCGGTGCGATGCGCGGCAGCGCCTCGCCGGTGTCGCGGTTTTCGCCGCGTGTCATGTCCAGGCCACTGCTCAGGTCCAGCTGCCAGCCACCCAGCCGGGCAAAACGCGTGTGGCCTTCGAGCTCCACGCCCCAGAGCTGCGCCCGCACGCCGCGGAACACGTACTCGGGAGAGTCGCCACCGGGCTCGCCGGCCTCGTCCACCTGCCGGCCCGAGGCTTCCAGCGAGATGAAGTTGGCAAAGCGCATGCCGAACAGCTGCAGGCTCGCGGTGTCGGCACCCTGGGTCCAGTTCAGGCCCAGGTCGGCATGCGTGCTGCGCTCCAGGCCCAGGCTGGCATTGCCGCGTTCATAGGAAGCGGTGGCCACGTGCAGGCCGTTGGCGAACAGTTCGTAATAAGCCGGTGCGCGCTGGGTGTTGCCAAACGACGCGCTGACGGACCAATCTGGAGCGAGCGGCCACGTGCCGGACACCGAGGCGCTCAGCGGCGTGAAGTCGCGGCTGGTGGCCGCACCGAAGCGGTTGCCCACCTGGCCTTCGGCATCCGGCTGATCGCCCTCGGAATGCACGGTGGCGCGCTCGGCACGCAGGCCCAGGCTGAGCTTGCCACCCACGGCATTGAGCTCTTCCAGCGCGAACAGCGCGGCATTGCGGCTGCGGGTGTTGGGCACAAAAGCCTCCTCACCCAGCGCCGAGAAGTTCAGCGTTTCCGCCTGCAGGCCGATCACGCCCTGCGCACCGCTGCCAAACAGGCCGCGATGGCGCGCTTCCAGCCGCAGGTCGTTGCCGCTGCTGTCGAATGTGGTGCCCACTTCACCTGTGCCTTCGACTTCCTGGTGGCGGTAGTCGGTGTGGCCATAGCGGAAGGTCAGCTGCTCGAAACCCAGCGCATCAAGCTCATGTGCGCCGGCCAGGCTGAAACGGTCGCGTTTCATGTGGATGGTCACGTCCGGCTCGACGGTCACGCCATAGACATTTCGGTACGTGTCCAGCGAAGCGCCCAGGTAGCCGGCAGCGTTTGCAAAAGACGCGCCGATGGCGCCGCCTTCGGTCTCGGCAGCGGAATTGCGCACCCTGGTGCTCGACTCACCGGCCTCGCCGTCTTCCACTGGCGTGAAGCGCGGCACGCGCAAGTCGTCGGTCTTGCGCTTGAAGCCGTCCAGATGCCAGTTGAAGCCGCCCTGCCCGCCTTCCAGCAAGCCGGACGCGGACTTCTCGCTCGCGGCACCACCGGCGCGCAGTTCGACCCTGCCGCCCAGCCCGTCCAGCGCGGTGGTAGGAATGCGGTTGTCGATGGTGTTGACCACGCCGCCGGTGGCATTGCCGCCGTACAGCAGCGAGGCCGGGCCGCGCAGCACTTCGACCCGCTCGACCACCAGCGGGTCCAGCGCCACCGCGTGGTCGAAGCTGAGGTTGGATGCGTCGACCGAAGCACCGGCGTTGTCCAGCAGGCGAACGCGATCCCCGTCCAGCCCGCGGATCGTCGGCCTGTTGCTGTTCGGGCCGTACCAGCTGGCAGACACGCCAGGCAGGCCGTCCAGCGTTTCGCCCAGCGTGGGTGCCAGGCGCAGCGTCAGCTTGTCGCCCGTCAGCACACTGGCCGGCTGCACCGAATCGCCACCCAGCGGGTTGCCGGTGATCACAACCTGGGCGGCAGGCGCCCCGGCTGTCGCGGTGCCGGCCAGGTTCGGCGTCGGATTGGCAGCCACGGTTTGGGCCTGGGCAGCGGAAAGCCCGGCCAGGGCCAGCAGCGCGGCCTGGTTCAGTCTGGCAAGAGGCCAAGCAAGAGGCCAAGGGCGGGAAGAAGGCGTGGCAACAGGAGAAGAAGTGGGCAGCAACATTGGGAATCCATGGCCCGCCCCACCAGGCCGCATGGGGCGATGGTGACGGGCAAGTCGAATCAGGTGCACGCGGGACTGGCGTGCAGGCGGCCGCTCGACGTTCCATGCGCAGCGATGCATGCACGCCAGCGCCCGCGTCTAGGCGCAGGACGGCATGCGCATCGGCCATGCGCAGATCGGAACGGAGCGGAAGGGGCTGGCGTCAGGCCAGCAAGGGTGGCGCGCGGGCCTGGTAGGGCTGCTCAAGCCGCCCATGCAGGGCAACCGCAGCCCATGTCGCGAGCCTCGGCGGCCGCGGTGTGTCGGCCGACAAGGCCAGCGTGACCTGCGGCAGCAGGTCGGCATGCAGCAACTGGTCCAGCAGCTGGCAGTCGGCATGGCCGGCTGCGTGGGACCAGAGCGTTGCACCCAGCGAAGTGGCTTCCGTCGCGGCCACCGCCTTGGCAACCAAGGCCTGCCGAGCGGCCCCGCGCGGCAAGCCGTTGCCGTGCTGCAGGCTGTGCAGCGTGCCCAGGGTCTGGGCACACAGCAGTGCAAACGCCAGTGCCAGCGCCGCCGGCCAGCTGAGCCGGACCGACGTTGGCCAGAAGCGCCTGCGAGTCATCTGCAATCAGCCACGCACCAGGCGTGTGAAGCTGCGCCGGAATTTCTCGACCTTGGGCGCCACCACGTAGGCGCAATAGCCCTCGCCCGGGTGGTTGGCGAAGTAGTGCTGGTGGTAGTCCTCGGCCGGCCAGAAGCGCTTGAGCGGCTGCAGTTCGGTGACCACCGGTTTGTCTGCCGCCTGCCGCACTTCGGCCAGCACCTCGCGGCAGACTGGCAACTGGCCTTCGTCGTTCACATAGATGCCGGAGCGGTACTGGGTGCCCACGTCATTGCCCTGGCGGTTCAGCGTGGTCGGGTCGTGGATCACGAAGAAGACTTCCAGCAACTCGCGCAGGCTGACCTGGGCTGGGTCGAAGCGCAGTTGCACCACCTCGGCATGGCCGGTCGTGCCGGCGCAGACCTGCTCGTAGCTGGGATCGTCCACCCGCCCGTTGGCATAGCCGGACTGAACGGACAGCACGCCCTGGACCTGTTCGTAAACACCTTCGAGACACCAGAAGCATCCCCCCGCGAGCGTGATCAGTTGGGGCGCGCTCGCATCAGCGTTTGCAGGCATGGGGGACATGGAGGAAGAGACAAAGGCGGCGGTCATGGCGGGTCCTGTGGTGGCGTAACGCGCACACCCGAAGCGGTGCGGCGAAACCGGCGCAGGTCTGCATTCTGACGGGCTGTGGGGCCCGCCGCGCCGGCTCCCCCTTATCTGAAGCCGCTGGCAGCCGACGCAAGCCCCGGTGCAGGAGCCGACATTGGAGCCCATCAAGACGAAGACCCCCGGCCCGTTGCCGGCCCGGAGGTCTTGTGGACGGCATTCGCCATCCAGCGAGGATCGGGCGAGAAATGGGCCCGGGCCTCAAAGACGCCGCGATGGCGTCTTCATGAAGTACCTCAGTGAAGAGGCGGGTTCAGATTAGCGCCAAGGGGGCGCCAGCGCAAGCGCGTATCCCTGCCCCGATGGCGTCCTTTCGTGATGGCTTGCACAGCACCCTCAGCTGGCCGATGCTCACAGGTTGAGCTGGTCAAACAAGGCCTTCATGCGGGCTTGAACCGCGTCGTCCATCGCAATGACACGGCCCCATTCGCGGCTGGTTTCACCTGGCCATTTGTGGGTCGCGTCCAGCCCCATCTTGCCGCCCAGGCCGCTGACGGGCGAAGCGAAGTCGAGGTAGTCGATTGGCGTCTGCTCGACCAGCGTCGTGTCGCGCACCGGGTCCATGCGGGTGGTGATCGCCCACATCACGTCCTGCCAGTTGCGGATGTCCACGTCGTCGTCGGTCACGACGATGAACTTGGTGTACATGAACTGGCGCAGGAAGCTCCACAGGCCGAACATCAGCCGCTTCGCGTGGCCCGGGTAGGCCTTGCGGATGGAGATCAGCGCCATGCGGTAGCTGCAGCCTTCGGGCGGCAGGTAGAAGTCGACGATCTCCGGAAACTGCTTTTGCAGCAGCGGCACGAACACTTCATTCAGTGCCACGCCCAGCACGGCCGGCTCGTCCGGCGGCTTGCCGGTGTAGGTCGAGTGGTAGATGGGGTCGCGCCGGTGCGTCAACCGGTCGATGCGGAAGACTGGAAACCAGTCCTGCTCGTTGTAGTAGCCGGTGTGGTCGCCATACGGGCCCTCCAGCGCGTGCAGGTAGCCGCCGAGTTCCTTCACCGGCACGCCGTGTTCGCTGTGGCCGGTGAAGCCAGCGGGCGCGGTCGGGATGTGCCCTTCCAGCACCATCTCGGCCCGCGCCGGCACCTGCAGCTTCAGGTCGCCCTCGCCCACGCTGCTGTCGGCCAGCTCGGTGCGGCCGCCGCGCAGCAGGCCGGCGAACTGGTATTCGGACAGGCTGTCCGGCACCGGCGTGACGGCGCCCAGCGTGGTCGCCGGGTCGGCGCCCAGCGCTACGGCGATGGGAAACGGCTGACCTCGGTTGACGCGCGCAAAGTCGCGGAAGTCCAGTGCGCCACCACGGTGCGCCAGCCAACGCATGATGACCTCGTTGCGGCCGATCACCTGCTGACGGTAGATGCCCAGGTTTTGCCGCAGCCTCGGCTGCGGCACGTTGCGCGGCCCGCGGGTGATCACCAAGCCCCAGGTGATCAAGGGCGCAGCGTCACCAGGCCAGCAGAACTGGATCGGCCAACGGCCCAGGTCCACTTCGGCGCCCTGCAGCACCACTTCCTGGCAAGGCGGCGAGCTGACCTTGGCCGGCTTCATGTCCCACACGGCCTTGGCCATGTCCCACAACTTGCCGGCTTCCCTGAGGCTTTTAGGGGGGTCCGGCTCTTTCAGAGCCGCCAGCAGCCGGCCAACGTCGCGAAGTTCGCCCACCGCTTCAGCACCCATCCCCCACGCCACGCGCTGGGGCGTGCCGAACAGATTGGCAAGCACCGGCACGTTCGGCGCTGAATGCGGCGCTATCGAGGCAAAAGCAGGCTGCTCGAAGAGCAATGCAGGTCCGCCGGCCTGCAGGACCTGATCGGCCAAGGCCGTCATTTCGAGGTGTGGCGACACAGGCGCCTGCACCCGCTTGAGCGCACCGCGTGACTCCAAAGCGCCCATGAAGCCGCGAAGATCCCGGTATTTCATATTGTTTCGTTATAAGGACTTAAGTCCTTATGGTTGACTGGTTATTTCGCCTGCCTACAATTCGCAGCATCAACCAATCCAGGCCTGCCCGCGCACTCTCTCAGAGGCGCCCTGAACAGGCGGCCGTTCGGTCAAGTTTGCGATGCTGGCGTGCACATCTGCACCGGCCCGACTTGGCAATCGATTATCGCCACCCTCAGCATCCCTGATCGGCTTCCTGCCGCAGACGCTGCGACGCGTGGCGCCCGAGGAAAGGATGGACATGTCTGAACCTTCATGGTGGCAGCGCATGGCCGACGCAGGACGCCGCAGTGCCGGTGTGTTCCTGCGCGACGTGGGTCATGGCCTGCTAGAGGTCAGCCACAACGTGTTGGCCCTGGTCGGCTTGCTGGTGCTTGCCGCCATTGTCTTCACGCTCAGCCGTGCCGACTTGCGCAGCGCGACCGAGCAACGCATGTACGACTGGCTGCAGGCGCGCAATACCGCGCGCAATGCACCGGCCGAAACCGATTTCATCGCCATGCCGGACGATCCGGACGCGGGCAACCTGGCCCGCGCCCTGGCGATGGACCCGGCCACGCTGAACCGCCAGCAGGCGGTGGTCACGACCTGGCTGTCGCGCCGCTACCGCGTGGCGCCGGAGCCCGTCGCCCGCCTGGTGCAGGAAGCCTGGCATGTGGGCCAGCGCGCCCAGCTGGACCCGACGTTGATCCTGGCGATCGTCGCGATCGAATCCAGCTTCAACCCGTTTGCGCAAAGCCCGGTGGGCGCGCAAGGATTGATGCAGGTCATGACCGGCGTGCACAACCAGAAATACGAGGCCTTCGGCGGCAAGCTGACGGCGTTTGATCCGGTGACCAACCTGCGCGTGGGCGTGCAGGTGCTGAAAGAATGCATCAGCCGCGGCGGCGGCCTGGAAGCCGGCCTGCGTTTCTACGTGGGTGCCGGCAACCAGGAAGAAGACGGCGGGTATGCCGGCAAGGTGCTGGCCGAACAGCGCCACCTGCTGCGCGTGGCCGCCGGCCAGAGCGTGCCGGTGACGGTGCAGAACGCTGTCATCACCGCGTCGAACAACGGCGGCCCCGTGCTGTCGGTCGCCCCGGGGGCTGTCACCCCGCTGGCGCCGGCGCTGCCGGCCTCAATGCCTGCCGCTGCATTGCCAGGCCACCCGGAAGTGACTGGACCGTCTGCGGCGGCTGAGCCTCCGGCGGGCCGCGCACAGGTCGCGTTGGCCAGCTGAACAGGATGCATGCAGCCTGCGGCCGCCTCACGGGCGGCCCTGGCTTGCCGCCGAGTCGGAGCAAGCCGCTACACTAGCGGCCGTGCAGTCTGGCGTTCATCGAGCGTCTCGCAGCACCTAGTTTCTCTGTCTCCTCACGCGCGACTGGCGATAGAGGTGCCCTTCAGGCATCTCGAGGTGGATCACCACCGGGAAGCGCGGAGCGGCCCTCGGCCGCTTGCATCAGCCGTTCGCCTGGGCAACCCTCCTCCTGCAGTGCATGCCGAAGTCGGCCCGCCGCGGGACGGCAGGGCTCATCCTGCCCCCGATTGAAGGAATGCCTCCCATGTTCGACCGCTCCGAATCGACGATTGCCAAGGTCGATCCTGACCTGTGGGCCGCCATCCAGGCGGAAAACCTGCGCCAGGAAGAACACATCGAGCTGATCGCCTCGGAAAACTACACCTCGCCTGCCGTGATGGCTGCGCAAGGCTCGCAGCTGACCAACAAGTACGCCGAGGGCTACCCTGGCAAGCGCTACTACGGCGGCTGCGAAAATGTGGACGTGGTCGAGCAACTCGCCATCGACCGCGTGAAGCAGCTGTTTGGCGCCAACTTCGCCAACGTGCAGCCCAACTCCGGCTCGCAGGCCAACCAGGCCGTGTTCTTCGGCCTGCTGCAGCCCGGCGACACCATCATGGGCATGAGCCTCGCCGAAGGCGGCCACCTGACACACGGCATGTCGCTGAACATGAGCGGCAAGTGGTTCAAGGTCGTCAGCTACGGCCTGGACGCGCAGGAGGACATCGACTATGAAGCGATGGAACGTCAGGCGCGCGAACACAAGCCCAAGCTGATCATCGCCGGCGCGTCCGCCTTCGCGCTGCGCATCGACTTCGAGCGCTTCGCCAAGATCGCCAAGGAAATCGGCGCCTATTTCATGGTTGACATGGCGCACTACGCCGGCCTCATCGCCGCCGGCGTCTACCCGAACCCGGTGCCGCATGCCGACGTGGTGACCTCCACCACCCACAAGAGCCTGCGCGGCCCGCGTGGCGGCATCATCCTGATGAACACCGAAGAGGTCGCCAAGAAGATCAACTCGGCCATCTTCCCCGGCATCCAGGGCGGCCCGCTGATGCACGTCATCGCTGGCAAGGCCATCGCATTCAAGGAGGCCCTGGCGCCCGAGTTCAAGACCTACCAGGAACAGGTCGCCAAGAACGCCAAGGTGCTGGCCGACACGCTGATCGAGCGCGGCCTGCGCATCGTTTCCGGTCGTACCGAAAGCCACGTCATGCTGGTGGACCTGCGCCCCAAGGGCCTGACCGGCAAGGAAGCCGAAGCCATCCTCGGCGCGGCGCACATGACCTGCAACAAGAACGGCATCCCGAACGATCCGCAAAAACCGATGGTCACCAGTGGCATCCGCCTGGGCACGCCAGCCATGACCACCCGCGGATTCAAGGAAGACCAGGCCCGCCAGACCGCGCACCTGATCGCCGACGTACTGGACAACCCGCACGACGAAGCCAATCTGGCCCGCGTGCGTGAAAAGGTGGCGGCGCTGACACGCGACTTCCCGGTCTACCGTTGAAGCAGATGGCCACCCCACGCAGGTCAGCCACCAGGACCTGTTATTGAGTTGACGCCCACGAGCCCGCGCCCAACAGCCGGGCTCGTTTTGCTTCTGGCCTCGCGCCCTACCAAGAAAGAGCCCGCATGCGCTGCCCCTACTGCAGTCACACCGAGACCCAGGTGGCCGAAACCCGCGAATCCGACGAAGGGGACGTGGTGCGCCGCCGGCGCAAATGCACCAGCTGCGACAAGCGCTTCACCACCTACGAACGCGCTGAAATCGCCCTCCCGGCGATCGTCAAGCGCAGCGGCGCCCGAGTGGAGTTCGTGCCAGAGAAGCTGCGCGGCTCCATGCAACTGGCCCTGCGCAAGCGCCAGGTCAGCATCGAGCAGGTGGACGCTGCGATGGAGCGCATCCAGGAAAAGCTGCTGGCGAGCGGGCTGCGCGAAGTGCCGTCAACCCGGCTGGGCGAACTGGTGATGCGCGAATTGAAGCGGCTGGACAAAGTGGCCTACGTGCGCTTCGCTTCGGTTTATCGCAGCTTTGAGGATGTGGATGAGTTCAGTCGGCTGATCAAGGAGATATGACGAACCACATCAGCGCCAGCACTGTGCCGTCAGCGAAGCGTCGGTTCCGCCGCTCTGTGACTTTTGTCCCGTGTCGGTCAGCTTGAGCGTTCCACAAGCGTCGTCAGCTTGTCCACCAGTGGGCGCAGCCAGGATCTCGTAGTGCTGACCTCCAGACTCGTCGCTGAGTGCGATGTCATAAAACTTGGTTCCAGACTTGGGCGACTGGTTTAGCTGCGCCGAACTAAGGCTGGCGTCGGTGAAATTGTTGTGGGCTGCGTAATACCGCTGCAGGTACTGCGCCGCCTCGTTCATCACCGTCTCGGCGTCGGCTCGTCGACTCTTGCGCATCTGGCTGACATAGCTGGGATACGCGATGGCTGCAAGGATGCCGATGATCGCCAGCACGATCATCAGCTCAATCAGCGTGAAACCCGCCGAGCGGAAAGCCCGGTGGGGGCAAGCACGGCGCATCATGGTGTTGTGCTTCTTCATTGGGACTTGGCTAAATCAAGGACTGGGCGCGACCGGCTGAGGCGGGTTCATGATCTGCCGCCACACACGATCGGTGACCACGGGAACGAGCGGCTGGCAGTTATCGGTGGCGGACTTCTTCTGCGTCACGCCATCCGGGCACAAGCAACGAGGATCGCCCATCGGATTGTCCCAACTGCAATGCGGACCAGGGACACAAAGCTCCTGCGCATCATTGGTCGTGTTCACGATCACCACAAGGCAACTGTCGGCTGGACATTTTGCGTTCAGATCTGGCAGACAACGGTTGGTGGAGTATTCGTTCACCAACCCGGTCTGGTTGGTCAGCAACTTGTCCTGACCGTCCGCCAAGGTCTTAGCGCCGGCTACGGTGGCATCAGAGTTGTCGACCGTGCCATCGCCATTGGTATCGAACACCGGGCCATTGATCGCCGCACCAGAGACGCCGTCGAGCACAAAGTTGTACCCTGCACCCGATGCAAATTCACATTCTGCGGCTTTGGCAGCGGGCACGATGGTGCTGATATACACAAAATTCAGGATGTTTTGCGCCGGATAGATCGTGCGCTGCCCGTCCTGGATGTGGGTCTCAAGGTACCAGCCCTTTTTAGAGGTCCAATTCACCGCGTTGCTGCTCACGGTGTAGTACGTCACGCCCTCAATGTTGGTGGTGCTGTCAATGGACTGAGCCACCAGCAGCGAACGATTCGGGTTGGCGCTAGCGAAGGGGCTGGCCAACGCGGCAGAGGAACCCTCGGCAGGCGTATCGTCCCAAACCCCGTAAAAGGTCTGTGCATCAATGTTGGCAGAATCGGCAACGTCGATCAGGCGGCCAGTGCCGAAATTCACGACAAAACCTTTGGTTGGATGCGGAATCGCAGCCGGCGCGTCCACGATGGGCTGGGCTTTACCGGCGCTGTCAGTGGCCTTGAATAAAGGTGAGTTGTTGAAGCCCACCTTCCAAGTGCTGATGTCGTCCCCCCGACCAAAGTCGAAGCGCCAAAGATTGCCCTGCAAGTCGCCCGCGTAGGCAGCGTAAACCTCAAGATGGCTGTTGCGCAGCAGGCGCACGCCGCCGAGACCGTTCGCGCCCGTGTTAGGAGACACCACCAAACTCTTGACCACCGCGCCCGTTTCCAGGTCGACCACAAGCAGCGCCGCGTTGCCATTGGCGCTGTACGGGCCGTTGCCCACGAACGCATACCAACCACCGCCGTTCTGGATCTTGCCGGTGCGCATGTCGTTCATGACATAGCCTAGATCGGCGTGATCGTTCAACTCCCATTGGACTGAGTCGGCATTGAGTTGAGCTGGATCTGCCGTCGGCAGGTTCAGTGCAAACACGCTCTTGCCACCAGCCCCCATGCTGCCCACCAGCATGTTGGTCCAGCGCTTGCTGCCGCCTTTGGGCGTGATGTAGGCGTCGGCCTCGACCGTCGGACCGTCCACGAAGAAGCGATGGGAATTGCTGGCAGTCCCGTAAGTTTTGGAAGCGATCAGGTTCAAGTTCGAGAAACCAGCGCGAGGCACGAAACCGAAGGTTTCCACGCCAGTGGATCCGCGAAACACATGGAAAACGCCAGCATTGGCGCCGACCGCTAAAGCACCGTCGGTACGCGCCTTCTTTGCCGCCAAGTACTCGGCATAGGAACCCGCCTCAGCAGGGTCACTCAGGCTGCCATAGCTTGAATCTAGCAGGTCACGCACATACACCGGTGGCGAATTGATGATGTCACCAATGAACTGGCCACCGCGCGGCCGGAAGCTGAGCGAATTGCCTTCGTTGGCAGTCTCGCCGCGAATGTAATTGACCAAGTCGGCAGAGCCGATCAGGTTCACATCGGCAGTGGAAAGTGTTCCCACCTTGAACTCCTGGCCAGACGTTTCGCCCCAAGTGAAAAGTTTGCGCGCCGCTGCTGACGGCAACTTGGTCGAGGCCTGCCAAATGGGTTTGGAGTCCTTCAGCACGTCACCGGTATCATCCAACTGGTAGGCAAAAACTTCGCCGTACCAGGCACCAGACTTGTACTGTGGCACGAACTTGATGTTCGACGCCGAAAGCGTGGAAGCGACTGTCGCGACGCCAGCCTCTCTCGACTCGACGCCCACTGCGCGGCTGAAGACGTTGGTGAGCGCCGCACTCAACTCCGTGCCATTCTTGACCGGATAGAAATCACCCCCGGTGTTCACCGCAGCATGCCAAAGATCATCGATCTTTTGCGGATCGCCCTTATCCGGCAAAGGCCAAACCTTTGCGCCAGAGGCAATGTCGGCAAGCGTGGCGGCCTTTCGATCGGGGGAAGAAGAATCCAATGTGCCTTTCACACCGATGCCAATCGTGAACTGAGTCAAATGCTGCCAGAAGGCAATGTCAGTATCGGCGGGCACCACCTTGTTTGGAATACCTGTGTCCAAATCCCGGAAATACCATTTCATTGCCACATCGGTCAGCGAGTTCGTCGCAACGTTCTTCGGATCGTCGATATAGGGTCGCTGCGCGACATAGTGCGTAGGCGTGTAACCATTGGGATTGTTCGCACCTGTGTAATCGAAGCCATTTACGCCGCTTTTTTGGATCGTGACGCCGTTGACCACAATGACGCTACCAGTTGCGTTTCCGTCCATATTGGTCTGCTCTCCACCATCCTTATAGTTGGTATCGTTATAATACCCGTCGGTGGTCAGCAAATTAATGGAACGGCGGCACGCCAACTGGGTAGACGTTGCATCGCCGATGGTGGTGAGCCATGGATTACCAGCCTGGGGAGTCCCATTGGCATTGCGCCTGTTGGTGAAATATGGCCCCACCGCATCCAGCGCAGTCCGCAGAGGCGTACCGCCCGATGAGGATATATTCTGAATGCCGGTCCCAGCAGTACCATCTCCGCTCAGCACAGTCTGCAATTGCGTCTTGTCCAAATTTCGAAGGGGCGCCCTGATCACGTTGTAATTGATACCATCAATCTTGGTAGAGCCGCTGTTGATGCGCCCCCATCCCACCCGCATCTTGTCCTGAAACCCGAACAACGATTCGGTCAAAGCGCCCTTCGCGAGCGCTTCACGCATGCGGTGATAGGTGAACCAGTTGGCGAAGTTCTGCTTCTCTTCGTCCTGTGTACAGGCATTGGACAAAGTTACGCAGTCCGTGCGGCCGGTGGGCTTGCTGGTTCGCGTCGAGCTGTAATTGCTGGCGTCGTTGACGTCGTATAGCGTGTAGTTGCCAACATCGTCAGCAGGAGCGCCACTCTTTAGCCGGTAGAATAGGCCTGGGTAATAATCAAGCTTAACAGTGACACAAGTGGTGTCGTAACTGAGGCACCAAGCCCGAGATTCAGCAGTCTTATTGGTCGTCAGATCGAAGGTCGCGGGATTCAGCGTCGCCGCCTTGATCGGATCCCAATACGCTGCAGCAGGCGTGGCATTGGCCATGTACTCGCCGGTACCATCTGACTTTGGCGTGGCTTTCAGCCAAGGTCGATAGCGAACCTCCGGGTTGTACCAAATGGTATTCACGTCCGGCGAACGGAACTGCATCTGGTACTTGTCAGGCGAGTAAGTCTTGCCGGACACCTTGATCGGAACCTTCAAAGCTGGAATATAACCGTCCAGCTGATTCACCGCCTTCTTGCGCGGATCGTCCAGGAATGCACCCAGATGGTCCCCGACCTTGGTACTGTCCAGGCGCGTGGTCACGTTATTCACGAGGACAGCTCCCACTGGCATGAAGTCGGAGTTCATCGAGCCAGAGTCGTCCAAGGTGATCATCACGTTCGGCGGAGGCGCGTCGCCCACACGGCTAGTCAGCGGCGTCTGCGAAGGCTCGTTGGTGACCGCCCAAGCCGCGGCGGCGACCCCACCAGCCAAGAGCAGGGCCACGGCACGCACGATGTTCAAGCCCACATCGGACTGCCAGCGCAACAGGTTGATCTTGCTTGTCATTCAATGCTCCTGCCAATGGAGTGTTCACACCATGGCGAAAGGGAGGGAATTTGGAAACGGCACGGAAGCCCCCAGAGAGGCGCCACAGGGTCAATTCAGCTTCAAGGTGGACTGCACCCAGACCGCAGCACCCGCCGTGGACTTGCCTTCATCCGTCTCCTGATAATCAGGACTGAACCCGCGCGCAGTGATCACTATCGCAGTCGTGGTGGCATCTTCTAGCGTCACGTTCTCAGCCATGCATTGCGGCATGTGCGAGGGTTTGAAGGAACTGTCCTCGGAACGCATGATGTCGTCCGTCAGTTCCGTCCGCTTGCTGGCGTCCTTCCAGTTCGCGAAGGTGTTCCAGTTCGTGGGCCCCGGCGTGTGCAAATCGCCATCGTTGTCCGCTGGGGCAGCGAGCACCGTCACGCCAGCCGGTACTTTCGCCACCTCACGTTCGCAGTAGCGCAGCGCGATCTGTGCTGCCTGCATGGCCGATGCCTGCGAGCGGGCATTGTTGGCCACCACGTCGGCGCTGAGCGCACCACGCATCACCGAAGCGGACATCAGGCCGATGATGACCAGCATCACCATCGCCACGATCAGCACGAAGCCTTGCTGCCTTCGGGCGCCAAGAGAAGAATTCATGCACCTCATGTTTACACCCCCATGCGGTTGTGAAGCACGATGGTCGAAGTGAAGGCACGAAACATGTGGCGATCACCTTCAGCCGGGTCAATCCTGCCTGCATGCGGGTCGCAGCCCACATAGGACACCGGCGCATCCAGCACCTGGTCTTCACTGCGCATCAAGAGGCACACCCGAACCGACAACACGCGCGACCAGGGCCCCATGTCTGACACCTCTTTCGCCGTCTTGTAAGTGATCACCCGCGTGGCGTCAGCGCCAGTACCACCCATGCCGTACATGAGGTGCATTTCCTGGATGTTCTCCACCAGCGGCTGGCCTGTCGCGCTGCCCGGGCCGCGGCAGTACAACTGCGAGTCTTGCAGGTAGAACTGGCTGTAAGAACGGAAGTAAACCGGCGCGATCGTCGTCTTCGTCAACGCGGCGCCCAGGCAATCGCTTGGCACCGTGGTGTTCGTGGCGTCTTTTGTCGTCAGGCTGTTCTGCAAAGTGGCCTCATAGGCCACTGCCAGCACATCCGTTCCGGCCACCCCGGCGGCATTGCAGGCCAGCGTCGTGATCGGCTGGGTGGCATCGGCAAACCCGTTCTCGCAGCCCAGCAGCCACTTGGCCGTATCGGCACCGGCGGCCCGGGTCATGACCGTGCCCGATGTGCCCACTGGCCGGCTGTACCCACCTTCGGCAATGTGCTGCCGCAGGATGTTGATGGCCACCGTCGCGTCTTCAGTCATCTGAGCCACTGCGCGGCTCGTCCGGGTGCTGGCAGACGAGGCCAGATAGGCAGCATAGACCGCGCCCATGACCACCAAGCCGATGACCATCGAGATCATCAACTCGACCAACGTGAAACCGCCTGCCCCGCGCCGCAGCGAACGTGTCAGGAGTACATGCCGATTCATAGCCCCACCCGGAAAAACATGCAGCGCGCCCCAACGTCATCGGGAAAATCTTTCGGACAAGCGGATCGCCCATCGTCATTGGCCGCCAGATCGGCCTGGTTCAATGCCTCCGGGTCACGCCAGATCACCCAGATGTCGAACATTTTGTTGGCCGCGTCCGTCTGGGTCACATACCCGGTGCCATCCGGCAGACTGTTGTTCAGCGAAGCCTGCCAGTCGGCCAGGTCGCGTGCGGCAAGTTGTTCCTTGGTGCAGTTGTCTGGGTCAGCGCAGGGCACCTCATCCGCTGGCGAGGTTGCCAGCGTAGCGCTGAGCAGGCTGTAGCTGGAAGCCCCGATTGCGTTGGCTCGCATGCGATCAACCAGATCAGCTGCCAGCAACGTTGCCATGGAGCGATATTCCGCCGTCTTGCCAAAACGGGTGGAGGTTCCCAGCAGGCCAGCCAGGGCCAGAATGCCCATCGACGCGACGAAGATGGCGACCAGCACCTCGATCAGCGAGGCGCCTGACTGCCGCCGAACATCTCGATGGTTTCCGCTTGTCAGCATGCAGCCTCCCCACCGGTTTTCACCTGTGCCCGTCCCGAAACTGGCAAGCAGACGGTGCGCTGACTATTGGCATCACTGCTGCTCAGCTTGGGCATCACCACCCAACGGCGTGGGCCGCCCACCACCAATCCGTTGGCGGTGAAGGTGGTGAAAGCCTTGTCGTCGTCTTCCACCACACTCTCCACCGATCGGCTTCCAGTAAAGGCTCGCACCAGGCTGTCACCGCTGTCGAGACTGCCATCGGCCCCAGGATCGGTGAACACAAGCCAGCCGGCGGTCCACACGCCATCGGCGCAGGCAGCCGCCCCGGCGTTCGGGTCCGCCGAAGCGCAGACCGAAACCGGCATGCCTCGCTTTAGCGCCTCGGATCGCGCCTGACGCAATGCCGCAGCCAAGTCATCCGCGTTGCCGGCCACGGCGCGCGTCGCCAGCATGGTCTGCATCGCTGGCGCGGCGATCATCGTCAGGATCGCCGCCACCGCAATGGTGACCAGCAACTCGACCAGAGTGAAACCGCGAAGGGCTCGCGAACCCGGGCTTTCGAAGGCTGTAAAACGAGCGCAGAGTGACATGCGGCGAATGATGCGGTGCCGCTGGGTCGCTTCTCGGAGAGAGTCTGATCAGCGGACCGGCTCACCGGACGAGCGGCGACATGCCAGTCGATCTGTGGGAAGTTCACGCCTCCCGACCTGAGCGCTCAGCAGCTCGCGGCGCTAACCACGCGCATGCGCCCCGGCTTGCTGATGCACACCATGCGGCTGTCGTTCGGATTGGCCACGGCGGCATCGGCGCCTTTCGGACGGAACTGGAAGTGAGAGGCCGCACTGGCCGAAATGCCGCTGGGCTGGAAGCTCACATACCGCAGGGTGCTTGCCACCGCGCCGGCCTTCGCGCTCGCTTGGTGAACAGCCACCAGCTGATCCTCGTCCTCATCCATGTCGCCGCGATCGCCACGGTCGACAAACACCACCCAGCCCGCGCTCCAATCTTTGCCACTGGACATGCAGTGGGGATGCGCCGTCGCAGCAGAGGCGAGGTCCAGACCGCAGACTGTGACCACTTCACCCCGATGCATCGCCTCGCTGCGCGCACGATGCACCGCACTTTGAAACTCCCCCAGTTCCGCCTGCACCGCCTGCCTCGCCATCACGCTGCTCATGCTCGGCACGCCCACAGCTGCGAGTACGCCGGCGACCGAAGTGGCGACCATGCATTCGACCAGTGTGAAACCGCTTTGACGCTTGGCTTGGCTGGCGGAACGGGTTTGGCGCTTGAACATGGATCCTCCTCGGGGTTTCGATCTGGGTCGCCGACTCAGGGACGGCGTGGAATGCATTCTTCAAAAGCACGCCTGCGCCGTCATTCCCCCTCAGGGAGGCCCGCGGGCACGACTGCTGCCCCCACCTTTGGGGGGAGAATCGGGCCGTGCCTCTCCCCCTTCTCGTGTGGAACTGCGCGCTTTTTCGTGGTTTGCCCCTATGAATTCCGCTCTCACCCCGACCGCCGCGACGGCGCATGCCTTGGCCCTTGCGACAGCTGCCATCGGGCTCACGGAGCCGAATCCGCGAGTGGGCTGCGTCATCACTTCTGTGGACGGCACGCCACTGGGCGAGGGGCACACCCAGCCTGCCGGTCAGGCGCATGCGGAGGTGATGGCGCTGCGGGACGCTGCCGCACGTGGCATGTCGGTCCAGGGCGGGACGGCCTACGTGACGCTGGAGCCGTGTTCGCACCACGGGCGCACGCCGCCTTGTTGCGACGCGCTGATCGCCGCCGGCATTGCCCGGGTGATCGTGGCGGCGAGTGACCCGAATCCGCTGGTGGCGGGCCAGGGGCTGGCGCGGTTGCGCGCCGCAGGCATCCAGGTGGAGATGGCCGGGCCGGAAGCGCAAGCCGAGAGCGAAGCGCTGAACATCGGCTTCTTCCACCGCATGCGCCATGGCCGGCCCTGGGTGCGGATGAAGATCGCCGCTTCGCTGGACGGCCGAACCGCGCTCGAAAACGGCCAGAGCCAGTGGATCACCGGCGAGGCTGCCCGGCGGGACGGGCATGCCTGGCGGCGGCGAGCGGGCGCGCTGTTGAGCGGCATCGGCACGGTGCTGGCGGACGATCCGCGGCTGGACGTGCGGCTGGTGGACACACCGCGTCAGCCGCTGCGCGCCATCGTGGACGCGCGGCTGGACACGCCGCTCAGCGCCCGGCTGTTCGAGGCCGAGGGGCCGCTGCTGTTCTACGCGGCTGAACCGGCGACCGAGCGCATTTCAGCGCTGCAGGCCCGCAGTGCGGAAGTGGTGTGCTGCCCCGGTGAAGCAGGCAGGGTCGACTTGGCTGCGGTGCTTGCGGACCTGGGCCGGCGGCAGGTCAACGAGTTGCACATCGAAGCGGGCCCACGGCTGAATGCCGGCTGGCTGCAGGCAGGGCTGGTGGACGAGTGCCTGGTCTACCTCGCACCCATGCTGCTGGGTGCCGGCCGCGGCATGGCGGCGCTGGGGCCGCTGCAAAGCCTGGACGGTGCCTGGCGCTACCGCTTCCACGCGCAGGCAGCCATGGGCGACGACCTTCGCTTGCTGCTGCGGCGAACCAGCGAGCCAGCGGCGTGACATTTGCCGTGGCCGCCGCGAGAAGGTCGCCACGGTGGTCCCGCCAGGCCACAGCGCCGGGAAGGGCCCGGCACCTACAATGGCGGGATGCCGATTTCACCTGTTCCCGAGCTGGTTGCCGAACTGGCGGCCGGCCGCATGGTCATTCTCGTTGACGAAGAAGACCGCGAAAACGAAGGCGATCTGGTCATCGCCGCCGAACACGTCACGCCGGAAGCGATCAACTTCATGGCCAAGTTCGGCCGTGGCCTGATCTGCCTGACGCTGACCCGCGAGCGCTGCGAGCGCCTGCAGCTGCCCCCCATGGCCTCACGCAACGGCACGGTGCATGGCACCGCGTTCACGGTGTCGATCGAGGCCGCGGTGGGCGTAAGCACCGGCATTTCTGCGGCCGACCGTGCACGCACCGTGCAAGCTGCCGTGGCGCGAGACGCGCTGCCGCGCGACCTGGTGCAGCCCGGCCACATCTTCCCGCTGCAGGCGCAGGATGGCGGCGTGCTGATGCGCGCCGGCCATACCGAAGCCGGCTGCGACCTGGCCGCGATGGCCGGGCTCATGCCCGCTTCGGTGATCTGCGAGATCATGAACGACGACGGCAGCATGGCCCGCCTGCCGGACCTGGAGGTCTTCGCTGCCGAGCATGGCCTGAAGATCGGCACCATTGCCGACCTGATCACCTACCGCAGCCGCAACGAATCGCTGGTCACCCGCCTGGGCCAGCGCACGCTGGAAACCGCGCAAGGCAGCTTCGAGGCCCATGTTTTCCGCGACCGCTCTGGTGGCGTGCACCTGGCGCTGGCCAGCGGCCACTGGCAGCCGAGCGACGAAGTGCTGGTGCGCGTGCACGAGCCACTGTCCTTGCTGGACGTGCTGGACACCGGCAGCGAACACGGCCATTCGTGGCCGCTGCCCAAGGCACTGGCTGCGCTGAAGGCCAGCCCGGCCGGCCTCGCGGTGCTGCTGAACTGCGGACGCGAGGCCAGCGAGGTGCTGATCGGCAAGCTGCTGCCGCCAGCCGGCGGCGAGCCGCAAGCCAGGCCACCGGTGGACCTCCGCACCTACGGCGTGGGCGCGCAAATCCTGCGCGAGCTGGGCGTCACCCGCATGAAGCTGCTGGGCAGCCCGCGCCGCATGCCGAGCATGGTTGGCTTCGGGCTGGAAGTCACCGGCTTCGTCGGCGCATGAACGGGCTTTCCCGCTCGTTCGCGCCCCTGTTCTTTTCACTTCCTCTCCTGCCAAGGACTCCCCACCATGCAAGGTGCTGACAAAGGCCAAAGCGGCTCGCTGAACGGCGACGACTTGTCGATCGGCATCGTGCGCGCTCGTTTCAACGATGCACTGACCACCAGGCTGGCCGAGGCCTGCCTGGCCGAGCTGGCGGCCTGCGGCGTGAAGGACAAGAACGTCCTGCAGGTCACGGTGCCCGGCGCGCTGGAAGTGCCCATTGCCCTGAAGGCCATGGCCGAGAGCGAGGACTACGACGCGCTGATCGCGCTGGGCTGCATCATCCGCGGCGAGACCTACCACTTCGAGCTGGTCGCCAACGAAAGCGGCGCCGGCGTGAGCCGGGTCTCGCTGGACCATGAAATCCCTATCGCCAACGCGATCCTCACCGTCGAGAACGAAGCCCAGGCCTGGGCCCGCGCCGAAGAAAAAGGCCGCGACGCGGCCCGCGTCGCGATCGAGATGGCCAACCTGATGGACGACCTGCTGTGAACGCGCCCTCTACTCCGTCCGCCCCGGCCACCCCCTCCACGCCGGCCAAGAAGCGCAGCAGCGGTGCCAAGTCGCCTCGCCGGCTGGCCCGCGAAGTCGCGCTGCAAGGCCTGTACGAATGGCTGATCTCCGGCGCTGACGCTGGCGTGATCGACGCCCACATGCGCGAGCAGGAAGGCTTCAACAAGGCCGACCACGCGCATTTCGACGCACTGCTGCACGGCTGCATTGCCGAGGCCGCCGACCTCGACCAGGTGCTCAGCGCCAGCGTGGACCGGGCGACCAACGAGCTTTCACCGGTCGAGCACGCGGTGCTGCTGATCGGCGCCTACGAGCTGAAGCACTGCCTGGACATCCCGTACCGGGTGGCGATCAACGAAGGCGTGGAGCTGGCCAAGAGTTTTGGCGGCACCGATGGCCACAAGTACGTCAACGGCGTGCTGGACAAGACCGCCGCGGCGCTGCGGCCAGCCGAAGTGCAAAAGGCCCGCGCCGCCCGCGGCGGCTGAGCTCACGGCCCGCGCCTGCCGGCGCATGGCCAACCGTTCCCCTGCCCCGCTTCTGCCGTCGGCCCCATGAAACTCGCCAGCCGCCTGGACCACATCGAACCGTTCTACGTGATGGAGTGCGCCAAGGCCGCGGCGCGCATCGCAGCAACGCCGGAGTGCGACCCGGCGCGCGGCGGCACGCCGATGATCTACCTGAACATCGGCGAACCGGACTTCAGCGCGCCGCCGCTGGTGCAGGCCGCGGCCGATGCCGCGATCCGCGCCGGCCGCACCCAGTACACCGACGCCAACGGCCTGCCGGCGCTGCGCCGGGCGCTGTCGCACTGGTACCGCGACCGCTTCGGCCTGGACGTGCCGGCCAGCCGCATCGTCATCACCGCTGGCGCGTCAGCGGCGCTGCAGCTCGCCTGCCTGGCCTTGTTCGAGGCGGGCGACGAGGTGCTGATGCCGGACCCGTCTTACCCCTGCAACCGGCATTTCGTGGCCGCGGCGGGCGCCAAGGCGGTGGCGCTGCCAGCCAGCCCCGAGCAGCGTTTCCAGTTGGACGCAGACACCGTGGCAGCCCGCTGGACGCCGGCCACCCGCGCGGTGCTGCTGGCCTCGCCATCCAACCCGACCGGCACCTCGATTGCGCCCGGTGAACTGGGCCGCATCGTCACCGAAACCCGGGCTCGCGGCGGACTGACGCTGGTCGACGAGATCTACCTCGGCCTGTCCTACGACGACCGTTACGCCCACAGCGCGCTGGCGCTGGGCGAAGACGTGATCTCGATCAACAGCTTCTCGAAGTATTTCAACATGACAGGCTGGCGACTGGGCTGGCTGGTGGTGCCGCCCGCACTGGTTGCGCCAATCGAGAAACTGCAGCAGAACCTCTACATCTGCGCCTCCAGCATTGCCCAGCATGCCGCGCTGGCCTGCTTCGAAGCCGAATCGCTTGCCATCTACGAGCAGCGCCGCCAGGCTTTCCGTGAGCGGCGCGACTTCATCGTCGGCGCGCTCAATGAAATTGGCCTGACGGTGCCGGTGATGCCGGACGGCGCGTTCTACGCCTGGGCCGACTGCAGCCGCTTTTCGAACAGCAGCTGGGACTTCTGCATGGACCTGATGCAGCAAGCCCATGTGGCCCTCACGCCCGGGCGAGACTTCGGACCCGCGGCGGCAGAACGTTACCTGCGCCTCTCATTTGCCAGCAGCCTGCCGCAACTCCAGGAAGCGGCAGCGCGCTTATCACGTTTTGTTTCAACCTGATCCCATTTGACTCTGCAACAGCAGACACGGCGCCACAGTTTGTGAGGGCGGTGTGCTTATGCTGCCCGCCATGCCCTGGAATATCTTCAAGACGCGTCAAAGCAGTACCGGCAGCGCGTCGCCCGTCTTCCAAAACACGGTGGTGGAAGACCGCACCCGGAGTCAATTCGACCTGCTGCATGCGCAGCAGGCGGGCCAACCCGAGCCCGGTGACCTGCCAGCCGCGATGGGCGTCATCGGCCGCTACCAGCTTCGCACCGTGCTCGGCGAAGGCGGGTTGGGCACCGTCTACGGCGCCTGGGACCCGCTGCTGTCGCGGCGCGTCGCGGTCAAGACGCTGCAACTGCGCTGGCACCAGCAGCCCGGCGCACTCGGCGCGCCGGACGAGTTGATTCTCAACGAAGCCCGCGCCGCGGCGCGGCTGTCGCATCCGCACATCGTCACGGTGTATGACGCCGGCAGTTCGGACCAGGGCGTCTACGTCGCGATGGAGCCGCTGCAGGGCCTGGACCTGCGGCAGATGCTGCGCCAGGGCTGGCGGCCCACGCCAATGGAAGCCGCCGGCCTGGTGCGCCGCGTGGCCGAGGCGCTGGCCTATGCCCACGGCAAGGGCGTGATCCACTGCGACATCAAGCCGGCCAACATTTTCATGGTCGACAAGCGCCAGCCCAAGGTACTGGACTTCGGCATCGCCCGCGTCGCCCGGCGCGACGGCTCGACCACGGTCACGCCTTCAGCCGGTTCGCCGCACTACCTCTCGCCCGAGCAACTGCGCCACACCAAGGTCGACCGCCGCTGCGACGTATATTCGCTCGGCGTGGTGCTGTACGAGCTGTTGACCGGCCGCCCGCCTTATACCGGCCAGAGCATGGAAGAGATCAGCCACGCGGTGCTGAACTCGACCCAGCCGCAGGCCAGGATGGTGGATCCGGACGTGCCGGCCGGCCTCTCGGCCATCGCCGCGCGCGCCATGGCCCGCTCGCCCGAGGCCCGCTACCCGTCGGCCCGGCACCTGGCGGCCGCCCTGCGCGAATGGCGCAGTTCGGACGAGGCCCAGGGCCTGTCCAACCCCGAAAGCAAGGGCCGGCGCATGCTGCCGCTGCTCAGCCTGGTGCTGGTGGCCGGGCTGGCGGCGGGTGCCGCCTGGTGGTGGTTCAACAAGGGACCCGGCCTGCACGGCCTGCTGGGCGGAGTGCCTGTCATCACGCCGGCCGTGCCCGCGAGCGCGCCGGCCAGCGCCACTGCTGCAGCCTTGCCCGCCTCGGCACCCGCAGAGGCAGCCAGTGACGCGGCTTCCGCGGCCGGCATGGTGGCCGGCGTGGCTGCCTCCGAACCGGCGTCTGCGAGCGCGGCAACGGTCGGCGCATCGGCGCCCTGACGCCGGGCGGCTGCCGGGCCATTGCCGGACGTTGGCGCAGCAAGCCGGACTGCTGCGGCGCAACCGTGCTCGCGTATCATCGCCGGCACCCATGAGTCAGACCGCCCTCATCCCGGCACCGCCGCTGCTGCACATGCACCCGCTGCGCGTCTACTGGGAAGACACCGACGCCGGCGGCGTCGTCTTCTACGCCAACTACCTGAAGTTCTTCGAGCGTGCGCGCACCGAATGGCTGCGCGCGGCCGGTGTCGGCCAGCACGAGCTGCGCGAGCGCACCGGCGCCATCTTCATCGTGATTGACACGCGGGTACGCTACTTGCGGCCCGCCCGGCTGGACGACGCCTTGCAGATCGCCGTGACCCGCGCCGAACTCGGCCGCGCCACGCTCACCGTTCACCAACACGCCTGGCGCGGCGACGAGCTGCTCTGCGAAGGCAACATCCAGATCGCCTGCGTGGACCACACCAGCTTTCGCCCGCAACGCATTCCCTCCGACGTGCTCAGCCGCCTCACGCCACCATGAACCAGGATCTATCCATCGTCTCGCTCGTGCTGCATGCCAGCCTGGTCGTGCAGCTCGTCGTCGCCGGCCTGCTGCTGGTCTCGCTGGTCAGCTGGAGCCTGATCTTCGCCAAGCTGTTCGGCATGGCCCGCATCAAGAGCGGCAACGACGCCTTCGAGCAGGAATTCTGGTCCGGCAAGAACCTCAACGACCTGTACAAGAACGCCAGCGCCAAGCCGGACGGCGCACCGATAGAGCGCCTGTTCGCCAGCGGCATGCGTGAATTCATGAAGCTGCGCGAGCGCCAGCTCGACACCGGCAGCCAGCTCGACGGCGCTCGCCGCGCGATGCGCGCCACGCTGCAGCGCGAGCTGGACGCCATCGAAGGCAACCTCGGCTTCCTGGCTTCGGTCGGCTCGGTCAGCCCGTACGTGGGCCTGTTCGGCACCGTCTGGGGGATCATGAACGCGTTTGTCGGCCTGGGCAGCTTGCAGACGGTGTCGCTGTCCACCGTGGCGCCTGGCATTGCCGAGGCGCTGGTGGCAACCGCCATCGGCCTGTTCGCTGCCATTCCTGCGGTCGTCGGCTACAACCGCTTCGCGCGCCAGATCGACCGCGTGGCGATCCAGCTGGAGAGCTTCATCGAGGAGTTCTCCAACATCCTGCAGCGCAACGTGGCCGGCCCCGCCGGCGCGCAGCGCTGAGCCGCCGGAGCACCGCATGCCCGCAGTTGCTTCCCGCGGCGCCGGCGGCCGCCGCCGCTCGATGAACGAGATCAACATGGTCCCGTTCATCGACGTGATGCTGGTGCTGCTGATCATCTTCATGGTCAGCGCGCCCATGATCACCACCAGCGTGGTGGACCTGCCCAGCGTCGGCAAGGCCAAGCAGCGGCCCGAAGGCGTGATCGAGATCCTCGTCACCAGCGAAAGCCAGCTGAAGATCAAGATCGACAAGGGCGAGCCCAGCACCATCACGCTGGCCCAGCTCGCCGCGCAGGTCAAGGCCGCCCAGAACGGCAGCGCCAACATCCCGGTGGTCATCTCGGGCGACAAGCAGGTGCGCTACGAAACCGTCGTGAAGGTCATGGACACGCTGCAGAAAAACGGCGTGCAGCGCGTGGGCCTGTCGGTCAAGCAAGGCGGTTGACGAGGTGGAGTCGCGCCTGCCGCCGTCCCTGGCCTTGCCGCGCGAGTCGCTGCGGCCACCCAGCGCCGACCGCCAAAGCGTTGGCCTGCTGGTCTCGCTGCTGGCCCATGCGCTGCTGATCGCCGCGCTGGCGCTGGGCGTGCAGTGGCACACCACAGACCCCGAAGGCGTGGAAGCCGAACTCTGGGCCGCCACGCCGCAGATCGCGGCACCCGCAGCCGTCGAGCCGCCGCCGGAGCCCGCGCCGGAAACCACCCAGCCACCGCCCAGGGCCGCCACCCCGCCGCCGCCCGACACGAGCGCGCAGGACCAGCGCGACGCCGAAATCGCCATCGAGCAGGACCGCAAGCGCAAGGCCCAGAAGGAAGCCGAGCGCCTGGAGGCCGAACGCGACGCGCAGGCCCGCAAGGAGGCCGAGGACCAGCGCGCACGAGACAAGCGCCAGCAGGCCGAGCGCAAGGACAAGGAAGACAAGGCCAAGGCCGAACGCGAAGCCAAGGCCGAGCAGGAAGAAGCCGACCGCAAGGCAGCCGAGAAGAAGACCAAGCTCGACCAGGCCAAGAAGGACAAGGCCGACGCCGATCGGCGCGAAGCCCAGCGGCAGGACAACATCCGCCGCATGAACGCCCAACTGGGTGGCACCGGCGCCGAGAACAGCAGCGGCACTGCCGCACGCAGCGCCGGCCCCTCGGCCAACTACGCCGGCCGCATCAAGGCCTACATCAAGCCCAACATCGTGCTGACCGACCCGGTGCCCGGCAACCCCACGGCAGAGGTGGAAGTGCGCGTGGCGCCGGACGGCAGCATCATCGGCCGCAAGCTGAGCAAGTCCAGCGGCAATGCGGCCTGGGACGAAGCGGTGCTGCGCGCCATTGACCGCACCGCCAAGCTGCCGCGCGACACCGACGGCACGGTGCCGTCCAGCATGGTGATCAGCTTCAAACCTTCTGAATGAAGGCCCCGAGGGGAGCGAGAAAGCTCAGGGCAGCAGCCGCGGCTTGAGCCACGCATCGACTGACCACTTCCCCGGCCCCCAGAGCAACAGTGCCACCAGCAGCGTGCCCCAGAACTGGTGCTGCTGCAGCGCTGGCGCCGTGATCTCGGCCAGGCTCAGCACGGCCATCACGTTGACCACGCTCAGGCCCGCTGCGGCAAAGCGCCCGGCCAGGCCCAGCACCAGCAGCACCGGCAGGCCCAACTCGCCGCAAGTACCGGCATAGGCGGCCACCTCGGGCGGCAGCAGCGGCACGTGGTATTCATCCTGGAACAACGCCAGCGTGGTGTCCCAATCGCGGATCTTGGTCAGCCCGGAGAGGAAAAACACTTTCGCGACGTAGACGCGCGCTGCCAGCTGGGCCAGCGGTTGCAGGGCTTGCAGGCCTTTTTCGACCGCGGCCCAGGCCGGGGCCACGAAGGCCGGCAGCGGCGAGCGGCGGGCGTTGCCCATGGGCGCCATCGGCGCCGCGGCGGTGGGAAGGGACTTGATCATGACGGGGTGTCTCCAGGAACGTGGGGTTGGACCGCCTGCAGCCAGCCCGCTTGCAGCGCGCGCACCAGCCAAGCGGTGAAGTCTTCTGGCGGCTGCCCGGCCAGCGCCCGGCCCAGGCTGTGGCCGGCGAGCAGCGCGCCGGTGAAGGCGGCATCCGAAGCAGACAGTTCGTCGACCTGCACGCGGCAGCCGCTGCGGCAGACCAGCGCGGCCTCGCCCCGCCCTTCGGCCAGCGCCAACCGGGCCGCGGCAAAGCGGTCGGTGTTGTCCGTCTCGGTGGCCGGCTGGTGCGCCCGCCAGATGGACACGACCGGAAAGCGCGAGGCCAGCAAGGCCAGCCCAGGCGTGAACTGCAGACGCAACTCTTTCGGCGCCTGGCTGGCCAGCAAGCCCAGGCCGAGCACGCCTTCCGGCGCGGGTGCGGCGTCCGCCGCGCGTGCGGACTGGTGCACGCACCACTCCAGCCGCGCCATGTCGGGCAGGTAGGCCTCTTCGGCCAGTTCCGGCAGCGAAGCCACCAGCCCGGCCAGGCCTTCGCCCCAGCCGCCCAGGTCGCCACGCACGGGCGGCTGGCTGCACCACAGGCGCCAGGCCAGCGCGGCCACGGTTTCGTCGCCCACCAGCTGGGCGAACACAGGGTACGCGTCCGCCAGGGCCCGGGCGGCATGCGCAGCCGCGTTGCCACGGTAAGCCTGCAAGCCCGCTGCCGGCGCGGCACCGCGGCCAGGCAGTGCGGCCCAGCCAGGTGGCAAGGCCGCTGGCGAACGCGGCAGCAGCAGCGCGGCCAGCAAGGCGGCCTGGCGTTCGGCCTCTGCCAGCGTCGCTTCGGATGTCATGCAGCGGCCTTTTGCATCTCTGCGCGGGCACGCTCGGCCTCGCCCAGCAGCACCGGCCAGGCGGGGATGTCGGTGTCCCACTCGACCAGCGTGGGCCTCGCGCCGAGCCGGGCCAGGGCATGGCGGTAGACCTGCCAGACGGGCTCGCGCACGGTCGAGCCGTGGTCGTCGATCACCAACGCGCCGCTGTCGTTGTAGCCGGCCAGGTGGACCTCGCCGACGATGGCCGGATCCAGCGCGTCAATCCAGCCGCAGCTTGCCGCGACTGGATCGGCCACGCCTTCGTTCAGCGCATTGACAACCAGGTTGTTGACGTCGAGCAGCAGGCCGCAGCCAGTCTGCTGCGACAGCGTGTTGAAAAACTCAGGCTCTGCCATCTCGTCGGCAGCCTGGCCCGGCACGGCGCGCAAGTAGGCCGACAGGTTCTCGACCAGCAACGGCCTGCGCAGCCGCTCCTGCACCTGCGTGACATGCCGGGCCATCAGCGCCAGCGAGGCGCGGTTGAAGGCCAAGGGCAGCAGGTCGCTGCCATGCAGCACCACCTCACCGCCCGGCAGCATGGCGCGAGCAAAGCACGCGTGGTCCGACACCAGCACCGGCTCGATGCGCTCGACCAGCGCCGCCAGCCGGTCCAGGTGCCACGGGTCCAGCCCCACGGACGAGCCCAGTGCCAGCCCCACGCCATGCAGGCTGACGGCATGGCTTTCGCGCGCGCGGCTCAGCGTGGTGAGCGCCGCGCCGCCAGCGGCAAAGAAGTTCTCGGAATGGACTTCGATGAAACCCAGCTGCGGCGCGCCGCCTTCCAGCAGTTCGCGCTCATGGGACTGGCGCCAGCCAATGCCCACGCTGGCGCAAGGCAAGGAAGACAACGGGGGGGGCATGGCGGCGCGTGGCGGGTGTCGAAGAAGGCGGGCCGGGCTTACTTCTTCATCGCCGCCTTGGCCTCTTCGGCCGTCATGCCTTTCATGGACTTGCAGGTGCCCTTGGCCACGTACTTCCATTCGGCCGGGTCGGTGCCGGTGGTGGCCTGGCCGGCGCAGGAGTGGCTGCCGCTCAGGTTGGCACAGTCGTTGGCACCGGCCTTGGTGATGCCGTAGCACTTCTCCTTGGCCTCCGCCGCGTGGGCAGTGGTCGTGGCGGCACCCAGGCCCAGCGACAGGGCAGCGGCGAGGGCGGAGGAAACGAGTTGATGCGGGTTCATGAGAGGCTCCTTGAAAAATGGGGGATGAAATGAAGCGAGGTTAGGGCAAGCAGACGGCTTGTGGTCTTGGTGCTTGACCGCGAGTCCGGTAGCCTTCAAGGCTTGCAGCACGGCGACATGGCTGTGTCGGGAGCCGGTTGGCATTCCTTACACTGCGCGCTGATTTGTTTTTGCCACCGCCTTCGCAGGCGGCGTCGACCATGACCGACTTTGCCCGTGCGGTGGAGACTTTGCGGCCGCAGCTGATGCGCTACGCCCGCTCGCAGTTGCGCAACGATGCGCTGGCGGAAGACGCAGTGTCGGACACCTTGCTGGCGGCGCTGGAGAAGCCGCAGGCTTTCGCCGGCCAGTCGCAGCTGAAAACCTGGCTGGTCGGCATCCTGAAGCACAAGCTGATCGACCAGCTGCGCCGCCACTCGCGCGAGCTGACCGTGCTGTCGCAGGACGACTGCGAGGACCTAGACGAGCAGCTGTTCGACGCCACCGGCCACTGGCGAGAAGTGCCGGCCGACTGGAGCGACCACCCGGAAGCCGCGCTCGGCCAGCAGCAGTTCCTGAAGGTGATGGACGCCTGCGTCGAAAAACTGCCGGCAACGCAAGGCCGGGTGTTCCTGATGCGGGAATGGCTGGAGCTGGAGACCGACGAAGTTTGTAAGGAATTGAGCATCAGCACGACCAACCTCTGGGTGCTGCTGCACCGCGCGCGCCTGAGGCTGCGTGACTGCCTGCAGCTCAATTGGTTCGGCCAAAAAGCCACCTGAATCTTCCATGCGTTTCAAGCTCAACTGCCGCCAAGCCAGCACGCTGCTGCTGCAATCCGAGGACCGCACGCTGCGCACCGGCGAGCACCTGGGCTTGCGGTTGCACCTGATGATCTGCGAGGCCTGCACCCGCTTCAAGGGCCAGCTGCGCGTGATGCGCCGCGCCACCGGCCGCTGGAAGCAGTACCGCGACACGCTGGAAGACGACGCAGGCGGCCCGCCGGGCGCCTGATGCCCGGGCTGGCATCAGCCGCGCTTTCCACCCGTTTCTCCGGCCTTTCCAGCCAGCACCAGCGCCCTACGATGGGGCCGTTTCCCCGGATGCCGCCTGGCACCGGGGCCTTGCCGCCGCGCTGCCCGCCCGAGATGACCGACCTGTCGCTTCCGCCGCTGTCACTGGCTCCGCCGGAGGGCCACCCGCCGCCGCCCGCAGGCCACGGCCAGGTCCCAGGCGGCTTCGTCTGGCCCACCCCGCCCTACCCTTGCTATTCGCCGGGCTTGCCGCAGTGCGAGCCCGAGGCCTGCGAGATCGAGGGCCTGAACGGCAAGATCATGAAGGCGCGCATGACGCTGTTCTCGCCGGCCGAGGATCAACTGCTGGTGCAGCTGCCGCCCTCGCGCACGACGGTGCCGGTCAAGCTTTCGCAGTTCCGGCGGTTGACGCTGCTGGCGCCGCTGTCACCTTCGTTCATGGGTCGCGGCGCGGCGCCCGCCGAGCTGATGGACTTCCACCCCACGGTGGCGTATCAGCTTGAGCTGGGCGATGGCACGCAGCTCACTGGCCGCACCGTCGGCCATGTCGAAAACCTGCACGGCCTGTTCCTGTTCCCGCCGCTGGATGAAGATGGCACGGTGCGGCGCGTCTTCTGTGCCAAAGGCGTGTACGCCCGCGCGAGTTTCGGCCCGGTGCTGGGCGAGGTGCTGCTGGCGGCCCACAGCGCCACGCCGGCCCAGATCGCCAACGTGCTGGCCGAGCAGGAAGGCCTGCGCGAGCAGCGCCTGGGCGACGTGCTGCTGAACCAGAACGTGCTCTCGCGCGAGCAGCTGGAAACCGCGCTGTCCTCGCAGTCCCGCATGCCGATGGTGCGCATTGGCGAAGCCTTGCTGGCGCTTGGTTTCATCACGCCGGCGCAACTGGACCACGCGCTGGAAGAACAGCGCGGCAACCGCACGGTGCCGCTGGGCGAACTGCTGGTGCGCGGTGGCCACATCGACCGCAACGAGCTGCGCACCGCACTGGCCCGCAAGATGGGCTACCCGGTGGTGCAGGTCGACAGCTACCCGGTGGACCCGGCGGCGCTCAAGCAGATCCCGCTGCCCGTGGCCAGGCGCATGAACGTGCTGCCGCTGCAGGCACTGGCCGGCCGCCTCGTGGTGGCGCTGGAAGATCCGTCGCGTGGCGACGTGCTGGAAGAGCTGGCCTTCCTCGCCCAAGGCAAGATCGTGCCGGTGCTCTCGGCCAGCGACAACCTGGCCCACGTCATCCAGGTCGCCTACCAGAAGCACGGTTATGAAGACTCGCTGAGCATCGGCCTGATCGAGCCGGTGGGCCTGAACTTCGACGAAGGCGGCACCGAGCGGCTGCTGGCCGACCTGGAATTGAGCCGCACCGTGGACGTGCCGGCCGACGACACCGTCGAGCAGTCCGACAACACGCTGGTACGGCTGATCAACACCATGATCGTCGAGGCCTACAGCCAGGGTGTGTCGGACATCCACATCGAAAGCCACCCCGGCACGGAGAAGCTGCGCATCCGCTTCCGCCGCGACGGCATGCTGCGCCCCTACCTGGAACTGCCGCCCAGCTACCGCAGCGCCATGATTGCCCGCATCAAGATCATGTGCGACCTGGACATCTCGGAGCGCCGCCGCCCACAGGACGGCAAGATCAACTTCGCGCGCTTCGTGCCTTCGTGCCCGGTCGAACTGCGCGTGGCCACCATCCCCACCAGCAACAGCCTCGAAGACGCGGTGCTGCGCATCCTGGCCTCGGCCCGGCCCATCCCGCTGGACCAGCTCAGCCTGTCACCACGCAACATCAAGGCGCTGAAGGAAGCCGTGGAGCGGCCGTACGGCCTGGTGCTCTGCGTCGGCCCAACAGGCTCTGGCAAGACCACCACGCTGCACTCCGCGCTCAGCCACATCAACGTGCCCGAGCGCAAGATCTGGACAGCCGAGGACCCGGTCGAAATCACCCAGCCCGGCCTGCGCCAGGTGCAGGTGAACCCGAAGATCGACTGGACCTTTGCCAAGGCCCTGCGCGCCTTCCTGCGCGCCGATCCGGACGTCATCATGGTCGGCGAAATCCGCGACCAGGAGACGGCCAAGATTGCCGTCGAATCGTCGCTGACGGGCCACCTCGTCTTGTCCACGCTGCACACCAACAGCGCCGCCGAGACGGTGACGCGGCTGCTGGACATGGGCATGGACCCGTTCAACTTCGCCGACTCATTGCTCGCCGTGCTGGCCCAGCGCCTGGTGCGCAAACTCTGCGCGCACTGCCGAACCACAGAACCGATGCCGGCCGAACAGCGCGACGAACTGCTGGACGACTACCTGCACGCCTGGTCCCGTGGCCGCGCCGGCAGCCCCACGCGCGAGGGCCTCCTAAGCGAATGGCAGCAACGCTTCGGCGACGAACAAGGCCGCCTGCTGCGCTACCACAGCCCCGGTTGCAGCCACTGCAGCCAGACAGGGGTGCGTGGCCGCGTCGGCGTGCACGAACTGCTCACCGTCTCCCGCCAACTCCGCCACCTGATCCAGACCAGCACCCGCGCCGACGACATCCAGCAGCAAGCGCTGGCCGAGGGCCTGCGCACGTTGCGGCAGGACGGGATTGAGAAGGTGCTGGCGGGGTTGACGACGCTGGAAGAGGTGCGGGCGACGAGCAATGTCTAGTTGGCGACCGCGTTGGTCACCAGTTTCCCGGCACCGAGGTGGGTATCCAGGAAACGCACCAAGGCGGCGAAGAACTCCTGACGGTGCTCCTGCAGGGAGAGCTGATGGTCACCAGCCTCCTGGGTGATGAACTCGAACTGTTTGCTGGCGCTCTTCAACGCCTTGGCCATGAGCTCAGACTGCTCGTAGGGCACCGATGCGTCGGCCGTGCCGTGCACCAGCAGCACCGGTATCTTGATCTCGGCAGCGCGCTTGGCTGGTGATGTGGCCTTGAGCTGCTGCCGGTCATACCAGTAGTTGCCCATCATCTTGTCCAGCCCGGCAGTGTCGATCAGGTCGGCTATCAGAGCGCAGAGGGCCGATGTCGAGCGTCCACGCGGACGCGCTGTTGGCGCAGTCAATGGCCTCGGAATCACTTCGCCGCCGATGAGCCAGGGCCAATGTTCTGATCCAGGAACTTCAGCGTTTCGTCAAGAAACTTCACATGGTCGCTCTGACGGGACAACTGGTGATCGCCCCCCTCGAGCGTCACGAAACGATGGTTCTTGCCTGCAGCCTTGAGCGCCTTGTCCATGTCGACGGACTGGTCGTACGGCACCTGGACATCCACCGTGCCATGCACCAACAAGACCGGAACCTTGATCTCGGCAGCGCGGCTGCTGGGCGAAGTCTGCTTGAGTCGGTCTCGGTCATTCCAGTAGTTCCCGAGTTGCTTGTCGGCAACCTTGCTGCCGCCATAGCCAGCCCAATGCCGGGACATGTCAACCAAGTTGCTGACCCCCGCGAAGCTGATCGCGCATCGATACAGGTCCGGTGTCTTCACGGCCCCCATCAAGGCAGCGTAGCCACCATAGCTGGCTCCCACGATGCACATCCGCCTAGGATTCGCGATGTGAGCCCCTAGGGCCCACTGAACACCGTCCGTCAGGTCATCCTGCATCTCCAGGCCCCAACGCTGCAGGCCGGCGTCCCGGAAGCTTCGCCCCAAATTGTCGGACCCACGAAAGTTGATCTGCAGCACGGCGTACCCGCGTGATGCCAAAAGTTCCGCCCACGGATCGAAGTCAATGTCGTCTTCCGAAATCGGCCCGCCATGGGGCAGGACCACCATCGGCCAGCCATCCTCAGGCGTGTCGGACTTGGGAACCGTCAGGAAGCCTCGGATTTCGAGGCCATCACGGGCCTTGAACTTGATGCGGCGCTTGCCCGACAAGTCTTCAGGCTTGAGATCGGGGTAGCGATCACCGATCAGCTTGAGCGTGCCAGCCTTGCGGTCACCCACCAGCAACTGACCAGGCACGCCATTGCCGGATGACTCGACCAAGTATCTGTTCAGGTCACGGCTGAATCCATGAATGAGATTGAAGCGCTTGGGCAAGAGGCGGTCGATGTCAGCCGCCAATTCTTTCAAAGACTCCTCGATGAAGACTCGGGCCGCGTCACCCTCGCGCACGCCGCCGAAACCTACCAACTCGCCGTTTGGCAGCCGAAATACATTCTCGACGTGCTCGTTTTCCCGCGCGACCACCAGATCCATGGTGGGCTTTCCCTGAGTATCAAGCTTGTCAAGGTGCGCGAGATAGAGCGCCTGATAGTCACCCTTCAGCGCGGTGACATAGAGCGACTGCGGATCACGACCGAATGCAATCGGGTGGATGTCCTTGCGATCGAAGAAGCTGTAGCGCCAGAGCTTTCGCCAGTCCCCTTTTTCGGAATCCCGGCCAATCACTTCGATCAGGTCCTTCTCCTCGTCCCGACGAACGCCAACCCTTACCTGATGCTGAGTGTCAGTCAGCCACGACCAGACATTCTCCCGAGGACCCAGGATCTGGTTGCGTTTGCCGGTGTTGACGTCGACAAGAAAAACCCCCGGCGCGAAAACATCGAAGTCCTCGACGATGGACATCAGGACATGCTGCCCGTCCTCCGGCAACCAGTCGATCACGTCGTCCTGTTGTTGAGCAAGCCACTTGCTGTTCGACCGGCGCGGCGGCGGGACCAAATTGACGACGTTCTCGCCCTTGAGGTCCATCGCCAATGCCCGGGTTTCCCACGCCAGCGTGCCGCGCGTCGTCGAAGGAAATCGAAGACTGACGACCAAACGGTCGTTATTCACCCAGTGGACCCAGTTGAACAGGAACTTGTTGTTGTCCGTGTCGAGTATCGGCCGAATGCCCGAACCGTCCCAGTTGCCTGTGACCAGCGAGGATTTCCCGCCAATGTTCATAAAGCCGACAATGCGCTGACCATCAGGCGACAAGCGGAAGTCGTCCAGCAATGGCTTGGCGGCAAAGACCTCGACAGGCGGCGGCGCGGCGATAGCTCCACCATACAGCATGCCAATGGTCATGCCCCACCCCAATGTCACCCGAACACGCCAACGTGCGCGCAAACTGGCCCTCATGCACTTCCCTCCGCCTTGTTGTATGACACTAGTCGCCGAACCCGATGACCCGTCGTGATCGACCGGCCGGGCAGCGGCGACAGATGTTACCGATATCCCTCGACCTCGTCGCCCCCAGATCAGGGGAGAGCATCAGGACAATGATGGATGCCTCCTCGACCAGGACCGCTGGTTAGCAAGCCCTCCAAACAGCCACACCTGGACCTCGTCGCCCGCATCCACACACCCGTGCGCCGCATCCAGCAACACCACGCATTCGCCTGCGTCATGCCGGTCAGCTGCCCTGAACCCTGGCCGCCAGGCAGCCGCATTTGCCGTCGCCCGCCGTCCGGCCAGCGCCACGGTCTCTTCGCCGGACGGGGAGGGGTTGGAGCGCGACTGCGCATGGTGATGGTGCGCCGCGCCATGCCAAGATCACGGCCCGCCACCTTCAACATCAGTTGAACCACCCCGCCATGGCGCCTCGGCCCGCCTGCCCGCATTGCCATCGACCGTTGCGCGGCTGCCTGTGCAGCTTTGCACGACCGGTGGCCAACAAGCTGCCGCTGCTGGTGCTGCAACATCCGCTGGAAGTCGGCCACCCCAAGGGCAGCGTGCCGCTGCTGCAGCTGAGCTTGGCTCGCTGCCGCGTATCGACAGGCGAGCAGTTCGACCCTGCCGCGCTGACCGACTGGCTGGGGCCGCCGGGCCATAGCCTCCTGCTTTATCCCGAGTTGGCTCCCGGCTTGCCGACGGCAGCGGCAGCACCATCCGGCACCATGCCAGGCCAGTTGGTCGTCATCGACGGCACCTGGCGCAAGAGCCTGAAGATGCTGCTGCTGAACCCCGGCTTGCAAGCCCTGCCACGCATGGCACTGCGCAGCCCACCGCCTTCACGCTATGGTTCGCTGCGCCAGGCCCCGCAGGCCGAGCAGCGCTCCACGCTGGAAGCCTGCTGCCAGGCGCTGGGCCAACTCGAACAAGCGCCGGAAACCTACCTGGCGCTGCTGGCTGCGTTCGACGACTTCGTGCAGCAGCGCTCGCGTCCCGCCACGGCGGGCTGACAAAGCCTGCACAATGCGGCCGCCTTTGGCAGGTTTCCCGGCGCCTTCCGGCGGCTGCGCATGGACAATTGGAAGATGCAATTCAGTGGCGTGCATCTGCAGTACAGCTTCAAGTCGCAAGGACAACATGGCGCTGATCTCCAACATCCTCTGTTCGACTTGCTGCGCACCATGCGCGAAAAGGGCTCGATCCAGCAGGCTGCGAATGCGCTCGGCGCTTCCTACCGCCACGTGTGGGGCGCACTGAAGAACTGGGAAGCCGAGCTGGGCCAGCCGCTGGTGCACTGGGCGCAGGGACAGCCCGCGCGCCTGACCCCGTTTGCCGAGCGGCTGCTGAGCCAGGAGGCGCGTGTGCGCGCCGCCTTTGCGCCGCCGCAATTGGATGCCTTGCGCAGCGAGCTTTCGCGCACGCTGAGCGAGGCGTTGCACGGCCCGCAGCCCACGCTGTGCTTGCACGCTTCGCTGGACCCTGCCGTGCCGCTGCTGCGCGATCAGCTGCAGGCGCAAGGCCTGCAACTGACGACTCGCGCCACCTCCGCCGTGTCCGCACTGCAAGCCCTGGCCGCCGGCCAGACCGGGCTGGCGCTGGTCACGCTGCCGGCGCTCTTGCCTTCCGGCTTGTCGGGCGGGTTGGCCCCCTGCGCACTGCAGGGCCCGATGGCGCAGGCCCTGGCCGGCGCGTTGGGCCCGTCGGCCGATTCAGGCTTTCGCTTCTTGCCGCTGATGCGGCGCGAGCAAGGCCTGATGCTGCCGCGCGGCAATCCGCGCCGGCTGCGTGGGCTGGCCGATCTGCAATGCCAGCGCGTCATGAGCATTGCACCGGCGCTGCGCTTCGTCGCTCGCCCGCCCGGCTCGGCAACGCGCTGCCTGACCCAACAACTGTGGTCAGAACTCGGGCTGGACCCTTTGCTGCTGCCAGGCCTGCACGAGACAGGCGAGCCGCATCATCTGGCCGCAGCAGCGGCAGTGGCCAGCGGTCAAGGTGACGTGGCCATCGGGTTGGCTTCCGCGGCCAGGCAGTTCGGGCTGGATTTCGTGCCGCTGCGCCGCGAGCACTGCTACTTGGCGGTCGCGCCCGAAGTGCAGGAGCAGCCAGAGCTGGCACCGCTGCGCAGCGTGCTGCAGGCGCCAGCCTGGGCCGAAGCCCTGGCTGTGTTGCCGGGCCACGGCCCGCTGACGCATGCGGGTGAATGGCTGACGCTGGCCGAGGTGCTGGCGCCAATCAGCAGCGCAGCCCCGGAAGCCGCGATCCCTTCGACCAGGCGGGAGCCGGCGCTCGCCGTGGAAGGCGAGCTGGCCGGCTGAGCCGGTCAGGCCTTGTTGGCCAGGGACCCGACGCGGCGGTCGATCAGGCGGCGCATGTTGCCCATCGAGATCTGGTGTGCGTGCAGCAGCGACAGCAGGCCGTTGCGGGCCAGCTCCAGCGTCTCGGCATCGGTCAGCTGGGCCAGGCGTTCTTCGTCCACGGCCAGGAAGCCGTCGACCGTCAGCGTGCTGCCGTCTGGCAGCGTGGCGTCGAAGCGCTTGGGCTGCAGCAGCTTCAGTTCCATCATGCGCTGGCCGGCCAGGCGCGTGCGCTCGGTCTCGACTTCCAGCTGTTCGATGAACTTGCGCAGCTCGGTGATCATCGGCGTGGGCTGGCCGTCGGCACCGAAGATGGCTTCGCCTTCTTCGGTTGAGAAGCCTTCCCAGCTTTCATCGAGCACCACGGCAAACTGGTCCGGGCCGACGCGCGCCATCGTGAACGGATAGGCGCGCAGGGCAGCCGGCACGTAGAACGCATCCCAGCGGCCGTCGGCCTGCAGGAACAGGTTTTCACCCTGGGTGACGCCGAACACGGCGACCGGCGCAACCTGCTCCTTGCCCTGTTCGTCCTTGCCGGCGGCGATGAACAGGATCGGATATTCCTTGCACGCATCGCCGAATTCGGCGGTGGTCAGGAACAGCGAGTTCAGGCTGGCGGAAGCCTTCAGGTTGCTGAGGGCCGTGCGCAGCTTGAGGTTGCGATGCTTGTCGCGATCCAGTGCGGTGGGTTTCTTGTGCAGTTCAGGGTTGATCAATCGGGTTCTCCAGATTCATGCAGGCGACTGGCAAGCACCTTGTCGACGCGCTTGCCATCGAGGTCCACCACCTCGAAGCGCCAACCGCCCCACTCCACCGTGTCGGTGGTGCGCGGCAGCCGGCCCAGCAACAGCATGATCATGCCGGCCAGGGTGTTGTAGCGCCCGCGGTCTTCCTCGGGCAATTCTTTCAATTCCAGCCGATCCTTGAGCTCGGGCGTGGGCATCAGGCCGTCGACCAGCCAGCTGCCATCGGCACGCTGCACCGCCCAGGCGTCTTCTTCGCCCGGGTTGCTGAATTCGCCGGTGATGGCTTCCATCACCTCGCGCATCGTGATCACGCCCTGCACCGCGCCGTATTCGTCGACCACGAACACCAGGTCCGCGCCCGTGGTGCGGAAATGCTCCAGCAGTTCCATGCCCGACAGCGTCTCCGGCACGAAGACGGGCGGCTGCAGATGGTCTGCCAAAGAACCCAACCGGCTCTCGGCCACGGGCCGGATCAGGCTGTGCGCAGCGACCACGCCGATCACATCGTCCAGCCCGCCGCGGCAGACCGGATAGCGCGAATGCTCTTCCTCGGCCACCACGCGCAGCACTTCCTCGACGCTGGCATTCACGTCCAGCCAAGTGATCTCGGCGCGCGGAATCATCATCGAGCCGATTTGCCGGTCATCCAGCCGGAACACATTGCGCACCATCTGGTGTTCCTGCGCCTCGATCACGCCCGCATCCAGCCCCTCTTCCAGGCTGGCGGCAATTTCTTCTTCCGTCACGCTGCGCGACGGGCCGCCCTTGATGCCAAACAGCCGCAGCGTGGTCTCGGTACAGGCCGCCAGCAGCCAGACCAGCGGCCGTGCGCCCACCGACAGCCACTGCATCGGCTGCGCCACCAGCCGCGCCACCGTCTCCGGGTACATCTGGCCCAGGCGCTTGGGCACCAACTCGCCGAAGATGATGCTGAGGATGGTGATGATCATCACCACCAGCGCGGTGGCCGTGAGGTCCGCGGCGCGTTCGCCCAGTGCGGGGATGATGGACCGCAGCCAAAGCGCCACCGGCGCCGAGAAGGCCGCTTCACCCACGATGCCGTTCAGCACCCCGATCGAGGTGATGCCGATCTGCACGGTCGACAGGAAGCGCGTGGGGTTCTCGTGCAGCGCAATGGCTGCGCTTGCGCCGCGCTCCCCGGCCTCGACCATCACCTGCAGCCGCGCCTTGCGGCTGGCGGCGAGCGCCATTTCCGACATGGCGAACAGCCCGTTGATGAAGATCAGGAACGCAAGTAGGGCAAAGTCCATGGAACGCGGCCTGCAAATTCCGGGCCGCAACGCGAAGTGAATGGGGTTGCGAGCGTAGCAGAATCGCCCCATGCACTACCTCATCGGCGACCTCCAGGGCTGCTGCGACGCCTTGGCGCGCCTGCTCGCCCAGCTCGACTTCTCGCCGTCTCGCGACCACGTGCACCTGCTCGGCGACCTGGTCAACCGCGGCCCGGACTCCCTGGGCACGCTGCGCAGCCTGCGCGCCCTGGGTGGCAGCGCCACCTGCCTGCTCGGCAACCACGACCTGCACCTGCTGGCCGTGGCCGCCGGCGTGCGCAAGCCCAACCGCAAGGACACGCTGGCCCCCATCCTCGAAGACACCGAGCGCGAAGCCTGGCTGGACTGGATGCGCCAGCGCAAGCTGGCCGACCTCAGCGATGGCTGGTTGATGGTGCATGCCGGCGTGGTGCCGCAATGGACCCCTGCGCAGACGCTCTCGCTGGCGCGCGAGGTCGAGGCCATGATCCAGGGCCCCGGCCTGAACGACTTCCTGCAGGTCATGTACGGCGACCGCCCCGCTCGCTGGGACGACACGCTGCAAGGCAACGACAGGCTGCGCGCGGTGGTCAACGTGCTGACCCGCATCCGCTTCTGCGCGGCCGACGGCACGCTGGACTTCGCGGCCAAGGACGGCGCCGACGCCGCACCACCCGGCATGCGGCCCTGGTTCGAGCACGAAACCCGCCTCACGGCTGGCCAACCGATGGCCTTCGGCCACTGGTCCACGCTGGGCCTGATCGACCGCCCCGACCTGCTCGCACTGGACACCGGCTGCATCTGGGGCGGCCAGCTGACCGCCGTGCGCGTGGACGGCGGCCACCGCGAGGTGATCCAGGTCCAGTGCCAGCAGGCGCAGGCACCGGGCTGAGTTACCATCGCTGCCCCAGCAATGGAAGCGTGGCCGAGCGGTTTAAGGCACCGGTCTTGAAAACCGGCGAGGGTTCATCCCCTCCGTGAGTTCGAATCTCACCGCTTCCGCCAGACGGCGGGAGAAGATGCTGCGCAACATCGCGCGGCTTTCTTCGTCCTTCTCCTTGTCAATTGTCGCGAGTACGAGCGCTTCTAGCGGGTCGTCGCCGACGATGTCAGCCAGCTTGGCGGCCAGGCTTGGAGGGATTGGCCGGGTGCCCGCGATCATTCCCGATAGGGCGCCCTGCCCTACGCCTGTCAATTTCGACAAGCGATAGGCAGAACCGCATTTTCTTACAGCCCTGTCAATTAGGGTTTCTACTGCTGTCAGATTGTCAGTAGTCATGGCTCAATCTCGTCCAATGCTTACAAAACGTAAGCGTTCCAAATTGGACGTATGGCCGCGAATCTACATCAAAACCGACCTGCAGGGCAAAGCCTGGTGCGAGTGCACCCGGTTGGCGTTGTGTCCGACCTGTCGGGCTGGCAGCGCGTCGAGCGCGAGCTAGGTCGAGTCGAAGCGCGGTCCGGCCTGGTTGCTGGCCAACCCGTCGATGTCAATGCGGCCACTGCCGCAGTCATCAACAACGAAACCGTATTCGTCCAGTGCCGCAAGCGGGGTGCTGTGCTGTGCGGTCGCCTGCTTCGGGCAGTGACGGCCGGGGAAAACGAGTTCGTTGAGGTTCGCACCCAGATCGCCGATCTGTGGGTCACTGCTGCAAACACCCGCGTTTGCTCAGGGGATGGCCGCTGCTCCTGCGAAGACGGGGCCGAGAGCCGTCAGGCTCACGGCTCCGGCTTCGCTGTCCCCCTCGGTAACACGGGGACAACAACGGTGGAGGGGGCATGACGCCAGCAAAGCCGATCAGTGACGGCCAGCGCATCCGCTGGACCCTCGAACAGCAAGCCCAGCAAACGCAAGCGGGCGTCCGCATTGACTGGCTTCGTTTCACCGTGCCCGTGTCAACGGTCGTTGACCCGAGTGAGCCTCTGCCGCTGGATGCAAAGGGCCTTTCAATTCTCGATCAGGCCGGTAGGGACCTGGTGCGTGAGGCTCGCGGCATTGGCGATGAGGCTATCCGGCTGGGTGCGATGGCGATTTCACGCATGGGCGCGCTGAAGCTGGTTGAGTGCCTCGGCGTCTTCGATGTCGGTGCGACAGAAGACAAGGGCATGGACTACTACGCGGCCCGCACTCCCCTGCTCTACCAAGGGGAAGCGGTCGGCATGGTGCTCGCTGGTGCCAGCGACAAAAACAAGTCGGGTGGCAATCAGTCATCTACCGTTCACGTCAACCTCTTTGGCAGCGCGTTCCTCCACATTTCGCCAGAGAAAGCCCAGGACCTTCGGCCGTGGATCGCCTGCGGTGGTTGGATTACCCGCGTTGACCTTTCCTTTGACGTGTTCGCGGGCTTCGACGTTGCCGATGTGCAGCAGGCCTATCTGGATGGCGAGTTCAAGGTGCGCGGCAAACAACCCAATCAGCAGAACATCGGCTCTTGGGCGCTGGGTCACTCGCGCACCTTTCAAGTCGGCTCACGCGATACCGGCAAGCTGGCGCGCTTCTACGAAAAAGGCGACCAGCTTTTCGGCCCTGAAGCCGCAGATCCTTGGGTTCGCGCAGAAGTCGAGTTCCGCAGTAATCACCGGGTCATTGATCTTGACGTGTTGACCCGTCCAGCCGACTTCTTCGCCGGTGCTTATGCGTTCTGCGAAGACCTGTTGCACGCGTACCGCGACCAGTTCGAAGCCGCGCGCATTGCAACCACGCCCGAGGTCAAAGACAAGACCTCTGACGCAGCGGTTACCCGCTTCGTCCGCTGGTCAATGAACACCGCAGGCCCCGCCATCGCTCACCTGTTTTGGAAAGCACCTGACGTGCTAGCTGAACTCGTCGAGCGCGAATCGCATCGCCTCCCCCGCCGTTTCCGTGGCTTCACGCCTGGAGACATCGCCGCGAGCTTTCACAAAGTCGCTGTCGCGTTGGTCCCGGCGTCAGTGCCGCCGAATTTCGGGACCGCTTGAGGAATCCACCAAATGAAGTTTCAAACCGAAATCACCGTCGTTGGCATGAAGGCCAGCAAAGGCACGCTGGACAACGGCCAGGCTTATGACTCCACCAAGGTTTACGCCTTGGTTGACATGGACACCACCAAGGGCCTGATGGTCGGTCAGAGCGCTGCTGAATACACCCTCGGTGTCTCCACTGAGTTCGAAAAATACAAGTCCCTGCCCTACCCCTTCAAGGGCGTCGCCGACATGGAAATCATTACGAGCGGCAGCAAGACCCGCACCGTGATGACCGGCCTTCGGCCCGTCGAAGGCAAGAAGGCCTAAGCATGGCGCGCTACCTCCTTCAGTCTGCGTTGACGTGGGAGTTTTTGCACCCCTCGCCGCGAACCGGTGACGTGACTTGGACCCCCTCGCTTCTCACGGCGATTGAGTTCGGCGTGATCGAAGACGAGGAGGAGGTGCAGCAGCTCATCAACGATCACTGCGACCGTGGTCGCGTGCTCATCGTCAACCTTGACGCCTGAGTTTCTCAGCGAAAGAAACGCTTCAATGAACCCCGACATTTCCGCCGCGCAGGCTTTGTCCGTCATGCAATCCGGCTTCGGCATGGGCATTGGCTTCGGCGTGCTTCTCGCCGTGCTGCTGCTCGTGATGTTTTCGCCTCTCTGGCGTGCAGCAAACCAGGTGCTCGAAGTTCGCACCGACCTGTTCGTCGCCAAGCAACGCGCCCGCATGCGCGCCCAAGTCTCAGAAGAAGTCGGCAAGCACCTCTTTGAGCTTGGTTGGGTCGACACCGTTACAGGTCCTCCCAATGCGTGATGTCTGTATTGCCGCTGTCGTGTGGCTTTCGTTCTCTGCCCTCATTACCGCCCTTGTGTTGGCCGCGCTGTGGCTATTCGCTTTCCTTGCCTCGCTGGCTGGTGCACCAGTGAACGCATTCAACCCGCACTGAAAAAAGGTATCTCATGAACAAGTTCGCAAAGCTGGCCCTGGCCGTCCCGGCTTCCTTGGCAATGCTCGGCGCCGCTCGCGCCGACGTCCCCACCGGCGTCAGCACCGCCCTCGCCTCTATCGGCGTCGACGGCAGCACCGTTGCAACGACCATCCTGCTCGCCGTCGTCGCGATCTTCGCCATCAAGTTCCTCCGCAAGGGCCTGTGATGGCGCGGCGGCTGCTCATTGCTGCCGCCCTGGCGGGTGCTGGCGTCTCGGCGTCCGCCTCGCCCGCTGCCGTTCTGATTCTCGGCGCCGTTGCCGGCCTTCAGGCTGACAGCCAAACCGTGGGCTGGATGATCTTCAGCGCAATCTGCGCCGTCTACGCGCTCAAGAAATTGAGGTTCCTGTGAGCTATCAAGTTGGCGCGGCCTGCTACGAGTCGCCCATTGCCGCAGTGCAGGCCATCGCCTCGTCGCAGCTTGGCCAGCTTCTTCATGCATCAGGCGGCACTTACGCTGTCGACGTGGTTGCGATTGGCGATGCCAGTTACACCCTGGCATTTACGGCGCTTGACGGTGGGCCCGCTTTGTCCGCCCAGGCAGTGCCGCTCACCTTACAGCCCTGTGGCCTGTTGACCTGGCAAGACGGCATGACCCTCGGCTGGCTTGTCGTCGGCGCATGGGCTACCACCTACGCCGTCAAGTTCCTATGGGGCCTCTTCCGGGGCGAGGAGGTTGCGAATGGCGACGCCTGAGTTTTGGGTGTGCGTCGTTGCCCTTGCTGGCGTCGGCTGGATTCTGTTCGGCGGTCAACGATGAGGACACCCGCTCTCCTGCTCGCTGCGCTGTTTCTCAGTGTTGCTGCGTTTGCTACCGGCATCATCACTCGTCCGGGCAGCTGGTCTCTCAGTGGCAACGGCACTTACAGCGGCTTTGCAACTGTCGGCGACCTTTCCGCCAAGATGCACGAACTCAACACTTGCGCGGGCACAGCTAACTGCACCATCTCGTGGACAGCCCTCACGAAGGTCAGCGAGGTGAACTACAGCGAGAAATACACGAAGGTCATTAACGGTGTCAGTTATCCCAACACGCTGAGCTATGTTTTCAACGCCCAGGCGTGTCCAGCAGGCTCAGTAGCTGCGGCTGATGGCATCTCGTGCAACTGCTCCGGCACCAATGTCCCGACGTTGGATGGAAAGGCCTGTTCAGCGCCTGGCGGGCCTGGAACCAAGTTGTGCGCCTTAGGCACGCTGGCTGACTCCGGCTATTACGACATCGGCACGTCCGCCTCAGGCGCTCCAGTCTTTTTGTCCTGTAAAAACTCTTGCGTTGTCGCCTTTGACGGCATCTACCCCGCAGGCTCGGCGCTCGTCAGCGGCGTCAAGCATTACTACGCGCAGGGTGAGTACGCGCAGACCGGCGCGACCTGCGATTCTTCTGCTGGCAGCACCACTCCGCAGCTCGGTAGCGGCACCACGAACCCGCCAAACAACTCCTGCGCCTCAGGGCAGTCAGGCGGCGAGGTCAACGGCAAGTTCGTATGCGTTGACAACTCGACCGGCAACGTAGTGCCAGGAAGTGGCTCCGGTGCCCCGCCATCTGGCTCTACCGGTGGGTCCGGCACTGTCGGCGGCGGAACGACAGGCGGCACTAACGGTGGCGGTGTCGGCCCTGGCACCGGGTCCACGACCAGCACCACAGTTGTTACCGGTTCCGATGGCAGCACCACCACCACCACGACGACTATGACGACTGACGGCAGCGGCAACACCCAGACCAACACCACAACAACCACCTGCGACAGCACCGGCAAGAACTGCTCTACCAAGGGCACCACCACAGGCGAGAAGACCGACGATCAGAAAACCGAGTGTGAGCGCAACCCGAACACGGCAGGCTGCGCCTTGCTCGGAACAGGCACCTCTGTCTCCGTCGGTGGGCTCACAAAGGCTCTCAGCATCACTCGTACCGGCGGCTGGTCCAGCGATCAAAGCTGTCCCGCAGACAAGATCGTTCACACGCACCTGGCGGGAGACATTCCCGTGCCGTTCACGATGCTCTGCACTGCGGCTGACTACGCCAGGCCTATGGTGCTCGCCGTGGCCTGGCTCATCGCAATTGGCTCCTTCATGGGCCTATCCAGCAAGAGGGACTGACCATGTCTTGGGCTGACTGGCTGATCGGCATGATTCAGCCGCTGATCACGAGGGCTCTCGTCGTCCTCGGCATGGGCGTCTTGACTTACACCGGCGTCGACACCGCGATAGGCACTGCCCTTTCTACCGCGCAGGCCGCCCTGCAGGGCTTGCCGATTGAGATTGCTCAGATCGTCGCCCGCTTCGGCTTCTTCGACTTCATGAGCATCACCAGCGGCGGCGTCGTCAGCGGCATTGCCTGGCTGCAGCTGAAGAAGTTCGTCGTCACCAGTACAGGCACCTCATGATCACCCTCATCACTGGCGCGCCAGGCGCCGGCAAGTCCGCTGCAATGATGGCCATGATTCAGCAGCACTACGCCGGCCGGTTGCTCTACGTCGACGGCGTGCCAGATCTCAAGCTCGAGCACGTCGAGCTCGACGCCAAGACCTGGCCCGATACCGTCCCGGACGGCTCGTTGATCGTCATCGATGAGGTCCAGCGCATTTGGCGCCCCACCGGCCCCGGCCAGAAGCCAGGCGCCGACGTGGCCATGCTCGAAACGCACCGGCACCGCGGCCTTGACTTCATCATCGTTACGCAGGCGCCGCGCCTCGTGCACACCAACGTGCGCACCCTCGTCGGCCGTCACGTGCACCTGCGAGATACCGGCATCCTCGGCCGGTACTGGTATGAATGGCCAGAGTGCAGCGAAAACCTCGCATGGCGTACCGCGCCTATCAGTAACCGCTACCGTCTCCCGAAGCACGTCTTTGGGCAGTACAAGTCCGCCAGCCTGCACGTTAAACCGGTGCGCGGCTTCCCCAAGATGCTTGCCGTCGCCTTGCTGGCCATCGTCGGCTTCGCGTGGATGGGCTATCGCGCGGTGTCCAGCTTCATGGACAAGCGCAACCCGCAGCCAGCCGCGCAGCCTGCCAGCGTCCAGCCCGCTGGCCAGCAGTCGCTCGGCCAGGCCAGACCGCAGCTCGTGGCGCGCAGCGTGCAGGCCTACCGCGCCCAGTTCATCCCCGTCGTGCCTGGCGAGCCGCTGACCGCGCCCGCGTACGACCAACTTCGCAAGATTGTCCGCATGCCTCGCATCGTCGGCGGCTGGTGCGAGCAGGGTCAGCACTGCACGTGTTACGACCAGGACGGCAACATTGCCAGGGTCCCCGAGCCTGATTGCCGCGTGCGCGTCCAGGCGCCCAGCTTCGACCCGTATTTCGAGCCTAAGCGCGTTGGCTACTCACAGCATCAGGCATCGTTAGACCCGTTAGAGACTGCGCCGGTACCGTCGCAGGCCGCATCTAACCCCTGACCGTTATCAGCAGCCTAGTTCGTACTTGCGTCGTCGCATCCTCAGCACTGCGTCCGCAGTGGCTGCTGCCCCGGACGCAATGCCTGCATCTAGGGTCTTGCATTCCTGTTGGCTCGTCGCAGGAAGTTGGTTCCGGCGTCTTGCCGTGACGTATTCCGCGGGATTGAGGCTAGTTACCGGCCGTAGTGCAGTCGCAAGCCCCTCGGTTAGTTTCTCCCGCGAAACGTCAGCGCCTATTCGAGTGTGACCAGTGGATTTATCTAATCCTCTAGTCGGCGTCACGTCTACCTCAATGGCGTCGATGCACGGTTCGCTGCTGTAGCTGATGCTCCCGTTGATAGTGCATTTGTATACCGGCTGCCTGCCATCCGTGCCAGCTGCTGCGGACGCCATTGCCAGTAATCCAAAAATTGCCCCTGTTACCGTCTGTTGTGCTACTCGCAAGTTTGTGCTCCGTCCGCTGTGCTCAACGCGTCGCATTGTGCCGTGCCCACAGTAGCCTCCGTTATGGGGTAGGTGCAACACGTCAACATGACAAAGGGCCCAACGGCCCTTTTTCATTTGCCACCCGTCGCGATGATGTTTCGCAGGCGAAAGAAAAGGCCCCTTAGGGCCTTGCTCATGGATGCTGTAGAGTACTGCGCGTCATTCGGCGTCTTTGGTGAGCAGAGACAGTGCCGCTTGAATTTGATTCCACACCGTCTGATGCCCCGCCTTCTCCACGGCTGCGCGGTAGTGCTCGGCGATGTCGTGCGGCACCTTCAGCACGTCTTCCATTGCCGGGTTATACGTCACTTGCGCCGTCATCAAGTCTTGTTGCGCTGGCGTCTCCGTGGTCACCGTTTGACCTGGTTTGCGCGTGGTGACGGCTTCACTGCGGCCTGCTGCTGAAATTGCCGCCTCCGTGCGGTTCATTTCGGTACGCGTCAAGAGACCAGCTTCCGCGAGTTGATGCAAGCGTGGCAATTCCTTCGCAAGCCGTTCCTGATGCTTCTCGCTCGGGTCTTTCAGTAACTTGTCCAGCTTCAGCAGCGTTTCTAGGTCCTCGACCTTCCCCGTTTCCAGCCAGTCAGCCACAACGGGATGCACGTGGTTCGCCGTCACAGACAGGTGCTTGGACACCCACGGCGCAGACTTACCCAGGATCTTCGCAACCGTCGCGCCCTTGTTGTAGATCATCATGAGCGTGCGAACTGCGCGGGCCGTGTCGGCTAGCGTCATTTGCTCGCGCTGGATGTTCTCCGCGATCTCCATTTCATACGCCCTCGCCTCGTCGGTGTCGATGACAAGACACGGCACAGATGCCAGGTCGGCCGCTTTGCAGGCCATCACGCGGCGACGGCCGGCGACCACGATGTATTCGAAGCCGTTCACTTGTTCGGACACTTGTCGCACGATCACCGGTTGAAGCAGCCCATGATGCTTGATGCTTTCGGCTAGCTCGGCAATGCTGGCTTTGCTGTAGCCCTTGCCTCCCAATCGGACGTTGGACGTTACGTTGATGTCTGCGACGGGAATCGCGCGGATGATGGCTTGATGAGCGGTCATATCTGCACCTTTGAGGTTTCGGGTTGGAAGGAGCCAAAACGGACATCCTTCAGCGGAAACCTCTCTCGCTCCCCGCCCTTGGGGCGGGGCGGGGGGGTGGGGTCTAACGCAATGCATGCGGAAAGGGGCTTTCGCCCCCGTCTTGCAACATCCCCCGTCGTTCCCCCTCGTAGTACGACGGGGGCGACGGGGGATGTTGAGGGGGCGAAAGCACCTTGGCGACCAGGCCGGGACCTGCGGCAGGCGTGACACAAAGCGCAGCGACTGGCGCGGCTGCTGCATGACCCGGCCGGGTTCAACGTACAAACGCTGGCACTGGCACCCGCGAAAGGGATCGTTACCCGAATGGGCCAAGACCCTTTAGGGGCTTGGTGGCGAAGCCATAGAGCCCGGTCCCGAAGGGATTCGCCCGCCTTCATGGCTTTTTCTTCCTGACAGCAGGCGAATCGGGCTTATCTATTCGAAGCATCACGCGCTTTATGCTGCTGAGGTTGCAGCCGTACAAACGAGCTTGGGATGTCATTGACGCCCCCTCTTTGACTGCCCTGTACGCTTCGGCTTCCTGTGTCTCGGTCAATGCTCGCGGCCGGCCATTCCTGGCGCCCCGACGAATTGCCGCCTCCTGTCCGGCCATTGATCGTTCGCGGATCATGGCGCGTTCGAACTCGGCAAACGCGCCGAGAAGTTGCAGCGTCATGCGCCCGGCCGGCGTGCTGGTGTCGATGGGCTCGGTCAAGCTGCGGAAGCTCGCGCCGGCATCCTGTATGCGTGCGATGATGCCCAACAGGTCGAAGAGGGAGCGCGCCAGGCGGTCCACCTTGTAGACCAAAAGTGTTTGGCCGGGCGTGAGGGCGGAAAGTGCGGCGGCAAGCTGAGGCCGGCTTTTGACTGCGCTTCTCTTCTCCTCAAAGACAAGCGCGACGCCTGCTTTTGACAGGGCGTCGCGCTGAAGTGCGGTTTCTTGTTCGGTCGATGAGACTCGGGCGTATCCGATAAACATTGCGTTACTACGGGTCAGGGTTTGTTCTTATCGACCCCTCGTGCCCGCAGCTTTCGCAGCGAAATATGTGAATAAAACCGTCTGGCGAAAGTGACCGCTTCCGCCAGTCCTGCCAGCCGCTCCGCGGCCCGTTCAGCAGTCCTGGCGAAAGCATTCCCAGCCCTCAGAGCCGCGGTTCGCCGTCCTCGCTGATCGTCAGCGACGGGCCGGGTGGATTCGAGGTCTGCACGTGGTGTTCCACGCCTCGGTAGTAATAGGTCACGTCCCAGTAGTCCGGGCGGCCTTGCGGTGGGCTGCTGGCGCAGCGCTGCACCCCTTGGGTCGACACCACCGTCCCACCGCCTGCATTGGCGCCGACCACGGCGCCTGCAAAGGCCCCCACCGCGCCACTGCCGTGGCCGCCACCGATCTGGTGACCCAGGATGCCGCCGATCACGCCGCCCACCAGCGCACCAGCCGGATTGGGTTCACGCTGCACCACCCGTTCACGTTCGATCCAGCAGCGCTGCTGCTGCGGTCCGGTGTAAACGGCATGCACCGCGCTGACCGGCACTTCGACCAGGCGTTCCTGCGGGCGGCGGTGCCAGTCGTAGACCGGGACCGGCGCGGGCAGCGGCGCAGGTGACGGCGCGTAGCGCCACTCTTCGTAGTGCGCGGCAGGTCGCAGCCAGCGCATCGACGACACGCGGTCGTTCATGCCCATCGAGCCCAGGTCCGGGTAACGGCCGGGGCGCAGGATCATGCAGCGGCCACTGTATTCAGGGTGCTCGCAGACTTCCCAGGCGCCGCCGGCCACCGTCACCGAAGAGGCACGGTCATTGAAGCCGAAGCGGCGGAAGTCCGGGATGTCCTGCTCGGCGCTGAAGGAGCGGCCACGGAAGCCGTCATGCTCGAACAGCGTGACCTGCCCTTGCGCTTGGATGGGCGGCGGCGGGGGTGGGTCGTAACGACCCTCATCACGGCCAGCCTCGCGGGCCGAAGAGAGCTTGTTGCTCAGGTGGAATTCATGCAGCGACGGGTACTCGCCCGGCCGCAGCACCACGCAGCGCCCGCCGAAGTCGGCGTGTTCGCAGACTTCCCAGGGCTCACCGCGCACGATGATCGACGAGGCCTGGTCGTTGAAGCCGCGTCGCTCGAAGTTGTCGACCGGGTGGTGCAGCGTGACGGCGCGACCCTGGAAGTCGGCGTGCTCGAAGAAGGTGATCTCGGCCGAGGCGTGGCAGGCGGCCGCGGTGGCCAACACGGCCAGCGCCAGTTTGAAGAGGGGTTTCATCGGGCGAATGTCGTTGTGGAAAGCCGGACCAGCGTCAGCCGGCCCGGTCAGCACAACGCCTCGCCCGCCCTGTCTGATGACAAGGCCCTTCTCGCGGCTTCGTAAGCGGGTGTAGTCCCGGCTCAGGCCAGCGCCGGCTCGGCACCGTTCAGCCGGAAGCTGCGCACCAGGCCGGCCAGTCGGGCCGACTGCTCGCGCAGGCTCTCGGCCGCTGCGCTGCTCTGCTCGACCAGCGCGGCGTTCTGCTGGGTCACGTCGTCCAGTTGGCTGACGGCGTCGCCGATCTGGCCGATGCCGGTGCTCTGCTCGGTGCTGGCCGACGAGATCTCGCCGATCAGCCCGCTGACGCGCCGCACCTCGGCGACGATCACGTCCATCTCGCTGCCGGCCACCGCGACCTGGCGCGTGCCTGCCTCGACCCGCTCGACGCTGCGCTGGATCAGCGTCTTGATCTGCCTGGCCGCTTCGGCCGAGCGCTGCGCCAGCGTGCGCACCTCGCTGGCCACGACCGCAAAGCCCTTGCCCTGCTCGCCGGCCCGCGCGGCTTCGACCGCTGCATTCAGTGCCAGGATGTTGGTCTGGAAGGCAATGCCGTCGATCACGGAAAGGATGTCGGCCACCTCGCGCGAGGCCTGTGAGATGTCTGCCATGGTGCTGACCATCTGGCCAACCGCCTGGCCGCCGCGCAGCGCCGCGTCCACGCCACGCGCAGCCAGCTCGCTGGCCTGGCGCGCCGAATCGCTGCTGTTGCGCACCGAGCTGGTCAGCTGCTCCATCGAGGCCGCCGTCTGTTGCAGGTTGCTGGCCTGCTCCTCGGTGCGCTGGCTCAGGTCGGCAGAGCCGGTGGCGATCTCGGCCGAGCCGGTGGCGATGCTCTCGCTGCTGTCGCGCACCTGCGAGACCAGCCGCACCAGGCCTTCGTTCATGTCCTTCATCGCCTGCAGCAGCTCGCCGGTCTCGTCGCGCGAAGTCACCGCAATCTTCGAGCTCAGGTCGCCCGCGGCCACCGTGCGTGCCACGCCCACGGCCTGGCGCAGCGGCACCACCACCGAGCGGCGGATCAGGAAAGCCAGCATGCCCCCGCAGACTGCCGCCACCGCGGCCAGCACCAGCATCAGCACGCTGCTGGAGGCCGCATCGCCCCGGATCTCCGCTACCGCGTCGCGCATCTCCTGCTGCTGCATCGCGACCAGCTCGTCCACCGCCTTGAAGTAGGCCTGCTGCAGCGGCCGCACGTCCTTCAGCAGCATGCGCGTGGCCTCTTCGTCGTCGTTGGCCATGCCCAGCGCAATCGCCTCGTCCATCGCCACCTCATACGGCTTGAGCGCCGCCTGCACCGCGGCCAGCAGCGCATGGCCGCGATCGCTGTGCACCGAGGCATCGAGCAGCCGGGCCAGCTCGGCATTCTTGGCCCGCATCTCGCCGATGCGCTGCTTTTCCTTGGCCCGGCCTTCGGGCTCGGACATCAGCACGATGTTGCGCACACCGCGCGCCACCACGTTCATGTTGTCCTTGGTCTGCGAGAGCTGGTCGACCTTGACCAGGCGGTCGCTGGTCAGCCGCTCGACCGAGCGCTGGATTTCGGAGAGCTTCGCAAAGCCGACGCCGGCCATGCCGAGCGCAATGGCGATGACGACGCCAAACCCCAGGGACAGACGGGTCCCGATCTTCATGTTGCTGGTCATGCCCATGACTCGCTCCCTTGCGAATGCCGATTGATCCTGTGCTGTATCGGCAGCAAAGGCGCCAAGCTCAAGGACTGCCCGCGTCTCCGCGTGAACTGCCGCATGGGTCAGCGGGCGGCCACACGGTGCGAGGTGGCCGCTCGTTCCACTCGGAAGAGGGATTGCTGCGGCCGGAGGCGGCGCGCAGGCTGGCGCCAATGCCTGCAGGCGGCCAGGCCTGCCCTGGAGCCTTCTATGACGCCACCTGTTCCCGCCCGCGCCGAACCGCCTGAAACAGCGACGCAAGCAGCCTCGGCCGATGCCGCGACGGACGGCATGGCCGCGCTGGTCGCCGCACGCCGGGCCAAGCTGTCAGCCGAGCTGCGGGCCGGGCTGGACAGCGGCCGCTGGGGCCTGGCGCTGTCGGGCGGCGGCGTGCGCAGTGCCACCTTCTGCTTCGGGCTGCTGAAGGCGCTGGCCGGCAACGGCATCTTCCATCGCTTCGACCTGATGTCCACCGTCTCGGGCGGCGGCTACATCGGCGCGATGGTCGGCAAGCTGTTCCAGGAGGCGCGCAGCAGCGGCCAGGGTGCAGACAAGATCGAGCAGGCGCTGGCCGACGCCGACCGGCGCTGGTTCGCCTTCTGGCTGCGCGCCAACGGCCGCTACCTGATCCCGCGTGGCGGCCAGGACACGCTGTTCGCCGCGGCCAACTTCGGCCGCAACCTCGTCGGCGTGCACGTCGAGCTGGCCGTCATGAGCCTGCTGCTGGGCGGCCTGCTGGTCGGCTTCGACCTGGCCATCTGGGCCTGGGCCGACTGCATCTACGCCAGCCCCGGCTGCTGGCGGCCGCCTGGCGTCTCGGTGGACACGCTGGCCGTGCTGTCCAACTGGCCCACCTCCTGGCTACTGCTGCCGCCGCTGGTCTGGTGGGGCGCGGTGCTGTCCACCACCTACTGGATCCTGCCGGCCACTGCCGGCCGCTGCCTGCCGCGCTCGCGCTGGCTCACCGCGGCCGTCGGCCTCGGTCTTTGCCTGTGGCTGGTCTACCAGTGGCAAGGCGCACAGGGCGCCGACGGCGCTGCGGCGGAAGGCGACCTGCAGGTGCCGGCGCTGCTGATGCTGTGCGCTGGTGGCATGCTGCTGGCCTGGCCCGTCGGCACGCTGATGGCTTGGCGCCAGACCCGCGCCGCCACCAGCGAGCCCGACCGCTCGCGCAACCAGCTGACCAGCCGGCTCGCCGCCACGCTGCAGCTCGGCCTGGTGATCGCCGGGCTGGGCCTGGTGGACTACCTGGCCTGGACCCTGGCCAAGGTGACCGACTGGAACCAGGGCGCGGCCGGCACCGCCATCGCGCTGACGGTGGTGGTGCTGCGCGCGGTGCTGCCCAAGATCTCGGACCTGCCGCGCAGCCTCACGCCTGCGATGCGCGGCCGACTGATGGACCTGGCCAATGTGCTGGGCGCGCTGGCCGTGCTGGTGCTGCTGGTGTTCTGGATCAGCCTGCTGCACCGCAGCGCCACGCTCTCGCTGTTCCCGCTGAACCGCAGCTCGCAGCTGCTGCAGTACCGGCTGAGCTGGGAGTGGCTGGCCATCGGCGTGCTGCCGCCGCTGGGCATGCTGCTGGTCTCGGCGCACAACCGCGAGTTCCTGAATCGCTCCTCGCTGTTCGCCTTCTACCGCGCACGGCTGGTGCGCAGCTACCTGGGTGCTGCCAACGTGCAGCGCTTCACGCCCGGCACCCCCGCCGCCACCGCGCCCTATCCGCGCCAGCTCTCGGCGCAAGACCTGCAGGTCGCCATTGCCGAAGTGCACCCGGCCGACGACGTGTCCATGGCCGACTACCAGCCGCACCTGGCCGGCGGGCCTGTGCACCTGATCAACGTCTGCCTGAACCAGACCCGCGTGCCGCGTGGCGGCCTGTTCAACCAGGACCGCAAGGGCCTGCCGATGAGCGTGGGCCCGCAGGGCCAGGTGCGCGTGGGGCCGGGCGACTGGCGCAGCGTGGCCGCGCCCGGCTGCCTCAGCCTGGGCAGCTGGACCGCCATTTCCGGCGCCGCGGTGGCACCCGGCCTGGGCGCCAGCACCCGCTCAGGCCTGGCCGCGCTGCTCACGCTGGCCGGCGTGCGCCTGGGCCACTGGTGGGACAGCAGCCCGGTGCAGCGCGGCGCTGGCGAGCCGCTGCCGCCCATCACCGGCAAGTACGGCCAGCTGCTTGCCGAGCTGCGCGGCCGCTTTGATGGCGACCTGCGCCGCGACTGGTTCCTCAGCGACGGCGGCCACTTCGAGAACACCGGCGCCTACGCCCTGCTGCGCGAGGAATGCCGGCTCATCGTGCTGGCCGACTGCGCAGCCGACCCGCGCTACGCCTTCGGTGACCTGGAAAACCTGGTGCGCAAGGCCCGCATCGACCTGCAGGCCAACATCGTCTTCCTGAAGCCGCGCCTGCAGCAATCCGCCGCACCGCCCCCGCCGCCCGAAGCCGCCGATTGCCCACCCTGCGAACCGCCGATGACCCAGGTCCCAACCGCCTTCGGCTCGCTCAACGACCTGGCCTCCGCGGACAGCCAGGCCTGCCTGGCGCTGGCCCAGGTGCACTACCGGCGCAGCGGCAAGACTGGCCACTTGGTCATCGTCAAGCCCAACATGTGCGACGGCCTGCCGGTCGACCTGGTCAACTTCAAGGCCGACAACCCGCTGTTCCCGCAGGAGCCGACGACCGACCAGTTCTTCAGCGAAGCCCAGTGGGAAAGCTACTTCCAGCTGGGCGACGCACTGGGCGGCCAGCTGACCCACAGCTTCATCTGCCACCTCTGCCACCATGCCGGCGATTGGTTCGAGCCGGACGACGGCAGCATCGCCGTGGCCGACACCTCGGGCGAGAAGCACAGCCAGACCGCCCCCAAGCGCCTGCCCTCGCGCATTGCCGCCACCGGCGCCGTCACCGCGTCCATCAGCCTGGGCGCGATGGCCACGCTGGGGGCCACCGGCTGGCAGGCGATCAACGAGCAGCTGGACAAGGTGCACAAGGCCCGCAGCGTCGATCCGGTGGTGCTGAAGGAACTCACCGACCTCTACGGCCACCTGGCCCCCGGCCCCGGCCTGCACCCGGCGGACACCGGGCTGGGCGAGATCGCCACCGCGCTGCTGCGCATCAGCGATGCCTCGTGCAACGACAGCAACAGCCAGGCCTTCCACCAATCGCGGCTGTTGCAGACCATCCTGACCAGCACCCGGGACAGCTGCAAGGCCTCGTCCCCTCGCCACCCATCCTGCGAGCTGCTGCTGAACCGCGACCAGAACCTCTCGTGCCTGCTCGACGACGCCACGCCGGTCTGCCTGCCGCAGTACTGGATCCGCGACTACGGCGCCTCGGCCGGAGACCGCGTCAACTGTCCGCCGGTTGCCCCGAAGCTGGTCACCGCGGCCCTGCCGCCGCCCCCGCCGCCGGAGCCCGCCCCCACGGCGCCACCACCGCCACCAGACCTGCCAGTGATCGTTGGCTCAAGCCCCGACGGCCCGGCCAGCGAAACCCTGCCGCCCCCCCCTCCGCCGCCGCCCCCACCGCAGCCGGGCAAGAAGGTCGAGCGACCGCCGTCGCAGCTGTGCGCCGGCAAGACGGTGTACGTGCAGATCTTCGGGCCCGAGCAGCGCGACAGCGTGGCGGCACTGCGCGAGCAGTGGCAGCTGCTGGGCGCCAAGGTGCCGGCGGTGGAAGACGTGTGGGACAGCGCGCGGCGCAACGGCCGACACGCGCCCAAGGCCGCGGCCATCAACCGCCTGGTGGTGCATGACTACCAGGCACCGGACTGGGACGCCTGCGCCAAGCTGCTGACCAGCCGCGTGAAGGTCGAAGGCAGCTGGACCATCCAGCCGCTGCCCTCGCGCCTCACGCCCACGCCGGGCGTGATCGAGGTCTGGCTGGCGCCACCTGCCGCCACGGCGCAGGCGCCCGCGGGCTATTGAACGCGCCGGAAGCAGGCGTGGTCATGGTCGTTCACCATGCCCATCGCCTGCATCCACGCATAGACGATGACAGGGCCGACGAACTTGAAGCCGCGCTGCTTCAGCGCCTTGGAGATCTGCTGCGAAAGCGCTGTTTCCGTGGGCCGCTGGTGGCCGTCGCCCATCAGCACACGGCCATCGGTGAAGCCCCAGCAGAACTCGCTGAAGGACTCGCCGCGTTCGGCCATCTCGCAGTAGATCTGCGCGCCCTTGATGGTCGCCGCGATCTTGGCGCGCGAGCGGATGATGCCGGCGTCGCCCAGCAGCCGCGCCACGTCGGCCTCGCCGAAGCGGGCCACTTTTTCGGGCTGGAAGCCGGCAAACCCGGCCCGCAGCGCCTCGCGCTTGCGCAGCACGGTGATCCACGCGAGGCCCGCCTGGAAGCCGTCCAGCATCAGCTTTTCCCACAGCGCGCGGCTGTCATGCTCGGGCACGCCCCATTCGGTGTCGTGGTAGGCCTGCATCAAGGGGTCGCTGCCGGCCCAGGCGCAGCGGGTGGGCGGGGTGGAAACAGTCATGGGCTGGAGTGTCGCGCAGCCGGCCGGCGGCGAGTGCGCGGCGCGGGGAGTGGCGGCAGCTCGTCCAGCGCGGCGCCGGCCAGTGCGAACTGCAGGGCCTGGCGGGCCACGGCGTCGCTGGCAGCGTGTGGTTCCCAGGTCAGCTCGCCATCGGCCTCCGCTGGCAGCGGCAGGTCCGGCGCCGGCACGATGGCATTGACGCGGATGCCGCGCCCGGCCAGCTCATGCGCCAGGCCACGCGTGAGCTGCGCCAGTGCGCCCTGCGTGGCGGCATGGGCACTGGCCGGCACGCCGCCAGGGGCAGGCTCGGGCGCGGCGATGTTCATGATGCAGCCGCCCTCCGGGCCGAAGTGCTTCAGTGCCTCCTGCACCACCCGCAGCGCGCCAAACACATTGACCTCGAACAACTGGCGGATCTCGGCCTCGCTGATCTGCTCGATCGGCACGCTGCGCCGGATCGCCGCATGGTTGACCACCAGGTCCGGCCGGCCAAAAGCCGCGCGGGTCTCGATCAACAGGCGGCGCACGTCATCGGGCCTGGCCAGGTCGGCCGGCACCGCGAAGGCGCGGCCACCCTGGGCGGCGATGTCGGCCACCACGCGCTGCGCGGCGGCGCGGTCGGTCGCGTAGTGCACCACCACCGCCGCACCCTCGGCGCCAAAGGCGCGGGCAATGGCCGCGCCGCTGCCACGGGTGGCGCCGGTCACCAGTGCCACACGCCCGCGCAGCCGCTGGCCGGGCGGGCGCGGCAGCGCCAGGGCGGGGCGGCGGGCAGGTGAAGGCGGCGGGGCAAGCGTGGCAAGCGGCATCGTGGGCAAGGGCGTGGGGGCGTCTGAAAGGGGCTGGCCAAAGCGAGTTCGGCCGCAAGCGTGAAGGCCTGCATGATCCGGCGCCGCCGCCAGCACGCGGTAGCTTGTTCCTGCGAGTGTCTTGCCCGATCCTGCAAACCAAGCCGGACGCTACTGCTTCGCCCGCGGTGCTGCGGCAAGATGAGAACCTGCCCATACCGCTGTCCCGCCAAGCCTTTTGCATGCCCTCGATTGACGCCCAATATGCCGAGCTGACCGAACGCCTTGCCCGTTTCACCGAGCAGGCGGGCGAGGAAGGCCCTTGCGAAACCCAGATCGAAGGCTTCAGCTGCCACCGCCGCACCGCAGGCGCGGCCACGTCCTTCGGTGCCCAGTGGCCGTGTTTCGGCATGGTGTTGCAAGGCCGCAAGAGCCTGACCGTGGGCAACGAGGTCTACCACTACGGCGTGGGCGACTACCTGCTGATGTCGGTCGACCTGCCGGTCGTTTCGCGCATCCTCGAAGCCAGCCCCGAGCGACCGCACCTGGGGCTGGGCATGGCCATTCCGGCGGACCGCCTGCAAGCCCTGCTGCGCCGCCTGCCGCCCGCCACGCTCACGCCTGCGCAGGGGGCGCCGCGCGGCGTGGCCGTGCACAAGGCCTGCCCGGCGCTGCTGGAGGCCACGCTGCGGCTGATGCGGCTGCTGGACACGCCGCGCGACATCCCGGCGCTGGCGCCGCTGCTGCAGGAAGAGATCCTGTACCGCCTGCTGGTCGGCCCGGCGGGCGGCCGGCTGCTGCACATGGCACTGGCCGAAACCCCCGGCAACAAGGTGGCCCGCGCGGCCGCCTGGCTGCGCGAGCACCACGCCGAAGCGCTGAGCATGGACGCACTGGCCGCCCGCGTGGGCATGAGCGTGTCCTCGCTGCACCACCAGTTCAAGGCGGTGACCAACCTGTCGCCGCTGCAGTACCAGAAGCAGCTGCGGCTGCACGAGGCGCGCCGGCTGATGCTGCTGGAGCAGGTCACCGCCGCCAACGCCGGCCACCGCGTGGGCTACCAGAGCCCGTCGCAGTTCAGCCGCGAATACAGCCGGCTCTATGGCCGGTCGCCGCAGCGCGACGTGGATGCGCTGCGCGAGGACGTGCCCTCACCCGTGGAGGCGTGAGGGACTCACTCGGCCGTGGCCGGGTCGATCACCGTGCGCACTTCCGAAACCTTGTTGGCCGGGAAGCCGCCGAGTTCGGCGTGCTGGCGGACCGTGGCCGCGTCGGGCGCCTGGTAGATGCAGTAGATGCGGTCGTCGGTCACGTAGCTGTGGATCCACTGGATGCCGGGGCCCATGCCGTGCAGCACGCTGCATGACTTCTGGGAGATGGCCTTGAGGTCCTGCGGTGTAAGCTGGCCGGCACCGGGAATGTCTCTTTCGATCACGAATTTGGGCATGTTGGCCTCCTGTTGAACAAGGCCTCCATGCTGCGGCGCCGGCCGCGCCCGGTCCTGAAGCGACGATGAAATCGTGATGAATTCAAGGTCAGACCCCGAAGTTTCAGCCCCGCCCGCCTGCCACCGCTTCGACGACTTCGAGCTGTGGCCGGCCGAGCGCCAGTTGCTGCGCCAGGGCGAGCCGGTGGCGCTCACGGCGCGCGCCTTTGGCGTGCTGGTGGCACTGGTCGAACGCGCCGGCCAGCTGGTCTCGAAGGACGAGCTGATGCAGCGCGTGTGGGCCGGCCTGATCGTCGAGGACAACAACATTGCCGTGCATGTGGCGCAGCTGCGCAAGGCGCTGGGGCCACGTGCCATCGCCACCATCGCTGGTTGCGGCTACCGCTTTGCGCTGCCGGTGCAGGCCGGCGCGCTGGCAGCGCCGAAACTGCCCGCCACCCGCCCGCCGTCGGACGAATTGCCCGGCAACCTGCCAGCCCGGCCCGCGCCGCTGATCGGCCGCGAGGCGGAGCTGCTGGACCTGTTGGCGCTTCTGGCCACGCAACCGTTGATCACGGTGTGCGGCGAAGCCGGCGTGGGCAAGACGCATCTGGCGATGACGGCTGCGGTGCAGCGCCAGCCGCAGCAGCGCGACGGCGCCTGGTGGGTGGACCTGGCGCCGCTGTCCGACCCGGCCCAGCTCGCGCCCACCATCGCGCGCACGCTGGGCTTCAAGCCGGCCGAAGGCGAGGACCCGCTGGCCGCCTTGGCGCGCCGGCTGCGCCCGGTGCAGATGCTGCTGGTGCTGGACAACGCCGAGCACCTGGCCGAGGCCGTCAGCGCACTGGCGGCGGCGCTGGTGGCAGCCACGCGCGCGCTGTCGCTGCTGGTCACCAGCCAGGTGCCGCTGCGCGCGCCCAGCGAGCAGCTGTTCCGCCTGGCGCCGCTGGCGCTGCCGCCCGAAGGCTGCAGCGCCGCGCAGGCGCGCAGCAGCGGTGCAATGCAGCTGCTGGCCGCACGCGCCGGCAGCGCCGGTCGCCCATTGGCCTGGACCCACAGCCACACCAGCGCGGCCAGCGACGCCGAGGTGCAGCTCGCCGCGCAGGTCTGCCGAGAACTGGACGGCAACGCGCTGGCCATCGAACTCGCAGCGGCCCGCCTGCCGGCCCTGGGCCTGGCCGGGCTGGCCGGCCGGCTGCACCAGCGCCTGGGCCTGCTCGGGCCGGGCGCCGCCACACCCCGCTCGCGCCGCAATGCGCTGGACGCTGCGCTGGACTGGAGCCACGGCCTGCTGAGCGAGACCGAACAGCAGGTCTTCCGCCGCCTCGCGGTCTTCCCCGGCGCCTTCGAGCTGGACACCGCCGCGCTGTGCCTGGCCGATGCGCAGCTGCCGCCCGAGCGCGTGGTCGAAGCCATCCTGGACCTGGTGGACCGCTCGCTGGTGGGCCTGGACCGCGCGCACGCGCCGCGCTACCGGCTGCTCGAAACCACGAGGCTCTACGCCCAGGCGCGCCTGGCCGCCGACCCGCAGGCCGACGAGGCTCGGCGCGGCTTCGCCCGCGGCCTGAGCCAGGTGCTGGCCGTCGCCTACGACGCGCACTGGGGCGACCCGCCCAAGGCCTGGCGCGAGCGCTGGCTGCCCGAAATCGACAACCTGCGCGCCGCACTGGACGAGGCCACGGCCAACGACGCCGAAACCGCCGCCGCGCTGTTCGCCAACGCTTGGCCGTTGTGGGAGGCGCTGTCGCTGCTGTCCGAGGGCCGGCAGCGCAGCGAACAGCTGCTGCCGCTGCTGGACGACACCTGGCCCGCGGCGCTGCGCGCCCGCTTCTGGGAAAGCGTGGTGCACTGCCACACGGTCGAATACCCGCAGCGCACGCGCGAGGCGGCCACCAAAGCCGCCGCGCTTTACCGGCAACTGGGCGATGCACGCGGCGAGTACCTGGCCTGCGTGGACCTGGCCTTCAACTGGCGGGTGGACCACCCAGAAGCCCGCGCCGCTTTGGCGCGCGCCAAGGCGCTGGAGCAGCCCGCCTGGCCTGCGCGGCTGCAGGCGCGCCGGCGCATCACCGAAGCCACGCTGGCCACCGACAGTGGCGACTTCACGCTGGCCCGCGAGCTGTTCGCCTCGGTGGTGGCGCTGCGCGAGCGCGATGGGGACGATGGTGACGCACTGACCCGCGCGGTGGCCAACCTGGCCGACCTGGAACGCGCCGCCGGCCGGCTCGACGAAGCTGTGCGCCTGGCCGACCAGTTCCTGCCGCGCCTGCGCGCCCGCCAGCCCTCGCTGGACGACTTCAACCTGCTGGGCAACCTGCTGGGCGTTCTGCTGGCACAGGACAACGTGGCACGCGCCCGCGAGGTCGTCGCCGAATGCAAACACCGCATGCGCCACTTCGCCGAAGACAGCTGCATGTGGTGCACGCTGGACGCGTTTGCGCTGCTGCACGCGCTGGACGGCCGGACCCGCATCGCCGCCCAACTGGCTGGTGCCGCCGACAGGGCATACCACGACCACGGCCAGGAGAAACGCCAGCCCAACGAGGCCGCAGACCGGGCCCGGCTGGACCTGGTGCTGGCCAGCCAGGCAGACCAAGCCCAGCGCAAAGCCTGGCGCGCCGAAGGCGAGGTCATGGCGACAGGCGACGCACTGCAGTTGGCGTTCACCAGCGCGGACTGAAGCCCTCGCCGGCCTCACGGTCCGGCAGTGCGTCAGCCGATGCAGGTCCGGTTCTTCCCGGTGCGCTTGGCTTCGTACAGGGCTTCGTCGGCGCGCTCCAGCGTCTCCTCCAGCGTGTCGCTGCCGCGGTAGGTCGTCACGCCAGCCGAGAAGGTCACGAAGACTTCCTTGCCCTCGTGCATGAACAGGCTGGCGCTGAGCAGGCGCTGCAGGCGGGTGAGCACCTGCTGGGCTTCGTCCACCGGCGTGGCCGGCAGCAGCACGACAAATTCCTCGCCGCCGAAGCGCGCCACCACGTCGCCCGGGCGCAGTGAATCGCGCACCCGCTGTGCCAGCGCCACCAGCGCCTGGTCACCGGCGGCATGGCCGAGCTGGTCGTTCAGGCGCTTGAAGTTGTCAATGTCCAGCAAGCTGACCGACAGCGGCTTGTCTTCGCGCTGCAGGCGGGCCTGTTCGACGCTGAACAGCTGGGCCAGGCCGCGGCGGTTGGCGACCTGGGTCAGCGCGTCGGTCGAGGCTTCGTCGGACATGCGGCGCAGTTCGCCTTCCAGCGTGCGCACCTGGGCTTCGAGTTCGCTGGCGCGGCTGCGGCCGTCCTGCAGGCGCTCGCGGGTGGCGTGCACCAGCCCGTGCACGCTGCGGCTCTCGGAAACCATTTCGCGCACCACGCCGGCCAGGCTTTCGAGCGAGTCGGCCTGGTCGATGGTGTCGGCATAACGCTGCATGCTGTCGCTGAAGCGGCCGGTGTGCTGGTCGAGTTCACCCAGCTCGCTGAGCATCTGGTGGATCAGCGCCTTGAGGGCGTCGCGGGCCTGGTCACGGTCACCGCGCAATGCGCCCTGGCGCTGGCGGGTGCTGGCCAGCAGTTCGCTGGCGGCATGCACCGCACGTGAACTGGGGCTTTCGCCCAGGCGCTCCCGCAGGCTTTCCAGCTGGCCCTGGACCCAGGAATCGTCCTCGGCCAGCTCGGCCAGGCTGCCGGCGAGTTCGCGGCTGAGCTGGTAGGTCTGGTTCAGCAAATGGTGGCGGTGCGACAGCAGCCTGCGCGCACGCTCGCACACGTCCGCCACCTGGCGCGCCAGCTCGGCGCTGGCACCTTCGGTGGCCAGGCGCTGCGCGAGGGCGGCCAGTTCGTCGGCCAACGCGGCCGCACGCGGCGCGTCCGGCGGCAAGGCGGCGCCGACGGTGCCGGCCAGCGGCGTGACGATGGCGGGCCAATGCAGCTGGCGTGCAGCCTCGACCGTTGCCGCCGGTGTGGCAGCGGCTGTCGCGGCCAGCTCGGCGTCCAGCGCCTTGTCGCCGGTGGTCGCGGCTTCGCCGTCGCTGTCCCAGTTGCTCATCAGTTGCTTGAGGCGGTGCTGCAGGCGCTGCATGTCGCTGCGGCTGCTGTCGAGCACGCGCTGCAGGCTGTCCTTCTTGCGCGCCAGCGTCCATTGCTTGCCACCGCGCTCCAGCCCGCGGGCCAGGCGTTCGATCATCTGGGCCCAGGCCTGCGACTGGGCGCCGAGGCTGCCGCCGGAGCGCTCGACGACCCGCATCGCCTGGTCCCACTGGCCCTGCAGCACGGCCTGCTGCAGCTCGGCGCGCTGGGCGGGGTCGTCGGTCAGGCGCTGCACCAGCTTGTCGATCACCGGTTTGGCGCGCGCTGGCAGCGCAGCGGCGGCGACCTTCCCGCCCGATTCCTCCGCCCAGGCCTGGGCATAGTTCTCCGGTGTGGGTTCCTGCTTGGCCAGGGCCAGGCGACGCAAGGCCGCCTTGGCAATCTGGGCCGGGGTCAGTTCGGTCACGCTGCTCATCGTCTTCTTGTCGGCACCGCCGGCAGGGACTTGAGGGCTGGGCGGCCCGGCCCGCGCAAAGCCACGGCCGGCGTGAAGTCGGCACGCTGCGGGCGTGCCGGCAAGCCAGCTTCAGCGGCGGCGGCGCGAGGTGGTGGTGGCGGTGCCGCCGCTGGTCGCAGCGACCGCCGCAGGGGCCACGACGGGTTCAGGCTCCGGCTCGTCCTGCACCGGCAAGGCCTCCAGCGCCGGGCCAGGCGCCAAGGCAGCGTGCGAGCGCAGCCAGCCCGGCAGGTCGGAGCCGGGCATGGGCCGGCCGATCAGGTAGCCCTGCATCAGCCGGCATTGCAGGCTGCGCAGCAGGTTCATCTGCGCACTGGTCTCCACGCCTTCGGCGACCACGCGCAGGTTCAGCGCCTGCGCCAGCGAAATGATCAGGTGGATGACCTCGCTGGCCTTGGGCTCGCGGCCCAGCTTGTTGACAAACGAGCGGTCGATCTTCAGTTCGGAGATCGGCAGCTCGGTCAGGTACTGCAGCGACGAATAACCGGTGCCGAAATCGTCGACCGAGATCTGCACGCCCACTTCGTTGAGCCGGCGCAGCGTGGGCAGGATGCTTTGCAGGTCCTTCATCAGGCTGCTCTCGGTGATTTCGAGCAGCAGCATGCGGTGCGGAATGCCATGCGGACTGACTGCAGCATGGATCAGCTCGACCAGGTCGTGGCGCAGGAACATGCGGCCGGGCATGTTGACTGCGATGGACTCGGCGAAGCCAAAGCCCACCTGCCATTCGCGCGCCTGGCGCGCCGCCTCGCGCAGCGCCCATTCGCTGAGCGGCACGATCAGACCGGTTTCCTCGGCCATCGGGATGAACTCGTTGGGGGGCACCAGCGTGTCGCCGCGGCGCCAGCGCATCAAGGCTTCCACGCCGACCAGCCTGCCGGTCTGCGCCTCGACCTTGGGCTGGTAATACAGCACCAGCTCATTGCGCTCGATGGCCTTGTGCAGCGCAGTTTCCAGCTCCAGCTTCTCGCGGTCACGCACCGCAAGGTTGGGCGAATAGGTCATCGCATCGTTGCGGCCGCGGTCCTTGGCGGCATACATCGCCACGTCGGCATTGCGCATCAGGTCGGCCACGGTCTGGCCGTCGCGCGGGTACAGCGCAATGCCGATGCTGGCGGTGGCGAAAAACTCCTGGTCGGCCACGTAGACCGGTTCGCGCAGCGCTTCGAGGATGCGCGTGGCGACGGCCTGCGCGTCGGCCTCGCCGGCGACCTCCGGCAGCAGCGCGACGAATTCGTCGCCGCCCAGCCGGCCCACCGCTTCCAGTGCCCGGTGGAAACGCGCGCCGACCGCCTCGACGGTGCCGTCGAAGATCTGGTCGCTGTGGCGCACGCAGCTGCGCAGCCGCATCGACACCGAGAGAAGCAGTTCGTCGCCGGCCGAATGGCCCAGCGTGTCATTGATCTTCTTGAAGCGATCCAGGTCGATCATCAGCACCGCCATCTGGTGGCCCATGCGGCGCGCCTGCTCCAGTGCGCGCTCGGCGCGCCAGTGCAGCTGGCGGCGGTTCGGCAGCTGGGTCAGCGGGTCCTTGTTGGCCAGCTTGCGGATCGAGTCTTCGGCCTGGTGGCGTTCGGTCACGTCCTGCACGATGCCGGTGTAGCCGATGCATTGGCCGTATTCGCCGAACTCCGGTTCACCTTCGACGTGGATGATGCGGTTGCGCTTGACGCCGCGCGACAGCGGCACGTCCATCGCAATGCCGAACACCTGGCGCACGATCTGGCGCACGCCGCGCACCAGCGAATGCCGCTCGTCGCGCGTCATCATGCGCAGCAGGTCGCGGAAGCTGAGGTGATCGTCCGGCCCGCTGCCAAACACGCGCAGCGCCTCTTCCGAGAGGTCCAGCCCTGCCGGCAGGCCGTGGCCCGGCTCCTGCCACCATTCGAAGCTGCCCATGCGGGCCAGGTCCTGTGCGCGCGCCAGCTTGGCCCGGCTGCGGATCAGCTCCTGCTGGGTGCGGGCCGAGCGCAGCATGTAGCGCAGCCGGCCTGCAAGCAGGCTCCATTGGTTGGACTTGACGAAGAAGTCGGTCGCACCGGCATCGTAGGCGCGCTGGATGGACGCTTCATCGGCCAGGCCGGTCAGCATCAGCACCGGCACGTTTTCCAGGCCGTACATGTTGCGCAGCTCTTCGCAGGTCTCGAAGCCATCGAGCCCGGGCATGCGCGCGTCCAGCACCACCAGGTCGGGTATCCAGCCGCCGAGGATGCGCAGCGCCTCATCGCCGTTGTTGGCCTGGGTGACGTCGAAGCCGTGCTGGGTCAGCGCGGCGGCCACCAGCATCAGGTTGACGTCATCGTCGTCAACCAGCAGCACCTTGGGCCGTTCCTCGGTCAAGGGCAACGCCGAGGCATTGCTTCCCATCATGCGGCCCCGCCTTCGAGCAAGGCCCGGACGGCGGCGTCGGCAGCCACTGCGGCCGACTCGAATTTCAGCGCCAGCGCCGGCACCCGCTCGGGCTGGTCCAGCCGCACCGCCTCTTCCAGCGCCGCACACAGACGCGACAGCGGCAGCGCGCCCACGCTGGCCGAAGCCGACTTCAGCGCATGGGCCGCGTGCGACAAGGCCTTCAGGTCACCCGACGCAGTCGCGGCCGCGACCGCCTCGCGCTGGTTTTGCAGCGAGCGAAGAAAGGTGTCCAGCACCCGCTTGACGAAGCCCGAACTGCCCTGGGGGTCGAGCGCCCGCAGCTGGTCGAGGCTGGCGGAGTCCAGCACGGGTGCGTTGTCGCCGGCATCTTGCATCTTGCAATCTTGTCCGGTCGGGGTGCCGACCGGCAGTTGGTTATGTCGCCATTCTGCCTTCGCCACACGCGATTTTGGCACTCCCAAGGAAACGGCTCTGCGGAAGCATCATGCGGCATCCCATGCACGTCAAGGCGGAATTGCCGCCATCGTGAATACGAGCAGCGGGAATATGTCGCGCGGCTGCGCCGTTTGCTCCTTGCAAGGGGATCGTCTCCTTACAATCCGCGCCATGCGCCGATCCCTGTCTGCCAGCGCGTTCGCCCCGGCGTCTGCCCGCGCATCGCGCGGGCGCAGCCTCACGGCCACGGTGCTGTGGGCTGGCCTGCTGGCGCTGGCCATCCTGCTGGTGTGGTCGCTCGCCGCCGCGCCGGGCAATCCCGATGGCCTGAGCGGGCCCTGGTCCTGGCTGCCGATGCTGGCCTTCGGCGGCGTGTGTGCGCTGGCCGGCCTGTTGTGGGGCCGCCAAAGCCTGGCGCATCAGCTGCGCAGCGCCACGCAAAACGAACAAAGCCTGACCGAACTGGCCGACAGCTTTGTCTGGCGCAGCGACGCCCAGCACCGCGTGCAGGGCTGGCGCCCGCCGCATGGTGCAGCGCCCGCGGCCTGGGTGGCCGAGCAGGCGCTGGGCCTGAAGCTGTTCGACCGTTTCGAGGTACTGGACCCCGACACCCGCCCCGGCGCACTGCAGGCCAGGCTGGACGCGCACGCACTGGTCCCTGGCCTGCGCGTGGTACGGCTGGGCATGCCGGGCCAGCCGGTGTGGCGCTTGCGCGCACTGCCGCAGTTCGATGCCCATGGCGGCTTCCTCGGTTACCTCGGTACCGCCACCCCGTTGGGCGAGAGCGAACAACGCGTGTTCGACCAGGCCGTTCTGCAGCGCCTGTGGCCCGAGCTGGACGTGGCCGCAGTGGCGCTGGTGCCGGACGGCCGCGGCTGGCGCATTGCCGCGATCAGCCCCGACGCCGCCCGCCTGCTGCAGCTCGACCCGCATGCCCCCGAGGGCATGCGCGACTGGGCAGGCGCACTGGCCAAGGCGCCGCGCGAGCTGATCGGCGTGATCGAAGGCCTGGCCCCGGGCCAGAGCGCCACCACCGACCAGTGGCAACTCGAAATGCTGCCACTCGACAGCGAGACTGGCCAGCAGCCCGGCCGGCTGCTGCTGCTGCGCCCGCTGCCCGGCGCCGCACCCGAAGAAGCGGCCATCAGCGCGGCCGACCACGAGTCCTTCATCTACTCGGTCTCGCATGACCTGCGCGCGCCGCTGCGCGTGGTCGAAGGTTTTGCGCGCATCCTCAAGGAGGATTACGGCCGCTTCCTGGACCGCATCGGCAACGACCACGTCGACCGCGTGCTCTCGGCCGGCGCGCGCATGAACAGCATGATCGACGCGCTGCTCGCGCTGTCGCGCCTGCAGTCGCAGCCGCTGGCACGCAAGCCGGTGGACTTGTCGCAGCTGGCCGGCTTCATCATCGAAGACCTGCGGCGTGAAGCACCGGACCGGCAGGCCAGCATCCACATCGAAGCCGGCCTGGTGGTGCAAGGCGACCCGACGCTGCTGCGCATTGCGCTGGAAAACCTGCTGGGCAACGCCTGGAAATACAGCGGCCAGAACCCGCACACCACGATCGAATTCCGCTGCGAACGCCAGGCGGATGGCCGCCGCGTCTACGTCGTCGCCGACCAGGGCGCCGGCTTCGACATGCGCTTCGCCGACCGCCTCTTCGGCGTCTTCCAGCGCCTGCACAGCCCCACGGATTTCCAAGGCACCGGCGTCGGCCTGGCCTCGGTGCGCCGCATCCTGCGCCGGCACGGCGGCGACATCTGGGCCGAATCCGAAGTCGGCAAGGGCGCGCGCTTCTACTTCACCGTCTGATCCGCCCGATGGCCGCGGCCTGCGGCCGAGCTCGGCGGAGATTCAAGCATTGCCGGGGCGCGCCAGCAGTTCGACCGCATCCACCAGCGCGGCTGCCTGAGCGGCAAGGCTGCGGCCATCGGTTTCGGCCAGCCGTACCAGCCGCGCCAGCGCTTCGGTGCGCGGCAGCGAGTAGCGGTGCATCAGCACGCCGACCGCCAGTGGGATCGGGTCGGCCAGCGCCCCTGCAGGCTGTGCGAGTTGTTGGGCCACCACGGCAGGCGTGGGTGCGGCGACCGGCGTAACTGAGAACGCCGGCGCCACAACGGCTGGTGCGGGCGCAGAGGCCGCCGGACGGCCACGCCTTGCCCGCACGGCCGCGACCGCCGCTTCCACCGTCGGCACGATCTGCGCGATGTCCAGCGGCTTGACCAGGTAGGCCACGGCACCGAGTTCCTTGACCTTGGCCACCGTGGCCGCATCGGCAAAGGCCGACAGGAACATGAAGGGCATGGACAGCGACTCGCGCAGGTAGTCGGCCACGTCGAAGCCCGACTTGCCTTCCATGCGGATGTCCAGCAGCGCCAGGTCCGGCCGGTGCTCACGCGCCAGCAGGATCGCGTCGTCGCCGTTGTCGGCGTCGATCACGTCGAAACCCGCGCGCGACAGCCCGTGGGTGACGGTGGCCAGGACCAGGCGGTCGTCATCAACCACCAGGACCTTGCCTTTGCTGTTCATCGAGAGGGAATCGGACATGGCGCGGATTTTCGCTGAACTGCTGCGAACGAGGTCACCAAATATGGCGGGCGAAAGCCGGCACGCTCACAGCGGCTCCAGCAGTGCGACCGCCGGCGGCACCAGCCGCAGCCTGGCCACCACGGCCTCGCCTTCCTGGGTCAGCGAAATCGTCGCCCCCTTGCGCGGCAACAAGGCCCGCACCAGGCCCAGGCCCGAGATGCCGGAAGGAATCTGCGCCAGGCTGAAGTCCGGCGCCAGCCGGCCCGGATTCAACACACACAGGCTGACCTCCGCCTCGCCGCAGATCATGCGGCAGACGATCACCCCGCCCTCGCTGTGCTTGATGGCATTGGTCAGCAACTCATTGACCGTGAGCGCCACCGGGATCGAATCGGCCTCGGTCAGCGCGAAGCGATGCGGCGCCGGGCCCTGCACTTCCACTTCGATCTGCCGGCCGAACATGCGCTGCACCGACTGGGCGATGGCCTCCATCACGCCGCGCACCCGCAGCGGCCCGGTCATGCCCACCTGCAGCCCGTGCACCTGGGCGATTGCATGCACCTGGCTCACTGCTTCGGCAATCGCCGGGCCGGCGGCGGGCGTGCGCTGCGCGCTCTGCTGCAACAGGCCGGCAACACCCTGCAGGTTGTTCTTGATGCGGTGGTGCACTTCCTTGACCAGCATCTCGCGCTGGGCAATGGCGGCTTCCAGCCGCGCCTCGTCGGCCGCGCGCTGCTCGGTCACGTCGCTGGCCACCAGCAGCAGCTGCGCGCCCGCCTCGCCCGGGTCCACCAGCGAGACGATGCGCATGTCCCACACCTGGCCCGGCTCGCCGCTCTCCGGGTCGGCCGCGCGGTGCAGCTCGCGGCGCAGCGTGTCGGCAGCTTCCTGTGCCCGGTGCAGGTCTGCCGACAGCGCAGCCGCCTCCGGCCCCGGCAGCCACAGCGCCGGCTGGCGGCCCAGGATCTCGGCGGCAGGGCGGCGCGCAAACGCCGCCATCATCTGGTTCAGCTGCAGCACCTGCTGGTTGTTCGCATCAAACAGCGCAATCGCCAGCGGTGCGGTCTCGATGATGCGCTGCAGGCTGGTGCGGGCCTGGGTGATCTGGTTCTCGGCCTCGCGGCGGCGCTCGATGTCCAGCAGCGCAAAGGTCAGCTGCTGCCCGCCGCCCTGGTCCAGCCCGGTGACCACGGCATTGCCAACGACCCAGAAAGTGCGGCCATCGCGGCCCACCAGCCGGCATTCGAAGGTCTCGGCCTGGCCCTCCTGCAGCGTGGCCAGCCAGTCGGTGCGACGCAGCGGATGGTCGGCCTCGGCCGAAGCGACCACGCTGATCGGCTGGCCCAGGAAATCCGACAACTCGCCGCCGAACATGCGCCGCGCCGAGCGGTTCATCCACTCGATGCCCTTCTCGCCCAGCGTGACGATGCCCACCAGCACCGAATCCAGGATCGCGCGCGTGCGGTCGGCCTGCGCCAGCAGCGACTCGCGTGCGCGCCGCCGCTCGTCCACGCTGACAAACGAGCTGATCGCGCCGGCCGTCGGATCATTCGCGTCCACCGGCCGATGGCTGACCTGCACCCACAGCTCGGTGCCGTCGCGCCGGCGGATGCGGCGCTCGCCGCGGGCCCGGCCGTGCAAGGCCAGGTCGCGCTTTTCCTGCGCCAGGTGATGCTGGTAGACACGCTCGTCTTCGTACAGCTCGGCCAGCGGCAGGCCTTGCAGCTCCGCCTGGCTGTGCCCGGTCAACTCGGCCATGGCCTGGTTGGCCCGCTCGATGCGCCCTTCGCGCTGATGCACGATGCCCACGTCCGACAGGCTGAACATCAGCTCGCGTTCACGCTCCAGGCCTTCCAGCTCGGCCTGCTGGGTGCGCAGCCGGGTCACGTCGGTCAGCACCGCGACCGCCTCGTCCTGCCCGGGGCTGGACACACCGGCACGGCGCAGCGCCAGCGAATACCAGACCGGCTTGCCCGAGGCCTGCGCGCGGGCCGGCTGGAACTGGGTCTCGAAACTGCCTTGTTCGGCCAGCGTGGCCAGCGCCTGGCGCGCCGCCGTGCCGGTCACGCCGCAGCGCGCCAGCAGCGCGTCCATGCTGAGTCCCGTGCCGTCACCTGGCGCCAGGTCCAGCAAGGCTTCGAAGCGCGCATTGCAGCGCGCCAGCCGCGGGCCGCGCAGGTAGGCAATGCCGGCCGGCGAAGTGTCGAGGATGGTCCCCAGTTCCTGCAGCAACTGCTCGTTGCGACGGCGGGCGTTCTCTTCTTCGGTCACGTCCAGCGTGACGACGCTGAAGCCATGGCGGCCATCGTCGCCCAGCGCTGTCGGCTCAACCCGCGTGAGCAGCCAGCGCCGTCCCATGTCGCGGTGGCGCACGGCGTAGCGCACCTCCACCCTCTGGCGCTGGCGCAGCGCGCTCTGCAGCCGCTCGTATTCGGGCAGCGATTCGGGCTCGACCAGGTCACGGCCAATCGACATCAGCCCCGCGCCCTGCCCGCCTGGCGCCCCATCGGCCGCGCCCTCTCCGGCATCCGGGCGACCGGGCGCGGCGGTGATCCAGCCGCGCGCCGGGTCGAAGGTCGCCACCCCCAGGCCGGCCGTGCCCATCAGGGCCGCAATCTCGATGCGCGACAGCTCCTGCGCGTCTTCCAGCTTGCAGTCTTCCAGCTGCACCAGCCAGCGCCGCGGCGCGCCATCCAGCGCGCGCGTGGTGGCGCGCAAGTGGCGCTGGCCCCCGGCAGCACTCGGCAGCCAACCTTCCATGCGGTGGCTCTGGCCCGGCCCGGGCATCGCGCCGGGCCAGCCGATCAGCTCGCACAGCGCGGGTGACAGGGCACCCAGCTGCGTCGCGTCCGCCACGCCCATCAGCGCCTGCATCGGCGCGTTGGCACAGGCAATTCGCCCGGTGCTCTCGCACGCCAGCAAAGCCAGCGGATTGATCTCCAGCAACGCCAGCAGTTCGGGCGGCAATGGCGCACCCGTCCAACTCGAAGTCACCAGCCCCGCCGATTCCGGCGCGGCCCGCAACGAAGGCAGCAGCTTGGATTTGAACGACATGGGCGCCAGCTTGAGGGGGAAAAGCCAGTTTAGCCCCCGGAGCATCGGGTCGAAGGGTTTGCAAGCCCCTCACACAGGGCCATCGCCAATGAAAGTCCAGTCCGGCGCCGCGCAACGGCGGATGCTCTTCCTGCTGTCAGCGGCCGTTCAGCGTGGCTTCGGCCTGGATCGGGTTGGATTGGATTTTGGGCACCTGGGAGCCGGGCGCGCCCACGCGCAGGCCGTCCATGACCAGGTCCATGAGCCGGCCAAGACGTGGTTGCCAGTCCCCGCGCGGATCGATCTGCCAAATGCCTGCGGTGGCCAGGAAGAAGTCGTCGGTGGTGACCCCCGGACGGATCGTTCCCGCTTTGTGGTTGGCGTCGAGCAGGAGTTGCGCCGCAGCAGGCACCGAAGCGTAGCCCGATGTTGTGCCCGGGCATGCGCGGTCACTGGCGGCCTGGCGGATCGCGTCGGGCAGGCCCGCCTTGGTCACCGCGTACTGGGCAAGACCATCCATCCACTCGCGCAGGGCTTGCTCAGGCGGCCGCGTCTGCAGCAATTCGGCCGCGAGATTGGCAACCTGTTCCATCTCGTAGCGGTAGATCTCGATGACGAGCGCTTCCCGGCTCGGGAAGTTTCGGTAGAACGTGGCTTGGCCGACACCGGCCTTCTTTGCAATGGCGCTGAGGGCCACGTCGGGGCGAAGGGTCAACTCGGCGACCGCTACTTTCAGGATGCGCTCGCGGTTCTCCAGTGCGTCAGAACGCAAACGTGTGTCCATCTCCGGCATTCCTTCTGTCAACCCGACTTGCTAAGCGGACAGTTGTCCGATATGCTTTGGAACAAGCGGATAACTGTCCGCTTGACCATTCTACCGGAACACTTTGAAAGGCTCTTCGTGAAAATCTCTGGCAACACCATCCTGATCACCGGCGGCACTTCTGGCATTGGACTCGGCTTGGCGCTGCGCTTGCACGAGGCCGGCAACAAGGTGATCGTCGCCGGCCGACGCAAGGAACTGCTCGACCGCATCACGACCGACCACCCGGGAATCGAAGCGGTCGTGCTCGATGTGGCAGACGGCGCTTCGATCATTCGCGCAGGCGAAGCGATCACCGCCCGCTACCCGGAACTGAACGTCCTGGTCAACAACGCCGGCATCATGCATTGGGAAGATGTCCGCGACGCCGCCGGCCTCCAGATTGCCGAAGACACGATAGCGACCAACCTGCTCGGGTCGATTCGCATGGTGTACGCCTTCTTGCCCCAGCTGTTGAAGAAGGCCGACGCAGCCATCCTGAACGTCTCCTCGGCTTTGGCCTTCGTCCCCTTTCCCGCCACGCCGACGTACAGCGCAAGCAAGGCCGCCATCCACTCGTTCACCGAGGCTTTGCGTGTCCAGCTTGCCGACACCTCGGTCCAGGTGATAGAGATCGTGCCGCCGGGCGTTCGGACAACTCTTTTAGGCCAGCAGGAATCCGAACAGGCCATGCCGTTGGAGGACTTCCTCTCGGAGACCATGGCCCTCCTGCAAGCCACTCCGCAGGCGCAAGAAATTGTCGTGGCGCACGCCAAGCCCATACGCGACGCGGTGGCCAACGGCGCGTACAGCAATCTGCTGACCATGTTCTCGACCATGAAGGGCCCGCAGAGCTGAACGATCAGCCGCGCATGGCCTGTTGCTGCTCAGCCAGGCTGAATGCGGCTCAGGTGCCCTCAAAACGAATCAGGAGTAATCATGAAAATTGGAATCATCGGCGCCGGCAACATCGGCGCAACGCTAGCCCGGAAATTGGTAGACGCCGGCCATGACGTGAAGCTGGCTAACTCGAAGGGACCAGAAACCCTGAAGGACATCGTCGACGGTACGGCAATCGCTGCCGTCACGCGGGACGAAGCGGTCAAAGATGTCGATGTCATCATCCTCTCCGTGCCGTTTGCTCGAAATCCGGAACTCGCGCCGGTGCTTGCCAATGTGCCGGCGGACGTTATCGTCGTCGACACGTCCAACTACTATCCGATGCGAGACGGCAGGATTGAAGAGGTAGACGCAGGAAAGCCGGACACCGTCTGGAGCAGCGAGCAGATCGGAAGGCCTCTGGTGAAAGCCTGGAACGCGCTCCTGTCCTTCACTCTGTCCGACTGCGGATCGAAAAGTGGCTCCGCCTCCAGGCTGGCCATACCGATCGGTGGCGATGATGTCTCTGCGAAATCCGTGGTATCGGGTTTGGTCAGCGAAACCGGTTTCGATGCCGTCGATGCTGGCCCGCTATCAGATTCCTGGCGCTTCCAACCGGGAACTCCCGCCTATTGCACGGAACTCGATGCAGCTGGCGTGACGACTGCGCTGTCGTCTGCTGACACAACTCGCGCTCCTCGCAACCTTGAGCTCGTTATGCAGGCCATCATGGACGGAAGTGTGCCGTTCGAACGTGAAGCGATGGTCGCCCTCAATCGCAAGGTATCAAGCTGAAAATGAGCCATAGGGTTTAGAACCCGATTGTGGTCAGCTGCGCAGCATTCGCTTGCTGCGTTCTCAGGAGCGTGCATCATCGGTTCACGAGCAGCCGCGGCCAGCTGAGCGTTGCCGGCGAATGCCGAAGCCGCCCGGGTGTGCCGGTGCTTTGAAGGCATCAAAACCAAGAAATCGGGCATTGGCCTTCGCCGAACGGGCCGACGATCATCCGAGCCACAGCGCCCTGAGTGGCGTGCCCACTTGGAGACAGACATGGACAAGATCGATCGGCGTACGTGGGGCCTTGCGATGGCCTCGGTTCTTCTTGCGGCGGCGGGCAATGCCCGGGCCGAGTTCCCGGAGAAACCCGTCACGCTGGTCGTGCCGTTCGCGGCCGGCGGCCCGAGCGACAAGATCGCACGCGACCTGGCCGAAGCCTTGCGCAAGCGGCTGAACCAGACCGTCATCGTCGAGAACGTCGGCGGTGCCGGTGGCACGCTGGGCACGGCGAAGGTGGCAACCGCAACGCCCGACGGCTACACCCTGCTGGTGCACCACATCGGCTTTGCGACGGCACCGACGCTGTACCGCAAGCTGCCCTACAAGGGCATCGAAGATTTCGCCTACCTGGGCCTGATCAACGAGGCGCCTTCGACCTTGATCGGCCGCACGACCTTGCCGGCGAAGGACTTCGCCGAGCTCCGCAAGTGGATTGCGGCCGATCCGACGAAGGTCAACCTGGCCCATGCGGGCGTCGGGTCCGCCTCGCATCTCTGCGGCCTGATGCTGCAGAGCGCATTGAAGGCGGAGATGACGACGGTGCCGTACAAGGGCACGGGCCCGGCCATGACCGACCTGATGGGCGGCACGGTCGACCTGATGTGCGAGCAGGCCACGAATGCCGTGCCCCAGATCGAAGGTGGCAAGGTGAAGGCGTTCGCGGTGTCCAGCAAGGACCGCATGACGCTGCCTGCACTGGCCGGCCTGCCGACGCTGGCCGAAGGCGGCCTGACCGACTTCAGCGTGACGGTCTGGCACGGGCTCTATGCCCCGCGCAACACACCTGCACCCGTGCTGAGCAAGTTGAATGAAGCGCTGCGCGGGGCACTCAAGGATCCGGAACTCATCAAGCGCCAGGAGGCGCTGGGGATCACCGTCGTGTCGGACGCCCGCGTCGAACCGGCGGCGCACAAGAAGTTTGTCGAAGCCGAGGTCGCGCGCTGGGCCAAG
>NZ_JBGGNH010000002.1:0-3286 GCF_041287625.1 Ideonella sp.
CGCCGAGAACCACGGCGGGCGCGCCAATTCCCTCACGGCGCCAAACCCCGTGGCGCAGGCCGCGGTGGTGGCCAAGGCGCACCGCAGTGCCGGCATCGACCCGCGCACGGTGACCTACATCGAGGCCCACGGCACCGGCACACCGCTGGGCGACCCGGTGGAGATCAATGGCCTGAAGGCCGCATTCAGGGAACTCTATGCGGCCACCGGCGACGGTGAGGTGCAGGCAGCGCACTGCGGCCTCGGTTCGGTGAAGACCAACATCGGCCACCTGGAACTGGCGGCTGGCGTGGCGGGCGTTGTCAAGGTGCTGCTGCAGATGAAGCACAGGACGCTGGTGAAGAGCCTGCACAGCGAGACGCTGAACCCCTACATCGACCTGGATGGCAGTCCGTTCTACGTGGTGCAGGAGACACGCGAATGGGCAGCACTGCGCGATGCGCAAGGCCAACCGCTGCCGCGCCGCGCGGGCGTCAGCTCGTTCGGCTTTGGCGGCGTCAATGCGCACGTCGTGCTGGAGGAATACATCGCGCCTGAGCCTGTGGCACCTGTGGCACCCGTGGCGGCCGGTCCGGCCTTGGTCGTGCTGTCCGCGCGTACCGAAGACCAACTTGGCGAACAGGTGCGGCAGTTGCTCGCGGCCATCGAGGCCGACGCCAGCATCGCACTGGCCGATCTGGCCTACACGCTGCAGGTGGGGCGCAAGGCGATGGACGAGCGCCTCGCGCTGGTCGTTGGGTCTCTCGCCGAGTTGAGCGAGAAGCTGAGCGGCCATGCCGAGGGCAAGACCGCCATCGACGGGCTGTACCGCGGCCAGGTCAAAGGGAACAAGGACACGCTGGCGGCGTTGGCGGGCGACGAGGACATGGCGACCATCGCCGACACCTGGGCCGCAAAGGGCAAGTTCGGCAAGCTGCTGGACCTGTGGGTCAAGGGCATGGCGGTTGATTGGCAGCGCCTCCACGGTGCCCAGCGGCCGCGGCGCATCAGCCTGCCGACCTATCCGTTTGCCCGAGAGCGGCATTGGGTGCGCACGGACAGCGCGCAGCCTGCAGCACGGCTGGCTACAGCGGCGCTGCATCCCCTGCTCCACCGCAACACCTCGGACCTGGGCGGCCTGCGCTTCAGCACGCAGCTCGGTGGCGAAGCGTTTTTCCTGGCCGATCACGTGGTGCGTGGTGCTTGCGTGTTGCCCGGCGCGGCACAGCTGGAGATGGCGCGCCACGCGGCGAGCCAGGTGTTCGGCGAAACGGGCCGCATCGCGTTGCACGATGTCGTGTGGCTGCGGCCGGTCGTGGTCGGCGGCGAGGGGCTGACGTTGCACTTGGCGCTGTACCCCGAAACGAACGGCGATGTCGGCTTCGAGATCCGTGGCGAAGGCGAGGGCGACGCGGCCGTGGTCTACAGCCAGGGCCTGGCCAGGCCTGGCACTGAGGAAACCAGCGCCGAGACGCTCGATGTGGTGGCGCTTCGCCAGCGTTGCGCCGGGTCGCATCTCGGTGCCGCGCAGTGCTACGACCGGTTCGCCCGGATGGGCCTGCACTACGGCCCCGGGTTCCAGGGCCTGCAAGAGCTGTTCGTGGGCGAGGCGCAAGTGCTCGCCCGCATCAGCCTGCCCGAAAAGGTGCGGGCGACGCAGGCGGATTACCTGCTGCATCCCAGCCTGCTGGACGCGGCCTTGCAGGCCACGCTGGGCCTGCAAGTGGGCAAGCCTGCGTTGATGCTGCCCATTGCGCTTGGCGCGTTGGAGGCCTTCTCGCCGTGCACGACCGAGATGTGGGCCGTCGCGCAGCGCAGCCCGGGCAGCCAGGCCGGTGACGCCGAGCAACGCTTCGACATCGATCTCTGCGATGAACACGGTGCCCTGTGCGTGCGCCTGCGGCAGTTCAGCGTCCGCTCGCCGATGGGCAGCGCCCCGCAGGACGACAGGCCTGTGCTTGCCACCGTGCCCGCCGCCCCGCTCACACCCGCTGGCAGCGTGCTGCAGGACAAGGTCAAGCGCATGCTGGTCGAGATGGTGTCGCAGCTGATCAAGGTCAAGCCCGAGGACATCGACGGCGACACGGCGCTGAGCGAATACGGTTTCGATTCGATCTCGCTGACCGAATTCGGCAACGCCCTGAACCAGCAATACCGGGTCGATGTGAAGCCGACGATCTTCTTTGAACATCCGACGCTGGACGCGCTGGCAGCCCATCTGGCAAGCGAGCATCGCGCCGCACTGGCGCCAGTGTTCGCAGTGGCGACCGAGGTGATGCCGGCTTTTGTGCCGGAACCGATGGACAAGCCCGCCAAGTCGCGCGGGCGCGGCAGCCTCGTCCGACCGGCGGCAGCGGCGGTGAGCCGCAGCCCGGCGCTGGACGAGCCGATCGCCATCATCGGCATCAGCGGGCAGTTCCCGCAGGCACCAGACTTGGACGCCTTCTGGCGCGTGCTGGCCGAGGGCAGGGACTGCATCACCGAAGTTCCCCCCGAGCGCTGGGACTGGCGCGAATGGTTCGGCGACCCGACGCGCGAAGACAACAAGACCAACGTCAAGTGGGGCGGCTTCATCGACGGCATCGACCAGTTCGACCCGATGTTCTTCGGCATTTCCCCGAAGGAAGCCCGGCTGATGGACCCGCAGCAGCGGCTGATGATGATGCACGTCTGGAAGGCGCTGGAGGACGCCGGGTATGCCGGGCCTGCGCTGTCGGGCAGTGACACCGCCATCTATGTCGGCACCGGTGCTGCCGGCTACGGCACGCTGCTCAACCGCGTGGGCCTGGGCGGCGAGGCCTATTCGTCCACCGGTGGCGTGCCCTCGGTCGGCCCGAACCGGATGAGCTATTTCCTCGACTGGCATGGGCCCAGCGAGCCGGTGGAAACGGCCTGCTCCAGCTCGCTGGTGGCGCTGCGGCGGGCCATCCTGGCGATCCAGCGGGGCGATTGCGGCTTGGCCATCGCCGGTGGCGTGAACACCATGGTCACGCCGGAAATGCACATCAGCTTCAACAAGGCCGGCATGCTGAGCGAAGACGGCCGCTGCAAGACCTTCGCCAGCAACGCCAACGGCTATGTGCGCGGCGAAGGCGTGGCGATGCTGGTGCTCAAGCGCCTGTCGGACGCCGAGCGTGATGGCGACACCATCCACGGCCTGGTGCGCGGCAGCGCCGAGAACCACGGCGGGCGCGCCAATTCCCTCACGGCGCCAAACCCCGTGGCGCAGGCCGCGGTGGTGGCCAAGGCGCACCGCAGTGCCGGCATCGACCCGCGCACGGTGACCTACATCGAGGCCCACGGCACC
>NZ_JBGGNH010000003.1:0-4366 GCF_041287625.1 Ideonella sp.
CAACATCGACTTCGAAGGCACGCCGTTCGTCGTGCAGCAGGAGCTGACCGACTGGCTCAGGCCCACCCGGGAAGTGGGCGGCAGGCAGCAAGAAGGCAAACGCATTGCCGGCATCTCGTCGTTCGGCGCGGGCGGGGCCAACGCGCATGTGGTGATCGAGGAGTACAGCGCACCACAAGACCAACGCACAGACCAAGGACCCGCGCTGATCGTGCTGTCGGCCAGAAGCGAAGACCGGCTCAACGAGCAAGTCCGGCAACTGCGCGACGCCATCGAATCCGATGCGGCCATCCACCTTGCGGACCTGGCCTACACGCTGCAGGTTGGGCGTGAAGCGATGGAGGAGCGGCTGGGCTTGGTGGTCAGCTCGATGGAAGAGCTGCGCCGGAAGCTGGATGCCCATGCGGCGGGCGACAGCGTCGACGAGCTGTACCGGGGACAGGTCAAGCGCAACAAGGAAGCGCTCGCAGGGCTCAGCGGCGATGAGGACACGGCCGCCATGGTCGAGGCCTGGATCGCCAAGGGCAAGTTCGGCAAGTTGCTGGACCTGTGGGTCAAGGGCATGGCAGTCGATTGGCAGCGGCTGTACGGCGACCGGCGCCCGCAACGCATCAGCCTGCCCACCTACCCGTTTGCACGCGAGCGTTACTGGGTGCAGACCAGCCCAATGCAGCCCATGGCGACAACGGTGAACCTGCACCCGCTGGTTCACCGCAACACCTCGGACGTCGAGGGCTTGCGCTTCAGCACGCAGCTGAGCGGCGAAGAGTTCTTCCTGGCTGACCACGTGGTGCAAGGCGCGCGCGTGCTGCCCGGCGTGGCGCAACTGGAGATGGCGCGCACGGCAGCCAGCCATGTGCTGGGGCATGAGGGCAGCGTGGCGCTGAGCGACGTGGTGTGGACGCGCCCGGTGGTCGTGGGCAGCGAAGGCCTGAGCCTGCACATCGCGCTCGATCCGGAAGAAGATGGGACCGTCAGCTTCGAGATCTACAGCGAGAACGGCGAGGGCGAGGTGCGCGGCTACAGCCAGGGCCTGGCGCATCTGCGCGAACGGGCAGGCACCACGGCGCACGACCTGCAAGCGGTGCGTGCACAGTGCCAGCAGTCGCAACTGGATGCAGCGCAGTGCTACGCCCGCTTCGAGCAGCTGGGCCTGCACTACGGCCCTGCGTTCCAGGGTCTGAGCGAAGTTCATGTCGGGCAGGACCAGGTGCTGGCGCGCATCAGCCTGCCGGCTGCAGCGCCGGAAAGCGGCTACGCGCTGCATCCAAGCCTGCTGGACGCAGCCTTGCAGGCCACGCTGGGCTTGCAGGCCGAAGGCGCGCCGCTGAGCCTGCCGTTTGCGCTGGGCGCGCTGGAAGTGCTGGCGCCGTGCACGGCCGAGATGTGGGCGGTCGTGCGCAGGAGCGCCGGCAACAATGCAGGGGACGCGGTGCGGCGGCTGGACATCGACCTGTGCGATGGGCACGGCACCGTCTGCGTGCGCTTTGGGCAGTTCAGCTTGCGGTCGGCCACGGCCGGTGCTGTGCCCAAGTCGTCATTCAGGTTTTCTGAATTCGTGACACCGCCACCCGTTCGGGCTGAGCCTGTATTTCCGATCGTCCTGAGCTTGTCGAAGGGAGCCGGCGCGTACCTCGACGCAAGCACTTCGACAAAGCCTTTAGTCCTGAGCCCTGTCGAAGGGTCAGTGCGAACGGATCCAAACCTGTCTCGAACAAGGGAAGCCTCATTGATCCAGACCCTGTTGCTGCTCCCTACCTGGACCCGGCAAGCGGCAGCGCCGGCAACTGGCGACGCATTCGCGCGGCATGTCGTGCTGCTTTGCGGCGTGGAGGCCGTCGATCTGGCAGGGCGCCTGCCCGGCATCGTCTGCGTGTCCGTTGCCAACCAAGGCGAGCTGGCGCAATGCTTCGAGTCCGCGGCCGTTGCACTGCTCGAACAGCTGCGGGCGCTGACCGGCCAGGCTGGCAGGCACCTGATCCAGGTGCTCGTGCCGGGCACCGGTGAAGGCCAGGCCTTGGCGGGCCTGGGCGGCATGCTGCGCACCGCGCAAGCCGAGAACCCGCGCATCACCGGGCAGGTGATCGGCGTGCAGCCTGGGCAGGACCTTGCGCAGGCCGTGCTGGACAACTGCGGCAGCAACGCGCAGCAGGTGCGATACACCAGCAGCGGTGAGCGTGAAACCGCTGCCTGGACGGAGCTTTCGATGGCGGCTGATGCAGCCTTGCCATGGAAGTCGCACGGTGTCTACCTGATCACCGGTGGCGCTGGCGGACTGGGGCTGATCTTCGCGCGGGAGATCGCGCGCCATGCCAGGAACGCGGTGCTGATCCTGACCGGCCGTTCGGCCTTGGACGAACACATCCAGGCCCGCATCCGAGAACTGGAAACGCTGGGTGCCGTGGTGCGCTATCACGCAGTCGATGCCAGCGACGGCACGGCCTTGGCACAGCTGCTGCACAGCATTCCCGAGGAGTTCGAAGGCCTGGACGGCATCATCCACAGCGCCGGGGTGCTGCGCGACAGCTTGATCGCCAGGAAGACGCCGCAGCAATTGCGCGAGGTGCTGGCCGCCAAGGTGGCCGGCACGGTGTTCCTGGACGAAGCCAGCCGCGACATGGCGCTGGACTTCTTCATCTGCTTCTCGTCGATTGCCGGCGCGCTCGGCAATGCCGGGCAGGCGGACTATGCGGCGGCAAATGCGTTCATGGACGCGTTTGCGCAGCATCGCAGCGCCCTCGTGGCGCAAGGCAAGCGCTGGGGCCGAACCCTGTCGGTGAACTGGCCGCTGTGGGACGAAGGTGGCATGCAGGTTGACGCTGCCACCCGCAAGCTGCTGAGCCAGCAATTCGGCCTGCATCCGCTGGCCACCGAGAACGGCCTGCTGGCCTTGCGCCAGGCACTGGCGAGCGGCAGCGCCCAATGCCTGGTCGTGGCCGGTGAGGCAGCCCGCATCCGGCAACTGCTGCTGGGCCAAGCCGCCCAGGCGCCTGTGGCATTGTTGCCACCCGGGCATCAAGCGCGCCAGGTGGACCGCCCGGCCGATGATCAAGCCTTGCCGGAAAGCGTCAAGCGCGCGTTGGTTGCGATGGTCTCGGCGCTGATCAAGGTCAGGCCGGAGGACATCGACGGCGAAACGGCCTTGAGCGAATACGGTTTCGACTCGGTCTCGTTGACCGAATTCGGCGCCGCCCTGAACCAGCAGTACCAGCTCGAACTGAAGCCGACGGTCTTCTTCGAGCACCCGACGCTGGACGGGCTGGCGGACCACCTGGCGCGTGAGCACCGTGCAGCGCTGGCGCCGCGGTTTTCGGTGGCGAACGGCGCGGCGCCCGTGGCACCTCCAGTGGTGCCTGCACCAGCGCGCGAGCGCACCCGTTCGCGAGGCCGCAATCTCTTCAGCCAGCGACCGGCAACCGCGAGCCGCAGGCCGGCGGTTGACGAGCCCATCGCCATCATCGGCATGAGCGGGCACTTCCCGCAGGCGCGCGACATTGACGCCTTCTGGCGCAACCTGCAGGCCGGCAAGGACTGCATCACCGAGATTCCTGGCGAGCGTTGGGACTGGCAGGCCTGGTTCGGCGACCCGACCCGCGAAGACAACAAGACCAACATCAAGTGGGGCGGCTTCATTGACGGTGTCGATGAATTCGATCCGAAGTTCTTCGGCATCTCGCCGAAGGAAGCCGAGCTGATGGACCCGCAGCAGCGGCTGATGATGACGCAGGTCTGGAAGGCGCTGGAAGACGCTGGCTACGCGGGGGCTGCGCTGTCTGGCAGCGACACGGCCATCTATGTCGGCACCGGTGCGACCGGCTACGGCACGTTGCTCAATCGCGCCCAGCTTGCGGGCGAAGCCTATTCGTCGACCGGTGGCGTGCCTTCGGTCGGCCCCAACCGCATCAGCTACCTGTTCGATTGGCATGGCGCCAGCGAGCCGGTGGAGACGGCCTGCTCCAGCTCGCTGGTGGCGCTGCGGCGCGGGGCCGCGGCGCTCTTGAGCGGCGAGGCCACGGTTGCCGTCGTGGGCGGCGTCAACACCATCGTGATGCCCGAGGCCCATGTCAGCTTCAACAAGGCCGGCATGCTGAGCGAGGACGGCCGCTGCAAGACCTTTGCCAGCAATGCCAACGGCTATGTGCGCGGCGAAGGCGTGGCGATGCTGGTGCTCAAGCGCCTGTCGGACGCCGAGCGCGACGGCGACCACATCCATGGCCTGGTGCGTGGCAGCGCCGAGAACCACGGCGGGCGCGCCAATTCCCTCACGGCGCCAAACCCCGTGGCGCAGGCCGCGGTGGTGGCCAAGGCGCACCGCAGTGCCGGCATCGACCCGCGCACGGTGACCTACATCGAGGCCCACGGCACC
>NZ_JBGGNH010000004.1:0-53450 GCF_041287625.1 Ideonella sp.
GGCATAGCTTGTGAAGTCATGCAGGCGGGCCAGCTGCCAGGTTCTCGAATCTGCGCCGCGCTTGATGCGCACCATCGCCATGGCCAGCGGTTCGTCCGACAACACCGCGTAGTCGCCCGCGGCGGCGCCACGCGGCCGGTACAACCCGAGGGACTGCGGATCGCAAGGCTGCGACAGCAGCGCACACAGACGGGCACGCCATTCGGGGTCGACGGACTCCGGCTTCCTGACCACGTCGAACGGCTGCGCAGCGGGTGCGGCAAAGACCTGGCCGGCCAGCAGCAGGGCGAGCATCGGAGCAACGGTGCAAAGGGCTGGCAGTGGCTTTTTCATGGACGGGAATGGTAGCCAGACTGCCTGGAAGAAGCTGCTACCAAATGACCCATGAGGGAGGGCCTCGATGCTGTAGCCTTCGCTGCGGGGCCGCCTCGGCCTCTCGAACGGAGCGAAGATGGCTGACAAGATCCTGGTGTTCTATGGCTCGTATCGATCGGACCGCATGGGCATTCGCCTGGCGGACTACCTGGTGGCCGGCCTCAACGCGCGCGGCGCCGAGGCCGAACTGATCGACGCCCAGGCCGTCGGCCTGCCGATGCTCGACCGCATGTACAAGGAGTACCCCCAGGGTACCGCGCCCGCGGCGATGGAAGCGCTGGCGCAGAAGATACGCGGCGCCGACGCCTTCGTCTTCGTGACCGGCGAATACAACTGGGGGCCGCAGCCCGGGCTGAAGAACCTGACCGACCATTTCCTGGAAGAATGGTTCTGGCGACCGGCGGCTGTGGCCAGCTACTCTGCCGGTCGGTTCTCGGGTGTGCGCTCGGGCAGTATCTGGCACAGCATCCTGTCGGAGATGGGCATGGTGGTCATCTCCAGCGCATTGGCGGTCGGCCCGATCTCGCAGACGCTGGATGCCGACGGCAACCCGACCGGCGGCGCCGGCGAGGCGCTGCAGAAAGCCTTCCCGCGCTTTGCCGACGACCTGGCCTGGTGGACCGAAGCCGCGCGCGAACAGCGCACGCGCAAGGCGCCGCCGTACTGACGCGCGCAACGCAAGCACGCACAAAGTGCAATGAAAAAGGGCCCGAAGGCCCTTGGACGATTTGCAGGTGCGCGGCGCTCAGTGCAGCGGCACGCCAGTCTTGCCCTGCACCTCTTCGCGGCTCACGCCCGGGGCGGTCTCGACCAGCTTCAGGCCTTCGGGGGTCACGTCCATCACGGCCAGGTCGGTGATGATGCGGTTGACCACGCCCAGGCCGGTCAGTGGCAGCGTGCAGGCGGGCAGCAGCTTCATGTCCGTGCTGCCGTCCTTCTTGGTCGCCACGTGCTCCATCAGCACGATGACGCGGCCGACGCCGGCCACCAGGTCCATCGCGCCGCCCATGCCCTTGACCATCTTGCCGGGGATCATCCAGTTGGCCAGGTCGCCCTTTTCGCTGACCTGCATTGCGCCGAGGATGGCCAAGTTGATCTTGCCGCCGCGGATCATGCCGAAGCTGTCCGCGCTGGAAAAGATCGACGAGCCGGGCAGCGTGGTGACGGTCTGCTTGCCGGCATTGATCATGTCGGCGTCCACCTCCTCCTCGGTCGGGAAGGGGCCGATGCCCAGCAGGCCGTTTTCGCTCTGCAGCCAGACCTCCATGCCGCCGGGCACGTGGTTGGCGACGAGCGTCGGCAGGCCGATGCCCAGGTTCACGTAGAAGCCGTCCTGCAGTTCCTGTGCAGCGCGGGCGGCCATTTCATCGCGGGTCCATGCCATGGTGTGTGTCTCCTTCAGCTCAGGCCGACTTGCGGACCGTGCGTTGTTCAATGCGTTTTTCCGGCGTCGCGTTCAGCACGATGCGGTGCACGAAGATGCCGGGCAGGTGGACCTGGTCCGGGTCGATCTCGCCGGTCTCGACGATCTTCTCGACCTCGACGATGGTGATCTTGCCGGCCATCGCGACGTTGGGATTGAAGTTGCGCGCGGTGCGGCGGAACTGCAGGTTGCCGCTCTTGTCGGCCACGTAGGCCTTGACCAGCGACACGTCCGGTGCGAGCGAGCGCTCCATCACGTAGGTGTGACCGTCGAACTCGCGCAGCTCCTTGCCTTCAGCGACGATGGTGCCGACGCCGGTCTTGGTGAAAAACGCCGGGATGCCGGCGCCGCCAGCGCGCAGCTTTTCGGCCAGCGTACCCTGCGGCGTGAATTCGAGCTGCAGCTCGCCGGCCAGGTACTGGCGCTCGAACTCCTTGTTCTCGCCCACGTAGCTGGAGATCATCTTCTTGATCTGGCGCGTGCTGAGCAGCTTGCCGAGGCCGAAGCCATCGACACCGGCGTTGTTCGAGATGACGGTGAGGTTCTGCTTGCCGCTGGCCTGCAGCGCGTCGATCAGCGCCTCGGGAATACCGCAGAGGCCGAAGCCTCCGACGGCGAGCAGTTGGTCGTCCTGGACGACGCCTTCCAGCGCAGCAGCTGCGCTCGGGTAAATCTTGTTCATGGGTTTGCCTCCGGGCTTGTTCGGATGTGCAAGAAGGGTACTACGTAACATATTACGTAGTCCACTAGGTAGATTTGACTAAGGCCATGACCTCAGACGCTCCCCGCAAACCCTCGCCACCGCTCGCCAAACCACTGGACATGGCCCAATTGCAGCGCCTTTGCAGCGAGATCTTCGCGCCGTGGGTGCAGGCACTGGACCTGCAGGTGCGCAGGCTGGAAGGCAGCGAACTGACGCTGGCCCTGTCCGTCACGCCGCCGCACGTGCATGCCGGCGGCGTGCTCTGCGGCCAGACGCTGATGGCAGCGGCCGACAGCGCGATGGTGCTGGCCATCTCGGCCCAGTTCGGCGGCTTCCAGCCCATGACCACGGTGCAGCTCCAGACCAGCTTCCTGCGCCCGGTACCGGGCGATGCCGGCGAGGTGCAGGTGCTGGCCCGGGTGCTGAAGCTTGGCCGGCAATTGGTGTTCGGGGAGATCGAATGCCGGCTGCCATCTGGGACACTCGCGGCCCACGCCACCACCACTTACGCGCTGTTGTGAGCTTTCGTACCTGACATGATCGACCTGGATTACCGCATTGCCTTCGACCTGGCCCCGATCGGCATGGTGCTGTCCCGCAACCGGCTGGTGGTGGACTGCAACCAGCACGCGCTGGCCATGTTCTACGCCGAGGGTGCGCAGCTGATCGGCCAGTCCTTCGAGGTGATGTACCCCAGCACCGCCGAATACCAGCGCACCGGCGACCGCATCATCGCCAGCCTCGGCGAAGACGGGCGCTACGCCGATGACCGCGTGATGAAGCGCATGAGCGGCGAGCTGTTCTGGTGCCACGTGTCCGGCCGCGCGCTGGATTCAGCCGACCCTCATGCCGCCGGCATCTGGACCTTCGAGGACCTGTCGGCCCGCCGCGTGCTGAAGGTCGACTTCACCGGCCGCGAACGCGAGATCGCCGCGCTGCTGATCGAAGGCGACACCAGCAAGCAGATCGGCAAGAAGCTCGCCATCAGTCCACGCACGGTCGACGTCTACCGCGCCCGCCTGATGCGCAAGATGAACGCCAGCACGACGCCCGAGCTGGTGCATCGCTTGCTTGCGGTATGAATCTTCCGCCGCACCCCACAGCCGTCGTGATCACCTCCCAGCCCCTGCCCTCGCCCTCGTCCGTTTCGCCCTCCCATCTTCATCACGGTCACGCTCGCTCGCCGCATTGCCGCAACTGCCAGCAGGACCTGACCCCGCTGCCCGATGCCGACTACTGCCCGCGCTGCGGCCAGGAGACGGTGCTGCATCCGCCCAGCTTCACCGAATTCGTGCACGAGTTCATCACCCACTACGTGGCGCTGGAAGGCGCGCTGTGGCGCACGCTGCGCATGCTGCTCACGCAGCCCGGCCAACTGACGCGCGAGTATTTCCATGGCAAACGCCGGCACTTTGTGCTGCCGCTGCGGCTGTACCTGACTGCGAGCTTCATCTTCTTCCTGGTGCTCAAGCTCACTGGCGACGGGCCCCATGTCAATGTCGGCCCCAATGCCGTGCGACTGCACAAGCCAGCGGCTGCTGCCTCTGCAGCCAGCACAGCATCGACAACCGCCGATCCGGCATCGGACGATGCGAAGGAGTCGGACGATGCGAATGAAGACGACGGCGTGGTGGTCGCAGCCATTGACGAGTCTGACCTGGCGCAACAGCGCCGCTGCCTGAGCGAGCCTGCCTCCTGCGGCTGGCTGGACCGGCTGGTGGCGAACATGACCTTGCGCGCCGGCAAGGCCAAGCCGGCAGCGATGACGCACCAGTTCACCGCGATGGCGCCATACGCCATCTTCCTGATGCTGCCGTTCTTCGCCACGCTGATGAAGCTCGCCTATGTGGGGCGCCGCCGGACCTACGGCGAACACTTCGTGTTCAGCCTGCACGTGCACAGCTTCTGGTTCGTGGCACTGCTGGCTGAACAGTTGCTGCCCGCGTTCATCGCCTGGCTGCCGGTACTCGCCATCCCGGCCTACGGTTACCTGGCCATGCGCAAGGTCTACGACGGCCACAGGCTCACAACCCTGTGGCGGGCGCTGCTCGTATCGGCGGCGTATGGGCTGCTGCTGGCCGTGGTCGCAGGCGGATTGGGCCTGTGGGTCCTGATCGCGGGCTGAGCCGGCCCGGTCAGCGACTTCAGGCGATCAGCGCACGCAGCCAGTCCGGCAGAGGGGCCGATTTGCCCGACGGGAAGTCGACCCACACCGTGGTCGCCCCACCTTCGGCGCAGACCACGCCGGGCTCGTCAACGCGTTCCAGCGTGATGAAGGTGTCGAAGCTGCTGCGGCCGGGGTTGGCCACGTAGTGCCGGGCCAGCACCTCGCCGGGATATTCCAACTGGCGCAGGAAGTTGCAGAAGGCGTTGACGATGACGGGGCCCTGCCCGCTCGGATCCGGCTTGCCGCCCACCGCGTGCAGCCACTCGACGCGCACGGTTTCCAGGTAGCGGAAATACATCGCGTTGTTGACGTGGCCCATCAGGTCCATGTCGCCCCAGCGGATGGGGATGCGCATCTCGCAGGTCAGCTTTTTCTCGGCCGGCAACTCGAATCGCATGCGCTTACCCTCACGCTGGATGGATCAATGGCCCAAGGCTTCGCGCAACTCCGCCACCACCCGCTTCAGCTCTGCCAACTCGCTGCCCTGGCGCACCACCTCGGCCTGCAGCGCTTCCCAGTCGGACCAGCCCGGCCCCGTCTGCCCGCCGTTGCCACCAGAGGCAGCACCCGATGCGCCGGCCAAGGACGCTGGCGGCTCGCCGCACAGCAAGTGCGCCCAGCGTGCCTCGCGTTCACCGGGAGAACGCGCCAGCTTGCGCACCCGTGCGGGCTGTTTGGTCGCCAGTTCGTCGAGAAAGGCCTCGACCGAGGACACGTCCGCGAAGCGGTGCAGCCGCTCGCTGTTCAGGCGCAGCTCGGCAGCGGTCTGCGGGCCGCGCAGCATCAGCGTGGCCAGCAATGCCGCCGACTGGGTGGGCACGCCGAGGCCACGCGGCATGTTGTGGTCGAAGCGCACCACGCGGCTGCCGCTGACTTCCGAGATCAGGTGCTTGCGCTTGAGCTCGTCCAGCGCTTCCAGCAGGTCGCTCTCGCCAACCTCCATCACCGGCGCGCGTGCCGTCTTCTGGTTGCAGCCGGACTGCAGCGCGTTGAGCGAGAGCGGGTAGCTGTCCGGCACCGTGTGCTGCTTCTCGACCAGCACTGCAAGCACGCGGGCCTGCAGCAAGGTCATGACCGGCACGACCACCCCCGGCGATGCCTGGACTTCTTCTTCGCTCATCGGTGCGTCAGACGCCAAAACCGTCGTCGGCCTGAATCACCGCACCGTTGATGAAATGGCTCTCGCTGGCGCACAGCATCATCAGCGTGGCGTCCAGGTCCTGCGGCTGGCCCACTCGCTTGCGCGGCAGCATGGCCATCAGCTTTTTGCCGCCTTCGGTTTCCCAGTGGTGGTGGTTGATCTCGGTGTCGATGTAGCCGGGGCAGATGGCGTTGACATTGATGCCATAGCGGCCCCACTCCAGCGCCTGCGCGCGGGTCATGTGGATCACTGCGGCCTTGCTCATGCCGTACAGCCCGATCTGGCCCAGCGCGCGCAGCCCGGCCATCGAAGCGATGTTGACGATGCGCCCGCCAATGAAGGTGCCCGGCGCCGCGCCGCGCGAGCGGGCAATCATGCGTTTGGCCACTTCCTGGGCAACGAAAAACGCGCCCTTGGTGTTGGTGTCCATCACGTAGTCGTAATCTTCCGGCGTGACGTCGGTGAGCTTCTGCGTGGTGCTCACGCCGGAGTTGTTGACCAGGATGTCCAGCGTGCCGGTTTCGGTCTCGGCGTGGGCCACGGCGGACTTGATGCTGGCGTGGTCGGTCACATCCAGCTTGACCACGTGGGCATCGCCGCCAACACTTTCGATCTCGGCGCGCAAGGTCTTCAGCCGTTCGACGCGACGGCCAGCCAGCACCACGGCGGCGCCGGCCTTGGCGAGGGTCTTGGCAAACTGGGCGCCGAGCCCGCTCGAGGCGCCGGTCACCAGGGCCACGCGGCCCGAGAGGTCAATGTTGTAGCTCATGGATCAAACCATAGCACGTGCCTCGCGGGCTTGGCAGGCAGCGACGCGCGGGTATTTACGCTGGCGCAGTCCACCGGGTTTCCAGGGGCACAGGTCGCCATGGCGACACAAAAGCACGATCGTGCTTTTTTTGGGCGCGAGCCGCTAGAATTGCCTCAAGCACGAGCCTGCGGCCGGCCCACGGCACGCGGCACGCGGAGACAAACCCAATCAAACGCAGAAAGAGACCCATGACCCCGAGCGAGTTGCTGGCCCAGTACGGTCCCCGTGAATCCATGGCGTACGACGTGGTCATCGTCGGCGGCGGCCCTGCTGGCCTGTCGACCGCGATCCGCCTGAAGCAACTCGCCGCCGAGAAGGGCCGCGAGGTCAATGTGGTGTTGCTGGAAAAAGGGTCGGAGCCGGGCGCGCACATCCTCTCCGGCGCAGTGATGGACCCGGTCGCGATCACCGAGCTGTTCCCCGACTGGAAGGCGCGCGGCGCGCCACTGAACCAGCCGGTGACGGCCGACGAAGTGCTGTTCCTCTCCGAGACCGGCGCCAGGAAGACGCCCGGCGGCCTGGTGCCGGAGTGCTTTCACAACGAAGGCAACTACGTCATCAGCTTGGGCGCCGTGACCAAGTGGCTGGCCGAGCAGGCGGAAGCGCTCGGCGTCGAAATCTTTCCTGGCTTTGCCGCGGCCGAAGTGCTGTACGACGAGCAGAACCGCGTGAAGGGCGTGGCCACCGGCAACCTGGGCGTAGGCAAGGACGGCGAACCGAACGAGAGCTTCCAGCTTGGCATGGAGCTGCATGGCAAGTACACGATCTTCGCCGAGGGCTCGCGTGGCCACCTGGGCAAGCAGCTGATCGTCAAGTACCAACTCGACGCCGGCAAGGACCCGCAGAGCTACGCGATCGGCGTCAAGGAACTGTGGGAAGTACCGGCCGCGCAGGCCAAGCCCGGCCTGGTGGTGCACACCGCCGGCTGGCCGATGGACCACGAAACCTACGGCGGCGGCTTCCTCTACCACCTCGAAGGCAACAAGGTCACGCTGGGTTTCGTCGTCGGGCTGGACTACAAGAACCCGTGGCTGAGCCCGTTCGAGGAAATGCAGCGCTGGAAGACCCACCCTGCGATCCGCCAGCACATCGAAGGCGGCAAGCGCCTGGGCTACGGCGCGCGCGCCATCACGGCAGGCGGCATCCTGAGCCTGCCCAAGCTGGTGTTCCCCGGCGGCGCGCTGGTCGGCTGCGAAGCGGGCACGCTGAACGCGGCCCGCATCAAGGGCAGCCATGCCGCGATCAAGACCGGCATGCTGGCAGCCGAAGCCGCATTCGACGCGCTCGGCGCCGAGCGCGCGCAGGACGAACTGAGTGCCTACCCCGCCGCCTTCGAGCAGAGCTGGTTGAAAACCGAGCTGATGCGCTCGAAGAACTTCAAGCAGTGGTTCAAGAAGGGCAACACCGTCGGCACGCTGATGACCGGCATCGAGCAGTGGCTGCTGCCCAAGCTGGGCGTTCAGAGTCCGCCGTGGACCCTCCACCGCACCGCGCCGGACCATGTCTATCTGCGCCCGGCCAACGAGTCGACCAGGATCGACTACCCCAAGGCCGATGGCAAGCTGACCTTCGACCGCCTCTCGTCGGTCTTCATCAGCAACACCAACCACGAAGAGAACCAGCCGGCCCACCTGACGCTGAAGGACAACGCGGTGCCGGTGCAGGTCAACCTGGCCAAGTTCGCCGGCCCCGAGAGCCGCTACTGCCCGGCGGGCGTGTACGAGTTCGTCGAAGAGGCCGGCACGCAGCGCCTGCAGATCAACGCGCAGAACTGCGTGCACTGCAAGACCTGCGACATCAAGGACCCCACGCAGAACATCGTCTGGGTCACGCCCGAAGGCGGCGGCGGGCCGAACTACGCAGGCATGTGAAAACGCGGCCCGCCCGGGCTCAAACGGGAGGCCGCATGCCGGGCACCTGCGCCAGGTAGGCGGCCAACGCAGCAACGGCATGCCGCACCTTGGCCGGCTGCGCATCGCGCTGCGGCGTCAGCGCCCAGACGTCCAGCGAGCCGGCCTGCCAATCCTGCAGCAGGTGGCGCAGACGGCCGGCATCCAGGGCTTCCTGCACGTCCACCATGCCCAGCATCGCCGGGCCCAGGCCAGCCTCGCACATCTGCTGGATCGAGAGCTGGTTGTTGCTCGCGATGCGCGGCTGGATGCGCAAGGTCTGCCGCTCGCCCGCCGGGCCTTGGAAGCTGAACATCAAAGCTCCGCTGGCCCGGACAAATCCCACCCAGGCATGGCCCAGCAAGGCTTCCGGCGAGCTTGGTTCGCCATGCTGCGCCAGCCAGGCCGGCGATGCGCACAGGCACCAGTCGAAACTGCCCAGCCGCCGCGCCGCCCAAGGCATGTCCGGCACGTTGCCAAAGCGCACCGCCAGGTCCACCCGCGCCTCGATCAGGTCCACCGGTGAATCGTCCACCAGCAACTGCAGGCTCAGCGCCGGGTGAGCGGCCAGCAGTTCACCCAGTGCCGGGGCAATGTGGCGCGCAAAGCCCACGGTTGCCGCAATGCGCAGCTCGCCACTGGGGGCCTCGCGTGCGCTGCGCAGCTCCGCCCGCGCCAGGTCGGCCTGCACCACCATCGCAGCGCAGGCCATGTGCAGGCGCTCGCCGGCATCGGTCAGCGTGAGCTTGCGGGTGGAGCGGTGCAGCAAGGTCACGCCGCCCTCTCTCTCCAGAACGCGCACCTGCTGGCTCACCGCCGAAGGGCTCATGCCCAGGGCCCGCCCCGCCGCGCTCATCGAGCGGTGCCGAACCACCGCGGCAAACACGGCCAGCCGCCGCAAATCATCCATCGTGAAGCTCCACTTCAAACTGATAGCAATTTTGCCCCGCTACCGCGCTGTTCGTGAAGCAGACAAACTACTCTCCATTGCAATCCAACCGGAGTTTCTTCATGCGCATCGCCCTGATCGGCGCCACCGGCTTTGTCGGCACGCCCGCCCTGACCGAACTGCTGCAACGCGGCCACCAGGTGACGGTGCTGGCGCGCCATCCCGAGAAGCTGCCCGCTCAACCGAACCTGACCGTCGTGAAGGCCGACGCGCTGGTGGCAGACCAGGTCGCCGCCGCGGTGCGCGGCCATGACGCGGTGCTCAGCGCCTACAACCCCGGCTGGACCAACCCCGACATCCACGACGAATTCCTGCGCGGCTACGACGCGCAGGTCGCCGGTGTGAAGCAGTCCGGCGTGAAGCGTTTCGTGATGGTGGGTGGCGCCGGCAGCCTGTTCGTCGCCCCTGGCGTGCAACTGGTGGACACGCCAACCTTCCCGGCCGAATACAAAGCCGCCGCATCCGCCGCCCGTGAAGCGCTGAACCGCCTGCGCGGCGAAGATTCGCTGGAATGGACCTTCCTGTCCCCGCCCATCCTGCTGCAACCCGGCGAGCGCAGCGGCAACTACCGACTGGGCAGCGAGCAGCCGCTGATGGACGGCGACCAGCCCGGCCACATCTCGGTGGCTGACCTGGCCGTGGCGCTGGTGGACGAGCTGGAGAACCCGCGCCACGTGCGGGCGCGCTTCACGGTCGCCAGCTGAGCGCTGCAGCGCGGCAGTTCTGCCGGGCGGCTGCGCAACAATGCGCAGCATGCAACTTCCACGCTGGCTGCTCGCGGGGCTGCACCTGCCCACCTACGGCTTGAACGGCATTTCGGTGTCGCTGGGCCTGGCGCTGGTGCAACTGGTGGTCTGGCCGCTGGGCGGCGCATCGGCGGCGTTTGTCGCTGCCTCTGGCGCCATCTACGCCAGCCTGGCCGACACGCCGCTGGCGCCGGACCGCACACGCTACCGGGTATTCACCGCCGCTTTGGTCGGCACCGGCTGCAGCGCGCTGGTGCTGGCGGTCGCCGCGCATCCCGTTTTGCTGGCGCTGACGATCGCCTTGATCGCCGCCGCCTCCTGCATGGCGCTGGCCTGGGGACCGCGCGCTGGTGCGGTGTCCTTCGTCGGCATCCTGGCGCTGGTCTTCAGCCTCGCGTTGCCGCCTGGCATGGGCTTGCCGGCGCTGGCCCAACACACTGGCTGGACGCTGCTGGGCGCGCTGGTCTACCTGGCCTGGGCCAGCCTTGCCTCGCGCCTGCTGCAGCCGCGGCTGCGCACGCTGGCGCTGGCCGGCTCGCTCGAAACCCTGGCCGCGCTGCTGCAGTCCCGCAGCCGGCTGCTGGGCCCGGCCGAGCCAGGCGCGCTGCCCGCCCAGTCGCCGTTGCAGGAATGGCTGGCCCACCAGGCCGTGCTGGACGAGCGCCTGCAAGCCGCCCGCGACCTGCTGTTTCCCGCGCTGGACAAGCCCGGCGTGCCGGCCCAGACCCAGGCGCTGCTGCAGGTCATCGAATTGCGCGACACCTTGCTGGTCAGCGAGCTGGACCTGGAAAGCCTGGACCTCGGCCCGCACGCGGCCGCACGCGCGCTGGCGCTGCGGGAAACGCTGTGCGGCACGATGGAGCAGATTGCACTGCAGCTCGCCCGCGTGGCGCTGGCGCTGCAGTTCGGCGAGCCGGTGGTCGAAACCCGCGGCACGGTGGCCGATCTGCGCGGCCAGCTGCAGGTCCAGCAAAAGATCGCACTGGACGACGGCGTGTCACCCGCCCAGCAGGAACTGGTGAACGCGCTGGTGATGCGCGGCGAGCACATGCTCAACGACCTGGCGCGACTGCAGGCGGCACTCGCCGCACCGCAGCCCGGCCAGCCGCCACTTCCGGTACCAGACCGCGACGAGCTGCAGCTGTTCGTCAGCGCCGAGGGCTGGCCGCTGGCCGCGCTGAAGTCCCAGCTGCACTTGGCCTCGCCGGTGCTGCGACATGCGCTGCGCTGCGCCGTGGCGCTGACCTGCGCCTACGTGCTGGCGCTGTGGCTGCCGTGGGCCTCGCACCCGCACTGGCTGGTGCTCAGCGTGGCCGTGGTGCTGCGCGGTAACCTGGAGCAAACGCTGGTGCGGCGCGACGCGCGCATGGCCGGGACGCTGATCGGCTGCCTGGTCGTGATGCTGCTGGCAGCGCTGCATGTCACGGCGCTGTCAGGCCTGCTCTTCCTGCTCGCCGCCGGCGTGGCGCATGCCTTCGTCAACCGCCGCTACCTGGTGACCGCCATCGCAGCCACGGTGATGGCCTTGCTGCAGGCCCATCTGGCGCAGCCGGAAGCCGGTTTCGGCGTGGCCGAGCGGCTGGCCGACACAGTGCTGGGCGCTCTGCTGGCCTGGGGCTTCAGCTTCGTGCTGCCGTGGTGGGAGCATCGCAGCCTGGCGCTGCAGACCGGTCGGGTGCGCCTGGGTCTCGCCAGGCTGGCCGAACAGGTGCTGCGCTGGCCGCTGCCACCGCAACCCGAGCTGCCGCTGAAACTGGCCCGGCGCGAGGTCTATGACAGCATTGGCGCGCTGGCCGGCATGGCGCAGCGCACCGGCGTCGAACCCCGTGCCGTGCGCCTGCCCATCCACACGCTGGCCTCGCTGCTGGTGCAAAGCCATGTGCTGCTGGCCCAGTTGGCCGCGCTGCGACGCCTGCTGATCTACCGCCACGCGCAAATGGACCAGGCTGCAACGGAAGCCGCGTTGGCCCGCTGCGCCGCCCACCTCGGTCCCCTGCTGACCGTCACGGCCGGCCTGTTGCCAGGCGACCCCCCTCGTCAGTCGGCCAACCCGCCGGTGCCGACGGCGCCACCCTGGTCACCCCTCGCCGCCGATGGCGATGGCGAAAGCGCGCATCTGATGCGTTGGCTGCAGCGCCGGCTGGACCTGATCGAGCTGGCCGCACAGCGGCTCGCCGCCGCTGCCGAAGTGCTGAAAGCCGTCGCGATGCCGGCTCCGCGAGCCAGCCTCCCCGCCACGCCGACAAAATCCGCCGATCCCGGCCCTTGAAAACTGCGGCCGCGGCGGCAGATTCAGCGCATGGATGCCAATGCCACCCCTTCGCTGATCATGCTGCCCACCCGCCTGAAGCCGCTGGCCGCGCTGGCCATGCTGCTGGAGCGACTGGATCGCCAACCCCGTCAGGCCAGTGCCGAGCAATACCAGCGCCTGGTGCGGGAGCTGGGCCAGTTGCTGGCCAACACCCCCATGGACGACGCGCTGGAAAACCTGCTGCAGGCCTTCCCGGCGCTGTCGGAAATCTATGAAAACCAGCACTACGAGCAGGCCGGCCTGTGCCGCTCGCCGCTGGAACGCTCGCTCAACACCGAACTGGCCGCCACCGCGCTGTTGAAGGGCCTGCGCGACACCCGGCGCCACTGACCCTCCCCGTGCAGCGCTGGCCTGCTGCACCGCAGCGCGCGCCGGTTGGGTACAGTCGCAGCCCAACACATCGCCGGGAGGAACCCATGAAGCCGCAACTGCAACGTCCCACCTCTGCCTTCATCGGCGCCTCGTGGCTCGCACTGGTGGTTGGCGCAGCCACCTACCTGATCGGCCTGTGGAACGCCAACATGCAGCTCAACGAAAAGGGCTACTACCTGACGTTGCTGATGTACGGCCTGTTCGCCGCCGTTTCGCTGCAGAAGTCAGTGCGCGACCGCCTCGAAGGCACGCCAGTCACCGGCATGTACTTCTCCCTTTGCTGGATCTCGCTGGCCGCCTCGCTCACGCTGCTCGCAGTCGGCCTCTGGAACGCCCAACTCGCCGCCAGCGAAAAAGGCTTCTACGCGATGGGCTTCGTGCTCAGCTTGTTTGCCGCGGTGGCGGTGCAGAAGAATGTGCGGGATGTGGCAATGAGCGGGGACAGGCCAGCGGCCCAGGACACCAGGCCCACCGCCTGAACCATCAGCCTTCCGGGACTGCCTTCACATCACTGTGATCCTTCAGCCCCACCCCCGTCAGCTGCAGGCGCCTGGCCGCCTGCGCCAGCCACCACAGCTTTCTCGCTGCCTCGGCATGCGAAAGCCCCTCCGGCCGCACGTTCGACAGGCAGTTGCGTTCGGCATCGCTGCGTCCGACTCTGGGGGCGTGGGTCAGGTAGACGCCCAGGCTGTCGGGTGAGCTGAGGCCGGGGCGCTCACCAATCAGCATCGCGACCTGCGCGGCGGCCAGGCGTTCGCCGATCTCGTCGCCCAGCGCCACACGGGCTTGCGTGGCCAGCACTGGCGGGCCGAGGCGCCAGCCCTCGGGTTTCGTCGCCAGCAGCGCTGCCAGCATGGGCACGGCCTGGCGTTCGACGGCGGCGGCGGAAAGGCCGTCGCCGACGATCAGCAGCAGGTCACAGCCGGTGAATGTTTGTTGCGACAGCAAGGCGCGGCTGTCGTCGCTCAGGCGGCGGCCGAGATCGGGTCGCAGCAGGTAGGTGGACCGGTCCGGCGCGGCGCTGCGCAACTGCAGCGTGGGCTCACCAAACAAGTCGGCCAGTTGCGCGGCCAGCGCGTCGGCCTGCAGCGGCAGGTGCACCGCGTCCCGCGCTTGCGCATGCGCGGCCGAGAAGGCCAGCAGTTCCTTGGTGGGCATGCTGCGCCCGCTGCGGCCCAGGCCGATGCGCGCCGGGGTCTGGCTGCGCAGCACGGCCCACGGGTCCGCGGTGATCAGGGGCTTGTCGGTCACAGATGCACCCTCCATTTCGTGGGTCCCTCCATGAGGGAAGAAGCGCCCCCTTCGGGCGGCCGTGCGGGAGCGCTCATGGCGTCATCCAAAGTGCTGCAGCAAAGGGTGGCTCGAAGTGACCGGCAGCAGTTGGCCAGCCTCTCCGGTCACGCCCATGCGCTGCAGCCAGGCTTCGAACTCGGGCGCGCGCTGCAGGCCCAGCAGTTCGCGCAGCACCAGGCCGTCGTGGAACGAGGTGCTCTGGTAGTTCAGCATCACGTCGTCGGCCCCGGGCACGCCGATCAGGAAGGTCACGCCTGCCGCGCCGAGCAGCGTCATCAGCGTGTCCATGTCGTCCGAGTCGGCCTCGGCATGGTTGGTGTAGCAGACGTCGCAGCCGATGGGCAGGCCCAGCAACTTGCCGCAGAAGTGGTCTTCCAGGCCGGCGCGGATGATCTGCTTGCCGTCGAACAAATACTCCGGGCCGATGAAGCCGACCACGGTGTTGCAGATCATCGGGTCGAAGGCACGCGCCACGCCGTGAGCACGGGCCTCGCAGGTCTGCTGGTCCACGCCGTGGTGGGCATTGGCCGAGAGCGCCGACCCCTGACCGGTCTCGAAGTACATGACGTTGTCGCCCAGCGTGCCGCGCTTGAGGCTCAAGGCCGCTTCGCGCGCCTCGCGCAGCACCGCGAGGTCGATGCCGAAGCTGCGGTTCGCGGCCTCGGTGCCGGCGACCGACTGGAAGACCAGGTCCACCGGCGCACCGCGTTCGATGGCCTGGATCTGGTTCGTGACGTGCGTCAGCACGCAGGCTTGCGTTGGAATCTCGAAACGCTGGATGGCTTCGTCGACTGCATGCATCAGGCCCGTCAGCGGACCGATGCCGTCGCCCGCGGGGTTGATGCCGATGACCGCGTCGCCCACGCCGTAAAGCAACCCGTCCAGCATCGAGATCGCGATGCCGCGCGGGTCGTCCGTCGGGTGGTTGGGCTGCAGCCGCATCGCCAGCCGGCCCGGCAGGCCCAGCGTGTTGCGAAAGCGCGTGATGACGCGGCACTTGCGCGCCACCAGCATCAGGTCCTGGTTGCGCATCAGCTTGCTGACGGCCGCGGCCATCTCGGGCGTGATGCCGCGGCGCACGCGGGCCAGCGCCGCTTCATCGGCCTGCTCGCCGAGCAGCCAGTCGCGGAAGTCGCCCACGGTGAGGTGGGCGATCTCGGCGAAGGCCGTGGCGTCGTGCGTATCGATGATCAGCCGCGTGACCTCGTCGGCCTCATAGGGCACGACCACCTCGCTCAGGAAGGTGTTCAGCGGCAGCTCGGCCAGCGCCAGCCGCGCGGCCATGCGCTCTGCGGCGGTGCCGGCCGCGAGGCCGGCCAGCACGTCGCCCGAGCGCAGCGGCGTGGCCTTCGCGAGCAAGGTTTTCAGGTCGGCAAACCGCCAGACCTGGCCACCCAGGGTGTGTGCATACGGCATGCGTGCAGTGTGCTTGAGGAAACGTCGATCAGGAACCGGCGACCACCGCGCTCGACAGCGCCGCAGCGGCGGTACGCTGGCCCACCGTCAGGCGGAAGTAAACGTACGCCAGCGCCATCACGCCCAGGAACACGCCGCTGATCAGTGCGTTGAACCAGATCATCGTGACCAGGCAGCCGACCGCCAGTACCAGCGCCACCGCTGGCAGCACCGGATAGGCGATCGCCGGGAACGGCCGCTCCAGGTTCGGCTCCTTCTTGCGCAGCGCGAACAGGCTCACCATCGAGATGATGTACATGACGATCGCGCCCAGCACCGACATCGTGACGATGTTGGCCGTCAGCGTCTGGCCACCGAACTTGATCAGCTCGTCACTGAAGATCGCGGCGATGCCGATCACACCGCCCGCCAGCACGGCGCGCCAAGGCGTGCCGAAGCTCGGGTGCACGGCAGCCAGCCAGCCCGGCAGGTAGCCCTCGCGCGCCAGCGCAAAGATCTGCCGCGAGTAGCCGAGGATGATGCCGTGGAACGAGGCCACGAGGCCGAACAGCCCGATCCACACCAGCATGTGCAGCCAGCCGCTGTTTTCGCCAACGATCATCTTCATCGCCTGCGGCAGCGGGTCGTTGATGTTGGACAGCTTGGACCAGTCGCCCGCACCACCGGCAAACACCATCACGCCCAGCGCCAGCACCAGCAGCGTCAGGATGCCGGCGATGTAGGCAATGGGAATCGTGCGCGTGGGCTCCTTCGCCTCTTCGGCCGCCATCGCCACGCCTTCGATCGCCAGGAAAAACCAGATCGCAAACGGAATGGCCGCGAACATGCCCGAGATCGCCGCGGGCGAGAAGGTGTCGCTGCCGGCCCAGCCCTTGGCCGTGAAGTTGGCCACCGAGAAGCCCGGTGCGACCACGCCCATGAAGACCAGCAGCTCGACGATGGCCAGCACGGTGACGAACAGTTCGAAGGTCGCCGCCGTCTTCACGCCGACGATGTTCAGCGTCATGAAGATCACGTACGCGCCAACGGCCATCAGCTTCGGACTGACCTCGGGGAACTGCACGTTCAGGTAGGCGCCAATCGCCAGCGCGATGGCTGGGGGCGCGAAGACGAACTCCACCAGCGTCGCAAAGCCGGCGATGAAGCCACCGGTCGGGCCCAGCGCGCGGGCCGCGTAGGCGAACGGGCCGCCCGCGTGCGGGATCGCGGTGCTCAGCTCGGTGAAGCTGAAGATGAAGCTGGTGTACATCGCTGCCACGACCAAGGTCGTGATCAGGAAGCCCAGCGTGCCGGCGCTGGCCCAGCCGTAGCTCCAGCCGAAGTATTCGCCCGAGATGACGAGGCCGACGGCCAGGCCCCAGAGGTGCCAGGCGTTCAGGGTGGGTTTCAGATGTCCGGGGGTGCTCATGGGAACCTCCTGGTGATGAGTTGTGGGTCTGCGTTGTAGGTTCAACGGGGCTAGGGTCGGTCGCCATCTTCGGCAGTGCGGCACCGGCTGGCTATCGGAAATCGGCAAGTTCAAGGATCGCCGTCACCGGCCTGTCTCAGGTGGCACATGGATTGCAAACACCCAGCCGTCGCCGTACCTTGCGTGCACCCAGCGGACCACGGAACCATGGCCCAGCCCTTCCCCGCACCGTCATCCTCAACAAGTCCCCTCCCGCCCGGCCTGTACCTGCGCCAGACGGGGGACGCCGACGAACAGGCCGCGCTGCTGCAGGACTGGCAGCAGGACTATGCGCAGCTCTCGGCCGGCCCTTTCGAAGGCCGGGTGCGCGAGCTGTGGCTGGGCGACCTGCACCTGTTTGTGGAAGACACCAGCCGCCGGCTGCTGCAGCGTGGTGCGCTTCCAGCAGGACAACTGGCGCTGGGCGTGCCGCTGTCGCTGGGCCAGGGCGCGGTGAGCTTCTGCGGCAACACCGATTGGCAAGGCCAGGCCCGCGCCGAACGCTTCTGCAGCTTCTCCGGCCCGGCCGGCTTCGAATTCGTCACGCCCGAGGGCCTGTGCATGGCCGGGTTTTCGCTGCCGCGGCAAAGCCTGCAGGCCTTGGCCAGCCCGGCGCAGCAACTGGCCATCGAGCGCCTGTTGACCCGCGCCGGCCTGCACGCAGCGCAGCCCCAGCAACTGCAAGCCTTGCGCGAGCAGGTCACCACCGTGCTGGCCATGGCCCAGGCCCAGCCGGACCTGCTGGCCTGGGCCGACGCCGCGAGCCAGTTGCGCGAAGAACTGCTGAGCCATTTGCTGGCGCTGCTCCCGGCGGATGGCGGTGCCCCCGCAGTGCTTTCGCCCGCTCGCGCCGGCACCCTGGTCGCCCGCGCGCAGGCCTGGCTGCGCCAAGCCGCCTGCGCCAGCCTGGCCGACGAGCCGCCCAGCGTCGCGACCTTGTGCGGAGCGCTGGGCGTGAGCCGGCGCACGCTGCAAAGCGCCTTCCAGCAGACCACCGGCCTGGCACCGGCCGCCTTCCTGCGCACCGTGCGGCTCACCGCCGCGCGGCGTGCATTGCGCGAGGCCCGCTCTGTTGCAGAGGCGGCCACCTCGCAAGGCTTCTGGCACCTCGGCCAGTTCTCGCAGGACTACCGCGAACTGTTCGGCGAGTTGCCCTCGGCCACCTGGAAGCGCTGGCAACAGCCCGGCGGCAGCGCGCTGCACTGACGTCTGTCCAAAGATGCGCCGGACCTTCATGAATTTATTGAAATGAGAGTGATTCGCATTACAATCGTTTCAACCTCTGGAAGCACCTGCTGAAACGGCCCTGATCCGGGTTGTTCCGCAACCTGCCGCAGGCAGCGCTGCCACCGCGCAGCGCCCGCTTCCAGCCTGGCACCGCCAGCCTTGCGCCAGCACCTGCCGCCTCCTTCATTTCTGGAACGCAAGTGATCCGCAAGACGCCGTTGGCACTCGCCATGGGCCTGGCTGGGGCCGTTGCCCCGATGCTGCCTTTGATCGCATGGGCGCAAGCCGCCTCACCCGCCGCCGCCGCGCTTGACGCATCGCTGCCGCTGGTGACCGTCACCGCCACGCGCACCGAGCGTGCGGTCGACAACGTGCCGGCCACCGTCACGGTGCTGCCGGCCAAGCGCATCGAACAAAGCGGCGCGCGCGACATCAAGGACCTGCTCAACGACGAGCTGGACCTCACCGTGCGCCAGCAGGCCACGCGCTTCAATGCCTCCGGCGGCACCGCGCGCGCCGGCAACGAAGGCGTGAACATCCGCGGCCTCGAAGGCAACCAGGTGATGATGCTGGTCGACGGCGTGCGCACCCCCGCCGGCTTCACGTTCGGCCCCATCGGCACCGGCCGTGGCGACTTCCTGGTGCTGGACACCGCGCAAAGCGTCGAAGTGCTGCGCGGCCCGGCGTCCACCCAATATGGCAGCGACGGCCTGGCCGGCGTGGTCAGCCTTCGCACGCTGGATCCGGCCGACCTGCTGAAGAAAGGCCAGACCTTCGGCGGCTTTGCCCGCGCCGGCTACAACGCTGTCGACGACTCCTATGCCGCCACGCTGGGCCTGGCCGGCCGCGAAGGTCTCGATGGGCGGTGGCAAGGCCTGCTGCTTCTGACCACCCGCCGCGGCCACGAGACCGACAACCAGGGCAGCGTGGACACCCAGGACGGCACCCGCACGACGCCCAACCCCGTCAGCTACCGCGCCCCGGCGGTGCTGGCCAAGGTCGCCTATGCGCTGGCGCCTGAACACGAGCTGGGCCTGACGTTCGAAAGCCAACAGCGCAAGCAGGACACCGAGGTCTACAGCGCCCGCGGCGACGTCACCTCGCGCGGCACCACGACCACCACCACCGACCTGGACGCGCACGACAAGCTGGACCGCCAGCGCGCCTCGCTGGAACACCGCTTCGACGACGAGGCCGGCAGCTGGCTGCAGCGCGCCCGCAGCCAGGTCTACTGGCAGGACGCCACGACCCACCAACTCACGCTGGCCGAACGCACGCTGACCACCGCCGGCGTGTCGACCGACTCGCCGCAGAGCCGCGACTACGACTACCAGCAGAAGCTGCTCGGCTTCTCGACCCAGCTCGAAAGCACCGTTGCCACGCCCGCGCTGGGTGCAAACGCCCGCCAGCGCTTCAGCTACGGCCTGGACTGGAGCCAGGCCAAGGTCACCGGCGAATTCACCGGCATCACCCCGCCCAAGCTCTTCCCCGACACCACCTACACGTTGGCTGGCGCCTTCGTGCAGGACGAGATCGAAGCCGGCCCCATCAGCATCATCCCCGGCCTGCGTTTCGACTCGTACAAGCTCTCGGCCAGCCAGAGCGGCTACACCGGCACGGCGGTCTCGCTGTCGGACCAGGCCGCCACGCCGCGCCTGGGCGCCATCTGGCGCGCCGACGACGCGTTTGCGCCCTACGTCAACTGGGCCCGCGGCTTCCGCGCGCCCACCCCCGACCAGGTCAACAGCAGCTTCGCCAACCCGGCGCAGTTCTACAGCAGCATCGGCAACCCGGACCTGAAGGCCGAGCGCGCCAACAGCGTAGAGCTGGGCCTGCGCGGCCGCGTGCGTGGCGCCTTCGGCCAACTGCGCTACCAGGTGCTGCACTACGACAACCGCTACGACGACTTCATCAGCCAGCAGGTCGTCAGCGGCACCGGCGCGCCGACCGATCCGCTGGTCTTCCAGTACATCAACCTGAGCAAGGCCCGCATCCTCGGCAGCGAAGCGCGCGCCGAGTGGCAGCGCGGCGGCTGGGTGCTGAACGGTGGCGTGGCCATCTCGCATGGCCGCAGCGAGGCGGGTGGCGTGAAGACCCCGCTGGACACCGTGGAGCCTGCCCGCAGCACGCTGGGCCTGCGCTACGAAGCAGCGGACTGGTCGCTGCGCGCCAGCGCGCTGCACGTGCAGGGCGAGGCCAGGAGCGAAGTCTCCAGCGCCACCTACTACGCGCCCACCGGCTACACCACGCTGGACCTGGGCGGCAGCTGGAAGCCGTTGCCGGCCCTCACGCTGCAGGCCAATGTCAGCAACCTGTTCGACCGCCACTACACGCGCTGGTCCGACGTGCGCGGCCTGGCCGACAGCAGCACCGTGAAAGACGCCTACACCGCGCCTGGCCGCAGCGTGCAGGTTGCCGCGCGCTACGACTTCTGAAGACCTTGCCGGAGCCCAAGATGAGCCTTTCGCCCGCCACCACCACCACCACCATCACCCCGTCGCTTGCAGCACTGCGCATCGCGTTCGCCGAGGGCCGCCGCGCCGCGCGCTCGCGCCACCGCGACCTTGCCGAGGCGCTGGGCGTGTCCGAAGGCGAGCTGATCGCCGCGCATGCCGGCGCTTTCCCGGCCGGCCAGTCGCCGTTGCAGGCCACGCCGCTGCGGGCGGAATGGCCAGCGCTGATCGGCGCGCTGGCCCCGGCCGGCGTGCTGATGGCGCTCACGCGCAACGCCTCCTGCGTGCACGAGAAGACCGGTGTCTACGCGCCGGCCAGCGCCAGCGGACCGGCCGGTGGCGAGATGGGGCTGGTGCTGGGCCGCGAGATCGACCTGCGCATCTTCTACAGCCGCTGGGTCCACGGCTTCGCGGTGGCCGAGCAGCTGGCCGACGGCAGCGTCCAGCGCAGCCTGCAGTTCTTCGACGCGCAAGGCGGCGCGGTGCACAAGGTCTTCACCCGCACAGGCACCGACCTGACGGCCTGGCAGGCGGTCATCGACCGCTTCGCCTCGCCGGCAGCTGCGGCCGAACCGGCCGGCATCCAGGCCCGGCCCGCTGCTGCGCCGGCCGAGGCCAAGCCCGATGCCGATGTGGACCTGGCGGCTTTCCAGGCCGAGTGGCTGGCACTGAAGGACACCCACGAGTTCTTTGGCCTGCTGCGCCGCCACGGACTGGCACGCACGCAGGCCTTGCGGCTCGCGCCTGCCGGCCATGCGCTGCCGCTGCCGGCCGGCAGCGCGCATGCCCTGCTGCAGCAGGCGGTGGCGCAATCGGTGGCCATCATGGTCTTCGTCGGCAATGCCGGCGTGATCCAGATCCACAGCGGGCCGGTGCAGCGCGTGGAACGCATGGGGCCGTGGCTCAACGTCCTGGACGCCGGCTTCAACCTGCACCTGCGCGAGGACCACATTGCCGGTGCCTGGCTGGTCAAGAAACCGACCACCGACGGCCCGGTGCACTCGGTCGAGTTCTTCGACGCCGCCGGCGAAACCATCGCGATGATGTTCGGCGAGCGCAAGCCCGGCCAGCCCGAGCGGCCCGACTGGCGCACGCTGGCCGAATCCCTCGCGGCGGAGGGCGAAACATGCGCAGCCTGATGCCTTCGCGCCGGGATGCGCTGGCGCAGCTGCTGGCTGGTGCATCGGCGCTCGGCTTGCCGGCCTGGGCACAGGCTGCACCAAGCCAGCCGCGCATCGTCGCGGCCGGCGGGGCGGTCACCGAAATGGTCTACGCCCTGGGCGCCGAGCAGCTGCTGGCCGCCGTGGACATGACCTCGCTGTACCCCGAAGCCGCGCGCAAGCTGCCCAGCGTCGGCTACATGCGCACGCTGTCGGCCGAAGGCGTGCTGGCGATGGCGCCCACGGTGCTGCTCGCGACCGAAGACGCCGGCCCGCCGGCCGTGCTGCGGCAGATCGCTGCGGCCGGCGTGCAGCTCGCGGTGCTGCCGGCGCACAACCGTTTCGACGGCATGCTGGACCGGCTGGTCCGCGTTGGCGAGCTGGTGCAGAAGCAGGCCCAAGCCGCCGCGCTGGCCGCCAGGCTGCGCGAAGACTGGCGCGCCAGCGAGGCGCAGGTCGCCGGCCACCTGGCGCAGCGCCAGCAGCAGCTGGGCCGGCCGCTGCGCGCGCTGTTCGTGCTGTCTCATTCGGTGAGCCAGGTGATGGTGGCCGGCGGTGAAACCGCGGCGCAGGCCATGCTGGTCTACGGCGGCGCGGTCAACGCGATCCAGGGCTTCAACGGCTACAAGCCGCTGACGCCGGAAGCGGCGATTGCCGCGCAGCCGGACCTGATCCTCGCCACCACGCAAGGCATGGAGGCCGCTGGCGGCGTGCCCGGCCTGCTGCGCCTGCCAGGCCTGGCCGAAACGCCGGCCGGCCGCGCCAAACGCGTGGTCGCGCTCGAAGCGCAGTTCCTGCTCGGCTTCGGCCCGCGCCTGCCGCAGGCCGTGCGCCAGCTGGACACCGCGTTCACCGAAGCCCTGGCCGGCAAGACCGCGGCATGACGCTCAGCGTGCTGCGCCGCGGCCCCGCCCCTCGCCCGCCAGCGGCTGCGAGTGCCACGCTGTTCGCGTGGCCGCTGCTGGCGACACTGGCCGCACTGTTGGCGGCCACGCTGCTCGCCGCCCAGTTCGGCCCGGTTGCCATCAGCGCGGCCGACTGGACCGCACCGTGGCGCGCCACGAACGACGACGGCGGCGCCCACGCGATGAGCGGCAGCGCACATGTGCTGTGGCAGATCCGCCTGCCGCGCGTGATCTTCGCGCTGCTGGTCGGCGCTGCTTTGGCCCTGGCCGGATCGCTGACGCAGGCGCTGTTCCGCAACCCGCTGGCCGACCCCGGCCTGCTGGGCGTGACCACCGGCGCCGCCTGCGCCGCAGCGCTCACGCTGGTCATCTTCGCCAGCGCCGCCGCGCCGCTGCCGTCCGCATGGCGGCCGTGGGTGCTGCCAGCGGCGGCCTTCTGCGGCGCGCTGCTGGTCTGCTTCGCGCTGGACCGGCTGGCGCGCTGGCTCACGCCCGGCGCCATCGCCGGCCTGCTGCTGACCGGCCTGGCGATCAACGCGGTGACCGCCGCGGTGATCGGCCTGGCCACCTACCTCGCCACCGACGAGCAACTGCGCAGCCTGTCGTTCTGGACCCTGGGCTCGCTGGCCGGCGCCGGCTGGCCGCTGGTGGCGACCATGGCCGTGCTGCTCGCCGTGCTGGTGCCATTCGCGCGCCGGCTGGCGCGGCCGCTCAACGCGCTGGCGCTGGGCGAAGCGGCGGCCAGCCACGTCGGCATCGCGGTGCCGCGGCTGCGCGGCTGGGTCGTGCTGCTGGTCGCGCTGAGCTGCGGCGCGGCGGTCGCCTGGTGCGGCGTGATCGGCTTCCTCGGCCTGCTGGCACCGCACCTGGCGCGCGCCTGCGTCGGCGCGGACCTGCGCCGCCAGCTGCCGTTCTCGATGCTGCTGGGCGGCGCGCTGCTGCTGCTGGGCGACACGCTGGCGCGCACGCTGGCGGCGCCGGCCGAGATCCCGGTCGGCATCTTCACCGCACTGATCGGCGGCCCGGCCTTCCTGCTGATGCTGCGCGCCGCGGTGCGCCAGCAAGGCGGCAGCGTTTGAAGGCGCGCGACATGACGACCGACTGGGCCGAGCGCCTGCCGACCGATTTCGCCTTCGCCGAATGCCGCGAAGCCTGGGGCATCGCCGACCTGCCGCAGTCCGCCGCGGCACCCGGCAGCGCCCTGCTCGCGCTGCGCCAGGTGCAACTGCGCCAGCCTGGCCGCAGCGGTGCCAGCATCGGCCCGTTCGACCTCGCGCTGCAGGCCGGCGAGCACATCGCCATCCTCGGTCCCAGCGGCGCCGGCAAAAGCACGCTGCTGAAGCTGATGGCCGGCGAGCGGGCGCCGCAGCAAGGCGAGTTGCGCTTCGACGGGCGCACGCTGGCCGGCTGGCCGCCCGCCGCGCTGGCCCGCCGCCGCGCGGTCCTGCCGCAGTCGCATGCGGTGGCCTTCAGCCTGCCGGTGGCGCTGGTGGTGGGCCTGGGCCGCGTGGCGCTGGACCACGACCCCGCGCTGGCCACCATCACCGCCCAAGCGCTGGCGCTGGCGCAGGCCGGCCACCTGGCCACGCGCCGCTTCGACACCCTCTCCGGCGGCGAGCAGGCGCGCGTGCAGCTGGCGCGTGTCTTCGCCCAGCTGTGGGACACGCAGGCCGGCCTGCTGCTGGTGGACGAACCGCTGGCCTCATTGGATCCCGGGCTGCAGTTCGAACTGCTGGACGCCATGCAGGCCTTCTGCCGGGCGCGAGGCCATGCGCTGGTCGCCGTGCTGCACGACATCAACCAGGCCCTGGCCGGCTTCGAGCGCCTGTGGCTGCTGCAGCAAGGCCGTTTGATGGGCGACCTGCCGCCGAACGCCAGCGTGCTGGCGCCGCTCGAAAGCCTCTACGGCATCCAGCTGCGCTGCGTGCCGGGCGACGACGGCCGCCTGGCCGTGCTGGCGCGCCGCCGCGTCGCTTGAACCTTTCCACCGGAGCCTCGCCCATGAACTCCCCGCGCCTTCCCAGCCGCCTCCCGCTTCGGTACGAGCGCCTGCGCGACCTGGCAGCCTTGCTGCTGGTGCTCGGGGTGGCGGCCGTGGTCTGGTTCACGCTGCCGGTGTAGAGCGAAGCAGCGCCCCCACCCGCCACCCAGCCTTTGCGGCGGGCCGCCACAAGCGCCTGCCTTGCGCCGTAGAGTGGGCCCCAAGCCTTTCGCGCATCTTTTCCTGACGGAGCTTCTTCGCATGACCACGTCTTCTTCCGCCGCTGCCTTCCGCACCGAATCCGATTCCATGGGCGCCATGCAGGTGCCCGCCGAGGCGCTGTATGGCGCGCAGACCCAGCGCGCGGTGCTGAACTTCCCGATCAGCGGCCAGGCCATGCCGGCTGCGTTTGTGCACGCGCTGCTGGCCATCAAGGCCGCCGCGGCCGAGGCCAACCAGCAACTGGGCGGCATCAGCGCGGCCCAGGCCCAGGCCATCCAGGCGGCCGTGGCCGAACTGCAGGCGCTGCCGGACGAGGCCCTGCTGCGCCACTTCCCGGTCGACATCTTCCAGACCGGCTCGGGCACCAGCTCGAACATGAATGCCAACGAAGTGCTGGCCACGCTGGCCGGGCGCCGGCTGAACGACAAAGTCAGCGCCAACGACCATGTCAACGCCAGCCAGAGCAGCAACGACGTGGTGCCCAGTACCATCCACGTGGCCGCGGCGCAAGCCCTGCAGAACAAGCTGCTGCCAGCGCTGCAAGGCCTGATCAGCACCACGCTGGACAAGGCCCAGGCCACGCATGCGCACGTCAAGACCGGCCGCACCCATTTGATGGACGCCATGCCGGTGCGCCTGAGCCAGGCGCTGGAAGGCTGGGCCGCGCAGCTCGCACTGGCGCAGGGCCAGCTGCAAGGCGTGCTGCCGTTGCTGCAGAAGCTGGCGCTGGGCGGCACCGCAGTGGGCACCGGCGTGAACGCCGATCCGCGGTTCGCCGCGCTGTGCTGCAGCGCGCTGAACCGGCAGACCGGCCTGGCCGGCCTGACTTTTGCGCCCGGCGAGAACCGCTTTGCGCTGATGGGCGCGCAGGACACGGCTGTGGCCGCCTCCGGCGCGCTGAAGACGCTGGCTGTCGCGCTGATGAAGATTGCCAACGACCTGCGCTGGATGAACTCCGGCCCGCTGGCCGGCCTGGGCGAGATCGAGCTGCAGGCGCTGCAGCCGGGCTCGTCCATCATGCCGGGCAAGGTCAACCCGGTGATCCCGGAAGCCACCGCGATGGTCGCCGCGCAGGTCATCGGCAACGACGCCGCGCTGACCATCGCCGGCCAGTCCGGCAACTTCGAGCTCAACGTGATGCTGCCGCTGGTCGCCCGCAACCTGCTGGAAAGCATTGCGCTGCTGGCCGGCGTGATGCCCCAGCTGGCAGGCAAGGCCATCGCCAGCTTCCGCGTCAACGAACAGCGGCTCAAGCAGGCGCTGTCGCGCAACCCGATCCTCGTGACGGCGCTGAACCCGATCATCGGCTACGCCAAGGCCGCCGAGATCGCCAAGCTGGCCTACAAGGAGGACCGTCCCATCGTCGACGTGGCGGCCGAGAACACCGACATCCCGCGGGCCGAACTCGAAAAGCTCCTGGACTCCGCCCATTTGACCGGCCAGGACTGACGCGGCACGGTCAGGCCGACGGCGCGGTGCTGCGTGCCACCTGGCCGGCGGCCAGTTCGCTGGCGGCCAGCTTCTTGATCTGCAGCCCGTCGATCTTCTCGACCCAGAAGGCCAGGCGGTCCTTCAGCGCGAGGTGCTCGTCGTACGGCGCCTCGTAACTCCAGACCACGTCGGGCAGCGTCTGGTCGCCCGAGTGCAGCGCGTAGTAGCTCGCGTCGCCCTTGAACGGGCAGTGCGAAGTGGTCTGCGTGCGCGTCAGCATCGCGGCCTTCACATCGCTGCGCGGGAAGTAGTAACGCGGCGGGCTCTTGTCTTCGTCGACCTCGATCACGTCGCTCGAATCAGCCAGCGTCTGGCCATGCCACTCCACCACCATGCGCTGCCTCAGGTGCCGCTCGCGCACTTGGTGGTCCGGGTGTTCCTTGTGTCCTGGAGAGGGGTTCATGAGGGTCTCCTGTCGGTCCATGTTGAAGCCGTCAGCTGTCCAAACGGGCCGAGCTGGATGCCCTGTGTGGCAATCCGCGTGCCGCCGCAGGCACGGCCCGCAATGCGGTAGCCTCTCGGGCAATGCACAGGAGCTGACCCTTGGACGCCACGACCTTCCGCAACCCGGCCAACCACGGTTTCACCCGCGTGGCGGTGGCCGTTCCGCGCAATCGCGTGGCCGACCCCGCCTTCAACGCCGAGCAGACCATCGCGCTCTACCAGGCCGCCGCGGCCGAAGGCGCCTCGCTCGTCGTCTTCCACGAGCTGGGCCTCACCGGCTACAGCTGCGACGACCTGTTCCACCAGCAGGCCCTGCAGCGCGCCGCCGAAGCCGCGCTGCTGCGCGTGGCCGAGGCCACGCAGGGGCTGGACACGCTGGCCTTGGTGGGCCTGCCGCTGCGGGTGGACCACAGCCTGTTCAACTGCGCCGCGGTGCTGCAGCGCGGCCAGGTCCTGGGCATCGTGCCGAAGACATATTTGCCGAACTACGGCGAGTTTTACGAGGCGCGCCAGTTCAACCCGGCGGCCAATGCGCAAAGCACTGAGGTGACGATCGGCCCGCAGCGCGTGCCGTTTGGCAATGACCTGCTGTTCGCCGCCACCGACCAGCCGTTGCTGCAGCTGCACGTGGAGATCTGCGAGGACCTGTGGGTGCCCATCCCGCCGTCCAGCCATGCAGCGCTGGCGGGCGCCACGGTGCTGGCCAATTTGTCGGCCTCCAACGTGACCATCGGCAAGGCCGGCTACCGGCGCGCGCTGGTCATGCAGCAGGCAGCGCGTTGCCAGGCAGCCTACCTCTACAGCTCGGCTGGCACCGGAGAGTCCACCACCGACCTGGCCTGGGACGGCCAGTCGCTCATTTCCGAATGCGGCGAGCTGCTGAAGGAGTCGGAGCGTTTCCTGACCGATTCGCACTGGATCAGCGCCGACGTGGACCTGGAACGCATTGCCAACGAGCGCCAGCGCCAGAACTCGTTTGGCCACCAGACGGCTCAGCTGCGCCAGCAGATCAACCACTTCCGCCGCGTGCCGTTCCAGGTCGGCACCAGCGCGCTGACCGGCCCGCTGCGCCGCCGTGTCGAACGTTTCCCGTATGTGCCGGCAGACGCCTCGCGGCGCGACGAGCGCTGCCAGGAGGTCTACGACATCCAGGTCCAGGGCCTGGCGCAGCGCATTGCCTCCAGCGGCATCGGCAAGCTGGTCATCGGCATCTCCGGCGGGCTGGATTCGACCCAGGCGCTGCTGGTCTGCGCCCGCGCGATGGACCTGCTGGGCCGCCCGCGCAGCGACATCCTGGCCTACACCATGCCCGGTTTCGCCACCAGCGGCCGCACGCTGGACCAGGCGCTGCGGCTGATGGCGGCCATCGGCTGCCAGGCCGAGCAGATCGACATCCGGCCCAGTTGCGAGCAGATGCTGCGCGACATCGGCCACCCGTACGCGCGGGGCGAGAAGGTCTACGACATCAGCTTCGAGAACGTGCAGGCCGGCGAGCGCACCAGCCACCTGTTCCGCCTGGCCAACCAGCACGGCGGCATGGTGGTCGGCACCGGCGACCTGAGCGAGCTGGCGCTGGGCTGGTGCACCTACGGCGTGGGCGACCACATGTCCCACTACAACGTCAACGCCAGCGTGCCCAAGACGCTGATCAAGCACCTGGTGCGCTGGGTGGCGGACTCGGGCCAGATCGGCCCGGCCGGCAGCCAGGTGCTGCACGACGTGCTGGACACCGAGGTCAGCCCCGAGCTGATCCCGGCCGATGCCGCCGCCAGCGTTGGCAGCCAGCCGGCGCAAAGCACCGAAGCCAGCATCGGCCCTTACGCACTGCACGACTTTTTCCTGTTCTACATCCTGCGCCACGGCTTCGCGCCATCCAAGGTGGCCTACCTGGCCTGGAGCGCCTGGCACGACGAGGCCGCGGGTCAATGGCCAGAAGGCCCGGACGTGGCCCGCACCGCCTACGTGCTGCCGGCCATCCGCCAGCACCTGCGCACCTTCCTGCACCGCTTCTTCACCACCAGCCAGTTCAAGCGCAGCTGCGTGCCGAACGCGCCCAAGGTCGGTTCCGGCGGCTCCCTCTCGCCCCGCGGCGACTGGCGAGCACCGAGCGATGCGACCGCCGCCGCCTGGTTGGCCGAACTGGAAAAAGTGCCGCAGGAATAGCCGGCGAGCGAGGCAAGGGCAGCGGAGCGGATTCAGCGACCCGGCACGTTCGGGTGGCGGTCAGCCCAATTGGGCACGTGGTCGCCGTCGCGGTCTCGATCGCGGGAATTCGGCACGCCGTCGCGGTCACGGTCATGCCTGGCCCAGTAGCCGGCTGTCAGGTGCCATTCGCCGTTGCGCTGAACCCAGGTCGGATGGTTGTACACATAGCCCGGCCGTTCGCGGACCCAGGTGCCGGCCACCCAGTAGTGCTGGTTGCCGCGGTAGCTCCAGTAGCCAGGGGTCCACAGGTAACCGGGGCGTGGCGGCGGCACGACCTCGTAACGCGGTGCGGGCGGCGCAATCCGCACCACCAAGTCCACAGCCGCCGACGCCTGGGTCGGCAGCGCCGCGGCGAACGGAGCTGCAAGCGACAAGGCAATGATGGAAGCTTTCAACATCTTGATCTCCTTCTTTGGCAGTGATGCCATAGATGAAGACTCCCACGTTCGAGGTCTTGCTCACATCGGACGAGCGCGGATGGCGCTGTAGGCCCATGCCTTCAGCATCTTGCCGGGTGCTTCACATGCGCTTCACCCGCGGTTTACACAGCGCTCAGGCGGCCTGCAGACCGGTTTCCCGGTTCATGCGCAATGCCAGTTGCCACAAGCGCATTGCACGGCCGACAAACACGCCGCTGAACACACCATACGCCGCCGACATGGCCGACGCAAAGCCGAGCTGCTGTGCCATCGCCGGCTGCATCGCCACCAGCACGCCCACGACATACTTGGTCACGAAGATGCCCATCATCAGCATCAGCGGCACGGCGCTGCCAGGCACCAGGCACTCGCGGCTGGCCGTGTCGTAGCGCAGGCCTTGCGGCAGCGGCCGGCGCACTACCAGCGCTGTCGCGAGCGCCGCCGCCAGCGCCCAGGCCAGCAGCGCCACCGGCGTGGCATGAAAGGCCGACCACACGCCGGCCACCGACAGCCCGGTCATCAGCAGCGCCACCAGCGTGATGCGCGAAAGTTTCATGCGGCGCGCCATCATCTGCCTGCCGCCCAGCCACAGCAAGCCGGCGAACAGTGCGAAGACCCACGTGGGGGTGTGAGAGACGATTTGCATCAGCATGGTGGGTTCCTTGAGGGTGGGCATTGGGATTCGATTCGGATGCCATGCATCGCGATGACCGCACTGTGCCCATGCCCGCCTCTTGCCAACAGCGGCTTGCGACGAGCCACCGCGGACGGTCGCCAAATGCGGCCCGCCGGCGCGAAATGCAGCCACCTCAGGCGCTTCCCGCGCCACCAGCTCGCCGATCTGCCGCGCCGGGGGGCGGATGGTGCTGAGGCTGGGCATCGCCGCCTTCCAGGGCGGATCCATCGACGCCTGGATCGTCTGGGACCCGTACCTCACCATCGCCCGGTCCGCCACCCAGGCCCGCCTGCTCAGCGCCCCCGGGCTGGACACCGGCACCCCCTGGAGCTTCTACGAGGCCCGCCGCGACTTCGCCCAGGCGAACCCGGCCATCGTGCGCGCCCTCGTCGGCTGGATCGCCGAAACCGGCGCCTGGGCCAACAGCCACCAGGCCGAAGCGGCGCACATCCTCGCGCCACTGCTGGGCCTGGACGAGACGCCGGCCTTGAAGCTGCAGCAGCGGCAGCACTACGGCACGGCGCCAACCAACGCCGCCATCGCCGCTTCGCAGCAGGCCGTGGCGGACGCGTTCTTCGAGCTGAAGGTGATTCCGAAAACGGTGCAGGTCAAAGAGAACTTCTGGCCGGCGTTGGGGTGAGGTCGTCGAGCACGCCGTGTCGATCAGGAATCAACTGTCGTTGGCCGGTGTTGCGCCGCAGGCGGCCGCCTTCCGGACGGGCATCACAACGCCAACATCCCGCCCAGGCGCACCTCTCCGGCCCTCGATCTCGCCCCACAAACCAACCTGCGCCGTCTGGCGCAAAGCAGCCTGGGCCTTGCAGGCGATGTGACCTGGGCCGCCGCTCCCAAGAATCTCGTTGCGCAAGTGCCTCTGCCCAGGGCCCGACCTGGCCCGGCAGTCACTCCCACCTGCCCTCTTGATGGAGAAGCGAGATGCTAGAGAAAGCCTATGGTGCGCAATGCGCGGCCTGTGAATGCCATGCCCATGCGGCGCTGGCGCGTTGGCGGCACAACCTGGCGCTGCTCGCGCTGGCGTTGGGCAGCTTCTGCATCGGCACCTCAGAGTTCGCCAGCATGGGCATCCTGCAGTTGTTCTCCGCGGGCCTGGGGGTGGACCTTGCCACGGCCACCTATGCGATTGCGGCCTATGCCGTTGGCGTGGTGATCGGGGGGCCGGCGGTGACGCTGGCGGCGGCGCGGCTGAACCGCCGCAGCCTGCTGCAGGCCTTGATGGCGCTCTTCGTGCTGGGCAATGTGCTCTCCGCAGTGGCGCCCAACATGGCGGCGCTGGTGGCGGCGCGTTTCATCAGCGGCATTCCGCAAGGCGCCTACTTCGGCGCCGGGGCCGTTGTGGCGTCGCACTTCGTGGGCAGGGACCAGGGCGGCAAGGCGTTTGCGCTGGTGATGATGGGCTTGACGGTGGCGACCATCTTCGGCTCACCGCTGGCCACCTTTCTGGGGCAACAGCTGGGCTGGCGGCAAACCTACCTGGCCGTGTCGGGCGCGGGCGTGCTGTCATGGCTGGCCTTGTGGGCCTGGGTGCCACGCACCGACGAACTGCGCGGTGGGCCGGTGGGCCAGGAACTGGTGGCGCTGCGCAAGCGCAAGGTGTGGACGCTGATGGGCGTGGCCGCGCTGGGCGTGGCCAGCATCTTCGCGGTGTACACCTTCATCGGGCCGCTGGTGGTGGACGCTAACCGGCTGGACGCATCCTTCGTGCCCATTGCGCTGGCGGTGTTCGGCATTGGCATGACGGTGGGCAACCTCGTCGGCGGCCGGCTGGCGGACCGCTTCGAATCGCTGGGCCTGGTGCTTGGCTTCGGGCTGGCGCTGGCCGTCCTGGCCGTGCTGGCTTGGCGCGGCGACAGTGTCTGGGTGCTGATGCCGGCGCTGTTCGGCGTGGGGGCGACCATCATGCTGGCCATCCCGACCATCCAGGTGCAGCTGACCCGCGCAGCCCCAGAGGCACCGACGCTGATGGGCGCGATGAACCTGGCCGCGCTGAACACCGCGAACGCACTCGGCGCCTGGGCCGGCGGCGTGCTGGTCAGCGCGGGGCATGGCCTGCTGTCCTGCGCGCTGGCCGGCTTTGCGCTGACCTTGGCGGGGCTGGTGGTCTATTGGGTGACGCGGCCGGGTGCCTCGCCCCGGCCCGACACTCGCCAGGCCGAGTTCGCCTGAGCGGCGAGCAGCGACTCATGAGCAGCAGCGGGCGGTGCGGCCTGCTGCAACAGGCCGCGACGATGGGCGATGGCAATCGCCTGGGTGCGGCTGGTGGCCCCCAGCTTGCCGAAGGCCGAGCGCAGGTGGGACTTGACCGTGCCCGAGGTGATGCCCAGGCGGTTGGCGATGGACTTGTTGCACAGTCCTTCGATCACCAGGCCCAGCACCGCCTGCTCGCGCCGCGTCAAGGCTTCCGCGGCCACGTTTTCGGCGAGCTTGGAGGCCACCTTGGCGCTCAGCACGCGCTGACCGGGCCGCACGCTGTGGATGGCAGTGACCAACAGCTCCGGGGAGTCGTCGATCAGCAGATAGCCCTGCACGCCGGCAGACAGCGCGGCGCGGATGTCGCACTCGCGGTCCGAGTCGGTGACGACCAGCACCTGGGGCGGCGCGTGAAGCCGGGCCGGCCGACCGGCGAACCGGACCCACTCGATGCCGCGTGAATGGTCGGCCACCACCACATCCGGCGTGGCATTCGCGCCGCGGCCGCCGGGCCTGTCTTCGCCCAGGCTGCAGCGCAGGTCCGCATGCGGCGCCAGCATCGCCATCAGCCCGGCCCGCACCAGCGGGCTGCCGTGACAGATCAGCACCTGGATCGTTCGCGCGGTCGCGCCAACATGTGGCTCGCAGCCTCGTGGCGAGGCATCGAGTGAGTCGTCTCTGACCTGTTCCAGCGTGTTCATGTGGGCTCCTCACGGGTTCAGCGGGGATGGCGGGATGCGTGGCGGCTTCATCGCGGCAGCCAGCCGATCGTCCGGGCATGCAGGCTGTGGATGTAGAGCCGGCCGGCGGTTTCGGTGGCGCCGGTGGTCTCGGGATAGGCACCGCCCGGGTCCTGCAGGTCTTCGGTGATGCGCCCGCCTTCATCGAAGGCGAACACATGCCCATAGGGCTCGCCCAGCGGCAACAGGAAGCGCGGCAGGCGCAGCAGCACTTTGCGCAGGAAAGGCTTGTCGGCCAGCCCGTCGGCCGCCGGATTGCGGGGCTTGAACAGGCCGACCCAGATGCGTCCGTCACGCCCGCGCACCAGGTTGTCGGGGTAGCCCGGCAGGTTGTCCAGCAAGACCATGGCCTGCGGGGATGGCACGCCCACGTCCAGCGCCTGCGCGGCGCTGGCGACGCGCCAGATCCGGTAGCGGCCGGTCTCGGAGACGAACAGCGACTGCCCGTCCGACGACAGGGCCAGCCCGTTGGCGAACGAGAAGCCGCGGGCCACGACGCGCGTGCGGCCGGAGGCCGGGTCATGCGCCAGCACGCGGCCGGTGGCGGCCTGCTCCAGGATGTCCAGCACGCTGGCCTCCAGCGTGCCACCCCACTCGGCGGGCGCAAAACGGCCGGACGCATCGGTGAAGTAGATGGTGCCGTCCGGCGCGACCAGCACCGCGTTGGCATAGCGGATCGGATCGACAGCGCCCAGGTGGTCGACGCTGTTGGCGAGCTGCTTCACCTGCCCGTCGGGCGTGATGGCCAGCAGGCCCTTCATCGCGTCGGCCGCGATCATGCGGCCCTGGGCGTCGAAGTCGAAGCCGAGCACGCGGCCGCCGGTGTTCGCGAAGACCTGCTGGCCCGCGCCGTCCGGCGCCATGCGCAGCAGCTTGCCGCCGTCCATTGCAGCGTAGAGCCTGCCGTCCGGCCCCAGCGCGATGTGCTCCGGGCCTGACTCGGCGTCGATGTCGATCTGGCGCAGGTTCGCCAGCCGGGTGTTGGCGGCAAACGGGCCGCTGAAGCCTGTCGGTGGCGAGACCTGCCAGGCCACCGGCTTGATCGGCACAGGCCAGGCGCAGAGGTAGGCGGTGGCTGCAGCCACCACGGTGACGCTGCCCCAGGCGATCCAGGCGGCGCGCCTGGAACACAGGGTGACCTTGCGGTGAGTGCGCATGGCCTTACCCGCCGCTGCGCTGGAAGGAGCCGTGGAAACCCAGCGGGATCAGGCTGGGCACCTCGGCACTGGCGAGCAGCGCCAGCGTCTTCGCATCGATGATGGCCAGCATGGACGAGGCCTCGTCCTGCGCCGCGCCCACGCTGAGCAGCACGCCATCGTCTTCGCCATCGCCTTGCGGCCGCGCGACAAACAGCGGCTCGCCGAAGATGTGCGTGTCGTGGCTGAACGTGCGGGTCTCGCCGCGCTGCAGGTCCGCCTTGACGATGGCCGAGCCGTAGCTGCCACCCGGCTGTGCGCCATTGGACGCGCCCCAGGCGAAGCGATAGGCCTGCCCGCTGACGCGCCGCTGGTTCGTCGCCGGAAACTCGAAGCCCACGCTGCTCAGCGGCTCGCTGCGCGCCCGCTCGACGCCCGGCGTCATCACGATCCGTGTCAAAGCAGGCCTCAGCTCGGGCAGCCGCGCCAGCATGTGGTCCACGCGCAGTTCGCGCACGATGTCGGCATCCGGGTAGGCCAGCAGGTCCAGCACCGTGTCGCCCTCGTGCTCGTAGGCGTTGACGGTGTGGAAGGCAAAGAAGGCTTCGGTGACATGCTCGCGCACCGCGCCGGTCGCGCGGTCGATCAGCACCAGGCGCGTGCCATCTTCCGGGCGCCACTGGAAATGGTCGATGTAGGCCCGGTTGGAGAACGGCATGTCCAGCGGTGCGGCTGCGAACGGGTGCGCCACCAGGATCACATGCCGCGGCGTGAGCCCGAACGCATGGATGTAGGGCACGCGGTTCGTGCGCCAGGTGCCGATCACGTCCCGCTTCCGTGAAGCCGGGCCATGCGCATAGGCCGACACCGTCACCTGCCGGCCGAACTGGACCGCCAGGTTCACAACGCGGTTCCGTTCGAAATCGAGGTGCGGATGCGCCGTCATCATTGCCCCATGCAGGGCGTCATTCCCGTAGTCCAAGTAGCCCAGCGAGGCCAGCGTCTCGGGGTCGATCAGGTGCTGGCGGTCGCTCTCGGTGAGCGCCACCAAGTCATCGCCAAACTTCAGGATGTTGACGTTGGCGTTGTCGCTGGCGCGTGGCACCGGCTTGAGCACCCGGCGCCACAGCGCCCGTTCGCTGGGCGTGCCGAAGGTCGCCAGCTCGGCTGTGCCCAGCGACGCCTCACGCGCCGCTTCGGAGTCCAGCAGGCGCGAGCGGAAGTCCACTGCCGGCGGCTGGATGCGGAAGGCGTAGATCATGCCCAGGCCATCGAACCAATGCTGCGCATGCCAGCCGCTGGTGTCGAACAGCACTGGGCAGGTGCGCAGCACTTCGCCCTGCAGCCAGGACGGCACTTCGCCGCGCACGCGGGCCGGGATGGCGGTGTGCTGCTCGGGCGAATGGCGAAACGGGGCCAGCGTCTCGATCGAACGGGGCTCGGATGAAATATCGCTCATGTTCCAGTCTCCTGTGGGGGAAGAGCCATCAATGCCGTCGTCGGTGCCGGCCAGCATCTGGCTGCTGGAAAACTTCAGGTCACATTGCGTCTGCGGCAATGCCATCGCATCCATCCAACGGCGGAGGACGCCAGCATCTCCCGGTGCCAGCGCCGCTGCCAAGTTAAGGGTGGTTAAGGTTTTCCGGAACCGGCGCCCGCGGGCTCAACCCGTGCCAGATCAGCCCCCATGGCCCGGCTGGCGAGCAGGAAGTGCAGCGCCGACCAGGCGATGAAGACCGCCACGCCGCACAGCGCGTAACGCAGCGCCGCCGCGCCGAACTTCGGCGCCAGCAGGTCGCTCGTCCAGCCGATGGCCGCCGGTCCCACCGAAGCGCCCACCAGCACAATGCAGAACTGCACCACGGCGGTGGCCGTGGCCCGCATGTCGTCCGGCGCCAGCAACTGGATGTTGGCCCAGGTTGGGGCATGGCACAGCAGCCCCAGCAGGTGCACCAGGGTCAGCAGCAGCAGCGCCAGGCCCACGGGCTCGCACAGCCAGGCGCCGAGCGCGGCCGGCGCGCACAAGGCCACGCCGATGGCTGGCACCAGCTGGCGCCAGCGGGCGTCCTTGCGGCCCAGGTGGTCCGCCAGGATGCCGCCGCCCAGGATGCCGATGACGCCGCCAATGCCGCTGGCCATGCCCAGCGCCAGGCCGGCCTGCGTGGCCGTGTGGCCGTGCACGCGCATCAGGAAGGCGGGCCCAAACACCGTCATCGCGAAATAGGCAATGCCGAACAGCACGCAGGCCGCGGTGGTGTGCGCATACGAGCGCAAACGGAAGAGCTGCCTCAATGCAGCGGCGAAGCTGCTGGCGGACCGGTCCGGCGGCCGCACGGCCGGCGTGGCGGGCAAGGCCACCCAGGCCAGCAGCGCCAGCAGCACACCCGGCAGGCCGATGACGAAAAACGCCTGCCGCCAGCCCAGCGTGTCATTGATCCAGCCACCCAGCACCAGGCCCAGCGTGCCGCCAATGGGTACGGCCAACGAGAACACCGCATAGGCCAGCGCGCGGCCTTGCACCGCAAAAAGCCGTGCGATCAGCGCGTGCGCGGCGGGCATGGAACCCGACTCCCCCGCCGCGACGAAAGCCCTCGCCGCGATCAGATGAAAAAAGCCCTGCGCCAGCCCGCTCAGCGCGGTGGCGAGGCTCCAGACCGCCAGCGAGCCCACCAGCACCAGCCGCGCGCCGTAGCGATCCGCGAGGCGCGCCAGCAGCAGCGCGCAGCACGAGAACACCAGCGCAAACGGCAGGCCGGCCATCAGGCCGAACTGCGCGTCGGTCAGCTTGAGTTCGCTGCGGATGGCGGTGACGAGGATGTAGGGCAGCTGACGGTCAACGAAATTGAAGACATTGACCAGCAGCAGCAGCAACAGCAGCACCCACCCGTTTCGGCGAGCGGAGGGATCGAAACTCATGGCGTCCTGGCGCTCCCGATGGCGAGAAAATTTGAGGGCTGGCACGGCGGCTCGTGCAATTTACCGTTGCCTCGCCAGCCGCACCAGGGGCTTGGCGCCTCACCGGAAGGGAAGACCTGGCCCTGCGCCATTCGGACCACCGCTTTCTGTACCATCGCAGCGGCCTCGCATCGGTGAAGGACATGACCGGCGATCTCGACAACCCGACCTCCCGCTCCTACGCATTCGGGCGCTTTGCGCTGTTTCCCGAGCGGCGGCAATTGCTGGACGGCGACACACCGGTGCGCCTGGGCGGGCGGGCCCTGGACCTGCTGATCGCGCTGGTTGAAAGCGCCGGCGAGACGGTCGACAAGCGAGCGTTGATGCAGCGGGCCTGGCCCACGGTGGTCGTCGAAGAAGGCAACCTGAAGGTGCACATGGCGTCATTGCGCCGCCTGCTGGGTGACACCCCTCCCCACGTGCAGTTCATCGCCACAGACGCCGGACGTGGCTACCGCTTCGTGGCCCGGGTCCGGTCCGAAGGGCTGGCCCAACCCCGCCTGGGCCTGGAAGACGAGACCTGGCGACACAACCTGCCGATTGCCACCACGCGCATCGTGGGCCGGGCGGAAACGATCGAGACCATCCAGCACAAGCTGGCGGACTCACGTCTCATCTCCATCGTGGGCGCCGGCGGCATTGGCAAGACGACGGTGGCCCTGGCCGCCGCCGAGGGGGTGCTGAACCGCTTCGAGCATGGTGTGTTCCTGGTCGAGCTGGCGCCGCTGAAGGACCCTGCACTGGTGCCCCATGCCATTGCCACCGCCATCGGGCTGACGGCCCATTCACCGAACATGCTGGCGGCGTTGAGCGGCTTCCTGCGCCACCGCCGCATGCTGCTGTTGCTCGACAGCTGCGAGCACCTGATCGCCGCTGCGGCCGACTGCGCCGACCGCCTGCTATCGGCCTCGGCTGGCCTGAAGATCATCGCCACCAGCCGCGAGCCGCTGGCGCTGGGCGGCGAGCGCGTGTTGCGCCTGCCGGGCCTGGAGGTACCACCGGCCAGCCCTCGACTCCAGGCCGAGCGGGCCCAGGCCTTCCCCGCCGTACAACTTTTCGTGGACCGTGCCAGCGACCGGCTCGACGGCTATCGGCTCAGCGATGCCGACGCGCCGTTGGTGGCAGCCATTTGCCGCCGGCTGGACGGCCTGGCGTTGGCCATCGAGCTGGCGGCCACCCGCATCGACGCCTTCGGGGTGCGCGAGCTGCTGGCCCAACTGGACGGCCGCATCAGTCTGCTGCAGGGGCGCGCAGGCACCGAACGCCACCGCACGCTCACGGCCACCATCGACTGGAGCTACGAGCTGCTGGCGGAAAGCGAGCGCAAGGTGATGCGGCGGCTGTCGGTCTTCGCGGGCGTGTTCGGCTTGGCCTCAGCCAGCGTCGTCGCGGCAGACGATGGCCTGCGCCCAGCCGAGGTGCGCGACGCGCTGGCCAGCCTGGTGGCCAAGTCCTTGCTGGTGGCCGAGGTGGCCGAGCTGGAGGCGCGCTACCGCCAGCTCGACACCACGCGGGCCTACGCGGCGCAACAGCTGCTGGCCGCGGGCGAGCTGCCGGCCACCCGCAGGCGGCATGCGCTGCACTTCCTGCAGCTGGCCCAGCACGCCGCCAAGGACTGCGTGCGCCTGAGCCCGGCTGACTGGATCAAGCGCCACGCCGCCGCGATCGACGACCTGCGCGCCGCGCTGGACTGGGCCTTCGAAGCGTCCGGCGACGACGGACTGGCGGTGCGCCTGGGCGTGGTCACCATCCCGTTCTGGAAGCAACTGTCGCTGGTGGCGGAATGCCGGTCGGCCGTAGAGCGTTTGCTCGGCCACCGCTTCGACGCGGCGCGCAGCCGGCGCGACGAACTGGTCCTGCATCTGAACCTGGGCGCCACGCTGCTGCACACCCACGGGCCACTGGTGGAGGTGAAGGCCGCGCTGACGCAGGGCCTGGCGATCGCCGAGGAGATTGACGATTCGCAGTTGCAGCTGGAGTGCCTGCGCGGCCTGTCCGAGTACGAGCTCTGGTCCGGCGACTCCCGCTCGGTGCTGGCGCTCTCGGAACGCATCCGCGCGATCGCGGAAACCCTGCAGCACGGCAGCGCCGGCGCGGACGCCGACGCCCAGGCCGGGTCCGCGTTCTGGTACCTGGCCGACTTCTCGGCCTCCCGGCGCAGCTTCGAATCCATCATCAGCCGGCCGATGCCGCTGGACCTGCGCTCCGGTGCCGCCCGCTCGGAACTCAGCCAGCGCCTGTCCGCGCGCGGCAACCTGGCCTCGTTGCTGTGGCTGCAGGGCCTGCCGGACCAGGCGGTGGAACTGTCGCGGCGGCAGCGCGAGGAGGCCGAAGCGTCCTGCAATGCCGTGCTGCTGTGCTACGCGCTGATCCACGGTTCGGTGGTCGTCTCGCTCTATGTGCGGGACCACGAAGCCGTTGCCCGCTACCTGGCACTGGGCGAAAACCATGCCGAGGAACACGGCCTGACCGTCTGGCAAATGATGGCCAGGATGGTCCGCGGGCGCCTGAACCTGGACACCGGCCAGGCCTTCGACTTCAGCGGCTACCGCGAGACGCTGGCCGACCTGCACGGGCGAGGGTTTCGCATGCGCTACCCGAACTACCTGACCAACTACGCAGAAGCGCTGGCGCGCCAGGGCGACCTGGGGGCCGGGCTGGCGGTGCTCGAAGAGGCCTTCGCCCTGGCCCGCAGCCAGGGCAACGTGGTGGGCGTGCCGGAGATGCTGCGCATCAAGGGCAACATGCTTCGCCTCGAAGGCCGCCAGGGATGGGACGGCGCGGTCGAATGCTTCACGCAATCCATCCAGCTGGCGCAACAGCAGGGCGGCTTGTCCTGGGTGCTCAGGACCGCGAGCGACCTGGTCGAGCTGTGGCGCGAGTGCGGCGGCAGCCCGCAGGCCGAGGCGTTGCTGGCCTCGACCCATGCGCAGTTCAGCGAAGGCCTGGGCACGGGTGACCTGCGGCGGGCACGGGCGCTGATCGACTCGCGGCCCTGAGCGGGCCGCCGCCTGGGTTCGCCAACCCAGCAGGCGCACGGCGCATCAATGCCTTTGGTGGCAGTTCGGCTTGGCCGCTGCGAGGGATGAAGTGCCGCGCTGTGCCGCAGCACACTGGCTCGGCTCCCTCCACTCTGACCACCGAGGACCCCCGATGCGATCCACTGCACCAAGCTCTCCCTTCAGAAGCCTGCCGTTTCTGCTGGGCGCCATGACGCTGACCCTGGGCGTCATGCCCGAAAGCCAGGCGGCCGCGCCCGCCGAGCGCATCCGCAACGTCGTGCTGGTACACGGCGCGTTTGTCGACGGTGGCGGCTGGGAACAGGTCTACCGGCTGCTGAGCGACAAGGGCTACAAGGTCAGCGTGGTGCAGCACCCCACGCTCTCGCTGGCCGCCGACGTGGCGGCGACCAAGGCGGTGCTCGATGCCCAGGACGGGCCGGTGGTGCTGGTCGGCCACTCCTACGGCGGTGTCGTCGTAACCGAGGCCGGCAACGACCCCAAGGTCGCCCGGCTGGTCTACATCGCCGCCTTCATGCCGGACAAGGGCGAGTCGGTGCAGAAGCTCATCGGCGAACCGTCGCCCGGCGCGCCGCCGCCGGCCATCCTGCCGCCAGTCAACGGCTTCCTCTGGATCGACAAGGCGCGCTTCGCCAGCGCCTTTTGTGCCGACCTGCCGGCGCCCAGGGCGCAGTTCCTGGCCAATGCACAAGTGCCCTGGGGCGTCGCGGCCTTCGCCGGTGAGGTCACCACCGCCGCCTGGCGAGACAAACCCAGCTGGTCCCTGGTCGCGCAGGAGGACCACATGATCCCGCCCGACGCGCAGCGCGGCATGTCCAAGCGGGCCGGCGCGGTGGTGGTCGAGGCGCGGGGCAGCCATGCCATCTTCGAATCGAAGCCGGCCGCGGTCGTGGCGCTGATCGAACGGGCAGCGATGAACCGGCCCTGATCGGCCCCTGATCGATACTTGCCGGATCACCTGAAGCAAGGAGATCCGCATGATCTGGCAAGCGCTGCGTTGGCTCAGCCCTTTGGCCTTGTTTGCCTGGTGCGCCGCCGCCAGCCAGGCCCAGGTCCCCGCGCCAGCCGCGCCGGCCGCCTCCGCCGTGATGGACCTGCTGCGCCAGGCCGCGCCCAAGGTCGTGCCCTTCAGCGCGGACGAGATCGACCGGGTGCAGGCGGGCAAAGGCCTGACGGACTGCTTCTGGGTCGGCACCGTCTCGCCCAGCACCTTCAACATCCTCAGCCCGGACCTGGCGGTCACCTACTGGATCTCGCAGTTCCGGCTGCCGGCGGGGGCAAAGCTGGTGTTGAAGGGCGAATACCCGCGGGCGCGCTACATGTCGTTTGCCTCGTACAACCCGCAGGGTCAGCCAGTGGACGGCCTGGCGGACGATGCGATCGCGCCGGACGCCGGCAGCGTCAACCCGTTCCGCCCCGGCGCGCAGCGTCTGGCCACGCCGCGGCAGTTCACGGTCACGGTGCAGGCGCGGTCGCTGCAGGCCGGCGTGCGGGTGGACGAAGCCACGCGGCCGGCCAACACGATTTTCGTGCCGACCGACGAGCCGACTTACCAGCTCTGGCTGCGCGTGTATGCGCCGGACGCGGGCCTGGGCCCGCTGGGTGGCGCGAAGCTGCCGCGGCCGGTGATGACGCTGGCCGATGGCAGCCAGGTGGACGGTAACGCGCTGTGCCGCGGCTACGTGGTGAAGGACCGGGCGGTGCGGGATTTCCGGGCGAGCAAGGCGGGCAACCAGGCGGTGTTCGCGGTGCCGGGCGCCAAGGCGCCGTACCACCCGGCCCAGCCGGTGCCGCGCTGGAACGGCTTCTACAACCCGTTGCTGACGATGGCCAGCGTGTTGATCAACACGCCGTTCGAGGAAGCGCGCAGCCGCATGGACGCGACCCGCCGCAGCGGTTTCTACGGCACGCTGGACAACTACTACATGTCGGCCTACGTGGACGACCGCTACGGCGAGCTGCTGGTGATCCAGGGCAAGGCGCCGCGCACGCCGCACACGCTGCAGGGCAACCCGGTGATGGACGCCAACGTGGACCTGCGCTACTGGTCCTTCTGCAAGGGCCGCTCGATCCACGACGGCGCGGTGGACGCCTGCCTGATGGACGAGCAGGTGCCGCAGGACGCGAACCAGCGCTACACGCTGGTGGTCTCCACGCCCGCCAACCGGCCGGCCAACGCGCGTGCCGAGTGCGGTGTGGCCTGGCTGCCCTGGGGCGTGGGCGACGGCATGGACAACCCGCACGGCGGCTATGTGATCCACCGCCACATGAAGCCCTCGCCCGGCTTCACGCAAAGCCTGTGGGCCACGCAGAAGCCGGGCGACGAAGCGGCCACGCTGGGCGAGTACTACCCGGTGGCGGCGTACCTGGGCAAGGCGGCGTTCGAGGCGCGTGGCTGCCCGGTGAAGCCGTGAGCGTTGAGGGAATCTGCCGCATTCATCCCGTAGGATGGCCGGATGTCGCTTCCTGCCGCCGTCAGCCCCTTGCACCTGGCCGTTCTCGATGACGAGCCCGACATCACCGCGCTGCTGGCCAGCTACCTGCAGGGCCGCGGCTACCGGGTCACGCAGCTGCACAGCGGCCGCGCGCTGATGGCGCTGATGGCGAGCGACCCGCCGGTGCTGGTGCTGCTGGACCTGGGCCTGCCCGGCGAAGACGGCTTTTCCATCGCGCGCCAGTTGCGGGAGCACTGGCGCTGCGGGCTGGTGATCGTGACCGGCCGCGGGGATGCGGTGGACAAGGTCGTGGGCCTGGAGGTGGGTGCAGACGACTACGTCACCAAGCCTTTCGACCTGCGCGAACTGCTGGCCCGCATCAAGGCCGTGCTGCGGCGCATTGCCCCTGACGAAGCCACCGCGCCCGCCACGCCATCTGCTCCCGCGGCTGCTGCCGCAGCGACCAGCCTGCAGCGCTTTGCCGGTTGGTCGCTGGACACCGCGGCACGCCGGCTGCTGGACGCGCAAGGCCGGGAAACCGCGCTGACCACCGGTGAGTTCGACCTGCTGAGCACCTTCCTGCTGCACGCCGGCCGGGTGCTCTCGCGCGACTTCCTGCTGGAGCAGACGCGGGGCCGCAGCGCGGCACCGTTCGACCGCACGATCGACGTGCAGGTGGGCCGGCTGCGCAAGAAGCTGGAGGCCGACGCGGACGACCCGCAGATCATCAAGTCGGTGCGCGGCGCGGGCTACATCCTGGTGGCGGCGGTGACCAGGGACTGAGCGGCATGGACACCTCCCCCCCTCTCCCACCCGCTGCCGGCCTGCCGCCCGGGCTGGACGAACGCGAGGTCTTCCGCTCGTTGTTCGCGGCCTACCCGGACGCACTGATCGTCACCGACGCCAGCGGCACCATCGTGCTGGCCAACCCCTCGGCGGCAACGCTGCTGGGCTACACGCCCGAGCAGCTGGTGGGCCTGAACGTGGACGTGCTGGTGCCCGACGCGATCCGCCCGCAGCATGCGGCCTACCGCGAGGGCTATGCCCACCGGCCGCGCACCCGGCCGATGGGCACGCAGATGGACCTGGTGGCCAAGCGGCGCGATGGCAGCGAGGTGATGGTCGAGATCGCGCTGAGCCCGCTGCAAAGCCAGGGCCAGCCGCTGGTGGTGGCCGCCATCCGCGACATCGGCAGCTACCCGCGGGTGAAGCAGGCCTTGCAGCGCGCCCGCTACAGCGAGCACCTGGCGCAGCTCGGCCGCGCCGCGGTGGACGCACGCGACCCGCAGGTGCTGCTGGACCAGGTGCCGGCGATTGCCGGACAGGCGCTGCAGGTCGAGCTGGCCTCGGTCTACCTGCTCACGGCGGACCGGCTGAACTTCAGGCTGGTGAGCGGCTTTGGCGCGCTGGCAGAGGAACCCATCGGCTCTCAGCTGGCCAACCTGCCCGACAGCCCGCTGGCCTTCGTGCTGGCCCAGGGCAAACCGGTGGCGGTGGCCGACTACCGGCGCGAGCAGCGCTTCGTGGTGCCGCCCGCCTACCTGGCGGCGGGGCTGACCAGCGGGCTGGGCGTGCCCTTGTCCGACCGCGGGCGCACCATTGGCGCACTCGTGGTGCGCTCGCGCGAGGCGCAACGCTTCGGCGAAGATGAGCAACGCTTCCTCGAATCACTGGCCAACCTGCTGACCACCAGCCTGCAGCGGGCCGAGTCCGAAGAGGCGCTGAACCATGCGCAGCGGCTGGAAAGCGTGGGCCAGTTGACCGGTGGCATTGCGCACGACTTCAACAACCTGCTGACGGTTATCCAGGGCAACCTGCAGGTGCTGGAGGAATTGCCGACGCTGGCTGCCGACCCGCACGCGCTGCAGCTGGTGGACGCGGCCACCCGGGCCAGCCGCCGCGGCGCCGAGCTGACCGGCAAGCTGCTGGCCTTCTCACGCCGCCAGGTGCTGCAGCCCAGCGCGGTGGACGTGGGCCAGCTGCTGCTCTCGCTGGCCGGCATGCTGCGCCGCACGCTGGACCAGCGCATCCAGATTGCCGTCGAACCGCTGGCCGAATTGCCGCCGGTGCTGGCCGACCCGGGGCAGCTCGAATCCACGCTGCTGAACATTGCCATCAACGCACGCGACGCGATGCCCGAAGGCGGCACGCTGCGCTTTGCAGCCACGCCGCACGCCAGCCTGCCCGAAGCCTTGTGCAGCGAACTGGAAGACCCGGCCCAGGCCGAGCGCGGCTTTGTGGCGATTGCCATCCGCGACACCGGCAGCGGCATGTCCGAAGAGGTCAAGGAGCGCGCCTTCGAGCCTTTTTTCACGACCAAGGAGGCCGGCCGTGGCACCGGGCTGGGGCTGAGCACGGTGTACGGTTTCATCAAGCAATCCAGGGGCGCCATCACGCTGGACAGCGCGCCGGGCCGCGGCACCTGCATCACGCTCTACATTCCTTCGGTGGCCGAGTCGCGGCCCGCCGCCACCGGGCAGGTGGCGCCGGCCGAAGCGCTGCCGCCGGGCCTGCGGGTGCTGCTGGTGGAAGACGACCCCGAGGTGCGCGAGGTGGTGCGGCAGTTCCTCGTCGCACTGGGCTGCGAGGCCACGCCAGTGGCCAGCGGCGAAGCGGCCTGGCCACTGCTGGACGCGCCTGAAGCAAGCTTCGACGTGCTGCTCAGCGACATCGCGCTGGGCGCCGGCATGCGCGGCACCCAGCTGGCCACGCGGGCCCGGGAGCGCTGGCCGCGGCTGGCCGTGCTGCTGATGTCCGGCTTCTCGGCCGAACTGCTGGAAGCCGACCGCGACTCGCCGCCGGACTGGGAACTGCTGCGCAAGCCCTACAGCCGCAGCGAACTGGCGCAGGCGCTGGCGCGGGTGGTCGACAAGGCTTGAATCACTGCAGTGTCGGTGCGGCAGGCAGTTCGACCGACACCGGCGAAAGGCAGCGCTGCACAAAGGCCGACAGCGCGCCCACATCCGGGACCTGCACCTCGCGGCGGCCCTTCTCGGCGAAGCAGATGATGCCGTCGCGCGCCAGGCGCGACAGCGCGCGGCTGACCGTCTCCAGCGTCATGCCCAGGTAGTTGCCGATCTCGGCGCGGCTCATGCGCAGCGTGAACTGGTCAGTGCGCAAACCCCGCTGGGCCAGTGACTCGGTCCAGTAGCGCAGGAAGTCGGCCACCCGGGCATCGGCCGGCAGCGTGCAGACGGACATCAATGAATCGCGGTCGTGCGAGATCTCGCGGCTCATGGCCTGGTGCAGCACCGTCAGCAGCGCCGGCTGGCGCAGGCTCGCGGCCAGCAATGCGTCGTAGCGGATGGTCCAGACCTCGCCGGTGTCCATCGCGACGGCATCGCAGCCATGGCAACCCTGGGCAATGCCATCGAAGCCCAGCCAGTCGCCGCGGAACTTCAGGCCCACGACCTGCTCGCGGCCGTCGGCCGACAGGCGCACCAGCTTCACGAAGCCGGCGTTCATCAGGTACAGGCTGCCGAAGGCCTCGCCGGCCTGGTAGATGGCCTCGCCGGCATGCACGACGCGGCGCTGCGGCGCCAGCGTGTCGGCGATCAGGGCCAGCGTCCGGGTGATCTGCACTGCGGCACTCAGCTCGCTGCGCTCGAAGCCGCCGAACTTGGGGGCCGGCAGCTGCGGCATCAGGGAGGTGGCGGAAACGGCGGCGGTGTTGAGCATCAGGATCTCCAGGGCGGTGGCATTCGTTCGGGTTGGAATGAATGCTAGGCAGGGCCTGCAACACGGCCGCCAATGGCCTGCATCGCTCGGTAACAGTGGGTCAATGGACTGTCTCAGCCGCGTATCAGGCCGGACCGGCGGCGGCGGGTTTGACGCCGCGCAAATGCGCCCCGTGCCGCGGCCGCTAGGCTGGGTCCTCCGCGCAATGAAGGCTTGCGCCCTCCATCGCCGCAACCATGCCCGCCCGCTCCCACCTCCTCCTGTCCGCCATGCCCGAGACCTTGCCTCCTGCGCGACTGGCCGCCCTGCTGGCCAGCGCGCGCAGCCTGCAACAGGCGGCAGCGGCCGGCGCCCTCCCGCAGCCGCTGCGCGGCCTGAACCTCGGGCTGCTGTGCGAAGACAGCGCGGCCGATCCGGCAAGTGGCGCCGGCCTGCTGCGCCACGCCGCGCTGGCGCTGGGCGCGCAGGTGGCCCTGGTGCGCCCCAGCCAGTGGCAGACCGGCAGGCCGGAAGACCTGCAGCCCACGCTGCGCCTGCTCGGCCGCATCTACGAGGCGCTCGCCTGCGAAGGCCTGCCCGCCGGGCTGGTGCAGCAGATCCGCAGCCATGCCGGCGTGCCGGTCTGCCAGGACCTGGCCTCGAGCGAGCACCCCGTGCACACGCTGGCCGGCCAGCTCGAAGGCGGCCCGTCCTCCGAGGCCGACAGGCGCTGCTGCCTGCTTCAGGCGCTGCTGCTGGACGCGCTGCGCTGAGTCGCGGTGAATGGTCCATCGCTCAGCGCCGCGGCACGCTCGCGCCACACGCTGTAAGCCGCCACGGCCAGGCCACCCAAGGTCAGCACGGCCGCCACCCAGGGCAGGCGCGCCAGGCCGGGTCCGTGGTCGATCACCACGCCGCCCAGCCAGGCGCCCAGCGCGTTGCCCAGGTTGAAGGCCGCGATGTTCAGGCTGGACGCCATGCTCTGCCCTGCCCCCTCGGCTTTGCTGAGCACGCGCAGCTGCAGCGGCGCCACGGTGGTGAACGCGGCGGTGCCCAGCAGCCCGACGAACAGCACTGCAGTGACGTGGTGGCCCATCGCGAAGCCCATCAGCACCAGCACGGTGGCCAGTGCCGCCAGCGAGCCCAGCAGCATGCGCACCGGCGCACGGTCGGTCAGCCGGCCGCCGATGACGTTGCCGAGGATCATGCCGACGCCGAACATCAGCAGGATCACCGACACCGCGGCCTCGGCAAAGCCGGTGACCTGGGTCAGCAGCGGCTGGATGTAGGTGAACACGGCGAACACGCCGGCGAAACCGAAGACGGTGGCCGCAAGCCCGAGCAGGACGTTCAGCCGGCCCAGCACCTTCAGCTCCTCCTTCAGCGACACGCCGCTGCCGCAGCCCGCCTCCCGCGCCGAGACGAACAGCGCGATGACCGCCATCGCGACGAGGCCGATGGCGCACACGGCCCAGAACGTGGCCCGCCAGCCGAAGTGCAGCCCGAGCCAGGAGCCCACCGGCACGCCCAGCAGCGTTGCGACCGTGAGGCCGGTGAACATGGTCGACAGCGCGGCCGCCTTGCGGTCCGGCGGCACCAGGCTGGTGGCGACGACAGCGCCCACCCCGAAGAAGGTGCCGTGCGCCAGCGAGGTGATGACCCGCGCCAGCATCAGCACCGCGTAGCTGGGTGCCAGCGCGCAGGCCAGGTTGCCCAGCGTGAAGATGGCCATCAGCGCGAGCAGCGCCGTCTTGCGTGGCACTTTGCTCAGCGAGGCAGTGAGCAGTGGCGCCCCGACGAAAACGCCCAGCGCATAACCGGAAATGAGCAAGCCTGCGGTGGCGACGCTGACCTTCAGGTCGGCCGCGAGCTGCAGCAGCAGGCCCATGATGACGAATTCGGTCGTGCCGATGCCGAAGGCGCCTATCGTCAGCGCGTAGATGGCCAGAGACGTGCGCTTGCGGCCTTGTGCCGGCATGCCGTGGGTGGATCGGGGTGATGCGGTCATGCCGGCCTCGTGAAGGGATGCCCGTTGGGGCGATGCCTGCAAGCCTAGCCAGCACACCCCGCGCTCACCTCTCCCGAAGACGCGCCATGGGTTCCGCCCGCCTGGGGGAGGCGCAGCTGCCCCCCGCCCGATCCACCCGATCCGCCTGGCCCGCGCCAGGCCTCAGACCACGCACCAGGCGGCCAGCCGTGCCAGCAGGCCGTGGCTCAGGGCCCAGCCCGAGCCCAGCACCAGCCCGGCACCTGCCATGCGGTAGCCCCAGGCCTGCGCCAGCACCGGCGACACGCGCTGGCCGCGCCAAGCCTGCCAGCGCGCCCACAGCCACGGTGCGAAAGCCAGCGCCGGCATGGAGCCCAGCGCAAAAGCCGCCATCACCAGGGCGCCACCCAGTGCGTCGTTCGCCAACGTGGCGAGCAACAAGGCGGCCTGCAGCGCGCCGCAGGGCAGCGCCACCCAGCCCAGCCCGGCCAGGCCGGCGCGCCAGGGCCGCCGGCGGCCGCCGACCCAGCGCACCGGGCTGGCGCCATCGCGCAGCAAGGCGGCCGGCAGGCGACCGGTCAACAGCCACCACAGGCCCAGCGCCAGCAGCACCAGGTGCAGCGCCACCCACAGCGGCCGCAGTGCCGGCACGGCCTGGCTCCAGGCGCCCAACGCCGCGACGCTGGCCGCCGCCAGCGCGCCGCCGGCCATGTAGCCCAACAGCCGGCCGAGCTGGAAGCCGGCCAGGTTGCGGCCACAGCCGCCGGTGAGCGCGGCGCACGGCCCCGCGCACATGCTGGCGCAGTGCGGCGAGGCGGCCAGGCCCATGGCCAGGCCGGCGAGCACCAACGGCAACATGGCGGCGGTCATGCGCAGTGCCAGGCCGCTTCAGATCAGCCGCGAGAAACGCTCGCGCTGGCGGTCGGTCTGCAGGTAGCGGTCGAACACCATGGCCACCGCGCGCACCACGTACCAGCCGGTGGCGGTGACCTGCAAGGCGTCCGGTTCGATCTCGACCAGGCCTGCTTCGGCCAGCGGTGCCAGCTGCTGCAGCTCGGCCGCGAAGTAGCTGCGCATGTCGACCAGATGGGCGAGTTCGATGGATTCGAAGTCGACCCGGCCCTGGCACATCAGCGCCATGATGACGGCGCGCCGCACCAGGTCGTCCCGCACCAGCGCCACGCCGCGCTGCACCGGCAGCTCGCCCTGACGCAGGGCGTCGTAATACTCGGGCAGGGTCTTGGCGTTCTGGTGGTAGCTGGCGCCAACACGGCCGATGGCCGACACGCCCAGGCCGATCAGGTCGCAATCGGGCTGGGTGCTGTAGCCCTGGAAGTTGCGGTGCAGCCGGCCCTCGCGCTTGGCGACCGCCAGCGGGTCGTCCGGCAGCGCGAAATGGTCCATGCCCACGTAGGTGTAGCCGCGGCCCAGCAGGCCGGCGATGGCAGCGCCCAGCATCTCCACGCGCTGCGCTGCGCTGGGCAGCTGCAACGTGTCGATGCGGCGCTGCGGCTTGAAGCGCTGCGGCAGGTGGGCATAGGCGTACAGCGCCAGGCGGTCCGGCCGCAGCTCGCCGATCTGCGCGATGGTGCGCGCGAAGCTCGCCGGCGTCTGCTGCGGCAGGCCGTAGATCAGGTCCGCATTGATGGAAGCGAAGCCCAGTTCGCGCGCGCTGGCCATCAAGGCCTTCACGCTTTCGAACGGCTGCACGCGGTGCACGGCTTGCTGCACCTGCGGGTCGAAGTCCTGCACGCCGAAGCTGATGCGGTTGAAGCCCAGCGCGCGCAGGTGGGCCAGGCGCTCGGCGCTGACGGTACGCGGGTCGACCTCGATCGACAGCTCCGCGCCTTCGGTGAAGCCGAAGGCGGCGCGCAGCGAGCCCAGCAGCCGCGCCAACTCGTCGTCGGACAGGAAGGTGGGCGAGCCGCCGCCCAGGTGCAGCTGCGAAACGAGCTGCGAAGCCGACGGGCTGGCGCCCAATGCGGCGCGCACCAGGGCGATCTCGACGTCCAGCGCCTGCAGGTATTCGGTGGCACGCTCGTGGTGGCGGGTGATGACTTTGTTGCAGGCGCAGTAGTAGCAGACCGACTCGCAGAACGGAATGTGCACATAGACCGACAGCGGCCCGCCCAGCGCGGCGCCACCGCCGCGCAGCGCCAGCGCACGCCGGCACTCGGCCGGGCCGAAGGCTTCGACGAAGCGGTCTGCCGTGGGGTAGGAGGTGTAGCGCGGCCCGGGGGCGTCGAAGCGCCTCAGCAAGGCCTCTGGCAGCAATGGCGACGCCTGCGCGGCGCCAGCGGGTGTCGACGAAATGGCGTTCATGCCGTGCATGCTGCCGCGCCCCGGCGCCGGTCGGCTTGATCTGGCGCAAGCGCCCGCAGCAGCCGGGCTTGAACAATCAGGTCCCGAATCCTTGTTGTCTCAAATCAAGACTGCCCCGCCATGATTCCCCTCACCGATGCCTGCGCCGCACAGGCCAAGCCCAACGTGGCCTGCTCGCACTGCAATCTGCGCGAGCTGTGCCTGCCGGTGGGCATTCCGGAAGACGAACTGCAGCGGCTGGACGGCATGGTCGCCACCCGCCGCAGCGTGCGCCGCGGCCACACGCTGTTTCGCCTGGGAGACCCGTTCGAAGCGGTCTATGCGGTGCGCACAGGGTTCTTCAAGACGCGCATCACGCCGGAGGACGGGCGCGACCAGGTCACCGGGTTCCAGATGGCAGGCGAACTGCTGGGGCTGGACGGCATCGGCAACGACCGTCATGCCTGCGACGCTGTGGCGCTGGAAGACTCCCAGGTCTGCGTGATTCCCTACAGCCAGCTCACGCAGCTCTCGCGTGAGTTCCCCGGGCTGCAGCGGCAGTTCCACAAGATCATGAGCCGCGAGATTGTGCGCGACCATGGCGTGATGCTGCTGCTGGGCAGCATGCGGGCCGAAGAGCGGCTGGCGGTGTTCCTGCTGAACCTCTCGCAGCGGCTCAAGGCACGCGGCTTCTCGGCCTCTTCGCTGGTGCTGCGCATGACACGCGAGGAGATCGGCACCTACCTGGGCCTGAAGCTGGAGACCGTCAGCCGCTGCTTCTCGAAGTTCCAGGAAGACGGGGTGCTGGCGGTGCGCCAGCGCCAGATCGAGGTGCTGGACCCCGAGGCCCTGCAACGCCTGGTGAACAACGCGCACGGCTGAGGCGCGGGCCCGGCTCAGTCGCGGTCCCTGGGCCGCGTTCCCCTGACCAGCCACAGCGTGATCGCGGCCGAGGCAGAGGTCGTGGCCCAGAAGACCAGGAAGGCCAGCGAGCACACCGCGCTGCGCGACCACCCTGTCTCTTCGCCAACGGCCAGGCCGAGCACGCTGCCGGGATCTATCCACGCGAAGACCAGGCCGGCGAGCACGCCAGCCGTCACGAAGGCCGGCCACAGCACCAGCAGCAGCCGGCTGCGAAGCCCCGGCCGAAATGCGGCGGTGCGCTCCTCCGGCTCGTCTTCCTCAACGGCGTGCGGGGCTGGCAGCATGATTGCGCGCCTGCATGGCGTCTGCCGTTGCACCCTGGTCGGCACTGCCGCCCTCCAGCAGCGGCCGGTCCCGCCCGTGCAGCGCCAGGCCGAAGGTGACGAAGCTCGCGACCACGACGATGGCCGGGCCGCCGAACACCATCCACGCAGTGGGCACGCGCCACCAGGGCAGTGTCGGTTTCAGGTCGGTGGACATGGCCTTCATGGCTTGCTCTCCTGTCAGCGGTTCAGAGGGATCAGCGGGGAATGACGAACGTGGACTTCTCGACCACGGCTGCGCCGGCAGCGTCCAGCGGCGAGATCTCGAACCGGATCGCATGGGCGCCCGGCTTCAATGCAGCCGCCTGCTCGGGCGGCACCCGCACGGCCACCGTCACCCATCGGGCTTCGGCCGGCTGCAGGGCCACTTCCCCCTGGCCCGCGAGCGCTGCGCCGGCAATGCCCTGCACCGCCAGGTGGTAGCGCCGGGCCTGCTCGGTGGCGTTCATCAGCTGCAGCCGGTAGAGGTTCTCGACCAGGCCGTCGTCGACGATGCGGGCCAGCGTCATGCGGTCACGCACCACGTCGACCTTCAAGGCGCGGCGCATGCCGAGGCTGGTGACGAATGCACCGGCGATCAGGATCAGCACCGCGCCGTAGATCAGCACCCGCGGCCGCAGCAGGCGCCGCAGGTCCAGCGCAGGGGGGGGCCGCCGGCTCAGGTCCGGATGCGGGCCTTGCAGGGCCAGCGCGTTCTGCGTGGCGTAGCGGATCAGGCCGCGCGGGTAGTGCATCTTGTCCATCACGCCGTCGCAGGCGTCGATGCAGGCGGTGCAGGCAATGCACTCGGACTGCAGGCCTTCGCGGATGTCGATGCCGGCCGGACAGACCTGCACGCACAGGCTGCAGTCAATGCACTGGCCCAGGCCCGCGCTGGCCAGGTCGGTGCCGCGGGCACGCGTGCCGCGTGGGTCGCCGCGGGCGCTGTCGTAGCTGACGATCAGCGTGTCCTTGTCGAACATCGCGCTCTGGAAGCGCGCGTACGGGCACATGTACTGGCAGACCTGCTCGCGCAGGAAACCAGCATTGCCGTAGGTGGCCAGGCCGTAGAAGTTGACCCAGAACCATTCCCAGGGGCCGAAGTCCAGCGTGAAGGCCTCGGCCCACAGGCTGTGGATGGGCGTGAAATAGCCCACGAAGGTGAAGCCGGTCCACAGGCCGAGCAGCACCCACACCACGTGCTTGCCGCCCTTGCGCCAGAGCTTGTTCAGCGTCCACGGGCCGGCGTCCAGCTTCATGCGGGCGCCGCGCTCGCCTTCGAAGCGGCGCTCTATCCACAGGAAGATCTCGGTGTAGACGGTCTGCGGGCAGGCATAGCCGCACCACAGCCGGCCGGCCACCGCGGTGAACAGGAACAGCGCGTAGGCGCTGATCAGCAGCAGCGCCGTGAGGTAGATGAAGTCCTGCGGGTAGAGGACGAAGCCGAAGATGTAGAAGCGGCGCGAGGCCAGCTCGAACAGCACCGCCTGGCGGTCGTTCCACTGCAGCCACGCCGTGCCGTAGAACACGAGCTGCGTGCCCCACACCAGGAACCAGCG
>NZ_JBGGNH010000005.1:0-39199 GCF_041287625.1 Ideonella sp.
GCTGCCGTCGGAGTCGGTGCCACTGTTGTAGTGGTTGGTCATCACGTAGATCTTCGACGTGATGCCGTCCTTGACGAAGTCCTGGCTCAGCGCGAACTCACCGTAGAAGTCGCACTCGTTGCCCAGGCGGTACTTCATGCCGGCCGAGCCGCCGTTCAGCGCGTAGCAGGCGCGCGAGGTGTTCTTCGAGGTCAGGCCGGGGCCTGCGCGGAAGTAGCCGCCCCAGTCGAGTGCTTGTGCCGACGGCAGTGCCAGCAGCGTGGTCGCGGCAAAGGCCGTGGCCGAGAGCAGCGCACGCGGCACCGCGCCGCGACGGGCAGTTTCAAAACGATTCATCGTGAGTCTCCAGGATGTTATCGACCGATCAACACGATCGGACAGGAAGGCGCAGGCAATGGACAGCCTGCGCAAGGGAAAGGTCTCGCGTACGGTTGCGCGAACAAGGCACACGGCGCGCAGGCGCAGCGGCGATGGATTCAGTCAGGAAGCAGCGTGGCCACGGCGACCTTCGAACAGTCGCTGCAGCAGGCAGAAGACAAACAGCAAGGCACCGATGACGATGCGGGTCCACCACGAACTCAGCGTGCCGTCGAAACTGATCAGGGTCTGGATGATGCCCAGCGTGAGCACGCCGAACAAGGTACCGGCCACGTGACCGACGCCTCCAGACAACAGCGTGCCGCCTATCACCACAGCGGCAATCGTGTCCAGCTCCAGCCCGGTCGCATGCAGGCCATAGCCCGAGAGCATGTAGAAACTGAAGACCACGCCGGCGAGCGCCGAACAGAAGCCGCTGAGCGCATAGACCTGCACCGTGGTGCGTGCGACGGGCAGGCCCATCAACAGCGCCGAATGCTCGCTGCCGCCAATCGCATAGACGGTGCAGCCAAACGCCGTGCCGTGCGCGACGAACAGGCCGGCCGCGACGACCACCAGCGCAATGATGGCGCCGACCGACAGCGAAGCGCCTTCCCACAAGGAGAAGCGCGCCTGCGAGATCTCGCCGAAGGTCTCGTCGGCCATGCTGATCGAGTCGATGCTGATCAGGTAGCACAGGCCGCGCGCCAGGAACATGCCGGCCAGCGTGACGATGAAGGGCTGGAGCCGGAAGCGCTGGATCAGGAAGCCCTGCACCGTGCCGAAGACCAGGCCCATGGCCAGCACCAGCGGGATGACCGCCGTCGCGCTCCAGCCGTGGCGCTCGACCAGCGTGGCCTCGACCATGGTGGTGAGCGCGATGACCGAGCCGACCGACAGGTCGATGCCGCCGGCCAGGATCACGAAGGTCATGCCGACCGCGACAATCAGCAGGAAGGCGTTGTCGATCAGCAGGTTCAGGAAGACCTGGGCCGAGAAGAAGCCGGTGTAGGCGATCGAGCCGTAGGCGGCCATCACGCCGAACAGCAGGATGGTCAGCGCCAGCGGCAGTTGCTCGGCGCGCAGGCGCAGGCCGCGGCGCTGTGGGGCCGGTACCGGTGCCGGGGGCACGGCTTGCAGCCTCGGCGGCTCGGCCCGTTCGATGGGAGGTGTCGTCATTTGAGGTACCGCGCTCACGCTGCGCTCCTCGCCGCAGGCCGTACCGCAATGCTGCGCAGCCAGGCACGGAAGTCCGGCGACTGCAGCAGCATCACGACGAAGACCACCGCGGCCTTGACGACCAGGTTGACCTCGGGCGGCACGCCGATGGAGTAGATGGTGGAGGTCAGCGTCTGGATGATCAGCGCGCCGATGACGCTGCCAGCCAGCGTGAAGCGGCCGCCGGTCAGCATCGTGCCGCCCAGCGTGACGGCGAGGATCGCGTCCAGCTCCATCAGCTGGCCGGCGTTGTTGCCGTCGGCGCTTTTCACATTGCTGCTCAGCAGCAGCCCGGCGACACCCGCGGCCAGGCCGCAGAAGCCGTAGACGCAGACGGTGATCAGCCGCTGGCGCACACCGGCAAGCCGCGCGGCCGCCGGATTCACGCCAATGGCCTGGATGAACAGCCCGAGCGCGGTGCGCGTGAGGGCCAGCTGCAGCACGACCCACATCGCCGCGACGACAAACAGCGCAAAAGGCAGGCCGAACAGGAAGCCGCCGCCGAGGAAGAAAAACGGCGGGTAGTAGACGGTGATGATCTGCCCGCCGGTGACCAGCTGCGCAACACCGCGGCCGGCCACCATCAGGATCAGCGTGGCGATGATGGGCTGGATGCCGGCACCGGCCACCAGCACACCGTTCCAGAGGCCGCAGAACAATGCCACGCCCATCGCGCAGGCCAGCGCCAGCCACATCGGGAAGCGGCTCAGGTAGACCGGCGCGCCGTCCTGCATCACCAGCTGGCCGCCGATCATCCAGGCGGCGACCGCGGCGCTGATGGCGACCACGGCGCCAACCGAGATGTCGATGCCGCGGGTGGCGATGACCAGCGTCATGCCGAGCGAGACGATGGCCAGCGGGGCTGCGCGGTTCAGGATGTCGATGATGCTGCCGTAGAGGTGGCCGTCGCGCCAGCGCAGCTGCCAGAAGCCGGGGTTGAAGCTGGCATTGACGGCCAGCAGCAAAACCAGCGTGACCAGTGGCCAGAACAGGCGATGGGAAGTGAGCCGCTTCATGCCGGCACTCCGGCAATCATGTCGGCAATGGCGACTTCGCTGCTGCCGCCGGGCAGTTCGCCAGCCTTGCGCCGGTCGCGCATCACGGCGATGCGGTCCGACAGGCGCGAGATCTCGTCCAGCTCGGCCGAGATGAACAGCACGGCCAGGCCTTCGGCGGCCAGCATGCGGATCTTGTCCATGATGTCCTGCTTGGCGGCCACATCAATGCCGCGCGTGGGTTCGTCGAGGATCAGCAGCGCCGGCTCGGTGGCCAGCCAGCGCGCGAGCAGCGCCTTTTGCTGGTTGCCGCCGGAGAGCTGGCTGATCGGCATTTCAGCGTCGGCCGCCTTGATGCCCAGTTGCTGGATGAACTTCTCGGCCAGCTGCTGCTGGCGGCGCGTGCCCAGGTTGCGCCAGATGCCCAGCCGGGCCTGCAGCGCCAGCGCGATGTTTTCGCGGATCGACAGGTCGGCGACGATGCCTTCGGCCTTGCGGTCCTCCGGGCACATCGCCAGGCCATGGCGCACGGCCTGCGTGGGCGAGCTGAGCGCCAGCGTTTCGCCGCGCAGCTTCAGCGTGCCGCTGTCGGCCTTGTCCAGGCCAAACAGCAGCCGCGCGAGTTCGGTGCGGCCGGAGCCCAGCAGGCCGGCCAGGCCCAGCACTTCGCCGGGCCGCAGGTCCAGGTCCAGCGGTTGCACCGCGCCCTTGCGGCCCAGGCCCCGCGCGCTGAGCAATGGCTCCACCGCGCTGGGCGCGGCACCGGCCCGCACGGCACCCGTGCTGGCCGTGAAGGCGCGGCCGATCATGGCGCTGATCAGCGCTGGCGCGTCCAGGTTGGCCGGCAGGTATTCGCCCACGTATTCGCCATTGCGCAGCACGGTGATGCGGTCGGCCAGCTCGTAGACTTCGTCCAGGAAGTGGCTGACGAACAGGATCGCCAGGCCTTGTTCGCGCAGCTGGCGCAGCACGCCAAACAGGCGCGCGACTTCATCGCGGTCCAGGCTGGAAGTGGGCTCGTCGAGGATCAGCACCTTGGACTCGCCGTGCAGAGAGCGCGCAATCGCCACCATCTGCTGCACCGCGACCGGGAAACTGCCCAGCACGCGACTCACGTCGATGTCCAGGTTCAGCCGGGCCAGCAAGGCGCGCGCATCCTCCTGCATGCGCCGCCAGTCGATGCGCCACGCACCCTTGGCGCCATGGCGGGGGTAGTGGCCGGCGAAGATGTTCTCGGCCACCGAGAGATTCGGGCAGAGGTTCACTTCCTGGTAGACGGTGTTGATGCCCAGCGTCTGCGCGTCCCGCGGCGTGGCCGCGGCGACCGGCGTGTCGCCCAGCAGCATCTCGCCGGCGTCCACCGGGTAGACCCCCGTGAGCACCTTGATCAGCGTGGACTTTCCGGCGCCGTTCTGGCCCATCAGCGCATGCACCTCGCCCGCCCGCAGCGTCAGGTTGACATTGCGCAGCGCCTGCACCGGGCCGAAGCGCTTGCCGATGCCGGTGAGTTGCAGCACCACGGGGGCCGAGGACGACGCGGTCATGGCACTCAGCCCTTGTTCTTGTTGTAGACGTCGACGCAGACCGCCGCGAGCAGCACCAGGCCCTTGATGACCTGCTGGTAGTCGATGCCGATGCCGAGGATGGACATGCCGTTGTTCATCACGCCCATCACGAAGGCGCCGATCACCGCACCCATCACGCGACCCACGCCGCCCGAGGCCGAGGCGCCGCCAATGAAGCAGGCCGCGATCACGTCCAGCTCGAAGCCCAGGCCGGCCTTGGGCGTGGCGGTGTTCAGCCGCGCAGCGAAGACCAGGCCAGCCAACGCGGCCAGCGCGCCCATGTTGACGAAGGTCAGGAAGGCCAGGCGTTCGGTCTTGATGCCCGACAGGCGCGCGGCCTTCTCGTTGCCGCCCAGCGCGTAGATGCGCCGGCCCAGCGTGGTCCGGCTGGTGACGAACTCGTAGAGCACCATCAGCACGAACATGATGATCAGCACGTTCGGCAGGCCCTTGTACGAGGCCATCAGCCAGGCCAGCGCGATCAGCAGGCCGGCGAAGATCACATTGCGCAGCACGAAGAGCACCAGCGGCTCGATCTCCATGCCGTGGCGGTGGTGGTGCCAGCGTTCGCGCAAGCCGCTCACCGCCATCAACACCGCGACGACCACGCCGAGCAGCAGCGAGGTGACACGCATCTCCTCGCCACCGAACACGTCGGGGATGAAGCCGGAGCTGAGCTTCTGGAATTCGTCAGGAAACGGGCCGACCGACTGGCCATTGAGCAGCGCCAGCGCCAGGCCCTTGAAGACCAGCATGCCGGCCAGCGTGACGATGAAGGACGGGATGCGGAAGTAGGCGACGAACCAGCCCTGGGCACCGCCGATCACCGCGCCGACGATCAGGCAGACCAGCGAAGCGGCGACGAAATTCCAGTTGTAGTCGACCATCAGCACCGCGGCCAGCGCGCCGATGAAGCCGCAGACCGAGCCGACCGACAGGTCGATGTGGCCCGACACGATCACCAGCAGCATGCCCAGCGCCATGATGACGATGTAGCTGTTCTGCAGCACCAGGTTGGTGAGGTTCAGCGGCTGCAGCAGCGTGCCGTCGGTCACGTACTGGAAGAAGCCCATGATCACGATGAGCGACATCAGCATGCCGTACTCGCGCAGGTGGTGCTTCAGGAAGCGCGCAGCGGACGAAGCCGCGGGTGCGGCGTTGGTGCGGAGGGGGGTGTTGGTTTCAGGCACTGCGGACATGGCGTTCGGTACGCGAAGCATTGACGATGGCATGCATGATCTTTTCCTGAGAGGCTTCCGCCGCAGGGAACTCGGCGACGAACTCGCCCTCGTTCATCACGTAGACGCGGTCGCACATGCCCAGCAATTCGGGCATCTCGGAAGAGATCATGAGGATGGCTCGGCCTTCTTCGGCGAGTTGGGCGATCAGGCTGTAGATCTCGAACTTGGCACCGACATCGATGCCGCGCGTGGGTTCGTCCAGGATCAACAGCGTGGGGTTGGCAAACAGCCACTTGGCCAGTACGACCTTCTGCTGGTTGCCACCCGAGAGGTTCAGCACCTGCTGCTGGACGCCCGAGCAGCGGGTGGCCAGCTTGCGGCGGTATTCGCTGGCGACGTTGAATTCTTTTGCTTCGTCTATCACCCCCGCCTTGGCCACGCCAGGCAGGTTGGCCAGCGAGGTGTTGCGGGCGATGCTGTCGCCCATCACCAGGCCGAGAGACTTGCGGTCCTCGGTCACGTAGGCAATGCCGTGGCCGACGGCTTTCTGCACCGTGCTGACGTCGACCTCCTGGCCGTCCATCTTCACGCTGCCGCTGATGCGCCGCCCCCAGGAGCGGCCGAAGACACTCATCGCCAGCTCGGTACGGCCAGCACCCATCAACCCTGCAATGCCGACGATCTCGCCACGGCGTACGTTCAGGTCCACGCCCTTGACGACCAGCCGGTCCGAGTGCTGCGGGTGGTAGACGCGCCAGTCGCGCAGCTCGAAGACGGTGTTGCCGACCTTCGGCGTGCGGCGCGGGTAACGGTCGGCCATTTCGCGGCCCACCATGTGGCGGATCACCAGGTCCTGCGACGGCGGGTTGTCGCGGCAGTCCAGCGTCGCGACGGTGGAGCCGTCGCGCAGCACGGTGATCGAATCGGCAACCTTGGCGATCTCGTTCAACTTGTGCGAGATCAGGATGCAGGCGATGCCCTGGGCCTTGAGCGCCAGCAGCAGCTCCAGCAGCGCGTCGCTGTCGGTCTCGTTGAGGCTGGCGGTCGGCTCGTCGAGGATCAACAGCCGAACTTCCTTGGCCAGCGCCTTGGCGATCTCGACCAGCTGCTGCTTGCCCACGCCGATGTCGGTCACTCGGGTGGACGTGGATTCGTTCAGGCCCACCTTGGTCAGCAGCGCGCGCGCCTGCTGGTGGACCTGGCCCCAGTCGATGACGCCGTGTTTCGCCGGTTCGTTGCCGAGGAAGATGTTCTCGGCAATGGACAGCAGCGGCACCAGCGCCAGCTCCTGGTGGATGATGATGATGCCCAGCTGCTCGCTGTCGGCGATGCCGGCAAACTCGCGCGCTTCGCCGTCGAAGACGATGTCGCCTTCGTACGAGCCATGCGGGTAGACCCCGCTGAGCACCTTCATCAGGGTTGACTTGCCGGCGCCGTTTTCTCCGACGACGGCATGGATCTCACCGGCGCGCACGCTCAGGTTCACATGGTCCAGCGCCACCACACCGGGAAAAGTCTTCCGGATGGCGCGCATGTCTAACAAGGATTTACTCATACGAATTTCGCGTGTGCGCAGGTGAGCAGTCAGCACATCAGTGCAGCTGGCTTTCCTTGTAGTAGCCGCTGTCGACCAACGCCTGCTTCCAGTTCGAGCTGTCGACCGAGATCGGCTTGAGCAGGAACGAAGGCACGACCTTGACGCCGTTGTTGTAGGTCTTGGTGTCGTTGATCGGGGGCTGCTTGCCCGACAGCAGCGCGTCGGTCATGCCCACCACCACCTTGGCCAGTTCACGCGTGTCCTTGAACACGGTGGCGCTCTGTTCGCCGCGCAGCATGGACTTGACCGAAGGAATCTCGGCGTCCTGGCCGGAGACGATGGGGCAAGGCTGCGAAGCGGTGCAATAGCCCACGCCCTTCAGCGACGACAGGATGCCGATCGACAGGCCGTCATACGGCGACAGCACGGCATTGACCTTGTCCTTGCCGTAGTAGGCCGACAGCAGGTTGTCCATGCGGGCCTGGGCCACCGCGCCGTCCCAGCGCAGCGTGCCGACCTTGTCCATGCCCAGCTGCTTGCTGCGCACGACCAGCTTGCCGCTGTCGATGTAAGGCTTCAGGACCGACATCGCGCCGTCGTAGAAGAAGAAGGCGTTGTTGTCGTCCGGCGAGCCACCGAACAGCTCGATGTTGAACGGGCCCTTGCCGGCCTTCAGGCCCAGCTTGTCGACGATGGCGCCGGCCTGCAGCACGCCGACCTGGAAGTTGTCGAAGGTGGCGTAGTAGTCGACGTTCTTCGAGCCCTTGATCAGGCGGTCATAGGCGATGACCTTGACGCCCTTGTCGGCCGCCTTCTGCAGCGCGTTGGACAGCGTGGTGCCGTCGATCGCGGCGATCACCAGCACCTTGGCACCCTTGGTGACCATGTTCTCGATCTGCGCGAGCTGGTTCGGGATGTCGTCGTCGGCGTACTGCAGGTCGGTCTTGTAGCCCTTGTCCTTGAAGTACTTGACCATGTTGTCGCCGTCGGCGATCCAGCGGGCCGAGGACTTGGTCGGCATCGAGATGCCGATCGGGCCCTTGTCCTGCGCGGCAGCGGGCTGCAGCCAGCCCAGGGTCGCCATCAGGCCGGTGGCCAGCAGCAGTGTGCGTTTGTTCATCAACTTCATGTTCATGTCTCCAGTTTCATTTCAGAGAGCCCCCCTGACCTGTCGCATGGCGCCAGGTCCCCCGAGGGTCCGGATGGCCGCGGGCCAGGCCCGCGATCATCCGACCAAAGCTCAATACTTGCGGCTGGGGAATTCCTTGGCCGCGACTTCCATCGGGAAGATGGATTCCTGGGTGACGATGCGCTTGGGCAAGGTCTTGCCGGCCTTCAGGTCCTGAGCGGCCTGCATCAGCTGCGGGCCCAGCAGCGGGCTGCACTCGACGCTGACGTTCAGCTTGCCGGCAATCATCGCTTCGAAGGCGCCCTTGACGCCATCGATCGAGATGATGGTGATGTCCTTCGCCGGCTTCAGGCCGGCTTCCTCGATCGCCTGGATCGCACCGATGGCCATGTCGTCGTTGTGCGCGTACAGCACATTGATCTTCTTGCCCTCGGCCTTCAGGAAGGCTTCCATGACTTCCTTGCCCTTGGCACGGGTGAAGTCGCCGGTCTGCGAGCGGATCACCTTGAACTTCGGGTCGGCCTTGATGATTTCCTCGAAGCCCTTCTTGCGGTCGATGGCCGGGGCAGAGCCCACGGTGCCTTGCAGCTCGACGATGTTCACATCACCGGTCGAGCCCTTGGTCTTCTCGACCAGCCAGCGGCCGGCCTTGCGGCCTTCTTCCAGGAAGTCAGAGCCCATGAAGGTGACGTACAGCGAGTCGTCCTTCACGTTGACGGCGCGGTCGGTCAGGATCACCGGGATCTTCGCGGCCTTGGCTTCGCGCAGCACGGTTTCCCAGCCCGATTCCACCACCGGCGAGAAGGCGATCACGTCGACCTTCTGGGCGATGAAGGAGCGCAGCGCCTTGATCTGGTTTTCCTGCTTCTGCTGCGCGTCCGAGAACTTCAGCTCGATGCCGGCGGCAGCCGCGGCGGCCTTGATCGACTCGGTGTTGGCGGTGCGCCATTCGCTTTCTGCGCCGATCTGCGAGAAGCCCAGCACCAGCTTCTTGTCGGCGGCCAGCGCGCCCAGCGGCAGGCCTGCCGAGAGCGAGGCGGCGCCGATGGCGGTGAGCACGGTGCGGCGGTTCATGCGGTTCATCATGTCTGTCTCCTTGTGGTTGCTTTGACGGAAATCCGGGATCAGGATCAATGAGCACCTTCACCCTGGCGGGCTTGGGTTTTCAGCCCCTGCGGGCGGCCGGGCGGTGCTCATGCCCGGGACACGGTGGCCGCCGGCCGGGTGGCGGCGGGAATGGTGAAGAACTCGGCGGCCCGGCGGCCCAGCGCCCGCCCACCGGCAATCGACGCCTGCAAACCAGTGGCCTGGCGCATGGGCAAAGGCAGAAGCTGGACCTTGGCCCGCCGCGTGGCGGCGCGTTGGCGCACGCCCTCCCCAATCGCCGCGGAGCCTGCGAAGCAGACCGCAGCAATGAGGGGGCTGTCGACCAGGGTTTGCCCCACCAGACGGCCGCTGCCCATCACCAGGTTGAATACCCCTGCGGGTAAACCCGCACGGCTGATGATTTCGGCCAGCGCCCAGCCGCAAGCCGAGGCCCGTTCGGCCGGCTTGAAGACCACGGTGTTGCCAAAAGCCAGCGCCGGGGCGATCTGTTCGGCCGGAATGGCCAGCGGGAACTGCGACGGCGCGATCAGCGCGACGGCACCGACGGGCGTGCGCGCCGCCACGGCACGCGCCGAGGGCTTGCCGGCCGCGCGTTCGCCGCCCGCCTGACGCAGGACTTCGTCTGCAAAGAAGCGGAACAGCTGGCCGGCCCGGGCCGCTTCGGCCTGCGTTTCCTCTACCGGCCGGCCCTCTTCCCGTGCCATCAAGCGGGCCAGCTCGTCCTGCCGCACCAGCAGCTCGGCGGCAATGGTCGAGAGCACGTCGGCACGGCGCTGCGGTTCGCTGTCGGCCCAGCTGCGGCGCGCCTGATCGGCGGCACGCGCGGCGGCCTCGGTCTGGATCGCGTCGGCGCGGGCGAACTCGGCCACCACGTCGCCCTGCAACTTCGGGTTTTCGCTGACGCCCAAGGTCACGCCGGTTTCCCAGCGGCCATTGATGAACAGCTTCAGCGTGGCTTGCATGGCAGCGGCGCGCTCAGCTCGCTTGCAAGAAGCGGCGGGCGCTGCCGGGCGTGGCAACGAGGTCCGGAAATCGGCACATCGACGAGGTCTCCTGCATCTTGTAGTCCGGGCAAATCGCCCTGATCACAGTGGTCTTGTTTGGCGCGCATGGTACGAAGCTGAGCGATATCTTTCTAATAGATTTACAAGCAGCATCCATATACGATCAGGCATATGTCCTCGTCGACCAACTACACCCACTGGTTCATCCGTGCGCGCCTGAAGACGCGCCAGCTTCTGCTGCTGGTGGCGATGGAGGAAGAAGGCAACATCAACCGGGCTGCACAGGTGCTGAACATGACGCAGCCGGCCGCTTCCAAGCTGCTCAAGGAGCTGGAGGACATGCTGGAGGTACAGCTGTTCGACAGGTTGCCGCGCGGCATGCGGCCGACCTGGTACGGGGAAACCATGATTCGCCACGCGCGCATGGCGCTGGCCAACCTGTCGCAGGCACACGACGAGATCGAGGCGCTGAAGGCCGGCCGCTATGGCCAAGTCAGCGTGGGCGCCATCACCTCGCCCGGCATGAGCCTGCTGCCGCCGGCGGTTGCGCTGGTCAAGGAAGAGCATCCCAGCCTGCGCATTTCCTTGCAGATCGAAACCAGCGACGTGCTGATGGAGCGGCTGCAGCAAGGCAAGCTTGAAATGGTGATCGGCCGCCTGTTCGAGCGGCACGACAAGTCGGACCTGCGCTACGAGGCGTTGGTCGAGGAGCCGGTCTCGGCCGTCGGGCGGCCCGGCCACCCGCTGCTCAGCGTGCCGCGGCTGACGCTGCGTGACCTCGTCGGCTCGGGCTGGATCGTGCCGGCGGCCGGCAGCGTGCTGCGGCACCGCTTCGAGCTGATGTTCCAGGAAGAAGGCCTGGACGCGCCGGTGAACCTGGTCGAGACCAGCGCGCTGCTGTTCACCACCAAGATGCTGCAGCAGAGCGACCTGCTGGCCGTGGTGGCGACGGACGTGGCCCGCTACTACGCCGAGCATGGCCTGTGCGCGATGCTGCCCATCCAGCTGCCTTGCAAGATGGACGCCTTCGGCCTGATCACCCGCACCGACCGGCTGCTGTCACCGGCGGCGAAGGTGATGTTGCGCGCCCTGAAGGGCACCGCCAATGCCATCTATGGCACGCAGTTCGACCTCACGGGCTTGAACTAGCTCGGTCCACCGTCCCGCGCACCGCATCTCATGCGCAGATCCTCCTGCAGCCATGTCGAAACGGATATGCAAGAGGCTTGATTCTTTATTTTTCCTGTATCAGTGCGCGGGGATAGGATGCGCCGCGTCAAGCTCAGGAGACAAGATCAATGGACAGCAAAAAGAAGCCCGTGCGCCGCAGCCAGGGTTGGTTCGGCCGGCAGGACCGGGACGGTTATGTGCACCGCAGCTGGATGAAGAACCAGGGCTACCCGGACGACCTGTTCGACGGCCGGCCCATCATCGGCATCTGCAACACCTGGAGCGAACTGACGCCCTGCAACGGCCACTTCCGTGAGCTCGCGGAGTTCGTCAAGCGCGGCGTGTACGAGGCCGGCGGCTTCCCGCTGGAGTTCCCGGTCATGTCGCTGGGCGAGACCCAGCTGCGGCCCACCGCGATGCTGTTCCGCAACCTGGCCAGCATGGACGTGGAAGAGTCGATCCGCGGCAACCCGATCGACGGCGTGGTGCTGCTGATGGGCTGCGACAAGACGACGCCATCGCTGATGATGGGCGCGGCCAGCTGCGACCTGCCGACCATCGGCCTGTCCGGCGGCCCGATGCTGAACGGCAAGTTCCGCGGCCAGGACATCGGCTCGGGCACCGGCGTGTGGCGCATGAGCGAGATGGTGCGCGCCGGCGAATTGACGCAGGAAGAATTCACCGCGTCCGAGAGCTGCATGCACCGCTCCAAGGGCAGCTGCATGACCATGGGCACGGCCTCGACGATGGCCTCGATGGTCGAGGCGCTGGGCATGTCCCTGCCCGAGAACGCCGCCATTCCCGCGGCCGACACGCGGCGCAACCGGCTGGCGCAGCTGACCGGCCGGCGCATCGTCGAGATGGTCAAGCAGGACATCCGCATGTCGCAGATCCTGACCCGCGAAGCCTTCGAAAACGCCATCCGCACCAATGCCGCGATCGGTGGCTCCACCAACGCGGTGATCCACCTGCTGGCCATCGCCGGCCGCATGGGCGTGGAGCTGAAGCTGGAAGACTGGGACCGCCTGGGCGCCGAGATCCCGTGCCTGGTCAACCTGCAGCCCTCCGGCCACTACCTGATGGAAGACTTCTGCTACGCCGGCGGCCTGCCGGTCGTGATGAAGGAGATCAGCTCGCTGCTGCACCTCGACCAGCCCACGGCCAACGGCAAGACCATCGGCGAGAACATCGCCGAGGCCCAGTGCTGGAACCCCGAGGTCATCAAGACCATGGTCGAGCCCTTCAAGCCGGCCGCCGGCATTGCGGTGCTCAAGGGCAACCTGGCGCCCAATGGCGCGGTCATCAAGCCCTCGGCCTCCTCGCCGCACCTGCTCAAGCACCGCGGCCGCGCGGTGGTCTTCGAGAACATCGAGCACTTCCACGCCCGCATTGACGACGACGCACTGGACATCGACGAACACTGCGTGATGGTGCTGAAGAACTGCGGCCCGCGCGGCTACCCCGGCATGGCCGAGGTCGGCAACATGCCGCTGCCGCCCAAGGTGCTGAAGAAGGGCATCACCGACATGGTCCGCATCTCGGATGCCCGCATGAGCGGCACCGCCTACGGCACCGTCGTGCTGCACACCTCGCCCGAAGCCGCGGCCGGCGGCCCGCTGGCGGTCGTGCGCGACGGCGACATGATCGAGCTCGACGTGCCGGCCCGCCGCCTGCACCTGGACATCAGCGACGAAGAGCTGGCCAGCCGCCTGGCGCAATGGCAAAAGCCCGTGTCGCCCGAACGTGGCTGGTACAAGCTTTACGTCGAACACGTGCAGCAGGCCCACCTCGGCGCCGACCTGGACTTCCTGGTCGGCGGCAGTGGCGCCCCCATTCCACGTGATTCACACTAGGCGTCCCACCACCGTTTCGCCAGGCCGATCATGAGCACCACCGAAGCCCCTCGCCTCCTGTCCGAACCCCGCTGCGCCTGGGCTGCCGGCGCCACGCTCGGGGAAGGCACCTGCTGGTCGCCTTCCGAGCAGGCGCTGTACTGGGTCGACATCCTCGGCCAGCAGCTGCACCGCTGGGTGCCGGCGACCGACGCCAAGCAAAGCTGGGACTTCGACGACACCATCAGCGCGGTGGCCGAGCGGGCCACGCAGCCTGGCCTGGCCATCACGCTGCGCCGCGGCCTGGCGCTGTTCAACCCCAAGGACCGCGCGCTGCAAGTGCTGGACGCGCCCGAGCCCGAACTGCCCGGCAACCGCTTCAACGACGGCAAGTGCGACGCACAAGGCCGCTTCTGGGGCGGCACGATGGACTTCGCCTGCGAAGCGCCCACCGGCTCGCTGTACCGCTTCGACGCCGCCGGCCAGGCCACGCTGGCGCTGCAGGCCAACTTCCCGGTGACCAACGGCCCGACCTGGTCGCGCGACCAGCGCACCATGTTCTTCAACGACACGGTGCACCGCAAGGTCATGGCTTATGCGTTCGACCCGGTCACCGGCGAAGTCGGCGCCGGCCGCGTGTGGCTGAAGTTCAGCGAGAGCGACGGCCACCCCGACGGCATGACCAGCGACGCCGCCGGCCGCCTGTGGATCTGCCACTGGGGCGCTGCCTGCGTGACCTGCCACGACCCGGTGACAGCCGCCGAACTGCTGCGTGTGCCCTTGCCCACCGACCACATCACCAATGTCGCTTTCGGCGGCCCGGACCTGACGACGCTGCACATCACCAGCGCCCGTTTCGGTCTCAGCGAAGCCCAGCTGGCGGCACAACCGCTGGCTGGCGCGCTGTTCACGGTCGAGACGAACGTGACCGGGCTGCAACCCAACCGCTTCGCTGGCTGAACTCCCCGAGGCGTGCAGCCGCCTGGGTCAAGCCATCAGGCGAACTCGTCGGCGTCCGCTTCCGCCTCCGGCCAGAGAGCAGGGAAATAGAAGCGCAAGGCGTGCAAGGGCATTGCGAAGCGCACCTTGCCCTGCGGGCTGTCAGACGACAGCAGTCCCCGCCTGAGCAGCGCCGACAAGGCCGATACCGCGGTGCGGTCGCCCAGGCCTGTCATGGTCTTGAACTCCCCGCGCTCAAGTTCGCCGCCAGTGAGAAAGAGGTAGTGCAAAGGCCGCAGCACTTCGCGCCGCACGCCCGACTTTAGGATTTTTTCCTCGTGGGTCAGGCAGGCTGCCAGCCGGCTCTCCATGCTGGACAAGTCCAGCAAGCGAGCCATGAAGTTCACCTGATCCTGGCAGACCTCGAGCACATATTCGATCCAGGCCACCAAGGCCTGTTCACTCAGGTTGCCACGCCCGTCCAGATCGCCTCGGCGCGCCGAATCGGCATCCGCAAGCAAGGCGTAGTAGCGGTCTGCGCTGCGGGCAAAGCCGCGCAGTGGCGACCACAAGCCGCCGGTATAGCCCAACGCATGCAGCACGGCGTGGGTGTGCAAGCGCATCACGCGGCCATTGCCATCCACGAAAGGATGAATCCATCCCAAGCGCTGGTGGGCAGCCGCCAGTGCCAGCAAGGACGCCTCGCCCCGACGCACCCCACCATAGCGTGATCGGCTGGCTGCTCAGCGAAAGCGCGGCGCGCGCCAAGTCATGCGCGCGCGCCAGCAAAGGCTCTTGCTGGCGCTCCGAAGGCAACAAGGGCTCGAATTGCTGGGGTGAGTCATACAAGCTCATTTGCGAACATTGTGACTCACCCATCCTGTTGATGCGAAACGAAGATTACTGCTTCTCGCGCACTTCGTTGCGCACTTCATTGCGCACGTGGTTACGGCATTTCAACCGCCCCATTGCGCCGGTTATTCGTCCCGGCCGCCGAAGATGCCCAGCAGGGCCAGCAGCGACTGGAAGACGTTGTAGAGGCTCAGGTAGACGCCCAGCGTCGCGCTGATGTAGTTGGTCTCCAGGCCGTCCTGCACACGCTTCAGGTCATGCAGGATGAAGGCCGAGAAGATGCCGATGGCGACCACCGACAGCGTGATCATCAGCGCGCTGGACTGGATGAAGATGTTCGCGATGCCGGCGACCAGCAGCATGATCATGCCGATGAACAGCCACTTGCCCATGCTGGACAGGTCACGCTTGATCACGGTCGACATGGTCGCCATGCCCAGGAAGATCAGGCCGGTGCCGGTGAAGGCGGTCATGATCAGGCCCGCGCCATTGGCCAGGCCCAGCACCATGCCGATCATGCGCGACAGCATCAGGCCCATGAAGAAGGTGAAGCCCAGCAGCACCGGCACGCCGGCCGCCGAGTTCTTGGTCTTCTCGATCGCGAACATGAAGCCGAACGCGCCAGCCAGGAACACGACCATGCTGACGATGGGGCTCATCGCGCTGGCGATGCCGGTGGCCACGCCCAGCCAGGCGCCGGCAACCGTCGGCACCATGGACAGTGCCAGCAGCCAATAGGTGTTGCGCAAGACCCGGTTGCGCTGGGCCACCGAGCCGGAGGCGCCGGCGCCAAAGGCCGGCGAGAGGGTTTGGAGATGTTGGCTCATGAGAGTCCTTTCTGGAGCAACAACGCATCGTTTGAGCGTTGCCCGCACCTTACGCGCGAAAACACTTCGCGTAAATTCGTATTTCTTGATCCAATGCTTCGAGAAATCCAAGGTTTCTGCCTGGGAACACGCGATGAACTTCAAGCACCTTCACTACTTCTGGGCCACCGCCAAGGCCGGTGGCGTGATGCGGGCCGGCGAGCAACTGCACATCACGCCGCAAACGCTCTCCGGCCAGATCAAGCTGCTGGAAGCGCGGCTGGGCTATCCGCTTTTCCGCAAGCACGGGCGCCAGCTGGAGTTGACCGAAGAGGGCCGCGTGATGCTGGGCTATGCGGAGCAAATCTTCAGCCTCAGCGCCGAGATGGAAACCGCCATCGGCCAGGCCCGGGCAGGCGGGCAGGCGCTGGACTGCCGCGTGGGCATTGCAGACTCGGTGCCCAAGTCCATCGCCTACCGGCTACTCGCCCCGGCGCTGGACGCCGTGCCGCAGCAGGTGCGGCTGATCTGCCACGAAGGCAAGTTCCAGGACCTGCTGGCACAGCTGGCGGTGCAGCGGCTGGACCTGGTGATGGCCGACGAGGCGATGAACAAGCAGCTCAGCGTGAAGGCCTTCAACCACCCGCTGGGCACGACCGCGACCAGCTTCTTCTGCACCGCCGAGCTGAAGAAGACGCTGAAGGGCCGCTTCCCGCAGCAACTGGATGGCGCGCCGATGCTGATGCCCGGCGCCGGCTCGGCACTGCGCCTGCGGCTGACCCAGTGGTTCATCGACCGCCAGCTGCACCCGCGCACGATCGGCGAATTCGACGACGCCGCGCTGATGAAAGCCTTCGGTCGCGAGGGCCGCGGCGTGTTCACCTCGCCCACGGTGCTGGAGCAGGAGACCTGCGAGCAGTACGGCGTGAAGGTGCTGGGCCGCAGCGACGAACTGGTGGAAGAGTTCTACGCCATCTCGGTCGAGCGGCGCATCACCCACCCCGCCGTCTCGGCCATCACACAGGCTGGCCGGCGGCAGCTGTTTGGCGGCGCGGACTGAAGACAGCCGCGAGGTCCTCCGGCCGACTTCCATCGGCCGGAGGAAAGAGACACCTCAATTCGCCATCACGGCAGCGACGGTGTGTTCTCGGCAAAGTACTCGTGGCTGTCGGCGTTGTCCAGGGCCTTGGTCGGATTGGTCTTGGCAAGCCGTGCGGCCTTGGTCTGGCCGTAGGCCCAGTCGTCGGTGCCGGCGACCACGGTGAAGTGCGACATCTCGTGCACCAGCGTGCCACCCTTGGAATCGGTGCCGGTCATCGGGGCGCTCCAGAACGCGCCGCACAGGTAGATTTTGTACGGCTGGTTGGCATAGACGTAGGCATAGGTGCCGTTGTCATTGCACGAGCAGTCCAGCGTCAGCGGCTGGGTGGTGAAGGCGCTTTTTTCGTTGGTGAAGTGGCTCTTCGCGGTGTTCCAGCCGGAGGACGAGTAGGTGCCGAACCACTTGACGTAGCGCTGCGTCGCCGAGGGCGTGCCGTTCAGGTAGGTCGTGGTGTTGGTGGCGTAGGTGGTGGCAGCGCTGACGGCGCTGACCAGCGTGCTCTGCTCGGTCGAGGTGCAGGCCCCCGTGAAGCTGATGTTGGCCAGGCTGGCGCGGCCCAGCAGCTCGTCGGTCTGTGCCTGGACGGCTTCTTCCGGGTCGATGAACTCGGCCTGCACGGCGCTGCGGCCCTGGGTCCACAGCTCGGCCGGTGCGGTCGACGTGAAATCGACGGCGCCCTGGCGCAGGCCGCCGCCGACGTATTCGATGCGGTAGTGGCCGTTGCCCAGTTCATAGTCGCGGCTCAGGTCCACGGTGTAGCTCAGCGAAGCACCAGCCTGCAGCGCGACGAAGTCCTTGGCCGTAGGCGCGGCGCGCTTGACCAGCGGACCGACGTAGGCGGCCGGCGTGCCGTCGTCCTGCAGCACGCGGAACAGCGGGCCCTGCAGGTGCTTCGAAGGCAGCTGCGACTTCAACACCTTCACGTCATGGCCGGTGGTGTTGGTGACGGTGACGTGCACCGCGACCTGGCTGTCGCCCTGCACGACCGCGCTGTCCAGCGCGAGCTGCACGTCCAGCACTTCGCGCGCGGCGGCCGAGGCGCCCATGGCTGCCGTCAGCGCGGCCACGAGCGCGGTGGTCTTGAACATCCCTTTGACGATCCATTTGGAAACTTTTTGCACGGGTTCTCCGAGTGTGTGTGTGTCGACTGTGGGAACGCCGCAGTCTCATGAACCGCGGCGGGGCAAATTTAGGAGCGCAACCCAGCACCGGCATCGGGTGCAACCCTTTGAGGCTGGCGCGCCACGGCCCCCAACAGGCAGCCGAATTTGCAGCCTTCACCGAGCAATAAACAAGCCCAAAGCGAGCGGCCAGCACCCTGCCTACCCAAGCTAGGGGGATGGGCCTATTTGCCGCCCGTGGCAGCCTTGCTGGCCCGTCCGGTCGATGCGCGCACGACCAGGCGCGGCGCCGAAGCTTCGCGCAGCGGCGGCTGGCCGCCGGGCGCGCCGGTCTCGCGGATCATCTGCGTGATCAGTTCCACCGCCAGTTCGGCCGACTCGTCGATGGGCACGGCCACCGTGGTCAGCGCCGGGCGCACCTGGTGCGCCAGCGCAATGTCGGTGATGCCGATGACCGAGAGGTCGCCCGGCACGTCCAGCCCGACCTCGGCGGCGGCCTGCAGCACGCCGAGCGCCGGCAGGTCGTTGGATGCAAATACCGCCGTCAGGTCCGGCACCGCGGCGAGCAGCGCGTGGCCGGCATTGCGGCCGGCGTCGATGGTGTCGTGACCGAACACGGTATGGCCCTCGGGCAGTTCCAGGCCCGCGCGCTTCAGGCCTTCCAGAAAGCCGCGGTAGCGCCAGATGTGGTTGCCGCTCAGCTCGCTGCCCATCACCACGCCAATGCGCCGGTGGCCCAGCTTGATCAAATGCTCGGCGGCGATCATGCCGGCGCGGAAAAAATCGACCGCCACGCTGGGCAGCGGCGGCGGCTGGTCCGGCTTTTCCCACATGCACAGCACGACCGGCACGCCGCGCTCGCGCAACTTGACCAGCTCGTCGATCTGCACGAAGTCGGCGTTCATCACCAGCACGCCGCGCGCCAGCGAGCCGGCGATCGCGTCCAGGTAGGCGCGCTCCTGCTCGGGGTCGTCGTTGGTGTTGCAGACGATCAGGAAATAGCCGAGCTTGCGGACTGCGCGCTCCACCGCCAGCGCAAACGCCGGGTAGAACGGATTGGCAATGCTGGAGACCATCAGCGCCACGGTCTGCGGCTGGCCCTCGGCCAGCGCACGCGCCGTCAGGTTGGGCCGGTAGCCCAGCTCACGCACGGCGGCCAGCACGCGCTCGCGCGTCTCGCCGCCGACCTTGCCGCGCTCGCGCAGCACGTTGGACACCGTGGCCGCGGTGACGCCGGCCTTGCGCGCGACTTCAGCCAGCGTGGTCATGCGGGGAACAGCAGGAAGACAGATTCATGCAGGGCAGGATAAACGACGCGATACAAACTCATCCTTTCACCGAACCGGAGGTGAGACCCGAGACCAGCCAGCGCTGCGTGACCAGGAACAGCAGCGTCAGCGGCAGGCCGGCGAGGATGGCGGTGGCGGCGAAGTCGCCCCACAGGTAGCGTTGGTTGAACAGGAACAGGCGCGAACCGACGGCCAGCGTCAGCTTGTCCTCGTCGTGCATCAGCACTGAGGCGATGGGGTACTCGATCATGCCGCCCAGGAAGGCCAGCACGAAGACGACCACCAGGATGGGCAGCGCCATCGGCAGCAGCACATAGACGAAGGCCTGCAGCGGCGTGGCGCCGTCCACCGCGGCGGCTTCCTCCAGCTCGCCGGGCACGCTGTCGTAATAGCCCTTGATCAGCCAGATGTGCTGGGCCACGCCGCCGGTGTAGGCCAGCGCCAGGCTCCAGTGGCTGTTCAGGCCCAGCCAGGGCACGGCCTCGCCGATGCGGTCGAACAGCGCGTAGATGGCCACCAGCGCCAGCACCGAAGGGAACATCTGCAGCAACAACAAAGTGTTCAGCGTCGCGTCCCGCCCGCGAAAGCGCATGCGGGCAAAGGCATAGGCGCTGGTGATGGACAGCAGCAGCGAGACAGTGGCCGAGATGCCGGCGACCTTGAACGAGTTGAAGATCCACTGCAGCACCGGGAACGGCGGGTGGATCGTCTGCCCGTCGGCGTCCTGGTAGGACATGCCCAGCGCCAGCTTCCAGTGCTCGAAGCTGATTTCGGGCGGGATCAGGTGCCCGCCGGCGAAGTTGCCCGGCCGCAGCGAGATCGACAGGATCATCAGGAACGGCGTGATCGTCAGGCCGATGAAGGCCAGCAGCGCCACATGCATGCCCAGCACCCGCCAGCGCTGGGACTTCTTCAGGACGATGGCCATTTTCAGTTACCTCAATCGGTCAGCGCTGCTCGCGCCCGACCTTGAACAGCTTCAGGTTCACGATGGCCAGCGTGGCGACCATCAGGAACACGATGGACGAGATCGCACAGGCCAGCGCGTAGTTCTGCCCCGAGTCCTGGAAGGCGATGCGGTAGGTGTAGGAGGCCAGCAGGTCGGTCGCACCGACCGGCACGGCGGTGTCCAGGTAGTCCGGCGCGCCATTGGTCAGCAGCGCGATCAGCGTCAGGTTGTTGAAGTTGGTCGCAAACGACGCGATGAGCAACGGCGCGATGGGCCGCGCGATCAAGGGCAGCGTGATGCGGAAGAAGTTGGTGAGCGGCCCGGCACCCGCCAGCGCCGAGGCTTCGTACAGCTCCTCGGGAATCGCCTTGATCAGGCCCATCGAGAGAATCATCATGTACGGATAGCCCAGCCAGGCGTTCACCAGCAGCACCATGCAACGCGCCAGCGTGGCGTCCGAGAACCAGCCGGGGCGGATGCCGAACAGCTGGTCCAGCACCAGGTTGATCTCGCCCAGGTTTTCGTTGAACAGGCCACGGAACACCGGGATGGAGATGAAGGCCGGCACCGCATAGGGCAGGAACAGCATCAGGCGGTAGAAGTTGCGCCCGCGCAGCGCGTCCCAGTTCAGCGCCACCGCCAGCACCACGCCGATGGCGAAGGTGAACAGCGTGTTGAGGGCGGCGAAACTCACCGTCCAAGCGAACACGCGCAGAAAGGGTTCGAGGAAACGCTGCTCGGTGAAGATGCGCACGTAGTTGTGCCAGCCGACCGAGGCGCGGAAGCCTGGCTGCAGCGTCTTGCCATCGGCCCGCTGCCAGTAGCCCGCCGCCCAGTTGGCCTGGATGCGCACACCGTCGGCGTTGTCGGTCAGCGTGCCGTCGGCATTGCGGGTGTAGGCCGGGCGGCTGGCGGCGAAGCGGCGCAGGCTGCTTTGGTGCAGCTCGGTGCCGTCCGGCAGTTCGGCGGTGACCTGCTTCAGCGCTTCCTGCAGCGCGATCACGCGCTTGAGCGGCAGCGCGGTGCCGGCGGGCTCGTCGGCCACTGCTTCGGACTTCACGCGCTGCGCTGCGCCGGGCGCGAACGCTGCGCTGAGGTAGTGCTGCCCGGCTTCGTCGGTGAAGGCCAGGCGGTAGCGGTTGGCGTCTTCCAGCAGCTTGAAGTCCAGCCCGGCGCCGTCGCTGTTGCTGCGGCTCAGCAGCACTTCGGTGGCGCGCTCGAAGCTGAGCAGGTGGTCCGAGCTGTAGTTGGTGAAGCCAATCGCCACCGTGTAGCCCATGGGCACGACGATGAAGACCAGCGCCGCCAGCACGCCAGGCACCACATAGCGCCAGGCATAGAAGCGTGGCGAGACATAGATGAAGACCGCCACGCCCAGCACCGCCAGCACGCCAGCAGCGGCGGCCGGCTGGTGCGCTGCCAGCAGCAACACGACGATGGCCAGCGCTGCCAGCAATGCCAGCAGGCCCAGCAGCGCCACCACCGCATGCAAACGGCTGAAGCGGGCCGAAGGGACTTCCACCTTGCGCATGCCCAGCGCAGTCATGGCCGGGCTGCCGCCAGCCGCCGCAATGCGAGGCCGTCTTCGCCGAAAAGGTGCAGCTGCTCGGTCGGCAACCGCAGGCCCACCGCGTCGCCCACCACCACCGCGCTGTCGCCCGGCAGGCGCACGACCAGCGCACGCTCAGGCGTGCCGCCGTGCGCTGCGTCCACATAGGCGAAGGTGGTGTCGCCCAGGTGTTCGACCCACTGGATGCGGCCCCTCAGCACCTTGTCGCTGGCCGAAGCGCACAGCGACAGGTGCTCGCTGCGCACGCCCAGCGTGAGCTTGGCGCCCATCGCCAGGCCATCGGGCGAGACAGCGGCCGTCACCTGCGTGCCGTCGCGCAGCGCGACCGTGACGCCGCCCGGCGCCAGCGACACCACCTGCGCGCTCAGCAGGTTCATCTGCGGCGAGCCGATGAAGCGGGCCACGAACAGGTTGCGCGGGTGCTGGTACAGGTCCATCGGCGTGCCGACCTGGGCAATGCTGCCGTGGCGCGTCATGTCCTCGCCGGTGTGCAGCAGCACGATCTTGTCGCCCAGCGTCATCGCCTCGACTTGGTCATGCGTGACGTAGACGGTGCTGGCGCGGCCGTACTCACGGTGCATGCGTGCAATCTCCAGCCGGGTCTGGGTGCGCAGCGCAGCGTCCAGGTTGGACAGCGGCTCGTCGAACAGGAACACCCCCGGGTTGCGCACCAGCGCGCGGCCAATCGCCACCCGCTGCCGCTGCCCGCCGGACAGCGCGCGCGGCTTGCGCTCCAGCAGGTGCTCGATCTCCAGCACCTTCGCGATCTGCCCGACACGGGTGCGGATCTCCGGGCTTTTCATGCCCGAGAGCTTGAGCCCAAACGAGATGTTCTGCGACACGCTCAGGTGCGGGTACAGCGCGTAGTTCTGGAACACCATGGCCACGTCGCGCTCCGAGGGCGCCAGGTCGTTGACCGGCTTGCCGCCGATGCGGAGCGTGCCGCCGGTGATGTCTTCCAGCCCGGCAATCATGCGCAGCAGCGTGGACTTGCCACAGCCGCTGGGGCCGACGAAGACGCAGAACTCGCCGTCGGCAATGGCCAGCGAGACGTCGCGCACGATGTCGGCACCGCCGTCGTAGCGCTTGAACAAGTGTTCCAGGGTCACACTGGCCATGGGAATTCCGATTCGGTTGTCAGAGAGGCAGACGCAATTCGCGCCGCGTGCACAGCGTCACGCTGGCCAGCGTGGGCCGCCCGCCCACCTGTCGCAACCGCTCGCGCGCGAAGGCTTCGAGGAAGATGGCCGCTTCCGGGTCGGCCGCCAGCACTGCCAGTTCCAGCACCGGCCACTGGCCGGCCACCGCGAAACGATCTACGCCGATCTGCCACGGCTCGCCATCGTGGAAATGGTCGTCCACCAGCGCACCATCGGCATACAGCCGCGCCGCGTCGCCCAGGTAGTCCAGCACCAGCATCACGCGGCCGGTCCCCTGCGCCAGTTCGGCCGGCAGGTCCAGGCGCCAGCGCGTGGCCTGCGCGTAAGCCTCGTCGTCCGGCGCCAGCGGCGTGGACTTGCCGCGCCAGGCCACTTGCGGGCCCAGGCGCACGGCCGGCGGATTCGGGTTGTCCTGCAGCAGCGTCAGCGCCACCTCGCCCACCGCACGCGCCGGCAGCGAAGCGGTCAGCAAGCTGAAGCCTTCGGCGGCGCTGCCGGCGGGCCAGACCTGCACCTGCGCCAGGCCATCGTCGGCCACCGAGACAACCGCCTCGTCACCATCCAGGTACAGCGGCTGCGGGCTGAGCAGCAGCCGGTCGCTGCCTCGCAGCTTCACGTGCAGGCACTGGTCGGCCAGCGCCTGGGGCAGCAGCACGACGGTGTGGGCGGCGCCAGCCGTGTCGGTCACGCGCAGCATGCGGGGCACTGTCATGACGGCGATGTCCAGCTGCCAGCCCTGTCCCCCTCGGAGGATCCGGTCCTCGGGCCTTGAATCAGTGACCTCAATCGAAACGGCATCGAAACTCAAGCTGGCACCGAATTGCGGCAGCGCAAAGGCGACCAGCACCTGTGTGCCATCCGGCTCGGTCCAGCGGCTGAGTGGCTGCACGGTGGCATGGGCCAGGCGCGCGGCCCCCAGGCGCAGGCCGATGGGCCAGATGAAGCTCAGGCCGCTGGGCACCTGGACTGGCTCGGCCGGCAGCAGTGTCTTGCCGCCGCCGTGCTGCACCTCGAACTGCACGCCGGAGAAGGCTGGCAGCGGGTGGTGGCGCAGGTGGTTGTTGACGAACAGGAAGCCGCTGTCGCCAGCGCCGCGCAGCGAGGCGCGCAGGCGCGTGCGGTCTTCCGGGCCGCTGGCGCGCTCGGCGGGCAGCACGGCCTCCATCGCGGCCAGCTCGTCGCCAAACGCGGCCATGAACTGGTGCAGGCAGCGCAGCCGGCCGTACGACGCGCGCACCTGGCCGTACTGGCCCAGCGGGGTGCGGAAGTCGTAGTTCAGCACCGGCACGTCGTTCGGGTAGCCGGTGTCCTGGGTTTCGTGCAGGCGCGCGCCTGGCACCAGGGCGGGCGGATTGCAGCCGCCGTGGTACATGTAGTAGCCGTAGAGATTGGCCCCCGAGCCGACCTGCACCAGCGCGGTGGCGGCCACATCCTGCAACGTGACGACCGGGCGGCGGTGGTACGAGACGTGCATTCCGCCGCCGGCCTCGGCCAGGAAAAACGGGTAGTGCGACGGGTCGATGCGGCCTTCGGCCGGCGTGCCGCCGACGTTGCCCATTTCGCCGATGGCGCGGCTGGTGTCGAACAGGAACACGCCAGACGGCGGCAGTGGCTCGGTCGAGCCGCTCCAGAAGCCATCCGCATAGGCGCCGGAGACGGGGATGACCTCGCGCTCGGGAATGTCCAGCGTGGGCCAGCCGGTCACGGTGTAGAGCGGCACGGTGAGGCCGCTGTCCAGCGCAATGTGGCGCAGCGCCTCGATGTGTTCGGCGCCCCGGCCGGGCCCGACCTGGTCGTACTCGTTTTCCAGCTGCAGGCCGATGACAGGACCACCGTCGCACCACAGCAGGCCGCGCAGCTGCTCGCCGATCTCGCCATAGAAGGCGCGCACGGCCGCCAGGTAGGCCGGGTCGTTGTTGCGCACCGGGCCTTGTGCCATCACCCAGTCCGGCAGGCCGCCGTAGCGCGCCTCGGCATGCACCCACGGGCCGGGCCGCAGGTAGAACAGCAGCCCCGCTTCGGCCACCAGTTCGACGAAGCGGCGCAGGTTGCGCTGGCCGGTCCAGGCGAACTCGCCGCGCTGTTCCTCGTGGTGGTTCCAGAACACATAGCTGGCGACGATGTTCACGCCACCTGCGGCCATCTTCAGCAGCTCGGTGCGCCACTCGGACTCAGGGAAGCGCGAGCAGTGGAACTCGCCCATCACCGGCATCCAGGGCTTGCCGTCCAGCGTCAGCCAGCGGCTGTTGATGGCGAGGCTTCGGTCGGCCCGTGGATACAGGCCGAGGTTCAGGAAACCGGATTCGGCGCGCGCCGGTGCGGGCGGCAGCTGGAAGCCCAGCGGGCAGCTCAGCGGGAGGGGAGACGGGAGGTTCATCGGCGCAGGGAATGAAGGCGGAATGCTTTGTTAAGCGATTAACTTACGGCAGTGTGTCGGCTGCATTCCGGTCGAGCCAGCGGGAAAACCCTCAACGTATTTGGCCCCTTCGGCACGAGCCGCTTGACCGACAAACCCGCCATTGACGGCTAGATAGTTAAGCGTTTAATCTATGTGCATCGAAACTTTTCCTGGGCCTGCGCCATGAAGCTGGGCGTCTGTTACTACCCCGAGCAGTGGGACGAATCGCTGTGGCCATCGGACGCGCGCCGCATGGCCGAGCTGGGCCTGTCGACCGTGCGCATCGCCGAGTTCGCCTGGGCGCTGATCGAGCCGGCCCCCGGCCGCTTCGAGTGGGACTGGCTGGACAGGGCGATCAACACGCTGGCCGAGGCTGGCCTGGAAGTGGTGCTGGGCACGCCCACCGCCGCACCGCCGCAGTGGCTGGTGGACCAGCACCCGGACGTGCTGGCGGTGGACGCGCAGGGCCGCACCAAGCAGTTCGGCTCACGCCGCCATTACTGCTTCTCAAGCGAGGCCTTCCACGCCGCCAGCGCGCGCGTGGTGACGGCGATGGCCGAGCGCTACGGCCGGCATCCGGCCGTGGTCGCCTGGCAGACCGACAACGAATACGGCTGCCACGACACCACCGTCTCGCACTCGCCCAACGCGCTGAAGCGCTTCCGCATCTGGCTGGCCGCGCGCTACGGCAGCATCGAAGCGTTGAACCAGGCCTGGGGCAATGTCTTCTGGAGCATGAGCTACAACAGCTTCGACGACGTGGGCCTGTCGGTTGCAATGCCGGCGCCGCCCAACCCGTCACAGCTGCTGGCCTTGCACCGCTTCGCGTCCGACGAGGTGCTGCGCTACAACCGCATGCAGGTCGAGATCCTGCGCCGGCATGCGCCAGGCCGCCCGGTGCTGCACAACTTCATGGGTTTCTTTGGCAATTTCGAGCACCACGAGATGGGCCGAGACCTGGACATTGCCAGCTGGGACAGCTATCCGCTGGGCCACCTGGACGGCATGAACGTGGCCAGCGAGGCCGAGAAGCTGGCGCACCGCCGCACCGGCCACCCGGACATCGCCGCCTTCAACCACGACCTGTACCGAGGCGTGGTCGCCAGCGGCCGCTGGTGGGTGATGGAGCAGCAGGCCGGCGCTGTGAACTGGGCGCCGTGGAACGCACTGCCGCTGCCCGGCATGGTGCGCGCCTGGACCTGGGAAGCCTTTGCGCACGGGGCGGAACTGGTCTCCTACTTCCGCTGGCGCCAGGTGCCGTATGCGCAGGAGCAGCTGCACTCCGGCCTGAACACGCCCGACAACCTGCTGGCCACCGGCAGCGAAGAGGCCGCACAAGTGGCACGTGAACTGGCCACGGTGCCGGTGGAAACCAGCCAGCCGGCGCGCGTGGCGCTGGTGGTGGACTACGCCGGCAAGTGGGCCATTGACGCCCTGCCCAACAGCGCGGACTTCGAGGTGCACACGCTGCAGCTGCGCTGGTACAGCGCGCTGCGCCGCCTGGGCCTGGATGTGGACGTGCTGCCGGCCTCGGCCGATTTCAGCAGCTACCTGCTGGTCGCCGTGCCGACGCTGCCAGTCGTCCCGGCGGACTTCGTGGACCGCCTGCAGCGCAGCGGTGCCCAGCTCGTATTCGGCCCGCGCAGCGGCTCGCGCACCGCGGAGATGCACATGGCCGAAGGCCTGCCGCCCGGGCCGCTGCGCGCCTTCTTCCCTGGCCTGCGCGTCACCGCGGTTGAAGGCCTGCGGCCCGGCATTGCGCTGCCGGTCTCGCTGGGCGACACGGCAGCCGAAGTGACCCGCTGGCGCGATGTGCTGAACCTGCCGGCCGGGCTGACGGCCGAGGGGCGCTACCCGGACGGGCACGCCGCTGTCGTGTTGCACGGCGCAGCCCGCTACGTCAGCGGTTGGCTGTGTGACGCCGGGCTGGAAGAAGTGATGGTCCGCGCTGCGCGCGCCGCCGGCCTGCCAGACCAGCCGCTGCCCGCGGGCCTGCGGCTGCGCCGCCGCGGCGGGCTGCAGTTCGCCATCCACTACGGCGAACATGCAGTGCAGCTGCCCGCGCCGGCCGATGCACGCTTCGTGCTCGGCGGCCCGGTGCTGGAAGCCGGCGGCGTGGCTGCCTGGTGGCTGGACTGAGCCCTTTGTCGACCCGGGCCGGCCGCGCCTGCGGCTTGGCCGTGGCACATTGCCGGTATTGGCCGCCCCGGCCCGTCCACTTGTGCGATGTTCTGCCCGACAGGCCGCCGCTCCCCGAAGAACCACCCCCGAAGAGAAGTTGAGATGAAGATCACCCGCCTCACCACCTATCGCGTTGCCCCGCGCTGGATGTTCCTCAAGGTTGAGACCGATGAAGGCATCACGGGCTGGGGCGAGCCCGTGCTCGAAGGCCGGGCCCGCACCGTCGAAGCCGCGGTGCAGGAGTTCGCCGAAACGCTGATCGGCCAGGACCCGATGCGCATCAACGACCTGTGGCAGACCATGTACCGCGGCCATTTCTACCGCGGCGGCGCGATCCTGATGAGCGCCATCGCCGGCATCGACCAAGCGCTGTGGGACATCAAGGGCAAGGCCCTGGGCGTGCCGGTCTACCAGCTGCTGGGCGGCCTGGTGCGCGACAAGATGAAGGTCTACAGCTGGGTCGGCGGCGACCGCCCGGCCGACATCGTGGCCGACATGCAGCGCCTGATGGAAGGCGGCTTCGACACCTTCAAGCTCAACGGCACCGAGGAATTCGGCCTGCTCGACACGCCGCGCGCGGTCGACACGGCGGTGGCCAAAATCGCCGGCGTGCACGACGCGCTGGGCACCCAGGTCAGCTTCGGCATCGACTTCCACGGCCGCGTCTCCGCGCCGATGGCCAAGCCGCTGCTGAAGGCGTTGGAGCCGTTCCGCCCGCTGTTCGTCGAAGAACCGGTGCTGGCCGAGCAGGCCGAGCACTATGCGCGCCTGGCCGCTTCCACCAGCATCCCGCTGGCCGCCGGCGAGCGCATGTACTCTCGCTTCGAGTTCAAGCGCGTGCTCGAAGCCGGCGGCATCGCCATCTTGCAGCCGGACCTGTCGCACGCCGGCGGCATCACCGAATGCCACAAGATCGCCTCAATGGCCGAGGCCTACGACGTGGCCTTTGCGCCGCACTGCCCGCTCGGCCCGGTGGCCCTCGCCGCCTGCCTGCAGGTCGACTTCGTCTCGCACAACGCCGTGCTGCAGGAGCAAAGCATGGGCATCCACTACAACCAGGGTGCCGAGCTGCTGGACTACGTGATCAACAAGGAAGACTTCCGCATTGACAACGGCTACATCCACGCCCTGCCCAAGCCCGGCCTGGGCGTGGAAGTGGACGAAGAGCGCGTGATCCACGCCTCGAAGAACGCGCCCGATTGGCACAACCCCATCTGGCGCCACAAGGACGGCAGCGTGGCGGAGTGGTGATGGGAGTGGTTCTGGCTCGCTAGGCGAGCTGGAACACCAACTGGCGCTCGTGCTTCAGCGCCAGCAACACTACACGGTCTTCGCCGTGGGCGTAGAGCAGCAAACAGGGCTTGACCACAAGCTCGCGCAGTTGGGGCACGCCGTGCGCCGCAGCCAATGCGGTCGCGCGGGCGGCAGCGGTCCGCCCTTGGGCCGAGTTCGCCCCTAAAAAGCGGGCCGGGCGGCCAGCCGCGGGGTTCCAGCGCAGATGCTCCCGCGCCTCGTTCAGCTGTGAAAGCAGCGCGGCGTACCGCACCTCTGCGCTGCCCTGCTCCTGCAGGAACGCTTGTGCGGACCGAACGTTGCGAACGAAAGACTGGGCCGCCTGGATGCGAGCGTTGACCGGTAACGCCACCTCGGCTCAGGCCTTCTTCGATTTCTTGCGCAACTGGGTGGGTGTGCTTGCCAAGGCCCTGCCCAGTTCAGCTTCGTCCAGCACACGGCCGGCCGCGAGATCTTCCAGGCCTTCCAGCGCGCTTTGGACCAGCACCAAGCCGGCATGCTCAGCCTCCAGCGCGTGGTAGTAATCCAGCTTGCGCGCATCCACCAGCGCCACATAACTGGCACCGTTCTTCGTCAGCAGCTTCTCAGCGCCACGACCCACCACGTCCTCGGCCAACTCGGTCAGCCTGGCCCGCGCTTCACTGATCGGGACCACATCGCTGGCACGCACGCTCATGGGATTCCTCTTGCATGGATACGTTAACGGGAATCGTAACGTATGCAGCAGGGGCAACGCAAACCCGGCGCGACGGACTCTCGCGCTCAATCCGCCTGGATGCGCTTGGCGGCGCGGTACAGGCCTTCCTTCACGCCTTCGCGGCCCTGGGTGATGTTCTGCAGCGCGGCGGCCATTGCGGTCCAGAAGCGGGTCATCTCGGGGTTGTTCGGCATTGGCGTGCCGGACTGGGCGGCGGCGAAAGTGCCGGCGATCAGCGGGTCGGACTTGAGCTCGGCGTAGTACGCCTTGTTGGCCGGCACGCCCAGCGGCACGTGGGCGTTCATTGCCTTCAGGCCGTCCATGGAGAGCAGGTAGTTCTCCAGGAACTCGTTGGCGGCTTCCTTCTGCTTGCTGTTGGTGGCGATCATCGCGCCCAGCACGCCGACAAACGGGCCGCCCTGCTTGCCGTCGATCTTCGGGAACGGCGCCACGCCGAAGTTGATCTTGCTTTTCTTCAGGTTGTTCCACGCCCAGGGGCCGTTGATCGTCATCGCCACGCGGCCTTCGTTGACCCCCGCTTCGGCCTCGGCGTAGCTGGCGGTCTTGGGCATCGCGCCGGCCTTGATCAGCGACATCAGCGTCTCGATGCCGCGCACCGCGCCGGGCTTGTTGACGCCCACGTCCTTGGCGTCATAGGTGCCGTCGGCATTGCGCTTGAAGGCGTAGCCGCCGCCGGCAGACATCAGGCCGTAGGAGTAGTAGATCTCGGTCATCGGCCACATGATGGCGTGCTTGCCCTGGGCCGTGAGCTTCTTGTCCAGCGCAATCACCTCATCCCAGGTGGTCGGCGGCGTGGGCACCAGGGCCTTGTTGTAGATCAGCGCCAGGGCTTCGATGGACAGCGGGTAGCCCCAGGTCTTGCCGCCGATGTTCCAGGCCTTCCAGGCCAGCGGGTCGATCGCGTCCACCGTCTTCTTGCTGGGCGTGACCGGCGCGATCAGGCCGGCAGAGATCCAGCTGCCAACCCGGTCATGCGGCCAGATCCAGATGTCCGGGCCCTTGCCCGCCGCGGCCGCCTGCTCGAACTTGGCAATGGCGTCTTCCGGGTGCTCCACCTTGACGGCAATGCCGGTGTCGGCGCTGAACTTCTCGGCGATCTTGGCAATGCCTTCGTAGCCCTTGTCACCGTTGATCCAGATCAGCAGGCTGCCATCGGTGGCGTGCGCGACGCTGGCGCCCAGCAACGAGGTGAGCGCGGCAGCAGCCAGCAAGGTGTGGGCCGCGGCGCGGCGGGTCAGCGATCCGGTCATCGGGAATTCCTTTGTCTCCAGGGGTGGCATTCAGACCAAGCGCGGAGGGCATGCAGCAGCAGCACCGCCTTCGCAGCCATGTTGTAAGTTAAACGCTTAATCTGGTGCGCAGATTTTTGAGCCGTCGCCCGCGCAATGCCAATAGGGCTATCCCGGATCAGGCCGTGCCGAGAAAATAGACGCCGCTCGGCGCTCGCAGCTTGTCCAAATTAAACGCTTAACAATCGTTCAGAAGAAGGACGGACGCGGCCGGGTTCCCCCATGGTGGGGACGCCTGGCGCGACCGCCAGCCGCACACTGCGGCGTTCCCTCCCTTGTGGTTCATGCCAAACGATTGCCAAGGAGATGCAAATGCCAGCCTACGGTGAACGCGTTCTGCAAAAAGACATGAAGGGCCCGGACGTGGCCGAGCTGCAGTTGCGGCTGGCGGGGTTCCGCGGCACGCTGCCGGACGGCGACTTCGGCTCGGGCACCGAGCTGCAGGTGCAGCAGTTCCAGCGAGACGTGATGAAGATGGCCAGCCCGACCCGCGTGGTGGACAAGGCCACCTTCGTCGCCATCGACCAGTTCGCGCAGCGCTACCCGATCGACTTCAGGCAACTCAAATGCCCTTGCGGCACCTGCAGCGGCTTTGGGCGCGGGCTGTTCCGTGGCCAGTATCTGCCAGGCGGCCAGGGCCAGGAGATCAACAACCTGTACGAATACCCGGGCGTCCACCGCATGCTGCTGTGGGCCGTGCGGGCGGTGTATTTCTACCTGCCACAGCACCAGTTCTCGTTCAGTTCGGGCTACCGCTGCAGCGTGGACAACCAGAAGCACGGCCGCACCAGCACCAACCACCATGGCAAGGCCGTGGACCTGGACATTGCGCTGCAACCTGGCGAGAGCAAGCGTGACGACGCGATCAAATGCGACGCCGTGCGCGGCAAGCTGGTGGAGCTGTCGAACGCCCAGATCGGCTGGACGGCAGCCAACCGCAAGGCGCTGGAGCCTTCGTCCATCGCGCCGACCTGGGTGCACTATGACGTGCGCCAGTACGACGCCATCTACCTTGCAGACAGCTGCTTCTGCAAGGACGCCGACTCGTTGGACCAGCCGATGCCGATCAAGGTGTAGCCATCCCGGCGGGCTCCAGCGCCTCGAACTTTGCCGCCAGGAAGTCCACCAGCGCCCGCACCCGCCGCGGCACGAAACGGCCGCTGGGCATCAGCGCATGAAGCGGATACGGCTCGGTCTCCCAGTCGGCCATCATGCGCACCAGTTCGCCGGACGCCAGGTGGCGCAGCAGGTCCAGCTCGGAGCGCAGCATGATGCCGGCGCCAGCCAGCGCCCAGTCGCGCGCCAGCGAAGCGTCGTCCACGCTGCGGTCGCCGTGCACCGTCACCTCGGTCCACTGGCCTTGCTGGCCGAAACGCCAGCGCCGGTACGGCTTACCGCCGCGGTCGAAGATCAGGCAGTTGTGGCGCAGCAGGTCCTGCGGGTTCTGCGGCGCCGGGTGGCGCGCGAGGTAGGCAGGCGAGGCGCACAGCACGACACGGCCCACGGCCAGGCGCCGGGCCAGCAAGCGTGAGTCCGGCAAGCTGCCGTAGCGCAGCGCCAGGTCCACTTCGTCGCGCACCACGTCGCGCGGCCGGTCGCCCACGGACAGCGCCAGCTGCAGGCCCGCATGCGCAGCGAGGAATTCGTCCAGCCAGGGCAGCAGGACGGTGCGCGTGAGGTCCGAAGGCGCGGCCACGCGCAGCGTGCCGACCAGCGCGCCCGCGTCCGCCGCCAGCTGCGATTCCCCCTCCTCCAGCAGCTCGAACGCGCGGGAGGCGTAGTCCAGCAGTGTCTGGCCGGCAACGGTGAGGCGCATGGCCCGGGTGGAGCGCTCGAACAGGCGGGTGCCGAGTTGCTGTTCCAGGCGCTTGAGCGTGGCGCTCGCAGCGGCGGGCGTGATGCCGAGTGCCGCCGCGGCAGCCGTCAGCGAGCCACCGCGGGCGGTGTGCAACAGCACGCGCAAGTCGCCGGGATTCTCAACTCTCATTTGAAGATGATAGTGGCCAGATCGGCTTAACAAGGCGGCGTTGAAATCCTACAGTGAGCCCATCACCTCTTCACAGGACCGCACCATGAAAGCCATCGGCTACCGCCAGAACCTGCCCGCTGACCACGCAGAGGCACTGCTGGACCTCGAATTGCCGACGCCAGAGCCCGGCCCGCGCGACCTGCTGGTGCGCGTGAAGGCCATCTCGGTCAACCCGGTCGACGCCAAGGTGCGCAAGGGCAGCGCGCCGGCAGAAGGCCAGGCGCGGGTGCTGGGCTGGGACGCGGTGGGCAGCGTCGAAGCCGTGGGCCCGGCGGTCACGAAATTCAAGCCGGGCGACCGCGTGTACTACGCCGGCGCCATCAACCGGCCCGGCGCCAACAGCGAGCTGCACGCAGTGGACGAGCGCATCACCGCGCTGGCGCCGGCTTCGCTGGACGATACCCAGGCCGCCGCGCTGCCGCTGACCACCATCACCGCCTATGAGCTGCTGTTCGACCGGCTGCGCGTGGCCAAGGGTGGCGGCGCCGGGCAGACGCTGCTGGTGATCGGCGGTGCCGGAGGCGTCGGTTCCATCCTGATCCAGCTGGCGCGCCAGTTGACGCAGCTGCGTGTCGTCGCCACCGCTTCGCGCCCCGAGACGCGCCAGTGGTGCCTGGACCTGGGCGCGCACGCCGTGATCGACCACAGCAAGCCTTTGGCCGCCGAGCTGCTGGCTGCGGGAGAAGGCCAGGTGGACTTCGTCGCCGCCCTCACCCAGACGACCCATCACTACCCGCAGATCATCGAGGCGCTGAAGCCGCAAGGCGCCATCGGCTGCATCGACGACATGGACGGGCTGGACGCGATGAAGCTCAAGACCAAGGCGCTGTCGCTGCACTGGGAGCTGATGTTCACCCGCCCGATGTTCGAAACGCCGGACATGCAGCGCCAGGGCGAACTGCTGGCCGAGGTCGCGCAGCTGGTGGACGCCGGCCGCATCCGCACCACGGTCAACGAAAACTTCGGCAGCATCAATGCCGCCAACCTCAAGCGCGCCCATGCGCTGATCGAAAGCGGCCGCGCGCTGGGCAAGATCGTGCTGGCCGGGTTCTGAAGGGCTGCGCCGGCCTGTCCCAAGGTGTGGCCGGCTCACCCCCCGCATGGCAGATTCGCCCCTTGCGGGCGAACCCTATGGTTCAGCTGTCAGGACCGCCGCGCCGCAAGGCTGCTGCGCAGGCCTCCTGATGCCCGCGGCGTCCGCCGTGGTCCAACCAGCATCAGGGGATCACCATGCTCACATTTCACGTACCCAAGGCGGCGGTCACGACGCTGATCGCCATCGCCTCTTTCGTCGCCACGACCGCCTCTTACGCGCTTGGGCCCTCCGACCCGCAGGACAAGACCTACCAATGCGCCGTCGCCGGCCAGACCTGGGGCTGCGGCGATGCCAAGCCTTCGCAGGCGGTGCGCATCGAAGAGCGGCTGCAACCGGGGCCGCGCGCGGCCTATGCCATCCACACCGGCGTGCCCAAGGCCGAAGCCATTGCCAAGGCCCGCGCCGGCGGTGAAGTGCCCATCCGGCAGGTCGTGCGCATCACCACGCGCCAGCTGTCGCCGGCCGAGCAATGGGACCGCGTCAACGGCCGGTATGTGTCGCCCTGGGAGAAGGTGGAAGTGCTGTCCAGCGCGCCTGATAGCGGTCCCGGTCCTGTCGCCCAAGGCGACAAGCCGGTGACGGTCAAACGCTGAAGCCGGCCGGGTTCTGGGACGCGCGCCCGAAAGACGTCCTGGAATCCGCTTCAGGCCGGGCCTGGCCTGGCCTCCATACGCCATAAAAGCAGTGAACGTGAGCCGCGCAAACGATTGCGCACACTTTGAATGAGGTTAAAACCAAGGCCCCAAAGCAATAGTGAAAACCCTATGCTGCAATGCACCTAGGGCAAGCAGAACCGACAACGAAATGCCGATTCCCTGAGCCAGCCCACTTGACCATTCCTCAGAGGTTTCACCATGTTCACCCGCAATGCTTCCGCTTCCAAGACCGCCAAGACCCTTGCCCTGGGCGCCCTGCTCGGCCTGGCCGCAGCCTCGTCGTTCGCCGCTGGCTCGACTGGCTCGCCGGAACAGGTCTACCAACGCGTCGTGGGCGGCCAGAGCGCCGGCTTCGGCAACACCGCGCCCGCCACATCGTCCAATGTGCGCGTTGAAGAACAGCTCGTCCCCGGCCCGCGTGCCGCCTACGCCATCCACACCGGCGTGGCCAAGGACGTGGCCATCGCCCAGGCCCGCGCCGTCGGCGAGTTCCCGACCCGCCAGGTCGTGAAGATCACCTCCCGCCAGCTGACCCCCGCCGAAAAGTGGGAACGCCGGAACAGCGGCGTCTCCACGTCGTTCGAAAAGGTCGAAGTGATCTCCAGCGAGCAAGACCGCGGCCCGGCTGGATTGGCCACCGGCAGCAAGGCCAGCGCGATCTGACGGCCGAAGCCGTCCCGACACGCACGCTGCGTGGCGCCTGAACGGCGCTTGAACCACAACCGGCCTGTTAAAGATTGCTTTAACAGGCCGGTTGTCGTTGAAAGCACGCCTGCATCAAGGCCGAGATGCTGGAGGCGCGCTGTGATGCAGCGCCCGCAAACGCCGGTGCGCCTCGTCCTCCCCGTCCGCTGGCACACTCTGCCGCGCGCTCAGGTACCGGGCGCTGAAAACGTCCAGATAGGCCTCCAGCGTTTGCGCTGCGTGCAGGTCGCCGGCCAGCGCCAGGCACAGCGCGGCCACTTCCGAGGTGCAGAAGTGGTGGTCGTGCGTGGACCGGCGCAGGCGGTAGCGGGACAGCTGTTCCGGCTGCAGGCTCAGCACCGGCAACGCATTCAGGTACGGGCTCTTGCGGAAGATCTTGCGGGCCTCGGACCAGGTGCCGTCCAGCAGGATGAACAGCGGGCGCTTGCCCGACTGTTCATCATCCGCCTGGTCCAACAACTCGGTCCTCACCCGCTCGGGCGCCGCGAACTCGCCCGGGAACACGACATAGGGCTGCCACTGCGGATCGGCCAGCAAGGCCGGCAGCGCCGGGTCGACTTCCATGCGCGACCAGCTGAAGGCCGCCGTGTCGGGCAACACATCGGCGATCAGCCAGCCGGTGTTGCTTGGCTTCAGCGGCTCGAACTCGGCCATGATCAGGCACAGCCCGGCACGCGCTCGCGCCAACGGCCGCAGCGCGCACATGCAGTGGCTGGGAATGAGCCGGCAACGGGCACAACGTGATTTGCGCGCCGCGCCGCGGTCCAGCCGAGGCAAGGTGCCGCTGTGCGCCATGCAGGCGGCTCGCAACCGGGCGACGGCGTGGGGAGAGTCGTCGCGTGTCTCGTGCATTGGCACATTGTCCAGGCCGCGGCCGTGCCTGACGCGGCGGCCTCGTGCCAGGCGCGGCCTGCTGCGCGCCTGCGGCACGGCATGTCCCGTTCGAGCGCTTGGCCACGTTCAGCAAGAGGAGGCCGTTTTGCGCCTCGTCGGCTGTCAACGCCATCGAAAGGACCACCATGCTCGCAATGATTTCCATGGTCACCGGCCTCTGCGGAGGCGGGCTTGCCCTGTACCAGGCCAGCAAGCAGCCGGACAAGGCACGGCAGTTGCGCCTGCTCAGCCTGGCGCCGTTTGGCATGGCGGCGCTGATGGCGGTGCTGTTCGTCTTCTGAGCCTACGGCGCGCGCCCAAGTCTCCTACCTGCAAGCGCTTTGCAGTCCCACATGGGCGCCGAAGCGCCGCGAGGAACATTGGTTCTGTGGTGCCCTTTACCGGCACTTGACCAACAAGGAGACTGACATGACCACTTCGAATCCGCTTGCCGACGCCAACCGCGACCCGATCACCGGCGCACCCGGGGCTCACCCTGTCGGAACGGGCGTGGGCGCCGCAGTCGGCGGCATGGCTGCCGGCGCCGCGATTGGCACCGTGGCCGGTCCCGTGGGCACCGCCATCGGTGCGGCAGCTGGCGCCATCGTTGGCGGCCTGGCCGGCAAAGGCGTGGCCGAACGTGTGGACCCGACCCGCGAAGATGCCTACTGGCGCGAAAACTACCGCGAACGCCCGTATGTGGACTCGGCACTCGCGTATGACGAATACGCCCCCGCCTACAGCCTGGGCCACCAGTACTACAGCGAATACCCCGACGCCCGCTTCGACGACATCGAACCACAGCTCGGCCGCGACTGGGATGAACGCTACCGCGGCAATTCCTCGCTGAGCTGGGACAAGGCGAAGCACGCGACCCGCGATGCCTGGGAACGCGTCAGCAACGGCGTGGAGCGCGCCATCCCGGGCGATTCGGACCACGACGGCCGCTGACCAGACGCCGGGCGCGTGTCGCGCCAGCGCCGCCTACCCGCAGCGCTGGCGCGCATTGCCCGCAGCATCGATTTCCGGAATGGGATCTCGTATGAATGTTCAGCTGCTCTGGACCGTCAGATCAGGGAGGATGTTCATTCGTCGGTCCTGGCTTGCAGCCGCGCCTGGGCGGCTTGCAGCGCGCTATGAATCTTTTGCACGAACACTTCACGCGGCGGCAGCACTGTCAAGTACTCAGCCACGTGGATGCCCGCCTTGTCCAGCTCCAGCAGCTCGATCTGCTCGCGCTTCTTGCCGGTGCAAAGGATGATGCCCAGTGGCGGGCCGTCGCCGGGCTCCTGGTCGTACCGGGCCAGCCAGCGCAGGTACAGCTCCATCTGGCCCTTGTACTCGGCCTTGAAGTCGCCCAGCTTCAGCTCCACCGCCACCAGCCGGCGCAGCTTGCGGTTGTAGAACAGCAGGTCGAGGTAGAAGTCGTCGTGGTCGAGCTGAATGCGCCGCTGCCGCGCCACGAAGCTGAAGCCCGCGCCAAGTTCCAGTAGAAAAATCTCCAGCTCGCGCAGGATGGCGTCTTCCAGGTCCTTCTCCAGGTAGCGGTCCTGCAAACCCAAGAAGTCCAGCACGTACGGGTCTTTCAGCACCAGCGCGGGCGTGAGGCCGCCCCCGGAACGCAGGGAATCAAGTTCGTGGCGGATCAGCTCTTGTGGCTTGCTGGACAGCGCCGTGCGCTCGAACAACATCGCGTCCACCCGCTCGCGCAGCGTGCGCACGCTCCAGCCCTCGATGCGGCACATCTCGGCATAGAAGTCCCGCGCCAGCGGGTCTTTCAGGTAAATCAACTCCAGAAAGTGGCTCCATGCCAATTGTCTCGACAGCGTCGAGACAATCTCCAGGCTCGAAAACACCTCGGCAAACCGCATCATGTGCCGCAGGCTCTTGGCGCTGAAGCTGCGGCCAAAGTCTGCCGTCAATTGTCGCGACACCGTCGAGACAATCTCCTCGCCATAGCCAGCCCGCTGGCCGCCCAGCACTTCGACACGGATGCGCTGGCCGATCCGCCAGTACATGTCATGGTCCAATTTCTTCGGACACCTCGATAAGGGCCTTTAGCCCCTGAGACGAAGACGAGCATGACAGAGAAGAAGCCACGCCGCGAACGCCGGAACATGGAGCCTGCGTTCAAGCTGCAGGTAGTGAAGATGATCCGAGAGCAAGGCCTGAGCGTTCGGCAGGTCTGCAAGGACCTGGACTTGACCGACAGCGCAGTGCGGAACTGGTTGAAGCAGTTCGACGAAGAAGCCGCCGGTCGTCCTGGTATTGGCAAACCGCTGACCCCCGAGCAGCAACGCATTCGACAACTGGAGGCCGAGAACCGACAACTGAAGTCGGACAACGAACTATTAAAAAAAGCCTTGGCCTTCTTCGCCCGAGAGATGAAGTGATTCATCAACTGACCGAGAGTTCGGTCGGTGCGAAGAAGGCCTCGGTGAGCCAGTGGTGCCGGGTGTTGGGCATCAGCCGCTCGGGCTTGTATGCCGCACGCCAGCGACGTCAGCAGCCTGGCAAGACCTGCCCCCTGGCCATGCACGCCAGCGTTGCGTTCGAGGCCAGTGGCCGCAGCTACGGCAGCCGGCGCCTGAGCGCCACGCTCAGGGCTCAAGGGCTGAACGTCGGCCGCCACAAGGCCCGTACGCTGATGAGGATCGGCGGGCTCCGCGCGCGGTGGCGGCGCAAGTTCATCCACACCACGGACAGCCGGCATACCCTGTCGGTCGCGGCGAACGTGCTGGATCGGCGATTCAAGCCGACTGCGCCGGATCGAGCGTGGGTGAGCGACATCACCTACGTGCGCACAAGCAGCGGCTGGCTGTACCTGGCCGTCGTGCTCGATCTGTTCTCGCGCAAGATCGTTGGTTGGGCGATGGCGCCAAGCATGCCTGCCGAACTGGTCTGCACGGCATTGAACTTGGCGATCACCAGTCGCAGGCCGGCGCCGGGATTGATCGTGCATTCAGACCGAGGAAGTCAGTACGCCAGCGACGCCCACACCTCGCTGCTGGCTCGCCACGGCCTTGTGGGCAGCATGAGTCGCAAAGGCAACTGCTGGGATAACGCCGTGATGGAACG
>NZ_JBGGNH010000006.1:0-128660 GCF_041287625.1 Ideonella sp.
CCAGGTCCACGCCTACCCGAACGATCTCGCCTCGTGTAATCTCGCCCATGACTTCCCCTTTCCGCTCAGATTGGACTTCCGCAACGAGTCAATCTTGGTACCTCGATACCGCAACAGGACTGGGGAAGTCCCTTCGTATTCGTTTCAGCGGACCGCCTCCGGCGGCCGCTGAACTCAAACGTTAGGTGGCAGAGGAACCAATGAACCTGAATGACGCTCTGCAAGAGATTCGCACGTTCTGGGCCGAACCAGCCTTCCCATTTCGAGGCGGAGGACGCCAACGGCTCGCGGTCATTGAGACCGAGTTCGAGCGAACCTTTCCACTCGAACTGCGCGACTACATCGCTACTATCATCTCGCCTGGCCCGTTCTCCTTCACCGCGGTCGGGAATCCGATCGATGTCTACGGCTACGATGACCTATTGAAAAGGCTGGAGGGGTATAACTACAATCCACTTACGCGTGAGGAACTCGAAGAGTGGAGCCCGGAGTGGTTCCTGATCGGCGATGAAGGCGCAGATCCAATCATAGTAGAACTCGGTGGCACCGGCGTGTCTTCTCCCGTTCTCCAAGCTATGCACGGCGAAGGCGACTGGAACTTCGAAATCATCGCGTCATCGCTGGGGCAGTTCATTCTGCTCACGGCGGCACGCCACCATGCTCTCCACATGCTTCCCTTCGACCAGCTAATCATTGATAACGAGAATGGGTTCAACTTGGCAGGCAGCGCGGCCGAATGGCTCTTCCCTCGTGTAAAGCGCTGGGCCCCGGAATTCTACGACTCATGGGTAGGCGCGTTCGACAACGCTTGATCGCTGCCACCCGGACGCCGAGGGTCAGATCTCCCATTTCCCTTTCCGAACTGGCGGTGCATTTTTCCAAGGAAATGGCAAGAAAATGGGGGTCACACAAGAAAATGGGTGACCCTCCAACTCTTGTGACCCTCCAACTTTTGATTGCGCTGCTCACGCACCGCGTCCTCGCGGGCTCGGACCAAGTCGCGCACCGCTTCGTCGGCCTAGTCTGGCACCCGCACCACCGCCAGGTCGCCCGCTCGGGCCAGGCGCGCCAGCAGCAGCGCGTCACGCCGATCGGTCTTGATGCGTTCGGTCGCTGGCCGAGCAATGGAGGACGGCGCGACCACCACCTCGCGAGTCAGCCCTTGCCGGCTCAGGTGCCGCCAGATCACGAAACCGCAGCAGCCGGCCTCGTAGACCACATGCAGCCATCGACCCGCGCTGACCAGCCGGCACAGCGCGTTGTCCAAGGCAGTCAGGTCGCCACCGACGCGCCAACTGGGCTGGAAATGGCTCAAAATCTGACCAAGCAACTCTTCTCAAATTGAAATGCCTTTCAACGAAGTCGATCTCAAGCGCATCGAAAAAGCCGCAGCGACATTCATGGCCGAACATCGCCCGCCAGCGCACGTTCGCTCACAGCTTGACTACGAGTACCAGATTGAGGGGCAGTCATTAGAGTTACTCGAAGTGCGTCCGCAATGGGATCGTCCATCTGAAATCACGAGGCGGCCTTTTGCAAAGGCCACATATGTCCGTAGTCGCAACTTGTGGAAGGTCTATTGGATGCGTGGAAATTTAACGTGGCACCCATATGAAACCAGTGAGGCCAAGTCCATTGATCAATTTTTTTCCATCGTCGGAGCAGACAAGTTCGGGTGCTTCTTTGGCTAAGCCAACGAACCATGAAAAGTGGGATCAGATCTTGCGCTCCTACATCGCGATTTCTCTTCGCACGCGAGGGCGTGCGTCATGGGATGGTGACCAAATGCCTTCGACCTCCCCTTCGTGCTCGCGCCACGCGGGCAATATTGGAACGCAAAACCTGATCTTCACGCTGCAATAGACCTCATGATTTCAGTCTATCTCCAAGGTCAGCGATTCCAGGTTCGTGCAGCCGCCATTGTCCTTCATGCCGGGTACGTACTGCTCCACCGCGCGCCAAGCGACGAATACTGGGCTCTCCCGGGTGGCCGAGTCGAAGTGGGCGAGGAGGCATCAGCTACCATCGTCCGCGAGATGAAGGAAGAACTTGGAGAGGAAGTTGAATGCGGCCAACTTCTACACATAGCGGAGAACTTCTTTGATCTCGCGGGCCGCCGCAACCATGAGATCGGTTTTTATTTCCTCGTGTCACTGGCCGAGACCTCAGGTCATCTCGACAAGGCTCGAACCTACTGTGGCTTGGAGACGCACTTGAATCTGGAATTTCGCTGGTTCGCGCTTGAAGATCTGGCGGCGATCAATCTACGACCCACCTTTCTACAGGCCTCTCTCACAGCCAATCCGCTGGTCTTCTCGCATGCCGTTCAGCGAGAGTATTAATGAGGGGCGAGATCACGGCCCACGGTCAGAATCAGCAGGGAATTTCCCTGTGGAGGTCAAGTTGACGAAACGGTGCAGCCTGCATCTAATGGCACCGGATGAGGATTGCACCTTTCGCCGGAGATCTGGCAATGAATGACACGGGCCGTCGCGTGGTGTGCTTGCTTGCGGGCGTTGTCGCGATGCTGGGCGTTGCCGGCGTCAAGTCAGAAGATTCGCCGTCGTGGCAGGTGGTCGGCGTGCAGGGCCTGGTTCAAGTGGTGATCGTTCCCAAAGAGCAGGCGAAAGATTTCTCGGCTTACAAGCTTCAGCTGGCCAGGTTGTGTCCGCCTGAGCGCACTTGCTTCGTCAACTTCTACGAAAACACATTGGGGGTCAAAGGCGAGTTGCCGCTCCCTGACGCCATCGCCAATCAGCCCGCAGCCAGGTTTCGCCGATCCATGAAGAACGGCGCTGAGCTGTTCCAGTGGAGTTGCCGTGTGGCCGAGAACTCCAATGATGCTCAGTGCTTCTAGCTCCGCCACATCCGGTGACCCCGAACTCCGGACCCCGAACTCCCGAACTCTGACCCCGAACTCCTGTGAGAGCCGCGTATGAGTCGAATACTAGTCCTTGCAATCGCAGCGGGCCAACTGAGCGGATGTGTGTCAACGCAGCCTCTTCCCAAGAGTTGGGGAAATGCCGTGCTGTAACCGGCGCTGCGCCACACGAATTACTTGTCGGTCCTCATCGCATTGAGGTCACCTTCCCATGTGATCGTCCCGCGCAGTTCACGGGCTTTCTCTTGAGCGTGAAGGGCGAGCAGGGCCCGCAGTCCAAGCTCAACGGCTTCCCTTTTGGTCTTTGCGCCAGTTGCGCGGAGAGCGTCGTTCATGAGCTCGTCGTCAATCTCAATGTTCGTGCGCATGATTTGGACTTGGCCAACCTTTGGTGCAGATGGTAGTGCTGCCGTGGCAGCGCAGAAGGCCGAACTAGCCCAGGCCAAGACCACTTCGATGCCCGCCTGTCGTGAGACATCGAACGCAAGAAGCCAGATCAAGGACTTACAGCGGTTGGTGTCGAACTCGAGCGCATAAGGCTTGAGCGCGCGAGGGCACCCTCACGCCTCGGCGCGCGCCCAGGACGCGATTCGCTCGGCAGACAGCGCCGCACCGTCTGCCTCGTCTTGCTGCAGCAAGGCTGCGAAGGCCTGAAGATCGGCAGCGGCACAGCGCGCCAGGATCGGCCGCAGCACGGCCGCTGGCCAGACAAAGACTGCGCAGTCCTGAACGGCGCGGCAGGCGCAGGCGTCTGACTCCAGCAGGCTGCGCCAGCCGAACCATGCGAAGGCGGCCAAGCGGGAGCTGGAGGGTGCTGGCGCCTGGGCCAGGAAGGTCTGGCGCTGCGCTGGGTCGGAAATGGATTCGGCCAGCAGCGCGTGGGCCAGGCTCAGGTCATCGGTGTGCAGTGCGATGCGCAGGCACAGGCTGTGGGCCAGCGGCCCCATGGCCAGCGCTGCGCGTTGCACGAAGCGCTCGAAGTGATCGGGCTCCATGACCATGGCTTCGGCGCTGAGCAACTGCGAAGGCAGTTGTGCCACCTGAGCTCGCAGCCAGTCCAGCTCGCGCTGGCGCTGCTCGGGCTGCGGCGGTCTGTCCTGCGCCAACTGGCCTTGGATCAGCACGCCCGCCTGGCGCCGGTTGCAGCGTTCATCGGGCCCGTAAAGCGCCAGTTGGCCGGCAGCCAGCAGTTCCTGCCGCAGCGCGGCTGGCACGGCCGCCAGGGACTGCACCACCAAGCCGCGCAGTGCGGCGGGCTGCGGGGTGGCCGCACTGGTTGCCGCTCTGGCGGCAGCCGTCGGCCAGGGAAGCTCTGCGGCCGGCAGCGGCTCCTGGGCCGGGCCATGGTCTGGCAACAGATGCCAACCGGCCGCGTCCTCAGTGCTGCCCAGCATGGGCCGCTGCGGCAGTGCCAAGCCTTCTCTGGACAGGGCAAACCACAGGCGCTCCATGAACAGGGAGGCGATGCGGGAGCGGTCCAGGAACTTCAGCGTGAAAAAGCGCGCCGCAAAGCGCAGCGTGCCGGTCAACGGATCGGACCCGAGGATGACGACGCTGGGCGCGGGCACCAGCACGATGTCGGTGATGTCGCTGCGCAGCACCTGCATGGCGACCCGCAGCACCTGGCTGGGCGAGCTGTCGCTGGCCATGTGGAACACGATCTGGTGCCGCGAGGGCTGGCTGGCGCGGATGATTTCCACCGAGCGGCTGGTGAATTCGGCGTTGGGCATCAGCAGCAGCGTGCCGCGGTCGGTTTCGAGCGTGACCGACCGCCAGCTCAGCGAGACCACGCGCCCCTCCAATTCGTCGCGCCGCACAAAGTCGCCCACCCGCAACGGGCGTTCGATCTCGATGGACACGCCGGAGAACAAATGCCCCAAGGTCGGCTGCAGCGCCAGGCCCAGGATGGCCGTCAGCAGCGCCGAGGTGGCCAGCACGCTGGTCACATCCTGCCCCAGGCCGTAGTGCAGGAACAGCACGCCCACCACCAGATAGAGCGTCACGTTCAGCACCGAGCGCAGCAGGTCCGACGAGCGCCCCGCGCCTTGCGCCGCGCTCTTGCCGAGCAAGAGATGGCTCAGCAGTCGCTGCAGAAGCTGCGCCACGCTCAGCGCCGTCAGGCTCATCGCCGCCAGCTGGATCGCCGTGAGGTTGACCCCATCAGGCTCTGCATCAACGCCGTGCCCCAGGGTCACCACCACCAGCCACAACAGGGCAGCCAGCGCCATCGCAATCAAGGTCCACATGGCTTATTGGCCCGCGTCGTCGTCTTGCTTGCTGAAGGCGGCGATGCGCTTGAGCGCCGAGTCCATGCTGGCCCGCAGCCGGATGATGGCCTCGTGCAGCTCGGAAAACTGCCCCGCCTCCTTCACCGCAAAGGCCGGCTGCTGGGCATGCGCGCCGTCCACGCTGATCGAATGCGCCGCCTGCGTCAGCCGCTCCAGCGGATAGGTCACATGCCGGCGCAGCAGCAGCAGAAAGACCGCCGCCGAGAGCACGAACACGCAGGCCAGCGAGCCCACGGTCACCAGCACGCTGCGCAGCGCCTTGTCATGCGCGGCCTGGCTGGGCACCTCCACCACCTGCAAGGCCACCACCTCACCCAGCTTCCAGCCAAAGCCATTCACAGGCCCGTATTGCGCCACCATGGGTGCGGGCGCGGCCGACGGCACGCTGTGGCATTGCAGGCAGGCCGGATTGCTCAGCCGGATGGGACGGGCCACGTAAAACCGCCCGTCACCCGACACGCCGATTTCGCCACTCAACTCGCCGAGCTTGTCCTTGGCCTGGAACTCGCGGATCAGGCCCACCTCCCAGTCATTGGCCCGATCCTTCACATTGGTCGGGTTCAGCGAGGGTTCGCGGTACTGGTACTCCGGGTACTTTTTGGCGAGCCGGTGAATCGCGTTCTGCGCCGAAAATGACGGCACCTGCTGCACATTGAAGCCCGTGCCGCCTTGCAGCGACTGCAGCGCCGGCCCCACTTCCTCGCTGGTGTAGGCCCGGATCGCCAAGCCCGTCTCGAGCAGCATGTCGGCCTTCTGCTTGACCTCGTCCCGGGCCTGACGCGACTCCAGCTGAAACGAGATATAGGCCGAGATCGCCAGTCCCAGGCAAAGGCAAAACGCGAGGGAGAGCGTGAACCGGGATTCAATGCGCATGGGGCCGCTTTTGCCTTTTGACCTTGCCGAATGGCGAACCCACGATGATCGTAAGTAAATGTGACAAATTGGTGAAAAGGCGCGCGGCGCCCCATGCCGACGGCTGAATCGACGGCCGTCGCCAAACGAGCCTGAGCACGTTGCGCCAGTCGACGCCGGCCTGTCGTGAGACATCCGCGCGCTGGTTGGCCAGTTGCGGGTAAGGCCAGGGGCCGGCTTCGCCTACCATCGCGGGTTCCCATTCCTGTCTTCACGTCCTCCGCATGATCCAAAGCCGTACCCTGGCTGGCGCTGTTCGCCTGGCCTGGTCGCTGAGCCTGCCGCTGGCAGCCACCAATGTTCACGCCGCGCTGGACGAGGCGCCGCCCGCGCCCGTCGCGAAGGTGCGTGCGGTCACAGACACCTATTTCGGCGAGACTGTCCTGGACCGCTACCGCTGGATGGAAGACGACCAGGATCCCGACTGGCTGCCTTTCCTCAGGGGGCAGAACACGCACACCCGCGGGGTGCTGAGCGAGCTGCCTGGCCGCGCTGCGCTGCTGGCGCGCATCCAGCAGGTCTCGGGCGATTCGGTGGCCACCGGCCAGGTGCATCGCAACGGCGGCAAGCTGTTCTACCTGCAGCGCCCGGCCGGGGCCAACAACTTCTCGCTCTTCGTGCGCGACGGCAAGGGCCAGCCCCGCGTGCTGGTGGACCCGACCCAGCTGGACCGTGCCGGCCACCACACCTCGCTGGACTGGTGGGAGGCTTCGCCGGACGGCCGGCACGTGGCCTACGGCCTGTCGCAGGACGGCAGCGAGGACTCCACGCTGCATGTGCTGGACCTGGCCACCGGCCGCGACCTGCCCGAGCGCATCACCGACACCCAGAACGCCAGCCCCAGTTGGCTGCCGGACGGCAGCGGCTTCTTCTACAACCAGCTGACCGGCAAGGTGGACACGCCGGAGCGCTTCCTGGATTCACGCGCCCGCTTTCACCGCCTGGGCACCAACCCGGCAAACGACCCGGTGCTGGTGGCCCGTGGCCGCGCCGGCTCGCCGGTCTTCGAGCGCATCCAGTCGCCCACGCTGCTCAACTCGGCGCACGGCCCTTATGTGCTGCTGATGCTGGCCGACGTGCGGCCCGAGGTGGCGCTGTTCATCGCAACGCGGCAGGAGCTGCTGGCCGGCAAGCCCCGCTGGCAGCCGGTGGCCGGTTTTGAAGACGAGGTCACCGGCTTCAACCTGCAGGGCGACAAGCTTTACCTGCTGGCCAACCACGGCCACCCACGTGGCCGCGTGTTGCAGACCTCGGCGCGCGCGCCGGACCTGGCCACCGCCAGGGAAGTGGTGGCCGAGAGCAGCCTGGTGCTGCAACAGATGGCCCGGGCCAAGGACGGCCTGTACCTCAAGGGCATGGACGGCGGCCTGGGCCGGCTGCAGCGCCTGGGCGCCGACGGCAAGCTCACGCAGGTCGCGCTGCCTTTTGACGGCACGCTGGGCGGCCTGTCGGCCAATGCCGATGAAGACGGCCTGCTGTGCGGCCTCTCAGGCTGGCTGGAGCCCGCGGGCGTGTGGGCGGTGAGCGCGCGTGGCCTGGTGACCGACACCGGGCTGACCCCGCGCCCGGCCATCGACACCAGCGCCTACACCTCCGAGCGCCGCTTCGCGACCGCCAAGGACGGCACCCGCATTCCCTATGACGTGGTCTACAAGAAGGGCTTGCCCAGGGACGGCAGCGCGCCGACCTTCCTGCAGGCCTATGGCAGCTACGGCATTCCGGGCTACACGCCGTCCTTCGTCGGCCGTGCGCTGGCGCTGATGGACCAGGGCGCGGTGATGGGCTATGCGCATGTGCGCGGCGGCGGCGAATATGGCCGCGACTGGCACCGTGCCGGCCAGCTGGAGAACAAGCCCAACACCTGGCGCGACCTGATCGCCATCAGCGAAGACCTGGTCGCCCAGCGCTACACCTCGCCGCAGCACCTGGCCATTGGCGGGCGCTCGGCCGGCGGCATCGCGATGGGCATGGCGCTGACCGAGCGGCCGGACCTGTTCGCCGCGGTGGTCTCGGGCGTGGGCTGGCACAACCCGCTGCGCTACGTGGCCGAGCAGAACGGCTACGGCGAAGAGCCCGAGTGGGGCAGCCTGGCCGACCCGGCCGGCTACCGCGCGCTGAAGGGCATCGACAGCTACCAGGCCGTGAAAGACGGCGTGCGCTACCCCGCGGTGCTGCTGACCACTGGCGTCACCGACCCGCGCGTCGCCCCGTTCCACCCGGCCAAGATGGCCGCCCGCCTGCAGGCCGCCAGCACCAGTGGCAAGCCGGTGCTGCTGCGGGTGGACTTCGACGCCGGCCACGGCATGGGCTCCACCCGCGCCCAGCAGGACGCCGAAGCAGCCGACACGGATGCCTTCATCCTCTGGCAGACCGGCGCTGCGGCGCACCAGCCGAAGCCCTGAGAACTTCGCTGCGGCTCAGCTCGCGCGCCAAGCGCGCAGCTGGTCCACCGTGGCGGTGGCGCCGCCGCAGACGATGACCATCACGTTTTGGAAGTCGGCCAGCGCCGGCGCATTGGCATAGGCCAGCGCCAGGCTGGCGCCGCAGGCCGGTTCGACCAGGATGCGGTGGTCGTTCAGGAAGCGTTCGCAGGCAGCCAGCGCGGCTTGGTCGGTCACGGTGACGCAGCGCACCGGGTGGCTTTGCAAAAGCGAGAAAGCCTGTTCGCAGACTTGCTTGGCGCCCAGTGAGGTGGCGATGCTGGTGATGGCGTCCAGCGCGATGCGCTCGCCGGCCTGAGCGGCCTGTGCCAGCGAGTCGGCGCCGATGGTTTCGACGGCGATCACCGGCACGTCGCCCCAGCCGTTGCGGCGCAGCCCTTCGACCACGCCAGCCATCAGCCCGCCGCCGCCCACCGACAGCAGCACCGCATCGGGCCTGTCGCCTTGCCGTACCGCCTCGTCGATCATCGTGGCATGGCCCGTCCACAGCAGCGGGTCGTCGAACGGGTGAAGGAAAGCGTCGTGCTCGGTGAGCAGGCTCATCGCCAGCGCATTGGCTTCGTGCCAGGCCTTGCCGTGAACAATCAACTCGGCGTCTTGCTGGCGGATCAGTTCGCGGGCATGCGCGGTCGTGGTTTCCGGCACGACCACGGTCACGGGAATGCCCAGCTCACGGCCGGCGTAGGCCGCGGCGATGCCGGCATTGCCGCCAGACGACGAGATGAAGCGCCGCTTCCCGCGGCTGGCATGCCATTCGCACGCCGCGCCCATGCCGCGGATCTTGAACGAGCCCGGCGGCTGCAAGGCCTCCAGCTTCAGCGTGACCTGGCGGCCGGCGGCCAGGGTCAAGGGGCGGGAGGTGACCAGCGGGGTTTCGATGTGCAAAGGCATGGCCCGATTATCGAAGCGCCGCGGGGCATGCGCGTCAGGGCTGCAGCGTGTCACCGGTCTTGAAAGACTCGGTGAACTCGTTCACGCCATGGTGGCCACCGTTGACCAGCCGCCGGGCCTCGGCATAGTCCTGCCGCAGCAAGGCCTGCTTGATCAGGCGCTCCTTGCTGCCGAGGAACAGCGTCAGCAGATCGGCTGCGACCTGGGCTGCGTTGGCCAGCTCGGGGTGGGTTTCCAGGTCCAGCGCGGGCTTGAGCCTGGGGCCGAATTCCTGGTAGTTGCTGCGGCCGGTCAGCTGGATGAAGCCGCGGCCCTTGAAGCGCTCGCCATCGCCCTTGCCGTGGTTGCCGAGGTCGCTGCGGAAGTCGTAGAGGTCGAACGGCTGGCCGGAAGGCGAGGTGTTGAAGCGCGACTGGCCTTCGCTGATCGGCAGGAAGCCGGCGGTCTCCACACGGATGGTGGCAATGGCCATCAGCACCATCGGCCTGTCATGCAGCTGTCCGTCGGTCAGCGACTGCAGCACCAGCGGCAGGTGGGTCTTGATGTTGACCAGCGGCGCGCCCGGGCACATCTGCGCGGCGATCTGCACCGACATGCCGGTGGTTGCGTCGGGCAGCGTGCTGTCTACCGCCAGCTCCAGTGCTTCCTGGGTGCGCGGGCCGGCGATGCCGTCAGCCAGCAGGTTGCGGCTCTTCTGGAAGCCGATCAGGGCCTGCTCGGTGGCCACGCCGAAGTCACCGTCCGGCTCGCCAGGGTTGAAGCCTTTGCCTTTCAGTGCCAGTTGCAGCTGCTTCACATCGGGGCCGCGGTCGCCCAAACGCAGGGTGGTGCTCATCTTGCTGTCTCCCAAGGCCGGTGTCGGATGAGCCTGCGCTGTCGCCGGCCATCGGCGACGCAGGCTGGAGTGACAAAGCGGGTGCTCAGCGGAACATCTGCGCCGCGACGTTGAGCCCGGCGATCAGCAGCACGCCGGTCCAGCTGGGCTGCTTGCCGGCCGGCAGGCTGCCCAGCTTGACGAAGGTCGGCGGGTCCGGCAGCTGGCCGGGTGGCAGCACCTTGAAGCTGGCGCGGTTGGTGGCGAAGCCGGCGTCCACGCTGACGCGGTTGTCGACAAACTCCGACGCGCCGGCCTCTTCGTTGGCCACGCGGTTGGTGTAGCCAGCCAGGTCATCGCGGATGATCTCGACCAGGTAGATGTCATCGCTCATTGGCGTCTCCTGAAGATGGGCTCACGGCGCCAGGCCGGCGTTGCGGAAGATGGCGGCCAGGGCGTCGATCTGCACCTGGGTGCGGGCCTCGCGCACGTACTTTTGCAGCAGGGCGACGGCCGCATCCTTGGCCGCGGGCAGTTGATCGCTTGGCACGCTGAGCGCAGTCAGTGCGGCCGTCACCGCCTCCAGCGTGGCGGTGGGTGCGCCCAGCGCCAGCGTCAGGCTGCGTTTGCTGGCCAAGGTCGTGCTGCTGAGGTTTTCCATCGTGTTGGCCACCATCAGCGTCTGGCTCAGGTTCCTGCTGGCCGCTTCGTCGCGCTTGTTGGCTTCGGCCTGGATGGTCAGGAAAGCGCCGTCCATGGTGCCGGCAAGGTAGTAGTCGTTCAGGTCGTTGCGCGCGGCCACCAAGGGGTAGGCGTCCGCGCTGCCGGGCAGGGCGACCAGGATGCGCGCAAGCACCTCCTTGCGCTTGGCCACCATGGTCGAGGCAATCGCGTCCAGCCCGCGGTTGTCGAAGAAGTTCTTGTCGACGACGGCTTTCAGGCCGGTGACGGTGGCGACCAGTGCGGCGAGGTTTTCCTTGGCCTGGGTCGCGTTCATCAAGGTGCCCAGCACGCTCAGGCCCAGCACGGTGCCTTCGCTGGCGGCGTCCAGCGTGTGCTTGTCGGTGGTCAGCGTGCGCAGGTAGTTCAGGAAGGCCACGTCCATCAGCACCAGGCGGTTGGCGATGTAGGCGTTGCGCAGCTCGCGGCGCCTGGTCGCGTCGGCATTGGCATCGCCCATGGCCTGGCTGACGTCGAAGTCGTCGGTGGCGGTGAGCAGCTTGTTGCGCTGCAGCTCGCTCAGGCCGATGGGCGGTGGTCCGCCGACCTGTTGCAGGCTGCTGCAGCCGGCCAGCGTGAGCAAGGCAAGGCCAAAACCGATACCCGAAAGCGCGCAGCGCGCTGGCCGCAGGGGTCGCATGTGTCCGCCTTCCTGGCCTGAGCCAGGGCTGAACTGCGTGGGGAGCCCGCATGGGCGGGGGTGGCGGCGCTTGTGGGTGGTGTTCGTGCGCGCTGCCGCAGTGTGCAGCGATCGGCGCGGCCGCGCCTCCCCATTAAGTGGGGACCGGGCGCTCCAGGCCTTGCGTGCAGGGCGTCAGTGCAGCTTGAGCCGGCCCGACACACGGCGCTGCAGCAGCCGGGCCAGCGCCAGCACCACGGTGTTGCCCAGGCCGACGATGGCACGGTGGTGCAGCAGGTGCAGCGAGATGTACATCCACTTGGCCAGCAGGCCTTCGACGAAGAAGTTGCGGCCCGACAACCCGCCCATCAGGTTGCCCACGCCCTTGTTGTCGCCCAGCGAGACGAGGGAGCCGAAGTCCTTGTAGACAAAGCTGGCGGCCAGCGGACGCTCGCGCAGCAGGCCGTGGAAGACCTTCAACAGGTAGCTGGCTTGCTGGTGCGCGGCCTGTGCGCGGGCCGGCACCAGCTTGCCGTCCTGCCAGGGGCAGGCGGCGCAGTCGCCCATCGCGTAGATGCCGGACGCCGAGGTTTCCAGGTGGTCGTCGACGATGAACTGGTTGGCCTTGTTCACGGCCAGGCCCAGTGTGGTGTTGGCGTCCGCGCCCTTGATGCCTGCGGCCCAGACGATCAGGTCGGCCGGCACTTCGCCCTGCGAGGTCTGCAGCGCACCGGGCTTGATCTCCAGCACGCGGGTGCTGGTCATGACCTTGATCTGCTTGCGCTCCAGCGCGGTGGTGGCCTGGCCGGAGATCTTCTCGGGCAGGCCGCCCAAGAGGCGAGGGCCGGCTTCGACGATGCTGATGTCCAGGCGGAAGCGCTGGCCTTTGCCCAGGCCGTCCAGCAGCTCGTTGTGGGCCTCGATCAACTCGGCCGACAGCTCCACGCCCGTGGCGCCGCCGCCAACGATGGCCACGCCCAGTGAGCGCTGCGGCGAGAACGAAGCCCGTGCAAAAGCGGCCAGCAAGTGGCGGCGGAAGCGCTCGGCGTCCTGCGCCTGTTCCAGCACGTGGGCATGCTCGGCGCCTGGCGTGCCGAAGAAGTTCGAACCGCTGCCGACGGCCAGCACCGCCCAGCGGAAGCTGATCTGCCGCTCGGGGGCGATCGCGCGGCCCTCTTCGTCCAGCAGCGGCGCCAGCGTGATCTGCCGCTTCACCGGGTCCAGCGCGCGCATCTCGCCGAGTGCGAAGCCGAAGTGGTTGCGCCGCGCGAGGATGGTGTAGGACAGGCCTTCCTGGTGCGCATCCAGCGTACCGGCGGCCACTTCATGTAGCGTGGGTTTCCAGATGTGGAAGACCGAGCGGTCGACCAGCAGGACCTTGTCGCGCCCCTCGCGCCGGCCAAGTTGCCGCCCCAATTGCGCGGCGAGCTCCAGGCCGCCTGCGCCCCCACCCAAGATGACGATGTCGTAGTGCATGGGCGGGTTTTAACAGAGCCAGCGGCCAATCGCAGTGCCGGATGCATGGACGCATCGGCCACCGCGGGCAACGGAATGCGCGCGTGCTTATGATCCCGGCCACACAAGCGCAGGCCGCGCCACGAGGAAGGCCGCGCAAGTCAACCCACACCAGGAGACTTCCATGTCCATCACCCTGTCATCCGCCAGCCTGCCCGTCTTCAAGAGCGTGCTGCGCAACCTCGATCACTGCCTGGACAAGGCGATTGCCAATGCCGAGGCGCGCAAGTTCGATGCGAACGTCTTCGTCGGCATGCGCCTGGCGCCCGACATGCTGCCGCTGTCGTCGCAGGTGCGCATTGCCTGCGACGCCAGCAAGCTGGGCATTGCCCGCGTCTCCGGCCTGGAAGCGCCGAAGTTCGACGACAACGAGACCACGATGCCCGAGCTGAAGCAGCGCATCCACCGCACGCTGGCCTGGCTGGACACGGTGCCCGGCAGCGCCATCGACGGCAAGGAAGAGGTGGACGTGACCTTCCCGGTCGGCAAGGACCGCACCCGCACCATGAAGGCCGAGGCCTACCTGAAGCACTGGGCCATGCCAAACGCGTTTTTCCACGTCACCACCGCCTACGCCATCCTGCGCCACAACGGCGTGGACCTGGGCAAGCAGGACTACCTCGTCGGCGCCAGTGCCGCTGCCTGAGGATGCCGCTGGAGCCCGTCGCGTTCGACAAAGCTGCCGGTGGCGATCTCCCGCTGCTGCAGGTGTCGGGCCTGGGCAAACGCTACGGCGCGCTGCCAGTCTTCAGTGGCGTGTCTTTGCAGATCGCCGCGGGCGAGTTCGTGGCGCTGCGCGGCGAGTCCGGCGTGGGCAAGTCCACGCTGCTCAACTGCATCGCCGGCCTGGACCGCGCCGATGAAGGCAGCGTCAGCCTGGCGGGCCGGCCGGTGCACCAGCTGCCGGAGCCCGAGCAGGCCCGCTTGCGGCGCGAGCTGCTGGGCTTTGTGTTCCAGGCCTTCCACGTGCTGCCCCACCTCAGCGTGGCGGACAACATCGGCCTGCCTTTGATGCTGCTGGGCCGGCCCGACCCGGCGCGGGTGCAGCAGATGCTGGACGATGTGGGCATGGCCGCTTTGGGTGGGCGCATGCCTTCGCAACTGTCAGGCGGGCAACTGCAGCGCGTGGCGATTGCGCGCGCGCTGGTGCACCGGCCGCCGCTGATCCTGGCCGACGAGCCCACCGGCAACCTGGACCCGGACACTGCCACCCGCATCCTGGACCTGCTGCAGCAGCAGGTGCAGCGCGAAGGTGCGGCCTGCCTGCTGGTGACGCACTCGCACAGCGCCGCGGCGCGGGCCGACCGGGTGCTGCAGTTGCACGCCACCGGCATGCGCGATGCCGCCTGAGCGCGCGGCCAGCGGCGCGCTGCTGTGGCGCCTGAGCCTGGCGGAATGGCGCAGCCACCCGTGGCGGCAGCTCTCGGCCTTGCTCAGCGTGGCGCTGGGCGTGGCACTGGCCCTGTCGGTGCACCTGATCAATGAATCCGCGCTGGCGGAGTTTTCGTCGGCCGTGCACTCTGTCAATGGCGAGCCGGACCTGAGCCTGGTCGCCGGCCCCGGCGGCATGGACGAGGCCTGGCTGGACCGGCTGGCCGACCAGCCCGGCGTGCGCCTGGCGCACCCGCGCGTGGAGCTCAGCACCGAGGCCCCGGGGCTGAACGGCCAGGTGCACACGGTGCGGGTGGTGGGGCTGGATGCGCTGCAGGTCTACCCCGTGGCGCCGGAGCTGATGCCGCGGCCGGATGACGGCGCCGGCCGGCTGGCCGTGCTGGACCCGGCGCTCGGCTTTGCCAATGCCGCGCTGGTACAGGCCCTGGCCCCCGGCGCGCGCGACATTGCCTTGCTCGCCCAGGGCAAGCCGGTGCGTTGGCGTCTGGCTGGCCGGGTGGCGGCAGGCGGCGCGCCGCTGCTGGTCATGGACGTGGCTTCGGCCCAGCAGGCCTTTGGCTGGGCAGGGCGCCTCTCCCGCATCGACCTGCGCCTGGCGCCGGGTACGCCGCCGCAAGCCGTGCGCAAGGCATTGGACGGCCAGTTGCCGCCTGGCAGCCATTGGGGCGAGGCGGACGATGATCGCCAGCGCGTGGCCAACCTGTCCCGCGCCTACCGGGTCAACCTCACGGTGCTGGCACTGGTGGCGCTGGTGGTGGGCGGCTTCCTGGTGTTTTCGGTGGTGTCGCTGGCCGTGGCGCAGCGCACGCCGGCCCTGGCCCTGCTGGGCGTGCTGGGGCTGGACGCCGCAGGTCGGCGCCGGCTGGTGCTGCAGGAGTGCGCGGCCACCGGTTTGCTGGCCGGCCTGCTGGGCGTGGCGCTGGGCACCGGCATGGCGGCACTGGCGCTGCGCTGGCTGGCAGGGGACCTGGGCGGCGGCTACTTTTCCGGCGCGGCGCCCCAGCTGCAGTTCTCCTGGCCAGCAGCCGTGGTGTGTGCCGGCCTGGGCTTGGTGGCGGCACTGGTAGGTGGCGCCTGGCCGGCGGCGCGCGCAGCGCGGCTGGCACCGGCCCAGGCGCTCAAGGGCCTGGGTGGACAGGACGGCGAGGCGCCGCCGGTCTGGCCCGGCTTGCTGCTGTTGGTGGGCGGGGCTGGGCTTGCGATGCTGCCGCCGCTGGGTGACCTGCCACTGGCCGCCTATGCCGCAGTGGCTGCCTGGCTGGTGGGCGGCATTGCGCTGGTGCCGGCGGTGGTGCGGGCGCTGCTGGGCGAGCGCAGTGCCCGGCCGGCCCGTCACCCGCTGCTGCTGTTGGCCCTGCAGCGGGCGCGCCACCAGCGGGCCACGGCCACGGCGGCCGTGGCGGGCGTGGTGGCCAGCCTGGCACTGAGCGTGGCGCTGACGGTGATGGTCGCCAGCTTCCGCGATGCCGTCACCGAATGGCTGGAAACGGTGTTGCCAGCCGATCTGTATGTGCGCGCCAGCAGTGGCGGCGGCACCGGCGCGGCGAGCTTTCCGGACGGCCTGGTGGCGCGGGTGCAGGCGCTGCCCGGCGTGCAACGTGTGGCGGCCGGCCAAAGTCTGCCGCTGTCGCTCAGCGCGCAGCAACCGGAGGTCTGGCTACAGGCGCGCACGCTGGGCGAAGACCCGGCCCGCAGCCTGCCGCTGGTAGGTGCCGTGCTGCCCACGCCGGCGGGCCAGGTGGGCGTGTTCGTCAGTGAAGCGGTCCCTACCTTGTACCGTGTGCAGCCAGGGCAGTTGCTGGCGCTGTCGCTGCTGGACCGCCAGGGCCGCACGGTGAAGGTCTTCGTGCGCGGCGTGTTGCGCGACTACGCCCGCCAGTTCGGCAGCCTGGTGATGGCGCTGGAGGACTACCAGCGTCTGACCGGCGACACCCGGCTCAATGACCTGGCGCTGTGGCTGGCGCCGGCCCAGGCGCAGCAAGCCGTGCGCGACCAGGTGTCTGCGTTGGTGGGCCAACTCGGCGGTGCGCCGCAGGCCCTGGGCTTTGCGAGCACGGTGCAGCTCAAGGCCATGTCGCTGCAGATCTTCGACCGCAGTTTTGCGGTGACGCGCTACCTGCAGGCGGTGGCCATCGCGATTGGCTTGGCGGGCGTCGCGGCCAGCCTGTCGGCCCAGGTGCTGGCCCGGCGGCGTGAATTCGGCCTGCTGGCGCACCTGGGGCTGACGCGAGCCGAGGTGCTGCGCCTGGTCTTGATGGAGACGCTGGGCTGGCTGGGCGCCGGCCTGGTGGTGGGCGTGGCGCTGGGGCTGGCGATCAGCGCGGTGCTGGTGTTCGTGGTGAACCCACAAAGCTTCCACTGGACCATGCCGCTGCGGGTGCCGCTGGCCCAGGTCGGTGGCCTGGCGGCGGCGGTGCTGCTGGCCGGGCTGGTCACCAGCGCCTGGGCGGCCCGGCATGCGCTCAGCGCCGATGCGGTGCGCGCGGTGAAGGAGGATTGGTGATGCAAAAACCCCGCCTGTGGCGCCGCCGCCAAAGCCTGCTGGCGCTGCTGGGTGTCCCGGCCTGGGCGAGTGAGGGCGCGCGCGAGGCCGCGGCCGACCAGGTGCGCCCGGACCGGGTGCTGCGCTTTCCCGCGGACCACGGCAGCCACCCTGGCGCACGCACCGAGTGGTGGTATCTCACCGGCCATCTTGAAGCAGCAGGCGCATTGACGACGCCGGGCGCGGCGGCCGAGCCACGCTGGGGCTTTCAGATCACTTTTTTCCGCTCTCGCACCGGCTTGGCCGAGCAACTGCCTGGGCGGCTGGCGCCGCGCCAGATCCTGTTTGCCCACGCGGCGCTGACCGACCTGGGCCAGCCCGCGCGCCACCGCCATGACCAACGCATGGTGCGCTGGAACGGCGAGGACGCCGGCACCCGCGCCCGGGCCGACCGGGGCGAGGCCCAGCTGCGCACCGCGGACTGGCAGCTGCACCGTGACCCGGCTGACGCGCGCTGGCACGCCCACATCCCGGCCGAAGGCTTCGACCTGGACCTGCAACTCGCGCCCACCCAGCCGGTGATGCTGCAAGGCGAGGCGGGGTATTCGCGCAAGGGCCCGCTGCCAGGCGAGGCCAGCCACTACTACAGCCTGCCGCAGCTGGCGGTGCAGGGGCGGCTGCAGCACGGTGGGGCGATGCACCCGGTGCGGGGCCGCGCCTGGATGGACCATGAATGGAGCGATGCCTACCTTGCGCCCGAGGCGGTTGGCTGGGACTGGGTGGGCTTCAACCTGGACGACGGCAGTGCGCTGATGCTGTTTCGCATGCGAGCGCGCGATGAACAGGCGCCGCCTGTCTGGGCCGGCGGCAGTTGGCGCGACCCGCAGGGCCGGCAGCGCACCTTCCAGCCGGGCGACTTGCGCTTCGAGCCGGGACGCCGCTGGCGCAGCCCGGAGACTGGCGCAACTTACCCGGTGCAATGGACGCTGCACACGCCTGTCGGCCGTTTCCAGGTCGAGGCCTTGCTGGACGCGCAGGAACTGGACAGCCGCGCCAGCACCGGCACCGTCTACTGGGAGGGCCTGTCCGTGCTGCGCGACGAACAGGGCCGCCGGCTGGGCCTGGGCTACCTGGAGATGACAGGCCGCGCAGGCCGGCTGGCCTTGTGAGCAGCCCCCGGACCGGCTGTTCGCGCCAGGCTGCTGTTCAGGCAGTGGCGCCCGGCAGGTCGCTGCGGCGCTCGATGATGCGCGAGAGCAGGCCGTAGCTCATGGCCTCTTCGGCCGACATCCAGCGGTCGCGCTCGATGTCGAGCATCACCGTGTCCAGCGGCTGGCCGGTTTCGCGGGCGATCATGCGGGCGATGCGCTCGCGGGCCCGCACGATCTCCTTGGCCTGGATCGCGATGTCGGTCGCCTGGCCACCGGCGCCACCGCTGGGCTGGTGGATCAGGAAACGGGTCTGCGGCAGGCAGAAGCGGCGCTCGCGCGGCACGGCCAAATACAGGTGTGTGGCCGCGCTGCCCACCCAGCCGGTGCCGATCATGTTCACCGGTGCCGAGATGAAACGCACGATGTCGTGGATCGCATCGCCCGATTCGAGGTGGCCGCCGGGTGACGAGACCAGCATGTCGATTGGTGCGCTGGAGTCGGCGTCCAGCGCGACCAGCCGGCGCACCGTGTCGGCCGCGCTGCTGTCGTTGATCTGGCCGAAGACCAGCACGGTGCGCGAGCGAAAAGTCTTTTCCTCCATGAAGGTGCTGCGCGGGTCGCCGCTCGCCGGGGCGGGCGTGGCGTTAGGATCGCTTTCCATGTGTGTCATCTGAATTCCTGTGTCGTACATGCCGGTGAAACGGATCAGCCGCCCGGCGTGTGACATTCAAGCCATGCAAAGCCCGCTGCTGCCCCATCCTTTGGCCTGCGACGCCACGTTGCGCCGCCGCCTGACTTCGCTGGCCCGGCTCTGGCTGGGCAACCAGGCGGACGCCGAAGACGTGGTGCAGGACGCCTACCTGCGCACTGCCGTGCTGCCGGAGGGCGCGCAGGCGCAGCAAGCCTGGTTGCTGACCGTGGTGCGCAACCTGTGCACCGACCTGCAGCGGCACCAGGGCCTGGTGAGGCGCAAGCACAGCGAGCTGGACGGCGAGGGACTGGCCGATTCGGCAGAGGCCCAGGCACTGCTGGCCGATGAGGTGCGCGCCGCGCTGCGCCATGTTGCCCGGCACTTGGCGCCCGAGGACGCTGCGGCCGTGCTGCTGCACGAGGTGTTCGACTTCGAGCATGGCGAGATCGCGCGCCTGGCAGGCCGCGCCGAAGCCGCGTCGCGCCAGCGGCTGCACCGCGCGCTGCGCAAGTTGCGCGCTGCGGCCCCTGTCCATGGCGATGACGATTTGCCGCTGTTTCACCTGTGCTGGCAGGCACTGCAGCAACACAGCGCGGCGCCGCTCATTGCGCTGCTGCAGCCACCGGCGACATCCTGCAGCGCGGCCCTGGCGCCGGCATGCGGCAGCGGCGGTGGCGGCATCCACAGCGCCATGGTGCAGGTCCAGGGCCAGTTGATGCTCGCGGTGCGGCTGGGCGACCTGGCCAGCAGCCCGCTGCTGTGCCTGCTGCCGCTTGGGCCGCTGCGGGGCACGCATGACGAGTTGCACGCCTGTGCTTGACCGGTTGCAGCGTCTGCCCGCAAACTGAGCCCATGCCAAGCCCGGTTTCGACCTTCACCGCCCTGTTTGCCATCGCCCGCCTGCCGCGTGCAATGCAGCTGCGCGCGCAGGTTGGCCAGATGGTCGTGATGCAGCTGCATGCTGTCATGCACCTGCTGCTGCCACCGCATCCCCGGGCCCTGCGAAACCACTGAACACCGCTGAATTTCGCTCAACAGGCCCGCCACCCGCGGGCCTGTTGCATTTTGGAAGCTCCCACCGGAGACCTGCATGAGCTTCGCTGCACCGACCTTGCCAGATGCCCCGCCCACCGCCACCGCCGCCTGCACGCTGCGCCGGGCCCACCCGGACGATGCGCCGGCCTTCGTCCGCATGATGGAAGCGCACGAGGTCTTCGCGAACGTGCTGCAGGTGCCCTATCCGGACGAAGCCTTCTGGCGCAAGCGCCTGGAGGACCAGCAGGTCAAGCCAGGCAGCACCGACATCCATCTGGTTGCCCTGGTGGACGGCGAGATGGTGGGCAGCGCAGGCCTGCACGCCGCGTCCTGGGCGGTGCGGCGGCGGCATGCGATGAGCCTGGGCATCACCGTGGCGCGGCAGTGGCATGGCCGTGGCATTGGCAGCGCGCTGATGGCCGCGCTGTGCCGGCATGCCGACGACTGGGCCGGCGTGCTGCGACTGGAGCTGACGGTGTTTGCCGACAATGCCGCCGCGATCGCGCTCTATCGCAAGTTTGGTTTTGAGACCGAAGGCTTGCTGCGTGCGTACGCCTTGCGCGATGGCCAATATGTCGACACCCTGAGCATGGCGCGGCTGCATCCCAGCCCGCCCCACTGGCCACGTCTGGCATGAGACACTGCCGGCCCCGATTCCGTTGATGAGAGAGGTCCCGCCTTGGCTGCGCCCCGCATGAGTACCGAACAAGAGATCGAAGCGCTGGATGCGCTGTGCCAGCGCATGGCGGGCTTCGAGGACAGCATTTCGCTCGAATGGCTGGACGGCTACATGAGCGCGCTGGCGGCAGGCCCGCGGCGGCTGACGCTGCTGGACTGGCTGCCGACATTCGGCGAAGGCGTGTTCACCCGCACCTTTGCCGACCCGGCCGACGTGGAAGCCGCCCAGGAGGTCATCCAGGCCCGCTGGGACGTGCTGGCCAACCAGCTGGACCCGGAGCAGATCCTCGAAGACCCGGACGTGTTGCGGCTGGCGCCGCTGATGATCGAACTCAGCGACGAGGACAAGGCCCAGCTGGTGGCGGACGGCCACGTCAAGGAAGACGAGTTGCACCTGCTGGAGCAGACCGGCGAGGTCTGGGCCATCGGCTTCATCGACGCGACACGCGACTTCCCGCAGGACTGGCCCGAGGCCGACCTGGAAACCGAGGAAGGCCAGCTGTTCGACGAATGCATGCTGCGCGTGGTCTCGCTGACGCTGGACCCGGAAGAGCTGAAGGAAGTCTTCGAGGAACTCTACGAAGGCGAAGAGCTGACGCGCGACGAGCTGATCCACGAGGCGCTGTACGCCGCGCAGGACATGCGCCTGTACTGGCTGGACCATGCGCCCAAGCCGCCGCAGCGCCGCGTGGGCGAACTGCCGGGCCGAAACGACCCATGCCCGTGCGGCAGCGGCAAGAAATTCAAGAAGTGCCACGGCGCGCAAGTCCAGTGATGGCCACGGTGCGGCATGGCTGAAAGATTGGACCTCGCCGGCAAGCACATCGTGCTCGGCCTCTCAGGAGGCGTGGCCTGCTACAAGGCCGCCGAACTGACGCGTGCACTGGTGAAGGCCGGCGCCACGGTGCAGGTGGTGATGACCGAGGCTGCCGAGGCCTTCATCACCGCGGTGACGATGCAGGCGCTGTCGAACCGGCCGGTCTACACCTCGCAGTGGGACGCGCGCCCGGGCAACAACATGGCGCACATCAACCTCACCCGCGAAGCCGACGCGGTGCTGATCGCGCCGGCCAGCGCGGACTTCATCGCCAAGCTGGTGCAGGGCCGGGCGGACGACCTGCTGTCGCTGCTGTGCCTGGCGCGGCCGGCCGAGCGCGTGCCGCTGCTGGTGGCGCCGGCGATGAACCGCGAGATGTGGGCCCATCCGGCCGCGCAGCGCAACGTGGCCCAGCTGCGGGCCGATGGCGCGTTGGTGCTGGGCCCGGCTGCGGGTGACCAGGCCTGCGGCGAGATCGGCGACGGCCGCATGCTGGAAGCCGAGGAATTGCGTGACGAACTGATCGCGTCATTCCAGCCCAAGCTGCTGGCCGGGAAAAAACTGCTGATCACCGCGGGCCCGACCTTCGAGGCCATCGACCCAGTGCGCGGCATCACCAACCACTCCAGCGGCAAGATGGGTTTTGCCATCGCGCGCGCCGCGCAGGAAGCCGGCGCCGAGGTCACGCTGATCGCCGGGCCGGTGCACCTGCCGACACCGCCGCACGTGCACCGCATCGACGTGCAAAGCGCGCAGCAGATGTTGGATGCGGTGCTGCCGCAGGCGCCGCTGCACGACGTGTTCGTCGCCACCGCGGCCGTGGCCGACTGGCGTCCGGCGGTGATGAACGAACACAAGATCAAGAAGGACGGCAAGAAGCTCGCGCCAAGCTTCGAGCTGACCGAAAACCCCGACATCCTGGCCGCCGTCGCCCGCCTGCCGGACAAGCCCTGGTGCGTCGGTTTTGCCGCCGAGAGCCAGGACCTTCTGACCCATGCCCGCGAGAAGCTGCTGCGCAAGAACGTGCCGCTGATCGTCGGCAACCTCGGCCCGGCGACCTTCGGCCGCGACGACAACACGCTGGTGCTGGTGGACGCAACCGGCCACCGCGAGCTGCCCGCAGGCGACAAGCTGACGCTGGCACGCGAGCTGGTGGCCGAGATTGCCCGCCGCACGGCCGGTGCGTAGCACAATTCAGTGATCTCTTTGCAGTGAACATGACCCCCATCGACCTGAAGGTGCTGGACCCGCGTGCCGGCGAACAGCTGCCCGCCTACGCAACCACCGGCAGTGCTGGCCTGGACCTGCGCGCCTGCCTGGACGCAGCCGTGACGCTGGCACCCGGCGAAACCACGCTGATCCCCACCGGCCTGGCGATCCACATTGCCGATGCAGGCCTGGCCGCGCTGATCCTGCCGCGCTCAGGCCTGGGCCACAAGCACGGCATCGTGCTGGGCAACCTGGTCGGCCTGATCGACAGCGACTACCAGGGCCAGCTGATGGTCAGCTGCTGGAACCGCGGCCAGGCCACATTCACCATCCAGCCGATGGAGCGCATTGCGCAGCTCGTCATCGTGCCGGTGGTGCAGGCCAGCTTCCGCGTGGTGGACGAGTTCGGCAGTTCGGACCGCGGCGAAGGCGGCTTCGGCTCCACCGGCGTCGCCTGACGCCAGCGTTCCGCTCAGTGCAGTGAAGCACCGGGCGGCGGACCGCCCATGATGACCACCGGCGGCTCGACGCTGCCGGCTTCGGTTTCGGCAGCAGTGGCTTCGCGCACGTCCACCACCTTCAGTTCGAGGCGAAGCGCCATGCCGGCCAGCGGATGGTTGGCGTCCAGCACCACGTGTTCAGGGTAGACCTCGGTCACGGTGTAGGTCAGGTCTTCCGGCATGTCCGGCGTGGCCGCGCCTTCGGGCAGGCCATCGAACTGCATGCCGGGCTCGATCTGTTCGGGGAAAAGCTCGCGCGCTTCGTAGCACAGCAGCCCAGCGTCGTAATCGCCAAAGGCGTTTTCAGGTTCCAGGTGCAGGTGGGCTTCGAAGCCCGTGGTCTGACCTTCCAGCGCTTCTTCCACCTTGGGCAGCAAATCGTCGCCGCCATAGAAAAATTCGACCGGGTCGCTGAGTTCGTCGATGAGCTGACCTTGGGCATCCGACAGGATCCAGGTCAGCGTCACCACGCAAGGTGAAGTGATGTCCATCGCAGAATGATCGCACAAGGCAAGCCGCCAGGCAGCGGACAATGCCGCCCCATGACTGTGGACCCCAATCTCTCCTTGCCGCTGCTCGGCGGCCTCTCGCCGGCGCAATTCATGCGCCGCCATTGGCAGAAAAAACCTTGCCTGATCCGCCAGGCCGTGCCGGGCGTGCAGCCACCGCTGGCGCGCGCCGAACTGTTCGACCTGGCCGGGCGCGACGATGTCGAATCCCGCCTGATCCGCCAGACCGCGGCAGGCAAGAAGGGCGGCCCGGGCTGGCGCCTGCAACACGGCCCAGTGACGCGCCGCCAGTTGCCCAGCCCCAAGCAGGCCGGCTGGACGCTGCTGGTGCAGGGCCTGGACCTGCACGTGCCGGCGGCGCGCGATCTGCTGAGCCAGTTCCGCTTCGTGCCGGAGGCGCGGATGGACGATCTGATGATCAGCTACGCCAGCGATGGCGGCGGCGTGGGGCCGCATGTCGACTCCTACGACGTGTTCCTGCTGCAGGTGAGTGGCAGCAGGCGCTGGCGCATCGGGTCGGTCAAGGACGAAACCCTGGTGCCGGACGTGCCCGTCAAGCTGCTGGCGAATTTCGAGCCGCAACAGGAGTGGCTGCTGGAAGCCGGCGACATGCTGTACCTGCCGCCGCAGTGGGCGCACGATGGCGTGGCCGAGGGCGACGACTGCATGACCTGCTCGATCGGCTTTCGAACGCCCACGCCCACCGAGATGGCGCGCGACGTGTTGCAGCGCATGCTGGACGCGCTGGACGCGCCCGAGCGCGAACCGCGCTACCGCGACCCCAAGCAGCAGGCCACCGCAACGCCTGGCCGCATTCCCGAGGCTTTGCAAAGCTTTGCGCAGCATGCGGTGATCGCCGCGCTGAACGATGCCTACAGCCTCAACAGCGCGCTGGGCGAGTCGCTCACCGAGCCGAAGGCCACAGTCTGGTTCGAGGGCGGCGAGGCGCTGCAACCGGGCGATGGGCTGGTGCTGGATGCACGCTCGCGCATGATGTACGACGATCGCCAGGTGTTCCTGAACGGCGAGTCGTTCCGGGCTGGTGGGCGTGATGCCAAGCTGATGCACCTGCTCGCCGATCAGCGTGCACTGTCGCCGCGCGAGGTGGCCAAGCTCAGCGAAGAGGCGCTGGCATTGGTGCAGGACTGGGCGGAAAGTGGCTGGGTGCGTGCGGCCACCATTTGACCGCGCCCCTTGCGGGGTGATGAAACTCCGGCGGCGGCCCGGCGCTTCCTGTGTGCACGCCGGGAAGGCCGTGATGCCCCGAAATGATGCGCGGGGACAACGCTTCGCGCACGCGCGTCGGCAGCCCAAGGTTTTTCTTGATAGGGAAGGCCCCTAGTGGCGTGTGTTGCACCGGTATAATGAAGAGCTAGGTACAGGAACGTGTCCACAGGAGCAGGGCGTGCGCATGTAGATCATGACGAGTTCATGACAATGCATGACGTGTACTCTCCCAGCGTTTTTGGCCTTTCGCGAGGAGGAGGCGCGCGTGAACAAGCGGGCTTCCAGAATTACCGGTAATTTTGTTCGACCCCTTTTGTTTTCGAGGACATTCATGAACAAGTCGCTCCTGCTGGCTTCCCTGATCGCCGTTGCCGCCCTGGCTGCTTGCAGCAAGAAGGAAGAAGCTCCTGCTGCTCCGGCTCCCGCTGTCGAAGCTTCCGCTCCGGCTCCGGCCCCGATGGCACCCGCTTCCGAAGCTGCTTCGGACGCCATGGCGCCCGCATCGGCCGCTTCGAACTGAGCTGCTGAGTCGCCTTTTTGGCGATTCCAAAAAAGCCACCCTCGGGTGGCTTTTTTCATGCCTGAAGCAGACCTTCGCCAGATTGCGGAATCCGCCTGGCGTGCTCCTTCGCGGTATCTGATGAAGCCGCTGTGAAATTCGCCGGCCTGCAGATCAAACTGTTCGCATGAGGGCTTTGGGCTCGCGAAGAATGGGTACGCGGCTTGCCAAGGGGCATTTCACTCGCTGTTGCCCAACTGGCGGAGCGGGCATGAAAAAGAGCCCCGCAGGGCCCTCGATACTCGGCAGCCGGTATCTCCGGTGCGTCTTATCAATACTTCAACTCATCGACCAGCAAGGTGACGATGCGCCGCGCGTTGGCGCTGTTGTCCGGCTCGCCGGCAGGGGTCAGCACGTTGACACGGGTGGCATTTGCACCATCGGCCTTGACCATGATGCGGTAGCGGCCCAGTGCCTTCTCCGCCGGGTCTTTTGCACCGAACCAGCGCATCAGGAAATTCGGGCCGTCCTTGGAAGCTTCATTCGGATCGACGTAGCGCACCGAATACGAGCCCAGTGTGCGGTCACGTTCCTCGACGGTAAAGCCGCTGCGGTCCAGCGCCAGGCCGACCCGGCGCCATGCGCGTTCCAGGCCATCGTCCAGTTGCATCGTGGCAGAGGTCTCGCCGCTGATCACCCGTGCCTTGGTGGGCCGCGTGCCGACGCTGCTGCCGGCTGCAGCCGGCGTGGCGCCGGCCTTGCCGGCGTCTGCCGTGGTGGTGGCGGCCTGGCCACCCATCGATACCATCATGCGAGACAGCATTTCGGCTTCGAGGTCGTGGTCGGTCGGGCGATTGGTCCAGATGGTGCCACTGTCGCGGTCACGGCCGCTGTAGACCTCTTCCAGTCCGCGGTGGCTCAGGTAGACCTCGCTGCCGCCGGTGGCGGTGCGCTCGATGCGGATGCGGAACTTGTCCCGCTCGCCGGTCGAGTAGAGGCTGTCGAAGACCTTGCCGATGCTTTCGCGGATGATGTCCTGCGGCAGCTTGGCGCGGTTCTCGTTCCACTCGGTTTCCATCACGCCAGCCGCAGCGTCTTCCTTGGACAACTGCAGCCCGCTGTTGAGCAGGAACTCGCGCACCTGCGGCCAGACCTGTTCGGGGCTGCGGCTGGTGACCAGCCAGCGCTGCTCGCCGGCACGCTCGATGCGCATGTCGCCGGCCTGGCTCAGCGCCACCGTCGGTGCGCCGGGCGCGGCGGCGCCGGGCTTGGGCCCGCCGCCTGCCAGTTCCGAAGCGGAGATGCTGCCGTTTTGCGGCGTGTAGCGGCCGTCGCGCGCCAGCGGCGTGAGGTCTGGCGGCACCTCCAGCGGCGTCGTCTTGCGAGCCTGGCTGCGGTAGTCGATCTTGTCGTCGGGCAACACGCTGCTGAGCATGCCGCAACCGGCCAGATTGGCGGCGATCAGGGCAAAAACGGCGCCACGGACGGCCGTGATCGCGAAGGCTTTATTCACTTGGGACATCTCCGGTCGGCGGTCAGAAACAAGACCGCCGCTTGGCTGGAACGAGGGCCGGCCACCATAAGCGGCTGCAGCCAGATCGGCCGCGATTCTGGCTCAAACTTGGGAAGCGCTCAGATCAGGCCGCATTCACGCAGCGCGGCACCGACCTGGACCTGGCCTGCGGCGGTCAATTCGACCAGCGGCAGACGCACGAAATTCTGGCAGCGGCCCATCTGCGACAGCGCCCACTTGGCTGGTGCAGGGCTGGCTTCGCAGAACAGCTGGCGGTGCAGCGACAGCAGGCTGAAATGGATTTCGCGGGCGGTGGCAGCGTCACCTGCCATCGCGGCCTTGCACAGCTGCTGCATGCGGCGCGGCGCAACGTTGGCAGTGACGCTGACGTTGCCATGGCCGCCCAGCAGCATCAGCGCGACCGCCGTGCCGTCGTCGCCCGAATAGATGGAAAAACCCTTGGGGGCGTGCCTGATCAGCCAGGCCGCACGCTCGATGTTGCCGGTCGCCTCCTTGATGCCGAAGATGCCGGGCACCTCGGCGAGCCGAAGCACGGTGTCGTGCTGCATGTCTGCGACGGTGCGGCCGGGCACGTTGTAGAGCATCACCGGCAGGTCGACCGCTTCGGCGATTGCCTTGAAGTGGCGGTAGATGCCTTCCTGCGAGGGCTTGTTGTAGTAGGGCACGACCTGCAGCGTGCAATCGGCCCCCACCTCTTTCGCATAGCGCGTGAGGTTGATGGCCTCGGCCGTGCTGTTGGCACCGGCGCCGGCCATGATCGGAACGCGGCCTTTGGCGTGCTCGACCGACACGCGGATGATCTCGCAGTGCTCGTCCACGGTCACGGTGGCGGACTCGCCGGTCGTGCCGACGACGGCAATGCAGTCCGTGCCTTCGGCAATGTGCCAGTCGATCAGCGCGCGCAGCGCCGGGTAGTCGACGCTGCCATCTTCGTGCATCGGCGTCACCAGGGCGACGATGCTGCCAACAATCGGTGTCATCAGGATTCCTTGCAGAGCGGCTGATTTTAGCCTTGTGACAGCGGCCATTCCGGCAGCGAAACGCGCTGCGCGTCATGAGGGTCTGCCGCAGCAGCGGGCCGGCGCGCCGCGATGCGCTGCACGAAGCGCGCAGGCTGCGTCAGGTGGCCTTCCTCGAAGCCCAGCACCTGCCAGCCGGCGCAGCGCTGCAGCAGCTCGCCGGCTTGCAGCAGGAATGCCGCGCGGGAAGGGCGGCCGATGGCCTCGTGGCCGGCGCTAAAAGTTTCGTAAAGCAGCAGGCCGCCTGGGGCCACCGTGGCCAGCAACGCGTCAAAACGCGGCCGCCAAAGGTAGTTGGTGACGATGACCAAGTGAAAGGTTTGGTCGGTCAGCGGCCATGCTTCGCCTTCGAGGTCAGCCTGCACCGCTTCGATGCCGGCCACGCCGGCAAGCGCCTGCAGCGCATCGCCATCCCGGTCCACTGCGGTGACCGCATGGCCGAGCGCAGCCCACCAGCGGGCGTGTCGGCCGTGGCCGCAGGCCAGGTCCAGCACGCGGGCGCCAGCAGGCACGCAGGGCGCCCAGCGGGTGACCCAGCTGGAAGGCACGCCAGCACCGTGGTTCGTCGGCTCAGACACAGTTCCAGACCTGCGTGGCCAGGTCGAGCATCAAGGCCGGGTTGCGATACGCGGCGAAGGTCAGCAGCAGGACCAGCAGCGCGGCAGTCCAGCCGAGCAGGCGCCGGGTGCCTCGGGTCATGGGGTCACGGCTTGCGGCCGCTGAACACGCAGGATGGGGCCCTCGCGCACCGGCAGGTTCGCCAGTGCTGCCAGCACGCCCAGCGCCACGGCCAGCCACCAGACCACGTCGTAGCTGCCGGTCTGGTCGTACAGCCTGCCGCCCAGCCACACGCCGAGGAAGGAGCCGATCTGGTGGCTGAAGAACACCAGGCCGCCCAGCATGGACATGTACTGCACGCCGAAGATCTGGGCCACGACCGCGTTGGTCGGCGGCACGGTGGAGAGCCACAGGAAGCCGATCACGCTGGCAAAAACGTAGACGCTCATCGGCGACACCGGCACCAGCAGGAAGATCACGATGGTGATCGAGCGCAGGAAATAGATGGCCGCCAGGATGTGGCGCTTGGCCAGGCGCTGGCCCAGCACGCCGGCGGTGTAGGTGCCAAAGACATTGAACAGGCCGATCAAGGCCAGCGCGGTGGTGGCGACCTGCGGATCCAGCCCCTTGTCGCGCAGGTAGCTGGGCATGTGCACGCCGATGAACACGACCTGGAAGCCGCAGACGAAATAACCCGCCATCAGCCAGCGGAAGCTCGGGTAGGCCATCGCCTCGCGCAGCGCGGCGCCAATGCTTTGCTGGTGGCCTGTGTGTGCTGCTGCCTTCGGCTCTTTCAGTCCCCAGGCCAGCGGGGCGATGGCCAGCGCGGCGCAGCCCAGCATGAACAGCGCGTTCTGCCAGCCCCAGTGGCCGATCAGCCAGCTCTCCACCGGCACCATCAGGAACTGGCCAAACGAGCCGGCGGCCGCCGCCACGCCCATCGCCCACGAGCGCTTCTCCGGCGCGATGTTGCGGCCGATCACGCCGTAGACCACCGCGTAGGTGGTGCCGGACTGGGCCATGCCCAGCAGCAGCCCCGCGCTGCCGGTGAAGGCCAGCCCCGAGGTGGACAGCGCCATCAGCACCAGGCCCAGCGCATACAGGCCGGCGCCGACGATCAGCACCCGGTACGCGCCAAAACGGTCGGCCAGCATGCCGGCAAACGGGCCAGCCACGCCCCAGGCGATGTTCTGGATCGCCAGCGCGAAGGCGAAGGTTTCGCGGGTCCAGCCGCGCTCCATCGTGATCGGTGCCAGCCACAGCCCGAAGCCGTGGCGGATGCCCATCGACAGCGTGACGATGGCCGCGCCGCAGACCAGGACCTGGGTCATGGTCAAGGCAGGCGAGGGCGGGTTGGCAGTGGGCGCGGCAGACATCCGGGCACTTTAGCGGAGCGTGGCCTTCCGCACCTCCGGCCTTACCGCAGAGGGCTCGGCCACCATGTAGGTGACGATCAGCCCGATGGTGTATAACATATCGACATGTGATGAGGATCACCATGCACTTCAACATCTACCTCGACGATGAAACCGGCCAGCAACTGACGGCGGCGGCCAAGGTGCGCGGCGAGAATCGCAATGCCGTGATTCGTCAAGCTGTGCAGGAATGGTTGCGGCGTGAAGGCCGGCCCCAGTGGCCGGCAGCGGTGCTGGCCCACATGGGCGACCCCGACATGCCACCGTTTGAAGCCGGGCGGGATCAACTGCTGCCACCGGCTACCGATCCGCTGGCATGAAGTTCCTGCTCGACACCTGCACGGTCAGCGATTTCGTCAAGGGCGAGCCAGGTGCGCTGGCGCGCATCAAGGCGACGACCCCCGACCTGCTTTGTGTCTCCGTCGTCACGCGCATGGAGATCGAGTACGGCCTGCTGCTGAATCCCGCGCGGGCCAGGAAGCTCTTGCCCGTGATCGACGCGTTTCTCGCATCGATCACGATCCTGCCCTTCGAGGACGCGGATGCTCTCGCAGCTGCGGCGATTCGCGCAGCATTGCACCAGCGCGGCCAGCCGATTGGTGCCTACGATGTCCAGGTCGCGGGCTGCGGCCTGGCGCGAGGCCTGGTGGTGGTGACCGCAAACGAAGGGCAGTTTCGGCGGGTCAACGGGTTGCATGTCGAAAACTGGCGGCAGGCCTGATGCACCGGAATGTTCGACATGGCAGTTGGCACAGGGCTGACGTCCGCACCTCGGGTATGGTGCTGACATGTCTACAGCCTTTCCATCCATCAGCCTGGCGACTCGTCTGCACCACGTCGCGCTGATCGCGTCCGACTACGCGCGTTCCAAGGATTTCTACACCCGCGTGCTCGGCCTGCGCGTCGTGCACGAGTTCTGGCGCGCCGAGCGCCAGAGCTGGAAGCTGGACCTGGCGCTGCCGGACGGCAGCCAGCTGGAGCTGTTTTCCTTCCCCGGCTCGCCGCCGCGGCCGTCACGCCCTGAGGCCTGCGGCCTGCGCCACCTGGCGCTGGTGGTGGCCGACATCGACGCGGCGCGTGCGCGCCTGCTGGCCGAAGGCGTCGATTCGCTGGAGCCGGTGCGCATCGACGAATTCACAGCCGCCCGCTTCTGTTTCTTCGCCGACCCGGACGGCCTGCCGATCGAGTTGGTCGAGCCGGGCGTCTGAATGCAAGCCTGAGTTTTACGCGCCCTTCCTACAATCTCCCGCATGGCAACCCGTTCTTCTTCCACCCCGCCGAGCGCTCAGGCCTACGGCGAGGCGTCCATCCGCGTGCTCAAGGGCCTGGAGCCCGTCAAGCAGCGGCCGGGCATGTACACCCGCACCGACAACCCGCTGCACATCGTGCAGGAGGTCATCGACAACGCCGCCGACGAGGCACTGGCCGGCTTTGGCAAGCACATCGCCGTGACGCTGCATGCCGACGGCTCGGTCAGCATCGACGACGATGGCCGCGGCATTCCCTATGGCCTGCACCCGGAGGAACAGGTGCCGGTGATCGAGATCGTCTACACCCGGCTGCACGCCGGCGGCAAGTTCGACAAGGGCGCCGGCGGCGCCTACAGCTTCTCCGGCGGCCTGCACGGCGTGGGCGTCAGCGTGACCAACGCACTGTCGAAGCGACTGCAGGTCCAGGTGTGGCGCGAAGGCCATGCCGCAGGCCTGGTGTTTTCCGGCGGCGACGTGATCGAGCCGCTGCAGGTGCGCAAGGCAACCGCCGGTGAGCGCAAGCACGGCACCTCGGTGCGCGTGTGGCCGGACGCCAAGTATTTCGAGAGCGCCGAGCTGCCGCGTGGCGAGCTGATGCACCTGCTGCGCAGCAAGGCGGTGCTGATGCCTGGCGTGACCGTCACCCTGACGGTGGAGAAGGCGGCTGGCCCCGAAGTCCAGACCTGGCTTTACAAGGGCGGCCTGCGCGACTACCTGGCGCAGGCCCTGCAAGCCGAGCCGATGGTGCCGCTGTTCGAGAGCGAGCACTACGCCAGCGCGGCCGAGACCGAGAACTTCGCCGAAGGCGAGGGCGCGGCCTGGTGCGTGGCCTTCACCGAAGAAGGCGGGCTGTTGCGCGAAAGCTATGTGAACCTGATCCCGACCGTGGCCGGCGGCACGCACGAGGCTGGGCTGAAGGACGGGCTGTTCGGCGCGATCAAGGGTTTCATCGAACTGCATTCGCTGCTGCCCAAGGGCGTGAAGCTGATGCCCGAAGACGTGTTCTCGCGCGCTTCCTTCGTGCTCTCGGCCAAGGTGCTGGACCCGCAGTTCCAGGGCCAGACCAAGGAGCGGCTGAACAGCCGCGACGCGCTGCGCCTGGTCGCCTCCTATGTGAAACCGGCGCTGGAACTGTGGCTGTCGCAGCATGTGGACGTGGGCCGCAAGCTGGCCGAGCTGGTCATCAAGCAGGCGCAGACGCGCCAGCGTGCCAGCCAGAAGGTCGAGAAACGCAAGGGCTCGGGCGTGGCGGTGCTGCCGGGCAAGCTGACCGATTGCGAGAGCCGTGACCTGGGCATGAACGAGCTGTTCCTGGTCGAGGGTGACTCGGCTGGCGGCTCGGCCAAGATGGGCCGCAACAAGGAAACCCAGGCGGTGCTGCCACTGCGCGGCAAGGTGCTGAACGCCTGGGAGGTCGAGCGCGACCTGCTGTTCAAGAACAACGAGATCCACGACATGTCGGTCGCCATTGGCGTGGACCCGCATGGCCCGAACGACTCGCCGGACTTGTCCGGCCTGCGCTACGGCAAGGTCTGCATCCTGTCGGACGCCGACGTGGACGGCTCGCACATCCAGGTGCTGCTGCTCACGCTGTTCTTCCGCCACTTCCCCAAGCTGATCGAGACCGGCCACGTGTATGTGGCCAAGCCGCCGCTGTTCCGGGTGGACGCCGCGGCGCGCGGCAAGAAGCCGGCGGCCAAGATCTATGCGCTGGACGAAGGCGAGCTGGAAGCCACGCTGGACAAGCTGCGCAAGGAAGGCGCGCGCGACAGCAGCTGGTCCATCAGCCGCTTCAAGGGCCTGGGCGAAATGAGCGCCGAGCAGCTGTGGGACACCACGCTGAACCCGGACACCCGCCGCCTGCTGCGGGTGGACTACGGCGCGGTGGATTTCACTGGCACCGTGAGCGCCATGACCCGCCTGATGGGCAAGGGCGAAGCGCAAGGGCGCCGTGAACTGATGGAACTGCACGGCGACGACGTGGAAGTGGACGTCTGAGGAAGCTGACACAACGCGGTACTGACCGCGACGCCGCTTGATGCCATGCACCGCTTCGGCGCAGTGCCGGGCGTCTGGTCCTTGTGAGGCAACGGTTTACCTTGGCTTGGTCGCCTTGTTCCGGCCCTTCGGGTCGCCGCAGCCTTCCTACAATCCCTGTGCTTGCTTCTTGCAAGTACAGCCACGGGTCGCTGCCGGTGTGACACTTTTTGTCACCGGGCTTGCCGACCCCTGTGTCCCGCCTGCCGGTGCTTCACCCGCAGACGAGTGTCGGGACGTTTCGCGCCTCAGGAGCCGTTTTGATCGTCCGCCCCGTTGCTCATCGTTGCCTGGCTTTTGTCCGAAACCTGCCTTCTGCCGCTCATCCGTTGCTGGCCGCTGCCGCGCTGGGCCTTTGCGGCTTCAGTGGTGCCGCGCGCGCCGAACTGTGGGGTTATGTGGACGGGGCCGGCGTGGCGCACTTTGCAGACAAGCCTGTCGATTCGCGTTACGCGCCGGTGCTGCGCCAGCGCGACAGCGACACTTTCCGCGTGCCCGGCAAGGCGACGGCCAGTGCCAGCCTGCTGACCTGGTTGGAATTCGCGCCTGAAGTGAAGGCCATGCAACCCGTGCTGCGCGAGGCCGAGCGTGTCACCGGCGTGGACGCCGAGCTGCTGAAGGCCATCATCACGGTCGAATCCGGCTACCGCGGCGACCTGGTGTCGCCGCGCGGCGCGGTTGGCCTGATGCAGGTCACGCCGGTCACGGGCGACCGCTATGCCACCAAGGCCGAGGCCCAGGCCAGGCCGGTGGAGCAGCGCCTGCGGGACCCGAAACACAACATCATGATCGGCGCGCGCATGCTGGCCGACCTGAGCCGGCGCTTTGGCGGCGTGGACGTGGCGCTGGCAGCCTGGAATGCAGGCGAGGGCAATGTGCGCCGCGCCGGCGGCAAGATCCCGGATTTCGACGAAACCCGGGCCCATGTGCACATGGTGCTGGAACTGTACTGGGCGCTGTTGCAGCAGCGCCAGCAGGGCCTGGCCAACCAGATGAAGATGGTGCGCACGGACGGTTGACCCGCCGTGTGCCGCCTTGAGTCTCCTCAGGGCTTGATGATGTAGACCTGACCGTTGGCCTTCTTGCCGCCGTACTTGGTGGTGCCCAGCAGCGCGCCGTCCTTGGCGCTCGTCAGGCCCGAATATGCGCCGCTGCCGCCGGTGATGCCCCACAGCACGCTGCTGGCATAGCTGCCATCGGCCTGCGGGGTCAAGGTCACGACGCTGCCGCCGCCGGTGCTGCCGCCGCCCGAGGTGGTGGCGTACAGCACGCCGGTCTTCTTGTTGACCAGCACGCTGCAGTACGGGAAAAAGCCCTCGTCGTTGGTGAAGTCGTGCACCGCGGCCAGCTTGTAGCCGCTCTTGCCTGGCGTGGCCTTGAACACCGTGCCGTTGGCGAACGCGCCACCCATCAGCCCGGTGCCGTACAGGTTGCCGTCCTTGGCCAGCGTCACGCCGCCGGTGGGCAGGGTGCCGACCGTGCTGCCGAAGCTGTCGTTGACCTTGAAGCTCCAGCTGTTCGTGCCTTCGGTCAGGCTCCACAAGGTGCCGCTGAAGTTCACGCCGCCCGCGGTGGTGATGCCGTAGACCACGCCGTTGGCATCCATGGCCAGCTTGCCGCGCGGGCCGGCGCCGTCGATCGAGCTTTCGTGGAAGTGGTGGATGACCTGGTAGGCCCAACTGCCGTCGCTCGCAGGGGTGAGGGTGAAGGCCACGCCGTCGCCGAAGTTGCCGCCTTCGAAGGCGGTGCCGATCAGCCGGCCCTTGGCGTCCAGCAGCAGGTCGCCGTAAGGGTGGTAGCCCTCCGCGCCACCCACGAAGTGGTGCAGCACGCTGGGCGTCCAGCTGCCGTCTGCATTCGGGCTGAGGCGCAACACCGTGCCGGCGCCGACGTTGCCGCCGATGTAGGCGGTGCCATAGAGGTTGCCGGCAGCGTCGGCGATCAGGCCGGCCTGCGGCATGGCGCCGTTGTCCAGGCCGCCAAACGAGAACACCGTCTTGGCGCCCCAGCTGCCGTCGCTCTTCTGCTTGAGCTGGTAGATCGCGCCCAGGCTGGCGCTGCCGCCACTGGCGGTCACGCCGTAGTACTTGCCGCCGTGGGCCAGCAGGTCGCTGGCGGGGCTGGCGCCGTTGGGTGTGCCGGCGAAGCTGTAGGCGGTCTTGCCTTTTGCTGCCCAGCTGGGGGTGGCGCTGGCCAGCAGCGCGGCGGCGAAGAAGGCCGCGGAACCCAGGGCGCGCAAGCGTGCGCCGGCCCTGCGGGCCGTGGATGATGAAGCGTACATGGGGACTGTCTCTCTCGGGTGAAGAACGACGGGGGAGGGCGGGGCCCGGCTCGTGACCAGGCCCCGCCAAGGCGAGCCGCTTACTTCTTGCGGTTCACTTCGAAGACGCCACCATTCCAGCTGTCGTTGGCATACATCATGGTGCCGAACAGTTCGGACTTGATGCGGGCCAGGCCGGCGTAGCTGCCGTTGCCGGCAATGCCCATGTCGTAGATCACGCTGTACTTGTAGCTGCCGTCATCGCTGGGGGCGAGTTGGTAGACCACGCCGGCGTTGGCGCTGCCGCCTGCGGCGGTGGTGCCGTAAAAGATGCCGTTGTCGGTCGGCATCACGGCACCGTAGGGCTGCCAGCCCTGGCCGCTGCCGGCGAAGGCGTGCAGCATCGAATAGGTGAAGCTGCCGTCGCCGACGGGGGCCAGCTTGAACAGCGTGCCGCCGCCGTTCGGGCCGGCTGCGGTGGAGGTGCCGTACAGCGCGCCGGAGGCATCGGTGGCCAGGCCGCCGACCGGATTGAAGCCGTTGTCGCCCCGGAACGTCAGCACGATGCTTTCGGCGTAGACGTTCTTTTCGCCCGGGGTCAGCTTGTAGACCACGCCGAAGTTGTAGGTGCCGCCGGCGACCGTGGTGCCGTACACCGCACCTGCCGAGTCCACCACCAGCTGGCCCGAAGGCGACTTGCCGTCGCCGTCGGTGCCGGTGAAGCCGTGCAGCAGTGCGAACTTCCAGCCGTTCTTCTTGGCGATCAGCTTGAAGGCCGTGCCCTGGCCGTGTTCGCCATTCAGTGCGGCGGTGCCGTAGAGGTTGCCTTCGGCGTCGAACACCAGTTCGCTGACCGGCTGGCTGCCGTCAGCGCTGCCCTGGAAGCTGTACAGCACCGAGTGCGTGAAGCTGCCATCGGCGTTCAGGGCCAGCTTGTAGACCGTGCCCTTGCCCCAGGCGCCGCCTTGCGCGGTCACGCCGTACAGGTTGCCCTTCTTGTCCTTGATCAGGCCGGCGGACGGCTGCTTGCCGGCGGCAGTGGTCTCGAACGCATAGATCAGCTTGCGCGCCCAGTGCACGCCGTCTGGCTGGAACAGTTCGTAGACGGTGCCCAGGCCGTAAGGGCCGTCGTCGCTGGCCACGCCATACAGCGTGTTGGTCTTGCTGACCAGCAGGCGGCCCAGCGGGGCGGTGCCGAAGGTGGTGGCGGTGAAGTCCGAGATCACGCTGGCTTCATTGGCCCAGGCCGAAACGCCGGGCATCAGCAGGCCCAAGGCGACGGTCGAGGCCAGGGTGAGTGCGCGCAGGTGAGTGCTCAGGCGCGCGGTGTTGCGCGGGTAGAACGTGGGCGCCTTGGATGCTGTATGAAACATGAATGTCTCGTTAAAAAGTGGGTGGGAACCCCGATCTTAGGAATGCGCGGCCTCGACAGGGGCCATCGGTCGCGCCATTTGTAAGTAAACAAAACATGCTGAGAATTTACTTCAGCATGAAGTTGCGCATTGTTGAGGCGTTTCCGCACGGTTACGGCGAACGCTTGTCTGGACTCGGTGCAAGGTGGATCGATCCCGGGCAGTCGGCGCCCTCATTCGGGAAGTTTTGGGTTCCAAAACGGGGCGACTGATCCCCCTAGAATCGAAACGGCCCCAAGCGCCGGGTTGCAACGGCTGTGTGTTGCGGTTGGCGTGAATCGGCTCCGGCCAAGACGCTTGATGTGGTGTGTCGCCAGTGCCGGAGGCTGCGTGGCCGGCGGGCACAATGTGCAGCCCGGCGCATGCAGACCTGAGACGGCCCTGCGCTGGCGCAAGATCCCCGACCTTTGATGAAAACCCGTGCCCATGTGCGGGCTGGCAACACATGGAACAGACTCCCCTGACTTTTGCCGGCGACGGCGACGGTGGCAATCCGGAAAGCCTGACGCTGGCGCACTACGCCGAGCGGGCTTACCTCGAATACGCGCTTTCGGTCGTCAAGGGCCGGGCGCTGCCCGATGTGTGCGACGGCGCCAAACCGGTACAGCGCCGCATCCTCTACGCCATGCACCGCATGGGCCTGTCGTTCACCAACGCTGCGCCCGGTGGCCCGAAGCCGCGCAAGAGCGCGAAGGTGGTGGGTGACGTGCTGGGCAACTACCACCCGCACGGCGACACGGCGGCCTACGACGCGCTGGTGCGCATGGCGCAGGACTTTTCGCTGCGCTACCCGCTGATCGACGGCCAGGGCAACTTCGGCAGCCGTGACGGCGACGGCGCTGCTGCCATGCGTTACACCGAAGCGCGCCTGAACCCGATCTCCCGCCTGCTGCTCGACGAGATCGACGAAGGCACCGTCGATTTCATGGCGAACTACGACGGCACGCTGGAAGAGCCGCGTTTGTTGCCGGCCCGGTTGCCCTTTGTGCTGCTGAACGGCGCCAGCGGCATTGCCGTCGGCCTGGCCACCGAAATCCCCAGCCACAACCTGCGCGAAGTGGCCGCCGCGGCGGTCGCGCTGATCCGCAATGACAAGCTGGGCGACGACGAACTCGCGCAACTGCTGCCCGGCCCGGATTACCCCGGTGGTGGCCAGATCATCTCCAGCGCGGCCGACATCCGCGCCGCCTATGCCGGCGGCCGCGGCAGCTTGAAGGTGCGTGCGACCTGGAAGATCGAAGAACTGGCGCGTGGCCAGTGGAACCTGGTGGTCACCGAGCTGCCGCCAGGCACCAGTTCGCAGAAGATCCTGGAAGAGATCGAGGAGCTGACCAACCCCAAGGTCAAGGCTGGCAAGAAGGCGCTGGCAGCCGAGCAGGTGCAGTTGAAGACGACGGTGCTGTCGGTGCTGGATGCCGTGCGCGACGAGTCCAGCAAGGACGCCGCGGTGCGGCTGGTCTTCGAGCCCAAGAGCCGGGCCATCAGCCAGCAGGAATTGATCAACGTGCTGCTGGCGCACACCAACCTCGAGACCAACGTCTCGATGAACCTGACCATGGTCGGGCGGGACGGCCGGCCAACGCAGAAGGGCCTGCGCCAGATCCTGGCCGAGTGGGTGGATTTCCGCCAGGCCACGGTGCAGCGCCGCACCCGGTTCCGGCTGGACAAGGTGCTGGACCGCATCCACATCCTCGAAGGCCGGCAGCTGGTGCTGCTGAACATCGACGAAGTGATCCACATCATCCGCAACTCGGACGAGCCCAAGCCGGCGCTGATCGAGCGCTTCAAGCTCAGCGACCGCCAGGCCGAAGACATCCTTGAACTGAGGCTGCGCCAGCTGGCGCGGCTGGAAGCCATCAAGATTGAGCAGGACCTTGAAAAGCTGCGCGAGGAGCAGCGGAAACTCGAAGACATCCTGGCCAACCCCGGCTCGCTCAAGCGCACGCTGATCCGCGAGATCGAGGCCGATGCGAAGCAGCATGGCGACGAGCGCCGCACGCTGATCCAGGAGGAAAAGCGCGCAGTCGCCGAGGTCAAGATCGTTGACGAACCGGTCACCGTGGTCCTCAGCCTGAAGGGCTGGGCGAGGGCGCTGAAGGGCCACGAGGTCCACCCCGCAACGCTGGCCTTCAAGGCGGGTGATGCGCTGCACGGCGTGTTCCCTTGCCGCAGCGTGGACACGCTGTACGTCTTCGGCACCAGCGGCCGGGTCTACAGCGTGGCGGTGGCCACGCTGCCGGGCGGCCGCGGCGATGGCGTGCCGATGACCAGCCTGATCGACCTCGAAGCCGGCAGCCAGATTGCACACTACTTTGCCGGCGTGCCCGAGCAGATCGTGCTGCTGGCCAACACCGGCGGCTTTGGCTTGCTGGCGCGCCTGGCCGACCTGAACAGCCGGCAGAAAGCCGGCAAGAGCTTCCTGACGCTGGAAGCGAGCGACAAGCTGTTGCCGCCGACTTCCGTCGCGCCGGCCCAGGTCAACGTGGCCTGCCTGGCGATGAGCGGCCGCTTGCTGACCTTCCCGCTCGCCGAGCTGAAGCTGCAGTCCAATGGCGGCAAGGGCCTCACGCTGATGGACGTGGACGCAAAAGATCCGCTGGTCTCGGTGGCGGTGTTTGCCGATCAGCTGCGGGTGATCGGCGCCGGCCGCGGTGGCAAGCCCAAGGACGAGGTCCTGAAGGGTGCCGCACTGGCCTCGCACCTGGGCAAGCGCGCCCGCAAGGGCAGCAAGGTCGAAGCGGTGCTGAAGCCGACCCAGTTGTTGTCCGTCTGAACTGTGCTGGCCGGTGACCCGTGGCTCGCCCGGGTTCTGCCCGCTTTATCCAGCGATCACCCTGCTGCCAGTCATGGCATGCTGCCCTCGTGCTGAAGATCATTCCTTCCCACCAGTTGCAACTGGGCATGTTCCTCCACCAGCTCACAGGCTCGTGGATGGACCATCCTTTCTGGCGCTCGAAATTCCTGCTGCGTGACCAGCGGGACATCGCGCGCATCCTCGAAGCCGGCATCGCCGAGGTCGTGATCGACACCGAGCGCGGCCTGGACGTGCCGCTGGCAGGCGAGGCCGAAGCCTCGGCCGCAGTCGGTGCCGAGGCCTGGGCAACGCCGGCCGAAGAAGAAGACTCCCCGCTGCCATCGCCGCATCCGGCACTGGACCCGGTGGGGCCACGCTACACCGATGCGCTGCAGGTCAGCCGGCAGGCCATGGGCAGCGTGATGGGCCTGTTCGACGCAGCCCGCCTGGGCCAGGCGCTGGACGCCAAGACCTGCCTGCCGGTGGTCGAGGGCATCGTCGACGCCATGTCCCGCAAGCCAGGTGCGCTGGCCAGCGTGGCCCGGCTGAAGACGGTGGACGACTACACCTACATGCATGCAGTGGCGGTGTGCGCGCTGATGGTCGGCCTGGCGCGCCAGATGGGCTTGCCGCCGGCCATGGTGCGCGAAGCCGGCCTGGCCGGGCTGGTGCTGGACATCGGCAAGGCGGCGCTGCCGGCCGAGTTGTTGAACAAGCCCGGCCGCCTCAGTCCCGAAGAGCTGGCGCTGATGAAGACCCATGCCCGCCACAGCCACGACATGCTCAAGGCCGAAGGCGGCTACAGCCCGGCCGTGCTGAACGCCTGCCTGCATCACCACGAGCGGGTGGACGGCAGCGGCTATCCGGACGGGCAGGCTGGCGAGCGCATTGGCGTGCTGGCCCGCATGGCTGCGGTCTGCGATGTGTACGACGCGGTGACCTCGCGCCGGCCGTACCGCACCCCCTGGGACCCGGGCGACGCGATGCGGCAGATGGCCCAGGCCAAGGGGCAGTTCGACAATGCCGTGTTCCAGCATTTCGTCAAGGCCGTGGGCATCTACCCGGTGGGTTCGCTGGTGCGCCTGCAGTCGGAGCAACTGGCGGTTGTGCTGGCGCTCAACAGCAGCGCGCTGCTGACGCCGCGTGTGCGTGTTTTCTACGACATCGGCGAGCGGCACCGCATCACGCCGCATGTGCTGGACCTGGCTGAGACGGTGGGCAAGAACCGAATCCTGGGTCCGGAGGTGCCCGACGCCTGGCGCTTTGCGGACCTGGAACAGCTTTGGCTGCTGGATTGAAAGCGTCGTCAGGCGCGACGCAGCACCTGTAGCCAGACCAGGCCGCACAGGCCGAACAGCGCGAGGCTCCAGAACGCGAAGGGCACGCCCAGCAGGTTGACCGCCGCATCGGCGCAGGACGCCATCGGCGCGAAGACCGAAGGCGCCAGTTCGAACAGGCCCAGCTTGTCGAGGATCTTGTCGGCCAGCGTCAGGTTGCACGAGGCGCTGGCCGCGGCATAGAAGTGCTGCCACAGCGCGCTGGCCACACCTGCCAGGCTCAGCAGCAGGCCCAGGCCGGCCAGCGGCTTGCGCAGCCCGCGCACCGCGGCAGCCAGCAAGGCCAGCACGCCAATCACCAGGAAGATCAGCCGCTGCAGCGTGCACCAGGGGCAGGGCAGCATGTCCAGCTTGTACTGGGCAAACAGCGCAAAGCCGACCGCGCCAAAGCACAGCAGCGCCACCAGCACCAGCCACTGGCTGGCGGCCTTGTTGCCGCGGGCCATCAGGCGTGGATCTCGGCGATCAGTTCGATCTCGACGCAGGCGCCGCGCGGGATCTGGGCCACGCCAAACGCGCTGCGCGCATGCGCGCCAACCTCGGGGCCGAAGACCTCGCCGAACAATTCGGAGCAGCCGTTGGTCACCAGGTGCTGCTCGGTGAAGGTGGGCGCGGAATTGACCAGGCTCATCACCTTGACGATGCGCTTGACGCGCGAGAGGTCGCCACCGACCGCGGCGCTCAGCGTGCCCATCAGCTCGATGGCGATCGAGCGAGCGGCGGCCTGGCCTTCTTCGGTGGCCATGTTCACGCCCAGCTGGCCGACCCAGGGCTGGCCATCGGGCTTCTTGGCGATGTGGCCGGAGATGAAGACCAGCGAGCCGGTCTGCACGAAGGGCACATAAGCGGCGGCCGGGATGGCCACGGGCGGCAGCGCAATGCCCAGTTGTTGCAGGCGTTCGGCGACGGACATGATGACTTCTCTTTCTTCAAAAACAGACGGTGCGGGAATCCTACACTGGGGCATGAGAAGACGAGGATGGAGGGGCGGATGACCGGCTGGGGCCGTGGCGTCCTGCTGTTGGTGCTGGGTTGGGCCGCAGGCCTGGGCCTGCAACTGCAGCAGCCGGTCCTGTGGCCGCAGCCGGCTTATGGCGGCTTGCTGGCGGCGGGCGCGGTCTGCTGGCTGGCTGCCGCGTGGCTGCGGCGCCGGGCCGTGCTGCTGCTGGCCCTGGGGCTGGGCCTGGCGGCCTTCGGCAGCACGGGCCTGCGTGCGGCAGCGAGGCTGGCGCAGGTCTTGAGCCCTGCGCTGGAGGGGGTCGAGCTCCGTGTGCAGGGCCGTGTCGTCGGCCTGCCGCAGGTGGACGCAAGCGGTCTGCGCTTTGTGCTGCAGGTGAGTGGCGTGCAGGCGGCCGGTGGCCAGCCCATGCCGCTGGACGGGTTCCCTGCGCAGCTGTGGCTCTCATGGCCGGTGCCTGGCAGTCCGGACGAACTGGCCGGCGGCACCGCAGGTGCGCCTGCTGCCTTGCGGGCCGGCGAGGCCTGGCGCCTGCCGGTGAAGCTGAGGCGCCCGCATGGCGCGATGAACCCCGGTGGTTTCGATGCCGAGCTGTGGATGTTCGAGCAAGGCTTGGGCGCGGTCGGTGCGGTGCGCGCGCCCAGGCCTGGCATGGCCCAGCGGCTGGAGGGCCCGCGCTGGTGGCAACCTGCCGAAGCGCTGGACACGCTGCGCCAGCGCTGGCGCGACCGCATCCTGCTGGGCAGCGCCGACCCTGCCGCCACCGGCCTGCTGGCCGCGCTGGCGGTGGGCGACCAGTCGGCCATCGACGGTGGGTATCGACAATCAAGTTCTACCTTGACGCTACCTATGAAGCCGGTGTGATGCGCAAGGTCCGTTGACAAACGGTCCTACGTCAAGGGCGTCGAGCCCGCGGACCGTTTCGACAATCAAGTTCTACCCCGGCTCAGCGGCTGCCACTAGCCACTCACCGCGCGCGAACGCCGCAAGTCTCGGTTCGCGTCTTCCGCAGAGGCTACAACGGCTTGTTGGACTTGTCGGGTGACTCGGCCCGCGGGTCCTTGTATCCCGGTGCCAGATAAGCGTTGTTTGCCCCATAGAGGGCCAACGAGTCGCGAAGCCACAGGGCGTATTCCGGGCCCGTGAGGTTGTGGTCGGGGGAACAGTCCACCGTACCACGCCGCAGCATGTAGCCGGCGTTGGCTGCTCGGACTTTGACCTTCAACACTCCTTCAGGCATGTCGTAGTCCATCAAAACGACTTCTGGGCGAGGGTGCGTAGGGTGGGGCACAAGCTCCAGTTCAATGATGCGACTCCATTGAACGTCGTACTCGGCGGTCTCTTCCTTCAGGACTGGGCTGTCGTCCAGGACCGTCGGCGTATCCATGCGCGTAAAGACGAAGTCGCGAAACTGCTGTCTCTTTCGGTCAAACGCGCGAACGTGCCACCGAAGCCCAATGTCCACGAGCGCTAGGGGAACGAGCTCCCGTTCGGTCCTGCCGCTCTCGACAGACGTGTACGCGAGCCGGACTGCCTTACCAAGGTTTATAGCCCTGGTGATTGGCGCCAATACGGACATCTTTGGCAGGCTGAGCGCCGTCTGAATCTCACATCGCACCAGAGGTTGCCGGGGCTCCCCGATGCCTTCACCGAACCCTTGCGACAGTGCCGTCAGTACACGCTGCGGCGAGTGCTCGAACAGCGGCGTGAAGTTGGGGGTGATGCGATAGGTCTTCGTTACGTTGTCCAGCTCCAGGTTCTCAGGGGCGATTTCCTTGTACTGGGCGATGTCCCGCGTTGCTCCTGCAGGTGCTGTTTCAAAGCGCGCAACAACGTCTGAACGACGCAGCTCGCCGAGGAAGTACAGCTTGAAGTCAATGTGGGACAGGCGCTCCCGTTGTACGCGGGGCAGCTTCTCGAGGTCACGCCGTCGGCGCTCCGTCTGGTCTTCAGTCATCCCACAATCATAGCCCGGTATGCGCAGACTCTATGCGCGGACTGCTTCTATGACATAATCAGGATGAGCATGTCGTATGCTCTTCCAGTACAGATGGAGTCAGCATGGCAAAAAACAACCCGCCCGGTGACGGGCACCGAATTGGTGCGGTCAAGCAGCGCAGCCAAACTGTCACGCCCTCAGGCCACCACGTCAAGCGCGACACCGGCACGGGCCGGTTCATGGACGTGAAGACCACCGACAAGACGCCCTTCAAGGGCGTCAGGCGCGAGAAGAAGTAGGGCTACCCCATGCTCGAGCAGCTCGTGGACTACTTCCTGACGCAGCCCAAGCGGCTAGTCACGTTGGGGCAGTTGGTGGCCCGTTGCGGCAGCTTCCTTCTTGTCGTGGGCCTCATTGCCCATGCGGCGACAAGGAGCCTGTCCGTGGTCCGGGGCATGGCCGGCGCTCCGCAGACCGCCCCATCGCTGGCGGACTTGCTGCCCGCCGTGCCCACGTGGTGGGTGCCGGAGAGCGTCACTGGCTTCGGCTTGGGCGCGCTGCTTCTGGTGGCCGGCATGGTGGCGCTGCGGACCGGCCGCATCTACGAGCGCGTGCTGCGCCACTGACGGCCACAACGCACGAGAACATCTTGAGCAAGAGCGACGACGACCAACTGACACTTCCGGCGCGGCAGGCGGCCCCGGCGCCCGTTTCGGCGCCGGCCTGCGCTCCTGTGTTGAGCCCGCCATCCGCGGACCTGGCTGTTGTCGACGATGACGGTCTGGCCCAGGTGCTGAGGCGAATCGCTCAAGGAACGGGCGACGTGCTCGTCATCGCGAACGTCTACACAATCTGCGTGCTTCACCGCGCCGATGCCAGCTCGACCTGGCAGCGGGTCTGCTGCGGCGAGCTCGCCGAAAAGTCGGTCGAGGCGATGAAGCCGCTGGCCCGCACCCGTCTCTGGTGGAGCAGTACTGCCGGTTCGCCATGGGATGCAGACCCGGGCACCGTGCCAATGGTGAAGGCCACCTTGGCGTTCGTGAAAGGGTGGTTGAAGACGTCCGTCGACGAGGCCGGTCGTGAAGGCAATGTCACCGACGCCATCAAAGACGAGTTGACCTACTTGGCTGGCTGGCGCTGCCAGTTCGCCGGCTGTGGTCGGGACCTCAAGCGCCACGGCGCCACCGGCGGTCGCGGCCGCTTTAGCTACTTCGCCCACATCGTTGCGGCTTCGCCGGGCGGCCCGCGTGGCGACCCGGTGCTGTCAAAGCTGCTCGCGTCGGAGCTGAGCAACTTCATGCTCCTGTGCGACGAGTGCCACCGACTCATCGACAAGGTGAACCCAGCGAAGTACACGGTCGAGGTCCTGCGCAAGATGCGCGAGGACAACATCGCCGAGGTGAAGCGCCTGCTCGACAGTCTTCAGCACAAGTCCGCTGAAGTCATCGCCATCGTCGGCAACATCGCTGGCCAGCCGGCGCAGTTCAGCATGGACGACGCCCAGGAGGCGATGTGGGGCGCGGGGCTGCGCAGCGCCGAGGCCAAGCCCACCCGGTACTTCTACCCCGGCGGCCAGAACCACGACGTGCACTCGCCCGCCTACTGGGGCTCGCTGTTCCAGCAGATGAAGTCGGACCTGCCCGCTCTGCAGACGCTCTTGAACGGAACGCGCACCGGCACTGCTCGGCCGCGCCTGGCCATCTTTCCGATGCACAGCACGTCGGTGCTGCTGCTCGCCGGCCGCGTTCTCGGTGACACGGCAGCCACTCACCTGTTCCAGCCCCACCGCAACAAGGTTGGCCCCGGTACACGTTGGGCGTGGCCAGCGGCGGGCACGCTGCCGAGGCCGCCCTTGGACAAGTTCAGGGTCGAAGAACTGCATGCGCACGCGCAGGGTCAGGATGACGCCGTCTTGGTTGTCGCGCTGACGTCCGGCATCGACGCGGCACGCATGCCCCCCAGCTGCGCGTCCAACGGCAAGCTGATGCTGCCGACGTTGCGCATCATCGGCCCGACCTTCGACAAGGACTGCATGCAACAGCCCGAGGACCTGCAACTCGTGGGGTTGGCCGTCGACGCCGCAATGCGAAAGCTGCAAGACGAGTGGGGTGTGCGCAAGGTGCACCTGTTCGTCAGCGCACCGGCGTCTGCTGTGGTTGTCGTCGGCCAGAAGCTCCAGGCGCGGCATCACGCTGAATACACCTGCCACGAAGCATTGGCTGGGCCGGGCTCTGCCTACAAGCCCACCATCGAAATCACCCCCACGTCAGTCCGTGAGCTTGTCTCGGGAATGGCGCAAACCCTGTCCCTCCAGCCCTGAGCGAGGTTCCATGACCACCAACCCGACCCTGTCCAAGCGCGTCATCGAGTCGCTGAACGCGCGCAGTGAAGCCCAGCAGTGGGAAGACCTAATCGCGAGCCTGCTGCGCCGGCTCGAACTGGACAAGGCCGAGCGCCGCAACGCCGAGGCCGACTACACCAAGTTGGCCGACCGTTTGGCGCAAAAGCTCGACATCCCCCGCCATGACGTGCACATCTTTCCGCAGGGCTCGATGCGTACACAGACCACCATCAGCCAACGCTACCCGGTGAACTTCGACTTGGACTTGGTGGTCAAGCTGACGGGTCCGAAGTACGACTCGCCGGACCCGGAGCTGATGTTCAAGGCCTTCGGCAAGGCGCTGGAGGGCAACGAGTCGGTGACCGGCACGCCCGAGGCGAAGCGCCGCTGCTGGCGGTTGCCCTATCCAGGCAAGCCGTACTACTTCGATGTCACGCCTGCGGTGCGCGACCAGACGCATCGTGCAGGCTCGAGCTTGTCGGTACGTGACCCCGATACGCGCTGGGCACCTTCAAATCCCGAGGAGTTTGCCGAGTGGTTCTGCACGCACGCGGCCAAGCGCTTCCCATTCCAGGCGCTGGTGCGCAAGTCCTCGGTGGACGCGCGTACGACTGTGACGCCGCTGCCAGACAACCAGGTGGGCATCGACGACATCCTGCGGCGCACCGTGCAGCTGATGAAGTTGCACCGCGACACCCTCTACTGGGGCGTCGACGAGAAGAAGAAGGAGGTGATGCCCATCTCCGTCATCATCGTCACGCTCGCTGCGAAGGCATACGGCGACTTGGTGGCATACCGCAGCGGCGAGTTCAAGTCGCCCATCGAGGTCGTGCTCGCGCTCGTCGAGGCGATGCCCAAGTACATCGAGCAGCGTGCTGACGGCTGGCGTGTCGAAAATCCGAAACTTGCCAGCGAGAACTTCGCGGACAAGTGGAACACCGACAGCGGCGCGCGCAGGGCAGAGTTCCTGCGCTGGCACGGCAAGCTCGAGGCCGACCTCGAAGCGCTCCTTCATCAGAGTGCGCGGATGCCGAGCGAGGACAAGATTCGCCAGGTGTTCGGCACTGCCGGTGTGGAGGCGTGGAAGGCGACCAAGCCCAAGGCTAACGTGCTGGACGGCCTGATTGGCAGCGCCGCTGGCTTGGCGAAGACCAACCCCGACCGCCCGGTCAACATGGGTTCTTCGAACACGCTGGGCTGATACCGCGATGAAACAGAGTCCCTTCGAGACCGCCGGCGCGCGCGTCGAGGAGTGGCTCGACCGCGGTAGCGGCTCGGTGTGGGCCAAGCGCGACAAGCACTTGCGCGTCGAGCAGGGAATGGCGTGGGAAGTCGACCTGCAGGACGACACCCTGCCTGTGCACTCGTTGCGCATCGTGCTTCCACCGGACTTCCCTGCGAGTACCTGCGACCTTTTTGTAGACCGCAGCTACTTCCTGCGCTTGCCGCACGTGGAAGCAGACGGGCATGTTTGCCTGGGGCTGCAATCCATCCCGAACGACTACGACGACCCGGTGGCCGCTGTCGTGCGCGCGCTGGGCACGCTGAAGGACCAGCTTCTCGAGCCGTCGGTCGACAAGAGCTGGGTGGAGCACCAGTTCCAGACCGAGCGGGCGTCCTACTGGGCGCAGAGATGCATCGCGCGCAGGAAGGCGGGCGACCGTCGACCGGTGCCGTTGCACACGTACGTCGATGTGCGCGAACTCGACCGATGGGCGATGGGCTCGCTGGCCGCCTACGTGCCGAGTGGCGCCAAGCAGCGACTCTTCTCGCTGCAGGTCGCCGCAGAGCAGGCCGTGGACCCGAACGATACGGCGATACGGCACCGCTGGGCGGACGGGACAATGGTTCGCGGGAACGCGTTGTTTGTTCGCATGCCGCCTGACGAGCCATGGACTCCGTCGACTTGGCCTAATTCCTTCGGGGCGCTCGACGCCTTGGTCGGGCGGCTCACTGACAACGAGAGTTCGGTGGCGAGCTGGTTGCAGCGGACTGGCTGGGCGGACGACCCGCAACCGCACTCTCGGAAGAACAAGAAGAAGCGGCGGCGGGAGGCCGAAGCACCGCCTGGCCAGCGACCGCTGCTGGTGGTTCTTGTGCAGGACGGCGTGATGTACGGCTACCAGCTTTTCGGGTCGGCAACGCCGCGGCTCACGCTTCCCAGCATTGAGCCCGTCGACATCACCCGTGTCGACCCGGACTGGGCGCTTGCCCGCGACCATCAGCTTGATGTTCTTCGGGCACGTCGCCAGAAACGCGTTCTCTTCGTTGGGGCTGGCTCCCTTGGTAGTCCGCTGGCCCGGGCGCTAGTGCGTGCTGGTTTGGGCACCATCGACATCGTCGACGCGCAGTTGATGGGGCCCGAGAACACGAGCCGCCACGAGCTTGGGGCTGAGGAGGTGGGGCAGGGCAAAGCGCCCGCGTTGGCTGGGCGGCTGATGCGCGACGTTCCTGGCATCACTGCAAAAGGCTACATCGCTGAGGCTGCGGTGTGGATGACGCAGCACTGCAAGCCGGGCGTGTATGACTTGGTCGTCGACTGCACTGCCGAGTCCTCGGTTCGTGCCTTCATTGCGCACACTCGAAGCGGTCTACTCGGGGAGTGCCCTGTCATTCATGCGTGGACGGAGCCACTGTGCAGCGCCGGACATGTCGTGTTGTCGCAGCCCGACGTGCCTTGGCCCGCAGAGGACCAGGCGGACGAACTGGTGAACGCCAGCGACCTGTCAGCCGGAGACACTCGAATCCAACTGCCGGCTTGCTCGGCCGGCTTCCACCCCTATGGCGCCGCCGACATCGAGCTCGTCGCTGCCTTCGCCGCCGAGCGAGTCATCGCGTTGCTGGATGACCTCAGCCAGCGCTCCATGGTCTGGTCGTGCGTTCGGTCGAGTGCCTACTTTCAGAGCCTGCCCGTACCAGTTGCAACGCGCGCCATAGTGCCCACATCAACCTCGAAGTTCGACAGCATCATGACCAGCCGAGACCTTGCAGGGATTCTGGGCAGGGCATGAGTTCGACTCAGTTGACGTTCCGCCTCCCCGACGCCGCATGGACGCTGGAGTTCGGCGCTGAGGTGCTGCGCATGTTTGAAGAATGCGTCCAGCGTCACCGTTGGAGCAAGGAGTCGGTCGGGCAGCTCTTCACTAGAGACCTGACCTCGACACATGTTCTGGTGGAAGTCTCGACGTTGCTGAAGCCGACGTTGGCAACACGCGCTCGCGTTCGATTCGACACGAGGGCCGCTACCGCAGAGCGAGAAGCGATGTTCGAACGAGGGCTTCACTGCGTTGGCCTTTGGCATACCCATCCGGAGCCTGCGCCTCAGCCTTCCCCCGAGGACAGAGCGCTCGCGCGAGACCACGCCCGCGCGGCCAAGCCGCAAGTGAGCGGCGTGGTCTTCGTCATCATCGGGACATTGCCGATACCGGCGGGCCTAAGAGTATGGGTCGACAACGGCCTCGAACTGCGACGGGCCGAATTGCAGGAAACCTAGACCGCTCTTGAGACGTCTCGCGGCTCCTTGTCCAACCGGCAAACGGTGTGTGGGCTTGGCGGCACCGGCGAGGCTTTCCGGCTAACGTCGTCCTTGCCGGCCTTGTTCGCCGGACTGGGTGGCCCTGGGGGTGAGCGGCGGCACCACGCGCTTCGCGGGCTTGCCCGCCGAAGTCGTTGCCTAGACGGCGCCGCTCAGCACGTCGAGCATTAAACAGACGTGGTGGGATATCTGCAGTTCCTTGTTCTTCGGCAGACCAGGGAAGTGATTGCTCGATGCGTAGAGAGCAAACTCGTCGAGCGCAAAGTTATTCCCGAACTGCTTCGGGCGAGATTTCGCGGCGGCTGTGAGCTTCTTCGCGGCCTGCACAAACTTGCCCTGGATGCTGCCGACATCCTTGACGGTGTCGTCTGAGACGAAGTGCTCTATCCAGACGTCCCCCGACTTAGGTTCCTTGTAGATGGCGTGAATCGCAACCGCGGAAGGCGGCCCGCCGGTCGCGGAAAACGCCGACCCGATGGAGGCGTAGTCGCCGAAGCCGGCCCACGAGGGTTTGAAGGTCTTGTGACGGTCGGTGAACAGTTCAACGCCGTCGTAGTCTGAGTTGCGGTCAAGCTTGTTGAAGTAGTCCCGGATGCTGACGCGCTTGGTAGACGGCAACAGCGCACGCTGCGCCGCGGTCATACCGCTGAGGTCGAAGTGGAACTGGACATTTGGCGTAGCAGCGAGAGCCTTCAGCTGTGCGTCGCCGAGTACCGGACTCGCGTAGGCAAGAGCGACGCGCCGGCTGGAATACTTCTTCAGAAATCCGTTGACTTCGGAGAGTGCAGTGCTCGACGTGCAACGAAACGTGGGCACCAGATGCTGGTTGTCTTTGAGCTCTTCCCCGATGACTTTCAGCCACGCGACGACAGCTCCGGGCTGCTTCAGTTCGTGCTTGTCGGGGTTCAAGATGACGGCGAGCGGCTGTTCCGCAGCGCCGAACGCCCGAATGCATTTGACAAGAGCGACCGGCTTCCCGATGACAGGCTCGAGTAAGGGCACCAGCGATTTCAGGGACCTGTGGTCCGCGAGCATTGCTCGAAGTGCGAGCAACTCCGACTGACGTGCGTACAGAAACGGAAAGTACACGTTGCCCCCTCAGTGCGCTTTACGCGCATCTATGTCAAGTGAGAGGGAATGTAACGAGTCTATGCGTGACTAGCAAGGGCGTCCAGAACGCGCCTCCGTTGAGGGCGCGACAACGGTGTCGCGTATGCCAAGGCTCGCAGGCTCTTGGGGAGGGCCTGAATAAAGCTCACGGATTCGCCATCGGTTGTCCGGGCACGCATTGCGCCGACCAAGCCTTCGTGAGCTTCGTCACCCGAAAGCATCTCGAACAGTTCACGGTAGTGCTCGTGCAGCAGACCGTTCGGAAGCGTCGGCTGCGGTCCGAAGTGCGCGTGGACGATGTCCATGAACTCCTGCCGCCGAAGCATCCTGAAGACCGCTGCGGGTTCGACCCGGAGCGGGTCACCGATTGCTGGTCGGAGCTCTGTGAGGCTGCCCTTGCCCGTGAGGCAGAGGATGCCGATACGAGGGTCAACCAGCGACTCGTAGCGTTCTGCCAAGACCGGGTGCGTCACCACATACACCCTGTCAAATGCTCGCAAGTAGTCTTGCGTTTGAGTGGTTAGGCGCCGGTGGCTGTCGAACTCTGTCTTGATTTCATAAGCGGTCGACGTCCCGTTGAACACGGCCGCATCGACGATAGAGTTTCCAACGGCGAGTTCGATGGCCAAGCTTGAGGTGCGCGGGCTGTGGCGACCAAAGACGATGCGGTTGGCGATGGCGGCCTTGTAGACGTACTCGCAGCGGTAGCTGGACTCCATGACGGCCAGTGAGGCTTCGAAGAGGTCGCCGACGGCGGCACCGTCGCGCTTGCACGTCACACCGAGGGACATCAGTTCGCGGGCGACGTCGCTAGCTTCGCCGCTTCGAGCAATACGCTCTAGAACGGGCCGGGAAAAGACGCGGGAAATTTGACGGGAGTGCTCGAGCGAGTTCATCGGGTGACGGGGATGCATGACCTACTGTGTAGGAACAGCCGAGCCTAGAGTGTTTCCCTCGTGGTCCTATGGAGCGCGCGAGGAGGAGGGGCAGTGTACCGGCAGACTGCCGACGACTGCCTCGTGGCACGGCGCCGAAGAGCCAGACAGGTCACGGCGGCCCCCGAAATCTCGCGAGCGTCCGAAGGACGTCTGCCCACCGACCGTCCTTCTGCCACCGGCAGAAAGCCACGCAGGCTGTCGTGTGCTGGATGCCCGGTGGGTAGGTGGTCTCGGTCCAGGACGTTCCCTGGCATTGCTTGGCGAGCACAGCGTCAACGACTGCCCGTGGGGCGTGCTTGAAGCCAGGGCCGCCGCGTACGACGATTGGCTCAACCTCTTGCCACTCCTCATCGGATAAGGCGTGTTCACCATCGCGCAAGCCGATTGACTTGTCCTGCGTCTTGTTCCGCTTAAAGCCACTGGCCATGGCTTCGTCCATGACGTGGAAGCAGATGGTTCGGCTGTGGTCGCTGGCGAACTCGAACGGTTCTTCGTTGGCCGTTACCGAGACGAACGACAAGCGCGTGGCGTAGAAATTTTGCGCGTGCATGCGTCCGTGCAACACCATGCGCGCCGAGGCTTGCGGAAGCTTGAGGTCAAGCCGACCCTCCTGCGAAGCGCCAAAGGCACTTGCCCACATTGCGCGCGCGGATGGAAAGCAATACATCCACGAAAGCGGCTCGGCAATGGATGTTCGCTCGCGAGCGTGATACGAGCCCCGGAAGCTGCCTAGTAGCGCAATGTGCCCGTGGGGTCCGGGGCCAGCGTACGTGCACGCGTCTTCCAGAGATTGAGGACGGAAGAGCATGGGTAGGACGTGGTGGTTCGGCCGGAACAGCGCTCGCATCAGAACGAGCGCGGGCACTACGAACCGGATACGGTTGTACTGAAAGGCCCACACCGCGTGAGCATGGCCCTTCGGCACGGCTAGCCCAAATGCGCCAGCGTACTCGGCGATGCTCGCAGAGTCCCACTCATTGAAGCTCGCTTCCGCACGTCGTCGCGCGTCTGACGGGTCCGGCAGTCCATTCAAGCCCAGTTGGTCAAGCTCGTACCCATTTCTGGCTTCGAGGCTCCCGATGCCAATCGCCAGAACTCGCTGCCCATCCTTGGCCAGCCGTGTCACCAACTCCATGTTCTTCTCCGAAATGCTCGGAGAAGTGAAGGCACCAGTTTTATCCGCCGCCCTGACCAACTCGAGGGCTGCGTCGGGCTTCGGGCCATCGGTTAGCAGAGCGCCACTCAGCGTCTTCCAGTTCTAACAGTCTCAAGTGAGCTGTAAAGACTGCCTCCAGCGAAGGCAGACGGCTGGCGGCTTCGATTTGCTCGACCGTGTATTCCCGTGGGAGGGGGGCGCACTGGGCCGGGTCGATGCCTGGTTTGGTGGTTGCGTCTTGACGGCTCATGTCCTGCAAGTTGTTCGTAGTTGGGGTTGTGCTTTGGCTGCGCACCCGTCGTGTAGCGTTCCTGTTTATCTGAAGGTCCATGCCGCCAACGGGCGCCGTGGCGATTCCAGACTACTTGCGACACTTTGCTCGCTATGTCGGCTCCTCGCGACCTACTTGGCGTTTTGTCGGCGCCAGGTTGCACGTCAAGCGCGTTGCGGCAAATGTGCGTAGACAATGCTCTGCGACCGGGAATCCGGCGCAAAAGGGGGGCTCGATGGCAAGAATTCGCAAGGTTGAAATCCGCAACTTCCGCTCGATTCGCTCGTTAGACTGGTGCCCCACCGAAGGGGTGAACTGCCTCATTGGGCCGGGCGACAGCGGGAAGTCCACCATCCTGGATGCCATAGACCTCTGCTTGGCAGCTCGCCGCAATCTGGCGGTCGTCGATACCGACTTTTTCGGGTTGGATGTCACGCAGGACATTTGCATCACGCTGACCTTGGGAGCGCTGCCCGGCGCCCTGAAGAACATCGACGCCTATGGCGAGTACCTTCGAGGCTTTGACGGCTCGACGGGCAGCGTTGAGGACGAGCCACGCAAGGGACTGGAGACGGTCCTGACCTTGAGGCTTACCGTCAAGGCCGACCTCGAGCCCCTCTGGGCGCTCTATTCGGACCGGACGGCAGCGGTTGAACCTACTCGCGGGCTCGCCTGGAAGGACAGGATGGCTCTGGCCCCTGCAAGACTAGGAAATCATCCAAACTCCAATCTCTCCTGGACCAGAGGTTCGGTGTTAAACCGCCTGTCGGATGAACGCGCTGACGTCGGTTCTGAACTTGTGCGTGCGGCACGCGAAGCTCGAGCCGGGTTTGGTGCTAAGGCCGCGCCGCAACTCGCCGGTACGCTCAAGACGGTCACGCAAACAGCCCACGGCCTTGGCGTTCCCGTCGGCACCTCGGCAACGGCATTGCTGGATGCTCACTCGGTATCGTTCGGCGACGGCGCAATCTCCTTGCACAGCGAGAGCGGTATCCCACTCCGAAGTCTTGGGACCGGTTCATCTCGATTGTTGATTGCCGGTCTTCACCGTGCTGCGGCCGAGGCCGCCAGCATTGTGTTGGTCGACGAAATCGAGTTCGGCCTCGAGCCCCACCGCCTGACTAGGCTTCTCGGTTCACTCGGCTCCAAAGAGAAGGCGCCGCCCCTTCAGGTATTCATGACGACGCACTCGCCCGTCGTTCTGCGTGAGCTGTCGGGTGCACAGCTCTTCGTGGTTCGGGCCACTGGTGGAATCCATGGCGTCCTGCAGGTGGGCACCGGGGATGACGTGCAAAGCACCATCCGCAGCTATCCAGAGGCCTTTCTGGCCAGGACGGTCGTCGTCTGTGAGGGCGCTAGCGAAGTCGGCCTCATTCGCGGCCTGGACGACTACTGGACGGCCCAGGGGTATGCGTCTCTTCAAGCAGCGGGCGTGTCGTACGTTGACACCGGAGGTGGCGACGCTGACCGTTGCTTCCACCGCGCAGAAGCGTTTCAGAAGCTGGGGTATCGCGTCGCAACCGTGCAGGACAACGACAAGACGCCAACACCTGCGGTCGTTGCCAAGTTCGTGGCTGCCGGCGGCTATTCGGTCGCTTGGCGGGGCGGACGCGCGCTCGAAGATGAGCTCTTCATGAGCTTTCCACCTCCGGTCGTGTCGGCCTTGATTGACCGCGCCCTCGAGCTCACTGAGGACGGCTTGGTAGACCAGCATATCAAGACCAAGTCCGTGGGCAAGGCGAATCTCGCGATGGTCTTGCAGGATGGGAAGGATGTCGGTTTCTCAGTCGCTGCACGACAGCTTTTGGGCGAGGCTTCCCGCATTCGGAAGGCCGGCTGGTTCAAATCCATCACCAAGATGGAAGGCGTCGCCCGAGACTTTCTCGGTCCCCACTTCGAGGCCAGCGACCCCGGATTCCGGGACGTAGTCAGAAACCTGTTCGGCTGGGCATATGCACATGCCTGAGCTCGACCTGCTCTCTGTCCAACGGGGCACCGTGACTGCGCCGGCCGGGTGCGGTAAGACGCAGCTCATTGCCGATACGCTGAAGCTCCATGCCGACGCCAGGCCGGTGCTGGTGCTGACGCACACCAATGCCGGCAAGGGAGCACTGGAGGCGCGATTGGCGCGAGCGGCGGTGCCAAAGAGCGCCTACCGTGTCTCGACAATCGACAGTTGGGCCATTCGGTTGATTTCGAAGTTCCCCGTGCGGAGCGGCCACAACCCGGGCATCCTTCGGCTGGAGAACCCAGGTACTGACTATGTGGCCATTCGACAAGCGGCCTGGAGGCTTCTCGGCCAAGGTGATGTGAGCGATGCGCTGCGCGCGACCTACAGCCGCCTCATGGTTGACGAATATCAGGACTGCACTCTGCCCCAGCACAACATCATTGGTTGGGCTGCCGACGTACTTCCGACCTGCGTCCTCGGAGACCCTCTACAGGCCATTTTTGGATTTCGCGAGCCAACGGTGAACTGGACCTCGGATGTCCACGGGCTGTTCCCTCCGCTCGGTGTCTTGGAGACCCCATGGCGCTGGCGCAACGCGGACGCGGAGAACTTGGGCCAGTGGCTCCTTGGCGCACGAGTGCCCTTGCTAGCCGGGGCTCCACTTGACCTTCGGGGGGCACCACCAGAAGTCACATGGATTCAACTCGCCGCAGACCCTTCGGCGGCTCACCTGCAACGCATGGAGGCGGCACGGACCAAGGCTCCTACACCCCAGGGGACCGTGCTTGTAATCGGCGACAGCACCAGCCCCAAGGGACAGCAGATGATTGCCTCCCAGACCCCCGGGGCCACTGCAGTCGAGGCCGTGGACCTCCGTGACTTGACCGCTTTCGGCAGGTCGTTCGACCCAGGAAGAGCCGGCTCGCTGGTTGAGTTGGTCAACTTCTCCGCGGAATTGATGACCAACCTCGGTGCTGCCGAGCTGCATCGCCGCGTGGAGTCGTTAACGAAGGGCACTGCCCGAAAGGAAGCGACAGCTGTTGAGTCCGCCGCCATTGCTTTTCTCGGGGCTCCGTCGTTTGGAACTTCACTGGAAGCGCTTGACGCCTTCGAAAACGCACCCGATGTGCGTGTCTACCGCCCGGAAGTTCTCCACGTATGCAAGGCTGCCATGCGAGCAGCCGCGAGCGGCGAGTGCACGTTCTATGAAGCCGTCGTTCGGGCTCGTGAGCGAAATCGCCACCTTGGCAGGCCAACTACCAAGCGAGCAGTTGGCAGCACACTGCTACTCAAGGGCCTCGAAGCTGATGTAGTCGTTGTGCTCAATCCGGCAGCGATGGATGCGCGGCACCTATACGTGGCATTGACTCGCGGCGCGAGACGCTTGGTGGTCTGTTCACAAACGCCCGTCCTCGCTCCTGCGCGTTGAACTCGGCCATCTGACGAGGTATCTACATGACAGATTCAGTCGAGGTTTCTCCGGTATTCATCGCCAATCTACTGCTCGGGGCCTGTCCCGAAAGGGCCTCCGAGCTCGAAGTGTTCTGGGAGAAGTTTGAGCCTCGTTTTGCTGTCAAGGACGACGGTGCCGGCCTTGACATCAGTGCGCGTGGAAACAAGGTGTCGTGGATGCACAAGACCTTCGTCCATGACTGGGTCGTCGCATTCGCGGGCTTCAAGGCGTTGGCTGCGTATGGTCCTCACGTCTGGTCCGGAGAAGCATTCAGCGGCGAGATTTCGACGCAGGCGTTAAGCGCTGACGAGGGCCTGTGCGCGGCCGAGGCCGAGCTCGAGACGCTTCTGTACTTCGCAAAACAGCTTGGGTTGGTCGCTGACCTCGAGGAACTGGACTGGCCTGGCGACGTCCCACCGCCAGGAACAGGCCGGGAGTTGCTTGCCAGCACGGAGGACCAGGCTTGCTTCGACATAGCCTGCCTGGCCGCTGCGGCGACCTTCCTGCATGAGTTGCGGCACGTCCAGTTCTCGGCCGAAAAGAATGCTCCAACGGTCCGTGCCGACGAGGAACGAGCCTGCGACGACTTCAGCCGGACGATGCTTCTCGAGCGCGTTGATGTTTACTCTGCGACTACCGGGGAAGTTGCCGACAGAGTCGCCAGCAAGCGAGTCATCGGCCTAGCGTCTGCCGCTCTGGCCATCGCGCAAGCTGAGTCTCAAAGTATGGCTAGCGCTGTTCAGAACTCACATCCGCCGATTCGACGGCGCTTTGTACATCTCGTCCTGGAGGCAGATGTCGCCGACAACGCAACGTGCTGGTCCTACACCGCCTGCTTGCTCATCGCCCTGCTGCGTCGCGGTGCCAGGTTGCCTCAGCAAGTGCAGTTCGACTCCCCGAAGAACCTTTGTCAGCAACTTGTTGACCTGCTGTAGTTGCACTCTTCGACTTCGGACTTGTGATGGCGTTGCGGAGTGCGGTTCACTCGATGCATCAACGCTTCGCCGCCGCAGCCTTCCGTGCCATGTTCCGTTGGTGGCCCTCGCGTCCACCCAACTTCCGCTCCGACGCCTCCGTAGCTCGAAACGCTGCCAGCTCCGCGGTCGTCTTCGGAAAGTTGCTCCTGTCGTGGCGAAACGCGCTCCAGTGTCCAGTGTCCTTCATCAACTGTGTGATGGTGGTTTGCACATTGCGCAGGTTCGCCCGGATGGCAGCTTTCCGAACTTGCTTGGCCAGTTGTTCGTCCAGTGAACTGGCGTCCCGTGGCACTTTCCCCGGTGGCCGATAGGCCAGGGTCTTCTGCTCCACATTGCAGCCGTCGAGGAATGCTTGCATCAGCACGTGCTTGACCGGCGCGAACGGCACCCTGACTCGTTCGCGCACCATCAGAGCAGGCCAGGAGCGGCCTGGCTCGGTGACCGAGCAGCCCAGACTCGCAAGGTAGGCTTCGCCAAAGGCTACCTGTAGGTTCATGGCCAACTGCGCGCTCGCGACTTCGCCTGTGACCATGACGAACCCCTTTTCCAGCGCGAGCGTTCGGTAATGCGTCGACCAATCGGCGGTATGCCCGTCAATGCGACTCAGTAGCTCATAGCTTCCAAGAGCGAGCGCCTTTGCAGTGGGGTCGGGTGGCCCCGCAAAGTCCGGTCGGCCTCTTTGGTGTTGAGGCAAGCCCATGCCGTAAGCGCGCGAGGCAATCTTGGTTGCGAAGTCGCCAAGGCGCAGACGTGTACCGTGGCGCCTGCACACGTGCGTTGCCGGCAAGCAGTGGTCTCGATGCCAGTAGCTCTCGCCGAGTTCTGCGACGTCATCCAGCACGCAGTCAGGGCAGTACCGTAGTGCCGGCAGCCCTTGCGTGACAGACTGGATGAGTGAGGCGACCGAACCTTGCTGGAGGTCTTGGCCCAGCGCTTTCGTGGCGAAGCGGTCCACGTCGGCTGGCGCCATAAAGGCAACGACGTAGGGGAAGGCCGTATGTTCCCACAGTAGCTCATGCGCGTTCACGCTCATGAGCTCTGCCAGGCCCGACAAGCTTGATGGAAGGAAGAATGACAGGTTGCTGCAGCGTCTTCCCGTCACCTCGACGAGAAGGCGCTTTGCTGGCACCCCGGAGTGAATCACGGCGCGGGTGAGCACGCTGCCAACGAGCTCACCAAGGTAGGGCGGTGGAAGCCTCAGCCAAGACAGACCAGTTCCTCCGGGTCAGGCGCCATGCCCAGTTCGACCAATTGCTGCACGACTGTCGTACGCTTTCGGAACGCGAGCACAACCGCGTTTCGATAGTCGTCCGGTCGGTCTGTCAGGTCCGGAACTTCCGGCTCAACAGACTCCTTGGACTTGGCGCGCTTCGACTTGGCAACTGGCTTCAGCGGAGCGACCTTCTTGGCTAGCTGTGCAGCCGCGTCGAACATATTCTTCGCAGTTCCCTCGGCATTGATTTCGCGGGCCAGGGCGGCAGCATCCTGTGCCGGCAAGCCAAGGACCTCTGCGGCACCTGCCAGGCGCATCTCGAAGTCCTCAGCTCCTGGACGAACGGACGCAGCGGGAGTCCGTTGGGCCCGGTATCGCCGTTCCAGGTCCGCAACGAGGTCACTGGCACTGGGCGGGGCAACGTCCTCGTACTTCATCAGCGCCTTCATGTCCTTATTCCGCAGCGCCTCCACCATCGGATGAATGAGGTACAAGTCCCTCTGGTACACGTCGACGAGGAGCTGCTCGCTGAGCGTCTCGGACTGGTCGAGGATGGCCCGAGCCTGTGCAACCATGAAGAGCTTGATTGCCAAGTCAATGACACCTTGAGTGCAGGCATACAGGACGTCGAACATGCCGTCGGTCAAAGGGACTGGCGTCCGTACCCACTGGTACTTCCACAGCTCGGTGACGAAGTCAGACCATTCACCCGGCCGTCGTTCGATGGTTCCGTCTTTGCGAGTTATATGTTCCCACTGCGGCATCGGACCCCAGTCGCCCAGGCCGAGGCCGAGCGAACGGCGGGCCTGGCGAAAGTCCAACCCCAGAATCTTGTTGGCCTTATTCGTGCCGATGTACAGCTGAGGCACCTTGCATTGGTTGCACAAGGACGTCAGCTCCGACATCAGAATCTGCTCGTCTTTGCGCGCATTCGCGACGTTCTGGACCTCATCGGGGATGAGCAACCCAACGCAGTGCTTGTTCATCAGACGGGCCGCGACTCGGATGAGGACGTCACCCGACGCACGGCTCTTCGCAACATACTGGTCGTAGTAGTTGCTGTCTGGTATGAGGTAGTCAAGCTTTTCGATGATTCCAGTGGCCAGCGCCTTCGTACCTCTGCCGTCGCTGGGCATCTCGAAGTGCAGATACGTGACCTGGAACAGGTCCAACTCCGGGTGGTAGTAGACCGGTGGGATATGCGCGAGAACGCGCTTCACAGTCGTCGTCTTGCCCATGCCGGAAACCCCGACCAACGCAGTCGACAGTTGCGGGGTCAGCGTGTCAGCCGACTGGCGGAAGGGCTTGTCTTCTCGCTCGAGGTTGTGAATGTGCTGATAGATTGCGACTTGGTCGCGGGACATCGGCCTGCGTCCGACATAGCCCTCCCGCATCATCGAGTCGATGACTCGTGCAAGTTGGATGTGCGCGGCCAGCGGCACCATGAAGTTGGTCAAGCCGAGCAACTCGTGGATGCGCATGTGCGCTTCCCAATCACGAGCATCGACGCTGAAGTCCGGCTCAAGGGTGAGCGAAGCCAAGAGTTCAGCTTCGTCACTTGGTTTGGGAAGCGTCTCGATGAGCTTGTTGCCGCGATAGCGCGCGATGCGTTGGTCGGTGTCGTACTTGGCAATCCTGACGTGTGGCGGGAGTAATCTTGGTGCGTGGCTCATGGTCATCTCTCTATCCTTGCATGCGCTTTCGAGCCGCGGCCATTCGCTCTTTGAGAGTCATCGGAGCATGCTTGCCGGCGGCAGGTATGGCTGAGGAGGTGGATTCAGCTTGTGTCGCTGCCAGGTCGGTTCCGCGACCAATAGGTATGACGACGGCGCTCTCGGCCGACTTGTCGCCCGCGTCTGGAGTTGGACCGGCGTCGAGGGGAGCTCGCGCGGACGGCTGCTGCGGTCGAACGCCACCGAGGGCTGTTCGTTCGGCTGAAAGCTCCGCCGCTCGTGCGGGGGCGGTGTCCTTCCTGCGGCTTGAACGGGACACGCCCTTGACCGCAGGCAAGACATCCGCTTTAGCCGCTGCAATAAGCGGAGCCGCGTGTTGGTTGTATTCGAACCGAGCTTGACGCTTGACCTCCGGAGCGAGTGCCGTGAGTTGGTCCACGTCGTAGAAGTGACGCGTCACGTCCGCGAGCGCCATCCCTGCGAACATCACACTGTCCTTCGTGAGCGAGGCGACGAACGACTCGCCGCTGCCATCAGGTGCGAAGACGACGATGTTGTCGACCAAGCGATAGTCGAACGCAATCTCCAGGGGCTTGCGGTGTCGACGCCCTTCAACCAACCAGCCGCGAGCCTCAGCTTCAGGGCAGGAATACAGGAGGCGGCCGAACAGGAGGCCGTCCGGAGTGATGGTTGCCTTGTCGCGCGGCATGAGCTCCGCCCGAACGCGTTCGAAGTCCATCTGGTCAAGCTTGCCCATGCGGCGGCGCATGCCGTGCAGGTACAACTCGCGCGGAATCGGAGGCACACCGTCCGCCACCTGGGCGATGGACAGCGGGTACCCCGTTTGCATGGTCTTGTTGTGAGTGATGATGGCCTTGACGATGAGAGACGTGAACTGCTTGATGTTGAGCGTCGTGTCCTTGTCCTTCTTGGCTCCGCGTCGTTTGCGGTTCTCCGCATCGGGGGCGTACGCCGGCGTGTGCGGTGCAATGATTTGATGGAGCATCGCGAAGCCGCACTCGACGAGCGGCTTCCAATCGGGTCGAAGGCCCGGCACGTTCATGAGCGTGGCGCGCAGTGAGCGTGCGATGCGTCGGGCCTTCTTGGCCGTGAGTTCTCCCTGGTCGGCCAGGAACGCCTCCGGCAGAATGCCGTGTGCAACCCAGTCGGCCGGGTCGTAGTCGATACCCAGATAGCGGCAGAGCTTCTCCTTGTCCTCGCCCAGGCTCAAGATGGCCTGCATGGCCGCCATGTACGAGGCGTTCTCGAAGCCGACGTACCAACCGACAATCATGCGGCTGGCTCGGTCGATGATGAGATAGAGCGTTGGCTTGCCGACAATGGCGGCCTTGTTCGCAGTTGAGACGAGCAGCACATCGGCAATCGTCGCGTCGAACTCGTACATGTGTCCGACCCCATGGCAGTCGAGCTGAACTGAGCCTTCGGTAGACCGATGGTTCTGCTCGAACTCCTTGTCACCCTTGCGTTTGCGAATGCGTACTTCGAGCGGGTAGTTCTCCTTGAGGAAGTAGTCGAGCTGTCGATAGCTGGGACACTCGACCGCCGGCTTGAGGCACTTGATGCCATTCCCGTCGACGTAGGTGTAGTGCCGCTCGTGCAGTTCCTGCAGCGTCGCGGTCAGCGTTCGATGCATGTCCTTCTGAAGGTAGAAGGTCTCGAGCACATCACGCATCGCGTCTATGTCGTGCTGAGCGAGTTGGTAGGGCCTCTGTGTGCCGTTCTTGGCCTTCCGCCCACGCCCTCCGGTGCCCATAACGTTTGGCCGACCGCAGTTGGCATAGTGACCCAGAAGCGCGTCTTGCGTCTGTCCACCTTGCCAGTAAGACCGCAGGTCCTTGAGGAGCGTCTTCGGCGTGCCGCCGTCCGGGTGAGCAGCGCGTTCCTTCAGCAGACGTGCGCGTTCGTGCCGGTCGAAGAGGCCCGGCTCGTCGACAAGTGGTTCGATTCGCTTCCATGCCAAGTTGCTCTGAATGACTTCGGCATCAGAGGGCGGGCGTACGAGCGGCAGCATCGCCGGTGCGGCCGCGAGCGACTTCGCAGGCATGGGCGCCGGATTCTTGGGCTGTTCCGCGATGAAGTCGCCGGGCAGGTCCGAGTAGGTCGCGACATAGGGAAGAGCAAACTCATAGCCGAGGAGGATGAGCCAGGCGGCGTCGGTCTCGATGCCGAACGTAAGCAGGCGATGACGAGTCGAGTCGTCCTTGCGAACGAGCACCTGATTCCGACGGAACGAATCGGTGTCTTCCATCTCACTCGTCTCCCACTGACCGCAGCCGACCGGGGAGTGCAGAGAGACGGAACGTGTCCATGTGGGCGAGTTCGACGGTTGGATTGTTCAGGTCCATGGTTAGCGCTTTCGCCGACATCAACATGCGAGCAACACGCAGGCCGACGCCCTTCTCAACGCTGTAGCGTCTGTCGTAGCTTGTGCAGTAGTCCGTCAGGGAACCGTCGTAGCGGCGAGCTCTGATGTCGGCGACCATGCGGGACTTGTGCTCCTCAAAGAAGCCAGGGAACGGCTCGGTGGCGTCCTCGTCAAGCTGAGCGTCGCGTATCCACTCCAGGTTCTTCAGCCTTTGCTTTGGGAGTCGTTCGGTGATGATGATGTGGTGCTCGATGTCCATGCCGTGGCAGCTCGCACGCGCGATTTCCAACTGATTGATGACGGTCGGGTCTTCGAGTTCGTCGGCGGTCTTGACGTTGAAAGCTTGCAAGTACTCCTGACCGTCGCGCACCCGGTCGACGAGGAAGTCGAGCGTCATCACAAACGGCACGTGCGTTCCCGGGTAGTACTGATGTGGGATGCGCAACTCGTGCGCCACCTCCAGCGTGATGTCGCGGTCGAGCGGGTACTGCTCGCGGGCATCGACAACGTCGTCAGCCCATTCGAGCATCAAGAAGGTCAGCCACTCACCATTCGAAAGCAGTTGGTGCGTCCGCCCGAACTTGTGGCTGTACGGCTCATGCGTGCGACCGTCGGAATAGAAGTCGAGGATTCCGACCCAAGGCTGGTAGGTCGCGCTGCGACCACGACCTTTGCCCTCCCGCTGGAGGGTGGCGATGACGCCTTCGTCCCACTTCTTTCGACCGCGACTCATGTCCTTCCTTCGCTCTATGTCAGTGCAGTTGTGCTTCGCTTCGGTGTAGCTCTGGCTGTTTATCCCTATCCACCACTTGTATTGACGCTGGCGGTTGTCACGCGTGGGCCACTGCGGATACGGGGTCTCGTGGCCTGCGCGGAGGGTCAGTGAGCGCTCGATGAGCAGTGGCGGGCGGGGCTCTCCGGCCAACAGGCGCTTGCGCGCGGCTCAGGAGTCCACCAACTCCTCAAGCGCGACTTCAAGTTCCACTTCGGCGCCAATCGCTCGGTCGTCGGCAATGCTGAGTGCTTCCCGGTAGTCCGCGAGTCCTGCCAGTGAAGCCTTCAAAGCCTCAGGGCTCGGGACCTTGACCTCAAGGTCTTCTTCCCTGGCGTACTTGCGTTCGCCCGAATAGTCCCGCTCGAGTTCGACCGTCTCCATGGCGACATGACAGTCGCCGACGCGCGCGAACAGCCAACGGAGTTCGTCGCGGCTCAGTGTGTCCTGCTTGAGCGTCACCTTCACGTCGGCGTCGCCCCACGGGCAAATCGGCGAAGACCACCAAGTCTCTGTAGCCCACCTCAGCATGTGACTCAAGGGATACAGGTCGTGCTCGAACTCAACGCGGAAGCAATAGGTGCGGTCCTCTGCACCATCCGGCGTCGGTTCAGGGAGTCGACGCTTCGCGTAGTACTCGTCCTGACGGTCGAGCCATGAGTTAGTGACGAGGGGTTGCTTGTTCGATGAGTCGGAGTCGGTCTTGTGGTTCATGACGTGTAGGTGTCCTGTTTGTAGTGGGTTGTGGCCAAAGCTCATCGCAAGAAGCTGTCGTCGAGGTAGGTCAAGCGAATGCAGGCGATGCAGCAGCGCATGTGTCTCTCAAAGGCGGCAAGGTCCTGACTCGGGGAGGGAGCAGTCCTGGTGGCGACGTCTAAGCTGGGGCGGTCAATCGCGGGCACGACCTGCTTCACCACTGAGGCAACGTCGTAGGCGTCGAGGTACTTGTGGACGTGTTCCGCGAACTCAGACAGGACATGAGGGTGTGGGGAGCGGGTCGCTTCCAACGGCACACCATCGGCGGCTGGGCGCAGCGTCTTGCTGCCAAGGTCGAGTTCGAAGATGCGTTCAATGAGCCATCGGACCTCGGGCGGTTCTAGCGTGCCTGGACGGTAGGTCAGCTTCATCGCCACTGGTCCGAAGTGCAGGTACGGGCTCATCCAGAGGCGTTCACCGGCCCAGCCAGTGAAAGTAGTCATCAGCCACGACTCGTAGCCGGTGGAGACTGTCAGTTCGACTGTTCGGTGTTCGGCGCCGTGGGGCGTCTCGTAGGCGGCATCGCGCTCGAGGTCTGTGCCAGCGGTCAGGTGCAGTTCTTGTTCCGTTCTTTGCGACGGGTTCATGGTCAAGTTCATATGTGTTCGGTGGGGGATTGATTGCGCTGCGGGAGGTCAGCGAAGGTTGTTGTCTTGTCCCGTTGAATTCTTTTTCTTGTTCTTGTGACGCCCGAGAGGGCGTCGGGCGCGCTAGCGCCACCAGACGAGACGCCTGGCCAGCCGCTTCGACGTAAGTCGCCGGCGGTACGGTTTGCAGTGACTCAGCTGCCGGAGACGAACCCGGGTGAGCACCGCGTGCAGCAGGGGGAAAGAGCGAGGCGCTCCGGAGAGCTCAGGGTGCATTCTAGCAAAAGCACTACCGTAGTGCAATAAGTAGTGTAAAACATGCGTGATACAGTAGTGCATTAAAGGTAATGCCAGCAGGGCTCGTCACCATGCCAAAGAAGGCCAAAGGGGGTCCTAGGGACTCCGTCTTTACAGTGCGACTTCCTGCGCGGCTGCGCTTTGGACTCGAGCTCACGGCGAGGCTCAACAACGAGCCGATGACAGACGTCGTCGTCCGTGCCCTCAGCGATGGGCTCAGTTCCGAAAACGGTGGTCTATTTGTCGACCTGCCTGGAGAGGAACTGCCCGTCTTTCTGCTTCCCCGGGTATGGGACGAGCGTGACTGCGTCCGCCTGGTCAAGCTGGCACTGGTCTACCCGGCGTTGCTGGGCGCGACCGAGCGCCGGGCATGGGAGGCGATACGAATGGCGGACAAGTACTGGTCTGCGTCGAAGGCTCGCGGCTCGAAGGCAGCGAAGCCCGCTCGCAAGGTCGAAGACCTGCAGGTTTCTCCTCTGGAGGCAGACTGGGAAGCGCTGCTTGCTGCTGCTACGAGCCAGCGCAGTCGCGCTGACTCGTAGCGCAGTAGTGCACCTGGGCGTCAGGCAAGTGGTCTCGAGCTCAAGGTTGATGCGCGCGTGAAATCGGTGCACCTCTAGAAGCTCCGATATCGGGCCAGTGCCAATCCATGCTGCTGAACGAACTCGTTCGAGCTAGGCGGCGCAACTGGGTGATTTTCATTGCTCACTGCCTGGTCCGAAGTTCGCCGTCAGGTACGTGAGCAACCTGTCTTGCTCCGCGGGGTCGTTCAATCCTTTGCAGCCGTCAACGATGCAGACGTGGTCTGCCGAGCCTCTTGGCCACAAGATGTCTTCGTCATCGACGGCCACCCACGCATCTGGGCGCAGCCACTCGACGTGCGCGGCCACGATGTCGCCTTTGTTCATCCTCCAATAGTCTTCGTCGCTGTATCTCACAGACCGGGTGGTTCCGCTGCGCGTGCGCACTTGACGCACGACCCTTGTTGTCAGGTCTTCGTATGTGAAGCCGACGACCCGCTCCGTGAGTGCACCCAGATGTTCGAGGACCGCGGGCAGGCCATGTTTCCAAACCTGCGTTGAAGTCAGGACGATTTGCACGTCAGGCCAGCGAGCGAGAGCGTTGGAAAGCCACGGCACCGCCTCGTACCTCCGGTGGCCGTTTCTCCAAGGGCTTCGGTGAAGGACTAACTCATATGTGGACTCGCTCGGATGTAGGGTGCCACTGATGCCCAGGTACAGCACGCGCGTCACCTCGCTTCCCCACTTGTACTCTCAGTCGTAAACGCGGCGCGCAACAATTCCCTGAACCTGTTGCGGAACTGCGCTGGCGAAGCATCTCGGATGCTGCTTGCAGGCTGCGTCAAACGAGCGCCCCAATGACTGTCAACACGTGCTGCTGGTACTGCCTCTTCAACACGTGAAGGCGACGTTCTCGCATGCGGTGCAACGTCGAGTGATTCGGCTTTCGTTGCAACTCCTCGCTTGCCGCGCATTGCCTCGACAGGCTCGTGGCAACAAAGGAGTCCGTACTCGGTTGCCCACACTGGGTCGGACTCGCGCGGCAGTACATCGAGGTAGCCCTCCGCGTTCGGAACAAGCTGCGACCACAGGAGGTCGAAGCACTCGAAGCTAGTTGGCACGGCCGGTAGCTTCTTGCGCAAAGCCATCACGTTGGCACCTCGCCGCCACGTCGGAAGCCGAGGACGACTGCACCCGGGAGCACTTGCGCCACTTTCGCAATCATCGAAAGCGAGACGGGCTCGAGATACAAGAGCGACAAAACATGTGGCTCACCGGCGCCCACAAGCGTCTCCGTGCAGTCCGCCGCTCCCAGGAGCTCGACTGCCGCGTCTTGACTCATGCTCGGAGGCAATCGAATCCGTAGCTCGAACGTCGATGAGTCCATGTTGGCTATGCCTTCTCTTCGCAGTCATGAAACACCATCACGAGGCCATCAGCCTGCGACCAACGCAGCAACGACGACTCGTAGTTTCCGGACACGTGGCGATGCATCAGGTGGACGGGAATCGTCTCTCCGCGAGTCAGCTGGTGGACTAGCTCCAGCTGGTGGGCGAACGGAATGCCGCTGACGTATCGCCCGTGGAAAGGCCCGCTCATCAATCGGCCGTAGCCTGAGAGAAGGGCCCGGGCTCGCGCGCCCAGCAGTCGTTCGGTCTCTCGGTAAACGTGCAGGCTCTGGCGCAACGCATCGGCGGCTTCATCGTCCATTGCCGACCCTTCCACGCGGCATTTCGCCGTCGCTGACCAAAGAGACCCGCAAGTGTTCGTTCAACATGGCTTCGCCAATTACTTCGGCATTGAGAGAGACAAAAGGGCGCCACCACGCGCCTGCCGCGCGCGAGTGCGTTTAGAAGAGAGACGGCCTGCGCCGTAGGGAGTTGCTCAGTTGGTCACCTCCGCAGTCGTGTCACGACACCGTTGACAATGCCGAGGACTTCAAGCGTCGTCCTCAGGTAGATTGGCTCAAAAACCGGATTGGCTGCTTCGGGGAAGCAGCCACGTCCGCGACCAGGGGCGTGGGTTCTCGGCGACAGAGTCAGCTGCGCTGCAGACATGTTGACCTCCATGGGGCGCACTGTGATTTTTCACAGCCCAGTGGTCAAGCAGTTCCGGGAGCAGCCCTAGAGCACAGTCAGTGTTGATGAAATGCACTGGCTGTTGAGGTGGTACTGCGCGGCGTGACTGCCTATTCGGGAATGAGCTTCCGCAGTTCAGTCTCGGCGCGCGCCGTCTGTTGCTGGCGCTCAAACTCGATGACGTTTCCGACAAGCTGCTTTGCGCGCTTGACGCGGGTCTGCGCATCCAGAGACCAACCTCGGTCGATGTCGAACTTCTGGAAGATTGCGAACACGTAGTCTCTCAGGTTGCTCGCTCCCCAGTAGCTGCACCCGACAATCCATTGTTCGAGTTCGTACGAATCGAACGGGAATCGATTCGCAGCATTCCAGTACTTGACGAGCCGAATCGCGGGCTTCAACAGGCTGCCGCAGTCCATGTTCCGTCCCTCGAGCTTCTTACTGAACTCGGTGGGGTTCGTGGCTTGCCAACTGCCTCGACCGTCAGGAATTCTTGTGCCGTCCCACCAGGAGCGCGTTGCAGGAACCAAGTCGAACTTGATGTGATTCAACTCCAGTACGATGGTCGGCGACGACTGGTAGACCTCGGAACGGCCGTAGTAGGTCTGAAAGAAGCGGCGCAGGCGGTCGAGATAGGTCTGCGGAGTGCTGTTGGTGTCGCGAAAGACAATCATGTAGTCGATGTCAGACCGTTCGTCGAAGTCTCTGGGCAGAATGGTTCCTCTGGTTGACGACCCAAACTGAAAGTGGTCCTCCAAATCGCCTTCAAAGTAGGCATCGAGGCGAGTCTTCAATGTTGCAATCGACCGCGAAATCGAGGTCTTCTCTGCACCGTTGAGCACCGCGGCGCTGGCTCGCTGCTGCAGGTAGGACAAGACAGACATGGTCAACCTACTTGTCAACGGCGTAGGTCGCTTCGCCTTCGTCAATCCCCTTCCGAGCAGCTTCGAAGGCTCGACGAGGAATCTCCGGACTTGACTGGTTGAGGTCGTTCCTTCGCTTCGACAACGCCTCAAGGCGATTGGAGGCTTCGTCCGCATCCAGACTGGTTGCGCGGACATTGCGAAAGACGCGTGTGTCGTTGCGCAGTGACAGGTACTGGTCCGCAACCTGCTTGTGTTGAGATGCTCTGTCCGATGGCTTCAAGAAGGTCAATAGCCCAGTGAGGATTGCGGCGGCTACTGAGAGCAGCTGCGCGGCGATGGCGTAGTCCTTGATGAGCGCGGCACCGGCAAGGGCTGCGAAAATCGTTCCTGGGATTCCCAGCCAATAGTGACGGCGGCGCCACGTGTCAGCTGCGTTGAAGTGGCTCTTGGCGGAGTGTGTGCAGTCCTCTTCAATCCGCAGACTCTCGTCGTGAAGTGAGACACTAAGCGGGCCATCACCTGATTTGTTTGTCACGTCGTTCTCCATCGAGTGTTGCCTCGAACTCTTGCGGCACAAGCAGTCGTGTCTTGTGGCCACGCAGTGCGGTGTGTCGATGAGCACTCGTCTTGGTCAGCTAGGCGCCGGTCGTACGAACTGCTCAACGTCACGCAGGTTCTTAAGGACTATCTGTTGGGCTTCTGGCTTCGAGGCGATGTCCAAGTCCAGTCGTAGATGTCGGAGTGCATAGAAGAGGAACGCCTGCCGACAACGGAACTCGACCTCTCCATCCTTCATGCCGTAGTCGAGCTCAATGGCTCGCTTGTGAGACGCGGGCAACTTGGGATGGGGCTCGAGGATGAGCGGGACGATGGTGTGCCACTCATGGTCGTCTTCCGGCTTCGCTGCTGCTGGTTCGAATCCGCCGACCTCGAGCATGCGGGCAATCACGAAGTCGCGAAACTGCCTTCGGCTGTGGCAGTAGGCCCGTGCGTGCCAGCGAAATCCATCGTGAGCCAACGCATGCGGAGACAGCGCGCGTGCCGTTGGTTGCGGCCGCGTCATTGACTGGTAGAGCACGCGAACTGCCGTGCCCTCGCGCATCGCTCGCAGCAACGCTACAAGAACCTCCACGCGAAAGGTACGGCCTGGACTGGGCACCGTTGCGACGGAGGGCGCCCAGGCCAGGAAACTACTCTCGCTGGTGTCGAGCTCCGCAGCCGTTGCGAGAAGGTCGTTCAGGTACCGGGCTGCGTCGCTGGACGGGAACAGTGGACGGAAGGACTCCGAAGCCACGTAGACCCGCGAGCTGCGGTCATAGTCAAGGTTGCCTGGTGCCAACTCCAAGTATTTGGCGATATCTAGCGAAGCCTGCGGAACAGAGATGCCGAAGAAGTCGGTGAGGTCGCTGCGATTGAGCCGGCCATCCCACCGTAGGCGGAAGTCAACAAACTCCAGGCGGCGGTCCTGGCTCCATCGACCGGAAGAAGGGGCTCGCGGAGGCGACACACTCTGGCGACTAACTGGACGTTCCCTCATCCGTGGATTCTGGCACGAGAATAAAAACTAGACGAGCATAATTAGTAGACGTACACTGTCCCCACCAAACGAACACCAGGGGAGCCGGTGTGGATGCATCTCAACCTGCCATGCACTGAGCGGGGGCGCGATGAAGGCCCTTCGCGGCGCAGCTGCCCTCCGAAACCTCCGCGAGCAGCCCCTTTGGAAGCTGCTGGCGGCGCACCGGGCGCCCGTCATCGTGGCGCTCCTGCAGAGTCTGTTCGTCGAGGGCGAGAAGACTCTGGCCGCCTCGGTGCTTACCGAGCGGCTGACACGAGACCTCGAACTGCTGCGCTCCACCGGCGAGGACCTGGCCCAGACGCCGCAGGCGGCCATCGCGGAATGGCTTGCTCAGGGCTGGCTTGCACGCCGGCTCAGGCCTGGTGCCTCCGAAGAGGAATACGAACTCTCGGCTGACGCGCTCAACGGCATTCGGTTTATCACCGGCGCGTTGCGCCCACGAACGACCGCCACTGAAAGCCGCCTGTCGCTTGTCATCTCGCAGCTGACCCAGTTGGCCGACGAGACGGACTCCAACCCGACGACACGCCTGGAATCGCTCAAGGCCGAACGAGCACGCATCGCCCGCCAGATTGAAGCCGTCGAGCGCAACGGGGTGAAGGCGCTCGCCGACGACCGCGCCATCGAGCGCGCTCGGGAGGCCATCTCGCTGGCCGAGGAGTTGACCACGGACTTCCGCTCAGTGCGCGATGAGTTCGACCGTCTCAACCGGGGGCTGCGCCAGAGCCTCATGGAAAGCGAAGGCAGCCGCGGCGACGTACTCGAAGCGCTTTTCGCCGGCGTGGACCTCATCGGCGAAAGCGATGCTGGTCGCACATTCAACGCTTTCTGGCGGCTGCTCACCGATGCTGAGCAGGCAGCCGCCCTGCTCGAAGCCTTGGAAGCCATCACGAGCCGGCCTTTCGCCAGGGCGTTGGAGCCACGTGAGCGCAAGTTCCTGCTCGGCCTGACGAATGTGCTGCTTGACGAGGGTCGCGGCGTCCACGACGTGCTGCAGAACTTCGGTCGCAGCCTCAGGAGCTTCGTGCAGAGTCGCGAGTTTCTCGAGCAGCGGCGGCTGCACAGCCTGCTCAAGCAAGCGACACAGGCAGCCCTTGCGACGAAGGAGATGGTCCGGCCGAACCAGGGTGTGGGCTACAGCCTGACTCAGACCAGCAGCCGCATTCGTTCCATCTCGCAGTGGGTGCTCTATGACCCGTCCACTCGAGTCGTCGATGCATCCATGCATGCGGCGGAAGAGGCTGAGCTAGACCTCGAGACCGTCAGCGAGATGGTCCGTCAATCCGAAATCGACTTCCGTACGCTGAAGGCCAACGTGCGCAAAGTGCTCGACCAGCAACAACAGGCTTCTGTCAGCGAGGTCCTGGCCCTCTTTCCGGCGGAACAGGGCCTGGGAAGCGTCGTCGGCTACGTTGCCTTGGGGGCAAGGCACGGCGAGGTGACGCAGTCCATCGAAAAGGTGTCCTGGCAGGGAAGCGATGGCGTAGACCGCAGCGCTCGGGTACCGACCGTGTACTTCATTCGGGAGAAATACCATGAACTCATGGAATGAACCGGACGACGCCGAAGACGTCGGTGCACAGGAAGCCGTTTCGACCGCAGGGCCGCCGGTGGGCGACAAAGACAGCTTCACAGGCGACACCGGTGAGCTCAAGATGGACACGCGCCGGGTTTTGGTTCAGCTGCTGCTAGGTCCGTCCGTGGACGCCCGGCGCCAGAGCAAGCTCTGGCCGGTGCTCGTGCAAGACGAGAAAGCACTGCGTTCGCGTCTGCACGAATTGTTTCTGGACCTTGTCATCGACCACGAGCAGAAGGTCGCCTTCACCCGCCAGGTGGTCTCCGACCAGCTGGACGTGCCCATCCTGCTGCGCAAGGCGCCGCTGACCTTCATCGAGTCGGCGCTGTTGCTGTTCCTGCGTCAGAAACTGACCCAGGCCGACGCCCAGGGCGAGCGCGCGGTGGTTTCTGTGCAGGAGATGCAAGAGCACCTGAGCGTGTTCGAGAAGGCCGACAACTCCGACCGGGCTAGATTCGAGCGCCAGACGGTGAACGCAGTCGAGAAGGCCAAGACGCTGAGCCTGCTGCGCAAGCTGGGCCGCAACGAAGAGCGTTACGAGGTGGCGCCGACCCTGAAGTTGTTGTTCTCAGCGGAGGAAATCCAGGGGTTGATGCGCACGTACGAATCCCTCGCCGAGGCGCAACCCTCGGAAGGCGGTGAGGACAGTGGCTTGCCTGATGAGCCACCAGTGAACGACGATGGCGCGGCAGGCGGCGACCTGGAGACAGTATGAATCCATTCGGACAGGCCGTCACGCTGGATGGCGCCAGCGACCAGTTTCGGCTGACCCGCATCCAGACGTTCAACTGGGGTACGTTCGCCAATGTCTTCGACTTCCCCATCCCGCGGGAAGGTTACCTTTTCGTTGGGCCTTCTGGCTCCGGCAAGTCCACTGTGCTGGATGCGCACGCTGCACTGATGACGCCGCCGAAGTGGGTTGATTTCAACGTTGCTGCCCGGGAGAACGAACGCCATGGCAAGGACCGCAGTGTGATGACGTATCTGCGCGGCGCTTGGGCCACGCAGACGTCCGAGAGTGGCGAAGCAGTCAAGCAGTACGTCCGTACCGGCACCACTTGGTCGGCCATCTCTGAAACCTACCGCAACGAGCAGGGAAGGGTGGTGACGCTGGCCCAGGTGCTCTGGGTCCGAGGCAATGCCACAGCGCCAACGGAGGCGTCCCGGGTGTACCTGACGATGGAGAGGGAGTTCAACGTCCAGGAGCTGGACTTCTTTCCGACCCATGACTTCGACGTGCGCCGGTTCAAAACCGACCTGCCCGAAGCCGACATGTTTCGCGAGTTCAGCGGCTATCAGGAGCGGTTTCAGCGTCTGCTGGGCATCGACAACGAGCGCGCTCTGCGCTTGCTGCACAAGACGCAGTCGGCCAAGGATTTGGGAGACCTGAACTTCTTCCTGCGCGACTTCATGCTCGACGCGCCCGAGACCTTCAAGGAGGCAGCAGCCCTGGTCGAGGGCTTCGGGACGCTGAATGAAGCGCACCAGCGGGTGGTCGCTGCCCGCGAGCAAGTGGAGACGCTCATCCCCGCTCAGTTGGACGACTTGGAGCGGCAAAAGGCCGTGAACGAGACCAATGTCCTGCGCGAAGTGGCCGAGGGGCTGGACCACTACAAGGAGCGGCGTCGGCGAGAGATGCTGCGTGAGCGCATCGCGGAGCTGAAGGTAGACATGGAGGGCTCAACGCAGGCCGCGTTGCGGCTGGGCGAGCAGGTCGAACACGAGTTCGGCAAGCTAACCGACATGCAGCAGCAGCGTCTGGGCATGGGCGGGGGCATCCTCGAGCAACTGCAACGCGACCTCGCGGCAGCGAATGCCGAACGCCCGGAACGCTTGAAGAAGCGGGACCTTGCCGTTGCCGCCTGTACGGCACTGGGCTGGGCCATGCCCGACACCCCCGTTTGGTTTGTCCAGATAGTAGAGAAGGCGCGTCAGCGGGTGCTGAACGCGGGCCAGCTGCGGCGTGAGCTTGAGGGTCAAAAGGACGAGCTCAAGGGCGAGTTGAAGGACAAGTCAACTCGCTTCACAAACCTCGTCACCGAAATCAAAGCGATGCAGGCGCAGGACTCGAACATCCCTGCGCGGCTGCTTGGCATCCGGCAGGCTATCGCGGCCGACCTCGGCATCGACGAAGCGAAGCTTCCGTTCGTGGGCGAACTGCTCGAAGTGAAGTCGGACGCGGCGGATTGGCAGGGTGCTATCGAGCGTGTGATGGGCGGCTTCGCCCGTTCCATTTTGGTGGACGACCGTTACTACGGTGCTGTCTCCACGTTCGTGAACTCCCGGCACCTGGGCACGCGTTTGGCGTACTTCCGCGTGATGTCGCAGACCTCGGGCAATCAGGGCGTGCACCCAAGCTCACTGGTTCGCAAGCTCAACATTGCGCCGAACGCCCACGCAGATTGGCTGCGCGAGGAGCTCAAGACCCACTTCGACTTCGAGTGTGCAGATAGCCTGACCGCCTTCCGGGCCTCGCGGCGCGCGGTCACGAAGGAGGGTCTAGTCAAGCACAACACGACACGCCACGAGAAGAACGACCGGGACAACATTAACGACCGCAGTCAGTGGGTGCTGGGCTTCGACAACCACGCCAAGCTCGCCCTGTACCAGGAGGACGCCGCAAAGCTTGGGGCCCGTATCTCCGAAATCGAGGCTCAACTTCGGGAACTCAACGCCAAGGACGATGAACGCGACACCCAGGCCCTGTTGTGCCAGACGCTGGCGAACATGTCGTGGAACGAGGTTGACGTTGCCACCCTGCTGGACCGTGTCACTGACCTGACCCGCCGCATCGACGCTGAGAAGACAGCGAGGCCAGACCTGGCTCGAATGGACGACCTCATCAAAAGGCAGGACGAAGTGCACCGAGAGGCTGTGCGCAAGAAGAACGAGCAGGACATTGCGACGGGCGCTGTCGGCACGGACATCCGCAAGGTCGAGGGTCGACTGCTCGAAAGCGAGAGTCGCCATCAGCTCGTCGCCGAGACGCCCACCCAGCTCGAGGCGCTGAACCAGCGCTTCGCGCGCTACGAGCTGACGCTCACCTTCGACAACATCGACTCGTCGGCCATCCAGGTGGAACGTGCCCTCAGCACCGAGCGCAACAAGCTGAACGAACGCATCATCGAGCTGAAGAACGCCATCGTTCAGCGCTTCGCCGAGTTCAACCGCCGCTGGCTGGCTGAGTCCGACGGCCTTGACCCGACAATTGAGAGCGCCCCGGACTACTTTGGCAAGCTTGCCCGGCTGCAGAACGACCGGCTGCCGGAGTTCGAGGAGCGCTTCTTTGCATTGCTGCGCGAGCAGAGCGACCGCCACGTCTCCACGCTGGCGACTAAGGTCAACCAGGAACGCGCTGCCATCCGCCAGCGCATGGAGTTGGTCAACGAAAGCCTGAAGACCGCGCCGTTCAACCCGGGTACCCACCTCGTCATCGACACGAAGGACAAGGTGCTTGAGGAAGTGGTGCTGTTCCGTGCGACGCTCAAGGAAGCGCTCAGCTATTCCTTTGGCACCCTGGACAAGGAAACGGCCGAGAAGCGCTTCAAGGTGCTGCAAGCCCTGGTCAAGCGGCTTGCCAGCCACGAGTCCGTCGACCTGAAGTGGCGCAACCTCGTGCTCGACGTGCGCCAACACGTCGAGTTCATCGCGCGCGAACTAGATGTCGACGGTTTGGAGGTTGAGGTCTACCACAGCGGCGCGGGCAAGTCGGGTGGCCAGCGCCAGAAGCTGGCAGCAACCTGCCTTGCGGCCGCACTGCGCTACCAACTGGGTGGCCAGGACCGGGCGCTGCCCTCGTATCCGACAGTGGCGCTGGACGAGGCGTTCGACAAAGCCGACCAGGAGTTCACCGCCATGGCGATGAATATCTTCAAGACCTTTGGCTTCCAGACCATCATCGCCACGCCGATGAAGAACGTGATGACGCTCGAGCCGTTCATCGGCGGCGCGTGCTTCGTCCACATCAAGGACCGCAAGCGGTCTACGGTCATTCCCATCGACTATGACGACGATGCCAAGCGCCTGAAGCTGTCTCCTGACCTGCGCCATGCCGAAGAAGCTGCTGTCGACTGAGGAAGCTCGCAGTTTCCTGACCAAGCGCTACGACAACCAGAAGCAGAACTGGTTGGTGGGAGACGGTGCGTGGCCATTGCTGCTAAACCTCGGCGTGCCGACGGAGAACGACGTCGCCGCGGACCCAGCGGGCGTGCGGGCTTGGGCCGAGTCCTGGTCACAGTGGAAGGCGGCTGGAACTGTCACCTGGGAAGAACGGCAGTTCGCGCGGCTCGGCGGGCAGCGACTTCCCGCGGGTTTGGTGCTGGCGGATGCAGGGGAAGTGGCTGTGGTGGCAGCGCAGAGCCGACGCTGGGAGACAGCGTCGTCGCGATACGCGCGGTTAGTGGCGAAATGGCCAGTTCTTCGGAAGTCGACGGCCATCACGGGGCGCTTCTCTGCGCTGGAGAGCTACGCCGAGCCGGACTTCGAGCGCCTTTTCTCATTGCTTGCGTGGCTGGACGCGAATCCGTCTTCAAACCTGTACTTGCGTCAACTGCCTGTCGAGGGGCTGGACACCAAGTGGATTGAGCAGCGAACGGCGGTTGTGGCCAGCCTCTTGCGGGTGATTCGCGGCGCGCAAGACGACGCAGGATTCTTTGAGCTGTGCGGCCTTGCGAAGCCACCTCATCGCGTTCGCGTCAGGCTCCTGTGTCCAGGACTAAGGCGGTTGGTCGGTGGTTTGCGGGACATTGAAGCTCCAGTCGGCGACCTCGCCGCGTTGCCTATCGCGCCAACGTCGATTGTCATCGTCGAGAACCAAGAGACGGGATTGGCGCTGCCGGATATGGCTGGAGCCGTGGCCATCATGAGACTCGGCAATGCGGTAATTGCTCTAGATGCGTTGCCCTGGCTGCGCGGGGCAAAGGCGATGGTGTATTGGGGCGACATCGACACTCATGGCTTCGCCATTCTCGACCGGGCTCGGCGTGTCTTGCCCGAATTGCGCTCGGTCCTCATGGATGAGGGGACGTTGCTGGCGCATCGCCAGCTGTGGGCGCAAGAGCCGACACAGTGCCCCAATGTGCCCCTTGAAACGCTCGTTCAGCCCGAACGCGCGGTATACGAAGGTCTGCGTGCAAACGCCTGGGGTCAGAAGGTCCGCCTGGAACAAGAGCGAATCGTCTGGGACACTGCGCTGGAGACGTTGATTGCAGCGCTTTCGGAAGTGCCGCTGGCTGAGCGGGAAGCTCCGCCGCATGTGGTACTTGGAGATGGGTGAACGCCAGCTTGGTTAGGCAGGGCGCTAGTTAAGGTGGAAAAGGAGGGGGAGTACAGCTGACTCCTCCTTGAAGTGCAGCGTCCAATCACTTGTTCCCACCGAACACTGCTGAGGTGTATAGGAAGCTCCGATTCATCCAACCTCGGGATGAGACGACAGTTCGAGCAGAAAAGATAGACGGGAGAAGCGAATGCAAGTGCCGAGTGGGCCGCGGAGGAACATCGCAGTCTTCATTGACGGAACGTGGAATCGGGGCAACTCTTCGTCGCCCACAAACGTCCGGAAGCTCTTCGAGGCCACGCCCAAGTGTTCGGCGGCCGACGTCGAACAACTCCCGCTGTACATCCAAGGTGTTGGCACCAAGCCCAAGTTCGACGACCTCAGCTGGGTAGATGAGGACTACCGGGCGCAGTTGCAAAAGCTCCTGGGCGACGAGTTCCCGGGGCCAGTGCCGGACTTCGTGCGAGAAAAGTGGGGCGGTGCTTTCGGCAAGGGCACAGCTGCCCGCATACGGGGTGCTTACCACTTTGTCTGCCGACACTACCGGGAGCGCAGTGAGGACAGAGTGTTCCTGTTCGGATTCAGCCGCGGGGCCTTCGCAGCGCGCTCCCTAGCTGGCTTTCTCGACGTTGTTGGTCTGCTGCTTCTTGGTCACCTGGACAAGGTAGAAGAAGCCTGGATGCTGTATGAGCGGGCCCTTGACCCGGCGCAGTCGGAACTGCAGGAGTTCCTCTACAACCTCACCGGCTATAGACGCGCAACGCGAGACCAGTTCTACGTTCCGATGCACTTCCTTGGCGTCTGGGACACAGTGGCGTCGCTTGGTATTCCTTCGCGACAAGGCTGGCTCATGGCGCCGTTCACTGAGTTTCATCAGGTCGATGTCCCACCCGCCGTGATGACGGCGCGACACGCTATTGCCGCGCACGAGATTCGCAGTACCTTCGAGCCGCTTCTGTGGAGGTCCAGTGCGGGGAGCACAGACCTCATGCAGGTCTGGTTCCCAGGAGCACACGCAGATGTCGGCGGGGGATACAAGACCGGCAAGGACAAGCTGTCCGACAACGCGCTGCGTTGGATGATGCGTGAGGCTTCAGAGTATGGGCTTCTGGTGCGGTCGCCGAGTCCCTGGTTGCTTCAGGCGGATGCGCTGGATGCGGTGCACCACGAAATTCGGGGAATGTTTATCACGTCGACACCGACGCCACGGTTGTGGTTGGGTGGCCGCGAGCCGACGAACGGCTTCCATATGCATAGAAGCCTCGTCGACTACCTCCTTGAGTCCAGTCATGACTATAGGTTCAGCCGCCCATTTGTGAACGCGGCCCTTCGCCGAGCCGACGAACTCGCGCTTCTGCGCTTCATTCACACGCGACTTGACGGTCGGGTGGTCGTTTCATGAGTGATACGGACAAAACCCCGCCATTTTGGTGGGGTGGAATCTCCCTCGAAGAGGCGCTTCGCAGCAGGACGGCGCTGAAGGAGATGAAGGACGCTATCGCTGCCGGAGTGGTGGCAGTGGACGCTGAGGCGTTTGCGCGAGCCTTGGCACTGCAACAGCTGCTCTTCGACGAGACCGCAGTGGAGGATGCCTTGACCTTTGCGTTGGGCTTGGTAGATGGGTCGAGGGCCGAACTGGAGCGCTCGCGTGACTGGCATCTAGTTGCTGCCAAGGCTATGGCGGCGGCTGCCGTGACCCGCGCAATCGAGATGAGTGTTGAAGCACTTGGCCCGAAGCTTCAGAGGGAGGAGTGGCGGCCTGGCCTGAATACCATCTACCTGGCTACTGGGTTTCTCACAAGTGCAAAGAACGAACTTGGGATAGAGGCGCTCCGACAGCGTGCGGCCGGAAACAGCTTCAAGCTGTGATGCCTGCCGTGGTCAAGCGAACAACGTCAATCCGTCTGATGCGCTGCGAGACTTCGACGGAACTCCCAGGGAGCGGTGGGTTGCGGCTCGCGCCATAGACCACGCCGTTCCGAGCGTGCCTGCTCCTCTGCGGCCGCGTACGAGGTGCGGTCCTCGGCTGACTGTTCGCGAACGTAGGCCTTGTAGTGCCACGCCATGCCACGCGCGACCTGCTCAAGGCCGGCGTCCACTTCGCCAACGAGCACCTTGCCGACAATCCGGCCGTACCGGTCGGTCTTCTTCCAATCGACGACCACGTGCTTGCGGAAGACCATGGCGGACAAGCTCTGCCGGGACCGACTACCGTACGTTTGCTTCTTCTCTGGCGCGTCGATGCCAGCAAGGCGGACCTTGTGCTGCGATTTGGCGTCGTCTAGGACCGTCAAGGTATCGCCGTCGGCGAGGCCGACGACCTCGCCACTCAGACTCTTTGCTGCAGCCACTCCGAAGACTGCCGTGAACGCCACCGCTGCGAGGATATGAAGCAGCGGCAGGGTGAAGGAACTCTTGAACATGGGCTGAATGCTATCGAGTGTTATGAGCAAGGCTTCAGGCGGCCCAGTGCTCTGTTGCACGGGCTGACATCACGCGCTCGCCAGTGCCTTGGATACTTCAGCTGCTCTTGCCCGCGTCATCGCGGCGTCGATACCAAGTTTGTCCCGGCGATTCGTCCATTGCCTTGTCGCGTCGAACTTCGAAGTGTTTGCTCTCGTGCAGAACCTGCCGCCATGAAGTGCACCCGTACCGTTTCGGGGTCTGTTCGGGGTGCAAGGCCCCGATGCGTCTGATGGCATCTGCCAAGTTGGTCCAACCGGCCTGGGCGTGCGCGGTGGTCGCTTCCCGCAAAAGTTCAACCACCGTCGCTCGCGGCCAGTCGACGGTGCCTTCGGGGGCGATGCCATGGACGAAATAGTCTTCCCAGGCCTTGCTTGCAAAGAATGAGGCTGTCACGGCGTGCGCGTCTTGCATGCTCTTCGCCCAAGCCGCGAGCGTGGCGTAGTGGGAGTCAACTTTCAGGTACGCATCGTCTAGGTACGCGACGGCGTCGCGGCATCCCTGGAGCGTCCACACGTCGTAGGTCTCGATGAAGTGATGCACAAGGTTGTTGCGCAGCGCAACCAGCTCGCTCAGCTGCTGTACCGTCTCGGCGTAGCTCTCCGGGCTCATCGCGATGGTCGAATGGCTGCGAATCCAACCGGAACGCGGCACGTCGTCCCGCGGTTCATCGGGCCCGGCGTCCCCGGACTCGGCCCCTTGCACCGACAGGTACGAGCCCGTGAGAACGCCGACCAAGTGCCCAAGCGTCTTGTTCTTCAGACCCTCGGCTTTCTGGTCGCGAATGGTCATCAGTTGGTCGCCGGGTCCTTCAATGGACTGATGGGCGGCCAAGGCCTTTAGGAGTTTTTCGTACTGCTGGAGACGCAGGAGGCATCTCCCCATCTTGCGCTGGACTTCGTGCTGTTCGCTGGTCACGTCTTCTGTCACGCTGATGCTCCATGCTTTTGCGACCGCACCTGAAACGTCACTTCAACGCGCGCTTACGCTGGCTCAGATGAAGTAGTTCATCGGCGACTTCCGGGACCCTGCTGCTTCTTACCACCACGTGCGGCCGCGAGTTCTTCCGCGGCTTCGGCATACGTGGTTGAGTGGATGCTGTAGGGGAGGGAATGCTGCTTGTCATACCACGAGAAATGTTCTTTGTAGACGAGCAGCGTATTGAAAACCCAGTCCAGGTCCGGCCCCGTTCGCATAATTGACTGGACGATAACGTCACCACGCTTGGAGGGGCGCATCTTGCGCTCAATCGCCGAATGCAGGCTCAATTTGAAGCCGGCGGTTGTCACGCCGTGTCTGAATGCGTATGCCTCCGGCAGGCCGAGCTTCTTGGCGCGTTTCGGGTCGTCCGGCAGGAACACAGTCTCGTAGATGCCACCCTTGTACGCTTCCCTCGGTTTTGACGTTGGCAGGGCCGGCAGCGGAGCCAATCGGATGTAGGAGAAGCGTCGGGTCTCGAAGTGGTCGCGCAGTTCGTCGGTGGTCCATGCATCGGGCCGCATCAGCCGCTTCCAAGCCTTGGCTGCCTGCAGACGCTCATCGCACTTTGGCGACGAGAGTTCTGGGTGCTCGTCCTGGGCATCCAGTGCCGCCAACACCTCAAGAAGTGCATGCGCTTGATGCGACATCTTCCGTGCAGGTTCCACCTCTCCGGCGGTGAGCCGCACGGACAGCTGTGCGAACAGGTCGGCAAGGATGCCGGCCTCCTTCATGTGGCGCGTTTGCTTTCCGCTCTTGCGGTTGCTCGTGCCTGCGGCCTTTGCCAACAGGGCTTGTGGGTCTCTTCCGCTCATTTTTTTATTTCCTTGGATGTAGTGAAACACTGCGTTATCGGCAGGTTGAAGTTGGTTTGAATGCGTTGAATCAGCGTCGGCTGAGCGCATGCTTGCTGTGCTTGAGTGACGTGCTGCTTTGCTAGCAAAGATTGAATGGGCTTGCGTTCATCGCGCTGGGCCAGGCAGCTTGCGCTGGCGCGGTGCGGCGATGTGCAGAACCCGACGCCGTGCGTCGGGCAGATAGATAGGGGAGGGCTGGTCTCGCCGTACTGGGCGAGTCAGTTGCAACCGACAGCTGTTGTTCTTGTGCGTACTCCGCTCGGGCGTTTGTTCGGCTCCGACCGGTCGGTGGGTTGCGCGCAGATTTTTAAAGAGCGGCTGGCTCGAGCGCGGAGCGCTTGAAGCAGCGGAAGTCGCAGACGGACTTCGGGCGTTGCGTTTCGTCGGGGTGTCCGTGACTCAGAACGAGTCCGGAGCGAGGTCTGTAGACGCGCTGTTGGCGTTCAGGTCCTCTGGTGGCGTCAGGCGGATGCCCTGCCAGTGTTGGCGCTGCGGCTGATGCCGAAGCGATGGGAGAACTTTACGCAGACGCAGGCTCGTTCGCAAGCGGCCACGGCTCAAAAGTTCGTGAAGAAGTTGTGGCGCCGCGGGTGACCTTGCGAGCGTGGCTTACGAGTCAAGCGCGGGCGCATCCTGCCAATGACTCGGCGTTTCAATCCTCAAGCAGGCACGCACGATGAGTGAACGAGCCCGCTGCGAGTTGCCGACCGGGTACCGTCTGGCTACTGGGCCCCTCGCAAAGAGGCCAGCCGTTCGGCTACCGCCTGCCTGCCCAAGGGGGGCGGTCCTCGAACATTGCCCGCTGCAAAGCACCGAGAGGACATAAGGATTTGCGGGGTGCATTTTCCGGTTTCGCGCCGACCCGTGTCATAGACGTCTCATCCGAGGGGTCGGACACCAGCTAGAAAGGCACGTCGTCGTCCATTTGGTCGAAGCTGGTACTCGACCGCTTTGCCGCGGGCCTAGCTTGAGCCCTTCGGGAAGCCGGCTCCGTTTGTTCACCGCCGCCGTCCTCACCCGTGGGCGGCCGGCCGACGTCGCCTCCCACATCAGTCAGTGCGGCTTGGAGTGCTTTCTCGACAGCGTCGATGCGCTCCTTGCAGACCTTGTACGCCGCGACCGATTCGGTGACGATGGATAGGAGGTCGTCGATGTTGGGCTCGGTCTGCTCGCGCAGCGTCTCCGCGTGTTCCTGCAACACGCCATAGGCCTCACGAAAGGTTCGGGCTTCCATATCACTTGTCTCCAATATCAAGTTTGCCGAGGACCTCGTCTGAGGCTTCGAGTTTGATGTCCCGCACTGTCGCATCGACCTTGCCGTCGCTGAACGCGACCTCGATGCTTTCCGCCGAAGCTGCGCTCTCGGCGCTGGTGAGCGTCTTGCCGTCGGTGCCCCGAACGATGGCAAAGCCTCGCCCGAGTGTCTTCTGCGGGCCTTGGCCTGCAATCTCGCGAAACAGCGCCTGCGCACCAGTGGACGCGTCTCGTATGGTTTGACGCGAGCGGTCTACTAAGTCGTTGAACTCGCCGTCGGTCGCATCCCGAGAGCGCCGAACGTCCAGACCTGCTCGGTCGAAAATCGCAGGCAAGGTGGCGTCCAGCTGGACCTTGGCGGTCCGCAATGCCGAGAACGCTTCAGCCTTGACGACGCTCAGCGCCGCAGGAACGACATGCTTGGCCTGCGTTACGTGGCCGGTCGCGCCGTTTCGAACTTCTCCGAAAAGCTCTTGCACCTCTCCCGCTGCTCGATGCACGACACGCACTGAGTCGAGCCGCAGGTCCGCCATCAACTGCGAGCACTGCGCACGGGCGTCGGCGAGGGTGCTCGAGGCAGCTGCCTTGACCTCACGGTCCAGTCGCTCGAGAGAAGTCTGCATCCGGTCGATGTCGCGGCGCCCTTGATTGACGATGCCCTCGAATGCGGTTCGGGCTTCGCGCGCTCTCTGGGTGACCAGCTTTTCGATGCCGGCGAAGACCTTGCTAGGCGTGTCGAAGGAAGTGTGGGCCACCTCATCGAGCACGGTGCTGTCTCGCTCGTGACCGATACCGGTGAGCACGGGCACAGGGCATTCGCAAATGAAGCGCGCGAGCGCGTAGTCGTTCAACCAGGCCAGGTCGTTCACGGCGCCGCCGCCTCGGATGAGGATGACCGCGTCTGGAGACTCGCCGGCCGGGAACTGAGCCAGTCCGGCTATGAGGGCCTCAACAATCTCCCCCGCGGCGCCTTCGCCCTGGAATCTGCTGTGCACGTAGGTGAAGCGGCAGACCTCGAACTTGGCAAGCCGGTCAGCTTCCTTCGAGAAGTCACCCAGGCCTGCGCCTCCCTGCGGTGCGACCACGAGTACCGCGCAGAAGTCCCACACTGCCGGCAGGCGCTTGTTGACGCCAAAGAGCTGCTCGCGCTTCAGGCGCTCGCGGAGCTCTCGCTTCTTCGCTTCCAGGTCCCCAAGGGTGTACGTCGGGTCGATGGCGTCAATCTCAAGCGAGAAACCAAACTGCGGCTTGAAGACCGGTCGAGCGCGAACAAGAAGCTTGATGCCGGCGCCGAGGGTGGCCCCGGTGGCTCGCTCGAATTCCGGGATGATGCGTTCCGCGGTTCGGGACCAGATGGCGGCGTTGGCCTTCGCAAGGACGCGACCATCGCCGTCTCGCTCCGACAGCTCGAGGTAGACATGACCGTCTTTGACGGAGGCGCGCAGGACCTCGGCGGTCGTCCATACACCGGAGGAGTAGGCGTCGGCAACGGCCTTGGCTACGCCCTGCAGGAGTCGGGAGAGTGGCACCCCGCGCTGCGCGGTCTGCAGCGCTGTCGATGGGCTAGATGGGGCGACCTCTCGGGCGGCCGATGCCTGTGGCGAGTTCGGAAGCCAGCTAGCAAAGGGTGCCAAGTCCAGCCCATCGAGCACGTACCAGCGCTTGGCGTCACTGTCCCAGCGGGCTCCAAGGGCCTTGACTGAGTCCTTCTCTTTGAACGGGACGGTGAGGTAGGTGTTGGGCATGGGCGGACAATGTACCTATGCGATGTGGCCAGGCACAGTTAGCCACTCACCGAGGCCCATGCCATGAGAGCCTCATCGAATTCGTGATTGGTGACTAGGTGCTCGCCCAAGAAGTCTTCGAGTTGGGGTCGCGTCACCAGCTCCACGTGGTTGGCCTCCGCCTGGAGCACGGCGCCGCCGTTGAAGCGTTGGTTGGTCACAGCGACCTTCCTGAGCTTCGTCCCGGCGAAACGCGCTTGGTATTTGGCGGCACCAGCGGTCACCTCTTTGATGGCATCCCAGCCGACATCGGCTGACTTTGAGCTCTTGCACTGGAGCAGTTCGCCGGTGCGGCCCATCAATGCGACCACGTCGACACCCCCATCGCCGCCGCGCTTTGGCGTGACGCTCGACTGGTAGCCGCGCTTAGACCAAAGGAGGCAGCAGAAGGCCTCGAACCCGTCACCGTCCATTCGGTCGACATCGTCCATCGTGAGGTATCGCTGTGGCAGCGCCTCGCCATCACCGTCCCCGCTCACGAGCTCGGTGAAGGAGGCGTCTTTCCCAGAGCCGTTGAGCATGGCCGTCAGCCCACCATCGTCAAGCGTAGCGCCCGCGAGCCCGGCTTTGCGCTTGAGCAGCTGGTCGAGGCGCACTTCGAATGTGCTGAAGTCGTCGGCAACGACGGTAGGGCAGTAGACGAACACGTCTCGCTCTTGACCAATCCGGAACGCACGGTCCGTAGCCTGAGCTTCCTTGGATGGGTTCCACGCGCGCGTGAAGTGGAAGACGTGGTTGGCGGCGGTGACGTTGAGACCTGCACCTGCGGCGAGAGTCGAAAGGATGATGACGTCAAAGCCTGGCTTGGCAGAGAACTTGTCGATGTAGCCCTGCCGTCCCTGAGAGTCACCGTTGATGATGAACGGCCGCAGGCCGAACGTCTCGCGCACAAAGTAGTAGAGCGCAGCCTGGGCTTCGCGCAGTTCGGTGAAGACGATGGCCTTCTCGTCAGCCTGCTGCACTTCGCCGAGGCGATTCAGCAACCATTGGAGCTTTGGCGAGTTGCCGAGGTGGGCATCCCGGCCTGAGCGGTCCAACAGGAACTTCGTGCCAGGCAGACAGTACGGCTCGGCGCAAACAGCCTTCATCAAGTGGAGCGCGCCGAACGAGAGCTGAGCTCGCTTGCGGCCGTTCGATTCCTTGGCGGCATCTTGCAGCTTCTTCAGCCCGCCCTTGTAGAGGATGCGCTGATGCTCCGTCAGCGCAATCTCGAGTCGCTCGTCCTCCCCAAGGAGCGGCTTGAAGCTAAGTACAACTTCGTCCACGCGCTTGTGGGCGAAGAGCTTCTTCGGGAGCTCGCTGGCGATGTCCGCCTTTGTCCGCCTCAAGGTCTGCGGTGCAATCGCCGCCTGCAGGGCCAGGAGTGCCTGCTTTTGCTCGTCGGTCTCGCACTCGATGGGGCGACGGTAGGCCTTGCCGAACTCCTCCAGGGCGCCCAGCAAGCCCGGCTGCACCAGGTCGAATAGGCACCAGAGGTCGGCCAGCGAGTTTTCGACTGGCGTGCCCGTGCAAGCAATCCTGAAGTCGGCCTTGAGCTTCTTCGCCGCAAGGGTCACCAGAGTGCCGGGCGTCTTGATGCGCTGGGCCTCGTCGCAGATGACGAACGCGAAAGGCTGCTTGGCGAAGGAGAACTCGTAGGAGGTCAGTACCTCGTACGTCGTGACAATCACCTTGGCCGTACCCGCCCAACCCGGCTTGAGCAGTTCGACGATGCCGTTGGCCTGCAGCTGGCTGTCGATGAGGCCGAGCGGCTGCTTGCGGGCCTTCAACTCGTCGCCGTAGAGCACCAGCAACTCGGGGAAGGAGGGCGTGAAGAACTTCTTTGCCTCGTTCGCCCAGTTTTCTAGCAGGCTCTTCGGGGCGAAGATGATTGACGCTGCTGCGTTCGGGTTGTGCTCGTAGTACTGAGCCAGGACCGAAAGGAGTTGAAGGGTCTTCCCCAGGCCCATGTCGTCCGCCAAGAGCGCTCCGCGACATTCAGTGGGTGCCTTGGCGACCAGGTGCTGGAACCACGCGACGCCGTAGTGCTGATGCTGCTTCAATTCGATGCCAGGACGCAGGCACTTGGGCAGCGTCGCCCGCCAATCCTGCTGCAGCGCCAACGAGTTTTTTCGTTCCTCGATGTAGTCGACACCATGAAAGTTCGTTTTGACAAGCAGTGTCTGCCTCGGTCCGGCCTTCTCTCGCGGCTTGGCCTGGCCGTCGCCCTTCACCTTGTCTTGCGCACTAAGCATGCTCGTGAAGCTGTCGACCAAGGTTCTCGCCTGTGCAGTGGCGACGGGTGTCGGGAGGCTGGGGTTCGTGACCTCGGTTTGCCCAGCGGCCTCGGCTTCGGTCACCTGCTTCGCGAAGTCGTCGACCCACTGCCGGGTTAGTGGAACCAGCACTTGGCCTTCATGACCCTGGAGGGTCACCTTCACCAGCGGCGTCAGGTCAGTTGGAAGCCAGCCCGAGTCCTCGCTACCTTCCTTTTTGTCTCGCTGAAACACGGGAACGTAGATGGGCCTGGCCGCGCCAATTCCTTCGATGCGGCCGCTGTAGCCGTCCATCTCATAGACATCATCGAAGTTGATGCGCTCTGCTGGTTGCGTGCGCCAGAGGTGCGCCAGCTGCAGACCTTGCTCAAGCTGAGAGGTCGCCTCTCCATCTATGGTCAGGTCGTACTCCTCCCACGCAAATCGCTCGCGGTCCTGCTCCAACGCGAGGCGCAGAGCGTCAACGAATTTGGTTAGCTGAGCAGGGTCGGTGAACTTCTGCGAGCCGGTCCGCGCCGCTCCGTCCGCGAAGTGCTCAGTGACGGAGAGGTCAACGGAAGAAACTCGCCCGCTCTCGAAGCGACCTACCAGGCTGAAGACTGCTGCTACCGAACCGGCGGCACCTTTGTCGATTTGGAATTCGTCCTCCCTAAGAACCTCGTGAGCCGACTCACCGAGGAATGCCCAGGGGTTGTGAATGAACTTCTCGGCTTTCGCGCCGGCCACCCGCCGGCCGGGCATCTCTCGCTTGATGACGCTGAGCACCTTCCGGACAGGCTCAGAGACGACGACGCGCACGCGGCCGGCGCCGCGCGTCAAGTCGTAGTGCGGCTGGACAGAGTTGTACCCGTCGAATGCCTTCAACCACCCATCGGGAGCCCCCTCGAAAGTGGGCGACACCGTGAGAACCCGTCCGAAGGGGGTCTCTTCCTTCGAAAGGGGGAGTCGCAGCACATCTGGCGTCAGAACATAGGTGGTCTCGAGGTACGGGGTCGCGTACACCGCGCCCGCACGGTCCGCCAGTTTCCGAATCCGACCCCAGGCCAACTCCTGCGTGTGCTGGCTTCGCTCGGACTGAGGCCGGCGTTGAAACTCTGCAATCTCGTGTGTCATGGCCCAGGCAGCGGCAGACAGCATCTGCGGCTGTCCTCCGACCGTTGCCACGGCTCCGTCAATTCGGTCTAGGGCGACCGATTGCGTGCCGTCGGTCCAGGAGGAGACGGCCACATCGAAGTCCGGCTCTGACAAGGAGCTCGTGCTGTCCAGGACAGGTCGAAGCGGGCCAGCAGGCGGCAGACCCAGTAGCTGCAGGGCTCCAATGTGCTCAGCGGCGCTTTGAAGTTCGTAAACATCACGCCAGGCCAACAGAGCCCCCTGCGCGTCCAGACTGCAACGACCCTCAGCCACCAGTTGCGCGAGGTATGCAGCGAGCACGGTGTCTTCTGGACCGGCTTCGTGAACCGCCTCGAGAAGCCCCTCCGCCGTCGGTTCAGGCAATGGATGGGCGAACTCCACGCGCACCCCTTCGGCTGACCACGATGTTTTTAGGGAGGGTTCGTCTGGCTTGGCACCAATGGCGCGTTTGAAGAAGTCGAGAATTCGCATCAGTTCCCCGGGTAGTACCAAGCTTGCCGACCATCCGACCACCGGAATCCCAGTGCCTTGAGTTCACTGGCGAGCTGCACGCGCTGGAGCGGGTCTTCTACCCAGAGACGGCCACCATTCGACGAGACACGCTTGTCGTCGATGCGCGCCCCGCGGAATCTGGTGACGAGGACCTGGACCGCGACCATGTCGGGTCCGTACGTTTCGGGTTGAGCTGGGGGAGGCGCCTCGGTCGTTCGAGTGGTGGTGGTCGCGCGGGCGCCGGTGAAGCCACCCGCTGTTGCTTGCCGCGTGTCGACCTGGTCTGGGCGAATCCCGAGGGCACGGAGTTCGGCTGCAGCTCGCGCCTGCCAGCCTTCGCGGTGAACGATGCGCGCCGCGGATTCAACTCGGAAGCCGGCAGCAAGGTCGCTGGTTCCTCCGTCGTAGAACTTGCTGTAGGGCTCAAAGGGCAACTGGTCCGCTTGATAGACGTAGCAAGCGTTGGGCTTCTTGCTGAATTCGATGATGAGGAACGACCCAATTTGCATCATGAACGCGTCGACCTCGCGCTTGCCAGTAAGCTGGGCATAGGCGCCTTCTTCGCGCGCGATGAGGTCGCGAACTCCCGGGTTCGTTCGCTTGAGCGCCATCGTGTCTGCGCCGAAAACCAGCCGGGTCCACGAAATCTGCTTGAGGTAGTTGGACCAGAACCCAAGGCGGCCCTCGTCGGCCTGGTTCCGCGCAGCCAGGATGTCGAAGAAGTCCTTGAGGTTTCGTTCGTTCACCCAGCTGAGCACCATCTGCCACACAGGGTCTGGAACTCGATTCCAAGCTGTTGCGATGCCGGCAGACTTGAGCTTCGGGTTCTTCCAAACAGTTGGCTGGCACACGAAGTCCCGAAGGCGCTCATCCGGTGGTGCTCCCTTGCACGCGTGGTAGCGAACCAAGATGAGCTCGAGCGCTTCATCTCGGAGTGCTGGTTTGCCCTGGATGAGCTTGAGCAGTTGTGGCAGAAGTCTTCTGAACTCGGCGTCTACCTCGGCTGTTGCGCGCTTGACCGCACCGAAAACCAATGCATGCCAGAACCAACTTGAGGGTGGAATGCCGAGGTCGACGGCGAGTTGGTCGGTTGCAGTCGTGTCTCCGCGGAGGTACGCCCGCGAGTACTTCTCCGCAGGCGCTTGCGTCAGCACTTCAGCTTCATGGCGAAGTACGCCGACCCAATCCGGCACCAAGGTGTCGCCAGCCTCCTTGTCGATGAGCGGCCACGTCCGCTCTAGGAAGGTCCGCAGAGCTAGCCACCCCGCCTTCGTCGCGTCGTCCTTACCGAGCGTTGGGTCGAAGTTGAAGTACGAGTAAAGCAAGCCGTGCCATGTAAGTCGCCAGAGTTCACCGCGCTTGGCTTCGGCTTCGTATGAGGCCAACAGCGTCTCTAAGCCACGATGCCCAAGGACCATCGCACCCGAGGCTTCGCTGATGGGTGTCGCAATCGCAGAGGCGATGAGGTCACGCTGCCAGCTGTCCAGGGCCTTCCCGCGCAGGAACGCCAAGGCAGCCGCATAGGCGTCTTCCTTCCCAGGCTTGGCCTTCGCGTAGCCTTGGAAGAGGCTTTCGGCCTCACGGGCGGGCTTCTCAACGAGCTCAGGCCTGCCGAACTCACCCGAGTGCAAGCCCATCGCGCCAATGGCTGCAGCGAGGTCGCGGGAGAGGCTGTGGAGGGCGGCCTCTAGCACTTGCCGAACTCCTTGCCGTCAAGCACGTTTGAACGCGGGGGCTTGCGTTCGCCGAGGCCCCAGAAGTCAATCTTGAATTCGACACGCCGGCTCTCGGCCTTGTCTGTTTTGATGGAGTTGAATGAGTAGCCGCCAACAAGGAAGAGTTCCTGCACCTTGCGCAGTTGTTCGCTCGTCAAAGGGGTCGAGCCGGGCGTACCCTGGAACAACGAGCAGACGACGCTGCGGCTTCGGTTCAGGCTCAGCTGCAGGTTGTATAGGTAATCGCCGTCCTGGTCGGTAAAGCCCTCAATGACGATGCTTCGCATCCAGCGTTGCCCCTCGTCTGTGGCTTGGGCTCGCAGAAGCACCGGGACGTAGGTTCGCAGGAACTCGCCTGCCGTTGCGGTGATGGTGTAGCTGCCACTTTCAAAGCGAACCTCTTTGCCGAGGTCGATTCGGTGGTTCTGCTGGTCTATGCCAACACCTTTGCTGAGCGGGTCGCCCGCAATCATCGACATCACTTTGTTGATGGCGTCGGTTCGTTCAATCTCCCCTCGGGTCGCGGCGTCGATGCTTTGCGTGACCGCGACCAGAGTGACTGCCATGACCACCAAGAAAAGAACCATCAGCGCCGACATCAGGTCGGAGAACGAAATCCAGAACGGACTCTCCCCGTCGTGCTTGCTACCTCGCTTGAGAACGATGCGCGCCAGCATCGTCAGGTCCTCTGCATGCGTTGGACAGCTCGGGCGAGCTCCTGGACGACGCCGTTGAGGTGGCCGGTGCCCTGGGCAAGGTGCCGGTCGGTCTCGGCGATGGTCGACTTAACTTGTCCGACCAGCGAACTACCGAAGTCGGTGAAGGCCTTGACCAAGGCGTCGTTGACACGCTGGAGGTGCTCCCGGCTTTCGGCTTCGGACTTGCGAATGACATCCGCACTTTCCTTGATGTTCGCCACCAGCTCTTGCGAGACCCCGGCCTCCTTCCTCGCTGATTCGATGAGACCGGTCAGGGAGGCGACATGTGCTTCAACTGTCTTCCGGGTGGAGTCGTACTGGTCGAAGCCGCGCTGAACGGCGGTGGCTGCTGCTTGCAGCGCCGTCGATGCGCCGGCAAGCGTTTCCGAGACCTTGGTTGAGCGCTCGAAGACGGTGGAAACCGCTCCGCCGGCCGTTTCAAAGCGTTGGGCGGCGGTGCCCATCGTCAGCGCACCTTGATTCATCCCGTCGATAGCTCGAAGGGAAACTTGGCCCAGCGCGTCGATGTTCTTCTGGGTCTTTGCGACTTGGTCGGATACCGCGCCAAGGAGTGACTCAACCTGGGTTGTCAGGCCGCCAACAAGTTGATTGGTCTGGGTCGAGAGTTGGTCGTGGCGTCCCGCCTCTTCCGTTGCCGCCGTCTTTCGGACCTTCTCCAACCCCTCGAGCGCGACCGCCATCTCCCCGAAGACCTTCATCACGGCCTCGTCCATGGCGTTCTGCGACTTGTTCTGTTCCTCGGTCACGAGGCGACGGAAGTCTTGAACGAACTCGCGCATCTGGTCGGTCATCAGCTGCTGGTTGTCCGCAGCCTTCTTCATCGCAGCCTCCAGAGTGCCGCTCATCTGGGAGGCCGCCTGTTCGTTCGTGCGCTGGATGTCGGCAAGGAGGGCTTGAAGGGAGCTTTGGACTGCGCCCATGGAGTCCATCGACCGCTGCATCTGTTCGTTGATGCCACGCATCTGTCCGCCGAAGGTGTCCTCGAGCTTGGCCATGAAGCCGGTGAGCAGCGACTCGAGCATGTTGTTCACCTGGTCGCCGTTGCCGCGGGCGGTGACTTCCATGGCTTCGCCGACGCGTTTCATTGGCTCGGCGATGGCCTTCGTGATGGACTCGCCGATTCGGTCGCCGAGTGCGTTGGTCGCAGCTTCTTGGGCTGCGATTTGCCTGTCCACCAGATTCGTCATCATCTTGTTGAGGTCTTCAACAAGGGCGTCCTTCAGCTGTGCCGTGCTTGCTGCGTTCTGTTCGGACGACTTCACCAGCCGAGCAAGGTATGCCTCTCCGGCGCCGGCCGCGTACAAGCTGTCGACAGCGTGCGTGAGGCGCTCAACCAGCCGATAGAGGTAGGCGAGGGCGAACCGGCTGACGAAAACGACCACCATCGCGCATGCGATGGCTGTGCCCGAAGCGATGAAGGCGTGTTGGACCCCGAGGAGCAATGGGCCGAGGCCGTTGACGGCGTCCTCGATGGGGGTCGGCCTGAAGGAATTTAGACCGTCCAGCAGCCCAGCGAATGTTCCGATGATTCCAAGGCCAGTGAGAACGCCAGGCAGGTGACGCGTGAACTCGTCGAAGAGCCTTCCGTCGACCAGCACTTCGCGATTGAAGATGGACTCGGCCGGTATGGTCGCGTGCATTTCGGTCAGCGCATTGCTGCCGGTGCCTGCCTTGTGCACACCATGAAGCGTCTTCTGGTACTCATCCCACAGGTGTTTGAGCGGCTCTGACTTGAAGGCGCTTCCAACCTTTGCTGGGTCTGGTGGGGTTTTGCCGTTGCGCGCAGCTCGGACGGCCCGGCAGACCGACGACAGTTGCCACCAAACCTGTGTTCCCTTCAGTGCGTACCCCACCAGAAAGGCGCCTGTGAGCAGCAGAACAAACAGGAAAACCCATAGCGGAACGCCATGAAGGTTCGCCAGCGACGGATGCAAGTGCCCCAGCGCCTTGGATAGTTCGTCCATTTACTTCCTCTCCCTTGCCGTTTCCGCCTTGCTGCGAACGGCGTCTTCTTGGTCTTCGATTCCGTGACGACGACAGTAGTCCTCGACCAGGACTTCAAGTGTGTTGGTCAGGCTGCGGCGCTCATTTGCCGCCGCGGCCTCGAGCAGGCGTTTCATCCGCGGTGTGATGCGGAAGCTCAGCCCCACCGTCTTCTCGGGCTCCATACCTGCCCTCCCTGATGTATTGCAACGCACAATACATGGCGGGCTCGGCAGACACAAGTAGATACAACGCGCCTACCGCCCTAAGTAGGTGTACAAGCACTCAAAACTGAGCTCAGCGCAGCGACCGGTGAGGGGCTGTGCGCTCGCCACCGAGCGTCCGCAGCGGAAACTGGTCAATCATCGAAGTTGGGCGCCCAGCGCGGCGAGTCATGAGTTGTGACCGACCGGACCGTGCTGCCTTCAGCCCTTTTTGTCCTCGGCAAGTCGTGCGGAAGGCGCCCGTTCCGAAACGACTCAATGACAGAGACCAACTTCGAGGCGACTAAATGCCTCACGAGACGCCTTGCCCGCGACCAGGAAGTGGGCTGCCCGGGGAGCTTCGTCTGTTGAGACGCGTCGGCGCGGTGCCTATACGAACGTGTGTCTTTCAAAGCCTGCCAGCGTCTGGCGAGTGGCTGAGTAGAACGATTTGTCGAAGGCCTGGTTTGCCGACGAACTATTTGTCAAAGCAGGACCTGGAGACGCCTCAGCGGACGATTCGGAAGGCGTAGGTGGCCGGTCCGAGAGGAATGAAGCGCACTTGGCACAGAAGTCGATTTGAGGACTCCGATGGTTTGACCAACGACCAGCTCGCCACTTTCCTCAAGCAAAACAGTCACGTAAGACCACTCAGAGCGCCAGAGCGTAGGACCATTTGTCAACGGGCGAGGGCTGAAAAACGGTCGATGGCGAAGAACCCTTTGTCGGAGTGACTCCGGCGTAGGACCATTTGTGCGGGGGTAGGACTTTATTGTCGATTCCCAACGGCAAGGGCTGGGCGCTGTACCGGCAAACCGGTATCAGTCACCTCATTTCAATCAGCGGACTGCACATCACCTTGTTCGCCGCGATGGCCGGGCTGCTGGTGGGCGCAGGCTGGCGGCGCAGCGTGCGGCTGCGGCACTGGCTGCCGGCGCCGGTCGCGGCGCGCTGGGGCGGGCTGGTGTTTGCCACGCTGTACGCGTTGATGGCCGGCTGGGGCGTGCCGGCGCAGCGCACCGTCTGCATGCTGGCGCTGGCGGTGGTGCTGCGCAGCTTCGGTCCGCCGTGGCCTGCCTTGCTGCTGTGCGCACTGACCGGGGCACTGGTCACGCTGCTGGACCCCTGGGCCATGTTGCAGCCGGGCTTCTGGCTGTCCTTCGCCGCGGTCGCCTTGCTGATGATGGCCGACGCTGCGCAGCCGGCCGTGTCACCCGAACCGCCAGGTTGGCGGGCACGCCTGCTGTTGGCGTTGCGCCGTGCCGCGCGCGCCCAATGGGTCATCACCGCGGGCCTGGCGCCGCTGACGCTGGTGCTGTTCCAGCAGATCTCGCTGGTGGGCCTGCCGGCCAACTGGGTGGCCGTGCCAGTGGTGACCTTCGTGATCACGCCGCTGGCCCTGCTGGGCACGCTGTGGCCAGGCTTCTGGACGCTGGCGGGCTGGCTGCTGCAGCCGCTGCTGGCCTGGCTGCAGTGGCTGGCCAGCTGGCCGGCAGCGAGCTGGGGCGTGCCGGAGGCCACCGCGCTGGTGATGGCCTTCGGGCTGCTGGGCGGCCTGCTGCTGGCTTTGCCCTTGCCTTGGCGCTTGCGGTTGCTGGGCGTGCCGTTGGCGCTGCCGCTGCTGTGGCCGGCGGTGCCGCGGCCGCCGGTGGGTGAGTTCGAGCTGGTCGCGGCGGACGTGGGGCAGGGCAGCGCGGTGGTGATCCGCACCGCGCATCACACGCTGGTGCACGACACCGGCCCGCGATTCTCGGTGGACAGCGATGCCGGCCAGCGCGTGCTGCTGCCGCTGCTGCAGGCGCTGGGCGACACGCAGCTGGACACGCTGGTGCTGAGCCACCGCGACCTGGACCACGTGGGCGGTGCGCCAGCATTGCTTGCCCGCTGGCCGCAGGTGCACCTGCTCAGCAGCCTGGAAGCTGGGCACCCATTGCTGGCGCAGGCGGTGCACCACGAGACCTGCGCCGCCGGCCAGCAGTGGGATTGGGACGGCGTGCATTTCCAGATGTTGTTTCCCGCGCCGGGGGCCCAGCTCGTCGGCGTCAAACCCAACACCGTCAGCTGCGTGCTGAAGGTCATTGACGCGGTGGGCCGCAGCGCGCTGCTGACCGGCGACCTCGAAGCGGCGCAGGAACATACGCTGGTGGTGCAGTCCCCCGCGCTGCTCGCCAGCAACGTGCTGTTGGTGCCACACCATGGCAGCCATACCTCGTCCAGCGAAGAATTCTTGCGCGCGGTGGGGCCGAAGGTGGCCGTGGTGCAGGTAGGCTATCGAAGCCGTTTTGGCCACCCGCATCCCGAGGTGCTGGCGCGCTACCAGGCGTTGAGCGTCCCGGTGGTGCGCAGCGACCACTGCGGTGCGTGGCGGTGGTCGGCAAATGGTGCAACATGCACGCGCGACGTGCAAAAGCGCCTTTGGCACTGGCAGGGGCCGGCCGCCAGCGGGTCTGTTCTGCCCGCGGCTGGTGCGGTTGTTGCTACGGATTCCCCTGCAGGAGAGCATGAATGAGACCCAGCTTCGACGAGATGCATGCGAACAGCGCGACAGTGCGCGAGCACTACCGCACTTACGACCGCTGGCTTGCCCAGCAGCCCGGCGACATGATGAAGGCGCGCCGCGAGGAGGCCGAGGTCATCTTTCGCCGCGTCGGCATCACCTTCGCCGTGTATGGCGACAAGGACTCCGGCGAAGGCACCGAACGCCTGATCCCGTTCGACCTGATCCCGCGGGTCATCCCGGCGCACGAGTGGCGTGAGATGGAAAAAGGCCTGGCGCAACGCGTCACCGCACTGAACCGCTTCATCCACGACGTCTATCACGGCCAGGAGATCCTCAAGGCGGGCATCGTGCCGGCCGAGCAGATCACCAACAACGCGCAGTTCCGCCCCGAGATGATGGGCGTGGACGTGCCGCACGGGCTGTACTCGCACATTGCCGGCATCGACATCGTGCGCGCCGCCAACCCCGATGGTTCCGGCAGCTACTACGTGCTGGAAGACAACCTGCGCGTGCCCAGCGGTGTCAGCTACATGCTGGAAAACCGCAAGATGATGATGCGGCTATTCCCGGAGCTGTTCTCCGACCACCGCGTCGCCCCGGTCGCGCACTATCCCGACCTGCTGCTGGAAACCCTGCGCAGCGTGGCGCCCAGCGGCGTCAACGACCCGACCGTGGTCGTGCTCACGCCGGGCATGTACAACTCGGCCTACTTCGAGCACGCCTTCCTGGCCCAGCAGATGGGCGTGGAGCTGGTTGAAGGCCAGGACCTGTTCGTGAAGGACAAATTCGTCTTCATGCGCACCACGCAGGGCCCGAAGCGGGTCGACGTGATCTACCGTCGGCTGGACGACGACTTCCTGGACCCGGACGTGTTCCGGCCCAACTCCACGCTGGGCTGCGCCGGCCTGATCGAGGCCTACAAGGCAGGCAACGTGACGCTGTCGAACGCGGTGGGCACGGGGGTGGCGGACGACAAGTCCATCTACCCCTACGTGCCGAAGATGGTCGAGTTCTACCTTGGTGAAAAGCCGATCCTGAACAACGTGCCCACGCACCTGTGCCGCGAGCCGGACGACCTGAAGTACGTGCTGGACCACCTGCCGGACCTGGTGGTGAAGGAAGTGCACGGCGCCGGCGGCTACGGCATGCTGGTCGGCCCGGCGGCGACCAAGGCCGAGATCGAGGACTTCCGGGCCCACCTGGTCGCCAATCCGAGCAACTACATCGCCCAGCCCACGCTGAGCCTGTCGACCTGTCCGACCTTCGTCGAGTCCGGCATCGCGCCGCGCCACATCGACCTGCGGCCGTTCGTGCTCTCGGGCGCCAAGGAAGTGCAGATGGTGCCGGGCGGGCTGACGCGCGTGGCGCTCAAGGAAGGCTCGCTGGTCGTCAACTCTTCACAAGGCGGTGGCACCAAGGACACCTGGGTGCTGGAGGACTGATCCCTCGACATTGACATCGCTGTTGAAGCGACCCCGGAACGAGGCCAAGAAGACAAACGGATCACACATGCTTTCTCGAACTGCCGACCATTTGTTCTGGATGGCGCGCTACATGGAGCGCGCCGAGAACACCGCCCGCATGCTGGACGTCAACTACCAGAGCTCGCTGCTGCCGCAGTCGGCCGCGGTGGCCGAGCAAGGCTGGCGCGGGCTGCTCAGCATCTCCGAGCTGACGAACGACTACAACAACCGCTACGGGGCGATCAACCCCCGGCAGGTCAAGGACTTCATGGTGCGCGACGAGCGCAACCCGTCGTCCATCCTCAGCTGCCTGCGGGCTGCGCGCGAAAACGCCCGCGCGGTGCGCGGTTCGCTGACCACCGAAGCCTGGGAGACGACCAACCAGACCTGGCTGGAGTTCAACCGCATGCTGGCGGACGGCGTGATGGCGCGCGACCCGTCTTCGGTGTTCGAGTGGGTCAAGTTCCGCTCGCACCTGTCGCGCGGCGTGACCGTGGGCACCATGCTGCAGGACGAGGCCTTCTACTTCATCCGCATCGGCTCCTTCCTGGAGCGGGCCGACAACACCGCGCGGCTGCTGGACGTGAAGTTCCATGCGGTGGAGAGCGACTTCTACGGCGCGGCCGACGAACGCGACAGCGAATACGACTTCTATCACTGGTCGGCCATCCTGCGCTCGGTCTCGGCCTTCGAGATCTACCGCAAGGTCTACCGCAACGTGATCCAGCCCGACAAGGTGGCCGAGCTGCTGATCCTGCGGCCGGACATGCCACGTTCGCTGGCGGCCTGCCTGAACGAGGTCGTCACCAACCTGAAGCTGGTGTCCAACGAACAATCGGGCGAGACGCTGCGCCGCGCCGGGCGCCTGCGCTGCGACCTGGAATTCGCCCGCATCGACGAGATCCTGTCCACCGGCCTGCATGCCTACCTGACCCAGTTCCTGGACCGCGTGGGCGACCTGGGCCTGGGCATCAGCCGCGACTTCCTGGTCTCGGCACATTGACTTTCGCGCAGGCCGGCCGGTGCCTTCGGGTGCCGGCCGGCCTGCGCACGTGAACGCGGCGGCCGCCTGGTGCGGAGCCTCGCCGGCAGACTTCGACAACCGTTCATCCTGTCGTTGACCGACGCAAAGGAAATCCCTTGTCCATCCACGTCGCGCTCAAGCACGTCACCCACTACCGGTATGACCGGCGGGTCAACCTTTCGCCGCAGGTCGTGCGCCTGCGCCCGGCGCCGCACTGCCGCACGCCCATCCTGGCCTACTCGATGAAGGTCGAGCCGGCGAGCCACTTCATCAACTGGCAGCAGGATCCGTTCGCCAACTACCTGGGCCGGCTGGTCTTCCCGGAGCCGACGACCGAGTTCAAGGTCACCGTCGACCTGGTGGCCGAGATGTCGGTCTACAACCCGTTCGACTTCTTCCTCGAACCCACCGCGCAGACCTTCCCGTTCACCTATTCGCTGGAGCTGGCGCGTGAACTGGCGCCATACCTGGTCGTGGAGCCGCCCACGCCGGCTTTCGCCAAGTTCCTGGCCAGCATAGACCGCACCGAAACCACCACCATCGACTTCCTGGTGGCGCTGAACCAGCGGCTGCAGCACGACATCTCCTACCTGATCCGCATGGAGCCCGGCGTGCAGACGCCGGAGGAAACGCTGGTCAACGGCTCCGGTTCCTGCCGCGACACCGGCTGGCTGCTGGTGCAGACCATGCGCCACCTGGGCCTGGCCGCACGCTTCGTCTCCGGCTACCTGATCCAGCTCGCGCCGGACGTGAAGGCGCTGGATGGCCCCAGCGGCACCGAAGTCGACTTCACCGACCTGCATGCCTGGTGCGAGGTCTACCTGCCTGGCGCCGGCTGGATCGGCCTGGACCCGACGTCCGGCCTGTTGGCGGGCGAAGGCCACATTCCGCTGGCCTGCACACCGCAGCCTTCCAGTGCTGCGCCGATCAGCGGTGCGGTCGACGAGTGCGAGGTCGAGTTCGGCCACGAGATGGGCATCAGCCGCGTCTGGGAGTCGCCGCGCGTCACCAAGCCCTACACCGAAGACCAGTGGGCCGAGGTGCTGCAGCTGGGCGAGCGCGTGGACCGCCAGCTCGAAGCCAGCGACGTGCGCCTGACCATGGGCGGTGAGCCGACCTTTGTCTCGGTCGACGACCGAGACGGCGCCGAATGGAACACCGACGCGCTCGGCCCGACCAAGCGCATGCTGGCGCAGGACCTGGTGAAGCGGTTGCGCGCCGAGTACGGCAAGGGCGGCTTCCTGCACTACGGCCAAGGCAAGTGGTACCCGGGCGAGCAACTGCCTCGCTGGGCGCTGTCCATCTGCTGGCGGGCGGACGGCCAGCCCTGCTGGAACGACCCCTCGCTGTTCGCCGACGAGCGGGAGCCGCATGCCTACACCAGCGCCGACGCGCGCCGCTTCATCGACGCGCTGACCACCCGCCTGGGCCTGGACACGCAGTTCGTGCAGACCGGCTACGAGGACACCTGGTACTACCTGTGGCGCGAGCGCCGCCTGCCGGTCAACGTGGATCCGTTCGAGTCCGAGCTGGAAGACGAGCTGGAGCGCCTGCGGCTGCGCCGCGTGTTCGACCAGGGCTTGGCCTACGAGGTTGGCTACGTGCTGCCGATCAAGCGAGCCGATGGGCCGAGCCTGGACGGCATCCGCTGGCAGACCGGCCCGTGGTTCTTCCGTGACGAGCGCATGTACCTGTTCCCTGGCGACTCGCCGATGGGCTACCGGCTGCCGCTGGACTCGCTGCCCTGGGTCAGCGAATCGCAGTTCCCGTTCCAGTACCCGCAAGACCCGTTTGCCCCGCGCGACGCCTTGCCCGCCAGCGTGCCGTACCGCAGCCAGTCGGTGCTGGGCAGCAAGGCCGAGGGCGGCGCCGCTGCGCGCGGCTGGCCGGTGATTGGTGGCGAGCCTGGCGGCCCGGCGCATTCGATGGGCCTGGGCATGGCGGACGGCGCTGTGCCCGAAGGCGACGAGCTGGCCGACCGCGATGGCCTGATCGACAACCCCAAGGGCCCGCTGTCCGGCCGCGACGTGCCGGGTGGCGCCGACGCGCTGGCCGCACAGGCCTTGCCCGGCCGCCACGAGTCGGCCCACTGGCTGACGCGCACGGCGCTGTGCGTGGAAGTGCGCGACCCGCGCCGCGCCAACGGGCCGAAGGCCGAGAAGGTTGGCCAGGCTTCTGGCGTCTTGTACGTCTTCATGCCGCCGCTGCAGTTGCTGGAGGACTACCTTGCGCTGGTGGCCGCGGTGGAAGCCACGGCGGCCGATCTGGGCGTGAAGATCGTGATGGAAGGCTACCCGCCGCCGCGCGACCCGCGCCTGAAGCTGCTGCAGGTCACGCCGGACCCGGGCGTGATCGAGGTCAACATCCACCCGGCGCAAAGCTGGAAGGAACTGGTCGCGCACACCGAGTTCCTCTATGACGCGGCCTGGCAGTCGCGCCTGTCGTCCGAGAAGTTCATGGTCGACGGCCGGCACACCGGCACCGGCGGCGGCAACCACTTCGTGATGGGCGGCGCCACGCCGGCCGATTCGCCGTTCCTGCGCCGGCCCGAGCTGCTGGCCTCGCTGTTGGGCTACTGGCACAACCACCCGTCATTGAGCTACCTGTTTTCGGGCCTGTTCATCGGCCCGACCAGCCAGGCCCCGCGGGTGGACGAAGCCCGCAACGACCAGCTGCGCGAGCTGGAGATTGCGCTCGGCGAGATCTTCCGCCTGACCGACGCGGCCCAGGCCGGCGGCCTGGCCGTGCCGCCGTGGACGGTGGACCGCGCGCTGCGCAATGTGCTGGTCGACGTGACCGGCAACACCCACCGCAGCGAGTTTTGCATCGACAAGCTCTATTCGCCCGATTCGGCGACAGGCCGGCTGGGCCTCTTGGAGCTGCGCGCCTTCGAGATGCCGCCGCATGCGCGCATGAGCGTGGTCCAGCAGCTGCTGCTGCGCGCGCTGGTGGCGCGCTTCTGGCAGCAGCCCTACCGCGCGCCGCTGGTGCGCTGGGGCACCGAGCTGCACGACCGTTTCCTGCTGCCGACCTTCGTGCAGATGGACTTCGACGACGTGATGGAGGACATGCAGCAGGCCGGCTACGCCTTCGACGGCGGCTGGTTTGCGCCGCACTTCGAGTTCCGCTTCCCGAAGGTCGGCGAGTTCGCTGCACGCGGCCTGCACCTGACGCTGCGCAATGCGCTGGAGCCCTGGCATGTGATGGGCGAAGAGGGCAGTGCTGGCGGCACGGTGCGCTATGTCGACTCCTCGCTGGAACGCCTGGAGCTGAAGGTCAGCGGCCTGATCGACACGCGCCACCGCATCACGGTCAACGGCGTGGCGGTGCCGCTGCAGCCCACCGGTGTGGCCGGTGAGTTCGTGGCCGGCGTGCGTTACCGTGCCTGGCTGCCGCCTTCGGCGCTGCACCCCAGCATTGGCGTGCAGGCCCCGCTGACGGTGGACGTGGTCGACACCTGGATGAACCGTTCGCTGGGTGGCTGCCAGTATTTTGTCGCCCACCCCGGCGGGCGCAACTACGACACCTTCCCGGTGAACGCCTTCGAGGCCGAGAGCCGCCGCCTGGCGCGCTTCTCGCCGATGGGCCATACCAGCGGGCCGGTGGAAGCACCCGAAGCGCAGCGCAGCCAGGAATTCCCGTTCACGCTGGACCTGCGGCGTGCCTGGCGGTGAGCAGGTGCCGGTGCAACAAGGCCGGCGTTGTGAAATCCGCCCCGTGGCGGAGGCCACCACGTGGGTGACCCTGCGCCGGGGCAGGGCATGATGTCGAGATGTCCGTGAGCTTGCTGTCTTCCTCCCCGCTCAACCCGGCCGGTTCGTCCGCGCAGCCGCAGCAATCGCTGTTGCCTGACGAACTGCCGGACGCGCTGGCCTTTGTGCAGGCCGCAGCGCAGCGCAGCGACGACGGCCATTTCGACGAACTGCATGCACAGCCCGCCGGCACGCCGGAAGCTGGCACGCCGCGGCCGGAGATCGCGCCGCTTTGGCAGCGTTTTTTCCGTGCCAACGGCTCGGCCGGCTGGCTGGACCTGGCCAACCGCGCCGCGCGCGTGCAGCGCCGGGTGCGCGAGGACGGTGCCACCTACAACGTCTACGACGACGGCCCCAGCGTGCCACGCGCCTGGCCGCTGGAGCTGCTGCCGATGCTGATCGGCCCGGAAGAGTGGGCTGGCATCGAGGCCGGTGTGCAGCAGCGTACCAAGCTGATGAATGCCGCGATGAGCGACGTCTATGGCGAGCGCCTGCTGCTGGAAGAAGGCCTGCTGCCGCCTTCGCTGGTGCTGGGCCACCCGCAATACCTGCGGCCGCTGCACGGCTGCGTGCCGCCGGGCGGCGTGCACCTGCACGTGGCGGCCTTCGACCTGGCGCGCGGCCCGGACGGCGGCTGGTGGGTGCTGGGCCAGCGCACGCAGGCGCCTTCCGGCCTGGGCTATCTGCTGGAAAACCGGCTCATCATTTCGCAGCAGTTCCCCGAGGCCTTTGGCGAGCTGAAGGTGCAGCGCCTGGCGGCTTCGTTCCAGGCCTTGCTGCATGGCGTGATGCGGCTCAGCAAGGCGGGCGAACGCGCCCGCGTGGTGCTGCTCACGCCAGGCCCGCACAACGAAACCTATTTCGAGCAGGTCTTCCTGGCGCGCTACCTGGGCATCACGCTGGTCGAAGGCGGTGACCTGACGGTGCGTGCCAACCGGCTGTACCTGAAGACGCTGCACGGCATGGAACGGGTGCACGGCGTGCTGCGCCGGGTGGACGACGAATTCCTCGACCCGCTGGAGCTGCGCTCCGACTCGGCGCTGGGCGTGCCCGGCCTGCTGCAGGCGCTGCGCGCAGGTGAAGTGGTGGTTGCGAACACGCCCGGTTCCGGCTGGCTGGAAAGCCCGGGCCTGGCAGCCTTCTGGCCAGCGGTCTGCGAGCGCCTGCTCGGCGAAGACCTGCTGCTGCCGACGACGACCACCTGGTGGTGCGGCGAAGCCTCGGTCTGGCAGCGCCACCAGGCGCGGCTGGAAGAGTTTGTCGTTGCGCCCACCTTTCCGTCCAGCGACACGACCACCGGCTTCACGCCGGTGCTGATGGCCACGCAGGCGCCCAGTGCGCGCGCCGCGCTGGCTGGCCGCATCGAGGCCGACCCGCCGGCGCACACGCTGCTGTCGCGTGCGCGGCCCTCGCAGCTGCCGGTCTGGCGCGAAGGCGCACTGGAGCCACGCACCGCGGTGCTGCGGGTGTTTGCAGTGTCCGACGGCGCGGGTGGCTGGCGCGTGATGCCCGGCGGGCTGACCCGCGTGGCGCACCGCCGCGATGGCATCCACGACCCCTGGCTGTCGATGCAGCGCGGCAGCGCCAGCGTCGACACCTGGGTGCTGACCGATGGCGCGGTCGACGCGACCACGCTGCTGCCGCCGCCGCTCAGCGTCGATGACCTGGCTGGCTGGCACCGCACGGTGACCAGCCGCTCGGCCGAAAACCTGTTCTGGCTGGGCCGCTACACCGAGCGCGCCGAGAACCTGCTGCGCCTGGCACGGCTGACGCTGGAGGCCCTGTCCGGCTCGATGCTGCATGGTGCTTCGCCGACCGTGCTGCAGGTGCTGGACGTGCTGGCGCGCCGGCATGGGCTGGTCAGCGCTGGCGTGCCGTCGCCGGCCCAGTCGCTGCGCGTGTTCGAGCGTTCGCTGGTGCATTCGCTGGGCGAGACCCGCGGCGTCACCAGCGTGGCCTTCAACCTGCAGGCGCTGCAGGGCTGCGCGCAGGCGCTGCGCGAGCGGCTGTCGCAGGAGCACTGGAAGCTGATCAACGAGGTTGGCGAAAACTTCCAGCAGCACCTGGCCTCGGTCTTCGAGTCCGGCTCGGCCGAGCCGCTGTCGGATGTGCTGGGCGTGCTGAACCGCGCCGCCACGCACCTTGCCGCGATCACCGGTGCGCAGACCGACCGCATGACGCGCGACGACGGTTGGCGGCTGCTCAGCGTGGGCCGGCAGATCGAGCGGCTGGACTTCCTGTCCCACGCGCTGGCCACCGGCTTCGAGCACGGCCTGCCCGAGCGCGACGATGGTTTTGCGCTGCTGCTGGGCCTGTTCGACTCGACCATCACCTACCGCGCCCAGTTCCAGGCCCGCCGCGAAGTGCCGCCGCTGCTGCACCTGCTTGTGCGCGACCTGGACAACCCGCGCTCGCTGGGCTGGGTGGCCCAGACCCTGCGTGGCCGCTTCCTGAAGCTGGCCCGGCACGAGGCGGGCTGGGCCGCAGAGGTCGCAGCGCCGCTGCCCACGCCGGAGGCCTGGCCGCTGGCCAAGCTGGCTGCGCGCGACGAAGACGGCAGCCACACCGCGTTGATCACCGCCTTGCGCGACTGCAGCGAGCAGGCGCTGGCGCTGTCGGACGCGGTGGGCCGCAAGATGTTCTTGCACGTCGGCGCGGTGGACCATCTGGTGTGGCAATGAGCGGTGAGACCGGTGAAGAAATGCGCTGGCTGAGCGTGCAGCACGACACCGTGTACGCCTACGACGCGCCGGTCGAGCTGGCGCATCACGTGGCCTACTTGAGTCCGCGGGCCACCGACACCCAGCTGGTGCGCGACTGGTCGCTGTCCATCGACCCGGCGCCCGATGAATGGGAAGAACTGGCCAGCGACACCGGCCCGGCGCCGGCCACCCAGATGAGCTTCGACTGCTGGGGCAACGGCCGGCTGGCCTTCAGCCATTCGCGGGTGCACGAGCGGCTGTGCGTCAGCTCGCGTTTCGAGGTGGGGCTCACGCCCACGGCAGCCCCCGATCCGGAAAACAGCCCCGCTTGGGAAGACGTGGCCGAAACGCTGCGCTACCACGCCGGCGTGGCGCATGCCGAGGCGGTCGAGTTCACCTTGCCTTCGCATTTCGCCCCGCGTTCACCGCAGCTGGCCGCCTTCGGCCGGCTGGCCTTCACGCCTGGCCGCTCGGTGATGGGCGGCGCACTGGCCTTGATGCAACTGGTCAACGAGCGCATGGCCTACCAGCCGCAAAGCACCTCGGTGAACACCCGTGCCAGCGAGGCGCTGGCGCTGTCGCGCGGCGTTTGCCAGGACTTCGCCCACGTGATGATTGGCGCCTGCCGCTCGCTGGGCCTGGCGGCCCGCTACGTCAGCGGCTACCTGTTGACGAACCCGCCAGAAGGCCAGCCGCGGCTGATCGGTGCCGATGCCTCGCATGCCTGGATGGCCATCTGGTGCCCGGAGCAGGGCTGGGTGGCGCTGGACCCGACCAACGACGTGCCGGCAGGCATGGACCACGTGACGCTGGCCTGGGGCCGGGACTATGGCGACGTGGCGCCGCTGCGCGGCGTGATCCGCGGCGGTGGCCGCGCGTTGCCACGGGTGGCCGTGACGGTGCAACCATTGGACAATGCGCTTCCGCCGGAAGAGGCTGGCTGTGGCGAGGCCGCGCCGCCTGCACGGCCTGTACCTGTCGATGCCCCATGATGCTGTTGCGCCGCCTGTTTCCCTTTTCGTCCTGCCTGTTGCCGCTCGCGATGGCGGTTTCCGCCTGTGGCGGCGGTGGCGGGGGCAGCGATGGCAGCAGCTCGACGCCTGCCGGTTCCGGCGGTTCGGGAAGCTCCGGAAACAGCGGAGCCGTGACGGTGGCGCAGCAATGGGATTTCAAAAGCGCTGCAGGCTGGCAGCTGACTGCCGAGCCCGCCAGCGCCGCCAGCACCACGCTGGGCGATGGCCTGCTGAAGATGGCCGCGGCGCTCTACATCACCGATCCCGTCACCGGCAGCGTGGCCTGCCCGAAGGCGGCGGCCGAGGTGGCGCTGACCGAGTCGCATCTGAGCGCCGGCAGCTACAAGCGTTTGGCGATCGACCTGAAGGTCAGCCGCTGGGACCTGGGCCTGGGCCAGTTCGACACCGACGTGCCGCGGCTGGAACTGGTCTATCGCGGCCAGCGCTACACCTGGAACGTGGTCGGCTTCAATGCGATGCCGGGCACCTTGCACATCGAAGGCGGCCCCAGCCTGGCCTGGACGGCGAGCTACAACGGCGTGGCCGCACTCTCCGGCGCGCCCACCGTCAGCGCGGACACCAGCGCGCCGCTGCTGCGTGTCTGGCTGGACGGCTGCTCGCAAGGCATGTCGCAGTCGATCGAGCTCACCAGCCTGGCCATCTCCGGCGCCTGAACTGGCTTCGGGCGCACGGATTGCCCGAATGCTGTGAGCCTTGGCCTCGCCTGTTGCGGGGTTTTGTCACCAATGGATACGGCTGGTGTCGGGGTTGACCCGCGGTGGGTCAGCCCAGATGGCCGCCTGAACGTTAGTCCCCGCATGCAATCCTTTTTGTCTTCGATGCGCCCGGTTGACCGGGCGAAGGGAACGCGGGGCAGCGCATGGCGCCGAGGCGCCGGTGCAGCCCTGGCGGTGTTGGCCCTCTGGATGGCTGCGGCACCGGCAGCGCAGGCGGAAGACGATCCGCCAGGCCGCGTGGGCCGCGTGGCCCAGGTGCACGGCCAGGCCTGGATGCAGGAGCAGGGCCAGCGCGAATGGTTCGACCTGCAGCGCAATCGCCCGTTCACCACCGGTGACCGCCTGACCACCGACCGCGATTCGCGGATGGAGCTGCAGATCGGCTCCACCACCGTGCGGCTGGATGAGCGCACCGACCTGCAGATCGAACGCCTGGACGATGACCGCGTGGACCTGCGGCTCTACAGCGGCAGTGCCATCTTGCGGGTGCGCGAGCCGGAGCTGATCCGCGAGGTTTCGCTGAACACCCGCGAAGGCAGCTACCTGCCACGCAGCACCGGCTTGTTCCGGGTCGACGCGGCTGACGACCAGGAGCAGGCCAGTGTGCTGTCTGGCGAATTGCAGTTCAACGGCGACAGCCGCAGCGTGGCGCTTCGCACCGGCCAGCGCGCCATCCTGAGCAACGAAGGCCGCGGCCCGCTGGCGCTGAGTTGGGGCGCCCCGGCAGACGATGACTTCGAGCGCTGGGCGCTGTATGAAGATGGCCGCGAGCCGCCACGCGCCGAGCAGCAGCGTTACCCGGTTTCGCCCGAAATGACGGGCGCCGAAGACCTGGCCGGCCAGGGCAACTGGGAAACCCACCCGGAATACGGCGCCATCTGGACGCCAACCGTGGTCCAGGCGGACTGGGCGCCTTACCGCTATGGCCGCTGGATCTGGGTCGCCCCTTGGGGTTGGACCTGGCAGGACGATGCCGCCTGGGGCTTCGCGCCGTTCCACTACGGCCGCTGGGTGAACTGGCGCGGCCGCTGGGGCTGGGCGCCGGGGCAGTATGTGCGCCGCCCGGTGTATGCGCCGGCGATGGTGGGCTGGGTCGGCGGTTCCGGCCCGGGTTGGAGCGTGTCGGTCTCGGTCGGCGGCGGTCCTGTGGTCGGCTGGGTGCCGCTGGCGCCGCGCGAAGTGTTCGTGCCGTACTACCGCTACTCGCCGCGTTACGTGCAGAACATCAACTACACCCATGTGCACTTGCCGCCGAACTACCAGCCGCCGCGCCAGACCCCCGGCGCACCGGTGATGTACACCAACCGAGGCGTGCCCGGCGGCATCACCGCCGTGCCTTCGGCGGTGATGTTCAACCGGCAACCGGTGGGCGGCGCGCAGCGTGTGCCGGACGCGGTGGTTGGCCGCGTGGTGCGTGAACCTGGCCACACCGTCGCCCTTGCGGCCCCGCCGCAGGCGCCGGCTCAGGCGATGCAGCCACCGCCTTCGGCCCGCCAGCCGAACCGGCCGGTCGTCACGCCGCTGCCGGGGGCCGGTCAGGGACGCCCATGGGCCGGGCGGCCCGTGGCGCAGCAGCCGAATGTTCAACAACTGGGTGGCCAGCCATCCGGCCAGCAACCGGTGGCCCCGCAACCGGGCGAACGTCCCGGCATGCAGCGGCCCAGCGTGCAGCCACTGCCGTCGGGCCAGCCCAATGTTCAGGCGGTGCCACCCGGCCGTCGGCCGCAGCCGCAGGACGAGGACAACCGTGTCGTCAACCGCCGCCCGGATGCGCTGAATGCCCATGGCAACTTCAACAGCGATGCCCGTGGCGACGACAAGGACGAGGACAACGGCACGTGGCGCCGGGGTGCGCAGGTGGTGAGGCCGCAGGCGCCTGCACAGCAGCCGGAGCGGGTGCAGCCGCAACAAGCGGAGCGGCCGCAGGTCCAGCGCCTGCCCCAGGCAGTGGAACGGCCGCAGCCGGTGGAACGGCCGCAGGCGCAGCAACCCCAACCGCAGGCTCGCCCACAGGTCCAGCCTGTGCCGCAGCCGCAGCAGCAGCCCCGTGCCGAGCCTGCCGAGCGGCAGGACAAGGGCCAGCCGCGTGGCCGCCCGGGCGATCCGCGTCGCGACCCCAACTGAACCGCTTCAGGCCCAATGAAAAACACCCGCTTCGGCGGGTGTTTTGTTTGGCGGCTCAGCGCAGCAGTGGCTTGAGCACGGGCCAGACGTTGTCCAGCATGCGCGGATGCGCCTCGGCCTTGGGGTGGATGCGGTCGGCCTGGAACAGTTGCTCTGCGTCGGGCCGGTCGGCAATGCCGGCCAGCAGAAAGGGCACCAGCGCGGCTTTTTGTGCCTGGGCGGTGCCACTGAACACGTCGGCGAAGTCGCGCGTATATTGCGCGCCGTAATTGGGCGGCACCTGCATGCCGATCAACAGCAGCTTCGCGCCTGCGGCCTTGCCTGCCAGTGCCATCGCGGCCAGGTTGTCCCGCGTGCTGGCCAGCGGCAGGCCGCGCAAGGCATCGTTGCCCCCCAGCTCGATCACCAGCACCTTGGGCTGGTACTGCTTGAGCAGGGCCGGCAGCCGGCTGCGGCCGCCGGCAGTGGTGTCGCCGCTGATGCTGGCATTCACCACTTCGAACGGCAGCTTCTCGGCTGCCATCCGCTGGTCCAGCAAAGCGACCCAGCCGCTGCCGCGCGCCAGGCCGTATTCCGCCGACAGGCTGTCGCCCACCACCAGCACCCGTGGTCGGCTGCCGGCAGGTGCAGCAGCACTTGCTGGGGACGCCACAGGCGTGGCCGCGAAGGCCATGCCGCTGCCGGCCGACAGCGCGGCCAGCAGCACGCTACAGTGCATCATCCGGCGTCGCAGCCCTTGCGGGCGCGGCGCGGTTCCTACCTTCTTCGCCTTCATGTCAGAACCCATCATTGCCGTTGAACAGGTCACCAAACGGGTGAGCGATGCCACCGGCACGCTGACCATTCTCCACGACATCTCCTTTGTGCTGCAGGCCAGGGAATCGGTCGCCATCGTCGGCGCCTCGGGTTCCGGCAAGAGCACCTTGCTGGCGCTGCTGGCCGGGTTGGACACACCCACCGAAGGCAGGGTCATGCTGGACGGGCAGGACCTGTTCGCGCTGGACGAGGACGCACGCGCCGCGCTGCGCGCGCAGAAGCTCGGCTTTGTGTTCCAGAGCTTCCAGTTGCTGGCCAACCGCACCGCGCTGGAAAACGTCATGCTGCCGCTGGAACTGGCTGGCCGGCGCGACGCGCGCAGCCAGGCGCAGGAGATGCTGCAGCGCGTGGGCCTGGGTGAGCGCCTGGCGCACTACCCGCGGCTGATGTCCGGCGGCGAGCAGCAGCGCGTGGCGCTGGCGCGGGCCTTCGTGGTCCAGCCCAAGGTGCTGCTGGCCGACGAGCCCACCGGCAGCCTGGATCACGCCACCGGCGAACGGGTGATGCAGCTGATGTTCGACCTGAACCGCGAGCTGGGCACGACGCTGGTGATGGTCACGCACGACCGTGCCATTGCCGCGCGCTGCGCCCGCCAGCTGCGCATCGAGGCCGGCAGGTTGATGCCCGAAACCCTGGCCGACCTGCCTGCCTGATGGCGCCCCCAGGGCCCGGCGTTTCCTTGGCTTTTGTCAGCCCTTGCCGCGCAGTTTCTGCACCAGGCTGACCCCGGCCAGCACCAGCGCACCGGCCACCAGCCCCACGCCGAGATCGGCCACCATGCCGCCAATGCCATGCAGCCAGCCGGGCAGGGCGGCGGTGACGGTCTCGATGGCGTGGTGCAGCGGCGGCGCGCCGTGCACCAGGATGCTGCCGCCGACCAGGAACATGGCCACCGTGCCGGCCAGCGCCAGGAACTTCATCAACCACGGCGCAGCGCCCAGCAACAGGCGGCCAAACGCGCGCAGCGCAGGCCGCAGGCCGCCATCGCCTTCGAGGCGGCTCAGCGCCAGGCCCGCGTCGTCCATCTTGACAATGGCCGCGACCAGGCCGTAGACGCCGATGGTCAGCACCACGGCCACCGTCACCAGCACGCCCAGCTGCGTCACCAGCGGCTTGCCGGCCACGCTGCCGAGTGTGATGGCGATGATCTCGGCCGAAAGGATGAAGTCGGTGCGGATCGCGCCGCGGATCTTGTCGCGCTCCATCGCCACCAGGTCGACCGCCGGATCCTCGACCGCCGCCAGCAGGCTGGCGTGGTGCGCCTCGTCTTCCGCTGCGTGCGCGCCGTGGGTGATGCGGTGCCACAGCTTTTCGAAGCCCTCGAAGCACAGGTAGGCGCCGCCCACCATCAGCAGCGGCGTGATCAGCGCCGGTGCCCAGGCGCTGATGGCCATTGCCGCCGGCACCAGGATGGCCTTGTTCAGCAGCGAGCCCTTGGCCACGGCCCAGACCACCGGCAACTCGCGGTCCGCCTTCACGCCTGACACCTGCTCGGCGTTCAGCGCCAAGTCATCGCCCAGCACGCCAGCGGTCTTCTTGGCCGCCACCTTGGTCATCAACGCGACGTCGTCGAGCAAGGTGGCGATGTCGTCGATCAGCGCGAGCAGGTTGGCAGCGGCCATGGATCCTGGGTTCCTTTGTTGTGGTGGTGGTCAGGCGAGCCACCGCGCGCCATGGTAGCCGGCCGCGGCGGTGCGAATACCGTCAGGGCTTGGCGCCCAGGACCGCCAATTGCGCCACCGCGTGTTCGTTTTTCGGATTCAGCACCAGGGACTGGCGGTAGGCGGCGACGGCCTGCGGCTTGGCGCCGTCGTTGGCATAGGCCTCGCCCAGGCTGTCGAAGGCGTTCCAGCTGTCCTTGTTCAGCTCGGCGGCGAGGCGGAGCAGGGCGACCGCAGCCTTGCTGTCGCCCATGCCCATCAGTTGGTAGCCCCAGGCATTGAGTTCGTCCTCAGGCAGCGAGAAGTCAGGCTCCTGTGCCTTGAAGGACTGGTAGATCTCGGACGCATGGCCGGCACCGCGGCGGGCCAGTTCGGCGGCGAAGCTGGCGCGTGTTGGCGGCGTACCCTGGCTGTGGCTGGCGTTGACCTTCAGCAGGTGCGCCGGCGCACCGCTGCTGGCGGCCGGCAGGTCCAGGAAGGCCCGGCTGGCGGTGTCGCCCTTCAGGTAGGCGTCCAGGAAGCGGCGCACATAGGTTTCCAGCCAGGCGTAGGCGCTCGACAGTTCGGCCTTGTCGTAGTCCTGGTATTGCGCGTCGGGCCGCAGGCGCTGGTCGAACATCACCGAGAAGTTGGGGTGCGTCATCGGATACAGCGTGACCCGGTAGACGTCCGCGTACTTCAATCGGTTGAGGTAGCTGGTGGCCTTGTTGCGGCCTTCCGGGAGTTCTTCGATTTCGACCGGCCTCGCGGCGACGTAGAGCAGGGGCGCGGTGTTGCGCGCCGGTGTTGCGTAGCCGGCCTGCTTGACCAGGTCCGGCCAGTAGCGCACCGAGCCGTCGAGGCTGACCAGTGCGCCAATGCGGCTGTCCTTGGCGGCGGCCAGCACATTGGCCAGCCCGCCCCAGCTGAAGCCGATCACCGCGACGCGGCTGCTGTCCGCCTGCGGCAGGCCGTGGGCGAAACCGATCAGGAAACGGATGTCGGCCACCTGGGCTTCGACGCCCTCGAGGTTGCTGGTCATCTCACGCGAGGCCTGGCCAATGCTGGGGCTGGCGATGACAAGGTAGCCCTGGCTGGCGAGGTATTCGCAGAGGTCTGCATTCTCGAACGACCATGCGCCGAAGCTGGGGGCGTAGATCACCACCGGCCACTGGCCGGCCGCAGCAGCTGCGTCCCGCACCGCGAGCATCGGCGAGGCCAGTTCGGCCTGGGCACGCGCTGGCGGCAGTGCGGCCACACGGCCTTGCACGAACTGGGCGGCCTGGGCAGCACGTTCGGCAGGCGGAAGCGAGAAGTCGTCGTCATTTGCGCCCAGGCGCAGGTAGTCGGCCACCTTCATCGCCGGGGTGGCGCCGGGCTCGGCCGGATACCAGATCAAGGTCTGGACCGGTCGCGCGCGCTCGCCGGTCACCGGTTTGCCGGTGACCAGGTCGGTGGGGCCGCGGTAGCCCCGCGAGAAGTCGTATTGTTCGACCACCCGCAGGCCCACGGCATGCGGCCCGGGCGGGTTGAGCCGTGTGAAGTTGGATTCGGCGCGGGCGGCGCAGGGCAGGCCCAGCAACAAGGCCAGGGAGAGCAGGAGAAAGCGCATGGGGCTCCGTTGAAGCTTGCCTTTCGGCGGACGAAAAAAAGGCGCCTGTCGGCGCCTTGGTTCGCTGGGTGATCAGCGTTTACTGGCTGAACTTGTAGTCAGTCTTGGCCGCTGCGCGCAGGTCTTCCTGGTACTTTTGCAGCTTGGCTTGCGACAGGCGTTGCAGCAGTTGCGGCTTGACTTCGTCGAAGGCCGGGAACTGGGCTTCGCGGGTGTCTTCCAGCTTGATGATGTGATAGCCGAACTGGGTCTTGACCGGCTCTTGCGTCATCTCGCCCTTTTTCAGGCCAGCCATGGCCTGGCCGAATTCCGGCACGTAGGCGTCAGGCTTGGCGAAGTCCAGGTCGCCGCCGTTTTCGGCAGAGCCCGGGTCCTTGGAGTTCTTCTTGGCCAGGTCTTCGAACTTGGCGCCGGCCTTGATCTCGGCGATCAGGCGCTTGGCGTCTTCTTCCTTCTCGACCAGGATGTGGCGGGCGCGGTATTCGGTGCCGCTGGACGAGGCCTTGACCTTGTCGTATTCGGCCTTGGCTTCGGCGTCGGTGACCGGGTTCTTCTTCTGGAAGTCGGCAAACAGCTCGCGGATCAGCACGGTCTGGCGCAGCAGTTCGAGCTGGGCCTTGTAGTCGGCCGTCGCCGGGATGCCCTTCTTCTCGGCTTCCTGGGCGAAGATTTCGCGCAGCACGACTTCGTCTTTGGCTCGGGCTTCCATTTCAGGGGCAACCGGTTGGCCATTGCGGCTGGCCTGTTGCATCAGCATGCTCACACGCGCCTTCGGAACAGGCTTGCCATTCACGATGGCAATGTTCTGGGCGTATGCGCCCATCGGCAGGATCACGGCCATGGCCGCCAGCAAGACAGTGGACTTCAAGTTCATGCGTGTCGCCTTTCGGGGGACTCGATTTTGTCGATGAGATGAAAAAGGAAGGCGCGAGGCAGATATACCCACGCAGCCGCGATCACAGGAGATATTGGGTTCAGGCCAGATTCGGCGATGAAGACAAGACCTTCATTTGAAGGACCTGATTTGACGCGGATGGGTGATGGGTGGATTCGCGGTTCGCGGTCAGACTTCGCCCGGAGCGCGTGCGTCCAGTGCCAAGGCATGGATGCCCCGGCTCATCAGAGGGCCCAAAGCATCATACACGAGGCGATGCCGTGCAATTCGTGACAGTCCGGTGAAGCTTTCGCTGACCACGCGGACCGAAAAATGGCTGCCTTCACGGGCGCCGGCATGGCCGGCATGTGAGGCGCTGTCGTCTTGCACGACGAGCGCGCTGGGCTGCAGCGCGGCCTGCAACACCGCTTCGAGTGCGGCGGCTGTGGCATGGGTGGGAAGAGCGTTCGTCATGGAGATTTCTCAGCCTTCAACGGCCGCTGCCAGGACCGGGTGCCGGCGTGGAAGCTTCGCCTTCTTCGGGCATGTATTTGCTGACGTAAAGGCCTTGGCCCAGGATGAACAGCAGCATCAATCCGGTGCCGCCAAACAGTTTGAAACTGACCCAGGTTTCTGTCGTGAAGCTGTACGCGACCCAGAGATTCAGCAAACCCATCATGCCAAAGAAGCCGACCCAGGCGAAATTCAGGCGTTGCCAGATGGCGTCCGGCAAAACCAGTTGATCGCCCATGGTGCTGCGAAGCAGGTTCTTGCGAAACAGCACCTGGCTGATCCACAGCGTCAGCCCGAAAGCCCAGTAAAGGCCGCTGGGCTTCCACTTGATGAAGGTTTCGTTGTGCAGCCACACCGTCAGGCCGCCCAGCACCGTGACCAGCGTCAGGCTGATCCACAGCATCAGGTCGACCTTTCGGCCGCGCAGCTTGAGGTACACGACCTGGCACAGCGTGGCGGCGATGGTGACCAGCGTGGCCAGCATCACCGGCCCTTCGCTGGCCGCGACCACACCGCCCGAGACCAGCGCGCCGAAATGCTGGGTGGCGAATTCGCCGGCCCATTCCTTGTGCGATTCGGTGGCGCGGAAGGTCAGGAAAAAGAGGATGACGGGCAGCAGGTCGAACAGCAGTTTCATGTCAGGGCGCTTTACGGTTTCGGCGCGAAGTCTATCGCTGCCGAATTGATGCAGAAGCGCTCGCCGGTCGGCTCAGGCCCGTCTTCGAACACATGGCCCAGGTGCGAGCCGCATTTCGCACAGCGCACTTCGACCCGCGTCATGCCGTGCGTGGTGTCCACCAGGCGCTCGATCTTGCCGTCGTCAATCGCCTGCCAGTAGCTGGGCCAGCCGCAGCCTGCGTCGAACTTGCTGTCCGAGCTGAACAGCGGCTCGTCGCAGCCGATGCAGCGGTAGGTGCCACCTTCGAAGTGGTCCCAGTATTTGCCGGTGAAGGCGCGTTCGGTGGCAGCGTGGCGGGCAATCGCGTATTCGGTCGGGTCCAGCTCTTCGCGCCATTGCGCATCGGTCTTGCGCACGGGGTAGCGCGGGTCGTCGTGGTCGTGGCTCTCAGGGAAACGACGGGCCGTTCCCGAGTTTTCCTGACCCCCTTGGGGGGCCTGACGCGAAGCGGTAGGTTTGGGGGTGCTCATGAGGAACAGGAAACTTCCAGGTGATGGGCCCAGTCGGGCGGGAAGCCGGCGTCGGCATCGTGTTCAGGCTGTTCGTCGAACGGGCGCGACAAAACTTTCAGCAGGCGCTGCACTTCGCTGAAGTCGCCACCTTCGGCCTGCCGGATGGCCTGCTCGGCCAGGTGGTTGCGCAGCACGTACTTGGGGTTGGCCTGGCGCATGCGCAAGGCCCGCGCAGTGTCGTCGCTCATTTCCTGGCGCAGGCGCTGGGTGTAGCCGGCCGCCCAGGCGTCGAAAGCCTCGCGGTCAACGAAAAGGTCGCGCACCGCGTCGTTGCGGGCATCGGGTGCGGTGCTGAAGTCGCACAGCCGGCGCCAGGCGATGGTGTGGTCGGCGCGCTGCGCGGCCATCAGCCGCAGCAGTCCGTCAGCCAGCGCGCCGTCGCCGGCCTGGGTGTCCTGCAGGCCCAGCTTGGCCAGCATCAGCGAGGTCATGGCCTCGCTGAACGCGGGGCCATAAGGTTCCAGCTCGGCGCGCAGCAGTTCTGCATCTGCCTCTTCGCCCTTGCCAGTGCCCACCAGCGGCAGCAGCGCCTGGGCGAGGGCATGCAGGTTCCACCAGGCGACCTGTGGCTGGCGCGCGAAGGCATAGCGGCCGCGGTCGTCCGAGTGGTTGCAGATGTGGTTGGGGTCGAACGCGTCCAGGAAGCCAAACGGGCCGTAGTCGATGGTCAGGCCCAGGATGGACATGTTGTCGGTGTTCATCACGCCGTGCGCGAAGCCGACCGACTGCCACTGCGCCAGCAGGCGGGCGGTGCGCCGGGTCACCTCGCCGAGCAGGGCCAGCACCGGCTGCTGCGCCTCGGCGCATTGCGGGTAATGATGGGCGATCACGAAGTCCACCAGCTGGCGCAGCCGCTCGGGCTGGCCATGGTGCGCAAAGTGCTCGAAGTGGCCGAAGCGGATGAAGCTGGGCGCGACGCGCGTGACGACTGCCGCCGTCTCCACGCGTTCGCGTCGCACCGGCAGCGCCGAGCCGGTGAGGCACAGCGCGCGGGTGGTCGGAATGCCCAGGTGGTGCATGGCTTCGGAGCAGAGGAATTCGCGGACCGAGGAGCGCAGCACCGCGCGGCCGTCGCCCATGCGCGAGTAAGGCGTGAGCCCGGCGCCCTTGAGCTGCAACTCCATCGGACCGGCAGGCGTGTCCAGCTCGCCCAGCAGCAGCGCGCGGCCATCGCCCAACTGGCCGGCCCAGACGCCGAACTGGTGGCCGCTGTAGACGCTGGCCAGCGGCGCCATGCCGGGCCAGGCAGCGTTGCCGCTGAAGACGGCCAGCGCGTCGCCAGCCTGTTGCCACCAGTCCTCGGGCCAGCCGAGCAAGCGGGCGCAATCGTCGCTGGTGGCCACCCAGTGAGGGTCGGGCAGGCCTCGGGCCGGCAGCGCGGTGCCGAAGCCGGCGCCCAGGCTGGCAAAGCGGTTCGACCAGGCGGCGGGCGGAGGGGGCAGGGCGGCTTGCGGGGCAACTTCTGGGGCAGACATGCCGGCAGTGTAGGCAGGCCCGACTGTCGCCTTGGCGACGAGGGGCATTCGGGTTTCATCTGAGGCCACGCAAGGCCTCTCGCGCTGCTGCGTGCCTATCATCGAACGAGCTTGTTTTGACACCTTGCAGGAGACACCGATGAGCGCCTTGATGGGCCAGATGATGACCACGCCGCTGATGATTGGTTCCGTGTTGCGCCATGCGGCCCGGCACGCCGGCGAGGTGGAGGTGGTGTCCAAGCGGGTCGAAGGCGACGTGCACCGGACCAACTGGGCGGGCATCGAACTCCGTGCGCGCAAGCTGGCGCAGGCCCTCGCGCGGCTGGACTGCGAGCCGGGCGACCGCATCGGCACGCTGGCCTGGAACGGCTACCGGCACCTGGAGATCTACTACGGCAGCTCAGGCTCGCAGCTGGTCTGCCACACCATCAACCCGCGCCTGTTTCCCGAGCAAATCGCCTGGATCACCAACGACGCAGCCGACCGTGTGCTGTGCTTCGACCTGAACTTCCTGCCGCTGGTCGAGAAGCTGGCGCCGGAGCTGAAGTCGGTGAAGCACTTCGTGCTGATGACGGACCGCGCGCACATGCCGGCCGCCAGCAGCATTGCCGGCCTGCTGTGCTACGAGGAGATCGTCGACGCAGAAGACGGGGCCTACCGCTGGCCTGACTTCGACGAGAACACGGCTTCGAGCATCTGCTACACCTCGGGTACCACCGGCCACCCGAAGGGCGCCGTCTACAGCCACCGCTCGACGCTGCTGCACGCCTACGCCGCAGCCATGCCGGACGCGATGAACTGCTCCACACGCGACGTGATCCTGCCGGTGGTGCCGATGTTCCACGTCAACGCCTGGGGCATCCCGTACACCGCGGCCATGGTCGGCGCCAAGCTGGTGATGCCAGGGCCGCACCTGGACGGCAAGTCGCTCTACGAGCTGTTCGAAAACGAAAAAGTGACCTTTTCTGCCGGCGTGCCCACCGTCTGGCTGGGCCTCTTGACCTACATGAAGGCCAACGACCTGAAGTTCAGCAGCTTCAAGCGCACGGTGATCGGCGGTTCGGCCTGTCCGCCGGCGATGATGAAGACGCTGCAGGACGACTTCCAAGTCGAGGTCATCCACGCCTGGGGCATGACCGAGATGTCGCCGCTGGGCACGCTGTCCAAGCTGATGTCCAAGCACGATGACCTGCCGGCCGAGGCCAGGCAGAAGCTGCTGCAGACGCAGGGGCGCGTGATCTACGGCGTGGACATGGCCATCATCGACGACGACGGCCGAAGCTTGCCGTGGGACGGCGAGGCCGCGGGCAACCTGGTGGTGCGCGGCAACTGGGTCATTGCGAGCTACTTCGGACAGAAGGACGCGCCATCGCCGCTGGTCAGCGTGGACGGTGAGCCGGGCTGGTTCCCCACCGGCGACGTGGCCGCGATTCACCCCGATGGCTACATGCAGATCACCGACCGCAGCAAGGACGTGATCAAGTCCGGCGGCGAATGGATCAGCTCCATCGAGCTGGAAAACATCGCGATGGCGCACCCCGCCGTGCACGAGGCCGCGGTCATCGCCTGCAAGCACCCCAAGTGGGACGAGCGGCCGCTGCTGGTGGTGGTGCCCAAGCCCGGCATGTCGCCAACGCGCGAGGACCTGCTGGGCTTCTTCGAAGGCCGCATCGCCAAGTGGCAGATCCCGGACGACGTGGCCATCGTCGCCGAGTTGCCGCACACGGCCACCGGCAAGCTGCAGAAGCTCAAGCTGCGCGAGCAGTTCAAGGCCCATCAGCTGCCAACGGCCTGAGCCTGCGCCGCTCAAGGACGGTTCAACAGCCGCTCCGGCGAAGTGGCGTCTTCGCCCAACTCTGCCTTCACGCGCCGCTCGATCTCCTGCATGAGCTTGAGCAGGTCCTGCTGCGGGTTCAGCCGGAAAGCGGTTCCCGCGGCCTGCTCTGGAAACAGCTGGCTCAGGACCTCGCGCAGCTCAGGCGCGGTGGACAAGATGCGCACCTCCGCACGGAAGGGCGCGGGGTCCGGCTCGTCGGCATTGGATGGGGCGGAAGCGGCTGACGCCGGCGCCGCCGCTTCGGCGGCCTGGTCGGCCGGGTTGGCCGCTGGTGCAGCAAACACCAGCTCCGCGCTGCTGAAGACGCGCGGCGGCCTGCTGGCGCATGCTGCGACACCGGGCACGCTCCAGGGCTTGATCGTGGGGCTGTCTAGCCCCATCGCCACGTCGCGGCCGGTGATGAAGTCATTGTTCGGCCAACCGCTGTTGCCACGCCACCAGCGGTTGCGGACGCGGGTGAAGGCCTGGCGTGTCACCGCGACCGGCTGCGCGCCGTAGCGCTCTGGCAAAGCCTTCAGTTCCTGGTCCACCGCAACGGCGTAGGCCACGTCGGTGCGGGCCACGGCGCGAGCGCCGATTTCGATGCCCACCACGTGCGAAAGCGTGTCCTCATAGGTGAAGGCGGAGATCTTTTCCGGTGCAAGAAAGGTGCTGCGATAGTCGAACCAGGTCAGCACCTCGTGCCAGGTCATCATCAGGAAGGCCAGGCGTCGGGCCAATGCGTCCAGTGCAGGCCACGGCGGTGGCGTGCCTTGCGCCTCGGTCGAATGCTGCAGGACGATGCGCAACTGCATGCCACGGTCCGCGCTGGGAATGGTGAGCCGGGTCGTCTCGCTCTTCCTGGACCAGGCGGCGCCCAGCCGGGCATGCAGGTAGGCCATCCAGTCGGCGGATTGGCGCACGTGGTCGATGTCCAGGAAGCCTGCAGCGCAGGTGTAGACCAGCCCGCCTTTCTCGCCGCGGTGGTCGCGGTAACCGTGTTGGCCGGTGAAGCCGATGTCGAAGAACATGTTGTCCACGCCGGGCAGCGTGTGCAATGCCGGGATGGTGCCCAAGCGCACACCGGGGGCGAAAACCGCTTCCTGCGCGTCCAGCGCGGCCGCGCCGCCATTGCCAGCACACAGTGCCAGCGCACAAGCTGCCGCAGCGAACTGCAGACGAAGGCCTTGCCGGCGTTCGGCGCACAGGGGTTTCGACATGGTTCACCTCCCTGATTTTTCCTGGGGCTGACCCCGGCGAATCGTAGGCCGCACCGGCTCCGTGTGCTGTAGGCGCGCGCCTGGAGCAATGACGTGGATGGGGTTTTGCGCCGCGTTCAGCCTCGCCTTGCGGGCGGGTGCATGGCGTTTTCCCGCGGCTTTGTCCCGGGGGCGACAGGCTTTAGTGGTAGTCCCTGAAGCCCCGTGCAGGTGCTTCCGCTACCGTTGACTGGCTTCAGTGCAGCGCATCAAACACAACAGGAGACGGCCCGATGAAGATCAGCTACCAATGGCTTGGCATGGTGGCCACGGCCTCGCTGGCGATGACCGCCGGCATGGCCCACGCCCAGAAGGGCGAGACCGTCAAGGTCGCGTGGATCGACCCCTTGAGCGGGCTGATGGCCCCGGTCGGCCAGAACCAGGTCAAGAGCTTCCAGTTCATTGCGGAGCAGTTCAACAAGGGCAACGCCGCGGGCGTGAAGTTCGAGATCATCCCGATCGACAACAAGCTCAGCCCGGCCGAGTCGCTGAACGCACTGAAGTCGGCCATCGACCAGGGCGTGCGCTACGTGACCCAGGGCAATGGCTCCAGCGCCGCACTGGCGCTGATCGATGCCATCAACAAGCACAACGAGCGCAACCCGGGCAAGGAAGTCATCTACCTGAATCACTCGGCGGTGGACCCCGACCTGACCAACAGCAAGTGCAGCTACTGGCACTTCCGGCTGGACGCCGACACCTCGATGAAGATGGAGGCACTGACCACCTTCATGAAGGACCAGAAGGACATCCAGAAGGTCTACCTGATCAACCAGAACTACTCGCATGGCCAGCAGGTGGCCAAGTATTTCAAGGACGCGCTGACGCGCAAGCGACCGGACGTGCAGGTGGTCGGTGAGGACCTGCACCCGTTGGCCCAGGTGCGCGATTTCGCGCCATACATCGCGAAGATCAAGGCCTCCGGCGCCGACACCGTGGTGACCGGCAACTGGGGCTCGGACCTCACGCTGCTGGTCAAGGCCGCCAACGACGCCGGGCTGAACGTCAAGTTCTACACCTACTACGCCGGCGTGACGGGCACGCCCACCGCGCTTGGCGCCGCGGCTGCAGGCCGGGTGTTCCAGGTCGCCTACGCCACCTCCAACATGGGTGGCGCGACCGCCAAGCTGATGGCGGACTTCAAGGCCAAGTTCAACGACGACTGGTACACGGGCTCCAGCTACCACCTGTTCGCGCTGCTGAGCGACGCGATGGCCAAGGCCAAGTCCACTGACCCGGTGAAAGTCGCGGTGGCGATGGAAGGCCTGAAGTTCAAGAGCTTCAATGGCGACGTGGAGATGCGCAAGACCGATCACCAGTTGCAGCAGCCCTTGTTCATCTCGGTCTGGCAGAAGACCGATGCGAAGAACAACTACAGCGTCGAGAACACCGGCTACACCTTTGCCGAGGTCAAGGCCTACGACTCGTACATCTCCAGCACGCCCACTTCGTGCCAGATGAAGCGCCCGTGAGAGCGCCGCGTGCCTGAACCGGGCCCGCCGGACGCTGCTCCGCCGGGCCCTTTTTGTCGACCTTTCTACGTCACCGGAATCACCTGCTGTGGACCAGATCCTGATCAACCTGCTGAACGGCTTCAGTTCCGGGCTGTTGCTGTTCATGCTCAGTTCCGGGCTGACGCTGATCTTCAGCATGATGGGCGTGCTGAACTTCGCCCATGCGAGCTTCTACATGCTGGGCGCCTACATCGCCTACACGCTGAGCAGCTGGCTGGGCTTCACTGCCGCGCTGGTGCTGGCGCCGCTGCTGGTGGGCGGCCTGGGGGCGCTGTTTGAACGCACGGCGCTGCGCCGCGCGCACAAGTTCGGCCACGTGCCCGAACTGCTGATCACCTTCGGCCTGTCCTACGTGGTGCTGGAGGTGGTGCAGCTGATCTGGGGCCGCACGCCGATGCCGGCGGTGCCGCCGGCCTGGCTGCAGACCTCTGCCTTCACGGTGGTGCAGTCGGCGCAGCACGGGCTGTCCATCGTCGCAGGCGTGGCGCCGCCGGAGATGTGCCAGTCTGCGGGCGAAGCGGCAGCCAGCTGCTCGCGCTTCCCGATGACCCGCGCCTTCATGATGCTGGTCTCGCTGGGCATGCTGGTCGCGCTGTGGCTGCTGCTCACGCGCACGCGCATCGGCCTGGTCATCCAGGCCGCGCTGACCCACCCGGAAATGGCCGAGGCGCTGGGCCACAACGTGCCGCGTGTGCTGATGCTGGTGTTTGGATCCGGCTGCGCGCTCGCGGCGCTGGCCGGTGTGATCGGTGGTGTCACCTTCGTCACCGAGCCGGCGATGGCCGCGGTGGTCGGCTCCATCATCTTCGTGGTCGTGGTGGTCGGTGGCATGGGCTCGCTGGCCGGGGCCTTCGTGGGTTCCATCGTCATCGGCCTTTTGCAGACGCTGCCGCTGACGGTGGATGCCTCGCTGGCTGACCTGTTCAACCGCTTGGGCGCCTCGGTGCACGAAGGTTCGACGGGCTGGCCGCTGCTGCGCATCACGCTGGCGCAGGCGGCGCCCATCCTGCCGTACCTGCTGCTGGTGTTGATCCTGATCTTCCGGCCCAAGGGCTTGATGGGCACACGGGAGGAATGAGGCAATGAGCACGGCTGCACAACCTGACATCGCGGCTTCGCCCGCCACCCTCCGTCCTGCCGCACCTGTGCTGGCAGCGGTGCCCAGCGGCGCGCCGCCAGCCGCCACCGCGCGCCGGCAGGCCACGTCGCGCAGCTACCACTTCAAGCCCTGGAACGTGGGCCGCGCGCTGATCTGGAGCCTGTTCGCACTGACCTTGCTGGTCGTGCCGCTGCTGTGGACCACCAGCTTTGCGCAAACCATGCTGTGCCAGATGGGCATCGGCATCATTGCCTGCCTGGCCTACAACATCCTGCTCGGGCAGGGCGGCATGCTGAGCTTTGGCCATGCGGTCTACAGCGGCCTGGGCGGCTACGTTGCGATCCACACGCTCAATGCGGTAAGCGCCGGCAGCCTGCACCTGCCGGTCAGCCTGGTGCCGATTGCCGGCGGGCTGGGGGGCCTCTTTTTCGCCGCGCTGCTGGGCTATGTGACCACCAAGAAGAGCGGCACCACCTTCGCAATGATCACGCTGGGCCTGGGCGAGCTGGTCTGGTCCATGTCGTTGATGCTGCCGGAGTTCTTCGGCGGTGAAGGCGGCGTCTCGGGCAACCGCGTGGTGGGCGAGAAGGTGTTCGGCATCAGCTTCGGGCCGCAGATCCAGCTCTACTACCTGATCGCCGCCTACTGCTTCGTCTGCACCGGACTGATGTTCGCGCTGACGCGCACGCCGCTGGGCCGCATGCTGAATGCGGTGCGCGACAACCCCGAGCGCGTCGAATTCATCGGCTACTCCACCCAGCGCGTGCGCTACCTGGCCTTCATGATCTCCGGCTTCTTCGCCGGCATTGCGGGCGGGCTGAGCACACTGAACACCGAGATCGTCAACGCCGAGGTGGTGGGCGCGGCGCGCTCGGGCTCGTACCTGCTGTTCGTGTTCCTGGGCGGCGCCACTTTCTTCTTCGGTCCCATCATCGGCGCGGTCCTGATGGTGGTGGCGCTGGTGCTGCTGTCGGAGCTCACGCAGGCTTGGCTGCTCTACCTCGGGCTGGTCTTCATGTTCATGGTGATGTTCGCGCCAGGCGGCGTGGCAGGCTTGATCATGATGAATCTGCGCGTGGCGGCGCACGGCAAGCTGGGCCGGCTGTGGACCGGCTACCTGGCGCTGGCCGGCACGGCAGGCACGGTGCTGCTGGCGGTGGCCGTCTGCATCGAGATGGTCTACCACCTGCGGCTCAACGAGGCGCTGGGCCCGCAGATGAACTTCCTCGGCGTGACGCTGAATGCCAAAGGCCTGGACGCCTGGTGCGGCGCGGCGCTGCTGCTGCTGACAGGCGCGGGACTGTTCGAAGTTTCGCGGCGGCACTTTGCCCAGCAATGGGGTGCGGCGCAGGAAGAGATCGAGCGCGAGGTGAAGCGCAGGGAGGCTTTGTGATGAGCAGTTCGGTTGCGGTGTCTTCCAATGGGTCCAGCCCATACGCTTTGGAGTTGCTTGGCGCGCACAAGCGCTTCGGTCTCACGGAAATCATCCGCGGCGCGCAGCTGCAGGTGAAGCCGGGCGAGCGCGTGGCCATCATCGGGCCCAACGGCGCGGGCAAGTCCACGCTGTTCAACCTGATCTCCGGGCGCTTTGGCCTGTCCAGCGGCGAGATTCGCCTGCACGGCGAGCGCATCGACGGGCTCAAGCCCTACGAGATCAACCGCCGTGGCCTGTCGCGCAGCTTCCAGGTCAGCAACCTGTTCACGCGGCTCTCGGTGTTCGAGAACCTGCGCTGCGCGGTGCTGTGGTCCATGGGTCAGCGCTATGCCTTCTGGCGCTTCCTCGCCAACCAGCACGAGGCCAACGCGCGTGCCGAGGAGGTCATGCAGATGATCAAGCTCGACAAGCGCCGCGACCAGCTGGCGATGAACCTCACCTATGCCGAGCAGCGCGCGCTGGAGATCGGCATCACCATCGCCGGCGGCTCCAGCGTCATCCTGCTGGACGAGCCCACCGCCGGCATGAGCAAGAGCGAGACCAAGCGCTTCATCCAGCTGATCCGCGAGGTCACCGAAGGCAAGACGCTGCTCACGGTGGAGCACGACATGGGCGTGGTCTTCGGCCTGGCGGACCGCATCGCGGTACTGGTCTACGGCGAGGTCATCGCCTTCGACACACCCGATGCCGTGCGCGCCAACCCGCGTGTGCAGGAGGCCTACCTGGGCTCGGTACTGGCCGACCACCAGGCGGCCGAAGCTGCGGCGCAGCCGATGGGGTGCGCAGCATGACAAAGGAATTGCTGCAACTGGCCAATGTGCATGCCTACTATGGTAAGAGCCATGTGCTGCATGGCGTGTCGCTGAACATTGGCGAAGGCGAGATCGTCAGCCTGCTGGGCCGCAACGGCGCCGGCCGCTCCACCACCGTCAAGGCCATCATGGGCCTGGTGGACGCACAGGGCTCGGTCAAGTGGCGCGGCCGCGAACTGGTCGGCCGCAAGGCCTTCGAGATCGCCCACGAAGGCATTGGCTACGTGCCCGAGAACCGCGACATCTTCCCGCGCCTGACCGTGAGCCAAAACCTGCTGCTGGGCATCAAGAGCGGCAAGAAAAAAGGCCGCTGGAGCCTGGACGACATGTTCCGCATGTTCCCGCGCCTGAAGGAGCGCGAGCACACCGAAGCCGGCGTGCTCTCCGGCGGCGAACAGCAGATGCTCACGCTGTGCCGCACCTTGATGGGCGACCCGGACCTGATCATGATCGATGAGCCCACCGAAGGCCTGGCACCCAAGATCGTCGAACTGGTCGCCGAATACCTGCGCGAGCTCAAGCGCCGCGGCATTTCGGTGCTGCTGGTCGAACAGAAACTCACCATCGCCCTCGAAGTCTCCGAACGCTGCCTGGTGATGGGCCACGGCCGCATCGTCTTTGAAGGCAGCCCCGCAGAACTGAAGGCCAACAGCAACGTCCGCAAGGAGTGGCTGGAGGTTTGAGTCGAACCCTGGGCACGCCGGCTCGTTGGCCTGCTGCGAAGACTCAGTCGGCCTTGCGCGGCGGTGTGAACACAAAGGCCCGCGTCACGCTGGAGGTGGCCGGCGAGACTGCGGTGCCCACAATCACGCCCGAGTGGTTGATTGCCACTGCGCTCACAAGCGTCCAGCCCATGGCTTTGGCGCTGGCTGACAGCAGGTCATTCAGGTCCAACACCTTGTCCTTGCGCCAAACCACCGCGCGCAGGCCCTGCAACGTGGCATGACCCACGATGTCGCCCTTGTCGTTGATGCCCAGGGCCCATCCGCCGGGAGTGAACTTTGTTGTCAGCAGCGGGAGCGCAATGGCTTGGCCGCCTTCCCATTTCACCGGCATGTCGTTGGATGCACCTTGCTTGACGCCCACCACGGTGCCGCTGGCGTTGATGCCGTTTGCTCGCGACCATCGGCCGTCGTCGGCTTCGAGCGGTCCGCCCTGCTTGTCGTGCCAGCTCACGGCCCGGAGACCCACAACGCCGACGACCACGCCGTGTTTGTTGATGGCGTGCGCTTCGCTGGTGGTGTCCGTGGCGATGATCGCGAGTTCGGTGGCGTGCTGCTGGCCTGCGGCGTCGATGGACCAGCGGTTCACTTGGCCCAGTTGCACGGCGTCCGGCTTCTTGATGGCCGAGCCAGTGACCTTGCCTTTTTCATTGATCGCGCATGGGCAGGCGGCCAGGCCACCTTGCGCACCCTTGAGTGCGATGGGTGCGCCATCCTTCAGCAGCATCAACTCGAAAAGATGCGAGTAGACGATCTCCCCCTTGTCGTTGATGCCGTAGGCCGCGTCCTCGTTGTAGTCGCCCTGCAGATCGGGTGTCAGGTCCGTGATCTGTCCGTTGTTCCAGACCACCGCATGCCCGTCGCACTGGCCCACGACTTGGCCCACGTTGTTCAGGCCAAGCGGCGCACAAGACTTGCCATTCAGCGCAGGAAGAATCTCCAGGCCGTAGTTCGCGGCTTGCGCCGGGCTGTTGCCGAGCAATGCGGCACACAGTGCTGCCGCCGCAGCGTGCTTCAGGGAAGAGGGGGAGAAGGCATTCATGGCGCGTAGTACCTTTTCGGTGAGGGTGTGGACGTTGTAGGCGGCTTGGGTTTATCACGACGCGATTCCCGCTGGACATCCCTAGCCATGCGACCGGTGGTGAACGCATTTCCAGAGCCAAGAATGGTTTGCGCCAAGTCGACCCGCCGAGCGGGTGCGCAGGCCCCAGCCATCGAGCATTGGTGTTTTCCCTGGCCTCACTTGTCGCAGCAGGGACATCATCTGAAACGTCGTCGTTCTTAGAATCGAACGATCGTGCTAATCGGTGCGCTGGATCCGTCCGGCGGCGGTGGCACGTCGCCTTCCGGCGTCTTTCCTCTCCTTTCCCAAAGGGATACAGACATGAGCGCAAGCTATGAAGTCCGCGGCAATGTGGCCGTCATCACGCTGAACAATCCTCCCGTCAACGGCCTGGGCGCTGCGACCCGGCTGGCGATTGCCGAGGGGCTGGAGAAGGCGCAGGCCGATGCAGCCGTCAGCGCCATCGTCGTCACCGGCGCCGGCAAGGCGTTTTCGGGCGGTGCGGACATCAAGGAATTTGGCACGCCCCGCGCGCTGGCCGAGCCCAACCTGCTGTCGCTGATCAAGCTTGAAGAGGCCTGCACGAAACCCATCGTCGCGGCCATCCATTCGGTTTGCATGGGCGGTGGGCTGGAATTGGCGCTGGGCGCGCACTACCGCGTGGCTTCGCCGGGCACCAACGTGGCGTTGCCGGAAGTGAAGCTGGGCCTGGTGCCGGGCGCCGGCGGCACGCAGCGCCTGCCGCGCGTGCTGGGGCTGGAAACCGCGCTGAACATCATCGTCAGCGGCGAGCCGGTGAAGAGCGAACTGCTGGCGATGCAGCCGGGCCAGAAGCTGTTCGACCGCATCATCGATGGCGACCTGATGGCAGGCGCCATCGCTTTCGCCAAGGAAGTGGCCGACCTGCGGCCGCTGCCGCTGGTGCGCGACCTGAAGGTCAAGCACCCGGAGGCACAGGCTTTCCTGCAGTTCTCGCGCAACACCGTGGGCGCGATGTCCAAGAACTTCCCGGCGCCGCTGCAGTGCGTGGAAGCCGTGGCAGCGTCGCTGGGCAAGGACTTCGAGGCCGGCATGAAGAAGGAACGCGAGGCGTTCACCGCGCTGATGTTCACGCCCGAGAGCAAGGCCCTGCGCCATGCCTTCTTCGCCGAGCGCGCCGCCAGCAAGATCTCCGACGTGCCGGACGACACGCCGGTGCGCCCCATCAACAAACTGGCCGTGATCGGCGCCGGCACCATGGGCGGCGGCATCGCGATGAACTTCCTGAACGCCGGCATCCCTGTCGTGATGCTGGAGATGAAGCAGGACGCGCTGGACCGCGGCGTGGCCACGATGCGCAAGAACTACGAGTCGCAGGTCAAGAAGGGGAAGCTGAAGCAGGACAAGTACGACCAGCGCATGGCGCTCTTGAGCACCACGCTGAGCTACGACGCGCTGGGTGACGCGGACATGGTGATCGAGGCCGTGTTCGAGGACATCGACGTCAAGAAGGCCGTGTTCACAGAGCTGGACCGGGTCATGAAGCCCGGCGCCATCCTGGCCAGCAACACCTCCACGCTGGACGTCAACAAAATTGCGAACTTCACGAAGCGCCCGCAGGACGTCATTGGCACCCACTTCTTCAGCCCCGCCAACGTGATGAAGCTGCTGGAAGTGGTGCGCGGCGCGGCCACCGCCAAGGACGTGCTGGCCACCGTGATGCAGCTGGGCAAGAAGATCAAGAAGACCTGCGTGGTTTCGGGCGTATGCGACGGCTTCATCGGCAACCGCATGATCGAGCAGTACAGCCGCCAGGCCGGTTTCCTGCTGGACGAAGGCGCGACGCCGGCACAAGTCGACCGCGCGATCGAGAAGTTCGGCTTCGCGATGGGCCCGTTCCGCATGGGTGACCTCGCCGGCAACGACATCGGCTGGGCGATCCGCAAGCGCCGCGCCGAAGAGCGCCCGAACATGCTGTACAGCCGCACCGCAGACAAGCTGTGCGAGCTGGGCCGCTTCGGGCAGAAGACCGGCGCCGGCTGGTACGACTACCAGGAAGGCAAGCGCGATGCGATCCCTTCGAAGCTGGTCGAGGACATGATCGTCGAGCATCGCAAGTCGCTGGGCATCGAGCCACGCAAGATTTCCGATGACGAGATCGTGCAGCGCCTGGTTTTCGCGCTGGTGAATGAAGGCGCCCGCATCCTCGAGGACGGCATTTCCTCGCGCGCAAGCGACATCGACATGGTCTATATCACGGGCTATGGATTCCCGATGCACCGCGGCGGCCCGATGCTGTACGCCGACCAGGTGGGCCTGTTCAACGTGGTGCAGGCGATGAAGCGGTTCCAGAAGAACCCGCGCGACGACGCGAAGTTCTGGGAACCCGCTCCGCTGCTCGCGCGCCTTGCGGCCGAAGGCAAGACGTTCAATTGAATCGCACAAGGACTACATCATGACCAACGCAGTTATCGTCTCCACCGCCCGCACGCCCCTGGCCAAGAGCTGGAAGGGCGCCTTCAACATGACCCACGGCGCCACGCTGGGCGGCCACGCCGTCAAGCACGCCATCCAGCGCGCCGGCATCGATGCC
>NZ_JBGGNH010000007.1:0-71393 GCF_041287625.1 Ideonella sp.
GCTGCCGTCGGAGTCGGTGCCACTGTTGTAGTGGTTGGTCATCACGTAGATCTTCGACGTGATGCCGTCCTTGACGAAGTCCTGGCTCAGCGCGAACTCACCGTAGAAGTCGCACTCGTTGCCCAGGCGGTACTTCATGCCAGCCGAGCCGCCGTTCAGCGCGTAGCAGGCGCGCGAGGTGTTCTTCGAGGTCAGGCCGGGGCCGGCGCGGAAGTAGCCGCCCCAGTCGAGTGCGAAGGCCGACTGGGTGGTGGCGAGCAGCAGGCCGATGGCCAGCGGGGTGTGACGCCAAGCGGGGTGACGAATCTTCATGGTTGTCTCCTGACGGGGAGAGTGGGCCGCAGACCACTCGTGTTGTTGTGCAATGTTCAGACTGCTTGCGGCGAGCCGAATTATTAATGAATACTGAACAGCCAATTTATAGGTACTTACGATAGGGTGTTGGCGTACAAGCAACGCTTCTTCGGAGCCAATCAGCCGACAAGTTCGCGTAATCCCGGGTAACCTGCAAGTGAGCGCGCAGCCGCCACAGTCGGAGGCCGCTGGGATGCCCTTGCGGAGGGCCGCAGCGAGTTGCCCTTGCTCAGGGCGAGCGGGGCAGGCGCAGTTGCACCGAAAGACCGGTGGGGTGGACCGATTGCACCGACACCTGGCCGGCATGCCGCTCGACGATCTCCTTGACGATCGCCAGGCCCAGGCCGCAGCCCGTGCCTTCATGCGTGGCGCGGAAGAAGCGCTCGAACACCTGGTGCTGTTGCTCCAGCGGCAGGCCGGGGCCGTTGTCGTTCACTTCGACGCGCACCACATGCTCGCCTTCCGCCGCGACCAGCACCGTGACCTCGGCCCCGCGACCGGCATAGCGCAGCGCGTTGTCGATCACGTTGATCAAGGCCTCGCGCAGCAGCAGGCTGATGCCGCGCACGTACAGCGGCCCGGCCTCGTCCGCCACGGCAAAGCCCAGGTCCAGCCCGGCGTGCAAGGCGCGCGGCACCAGTTCCGCCGTCAGCTCGCGCGCCAGCTTGGCCATGTCCACCCGCTCCTGCGATTGGCGGGTGGCCGACTCCGGCTCGGCTCGCGCCAGCGTGAGCAGCTGGTTGACCAGGTGGGCGCTGCGGGTCGCGCTTTCGTGCACACGCTGCAGGCGAGCCTGCAAGGCGGGCTCGGTGGCATCTTTGAGTGCCAGTTCGGTCTGGCTTTTCAGGCCGGCCAGCGGCGTGCGAAGCTGATGGGCGGCGTCGCTGATGAAGCGCTTTTGCGCGCCCACGTTGCGCTGCACCGCGGCCAGCAGTGCATTGATGGCCTGGGCCAGCGCACGCACCTCGTGCGGCGCCACGTCGATCCGGATCGGCGTCAGGTCATTGGCTGCGCGGCCGACCACCTGGCTGCGCAGCCTGCTCAGCGGTGCCAGGCCGGCGCCGATGCCGGCCCAGACGATCATCGTCATCGCGATGATCAGCACCGACAACGGCAGCACCGTGTCCAGCAGGATGCGGCGCGCCAGCTCCTCCCGGTTGGTGCTGGAGCGCGCGACCTGGACCAGCATGGTCTGCGAAGGGCCGATGTCGTCGCCGTAGCTGAGGTAGAGCGCGGCCACCCGCACTTGCTCGAAAATCGGTTTTTCGCCTTGCTCCAGGTGAGGGTTGAGCTGGATCTGGCCGTCGTAGAAGCGCGGGTCGCCCGGTGCTGCGCCAGCATCGCCCGCGGTGGGCGGCGCTGGCAGGTTGCGGTTGCCGAGGATGAACTGCCCAGGCGGCGAGCTGACGGTGTAGAGCACCCTGTCGTTCGGGTCGGCCTCCAGGATGTCCTGCGCGGCACGCGGGAAGTCGATCAGCAACCCGTTGCCCACCGGCTTGACCTGGCGCGCCAGCGCACGGGTGGCCTGCAGCAAGCTGGCATCGATCGCCGCGTTGGCATAGCGGGCTGCCAGGTTGTAGGTGAAGAACGCGCCGGCCAGCCACAGCACGACTTGCGGCAGCAACACCCAGACCAGCAACTGCTGGCGCAGCGAGCGAGCGCCATGCAGCACGCCCAAGCCTTTGCCGAACAGCCGGTGGCTCAGCAGTTGCCAGCGGTCTGGCGGCAGCGGATCAGGCAGGCCGGCGGGCGCCGGCGGCGGGCCGGGCGGCAGGCCCGGGTCGGCATTCATGGGGGCGGGGCGATCGAAGGCAGGGACAAGGGCTGCTGCGCCGCGTCGGTGCAGCGCGCGGGTTCAGCGGAGCGCGGCTTCAGGCGACCACGGCTTCGGCTTCGAGCAGGTAACCCAGCCCGCGCACCGTGCGGATCGCCAGGCCCGAACCCTCCAGCTTGCGACGCAGCCGGTGGATGTAGACCTCGATCGCGTTGTTGCCACCGGCACCGCCTTCGCTGGCGCCCCCGGCGCGATCAGTGGCCCAGACCTGGTTGATCTGCTCCTTGGTGACCACCTTCTCGCGCTGCGTCAGCAGCAGGTCCAGCAGCATCCACTCGCGCGGGCTGAGTTCCAGCGGCTCGCTGCGCAGCATGGCTCGGCGGGTGTCGCGGTCGAAGCTCAGCGGGCCCATTTCGCTGGCGCTGCTGACCGGCTTGCTGCGGCGCAGCAGCGCCCGCAGCCGCGCTTCCAACTCGGGAAAGTCGAAAGGCTTGGTCAGGTAGTCGTCGGCCCCGGCATTCAGGCCGGCCACGCGGTCATCCAGGCTGTCGAGTGCGGTCAACACCAGGACCGGCAGGCCGGGCTTGGCGGCGCGCACGCGGCGCAGCACCGTCAGCCCGTCGACCATCGGCAGGCCAAGGTCCAGCACTGCCAGGTCGTAAGGTTGTTTGAGCAGCAGGAATTCGGCCACGGCGCCATTCGGTGCGTGCTCCACCTGGAAGCCAGCTTCGCGCAGCTGCGCAGACAGGGCGTCCGAGAGCAGAGCATCGTCTTCAGCGAGCAAGAGGTTCATGGGCAAAGCTTAACGTGCGCTGAGCGCGCCGGGGAGGCGGGAAACACCGGGCAAGACAAGACCCTTGCGCTGCACTTCAGCGCAAGCGGCTCAGCAGCGCCTGGGCGGCGGCCGGGTTGCGCTCCTTGGCGCCGCTGATGAAATAGAAGAACACGTCGCGCGGATGTGCCAGCTCGGCCGGCGGCGGGCCCGCTTCGATCTTCGGCAGCCCGGTCGGCTCCTGGCCGTCGCGCCAGGTGGCGACGCTTCTTGCCAGGCCGTCCAGCACTTCGGGCGTACAGCCCTCTGGTTGCCCGGACGCGGTGCGCATGAAGCGGCAGTAGGCGAAGTCGGCGGTGAGGTCGGGCAGCGGCGGGTAGTCGTCGGCCTCGGTGAACACCGTGGCCATGCCCATGGATCGCGCCAGGTCCAGGTATTCGCTGCAGCGGAAGCTCTCATGCCGGACGTCCAGCGCATGGCGCAGAGGCCGGCCGCCGAGCTCACTCGGCAGCAGCTTCAGGAAGGCGCCGAAGTCGGCCGCATCGAAACGCTTGCTCGGCGCAAACTGCCAGACGATGGGGCCGAGCTTGTCCTTCAATTCGAGCAGCCCGCTGGCCAGGAATTTCTCTACCGAGCCACCGGCCTCGGCCAGCACCCGTCGGTTGGTGGTGAAACGGTTGGCCTTCAGCGAGAACATGAAGCCGGGTGGCGTGTCGTCGTGCCACTTGGCGAAGGTGCCGGGCCGCTGGTCGCTGTAGTAGGTGCTGTTGATCTCGATCGAGCTGACCTTGCTGCTGGCGTAGGCGAGCTCCTTGGTCTTGGGCCAGCCTACGGGGAAGAAATTCCCGTCGCGCCAGGGCTCGAAGACCCAGCCGCCAATGCCCACGCGGATGCGCGGGCCGCCAACTGAAGACGAGGAGGAAGGCGAGTCCGGCAGGAGTGAAGGCGTGTGCATGGCGATGGGGCGCGCAGCCGCTGCGGCAATGGCTTGATCGTAGCGGCTCTGGCGCCGTAGGAGTGCGCCCACGCGCGGCCGAGGCCTGGTCCGTCTTGGCCGGCCGGGTGGGCGGGCCTATGGTTCGGCATTCGCCGCAGCCGCGGCATCAACAGGAGACTTCCCCCATGGACTGCAGCTTCCATCAGTTCCACGAGCTGTTTGCCCAGCTCGGCTTGCCCGCGGAGGAGGCAGACATTCGCAGCTTCATCCACGCTCACCGCCCACTGCCCGCTGGCGTACCGATCAACGAAGCCGATTTCTGGACGCCCGCCCAGGCCCAACTCCTCAAGGAGCAGCTCAAGCAGGACGCCGACTGGGCCGAGGTTGTCGACCAGTTGAACCTGGCCCTGCATTGAGCGCACCGGCCCGCATGCGGCTGGCCGCGCTGCTCAGCACTCGACGATGTTGACCGCCAGGCCGCCGCGGGCGGTTTCCTTGTATTTGGTCTTCATGTCGGCACCGGTCTCGCGCATGGTCTTGATGACCTTGTCGAGGCTGACGTGGTGGGTGCCGTCGCCGTGCAGCGCCATGCGCGCTGCGTTGATGGCCTTGACCGAGGCGATGGCGTTGCGCTCGATGCAGGGGATCTGCACCAGGCCGCCGACCGGGTCGCAGGTCAGGCCGAGGTGGTGTTCCATGCCGATCTCGGCTGCGTTTTCGACCTGTTCGGGCGTGCCGCCCATCACCGCGCAAAGCGCGCCGGCGGCCATCGAGCAGGCCACGCCGACTTCGCCCTGGCAGCCGACCTCGGCGCCCGAGATGCTGGCATTTTCCTTGTACAGGATGCCGATGGCCGCGGCGGTGAGCAGGAAGTCCACCACGCCGGCGTCGGTCGCGCTGTGCACGAAGCGCGAGTAGTAGTGCAGCACCGCGGGCACGATGCCGGCGGCGCCATTGGTTGGCGCCGTGACCACGCGGCCACCGGCGGCGTTTTCCTCGTTGACGGCCAGCGCATACAGGTTCACCCAGTCCATCACCTGCAGCGGGTCGCGCAGCGCGGCCTCGGGATTGGAAGTCAGCGCGCGATAGAGCGACGCGGCCCGGCGGCGCACCTTGAAGCCGCCCGGCAGGATGCCTTCGGTGCGGCAGCCGCGCGCCACGCAGTCCTGCATCACCTGCCAGATCTTCATCAGGCCGCTGTGGATCTCGGCCTCGGTGCGCCAGTGCAGTTCGTTGCGCCGCATGACCTGCGCGATGGACAGGCCGTGTTCCTGGCACAGCGCCAGCAACTGGTCGCCGCTGGTGAAGGGCAGCGGCAGCACGGTGGCGTCGGGTGCGATGACCTTTTGCTTGCTGCCGTCCGTCGCCACTTCGTCGCTGACGACAAAACCTCCGCCCACCGAGTAATAGGTGCGCGACTCCAGCTCGGCGCCGGCCATGTCATAAGCCGTGAACCGCATGCCGTTGGCATGGAAAGGCAAGGTTTCCCGGCGCATGAAGAGCAGGTCTTCGGCCTCGACGTACTCGACCTTGTGCTCGCCCAGCAAGTTCAACTGCCGCTCGCCGCGGATGGCTTCGAGGATGGCCGGCACCTGCTCCACGTCCACGCTGTCCGGCTCATGGCCGGCGAGTCCCAGCAGCACTGCCTTGTCGCTGCCATGGCCCTTGCCTGTGGCGCCCAACGAGCCGTAGAGCCAGCAGCGCACCCGGGCCACGCGCGGCAGCAGGCTTTCGTGCCGCAGGCGGCCGACGAACAGCCGCGCGGCGCGCATCGGCCCCACGGTGTGCGAACTGCTCGGGCCGATGCCGATCTTGAAAAGATCGAAGACTGAGACTGCCATGGAAGTCCTTTACCGCTGAACGGAGCAGAGCACAGTGGGCGCCGGGCCGCCCCAAGCCCACTGTGCACCCTCTCGGAGGGTGGTGGCGGTACCCCGCCACCGGGTGCTGTCATTCCGCGGGAATGCAACTGCAGAACAGGTTCCGGTCGCCCCAGACGTTGTCCACCCGGCCGACCGGCGACCAGTACTTGCCCTGGCGCAGGCTGGCCAGCGGGTAGGCCGCGGCTTCGCGGCTGTAGCCGTGCGCCCACTCCGTCTTCACCAGTTGCTCGGCGGTGTGCGGCGCGTTCTTCAGCGGGTTGTCCTCGCGCGGCAGCGTGCCGGCTTCGACCTGGCGGATCTCTTCGCGGATCGCGATCATCGCGTCGCAGAAGCGGTCCAGCTCGGCCTTGGGTTCGCTCTCGGTCGGCTCGACCATCAGCGTGCCGGCGACCGGGAAGGACAAGGTCGGCGCGTGGAAGCCGTAGTCGATCAGGCGCTTGGCCACGTCTTCGGCACTGATGCCCGACGAGTCCTTCAGCGGGCGCAGGTCGAGGATGCATTCATGCGCAACGCCGCCGCCCTTGATGCCGTCCTTGTTGCCGCTGAAGTGAATGTCGTAGTGGCCGGACAGGCGTGCTGCCACGTAGTTGGCGCTGAGGATCGCGGTTTCGGTCGCGGCCGTCAGGCCTTCGGCACCCATCATGCGAACGTACATCCAGCTGATCGGCAGCACGGCTGCGTTGCCAAGCGGTGCCGCGGAAACTGCGCCCACACCACCCAGGCGCTGCTGGCCGGCGGTGCCATGGCCCGGCAGGAAGGGCACGAGGTCTTCGACCACGCAGACCGGGCCGACGCCCGGGCCGCCACCGCCGTGCGGAATGCAGAAGGTCTTGTGCAGGTTCAGGTGGCTCACGTCGCCGCCGAACTGGCCGGGCGCGGCCACGCCGACCATGGCGTTCATGTTCGCGCCGTCCACGTACACCCGGCCGCCGAAGCTGTGCACCATCGCACACAGTTCCTTCACCTGCGGCTCGAACACGCCGTAGGTGGACGGGTAGGTGATCATGATGGCGGCCAGCTCGGCTGCGTGCTTCTCGCACTTGGCCTTCAGGTCCACCAGGTCCACGCTGCCGTTGGCGTCGCACTTCACCACGACGACCTGCATGCCGACCATCATCGCGCTGGCCGGGTTGGTGCCGTGCGCGCTCTCAGGGATCAGGCAGATGCGGCGGTGGGCTTCACCGCGGTTGGCATGCCAGGCCTGGATCGCCAGCAGGCCGGCGTATTCGCCCTGCGAGCCGGCGTTGGGCTGCAGGCTGATGCCGGCATAGCCGGTGGCCTGCGCCAGCCAGGCGCAGAGCTGCTCGTTCAGCAACGCATAGCCGGCCAGCTGGTCGGCCGGGGCAAACGGGTGAACTTGCGCGAACTCGGGCCAGGTGATGGGAATCATCTCGCTGGTCGCGTTCAGCTTCATCGTGCACGAGCCAAGCGGGATCATGCTGCGGTCCAGCGCCAGGTCCTTGTCCGAAAGCTTGCGGATGTAGCGCAGCATCTCGGTTTCGCTGTGGTGGGCGTTGAAGACCGGGTGCGTCAGGAAGGCCGAGCTGCGGGCCAGTTCGGCCGGCACCAGCGGCGCCACGCCGGCTTCGAACTGGTCGAAGGTGGGCAGCACAGCGCCATGGGCGAACAGGGCCCAGATCGCCAGCAGGTCGGCGCGCGTGGTGGTCTCGTCCAGCGTGATGCCGACCGAGGCGTCGCTGGCCTTGCGCAGGTTCATGCCAGCGGCGCGGGCCGCAGCCAGCACGGCCTCGGTTTGGCTGCTGGTCTGCACTTCCAAGGTGTCGAAGGCTTCTTCATGCGCCAGCGTGGCGCCCTGCTGCTTCAGGCCGGCGGCCAGGATGGCGGTGTAGCTGGCCACGCGGCGGGCGATGCGCTTGAGGCCTTCCGGGCCGTGGTAGACCGCGTACATGCTGGCGACGACGGCCGGCAGGACCTGCGCGGTGCAGATGTTGGACGTGGCCTTCTCGCGGCGGATGTGCTGCTCGCGGGTCTGCAGCGCCAGCCGGTAGGCCGGCGCGCCGTGCGCGTCGACGCTCACCCCCACCAGGCGGCCGGGCAGCGAGCGCTTGAACTCGTCCTTGCAGGCCAGGTAGGCGGCATGCGGGCCACCGGCGCCCATCGGCATGCCGAAGCGCTGGGTGTTGCCCAGCGCGATGTCGGCGCCTTGTTCGGCCGGCGCCTGGATCAGCGTCAGCGCCAGCAGGTCGGCCGCGACGATCAGCAGGCCGCCCTTGGCGTGCACCGCATCGGCCAGTGGCTGCAGCGCGCGCACCCGGCCGGTCACGCCGGGGTACTGCACCAGCGCGGCAAAGCACTCCTGCTGGCCAGCCTGCTCGGCCGGGCCGACGACGACGGTGATGCCCAGCGGCTTGGCCCGGGTGCGGACCACTTCCAGCGACTGCGGCAGCACGTCGTCGGCGACGAAGAAGGTTTCGCTCTTGCTCTTGCCCACGCGGGCGGCCAGCGTCATGGCTTCGGCCGCCGAGGTGGCTTCGTCCAGCATCGAGGCATTGGCCACGGCCATGCCGGTCAAGTCGGTCACCAGGGTCTGGAAGTTGACCAGGGCTTCCATGCGGCCTTGCGAGATCTCAGCCTGGTAAGGCGTGTAGGCGGTGTACCAGGCCGGGTTCTCGAGGATGTTGCGCAGGATGACGCCGGGCGTCAGCGTGCCGTGGTAACCCTGGCCGATGAAGCTCTTGAGGCACTGGTTTTTGCCGGCGATGGCCTTCAGCTCGGCCAGCGCCTGCGCTTCGGTTAGCGGCGCGGGCAATTGCATGGGCGCGCTGCGGGCGATGCTGGCAGGCACCAGGGTTTCGATCAGCGCACGGCGCGAGGCTGCGCCGATCACGCTGAGCATCGCGGCTTCGTCCTCCGGCGCCGGCCCGATGTGGCGGGCGACGAACTCGGCGTTGTTTTCAAGAGCGTCCAGGGGCGCGTGGGCGGACATCAGCATGGCAGCGGGTCTCGGCGGGGCGGCCGCGGTGGCGGCAGGAAAGAAAGGCGGGGAGGGTCCGGGGGCGGATCACGCCACCGAACCCGGCAGGATCAGTGCGGGATCAGAGCGTCTTCAGCAGCGCGTCGTATGAAGGCGCATCCATCAGCGCTTCGAACTCGGCCATGTCCGACACGTGGACCTTGAAGAACCAGCCGTTGCCCATCGGGTCGGTGTTGGCCAGCGACGGATCGGCGCGCAGCGCTTCGTTGACTTCGACGACTTCGCCGCTGACCGGCATGTAGATGTCGGCCGCGGCCTTGACGGACTCGACCACGCCGGCGATGTCGCCCTTGGCGTAGGTCGTGCCGACTTCGGGCAGGTCCACGAAGACCACGTCGCCCAGGGCGTCCTGCGCGTGCAGCGTGATGCCGACGACAGCGGCTTCGTGGTCCTCGATGTTGATCCACTCGTGATCGTTGGTGTACATGGTCGTCATGTGTCGGGCTCCGTGGTGTGTGGGGACAAAGAGAAATCAGCCGCGGTCATCAGCCGCGGTAGTAGCGGTTCGGTGTGAACGGTGTCGTGGCGACCGTCATCGGCAGCCGCTTGCCGCGCACTTCGGCGAAGACTTCGGTGCCGACTGCGGCATGCGAGGTGGGCAGGTAGGCCAGTGCGACGGGCGTGTTCACGGTGGGACCCAGCGTGCCGCTGGTCACGGTGCCCAGTTCGGTGCCGTCGGCCGCGAAGAGCTTGGTGCCTTCGCGCACTGGCGCCCGTTCCTTGCCGACCAGGCCGACGCGCTTGCGCGCCGCGCCTTCGGCGAACTGGCGGTCGATGACCGCGGCGCCGGGGTAGCCGCCAGCGCGAGCGCCACCGGCTCGCCGCACCTTCTGGATGCCCCACGTCAGGGCGGCTTCGACCGGCGTGGTCGTCGTGTCGATGTCATGGCCGTACAGGCACAGGCCGGCTTCCAGGCGCAGCGTGTCGCGTGCGCCCAGGCCGGCCGGCTTCACTTCGGGCTGGGCGAGCAGTTCGCGAGCCAGGGCCACGGCGTCGGCCTCGTGCACAGAGATCTCGTAGCCGTCTTCGCCGGTGTAGCCTGAGCGGGTCACGAAACAATCAGCGCCGGCCAGCGTGAACAGGCCGCCTGTCATGAAGGTCAGCTTGGCGACCTCGAGGTTCAGGCGGGAAAGCGCGTCGACCGCCTTCGGGCCTTGCAGCGCCAGCAGCGCACGCTCGGGCAGCGGCTTGACTTCGCAGCGGCTGCCGATGCGGGCCTGCAGGTGCGCGATGTCCGCATCCTTGCAGCCGGCGTTGACGATGACGAACAGGTCGCCAAACTTGCCTGCGGCCTCGCCGGCCGGGCGGGTGATCATCAGGTCGTCCAGCAGGCCACCCTGGTCATTGGTGAAGAACGCATAGCGCTGCTTGCCCGGCGCCAGGTCGATCACGTCCACCGGCACCAGGGTTTCCAGCGCGGCGGCGGCATCTGCGCCGATCAGGCGCAGCTGACCCATGTGCGAGACGTCGAACAGCGCGGCCGAGTCGCGGCACTGGCGGTGTTCGGCCATCAGGCCTGCGGGGTATTGCACCGGCATCGCATAGCCGGCGAATGGCACCATGCGGGCACCGAGTTCGAGGTGCAAGGCGTGCAGCGGGGTCTGCAGCAGGGCGGAAGTGGCCGGGGTGGGCGTGGAGCTCATGCGGGGTCGTCTCTTCAGGTCGGCGCTTGGAGGGCGGTCTGGCGAATCTCTTCATCCAATAGGCCCTCCCTGTCCGCTTTACCTGAGAGATTGACGGCGCGCCGTTGATGACGGCCACCGCTTGCCCCTTCGGTGGACGGGCTCATGGCCTTGCAGCCATCACCCGCCTCTCTCCAGTGAGGAACGCCCCGCCTGTTACGGCAAGACGCTTGTCAGTCCTTTTGCCTGAGCGTTCGAGGGGTGAACCTCTGCGCCTTCGGCGGCTCCGGGTGGAGCTCTCTCCTAACAAGCTGGGCAGTGTAACCGCAGCCGCGCGCCGCGCCAGCGCCATGCGATAGTCTCGGCCGTGCCGAAAAAAGACCCCGACCAAGCCCGTTACCAACCGACCTCGCGCCGCCAGCGCCTGGTCGTCATTGCCGTCACCGCCGCCACCGTGGTGGTGCTGTGGCTGCTGCTGATCTACCGGCCGGGCGGCCATTACACGATCTACGACCCGCCCAAGCCGGCTTGCAAGCCAGGGCAGGCGACCGACTGTGTGGGCGGCAAGGCGGACGTCCTGCTTTTGCCACCCGCGCCGGCGTCGAACAGCGGCGGCTGAATGCGCTGCGGCTGTCAGGCCGTGGCCAGCATCGCGCGGCCCACGGCTTCGGCGACCTCGATGCCGTCCACGCCAGCGGACATGATGCCGCCCGCGTACCCGGCGCCTTCGCCCGCCGGGAACAGGCCCTTGACGTTCAGGCTCTGGTGGTCCTTGCCGCGGGTCATGCGCAGCGGCGACGAGGTGCGGGTCTCGACGCCGGTCAGCACCGCGTCCGGCATCGAAAAGCCCTTGATCTGCCGCTCGAAGGCAGGCAGCGCTTCGCGGATCGCGTCCAGCACGTAGTGCGGCAGGACGGGGCGGTCCTTGGCGGCCAGCTCGGTCAAGTGCACGCCAGGCTTGTAAGAGGGCTCGACGCTGCCCAGCGTGCGGCTGGGCTGGCGCTTGATGAAATCGCCCACCAGCGCGCCCGGCGCCAGGTAGCCGCCGCCGCCCAGTTCATAGGCGCGAGACTCCCAGACGCGCTGGAAGGCCATGCCGTCCAGCGGGTTCACCGGGCCGCTGCCTGGCAGTTGCCGGTAGTCCGCCGGGTCGATGCCAACGACGATGCCGGCGTTGGCATTGCGCTCGTTGCGCGAATACTGGCTCATGCCGTTGGTCACCACGCGCTCGGGCTCGGAGGTGGCCGCCACGACTGTGCCGCCTGGGCACATGCAGAAGCTGTAGACCGAGCGGCCGTTGCTGGCGTGGTGCACCAGCTTGTAGTCGGCCGCGCCGAGGATGGGGTGGCCGGCATTCGGGCCGAATCGCGCCCGGTCGATCACACCTTGCGGATGCTCGACGCGGAAGCCAATGGAGAAGGGCTTGGCCTCCATGTAGACGCCGCGCTCGTGCAGCATCGTGAAGGTGTCGCGTGCGCTGTGGCCGAGGGCCATCACCACGTGGTCGGCGCGCAGTGTTTCGCCGGAGGCGAGTGTCACGCCGCGAATGTGGCGCTGTTCGCCCTTGCCTTCGATCAGCACATCGGTGACCCGCTGCTCGAAGCGGATCTCGCCGCCGAGCGCGACGATGTCGGCGCGGATCTTCTCGACCATGCTGACCAGCCGGAAGGTGCCGATGTGCGGCTTGCTGACGTAGAGGATCTCGTCGGGCGCGCCGGCCTTGACGAACTCGGCCAGCACCTTGCGCGTCAGGTGGCGCGGGTCGCTGATCTGGCTCCACAGCTTGCCGTCGGAAAAGGTGCCGGCGCCGCCCTCGCCGAACTGCACGTTCGACTCCGGGTTCAGCTGCTGCTGCCGCCACAGGCCCCAGGTGTCCTTGGTGCGCTGGCGCACTTCCTTGCCGCGCTCCAGCACGATGGGGCGCAGGCCCATCTGGGCCAGGATCAGCGCGGCGAAGATGCCGCAGGGGCCAAAGCCGACCACCAGCGGGCGGTGCTTGCCGCCGGCCGCAGTGTCGGCTGCGAAGTAGTCTGCCGGAACATGGCCGACAAAACGATAGGAGGTGTCCGGTGAGGGCCGGATGTGAGGGTCACCCGCATGCTTTTGAAGCACGGTGGCTTCATCAGCTTCTGGCGCCAACTCGCAGTCCACCGTGTAGATCAGCACGATGGCCGATTTCTTGCGCGCGTCGTAGGCGCGCTTGAACACGTTGAACCGGCTCAGCGCCGTGTCCGCAACACCCAGCCTGGCGACGATGGCCGGACGCAGTGCGTCTTCGGCATGGTTCAGCGGCAGGCGGAGTTCGGTGATCCTCAGCATGGTGCAGGTCTGCGGTGGCGGTCAGTCCAGGCCCTGGCGCAGGGCCAGTGGCACCACCGGCAGGCCAGGGCAGGGGGCTTTAGCCGCCCTTTTTCGCGCGCTTGCCGGCGCTCTTCTTGCTGCGGGTGTGCGAGCCACGTTCCAGGCTCACGCGCTGGCCGCGATGGGTGGTAACGGTCACGCCGCTCGGGACGGCGGGACGCGGGGTGGCCTTGCGGTCGGCTTCGGTAACGATCTTGTTGCCCATGGTGGCTCCAGTGAAAAAAGAATCAACCCTCAATTAGGCCACAAGCGCCGTGGCTGGCAGCCCCGCCTGGCGAGTCCGCCAGGCAAGGTTCAAAGAAAAAGCCGCCGCGCGGAGGGTGCGCAAGGCGGCTTGTTCAAGTGGCTTGGTGTCCTTTTGCGCAAACCCCGTGAAGGGTTGGCAAAGGTGACGAGCCTGATCTCGGCACTGGTCACAACAGTTAGGGCTGCTTGGTTCCCCACCTGACCCAGTTGGCCGTGCTTCCATGCGAGGAGGCCCGTCACCACGAATTCTAACCCAGGCCGAAGGGGCCACTTGAGGCCAGGCCAGGAAATGCGCTTAGCGCAGTTGCAGGTCGTCGTCGCCGAAACGCACATTGATCGGCTCGATCAGCACCTGCTTGCTGGCGCTGGCTTCCACCACGCCGGCAATGATCGCGTCCACACCCTGGGCCTTGGCGATTTCCACGGTGCGCTGGGCATCCTCGGCCTTCACGAACAGCGCGAAGCCCGCGCCCATGTTCAGCGTGGAATAGGCTTCGCGGTCGTCGTGCCTGGCGTGTTGCTGGATGAACTTCAGCACCGGCGGCACGGCGGGCACGGTGTGGATGCGGTAGGTCAAGCTGCTGGGGTGGCGCAGCAGCTTGCGCCAGCCGTGGCCGGTGATGTTGGCGCAATAGTGCATGGTCACGCCGGCCTTGGCCAGCGCTTCGGTGACCGGGCTGTACAGCGTGGTGGGCGCCAGCAGCGCTTCGCCGTAGGTGAGGCCGGGCTCGACTTCGGTCAGGTAGCCTTGCGGCAAGCGTTCGACCAGCTTGCGCGCCAGGCTCAGGCCGTTGGCATGGATGCCGCTGGAGCTGAGCAGCACGATGGCATCGCCCGCGCCCAGCGCGTCGCCCACGCTGAGGCGCGTCTTGGGGTTGATGATGCCGGTGCAGGACGCAGCCAGGTCGATGCGGCCGCTCTCGACGATGCCGGCCAGTGCCGGCGTTTCGCCGCCGCCCCAGGCCACGCCGCACACGTCACAGGCCTTCTTCCAGCCTTCGACCAGGGCCTGCGCACGCTGCGCGTCGGCGAACCAGTCGCTGCCGCCAGCAGCCCAGTAGGCTTGAACCACCAGCGGCGTGGCGCCAACGGTGATCAGGTCGTTGACCGCCATCGCGATCGTGTCCTGCGCAATGCCGGCGTAGTAGCTCTTGCCGGTCAGCGCCTTCATCTCGTCGGCCACCAGGGCCTTGGAACCGAGGCATTCGACGATGCTGGCCAGGTAGAAAGGCCCCACGTCGACCACGTAGGCCGACTCGCCGCGCGAGGCCGGCACTTCGCTGAAACCGTGGCCAGTCAGGTGGCCGGCGGTGGCGGCAGCGGCGCGCTGCGCGGCGACCTTCAGTGGGTCGATCAGGTCATAGTTGACGCCGGCCTGCTCGTAGCTGAGGGTGTCGGCGGCGGGGCTGTGGGAAGCGGATGCGGTCATGGCGCGATTATCCGACAGCCGCGGACGGCACCCGCTGAGTGGCCGGAGGCCTGCCGGCCTCCGGCCACTGGCTTCAGCGCTTGTTCGGCGCCGCCATGCCCGTCACCCGCACCGGGTTGCTGAAGCCCTTGCGCATGGCCTCGGCCATCTTTGCCGCCGTCATCTCCAGCTGCTTGGCGGCCAGGTCCAGCCCGGCGCGCTGGAGTTCAGGGTCGGACAGCTTCGCGGCCTCGGCCATTGCCAGCGCGGTGGCCAGCGAGCGCACCAGCGGGTCCCACGGGCCCACCGGGCCATTGCCGGTCGGGCCGCCGCCGTCGACCATCACGCCCCAGCTGACCCAGGTGCCCTGCTGGTAACGGCCGGGGTGCACCTTGATGCCGCCGCCGCCGCCAGTGCTCTGGTAGAACGCAAAGGCCACGCCGGTGCTGCCGGCGCCGGTGTGCAGGTGGGTGGTGCTGACGTTGTCGCTGCCGGCCGGGGCCTGCACCATCACCCGCCAGTCCAGGAAGGGCACCGCGTGGATGGTGTCGTAGGCCGACACCGTCTCGATTGCTGCGCTGGGCACGAAGCCGGTCTCGTTGGCGGCGTTGGTCAGCTCTGCGTCGGGCGAGATGGTGACGAAGTCGTCGTCGACGAAAGTGCCTTGCGCGACGTCGAAAGCATCGACGAAGGTGCCCTTTTCGCCATTGCCCCTGCCGCCACCAGGCAGGTACCAGGCGGTGGCCTGCACGTCGCTGCCTTCGACTTCGATGTTCAGGCTGGGCGAGAAGCTCACGCCAGGGCCGCCGGCTGCTCCGGTGACCGACCAGAAGGCGAATTGCGCGTTCTGCTCCTGGCCGTTGCTGTCTTCCCAGCTGATGTTGGACGAAGCCCAGGCCTGGTAGACGCCGGGGTTGTCCACCTGGGTGGACAGGGGGCTGACCAGGTCCAGCGCGGCGCTGCCGTGGCCGCGGCGGCCGCGAGAAAGCCAGGTCACGTAACGGGTGTGCACAGTGCTCATGTTTTGTCTCCAAAAAGGGTGCAGCGCATGGTCTGGACCCTGTCTGGGCGGCGGCGCTGCGGGCTGCCGCGAGCGGCGACAGCTGTGCTCATCGTGCGCTGCGGGCCTCCCGGTGTGCCACCCTCCGATGGGGGTTCGAGAAGGCCAAAAACGCGGATGTCGCATGCGGCACGGCGGGTCAACCCGAATGCCCGCGGCGTGCGCCGCGCCGCGGTCTGCAGGCTGGCCGGCCAACCTTAGAATGACCGGATGAGTTATGTCGTTCTGGCGCGCAAGTACCGCCCCCGCAGCTTCGAGGAAATGGTCGGCCAGGACCATGTGGTGCGCGCGTTGACGCATGCACTGGAGCAGCAGCGGCTGCACCATGCGTACCTGTTCACGGGCACGCGCGGCATTGGCAAGACGACGGTCTCGCGCATCCTGGCCAAGAGCCTGAACTGCACCGGGCCGGACGGCAACGGTGGCATCACCGCCAGGCCTTGCGGCCAGTGCACCGCCTGCCGCGAGATCGATGCCGACCGCTACATCGACTACATGGAGCTGGACGCTGCCTCCAATCGCAGCATCGACGAGATCCGGGAGCTGATCGAACGCGCGGCCTACAAGCCTTCGGTCGGCCGCTTCAAGGTCTTCATGATCGACGAAGCGCACCAGCTGACCAAGGACGCGTTCAACGCGCTGCTGAAGACGCTGGAGGAGCCGCCCGAGTACCTGAAGTTCGTGCTGGCGACGACCGACCCCGAGAAGATGCTGCCGACGGTGCTGAGCCGCTGCCTGCAGTTCAACCTGCGGCCGATGGCACCGCAGACGGTGCTGGAACATCTCACCCGCGTGCTGGAGGCCGAAAACGTGGCGGCCGAGCCGGGCGCGCTGCGCCTGCTGTCGCGTGCCGCACGGGGTTCGATGCGTGACGCGCTTTCGCTGACCGACCAGGCGATTGCCTACGGCGGCGGCCAGCTGCAGGAGCCTGCGGTGCGCGCGATGCTCGGCACCGTGGACCGCAGCCATGCGCTGCGGCTGGTGGGCGCGCTGGCGCAGCGCGACGGCAAGAGCGTGCTGGCGGAGGTCGAAGGGCTGCGCGCGCAAGGTTTGTCTGCCGCCGGCACGCTGGAGGAAATCGCTCGGTTGTTGCAGCACATGGCGGTGGAGCAGGCGGTGCCCGGCGCGCTGGACGAGACCGACCCGGACATGGAAGCGCCACGCCAACTGGCGCCGCAGCTGGCGCAGGACGAGACGCAACTGCTCTACAGCATGGTGCTGCACGGCCGCGCCGAGCTAAGCCTGGCGCCAGACGAATACGCCGGGCTGGTGATGGTCCTGCTGCGCTTCATGGCCTTCCCGGCTGCTGGCGGCGAAGCGCGTGCGCCTGCTGCGCCCGCGGTCAGGCCGACCGCGGCGCTGGTCGCCTCGCCGCAAGTGGCCTCGACCTCGGTCAGTCCGCCGCGGCCCGTGGTCGCCTCCGTGCCGACGCCTGTGCCTTCTCCGGCGCCTGTGGCCACCAGGCCTGCCGCAGCGCCGGCGGTCGCCGCCGCACCCGCTGTTGCTCCGCCGCCAGCCGCAGTGCCCAAGCCTGTCCCCGTGGCCAGCCATCCCGTGCCGCCTGCAGCGGTGCCCGCGGTGCCTCCAGGCCGCGCACCGCAGGTTCAGAAGCCTTCGACTGCCGATGAGCCGCCGCCCTGGATGGACGAGGCGCCATTCGAAGGTGAAGCCGCGCCACGCGTGGCGGCCCGGGCGCCGCGCGCGGTCGATCCCGAACCCGAGCCCGCTGCCCCGCGCGGCCCGGCCTCCGCCATGGCCTCGCGCCTGGCGCAGGCGCGGGACGCCGCGGCACAGCGCGAGCGCGACGCGGGCGACGCCTTGATGCTCGCCGAGCCGCCAGATGGGGCCGAGGACTTTGCCGAAGCACCTACCGTCCGCCCGGCGCCCGCGCCTGAGCGCGACCTGGCGATGCTGCGTGTGCCGCGCACGGCGCTGGGCGACCAATGGACTGAGGCGGTGGCAGGCATGTCGGCCAGCGGCAGCCTGGTGGCGCTGGTGCGCGCGCTGGCCATGCAGGCCGAGCTGATCGCGCAGGAGCCGGCAGGCGAGGGCGAAGCGGCGCGCTGGTCGCTGCGCGTCGAGCGCGAGACGCTGCGCGCGCCGCCGCTGGTCGAGAAGCTGCAGGCCGCGCTGCGCACTTGGTCCGGTCAGGCGGAGCTGGTGCTGGACGTTGCATCCGGTGTGGCGCTGGATTCCCCTGCGCTGCGCGATTCCGAACAGGCCAGGCTGCGCCAGCGCGAGGCCGAACTGGTGGTCCAATCACATCCATTGGTGCAGTCGCTGCTGGCCCAGTTCAGCACCGCCCGCATCGTGCCCGGCTCGATCAAGCCAACCTGAGCCGGTGCGCTGAATGCGCCAGTCTTGCTCCGTACTCCGAAAGAAAGGATCTCCCCATGATGAAGGGTCAACTCGCCGGCCTGATGAAGCAGGCCCAGGCCATGCAGGACAACCTGCGCAAGGCGCAGGATGAACTGGCGCTGATCGAGGTCGAGGGCCAGTCCGGCGCCGGCCTGGTCAAGGTCGTGATGACCTGCAAGAACGACGTCAAGCGCGTGACCATCGATCCCAGCCTGCTGGCCGATGACAAAGACATGCTGGAGGACCTGGTGGCCGCAGCCTTCAACGATGCGGTGCGCCGCGCTGAAACGCTGAGCCAGGAAAAGATGGGCAAGTTGACGGCCGGCATGCCGCTGCCGCCCGGCATGAAGATGCCGTTCTGATTTCAACGCGTGGGCCAGACCAGACTTGACGCATTGATTGAGGCGCTGCGGCGCCTGCCGGGCGTGGGCGTCAAATCGGCGCAGCGCATGGCCTTCCATCTGCTGCAGCACGACCGGGAGGGCGCCGAGCAGCTGGCCGAGGCACTGGGTGGCGCGCTGCGTGCGGTGCACCACTGCGAGCGTTGCCACACCTTCACCGAAGCGGCGATCTGCGACATCTGCAGTGACGAGTCGCGGGACGCGCGGCAGCTTTGCGTGATCGAGAGCCCGGCAGACCAGGCCGCGCTGGAGCGCACCGGCAGCTACCACGGCTTCTACTACGTGCTGATGGGCCGCATCAGCCCGCTGGACGGCATCGGCATCAGCGAGCTGGGGGGGCTGTCCATGGTGCAGCGCGCGCTGGATGGCAAGGTCGAGGAAGTCATTCTTGCGACCAGCTTCACTGCTGAAGGCGAGGCCACTGCGCATGTGCTGGCCGAGGGGCTGAAAGCGCAAGGCCTGCGGGTCACGCGGCTGGCGCGGGGCGTGCCGGCGGGCAGCGAGCTCGAGTATGTGGACCTGTCGACCATTGCGCATGCGATGGTGGATCGGCGCTGAAGCTCGCAACTCAAGTCCCAAAAAGCAAGCGGCGCCTGTGGGCGCCGTTTTGCATGGCGGGTGAAGGTGCGCTCAGCGTTGGGCCACCCGCAGCGGCTTGGGCGTCGCCTTCACATTGCGAGCCGCGGACACCGGCTTGCTCGCACGAACCGGGGTGGCACGTGCATTGGCCGTGCTCGCCACACGCGTTGCAGCCGCGCGTTGTGATGGCGCGGCCTGCGGCACGAAGACCACATAGGAAACGCCGGGCTTGAATTTCGCCGCTGCAGTCACCTTGTTCCAGGCCGCCACCTGCGCGGCACTGACGCGGTAACGCTGGGCCACTGCCGCCACGCTGTCGCCCTTCTTGCCTGCGCGCAGCGTCATGCGGCGCAGCGGTGGCACGTCTGGCGCCAGGGCCATGGTGGCGTTGTCGGCCAGCGCTTCGGGCACGTCGGCGTCCAGCTTGGCGCCGCGCGGCACCAGCAGCGTGGAGCCGGCCTTGACCAGCATGCGCGGCGGAATGCGGTTGACCTCGCGCAGCTGCGCTTCGCTCATGCCGACCTGCTTGGCGACATCCGCCGGGTGCAGCGTGCGCGGTGCCTGCCAGGCGGTCCAGCTGGCGAGCTGGCCGTGGAAGGCGCGCAGGTTGTCGGCGAACAGGTTGGCGTTGTCGTAGGGCAGCAGCACCTGCTCGGTGCCAGCGGCGAGGATCACCGGCTTGTTCATCTGCGGATTCAGCTGCTTGAATTCTTCCATCGGCACGTTGGCCAGCTTGGCCGCCAGCGCCACGTCCATGTCGCGCTCGATTGGCACGGTCAGGAAATACGGGTGGTTCTTCAGCGGCGGCAGTTGCACTGCAAACTGTTCGGGCTTGGCGATGATGTTCTTGATCGCCTGCAGCTTGGGCACGTAGTAGCGGGTTTCGTCCGGCATCTTCAGGCTGGCGTAGTCGGTCGGCAGGCCGGCCTTCTCGTTGCGCGCAATGGCGCGCTGCACATTGCCTTCGCCCCAGTTGTAGGCCGCCAGCGCGAGCTGCCAGTCGTTGAACATGGTGTGCAGCCGGTCCAGGTAGTCCAGCGCGGCGCGGGTGGAGGCCAGCACGTCGCGGCGGTCGTCGCGAAAAATGTTCTGCTTGAGCGCGTAGTCCTTGCCGGTGGCGGGCACGAACTGCCACATGCCGGAGGCCTTCGCGACGGAGATCGCCTGCGGATTGAACGCGCTTTCGACGAAGGGCAACAAGGCCAGCTCGGTCGGCATGTGGCGCTTTTCCAGTTCCTCGACCACGTGGTACAGGTAGCGCCCGCCGCGCTCGGCCATGCGGCGCATGTACTCTGGCTTGGCGGCGTAGAACTGCTCGCGGTTGGCGACCAGGTCGCCTTCAAGGTCCGGCATGGCGTAGCCGTTGCGGATGCGCTGCCAGAGGTCTTCCTGCGCGGTCAGTGCAAGCGGGTCGATTGGGGCGCCCGGCTCCAGCGGGTCGATTGGCCGCACGTCGCTGACCGGCGCTGATCCCAGGGCTTCCAGGTTCAGGCCAGCCACCGGGCTGGGCACTGCCGCGACGGGCTGCGTGCCACTGTCATTCCTCAGCTGGGCCGCGGGCGCATTGGCTGCGGTGAGCGCCGGCGTGCGGGCGAGCCGCTGGGCCACGGGGCCGTTGGCATTTGCCCCGGCGGTGTCGCCGAAATCAGGGGTTGCACAGCCTGCCAGCAAGGCGCCCAGGGTTGCCATGAAGCCGAGGAGGGGTTTGTTCATCTGAAGACGTTCTTCCATTCACGCAAGGCGGCAAAGGTCGACAGCGGGTCGTGCACCGAGGCGTCGTGTTGACGCGCGGAAGCCATCACCGCGGGCTGTTCGGACCGCAGGAAGGGGTTGATCGCTTGCTCGGTCGCAATCGTCGAAGGCAGCGTGGGCCTGCCTTCGCGGCGCAGCGCCTCGCAGTGTTCGACGTAGGCGACAAGCGCCGGGTTGGCGGGCTCCACGGCCTGCGCGAAGCGCAGGTTCGACAGGGTGTATTCATGGGCGCAGCAGACCCGGGTGTTGCCGGGCAAGGCGCTGAGCTTGTTCAGTGAGTCGTGCATCTGCCGTGGAGTTCCCTCGAACAATCGACCGCAGCCACCGGAAAAAAGCGTATCGCCACAAAACAGCAGCGGCGCCTCGGCGCCGCTGGCTGCAAGAAAGTAGGCAATGTGCCCTGAGGTGTGCCCCGGTACATCCAGGACCTCGAAGCAAAGGCCTTGCCAACATGCCACATCGCCATGATGCATCGGCGTAACGGGCACCGGCATCTTTTCGCTGGCAGGGCCCCACACCGGGCCTTGAAGCTGCGGCATCAGGGCTGCCACGCCGCCAACGTGATCACCGTGATGATGGGTCACTAGAATGCCCGACAGCACAAGATGCTGCGCCGCAAGTGCTTCCTGCACAGGTGCCGCATCACCCGGATCGACGACGAGCGCTTGTCGGCCGTCGTGCAGCATCCAGATGTAGTTGTCGGTGAAGGCAGGCAGTGCGACAAGTTTCATGACAGATGAGGCGAGGATTATAGAGATGACACACTGGCTGGAAACCCCGCCAGGACGTTATCTGCTGGACTGGGAGCAGGCGCGCATCGACGAGGCGGTGGCAGACCTGTTCGGTTTCCACGCCCTGCAGTTGGGCCTGCCGCAAATCGACGCCTTGCGCTGCAACCGCATGCCGCGGCGCTGGCTGGCCGGCTTGCCCTCCGGTGGTCCGTCGCCAGCGGCCCCGCCGATGTCCGCGCCAGCGATTGAACGCCCAACGGCGACATTCGGGCTTGATACCCTTGACGGTACCGGGGCGAACCCGGGCTTGCTGGCGCTGCGCCAGCCTTCATTGCTCTGCGAACCCGAGGCGCTGCCGTTCGAGGAGCGCAGCCTGGACCTGGTGGTGATGCCGCATACGCTGGAACTGGCGGCGGACGCTCACCGCACGCTGGCCGAGGTGGCCCGCGTGCTGCGGCCGGAAGGCCGGGTCGTGATCTCCGGCCTGAATCCGGTGAGCCTGTGGGGGCTTCGCCAACGCGGAGGGCGCGTGCGTCAATGGCTGGGCGCGCGCGAGCCTCCGTTGTTCCTGCCCAGCGAAGGCGAGTTCATCGGCTACTGGCGGTTGCGCGACTGGCTGCGCCTGCTGGGCATGGAACTGGAGATCGGGCGGCTGGGCTGTTATCGTCCGCCGCTTTTGTCGCCGCGCTGGCTGGAGCGATTCGGCTGGATGGAAAGCGTGGGCGGCCGCTGGTGGCCGGTCCTCGGCGCTGTCTACTTTGTCGTGGCGGTCAAGCGGGTGCGTGGCATGCGCCTGATTGGCCTGGCGCGCAATGAACGCAAGGCCAAGCAGGCCGCACCCGCGGCTGTGGCCAACCGGCAGGGTCGGCTCGGCCAGGCGCCAGCACCGGGCCCGCGGCGACCTTCCTGAAGAAACAAGACATGAGCGATGTGACGATCTACACCGACGGTGCCTGCAAAGGCAATCCTGGCCCGGGCGGCTGGGGAGCCTGGCTGCGCGCCGGTGAGCATGAAAAAGAGCTCTGGGGCGGCGAGAAGCTGACCACCAACAACCGCATGGAGCTGACCGCGGTGATCCAGGCGCTGAGCACGCTGAAGCGGCGTTGCACGGTGGCCATCTACACCGACAGCGAATACGTGCGCAACGGCATCATGACCTGGATCCACGGCTGGAAAAAACGCGGCTGGCGCACGGCCGACGGCAAGCCGGTCAAGAACGTCGAACTCTGGCAGGCACTGGAAGCGCAAGTGCTGCAGCACGACGTGACCTGGCACTGGGTCAAGGGCCACGCCGGCGACCCGGGCAACGAACGCGCAGACGCGCTGGCCAATCGCGGTGTGACGTCCTCGTCAAACTGAGTTTTGGGTCAACCGGGCACCGGGCCGCCCTGTCGCTCAGCCACCGATGTAGTGCATCTCGATTTTGCGTTCGGCGGCGTTTGACTGTTGGGATCGCAGCTCGGAATAGCGGTCGTTGCGGCCTTGCCAGATGGCCTGGATGTGCCCGCCCAGCGCCGCGTCACTGGCCGCGCCCTCGCGCAGCAACTGGCGCAAATCGTGGCCGCGGCTGGCGAACAGGCACAGGTAAAGCTTGCCTTCGGTCGACAGCCGGGCGCGGTTGCAGTCGCCGCAAAAGGCTTGGCTGACGCTGGAGATCAACCCGATTTCGCCGTGGCCATCGGCGTAGGCCCAGCGCTGCGCGGTTTCGCCGGGCGCGTTGGCGGGCAGTGCCAGCAGCGGCCAGTGCGCTGAAAGCCGGGCCAGCAGCTCGGCCGACGGCAGGACCTCGTCGAGCTGCCAGCGGTTCGTCGCGCCCACGTCCATGAACTCGATGAAGCGCAGCGTGACCTGCGGGCCGTAGTGCTCGCGCATGTGGCGGGCCATCGGCACGACCTGGTGGTCGTTGACGCCGCGCTTGACCACCATGTTGACCTTGATCGGGCCCAGGCCGGTGGCCAGCGCAGCGTCGATGCCGTGCAGCACATCGGCCACCGGAAAGCCCACGTCGTTCATGCGCTGGAACACGCTGTCGTCCAGCGCGTCCAGGCTGACTGTGACGCGCCGCAGGCCGGCGTCGCGCAAGGCCTGCGCCTTGCGGGCCAGCAGCGAGCCATTGGTCGTCAGCGTGATGTCCAGCGGCTGGCCGTCCACGCTGCGCAGCTCCGCCAGTTGCCCTACCAGGTTTTCCAGGTGCTTGCGCAGCAGCGGCTCGCCGCCAGTCAGCCGCAGCTTGCGCACGCCCAGCAGGGCGAACTGGCGCGCCAGCCGGGTGATTTCCTCGAAGCTCAGCAGCGCGTCATGCGGAAGAAACTGATGGCGCGAATCAAAGACTTCGCGCGGCATGCAGTAGCTGCAGCGGAAATTGCAACGGTCGGTGACCGAGATGCGCAGGTCGCGCAGCGGGCGCTGCAGGCTGTCCAGCACCACGCCATCTGAAGTTGCGGCGACAGGCACCACGGCCGGTGGCGCCAGGTCGCGCCAATCAGCCACAGGAATCACGCGTTTGGACATCCTCACATTGTGCCCGTGCGTTGCGAGGTCGGCGGCCGCGAGGGACATCGCCCACGGGGCCGATGAACACAAAGGCCCGCTTTTGCGGGCCGTTGTGAACCTTGGGCGAGCGCCGGTGGCGCCGGCTGCGTCAGTGGCGGTCGGTGGGGGCCACCATGACCGGCTCAGCCGCGCCGATTTGCGGCACGCGGCGCGCGCCATTGAAGCGCTTGGCCCAGTAGGAATAGTGCATGTCCTCGACCCGCACCTCGCCGCCAGCGCGCGGCGAATGGATGAACTTGCCGTCACCCACATAAATGCCGACGTGCGAAAAAGCGTGACGCAAGGTGTTGAAGAACACCAGGTCGCCGGGCTTGAGATCCGACTCCTTGACGGCCAGCAAGCCGGGGGCGCGGGCTTGTTCGTCGGCACGGCGCGGCAGTACCAAGCCAATGCTGTTTTCGAAGATGTGGCGGGTGAAGCCTGAGCAGTCGAAGCCTTCTTCGGCGGTGGTGCCGCCGCGGCGATAGCGCACGCCGATGAAGTTCATGGCCGACAGCACCAGGTCGGAAGCGGTGTCACGCACTTGCGAGAGCAGGGAGTGTTCGCCATTGCTGCCGACGACCGTCAGCATGCCGCGCTCTTGAAGCAGGCGCATGACGGGATCAGGGTTGGCGGCGTCGGGGGCGGCTTGCGCTGCCTGGCTCGCAAAGAGCAGCATCAGCATTGAAAACAAGCACAGCAGGACGAGTCGGGGACTCGGCTGGCTGACCCGGCCAGCGGGGAACTCGGGGGAATGCACGCGGGCAAGGATAGGCAAGCTGGCGAGGGGTGTCAAGCCAAAAAAGCCAGGAAAAATCATGCCTGACAAACCCTTAGCGCAGGTTGCCGCAGCTTTTTGTCACCAACGCCGTGTTGACTCGCGGGCCTGGGGTCCGCAGCAAAACGGGGCCATTGACCCCGTTTTGCATTTGAACCCGGTTTGCTCGGGCGCCGGCTGGCTTCAGCAGCGTGTCAAAGCACCTCGGAGGCAAAGTCCGCCAGGCGCGAGCGTTCGCCGCGGGCCAGCGTGATGTGGCCCGAATGCGGCCAGCCCTTGAAGCGGTCGACCGCGAAGGTCAGGCCGGACGAGCCTTCGGTGAGGTACGGTGTGTCGATCTGTGCCAGGTTGCCCAGGCAAACGATCTTGGTGCCAGGGCCGGCGCGCGTGATCAAGGTCTTCATCTGCTTGGGCGTCAGGTTCTGCGCCTCGTCGATGATGACGAACTTGTTCAGGAAGGTGCGGCCGCGCATGAAGTTCAGGCTCTTGATCTTGATCTTCGAGCGCACCAGGTCATTGGTGGCGGCGCGGCCCCATTCGCCGGCGGAGTTGTCGCTCTTGGCCAGCACTTCCAGGTTGTCGTCCAGCGCGCCCATCCATGGCCCCATCTTTTCTTCCTCGTTGCCAGGGAGGAAACCGATGTCCTCGCCGACCGGGACGGTGACCCGGGTCACGATGATCTCGGTGTAGCGCCGGTCCTCCATGACTTGGCTCAGGGCTGCGGCCAGCGTCATCAGCGTCTTGCCGGTGCCTGCGGTGCCGGTCAGCGTGATGAAGTCGCACTCCGAATCCATCAGCAGGTTCAAGGCGAAATTCTGTTCGCGGTTTCGTGCGGTCACGCCCCAGATGGAATGCTTGGCATGGGTGTAGTCGCGCAGGGTCTTGAGCACCGCGGTCTTGCCAGTGATCTCGTTGACGCGCGCATACAGCGGCGCTTCGCCAGGCACTTCCAGGAAGACAAACTGGTTGACCATCAAAGCCGGCACCAGCGGGCCGCTGATGCGGTAGAAAGTGTGGCCACCCTGGTTCCAGCTTTCCATGGTCTTGCCATGGCGCTCCCAGAAATCGGCTGGCAGCGCCATCACGCCGGTGTAGAGCAGGTCGCCGTCTTCCAGCGTCTTGTCGTTGAAATAGTCCTCGGCGGCCAAGCCCATCGCGCGGGCCTTGATGCGCATGTTGATGTCCTTGGACACCAGCACGACTTCGCGCTCCTTGCCGTGCTGCTCCCGCAGCGACTGCACGACGCCGAGGATCTGATTGTCGGCCTTGCCCTGCGGCAGGCCCGCCGGCAGCTTGGCATCCAGGAACGTGGTCTGGAAAAACAGCTTGCCGCCGGCCTCGCGGTGGCCGGTCTTGGCCAGCGGTACACCTGCAGCCGGGTCCAGGCTGTCGCCGGCCAGCGCGTCCAGTTCGCGGCTGACCTGGCGCACGTTGCGCGAGACCTCGCTCATGCCCTTCTTGTGGCCGTCGAGCTCTTCGAGCGTGATCATCGGCAGGTAGATGTCGTGCTCGTCGAAGCGGTAGATCGACATCGGGTCGTGCATCAGCACGTTGGTGTCCAGCACGAACAGCTTGGCCGGGCCGGTGTGGCGCGGCTTGCGGGGCTTGGCCTGCACGACCGGGCGGGCGGGCGCCGTGCTCTTCTTGGCGGCCGCCTTGGTGGGCAGTTGGCCGGTGGGTGCTGCGGCGCCAGGCGCCGGGTCCGCGCGCAGTTCGAGCGCGGGCGCACGTTCGTCGGCCGCTGGTGCGGCGACCTTGGTGGGCTGGCGGGAGGGTTTGGGTGCTGCCTGGGTGTCGTAGGCGGCAGCGGGGAGGAAGGAGGCGCGAGCGGCAGGGGGCTTGGGCAGTGGCATGGACAGCGGTGTTTGGATCGAAAGCAGGTTCAGAAACAAAAAAGCCGCACAGATGGCTGTGCGGCTTTTGGCTGGATGCGCGACGCGTTGATCTCGGGCATGAACCCATTATGCACAACTCGCCGACCCTGAAAAGCGGCTTGCGCCGCCTGCTTTCAGGCTGCTGTTTTCAATTCCTTCACGGCTTTGAGCACTTCATCCACATGGCCGGCGACCTTGATGCCGCGCCACTCGGCGCGCAGCACGCCTTTTTCGTCGATCAGGAAGGTGGAGCGTTCAATGCCCTTGACCTTCTTGCCGTACATGATCTTGTTCTTCACCACGCCAAACATGTGGCACAGCTTTTCTTCGGTGTCGGCAATCAGCTCGAATGGCAATTCAAGGTTTTGCTTGAACTTGTCGTGCGAAGCCATGTTGTCGCGCGAAACGCCGAATACAACGGCGCCCGCCTTGACAAAATCTTTGTGCTGGTCGCGGAACTGCATGGCTTCTGTCGTGCAGCCGGGCGTGTTGTCCTTGGGGTAGAAATAAAGGACCACGACCCGACCGTGAAACGCCTGCGGGGTGAACTTCACACCGCCGGTGGCCTGCGCTTCAATTTCCGGAAGATGTTTGTTGAGGGCTGGCGTCATGAGGATCTTGTCTTCTAGCGGGCGCCCCGGGAGGCATCACTCGACATTATAGATTGAAGCAGACATATTCCTGATCCCGGCTCGTACCAGAATGCCTCGGGGTCAGCCCTGAATCGAACATCACGCCGATCCGGCAGCGGGTGACAGCAGGATGGCGCCCACCACCTTGCGTCCTTCGTTGACCAGCACGTTGTAGGTGCGGCAGGCTGCGCCGGTGTCCATGGTCTCGATGCCGATGCGTCGCTCGATCAGTGCGCGGTACAGCTGCGGCGAGACAAACGCCAGCTTCGCGCCGCTGCCGAAGATCACCAGTTCAGGCTGCAGCGCGAGGATCTGCTCGAAGTGCGCCGCCGTCAGGTCCGCGGGCGAATTGGCAGCCCACGGTTGCACCTCGCCGCGCCAGGGCACCAGCACGCTGTGCGTGAACGGGGTCTGGTGCACCCACAGGCGATCGGCATCGAGCCGGGAAATGGCATTGACGCCTTCGAGTTGGTCGGGCTGGAATTTCAATCGACTTCCTTGGGGCGTTGAGGGTTGCCGGACCTGCGTGGCTGACATGGCCGCACGGGCTGCGGCTACGCGTTTTGGCAGGCCTGGCTTCGCTGGCTGCGAAGGCCTCCGGCAGGGCCTTTTCAGAGGGGGTCTATGGTTAAATTATAGGTTTCCTCACAGGAGAACCGGTTTGAAACCGATCGCCAAGTCCAGCAAGCTCGCCAACGTCGGCTACGACATCCGTGGCCCCGTGCTGGACAAAGCCCGGCAGATGGAGGAAGAGGGCCACAAGATCATCAAGCTGAACATCGGCAACGTTGCTGCGTTTGGTCTTGAGCCGCCCGACGAGATCGTGCAGGACATGATCCGCAACCTGCCAAATGCCGCCGGGTATACCGATTCCAAGGGCTTGTTTGCGCCGCGCAAGGCGGTGGTTCACTACTGCCAGGAAAAGAAGATCGCCGGCGTGACGGTGGACGATGTCTACCTCGGCAACGGCGCCTCCGAGTTGATCTCGATGAGCATGAACGCACTGCTGGACAGTGGCGACGAAGTGCTGATCCCGTCGCCCGACTACCCGCTCTACACCGCGGTGGTTTCGCTGTCCGGTGGCACGCCGGTGCACTACCACTGCGACGAAGGCTCCGGCTGGCTGCCGGACCTGGCCGACATGCGCGCCAAGATCACGCCGCGCACCAAGGCGCTGGTGCTGATCAACCCGAACAACCCGACCGGCGCGCTGTACCCGGACGAGATCCTGCAGGGCATGGTCGAGATCGCGCGGCAGCACGAGCTGGTGATCTTCTCGGACGAGATCTACGACAAGACCTTGTACGATGGCGCGACCCATACCAGCATCGCTTCGCTGGCAGACGACGTGCTGTTCCTGACCTTCAACGGCCTGTCCAAGAACTACCGCTCCTGCGGCTACCGGGCCGGCTGGATGGTGGTCTCGGGCAACAAGAAGCGCGCCCAGGACTACATTGAAGGCCTGAACATGCTGGCCTCCATGCGCCTGTGCGCCAACACGCCGGGCCAGTTGGCGATCCAGACCGCGCTGGGCGGCTACCAGAGCATCAAGGACCTGGTCGCGCCCGGTGGCCGCCTCGCGCGCCAGCGCGACCTGGCCTACGAGCTGCTGACCCAGATCCCCGGCGTCAGCGTCGTCAAGCCCAAGGCCGCGCTCTACATGTTCCCGCGGCTGGACCCGAAGCTGTACCCGATCGCCGACGACCAGCAATTCGCCTACGAGCTGCTGGCCGAGGAGAAGGTGCTGATCGTGCAGGGCACTGGCTTCAACTGGAACGCGCCGGACCACTTCCGCGTCGTCTTCCTGCCCAACACCGATGACCTCACCGAGGCCGTCGGCCGCATCGCGCGCTTCCTTGACGGCTATCGCAAGCGACACTCCGCCTGAGTTTTTTCCACGAGCATTGTTTTCATGAAACCCATCCAGGTTGGCCTGATTGGCCTGGGCACCGTCGGTGCCGGCGTCTTCCACGTGCTCTCCCGCAACCAGGAAGAGATTCGTCGCCGGGCCGGCCGTGGCATCGAGCTGGTCGCCGTCAACCGGCGCAACCTGGACCAGGCCCGCGCCATCGTTGGCGACAAGGCCGAGGTCGTGGCCAATGCGCGCGACATCATTGCCAACCCGGCGATCGACATCGTCATCGAGCTGGTCGGCGGCACCACGCTGGCCAAGGACCTGGTGCTCGAAGCCATTGCCGCCGGCAAGCACGTGGTCACGGCCAACAAGGCGCTGCTGGCAGTGCATGGCACCGAGATCTTTGCCGCCGCCCACGCCAAGGGCGTGATGGTCGGCTTCGAGGCAGCCGTGGCCGGCGGCATTCCCATCATCAAGGCGCTGCGCGAAGGCCTGACCGGCAACCGCATCGAATGGATCGCCGGCATCATCAACGGCACGACGAACTTCATCCTCAGCGAGATGCGCGACAAGGGGCTGGACTTCGCCACCGTGCTGAAGGAAGCCCAGCGCCTGGGCTATGCCGAAGCCGACCCGACCTTCGACATCGAAGGCGTGGACGCGGCGCACAAGCTGACCATCATGAGCGCCATCGCCTTCGGCGTGCCGGTGCAGTTCGCCAAGGCCCACATCGAAGGCATCACCCAGCTGCAGGCGGCCGACATCCGCTATGCCGAGCAGTTGGGCTACCGCATCAAGCTGCTGGGCATCACGCGCCGCCGTGAAGCCGTGGTGAACGGCGTCAAGGCCACCGTGGGCATCGAGCTTCGCGTGCACCCGACACTGGTGCCCACCAAGCGCCTGATCGCCAACGTCGAAGGCGCGATGAACGCCGTGGTGGTGCAGGGCGACGCTGTCGGCACCACGCTGTACTACGGCAAAGGCGCGGGCGCAGAGCCCACCGCCTCTGCAGTCGTTGCCGACCTGGTCGACATCACCCGCCTGCACACCGCCGACCCGGACCACCGCGTGCCCCACCTGGCCTTCCAGCCGGACGCCCTGGCCGACACGCCCATCCTGCCGCTGTCCGAAGTGCAGACCTCGTTCTACCTGCGCCTGCGTGTGGCGGACGAGCCTGGCGTGCTGTCCAGCATCACCACCATCCTGGCCGAGCAAAACCTGTCCATCGACGCCGTGCTGCAGCGCGAGTCCAACGAGGGCGAGAAGCAGACCGACCTGATCATCCTGACGCACGACACGCTGGAAGGCCGCATGCGCGCCGCGCTGGCGCAGATGCAGGCCCTGCCCACCGTGCTGGCGCCCATCGTCAGCATCCGGAAAGAAGAGCTCGCTTGAGCCGGACAACGCCCATGCTTTACATCAGCACCCGCGGCGACAAGACCGAGCGCCGCTTCTGCGAGATCCTGCTCGAAGGCCTGGCGCCCGATGGTGGGCTCTACCTGCCCGTCGTCTATCCGAAGGTCGACAGCACGACGCTCGCGCGCTGGCGCGGCCTGTCGTATGCAGAACTCGCCTTCGAGATCCTGTCGCTCTACATCGACGACATTCCAGCAGCCGACCTGAAGGCCTTGGTCCACAAGACCTACACCCCCGCCGTCTTCGGCAGCGAAGCCATCGTGCCGCTGCGTCCGCTGGGCGACAGCGGGCTGCAGATCGAAGCCTTGTCCAACGGCCCGACGCTGGCCTTCAAGGACATGGCGATGCAACTGCTGGGCAACCTGTTCGAGTACGAACTGGCGCGCCGTGGTGAACAGCTCAACATCCTCGGCGCCACCTCCGGCGACACCGGCAGCGCGGCCGAATACGCGATGCGCGGCAAGCGCGGCGTGCGTGTTTTCATGCTCAGCCCGCACGGCCGCATGAGCCCGTTCCAGCAGGCGCAGATGTTCAGCCTGCAGGACGAGAACATCCACAACATTGCCGTGGAAGGCGTGTTCGACGACGCGCAGGACATCGTCAAGGCCGTCTCGAACGACCTGGCGTTCAAGCGCCGGCACAAGATTGGCACCGTCAACTCGATCAACTGGGCGCGCCTCCTGGCGCAGGTCGTCTACTACTTCGCCGGCTACTTTCAAGCGACCAAGCAGGACAGCCAGCATGTCAGCTTCGCCGTGCCTTCGGGCAACTTCGGCAACGTCTGCGCCGGCCACGTGGCCCGCATGATGGGCCTGCCGATCAAGCAGCTGGTGGTGGCCACCAACGAAAACGACGTGCTGGACGAGTTCTTCCGCACCGGCACCTACCGGGTGCGCGGCAGCGCGGACACCTACGAGACCAGCAGCCCGTCGATGGACATCTCCAAGGCCTCGAACTTCGAGCGCTTCATCTTCGACCTGCTGGGCCATGACGCCGAGGCGGCAGAGCGCACGCGCACGCTGTTCAGCAAAGGCAGCTTCGCGCTGTCGGCTGACGAGAAGGCGAGCTTTGCCGAGTTTGGATTTGTCTCCGGCAAGAGCACGCATGCCGACCGCGTGGCCACCATCCGCGCCACCTGGAACCAGCACCACGACATGATCGACCCGCACACCGCCGACGGCGTGAAGGTCGCCGCTGAGCACGTCGAAGCTGGTGTGCCGATGATCGTGCTCGAAACCGCGCTGCCGGCCAAGTTTGCCGAGACCATTCGCGAAGCGCTGGGCCAGGAGCCGAGCCGCCCCGCAGCCTTGGCCGACATCGAACAGCTGCCCAAGCGCTTCACCGTGATGAAGCCTGACGTGGCCGCGGTCAAGTCCCTCATCGAGCAGCATTGCGCCTGAAGAAGCCATGAGCAGCGCAACCCACCCGCCGATGATGACCCTGGACGAGGCGCTGCAGCGCCTCACGTCGGCTGCCGCCGGGCACCGGCTGCAGGCGCAGGAAGCCGTGCCGACGGCGCAGGCGCTGGGCCGCGTGCTGGCCTCGCCGGTGCAGTCCACGCTGGACGTGCCGCCGGCCGACAACAGCGCGATGGACGGCTACGCGGTTCGCTTCGCGGACCTGGTGCCGGGGGCGTACGGCGCGGTGGTGCTGCCTGTCAGCCAGCGCATTGCGGCGGGCACACCCGGCCAACCGCTGGTGCCCGGCACCGCCGCGCGCATCTTCACCGGCGCCCAGGTGCCGGCGGGTGCGGACACGGTGCTGATGCAGGAAATCTGCGAAGCCCTGCCGGCCGCGGTGGACGTTGCGGGCGACGTGGCGCGGGTGCGCATTTCGCTCGCCACGGCGCCCAAGCTCGGGCAAGCCATACGCCGGCGTGGCGAAGACGTGGCGATGGGCGCCACGGTGCTGCGAGCCGGCGCACGGCTCACGCCGCAGGCGCTGGGCTTGGCGGCGGCGGTCGGGCTGGCCGAGCTACCCGTGCTGCGCCGCCCGCGCGTGGCGCTGTTCTCGACCGGCGACGAACTCGCCATGCCCGGCGAGCCGCTGAAGCCCGGTGCGATCTACAACTCCAATCGCTTCACGCTGCGTGCGCTGCTGCAGGCGGCCGGCTGCGAGGTACAGGACCTGGGCATCGTGCCCGACCGGCTGGACGCGACGCGCGCCGCGCTGCGCACCGCCGCGCGGGACGCGGACCTGATCGTGACTTCCGGTGGCGTCTCCGTCGGCGAGGAAGACCATTTGCGGCCGGCCGCCCAGGCCGAAGGCCGGCTGGACCTTTGGCAGATCGCCATCAAGCCTGGCAAGCCTCTGGCCTTTGGTGCAATCCGCCGTGGCGACGACGATGCCAGCGGCGAGGCGCTGTTCATCGGCCTGCCGGGCAACCCGGTCTCCAGCTTCGTGACCTTCCTGGTCACGGTGGCGCCAGTGCTGCGTGCACTGCAGGGCATGCCGGCCACGCTGCCGCAAAGCCTGCCGCTGCGCGCCGCCTTCGATTGGCCCAGGGCCGACAAGCGGCGCGAGTTCCTGCGCGTGCAGCTCACGCCCGAAGGCGAGTTGGCGCTGTTCGACAACCAGGGCTCCGGCGTGCTCACGTCCACCGTGTGGGCCGATGGCCTGGTGGACAACCCCGCCGGCCAGGCAATTGCGCGCGGCGACACGGTGCGCTTCCTGCCGCTGGCCAGCCTGATCGCGGCGTGACCATGATCACCATCCAGCTGAAGTTTTTCGCCTCCCTGCGCGAGGCCCTCGGCGCCGAGCAGGCGCTGAGCCTGCCGGCCGGCAGCAGCATTGCCGCAGCCCGTGCCGCACTGGTCGCGCGGGGCGAGCCCTTTGCCGGCAAGCTGGCGCAAGGCAGGGCGGTGCGCGCCGCGCTGAACCAGCAGCTGGCCGATGAGTCCGCCACGCTGGCGGATGGTGACGAACTGGCGTTTTTCCCGCCGGTCACCGGTGGCTGAGGCCATGGCCCGCGTCAGCATCCAGGCCGAAGACTTCGACCTGAGCGCCGAAGTGGCCGCCTTGCGCGCCGGCTTGGCGGGCGTCGGCGCGGTGGTCAGCTTCGTTGGCACGGTGCGCGACCGCAGCGACGGCGCCGCGGTCAGCGCCATGACGCTGGAACACTATCCCGGCATGACGGAGCGTGCCATCGAGGCCATGGTCGACCAGGCTGTCGCCCGCTTCGGCCTGCTGGCGGCGCGCGTGGTGCACCGCGTGGGCCCGCTGTTGCCGCTGGACCAGATCGTGCTGGTTGCGGTGGCTGCGGCGCATCGCGGTGAGGCATTTCAAGGCTGCGAATTCCTAATGGACTACCTGAAGACCCAGGCCCCGTTCTGGAAAAAGGAAGACACGCCGCAAGGCAGCCGATGGGTGGACGCCCGCGTGGCGGACGACGCGGCGCTGGCGCGCTGGGGCATCGTCGCCGGCAACGCCGCGGGCGAGGCGCAGGCGCCATGACGCCCACGCTGTTGCAAGCCCTGGCGGTGGCCATCGGCTCGGCGGTCGGGGCGCTCGCGCGCTGGGGCGCTGCCATCTGGCTGAACGGCAACTGGGGCGGCTTTCCGCTGGGCACCTTGTTCGTCAACTGCGCGGGCGGCCTGCTGATCGGCTTTGCGCTGGTCTGGTTCGCACGCTCGCCGGACGAGCTGCTGCGCCTGCTGCTGGTGACCGGCGTGCTGGGCGGCTTCACCACCTTCTCGTCCTTCTCCGGCGAATCGCTGGGCCTGCTGCAGCGCGGCCAGTTCGGCATGGCCTTGCTGCATTCGGCAGCTCACTTGTTCGGTGCGCTGGCTTGTGCTGCGGCTGGCTTCGGCCTGGGCCGGCTGGCATTGCGCTGATTGGCGCCGAGCTGCACATGGCCGTCTTGCTGAAGGTCGGCGAACTCGCCAGGCGCGCCGGCCTCACGGTGCGCACACTGCACCACTACGACAGCATCGGCCTGCTGCGCCCGTCCGCCCGCGCCGAAAACGATTACCGGCTCTACGACCAGGGCGACGTGGCCCGGCTGCATGCCATCCAGGCACTGCAGGGGCTGGGCCTGACGCTGGAGGAGGTTGGCCGGTTGCTGGCGGAAGGCGGTGCGCAGCTGCCGCAGATCGTCGAGCGCCAGCTGCAGTCCTTGCACCAGCAGATCCGCCAGGCGCAGGCGCTGCAGCAGCGGCTGGAGATGATGCAGCGCCGCCTCGGCGAAGGTGAGGAGCCGGAGCTGGACGAATTGCTCACCACGCTGCAGATGATGACCGTCTGCGACGCGCATTTCAGTCCCGCCGAGACGCGCCGCATCTTTGCCCAGTGGCCCAGCGTGGCGGCAGACTGGTGGCAGCTGATCGCCGAAGTGCAGGCGCTGATGGACAGCGGAGCGGAGCCGCTCGATCCGCAGGTACAGCCGCTGGCGCAGCGCTGGATGACGCTGATGCGCGACTGGATGCAGGGCGACTTCGACATGATGGAACGCTGGGGCAAGGCCTATCACAGCGACCCGGCCCTGCAGCGCGGTGGCGGGCCATCGCTGGCGATGGTGCAGTTCATCGAGCCGGCGGTGCAACTGCGGCTGTCGCTGATGCTGCGCTACCTCAGTGAAGACGATTTGCGCCGGCTGGGCCATGTGCCGCGCGAGGCCTGGGCGCAGCTGGCCACCGATGCGCAAGGCTTGATGGACGCCAAGGCCGGGCCCGGCAGCGAAGCCGTGCGTGCGCTGGTGCGCCGCTGGTTCGAGCTGTCGCATCAGTCGACCGGCGGCGACGCCCAGCTGCGCGACCGGTTGCGCCATGCCTTCGAGGCCGAGCCGCTGCTGCAACTGGGCGGACCGCTGACGCCCGAACTGCGCGCCTTCCTGAACCAGGCGATGTCCGACGGGGCTTGACCCTCACGCCACGTCAGGCCGGAAAGTTGCGGCCATGACAAGTCCAACACGCCCTCCGTCCGCAGCGCCCACGCCGCGCCAAGCGCTGCTGCGCGACCGCAATTTCCGCTGGATGCTCAGCGGCGGCCTGATCTCGATGCTGGGCGACCAGTTCACGCTGATCGCCTTGCCGTGGCTGGTGCTTCAAATGACGGCCGATACGCGGGTGCTGGGCATCGTGCTGGCCATGCTGGGCCTGCCGCGGGCGCTGTTCATCCTGATCGGTGGCGCCTTCGTGGACCGCCATTCGCCCAAGCAGGTGATGATGGTCACCAAGTACGTGAACGCCGCGCTGTTGGGCACGCTGGCGGTCATGGTCTGGGTGGGCACGCTGAACCTGCCGTGCTTGTATGCCTTGTCGCTGGGCATCGGCCTGGCCACGGCTTTCAGCATCCCGGCCGGCACGTCCATGCTGCCGCAGGTCGTCAAGCGCGAATGGCTGCAGCCGGCCAACAGCGTGATGCTGGGCCTGCGCCAGCTGACGATGTTCGCCGGCCCGCTGCTGGCCGGGCTGATGATCACCGTGCTGGGCACCGGCCATGAGGCGGGCGCGCTGACGGACGCACGCGGCCTCGCCGCAGCGTTCGCGCTGGACGCCTTCAGCTTCGCGATCACCATCTGGACGCTGTCCAAGGTGCGCATGCTGGGTGGCAAGCCGGCCCTGCCGGCAGGGGCCTCGGTGCTGGGTGCAGTGGTCGAGGGGCTGAAGTCCTTCTGGCGGGACGTGCAACTGCGCAGCTGTTTGCTCTACTGGTCTGCGGTGGCTTTGCTGATCAGCGGGCCGGTGCAGATTGCGCTGCCGGTGCTGGCCAAGGCGCAAGCGAACCTGGGCGCCGCAGCGCTGGGCAGCATGCTGGCTGCACACGGCGCCGGCACGCTGCTGGGCATGGGCCTGGCCGGCGCCAAGCCGCACTGGCGGCTGCGCAGCCTGGGGCTGACGCTGCTGGCGGTGGACGCGATGGTGGGCCTGCTGTTCATGCCCATGGGCAGCATCACCGCCGCCTGGCAGGGCGCAGGGCTGCTGCTGCTGATCGGTGCGCTGGGTGGCTTCATGCAGGTGGCCGTGTTCACCTGGATCCAGCGCCGCGTGCCGCAGGCCATGCTGGGCCGGGCGATGAGCCTGTTCATGTTCATCTTCATGGGCCTGGCGCCGGTCTCGGCAGCGGCCACCGGCTGGCTGCTGCGCGCGGTGCCGCTGAATGCGCTGTTCCTGGGCGGCGGCGGGCTGCTGGTCGCTGTGGTCATCGTGGCGCTGCTGGCCACGCCGATGCGCAACGTGAACGACGAGCCCGCGGCCGCCTGAATCCAGTGCAAAGTGCTGCGGGCGTGGCGATGCGGCGAAGTCCCTGGCGAAGAAACTGAGGGTAAACGCCTTACCATCGCTGTCTCATGTTGATGGAACGGCTGATCGATCCCCTGGACCTGCGCCACGCGCTGGGCCGTTTTGCCACGGGCGTGACCATCGTCACCTGCCGCGATGCCGCCGGCCACGCGGTCGGGCTGACGGCGAATTCGTTCAATGCGCTGTCGCTGGACCCGCCGCTGGTGCTGTGGTCGCTGCGCAGCGGCAGTCCGAACCGGACGATCTTCGAGCAGGCCACGCACTTTGCGATCAATGTGCTGGGCCAGGGGCAGATGGAGCTGTCGCGCCGTTTCGCCACGCCGCACGCAGACCGGTTTGCCGAAGGCTCCTGGCACGACGGCCCCGGCGGCGCGCCGCTGCTGGAGGGCGCGCTGGCGAACTTCTCCTGCCAGCTTCACAGCGCACAGGAAGCCGGTGACCATGTGCTGTTCATTGGCAGGGTGCTGGCGCTGCAGCATCATGCCGGCGCGCCGTTGGTGTTCCAGTCGGGTCATTACCGGGCGGTGGGCGAGCCGCTGTAGCCGGCGCGTGACCGGACGCTGGCCTTCTTGATGCAGCGCAAGCCGTGAGCGCGGGCTTTGCCATCGAATGCTGGCAGACCCGCGGCGGGACTTGAAAACAGGGTGCCTTTGCCCCATGTCCGTACGCAATTGGAGGTCATTCCCATGCGTCTCGACAAACTCACCACTGCATTCCAGCAAGCCCTCGCCGAGGCCCAGAGCCTGGCCGTGGCACGCGACAACCCTTACATCGAGCCGGCCCACGTGCTGGCCGCCATGCTGGCCCAGCCGGACGGCCCCAAGGCCTTGCTGGACCGTGCCGGCGCCAACACCGCGGCGCTGCGCACCGCGATGGAAACGGCGATCAACGGCCTGCCCAGCGTGCAGGGCCGTGACCAGCAGGTCCAGACCGGCCGCGAGCTGGTGCAACTGCTGCAGCAGGCCGACAAGGAGGCCATGCAGCGCGGCGACCAGTTCATTGCCAACGAAATGTTCCTGCTGGCGCTGGCCGATGCGAAGAACGACATCGGCGGCATCGTGCGCGGCCACGGGCTGACGCGCAAGGCACTCGAAGCCGCCATCACCGCCGTGCGCTGCGGCCAGACGGTCGACTCGGCCGAGGCCGAAGGCCAGCGCGAGGCGCTGAAGAAGTACACGCTGGACCTCACCGAGCGCGCCCGCCAGGGCAAGCTGGACCCGGTGATCGGCCGCGACGATGAGATCCGCCGCGCCATCCAGGTGCTGCAGCGCCGCAGCAAGAACAATCCGGTGCTGATCGGCGAACCCGGTGTGGGCAAGACGGCCATCGTCGAAGGCCTTGCGCAGCGCATCGTCAATGGCGAAGTGCCCGAAACCCTGAAGAACAAGCGTGTGCTGGTGCTGGACATGGCCGGCCTGCTGGCCGGTGCCAAGTACCGCGGCGAGTTCGAGGAACGGCTCAAGGCCGTGCTGAAGGAGGTCTCGCAGGACGAAGGGCGCATCATCCTGTTCATCGACGAGCTGCACACCATGGTGGGCGCCGGCAAGGCCGAAGGCGCGATGGACGCTGGCAACATGCTCAAACCTGCGCTGGCGCGCGGCGAGCTGCACTGCATTGGCGCCACCACGCTGGACGAGTACCGCAAGTACGTGGAGAAGGACGCTGCGCTGGAGCGCCGCTTCCAGAAAGTGCTGGTGGGCGAGCCCACCGTGGAGGCGACCATCGCCATCCTGCGCGGCCTGCAGGAAAAGTACGAGGTGCACCATGGCGTGGAGATCACCGACCCGGCCATCGTCGCTGCGGCCGAATTGAGCCACCGCTACATCACCGACCGTTTCCTGCCCGACAAGGCCATCGACCTGATCGACGAGGCCGTGGCCAAGATCAAGATCGAGATCGACTCCAAGCCCGAAGTCATGGACCGGCTGGACCGCCGCATGATCCAGCTGAAGATCGAGCGCGAGGCGATGAAGAAGGAGCACGACGAGGGCTCGCAGAAACGCCTGTCCTTGATCGAGGAAGAACTGCTGAAACTGCAGCGCGAGTACAACGACCTCGAAGAGATCTGGACTTCTGAAAAGGCCGCCGCGCAAGGCTCGGCCCACCTGAAGGAAGAGATCGACCGCATCAAGTTCCAGATCGAGGAATTGAAGCGCAAGGGCGACTTCAACAAGGTGGCCGAGCTGCAATACGGCAAGCTGCCCGAGCTGGAGAAGAAGCACAAGGAAGCGCAGGCCAAGGAGACTGGCAAGGCCCAGGGCGCGAAGGACGGCAGCGGCCGGCCGCAGTTGTTGCGCACGATGGTCGGTGCCGAAGAAATCGCCGAGGTCGTGGCGCGCGCCACCGGCATCCCGGTCGCCAAGCTGATGCAGGGCGAGCGGGACAAGCTGCTGCAGATGGAAACCAAGCTGCATGAGCGCGTCGTGGGGCAGGACGAAGCCATCGTCGCGGTGGCGGACGCCATTCGCCGCTCGCGCGCCGGCCTGTCCGACCCGAACCGGCCAACCGGCAGCTTCCTGTTCCTGGGCCCCACCGGCGTGGGCAAGACCGAGCTGTGCAAGGCGCTGGCCGGCTTCCTGTTCGACAGCGAGGACCACATGGTGCGCATCGACATGAGCGAGTTCATGGAGAAGCACTCGGTGAGCCGGCTGATCGGCGCGCCGCCGGGCTACGTGGGCTACGAGGAAGGCGGCACGTTGACCGAAGCCGTGCGCCGCAAGCCCTACAGCGTGCTGCTGCTCGACGAAGTGGAGAAGGCCCACCCGGACGTGTTCAACGTGCTGCTGCAGGTGCTGGACGATGGCCGGCTGACGGACGGCCAGGGCCGCACCGTGGACTTCAAGAACACGGTCATCGTGATGACCAGCAACCTTGGCTCGCACATGATCATGCAGATGCAGGGCCAGGATCCAGAGCTGATCCGCGAGGCGGTGTGGGGCGAGGTCAAGGCGCATTTCCGGCCTGAGTTCCTCAATCGCATCGACGAGACCGTTGTCTTCCACGCGCTGGACCAGCAGAACATCGCCGCGATTGCCCGCATCCAGCTGCGTGGCCTGGACGCACGCCTGACCAAGATGGACATGAAGCTCGAAGTCTCGGAAGCCGCGGTGGCCGAGATCGCCAAGGTCGGCTTCGACCCGGTGTTCGGCGCCCGGCCACTGAAGCGCGCGATCCAGCAGCGCATCGAGAACCCGGTCGCCAAGCTGATCCTGCAAGGCCGCTTCGGCCCGAAGGACGTGGTGCCGGTGGACGTGGAAGACGGCCAGTTCAACTTCGGCCGCGTGGTGCACTGAGCGCGCTTTGCGCCTGTGCTGAATCAGCCGCAAGCCCTGCTGGCGGCTCCGACCGGCGTGCGTCCCTAGAATGGGCGCACGCTTTTTTCATGGGCGAAGCCTCAAGCCGCCCTTTGCTGCACACACCATGTCCCAAGCTTCTGCGGCTGCGGCCAGCACCTCGCCTTCTTCCGTCAACGGCGAGCTGCCGGTGGTCATCGTCGGCGCCGGCCTGGCCGGGCTCACGGTGGCGCTGCACCTTGCCGAGCAGGGCCAGCCGGTCGTCGTGCTGGCCAAGCGTGACCTGGGCGAGGGCGCCACGGCCTGGGCCCAGGGCGGCATCGTCGGCGTGCTCGGGTCTGACGACAGCGTTGAATCCCACGTGCGCGACACGCAGGATGCCGGTGCCGGCCTGGTCGCTGAAGACACCGCGCGTTTCATCGCCGAGCACAGCGCCCGCGCCGTGGGCTGGCTGGTGGAGCAGGGCGTGCCGTTTTCGCCGGACCCGGACGGCCCGCTGGGCCTGCACCTGACACGCGAAGGCGGCCACGCGGTGCGCCGCATCGCCCACGCGGCAGACGCCACCGGCAAGGCCATCCACGAGTCGCTGCTGGGCCGCGCCCGCGCGCATCCGCTGGTGGACCTGCGCGCGCGCTGGATGGCGGTGGACCTGATCACCAACCGCCACCTGAAGCAGTCCGAAGGCAGCGCGCCACGTTGCCACGGCATCTATGCGCTGGACATCGACACCCAGCGCGTCGAGACGCTGCCCGCGCGCGCCGTGGTGCTGGCCACCGGCGGTGTGGGCAAGGTCTACCGCTACACCAGCAACCCCGACACGGCGACTGGCGACGGCATTGCCATGGCCTGGCGCGCTGGCTGCCGCGTCAGCAACATGGAGTTCATCCAGTTCCACCCGACCTGCCTGTACCACCCGCAGGAGCGCAGCTTCCTGATCACCGAAGCCATGCGCGGCGAAGGCGCGGTGCTGCGGCTGCCGGGCGTGCCGGCTGAAGACTCGCCGTGGGGCGCGCGCTTCATGGCCGCGCATGACGAGCGGCTGGAACTCGCGCCGCGCGACATCGTGGCCCGTGCGATCGACTTCGAGATGAAGAAGCACGGCGTGGACCATGTCTGGCTGGACGCGACCCACCTCGGTGAAGCCTTCCTGAAAGAACACTTCCCGAACATCCACGCCCGTTGCCTGACGCTGGGCATCGACATTGCGAAGCAGCCCATCCCCGTGGTGCCGGCCGCGCACTACACCTGCGGCGGCGTGGTCACCGACCTGTCTGGCCGCGCCGATGTGCCGGGTCTGTTCGCCGTCGGCGAAGCCACCTACACCGGCCTGCACGGCGCCAACCGGCTGGCCAGCAACTCGCTGCTCGAATGCGTGGTCATCGGCCAGACCTGTGCCAAGGCCATCCTCGAAGAAGCCGTGCCGCTGGCGCCGAAGCTGCCCGCCTGGGACGAAAGCCTGGTCGAAAACGCCGATGAGCAAGTCGTCATCTCGCACAACTGGGACGAGCTGCGCCTGCTGATGTGGAACTACGTCGGCATCGTCCGCACCACCAAGCGGCTGGAGCGGGCACTGCACCGCATCAAGCTGCTGAAAGACGAGATCGAGGACTACTACGCCAACTTCCGCGTCAACCGCGACCTGCTGGAACTGCGCAACCTCGTCGTCTGCGCCGAACTCATCGTGCGCTCAGCCCTGATGCGCCACGAAAGCCGCGGCCTGCACTACAGCCGCGACTTCCCGGCCACGCTGCCGGTGAGTTTTCCGACGGTGTTGACGAGGAAGGCGAAGAGCCGGTCCTGAGCGTTCAGCGCCGCGCCCGCATCGCGTTGCGGGCCTGCACGAAGCCGTAGGCGAACTCCACAGCTTCCATCACGGCGCGCTCGGATTCGCTCCGCTCATGCTCGGTCTGGAAAAACGCCAGGTCCACGTCGTGGCGGATGTAGCGCGGCGGTAGGCGGTTCAGCGCGACGCAGGCGATGTCGGCGAGTACGTCGTCGTTGTCCTGCAGGTGGGGAAAGTGCTGGCACTGGTCCAGCACCGTCGAGAACACGGCTTTTTCGTAGAAGTTGTGGATCGATGCGATGTCCATGACCAGTGCGCCGGCGGCGTGGCCGGGCGAGCAGACTGCAATGCGCCCAGTGTGCCGCCGGGTTCGCGCCGGTGGAGGGTGGCGGCGCTGTGCCAGATGACGGATTGACGCAGCATTTCACGGCCACGCCCCGGTCGCGCCCCTATAGTGCGCGCATCCGGCCGGCGCCCCGCCAGGCCTTCCCGATGGCTTCGCCACAGCGTTTCACGGAGACCCGATGCCCGCGCCGATCGAGTTCTATTTCGACTTTTCCTCGCCTTACGGCTACCTCGCTTCCGAATTGGTGGACGCGATTGCCGAGCGCCACGGCCGCAATGCGATCTGGCACGCCGTCGTGCTGGACGCGACCTACCAGTCGCAGGACCGCATCCGCATCCCCACGCACATGATGCGCAGCGAGTACGTGATGCGCGACGTCGAGCGCTCAGCCGGCTACTACGGCCTGCCGTACAAGGCGCCGGCACACCCCAGCCTGCATACCGAGCTGGCGGCCCGCGTGTTCCAGTGGCTGGGTGACCGCCAGCCGCAGCAGGCGCGCGACTTTGGCCACGGCGTGTTCCGCGCCCTGTTCACCGAGGACCGCAACATTGCCGATGCCGCGGTGCTGCAGGAACTGGCCACGAAAGCCGGCATGTCCGAGGCGGACTTCCACACGGTGCAGACCGACGGCACGACCAAGACGCGCCTGAAGGCCGAGATCGACGTGGCCCAGGCCCGCGGCGTCTTCGGCTCGCCGTTCTTCATCGTCGAAGGCGAGCGCTTCTGGGGCGTGGACCGGTTGCCGCAGCTGGAGCGGTGGCTGGAAAAAGGAGCTTATTGACGACCACCCCTACGCGCTTCGCGCGCCCCTCTAGGGGCACCACCAGCGGAGCGGCAGAGCCGGATCCGCGGCGGTCGCTGGATAGGTTCAAGTAGCGCCGGGCTTGGTGCGTTTTGCCCTGGCTTTTGCAACAGCGTCCAGTTGTGGGGCGTGCGCTGGGGAATTGGTGCTGAGCGCGTCCACGTCGATGGCGTCGAGGACATCGATGTGATGGTCGGCCAGCAGGCGCTTTCCGACCTGGCTGTGGGCGAGCTTGTAGAGGCGCTGGATCTTGTTGCCGAGGCGATCTGGCGAGGCCGGGTCGGCAGCCAGCTTCATCAGCGCCGCCTTCGCGACATGGATCGCCCAGGTGGCTTGGGTCAGCACGTGGGGGCCTTTTTCGTCCAGCAATCCCACCGCGTTCTGCGTCCTGGACTCCAGCAGATCGAATGGGTCCATGACCCTGATGAACCGATCCTTGCGCCACTCCACCAGCACGCTGTCCTGGACGACCTTGGCCGTGAACTCGTTGGACTTCCTCAATCCGTTGATGGTGTAGAGCTGGTGCAGGATGTCGATGTTGCGTTCCTTGCCATCGCCAACGGGCAGCCGCAGCTGCGCCACGATGGCCGTGCGGCTGGCCTTCTTCGGCTGCACCAGACGAGCCCGCATCTCGCGCGCCAGATCTCGGGCGCGGGCAGCATGGCCGAGCGCATCGCCGTCGTTCGAGACGACCGCACCTTCTGCGGTGATGCCGAATCTGTCCATCCAGAAGGCGAGGGCCTGTCCGCCAACCAGGACCATGTCCGAACCCATGTTGGACAGGAAGAGGTCGACGGTTGCCGCATCGAGCGGCGCTTCATCTGCGGGTAGTTGAGGATCGGTGGCCAAGGTGGCCGCTCAATAGGGCGAGTCGATGAGTCGCAGGTCCTTGGCTTTGCCGCCCGCGAACCAGCTCAGTTGATCGCCGGCCAATCGGCCGGACTGGACCTGCGCCAGGTCTCGCGCCTGTTGTGCGCGTTTGAAGGCCCAAAGTGCCGCGTCCGACGCCGTGCCGTCTTCTTGTGCGTCGGCGTTTCGCAGCAATGCCGCGATCTGCGCTGTCGACAAGCCGGAAGATTCAAGTGCCGCCCCAATGCGCGCCCAATGCTCGACCTGCTGTGCGGCCGAGCGGGACATCAAAGCGCCTTGCGCCTGTGCCGTCTTGAAAAGCGTGGCGCCGATGCGGATGGAGTTCGAAATCATGGACTTTCCGTGGCAATGTGCGGCATTTTGCCACTGCGAGGTGGCTCGGTGTGCAAAGCAAAACGGAGCCTTCCGGCCCCGCGTTCCGGGAAGTTTGCTGGACTCAGCCCGCCAAGCTGCCTAGCACCCGCATCGAATAGTCCGTCGCCTGCACGTCTTTCGTGAGCTTGCCGATGGAGATGCGGTCGACGCCGGTGGCGGCGATGTCGCGTAGGCCTTCGAGGGTGATGCCGCCGGAGGCTTCGAGCAGGGCGCGGCCGGCGGTGAGGGCGACGGCTTCGCGCATCTGGCCGGGGGTGAAGTTGTCCAGCAGCACGCTGGTGGCACCGGCGGTCAGGGCCTCGGCCAGTTGAGCCAGGGTTTCGACTTCGATCTGGATGTCCACCCCCGCGTTCAAGGCCTTGGCGTTGGCCAGCACCGGGGCGATGCCACCTGCTGCGGCAATGTGGTTTTCCTTGATCAGGATGCCGTGCCACAGCGCCAGGCGCTGGTTGGCCCCGCCGCCCACGCGCACCGCGTATTTCTGCGCCTGGCGCAGGCCGGGCAAGGTCTTGCGGGTGTCCAGCACCACGCAGCCGCGCGGGTTCGGCGAGGCGCCTTCGATGGCGTCGGCATGCCGGCGTGTGGTGGTGGCCACGGCTGACAGCAACTGTAGGAAGTTCAGGGCAGGGCGCTCGGCGGACAGCAGCGCGCGGGCGTCAGCTGCGATTTCCACCACCGGCGTGTTGGCCGCCATGCGCGCGCCTTCGGCGTAGTGCCACTGCAGCGTGGCCTGCGGGTCCAGCGCTGCGAAACAGGCGTCGAACCAGTCACGGCCGCAAAGCACGGCTTCCTCGCGCACGGTGACACGCGCTTCGACGCGGCGGCCGGCGGGCACCAGCAGGCTGGTCCAGTCGTGGGTGCCGATGTCTTCGAACAGCGCCTCGCGCACATTGCGCGCCCGGGCTTCCTCAAGTGTTTCGTTGTGGTCAAACATGATGTGCTTGGCGTCAGGCGGCACCGATGCCTTTGACCAGCCCCTGCACCTTGGGCGCGAGGGCGGAGGGGTTGGCTGCGACGAAGTCCAGCATGCGGTCAATGCAGCGCTTGGCTTCCAGGCCGAGCGCGGGTTCGACGTGGATTTCGCCAGCGCCTTGTTCCAGGCAGGCGATCACGCCGGCCAGGCCGTTCATCGCCATCCATGGGCAGTGCGCGCAGCTTTTGCAGGTGGCCGAATTGCCGGCAGTGGGCGCTTCGATCAGCGTCTTACCGGGTGCCAGCTGCCGCATGCGGTGCATGATCAGGTTGTCGGTGGCGACGATGTATTCGCTGGCCTTGCCGTTGATCACCGCGCTCAGCATCTGCGAGGTCGAGCCGATGACGTCGGCCAGCTTGACCACCGCCTCTGGCGACTCGGGGTGCACCAGCACCATCGCGTCCGGGTGCTCGGCCTTCAGCAGTTCCAGCTCGGTGGCGCGGAACTCGTCGTGCACGATGCAGGCGCCGTTCCACAGCAGCATGTCGGCGCCGGTTTCCTTCTGGATGTAGCCGCCGAGGTGGCGGTCCGGTGCCCAGATGATCTTCTGGCCCTGGTCCTTCAGGTGCTTGACGATGGCCAGCGCGCACGAGCTGGTGACCATCCAGTCGGCCCGGGCCTTTACCGCGGCGCTGGTGTTGGCGTAGACGACCACCTGGCGGTCTGGGTGTGCGTCGCAGAAGGCGGCGAAATCGGCCGGTGGGCAGCCCAGGTCCAGCGAGCAGGTGGCGTCCAGGTCGGGCATCAGCACGCGTTTGCCGGGTGACAGGATCTTGGCCGATTCGCCCATGAAGCGCACGCCGGCGACGACCAGCGTCTGGCTCGCATGGTCGCGTCCGAAGCGGGCCATCTCCAGCGAGTCGGCCACGCAGCCGCCGGTTTCGAGCGCCAGGTCCTGAAGGTCGCCGTCCACGTAGTAGTGGGCGACCAGCACCGCGTTGTGCGCTTTCAGCAGCGCCGCAGCCCGGGCCTTGCGCTCGGCGCGCTGCGACACCGTCAGGGGCGGCGGCACCTTGGCCCAGGCGTGCATGGTGCAGCTGTCACCCTTGGCGTCCTGCCGGGTGTAGTCGAAGAGTACTTCGTTCATTTTTGCATTTTAGTACGTGGCATTGCCGGCAAGGCATGTGGGGGCATGCAGCTTTGCCAAGCACGGCTTCAGTTCATGCGAACGCGAAAAACTGGCTGGGGGGCATGCCGACGGCGCGTTTGACCATGGCCGTGAAGGCGCTCGGGCTGGCATAGCCCAACTCCGCGGCGATGAGCCGCATCGGCTGCTTGCGCGCTGCCAGCGAAAGTGCGTGACCCAGCAGCAGCTGCTGGCGCCATTGGGAGTAGCTGCTGCCGAGCTGGTCCTTGAACAGCCGGGCCAGCGTGCGCGGGCTGATCGCGGCTTGCTCGGCCCAGCCTTCCAGGTCGGCATGGCGCATGGGCTCGGCCAGCATGGCTTCGCAGAGCTGGCGCAGGCGCTTGTCCTGCGGCAGCGGCAGGCCCAACGGCACCGCGGGCGCGCGGCGCAGCTCGTCCAGCAGCAGCGTGGCAATGGCTTGCTCGCGGGCCACGTCGTCCGGCGGACGGGGCGGCGGCTCGCCTGGACGCAGCGGATCAGCCTCCACCGCCAACTGCAGCACCAGTTCGCGCAGCAGTGGGGTGACTTCCAGGACCCTGCACCCGTGCCAGGGCGAATCGGCGGCGCTGCGATGCAGCTCGGCAATGGCGCTCGGGTCCATGTAGACGGTGCGCAGGTCCGCCTGCTGCACGGCAGTCACGCTGTGAACCGTGCCGGGCGGAATCCACACCGCGCGCGAAGGCGGCAGCAAATAGGTACTGTCGCTGGCATGCCCACGGGCGCCGATGCGCACCGCGCCGTCCACCGAAAACACCAGCTGGCCCCAGGTGTGCGAATGCGGCTGGATGTCCATGTGATGTGCCATGCGGCGCGCCTTGGCGCGCAACGGGCGCTCGGGGCTGGGCGCGTAGCGGCGCGGGTCCAGCGGCGGCACGCTGGCGCGAAGGGGCGGGGCAGCCTGGTTTGGCATGAATTCGACAGATGTTGGCGAACTATCGTAACCCTGACGCCAGCACCCTGCCTACAGTGCCGGCATGACGACGACCACGACGAACACCCGCCTGCCGCTGTCGGCCGAGGACGCTGCCCGGCGCAGCGCCGACGTGCGCACCATCGGCCTGATCGGCCTGGCGCACGGCACCTCGCACTTCTTCCATCTGCTGCTGCCGCCGCTGTTCCCGCACTTCATCCGCGAGTTCGGCCTGAGCTATTCCGAAGTGGGCTTGCTGGTCACGGTGTTCTTCGTCATCTCCGGCGTGGGCCAGGCGCTGTCGGGTTTCCTGGTGGACCGCACCGGCGCGCGGCCCATCCTGTTCGCGGCCATTGCTTGTTTCTTTCTGGCTTCGGTGCTGGCCGGTTTTGCTGGCGGCTTTGGCGGGCTGATGGCGGCAGCGGCGCTGGCCGGCCTGGGCAATGCGCCGTTCCATCCTGTTGACTTCACCATCCTGAACAAGCGCGTCTCGTCGGCGCGCCTGGGCCATGCGTTTTCGGTGCACGGCATCAGCGGCAACCTGGGCTGGGCGGTGTCGCCGGTGTTCCTGATCGGCCTGACCGAAGCCTTCAACTCGGTGCGTGCGGCCTATGCGGGCACCGCGCTGCTGGCATTGGTCGTCATGGGGATCCTGTACCTCAATCGCGATGCGCTGGACGACCGCCAGGGCAGCTGGGGCCATGAGAAGGCTGGTGCGGCTGCGGCGCCCGTCGAACATCCGATGGCCTTCCTGAAGCTGCCTTCGGTATGGCTGTGCTTCTCGTTTTTCTTCTTCACGACCGCGGCGCTGGCGGCCATCCAGAGCTTCGCCAGCCCGGCACTGTCGCAGCTCTACGGCCTGCCGCTGGGCGCCACCGCATTTGTCGTCACCGGCTACATGCTGTGCGGTGCGGCCGGCATGGTGCTGGGCGGTTTCCTGGTCAACCGTTCGGAGCGGCTGGAGCGGCAGATCAGCCTGGCGATGAGTGGTGCAGCCGCGCTGCTGCTGCTGGCCGGCATTGGCTGGCTGCCACCAGTGGCAGCGGCCTGCGTGGCGGCGCTGGCGGGCTTTGGCACCGGCATCGCGGGCCCATCACGCGACATGCTCATCAAGCGCGCCTCGCCGCCCGGCGCCACCGGGCGTGTCTATGGCACGGTGTATTCGGGCCTGGACACCGGCTTTGCCGTGGCCGCCCCCATCTTCGGCGCGCTGATGGACGGCGGCCATCCTCGGGGCATCTTCTTTGGCGCGGCCATTGCGCTGATGCTGGGCGTGGGCGCTGCGGGTCTGGTCGGCGTCTCGCGGCGGCGCTGAGCGGGGACCCAAGTCACGCGGTTCCGTGACCTGTCTCAAGCCACATTCCCCGTTCAGTTCATGCTGTGGATCATCTCGCGCACGCGCGGGTAGATCTGCTGCTGCCAGCGCCTGCCGCTGAACACGCCGTAGTGGCCCACCCCCAGCTGCACATGGTGCTGCTTCATGTAGGGCTTGATGCCGGTGCAGAGGTCGTGGGCGGCAACAGTCTGGCCGATGGCGCAGATGTCGTCCCGCTCGCCTTCGACGGTGAACAGCGCCGTGCGGCGGATGGCTGCGGGCTCGACCTTCTGGCCCTTCACCACCATCTCGCCCTTGGCCAGGTCGTAGGTCTGGAACACGCGCGCCACGGTTTCCAGGTAGAACTCCGCCGGCAGGTCATTGACGGCGAAGTATTCCTCGTAGAAGGTCTGGGTGTGGGTGGCGCGCGGCAGGTCGCCGGACAGCAGGTTCTTGTACAGGTCCACAAAGGCCTGGCGATGCCGGTCCGGGTTCATGCTCATGAAGGCGGTGAGCTGCACGAAGCCGGGGTAGACACGGCGCATCGCGCCTGGGTAGCGCGGCGGCACGCGGGCAATCAGGTTCTCCTCGAACCATTCGATGGGTTTGCTGATGGCGAGCTCGTTGACACCCGTCGGGTTGACGCGGCAGTCCACGGGGCCGGCCATCAGCGTGAGGCTGCGCGGCTGGGCGATGTGCTCGCGCTGGGCCATCAGGGCGACGGCCGCCAGCGCCGGCACGCAGGGCTGGCAGACCGCCAGCACGTGCGCGCCCGGGCCCAGCGTGGCGATAAACTCGATCACCTGCTCGACGTAGTCGTCCAGCCCAAACGCGCCTTCCGACAGCGGCACGTGGCGGGCGTTGTGCCAATCGGTGATGAACACGTCATGGTCGGCCAGCAGTGTGCGCACCGTGTCGCCCAGCAGCGTGGCGAAGTGGCCTGAGAGCGGCGCGACGACCAGCACGCGCGGCAATTCGCTGCCCTTGTCGGCCAAGTCTGCGCGGCGAAAGTGCAGCAGGCTGCCAAACGGGCGCTTCAGCACCACCTCTTCGGTCACCGCCACCGACTGCTCATGTCCGGGCGCGCCCACCATGACCTTCGCGATGTTGAAGGGGGGGCGGTGGTGGGTCAGCCTGAGCCGGGCAAACACATTGAGGCTGGCCGCCAGCGGCTTGGTCAGCATCTCCGACCAGGGGTTCTGGAAGTGCGGCTGGTTCAACCAGGACGTGGCCGCGCGAGCAGCCGTCTGAAACGGCGCCAGGCAGTCGGTCTGCGCTTGGTAGGCGGAATACATCATGGTGTTATGGGGCCGCGGTGAGAGGCCACTGGAAGCGAGCAAGGCAGAGGCACCTCCGAGGCAAGGAACGGGCCACTCGCCTGTCGCCAGCGCGACAGCGCAGTGGGCGTTCAGCAGGCGCTTGCAGGGTGGGGTGGGCACAACGCTTGCGAGAATCTGTGCACACAACAGGAGCCGCATTCATGCCCAACGCCCCGGTGACGACCACGCTGACCCTCAGCAGCAAGAACTACTCGTCCTGGTCGCTGCGCGGCTGGCTGCTGGCGCGCTTCGCCGGCCTGCCGTTCGAAGAGGTGCTGCTGTCGCCGGACGACCCCGGCGCCAGGGCCGAGATGCTGCTGCTCGCCCCATCCATCCTCGTGCCCTGCCTGCGGCACCAGGGCGTGCAGGTGTGGGACACGCTGGCGATTGCCGAGTACCTCAACGAGGTGAAGCCCAAGGCCGGGCTGCTGCCGGCAGACCGTGCGGCGCGGGCGCACTGCCGCGCGATCTGTGGCGAGATGCATTCGGGCTTCACCTCGCTGCGCTCGGCGCTGCCGATGAACCTGAAGGGCCACTTCAAGGGTTACAAGGTGTGGAGCCGCGCGCAGGCCGACATCGACCATGTGCTCGCCATCTGGCAGGACTGCCTGAGCCGCTACGGTGGCCCGTTCCTGTTCGGCGAGAAGCCCGGCATGGCCGACGCGATGTACGCCCCCGTCGTCACGCGGCTGCGCAGCTATGACGTGAAGGTCCAGAACGCCGCCTGCGCCGCGTACTGCGACACCATTGCCAGCCTGCCCGAGATGAAGGAGTGGACGGCCGCAGCGCTGCTGGAGCCGGAGGCGATCGACGAACTCGAGGTCGAGTTCTGACGCTCAAACGCCCCAGCCCTTGGGCTTGGGCAGGTCGCCGTGGAGCTCCGCCTCATGTCGGTGCCAGCCCGTGCCCTTTTCCGGGGCGCTATGGGCAATGACCAGTGGGGCGATGACCCTGCCACAGGTTTTCAGCGGCGGGCGCCCACCAGCAGCACCACGCCGGCCAGCACAACGGCCACCGCCGACCACTCGAAGCCGGTCACCGTCTCGCCGCCAATGGCCACGCCCAGCAGCATCGCGATCACCGGGTTGACGAAGGTGTAGCTGGACGCCAGCCCGGCGGGGGCCTGGGCCAGCAGCACCATGTAGGCGTTGAAGGCGATCAGCGAGCCGAACACCACCAGGTAGGCCCAGGCGGCGATGGCGACCGGCTGCGGCGGCCACTGCGGCTGCTCGCCGGTCAGCAGCGAGAGCAGCAGCAGCACCGCGCCGCCGCAGATCATCTCGCTGGCGAAGCCACTGGCGCCAGGTGCCAACGGCAGCCTGTGCTGGCTCAGCACGCTGCCGATGGACCAGGTGACACAGGCCACCGTGATGGCGATCAATCCGGCGGTGGACGACTGGAAGCCTGCGCCTTGCGTGAGCATCAGCACACCGACGAGACCGACCGCGATGCCGGCCAGCTCCAGCTTGCCGGGCCGGATGCCGAACACCAGGTTGACCAGCGCGATCATCATCGGCACCACCGCGATGAAGGCCACCACCAGCCCGGAGCCGACCGAGACCTCGGCCACTGCCGTGCCGCCCATGCCGCCACCCAGCATCAGCGTGCCGACGATCAAGGCATTGCGCCATTGCTTCGCGCTTGGCATCGGCGTGCCACGCCAGCGGGTCCAGGCCAGCAGCACGCCGCCGGCCACCAGGAAACGCGTGCCCATCTGGAAATACGGCGGGAAGCTCAGCAGCGCGTATTTGATGACCAGGTAGGTCGAGCCCCAGACCAGCCAGGTGGCGGCGAGGCAGGCGAGGATCAGCGGGCTGAAAGTGGCGCCGGCCGGGCGGGCAGAGGTGACGGTGGTGGTCGACATGCGCTCATCGTAGCGAGGCCGCACGCCGCATTCGATGGGAAAGCCAAGGTCCGGTGCCGGGTGGGGTTTGGTTTTCAAGGTGTTTCGCATGCTAGGCTTTGAACACCATGAGCACACCCCTGACTCAGCCTGCCGCTGCGGCACCGCTCGCGCTGGACGCCTATGACACCCGCATCCTGGCCGAACTGCAGGCCGATGCGAGGCTCAGCATGACGGAGCTCGGCCGCCGCGTGCACCTCTCGCAGCCGGCAGTCACCGAGCGCGTGCGCAAGCTCGAAGCCGCTGGCGTGATCACCGGCTACCGCGCCACGGTGGACCTGAAGGCGCTGGGCTACGGCATCCGCGCGGTCATCCGCGTAGGTCGGGCCGAGTACGCAAGGGTCGTCAAGCTGATCCAGCAGACGCCCGAGGTCGTCAATGCCTACAACGTCACCGGCGAGGACAGCTGGGTGCTGGAGATTGCGGTGATCGACGTGGCCCACCTGGACGCGGTGGTGACCCGTTTCTGCATCCTGACCGAAACAAGCACCTCCATCATCCTGAACGCCGCCCGCGAGCACCAGACCATGCTGCCGGCCCGCGGCGAGGACGTGAAGCCACCTATTCGCAAGATCCACAACGCCTGAGACTCTCCCATCTGCCGAAGGACCTGCCATGCCAACCGAGATCCCCGTGTTTTCGACCTGCGACCTGTGCGATGCCGACAAGGACCCCAGCAACGGCGACTTGCGCGTGCTGCCGCCACTGTTCCGCGACTTTGGTGGCGTGACGCGTTTCGCCGGCCCCATCAGCACCGTGCAGTGCCTGGAAGACAACTCGCGCGTGCGCGAGGCGGTGATGTCGGCGGGCGGTGGGCGGGTGCTGGTGGTGGACGGCGGCGGGTCATTGAAGCGCTCGCTGCTGGGCGGCAACCTGGCGCAGGCGGCAGAGAAAAACGGCTGGGCTGGCGTGCTCGTGTTTGGCGCCGTGCGTGACGCGGCGGAAATGCGCGCCCGCCAGGTCGGCATCCGCGCGCTGGGCCTCACTCCCATGCCCACCGAGCGGCGCGACCAAGGCCTGCGCGACGTGCCGGTGCAGATCGCAGGCGAATGGCTGCGGCCGGGCGAATGGCTGTATGCCGATGAAGACGGCATCGTCGTGAAACGAAATGCGGCCTGATAGCTCGATTTCTGGGCTATACTGATGAGCTTGTCGGGGCGTAGCGCAGCCTGGTAGCGCATCTGGTTTGGGACCAGAGGGTCGCGAGTTCGAATCCCGCCGCCCCGACCAAAAAACAGCCAAGGGCCACATGCATTTGCATGTGGCCCTTTTGCTTTGTGGGTGCCTGATCAGCAGCGCAGCTTCAGCTGCCCGCCTTGTTCGGGTCACGCCAGGCGCGCTCGAAAGGCAGCCGCCACGCATGTGGCGCAATCAGTTGGTGGATGGACTTCGGGCCCCAGGAGCCAGGGGGGTACAGCCGCACTGGCGGCGGCGCTTCCAGCAAATGGGTGGACACCTGCCACAGCCGCTCAATGCCTTCTGCGGTGTTGAACAAGGTGTGGTCGCCGCGCATCGCGTCCAGGATCAGCCGCTCGTAGGCTTCCAGCACATCGCCCAGCATGCCGGTGTCGTGCATCGCGAACTGCAGGCTCAGCTTGTCCAGCCGCATGCCCGGCCCGGGGCGCTTGCCGTAGAACGACAGCGACATCTTCGACGCATCGGCCAGGTCGAAGGTGAGGTGGTCCGGCCCCTGCGCGCCCACGCCGGAGCCGGGCGGGAACATGCTCTTGGGCGGCTCGCGAAAGGCGATGGAGATGATGCGCTGGCCCTCGGCCATGCGCTTGCCGGTGCGCAGGAAAAACGGCACGCCGGCCCAGCGCCAGTTGTCGATGAAGCACTTCAGCGCGATGAAGGTCTCGGTCTCGCTGATCGGGTCCACGCCTTCTTCCTGCCGGTAACCGGCGTACTGGCCACGCACCACGTGCTCGGGCTGGATCGGCAGCATGCTGCGGAAGACCTTGTTCTTCTCTTCGCTGATGGGCGCCGGCTCCAGCGCGGTGGGCGGCTCCATCGCCATGAAGGCCAGGATCTGGAACAGGTGCGTGACCACCATGTCGCGGTAGGCGCCGGTCTGCTCGTAGAAGCCCGAGCGCTGGCCCAGGCCCAGCGTCTCAGGCACGTCGATCTGCACGTGGTCGATGAAGTTGCGGTTCCAGATCGGCTCGAACAAGCCGTTGGCAAAGCGGAAGGCGAGGATGTTCTGCGCCGGCTCCTTGCCGAGGAAATGGTCGATGCGGAAGATCTGCTCTTCGGCGAACACCTCGTGCAGCTGGCTGTTGAGCGAGACAGCGCTGGCCAGGTCCACGCCAAACGGCTTTTCCATCACGATGCGCGAGCGCTCTACCAGCCCGGCCTGGCCCAGCATGCGCACGGCCGACAGCGCGGCACTCGGCGGCACGCTGAGGTAGTGCAGCCGGCGCGACTCCACGCCCATGACCTCTTCGGCCCGCGCCACCGCGGCCTGCAGCGCTGCTGCACCGTCGGCCAGCGCCACGTAGTCCAGGTTGCCGGCGAAGGCCTGCCAGTCCGCATCGCTCACGCGACGGCTGCCAAATTCGTCGAGCGCCTTGCGGGCCAGTTGGCGGAAGCCATCGGCATCCATCTGGTCGAGCGACACGCCGACGATGCGGCAGCTCGGGATGAGGCCGGCATTGCACAGGTGATAAAGCCCGGGCAGCAGCTTGCGCCGCGCCAGGTCGCCACTGGCGCCAAACAGCACCACCACCTGCCCGAATTGCGGGCCGACACCAGGATGAATCTTGGCCAAGGGCAGGTCTCCGGTCAGCGGGACGGTGTCCCGGGTTGTGGTTCATCCATTGCTTGCAAGTCGCGGGCCGGCCCCCGCCTTAGAATGCGCGGCTTCACACTGCCCGTAGCTCAACTGGATAGAGCAGCTGCCTTCTAAGCAGCAGGTCGGGGGTTCGAGTCCCTCCGGGCAGGCCATCTTGTTCAAGGCAGCCTGGCAGCACGCGCTACTTGCGCTTGTACTGTGTGGCGCCGAAGAGCACTTCGCGCGCCTTGTCGTCGGTGACCGGTTTGCGCCGGTCGGCCAGCACTTCCACGCCGCGCTTGACGGCAGGTCGCTTGGCCACCTCGTCGAACCAGCCCTTGAGGTGCGGGAAGTCGTTCCAGTCAATGCCCTGGTTCTTCCACGAGCGCAGCCAGGGGAAGACGGCGATGTCGGCGATGCTGTATTCCTTGCCGCCGAGGTAGCGAGAGTTGGCCAGGCGCTTGTCCATCACGCCGTAAAGCCGCTTGGCTTCGTTGGTGTAGCGGTCCACCGCGTAGGCGATCTTCTCGGGCGCGTAGACGCGGAAGTGATGGGCCTGGCCCAGCATGGGGCCCACGCCGCCCATCTGGAACATCAGCCACTCCAGCACCTCGTACTTGGCATGCGTGCTGGCGGGCAGGAAGCGGCCGGTCTTGCCGGCGAGGTAGAGCAGGATGGCGCCGGATTCGAACAGCGAGATCGGCTTGCCGTCCGGGCCGTCCGGGTCGACCAGCGCGGGGATCTTGTTGTTCGGGCTGAGGGCCAGGAACTTGGGCAGGAACTGGTCACCGGCGCCGATGTCGATCGGGATGGCGCGGTACTTCAGACCGCACTCCTCCAGCATGATGTGGACCTTGTGCCCGTTGGGGGTGGGCCACGAATACACTTCAATCATGAGCGCGTCTCCTCGGGCGGTATCAGCCTGAACGCACTCTAATCCAAAGCATGGGCAGGACGCTTCGGCAATGGCTTCTCGGCGGCGCTTCCGGTGCCGAGAAAGCTGTCAAACAATGGTGCGCCAGCGAGGGCCTGGTGCTCAAGCTCACGCACGAGCGCGACGGCTTCGTGATCGAGCCGGCGCGTGAGGGCTTGCCGCTGCGCATCGAATGGGGACCGTCGCAGCGGCCTTACCTCAGCGGCATGGAGCTGCGCCTGCGAGGCGAGACTGGGATCGAGCCGCATGTCTACGGCGCGCTCATGCCGCAGGGCCAACTCGAAACACTGGAGCGCGCGCTGTTCGAGCAGTCCACCGACAGCGTGCAGACCCGCTTCGACGGCGAGATGCCGGAGGAAATGCGCTGGCTGGCGATGGGCGAGCGGCTGGATGCAACGCAGCTCGGGCCGCTGCGCGGCGACTTCGCCGGCGTGGCCAATCAAGCGCAATGGATGGCCGAATGGCTGGCCGGACCGACGGGTGACGCGTTGCACGGCTGGGCCCAGGCGGAGCTGCAGCGGCTGGCCGCAACGGCCCGCAAGCCCGGCTCGCGCGAGAAGCCGGCAGCGCTGGGCTGGGCCTTGCTGGTGCACCGCAGCCGCCTGGTCTGGCGGCAGTCTTTGGCAGCGCCGGATGCGGCGGCCATCGCCTCAGCGCGTCGGGCGTTCCAGGTGGCACTGCTCGGGGCACGAGGCTTTGCCTCGCATCCCTTGCCCAGCCAGATGGACACCGGCCAGACGGACCCGGCGAGCCAGCAAGGCCCCGCCAGCGATCCGCCAGCGGAGGATTGAACACCCGGCGGCAGGCTGCCGCCGGTGGCCACATCACACGCGGTACTTGCCCAGCTCGACCTTGGCAATCGCGTTGCGGTGCACTTCGTCCGGGCCGTCGGCAAAGCGCAGCGTGCGGGCACCGGCGTAGTAGCTGGCCAGCGGGAAGTCCTGCGACATGCCGGCAGCGCCATACACCTGCATGGCCCAGTCGATGACCTGGCAGGCCATGTTGGGCGCGACGACCTTGATCATCGCGATCTCGGCCTTGGCGGTCTTGTTGCCGGCCACGTCCATCATCCACGCCGCTTTCAGCGTCAACAGCCTGGCCTGCTCGATCATGCAGCGGGCCTCGGCAATGCGCTCCTGCGTCACGCCTTGCTGGGCCAGCGTCTTGCCAAAGGCGATGCGGCTGCTGGCGCGCTTGCACATCAGTTCGAGCGAGCGCTCGGCCAGGCCGATCAGGCGCATGCAGTGGTGGATGCGGCCCGGGCCGAGGCGGCCCTGGGCGATCTCGAAGCCGCGGCCTTCGCCCAGCAGGATGTTGCTGGCCGGCACGCGCACGTTCTGGAAGTCGATCTCCATGTGGCCGTGCGGCGCGTCGTCATAGCCCATCACGCTCAGCGCGCGCATGACCTTCACGCCGGGTGCATCCATCGGCACCAGCACCATGGACTGCTGCGAATGGCGCGGCGCGTCGGGGTCGGTCTTGCCCATGAAGATCAGCACCTTGCAACGTGGGTCGCCCGCGCCGCTGGTCCACCACTTGCGGCCGTTGATGACGTATTCGTCGCCCCCCGTGCCCGTCACCCTTTCGATGCGGGCTTCGATGTTGGTCGCGTCCGACGATGCCACCGCCGGCTCGGTCATCGCGAAGCCGGAGCGGATCTCGCCGGCCAGCAGCGGCTTGAGCCAGCGTTCCTTGTGCTCGGCGCTGCCGTAGCGCACCAACACTTCCATGTTGCCGGTGTCCGGTGCCGAGCAGTTGAAGACTTCGCTGGCCCAGGGCACGCGGCCCATGATCTCCGCCAGCGGCGCGTATTCCTGGTTCAGCAGGCCGGCGCCCAGTTCGCTCTCGGGCAGGAACAGGTTCCATAGCCCGGCGGCGCGCGCCTTGGGTTTCAGTTCCTCGATGACGGGCAGGGGCGTCCAGCGCTTTCCTGCCTGCGTGTTGGCCTCCAGCTCGGTCCCGTAGCGGGCTTCGTTGGGGTAGACGTGCTGGTCCATGAACGCCGAGACGGCGTCTCTCAGCTCCTGGGTGCGCGGGGAATAAGCGAAGTCCATGCGGTCTCCTTTGATGGCGCCGATGGCGCTTAGCGGTGCGAGAAAACAGAAGTGAAGGTGATGCCGGCCGGGGCCGGCTCAGGCCTTGGCGGCGAAGCCCCAGGCGAGCGCGGCGAGCTGCGGTGCGGCAGCGCCGTTGGCACGCGCCTGTTCGCTGGCAGCGGTGCCCATCTCCACCCGCTTGGCAATGCCTTGCACGATGGCAGCCAGGCGGAACAGGTTGTAGGCCAGGTAGAAGTTCCAGTCGCGGACCACGGCTTCAGGATCGGCGCGGCCGGTGCGCTCGCAGTAGCGGCGCACGTACTCGCGCTCGGACGGGATGCCCAAGGCCGCGTGGTCCAGCCCGGCAATGCCGCGGAAGGTGCCGGGCGGGATGTGCCAGGCCATGCAGTGGTAGCTGAAGTCGGCCAGCGGATGGCCGATGGTTGAGAGCTCCCAGTCCAGCACCGCTTTCACGCGCGGCTGGGCGGTGTCGAAGATCAGGTTGTCGAGCCGGAAGTCGCCATGCACGATGGACACTTCCGCCGCGTCGCGCGCGCTGTCCGGGATGTTGGCCGGCAGCCATTCGAGCAGGCGGTTCATCGCCGGAATGTCCTGCGTGATCGAAGCCTGGTACTGCTTGCTCCAGCGGCCGATCTGCCGCTCGAAGTAGTTGCCTGGTTTGCCGTAATCGGACAGTCCGACGGCGCCCACGTCCACGCTGTGCAGCGCGGCGATCACGCGGTTCATCTCGTCATAGACCTCGCCGCGCTGGTCCGGCGAAAGGTCGGGCAGGGCCTGGTCCCACATCACGCGGCCATCCATGCACGCCATCACGTAGAAGGCGCGGCCGATCACCGCTTCGTCCTCGCACAGCAGGTGCATCTCGGCGACCGGCACCGCACTGCCGTGCAGCGCCTTCATCACGCGGAACTCGCGCTCGATGGCATGCGCCTGCGGCAGCAGCTTCACCGCCGGGCCGGGCTTGGAGCGCATCACATACGCGCGCTGCGGCGTGATCAGCTTGTAGGTCGGGTTCGACTGGCCGCCCTTGAACTGCTCGACCGTCAGCGGCCCGGCAAAGCCCGGCAGGTGTTGCGCCAGGTGCGCTTCGAGCGCGCCGACGTCGAACTGGTGGCTGGCCGCGACCGGCTTGGTGCCGATGTTGTGTTGGAGGTCCATGCGTTGTTCATCCCTGCGCCGCAGGACGAACCCGGACGCTCAGCGTTGCGCTGCAGCCAGCAGCTTGTCCCTGTGCAGCACGACCAGGCGCGTGGGTTCCACCCGCAGCACGCCCTCGCGTTCCAGTTCCTTCAGTTCCTGGTTGACCCGCTGGCGCGACGCGCCCAGCAGTTGCGCCAGGTCTTCCTGCGCCAGTTGCAGCCCGATGCGGATCTCCTCGCCTTGTGCGATGCCGTAGCTGTTGGCCAGCAGCAGCAGCTGCTTGGCCAGGCGTGCGGAGAGCGGCCGGGTGTTGAGGTCCTCGAACAGGTTGAACATCAGCCGCAGGCGGCGACAGTTCAGGCGCAGCAGCGCTTCGTACAACTCCGTGTGCTGCGACAGCAGCTCCTTGAAATCCGCCTTGGTGATGCCGACCAGCGTGGTCGCGCCATGGACCGTGGCGTCGTGGGTGCGCGGCAGGCCATCGAACAGCGCGATGTCGCCGAACCAGGTGCCCGGCTCGACGTAGGTCAGCGAGACCTGCTTGCCGGACAGCGACACCGTGCTGACCCGCACTGCACCCTTGGCCACGCCGACCCAGTCTTCGGCCGGCCCGCCGCGCGCGGCGAGCGGTGTGCCGTCCTGCAATCGCCGCACAAAGGCTCGCGCCATGATGGCGGAGCGCAGACTGTGCGAGAGCGAGGAAAACCATGAAGCTGAATCAATGTTGTGGCGCTCTTCGATTGTAAGAATGGGGGTATTCATCATTTGTCCCTCACGTGACAACGGCGACATGATCGTTGTCGGTATTGTCCATGTTGCGGTTTCCCCTGGGCACCGCGTCACCACGGAGACAAACGAATGAACTCACGTCCGGAAACCCTGAAGCCCGCCTGCAGCGAAGCGGAATGGCAGGCCCGCGTGGACCTGGCCGCCGCCTACCGGCTGGTCGCGCTGTTCCACTGGGATGACCTGGTCTTCACCCACATCAGCGCCCGCGTGCCTGGGGAAGACAACGCCTTCCTGATCAACCCATACGGCATGCTGTTCGAGGAGATCACCGCCAGCAGCCTGGTCAAGGTGGACCACGAAGGCAACAAGCTGGGTGACTCGCCATACCCGGTCAACCCGGCAGGCTTCACCATCCACAGTGCCGTGCACGCGGTCCGCCATGAGGTCGGCTGCGTGCTGCACACGCATACCCTGAATGGTATTGCAGTCTCAGCGCAGGCCGAGGGTTTGCTGCCGCTGTCTCAGCAGTCCATCTTCGTGCTCGGCAGCCTGGGTTACCACGACTATGAAGGCGTGGCGCTGCGCGACGACGAGAAGCCGCGGTTGGTGCGCGACCTGGGCGAGAACAGCTTCCTGATGTTGCGCAACCATGGCCTGCTGACGGTGGGCAGGACGATTGCTGATGCCTTCCAGGCGATGTACCTGTTCGAGACCACCTGTGCGATCCAGGTGCGTGCGCAAGCCGGCGGCGGCAGCCTGGTGCACGTGGCGCCAGAGATCATCGCGACTGCACGCCAGCAGGCCGCGCAGGTCACGCGCAGCATGGGCAGCCGGCTGATCTGGCCCGGCCTGCTGCGCCGCCTTGATCGCCAGATGCCCGGCTACGGAGATTGAGCCCCCGGTTCGCCGAGTACGGCCAACCACCCGCCGGGCGGCTTGCGCAGTTGCTTGGGGCGGCCCGGCGCCGGCTGCGTGGTTGTGGTTCAGACCGGCTGGCCGGTGTACTGCAGCAGCAGCTTTTCCATCGTCGTCAGCCGCTCGCGTTCCTGCAGCCATTGGGTGGGCGCGAGGTTGATGGCGCGTACCACGATGTCCTGGGGGCCGATGTCCAGCACATTGATGCAGCCCGGTGCCTGCTCCAGCCGACCGAAGAAGGTGCGCTGCCCACACAGGGCGCGCGACAGCAACCCGCGGTTCACGGCGCCGTGCAGCACCAGCAGCAAGGTCTGCCAGCCGCTGTCTGCCAGCAGTTCATCGAAGGCTGGCAGGATGCGGTCCAGCAGCTCGCCCACGGTCTCGCCGCCGAGGAAGCGGTGCTGCTCGATCTGCGGGTCGTTGTTGAACAGCTCGGTGAAGGCCGCGTGCAGTTCGTCGCGCGGAATGTTTTCCAGCCGGCCGGGGCGGATTTCCTGCAGCCGCGTGTCGACAACCGGCGTGATGGACTGGCCGGCCGCGGCCAGCACGCGTTGAGCGGTTTCGCGCGTGCGCGGCAGGCCGCTGACCAGCACCCGGTCGAAGCGCACGCCAGCCCCGCCGAACAAGCGGCCCGCGGCGTCCGCCTGGGCCCGGCCGGTGGCGCTCAGTGGCACGGTGTGCGGGTCCAGCGGCGAGCCGTCGGCCAGGAAGTAGTCCACCGAGCCGTGGCGCATCAGGTAGAGGCGCCGGCGGGCAGGCGGGGTGAAGGCGGGCAGGGCGATGGGCATGAGGGCGATGGGTGACGAGCGGCGACGGACGCTCAGCGGAACTCGGGTTTGCGCTTGGCCTGGAAAGCGGCAATGCCTTCGCCGCCGTTGTCGTGGAACAGGTTGGCAACGAACTCGCGCTTCTCGGCTTCCATCTGCTCGCGCAAGCGCCGTGCCGGCGCCTGTTGCACCAGTTCCTTGCTGCTGGCGACTGCGTTGGGCGCCATGCCGGCCAATTGGCGGGCCAATGCCAGGGCCGCGGCCAGGGCCTGGCCCTTTTCGGTCAGGCGGTTGACGAGGCCCAGCGCATGCAGCCGCTGCGCGCTGATGGGCTCGGCCAGCCACATCAACTCCAGCGCCAGCGCACGTGGCAACGCACGGGCAAGGTGCCAGCTGGCACCACCGTCGGGCGACAAGCCCAGCTTGGCATAGGACATCACGAAACGTGCATCGCTGGCGGCCACGATCAGGTCGCAGGCCAGCGCCAGCGCCATGCCGCCACCGGCTGCAAAGCCCTCGACCGCGGCAATCACCGGCTTGGGGAAATGCCCCAGTGCCTCGACCAGGCCGCAAAACTGCTCGATGGATTCGGCCTGCAGTTGCGGCGGCCGTTCGCGTGCGCTGGCAATCCGGTTCAGGTCGCCGCCGGCGCAGAAATGTTCACCATCCCCCCGAATGATGACGGCGCGCAGCGTGGCATCGTCGGCGGCCACGTTCAGCGCCTCGACGCCGGCCGAGTAGACCTGGGGCGACAAAGTGTTGCGCGTCGCCGGGTCGCTCAGCGTCAGCACCAGGGTGTCGCCTTCACGCTGGGTCAGCAATTCGGACGGCATGGAATCTCCATTGGGTTTTTGAATCTACGAAACTGGAAAAGCCGGAGCGGCAGGTTTTCGTTTTTGTTAAGCGCCGGCCGGCGGACACGAGGCGTTGCAAATGCCAACTATTCCCGCAGATTCTGGCATCTGTGATGTTGCAGTGGTGTGTGCAGCACAGTGCGGGCGAGCCCCGAGAAGATGAGGGGAACCCTGCGTGATAGAGTCAAAAACAACTCGATACGCCGCAGGCATGACAAGAAAAAGAGTCCCCGCGCTCCTGTGCCTTTGCACGCTGTCGGCCAGCCTGTCTGCCCACGGCGCCAGCTTCGGCACCCCGGCCTTCCAGGCAGTGATGGGCCAGCCACTTCAACTGCTGCTGCCCCTGACGCTGGAAGACGAAGAGGCGACTGTCGCCGATTGCATCAGCGCCGAAGTGCTGTCCGGTGACCGGCGCCTGCCGGACGCTGAAGTGCGGGTCCAGGTACAGGCCCAGCCTGCCGTTGTCAGCCAGGCCGGCCGCCAGCAATGGCTGGCCCGCATCACCACCACCTCGCCGGTCGAAGAACCGGTGCTGCAGGTGCGTGTCACGGCCGGCTGCAAGAGCCGCTTCACGCGCCAGTTCACCGCATTGGCCGACCCACCGCTGGGCCTCCCGACCGCTGCCGGCACGGCGCCGGTGCGGCTGCCTTCCGCGGTGTCCGCCACAAGCTTGCCGCCCGCATCCACCGCGGCGGCTTTGCGTTCCCCGTCCGCCAGCCGCAGTGCCGCGGCCGAGCCGGGTGCCAAGCCACGCACGCCCAAGGGCCCGCGGCGCGAGCGCGCGGCCGCGCCACGCGAGCGGCAAAACGATGCGGCAGGCGGGGGCCGCGCTGGCGCAGCCCAGCGGGTGCCCGGCGTGGACCAAGGAGGTGCCCGCTTGCAGCTGGAAGTGGCCAGCGGTGGCCCGATGTTGAAGATGGACATCGAAGAACCCGTCTTCATGGGCGAGGCCGCGGGCGCTGCAGCATTGGCCCTGCCCGGGGCCGCAGCCGGCAGCGCGCCAGGCGACGGCACGACCCAACTGACCCAGTTGCAAGCCGCCATTGCCGCGCTGCAGGGCAACAGCAAGGCCATGGCAACGGATAACCAGGCCTTGCGCGAGCGCCTGCAGGGCGCGGAGAAGCGGGCCGCCTGGCTGCCGTGGCTGGCTGGGCTGCTGCTGTTGAGCGCCGGCGGCGCGCTGCTGCTGTGGCGCCGCTCGCGGGCTTTGGCCCTGGGGCCGGAATGGTGGTCGCCATCGCGCACCGACGAGCCTTTGCCAGCCCCGGTGCCACCAGCCGCCGGCCCAACCGAAACTGCTGCCTCGCTGGACGAGCCCACGGCCGAGCCAGGCCAGGCGCCGCCGCAGGCCTGGCGCCCGGCCCAGGGCCACGCGCTGGCGCTGGATGGCCATGCCGATGCGGCCTCCGAGCCCGGCTTGCCCGGGACCGATGGCATCAACCCGCCGACCGCACCCGGCCCCTGGTCGATGCCCACGCCTGCGATGGCCACGGCCACTGCGGCGGCGGTGGCTGCCACCATCCAGTCCGGCCGCACCGCGCCTTTTGGACCGCTGGTGCAGGCCCAGGAAGCGCCGCGCGAGGTGTCGGTAGAGGAGTTGCTGGACCTGGAGCAGCAGGCGGACTTCTTCATCGCGCTGGGCCAGGAGGATGCCGCCATCGACCTGCTGATGTCCTACCTGCGCAGCACTGGCGGGCAAAGCCCTGTGCCATACACCAAGCTGCTGGAGATCTATCGCCGCCAGGGCGACCGCAGCGCCTATGAGCGCATCCGCGCCCGTTTCAACCGCCGCTTCAACGCCTATGCGCCCGACTGGGACATGGGCCCGCTTTACGGCCGGGTGCTGGAAGACTATCCCTACGCGGTGCAGGAGCTGGAAACCGCCTGGCCCTCGCCTCTGGACGCGATGGCGGTGCTCGAAGGCATGCTGTTCCGCAAGGACGAGACGCAGGACCTTTTCGACCTGCCGGCTTACAAGGACCTGCTGCTGATGTACGCGATTGCCCGCGACCTGCTGCAGCAGGGTGGCGGCAAGACCGACGAGGTGGACCTGCTGCTGCCGCTGGGTGATTTTGGTGGCCCGGCAGGCCTGGTTGGCGGGCCGGTAGGGAGCTTCCTGAGCGACGAAGATCGGGCGGAAGATCTCGATCTGGTGCTGGAAGACGCACCGGACAGTCTGCTGACCCACTTCGAGTTCAACCCGGTACTGCCGGACAGCGAGCCAATGTCGCTGGATGGGCGGCAAGCGCCTGCAGCGCCTGCCGCCTCCGCCCCTCGCAAACCCAGGTTCTAAAGCCCTTGCAGGCGCGCGAGCGCGGCCTGCAGCGTGGCCTCCTGCTTGGCAAAGCAGAAGCGGATGATGCGCTGGTCGGTCGGCTGCTCATGGAAGGCCGACAGCGGGATGGCCGCCACGCCGATCTCCTCGGTCAACCAGCGGCAGAAGGCATCGTCTTCCAGCTCGCTGATGCGCGAGTAGTCCACGCACTGGAAATAGGTGCCTTCGCAAGGCAGCAGCCTGAACTTGGTCGGCGCCAGGCCGGCGCGAAACAGATCACGCTTGGCCTGGTAGAAGTCGGGCAGGTCCAGGTAGGGCGCCGGGTTGGCCAGGTATTGCGCGAGGCCTTGCTGCATCGGTGTGTTGACGGTGAACACGTTGAACTGGTGCACCTTGCGGAACTCGGCCATCAGTTCGGGCGGCGCGGCCACGTAGCCAACCTTCCAGCCGGTGACATGGAAGGTCTTGCCGAAGCTGGAAATGAGCAGCGAACGGGCGGCCAGTTCTGGGTCGCCGCAGACGCTGATGTGCGGCTGGCCGTCGAACACCATGTGCTCGTAGACCTCGTCCGAAATGACCAGCACGTTCGTGCCGCGCAGCAGGTCGCGCAGCTGGCGCCGCTCGTCGGCATTCCACACGGTGCCGCTGGGGTTGTGTGGCGTGTTGACCATGATCGCGCGGGTGCGCGGTGTCAGCGCCGCGGCCACGCGCGCCATGTCCACGTGCAGCGTCTTCGGGTCCAGCGGCACGCGCACGGTGGTCGCGCCGGCCAGGGTCAGCGCGGGCTCGTAGCTGTCGTAGCAGGGCTCCAGCACGATGACTTCGTCGCCCGGGTGCACCAGCGCCAGCACTGCCGTCAAGATGGCCTGGGTGGCGCCGGCGGTGATGGTGATCTCGCGGTCTGGGTCGTAGGACGCGCCGTGCAGCGACTCGATCTTGCCGGCCACCGCTTCGCGCAGCGACATCAGGCCCGGCATTGGCGGGTACTGGTTGTGGCCGGCGCGCATCGCGGCGGCCACCGCGTCCACCAGCGCCGGGTCGCCCTGGAAGTCAGGAAAGCCCTGGCCGAGGTTGACTGCGCCGTGCTGCTGGGCGAGCGCGGACATGACCGTGAAGATCGTCGTGCCGACCTTGGGCAGTCGGGTGGTGACGGGCGGGGCGGCGAAGTCGCGGGTGATGGTCATGGGCAGTGACAGGGAAGGGCTCAGAGCTCGTAGGAATCGCCGGTGCTGTTCATGGCGCGTTCGATCAGCGGGCGGCTCAACCGGTCGGACAGCAGCTCGGCAAAACTCAGCACGAAGCCGCGCAGGTAGGCGCCACGGCGGAAGGCGACGCGGGTGGTGTTCTGGCCGAACAGGTAGCCGGCGGGGCGGCTGACCAGCTCGCCGCCGGCCGGCTCGCCGGCCATTGCCATCTCGGCGACGATGCCCACACCCAGGCCGGCGCGCACATAGGTCTTGATGACGTCCGAGTCGATGGCTTCGAGCGCGATGTTGGGTGTGAGGCGTCGCTGTGCAAAGGCATGGTCGATGCGCTTGCGGCCGGTGAAGGCCGGCTGGTAGGAGATCAGCGGCACCTCGGCCAGTTGCTCCAGCGTCAGCCGCTCGACCTGGGCCAGCGGATGGTCCTGCGGCATCACGATCACGTGCTGCCATTCGTAGGCGGGCAAGGTGACCAGTTCGTCGATGTCGGTCAGCGTTTCGGTCGCCAGGCCGATGTCGGCCGAGTCATCCAGCAGCATGCGCGCGACCTGCTCCGGCGAACCCTGGTGCAGGCTGATGACGACCTTGGGGAAGCGCTTGCGCAGCAGCATGATGGGCTCGGGCAGCACATAGCGCGCTTGCGTGTGCGTGGCCGCGATGGACAGCCGGCCGGCGTCCTGCTTGGAGAACTCCTCGCCGATGCGCTTCAGGTTGGCCACCTCGCGCAGGATGATCTCGACCGACTTGAGCACCTGCTGGCCCGGGTCGGTCACGCGCTTGAGGCGCTTGCCGTGGCGCACGAAGATGTCCACCCCCAGCTCTTCCTCCAGTTCCAGGATGGCCTTGGAAATGCCGGGCTGCGAGGTGTAGAGCGCCTTCGCGGTCTCGGTCAGGTTCAGGTTGCGGCGCACCGCCTCCTGGACGAATCGGAACTGGTGCAGGTTCATGCAGTCGTGTCGTCCGGAAGCAGGCGGGTCGGGTCAAGTGTCATCGCGAGCGCGGCCTGGGCCATGGCCTCGACCACCAGCGGCGATTCGCCAACGGCAGCATGCAGCCGCCACTGCACCTCGGGATGGGCCCGGCGCAGCGTGTCGACCTGCAGCGGCAGGTCCTTGCGCACATGGCCGCCAGCACCCAGAAAGAGCGGCAGCACATCCACTTCGGTGCAGCCCTGTGCCACCAGGGTGCGGCCACAGCCCGGCAGGTCCGGTGCCATGAATTCCAGGTAGGCCATGGCCACCTGCCAGCCGGGCAGCAGTTCGCGGCAGCGCGCGGCGCTGGCTTCCAGCGGGGCCGACCAGTTCGGGTCGCGTGCACCGTGGGCCATCAGGATCAGGCCACGCATGGCAGTCGCTTTCATCGGTAGCGCACCAGCCACCAGAAGGCGGCCAAGGACAAGCCAAGGTAGATCAGGCTGGGCACGGCGGCAGCGAGCCAGGGCGTCCAGTCGTGCAGCAGGCCCAGGTGGCCGACCACGTTATTCAGCAGCACGAAGCTGATGCCCAGCATGATGCCGCCGAAGACCTTCAGGCTGATGCCGCCGGCCCGCGCGTGCAGGTAGGCAAACGGCAGCGCCAGCGCCACCATCACGATGCAGGCAAAGGGGTAAAAGGCGCGTTTCCAGAACTGCAGCTCGTAGCGCTGAGAGGTCTGCTCCTGGTCGCTGAGGTGGCGGCTGTAGCGCCACAGGTCCAGCGTGGACATGCTGCCGATCGGCGAGATCGCTGCGGTCACCAGGCCGATGCCCAGCGTGGTGGGCCAGTCCAGCGTGGGCTTCTGTTCGGTTACCACCGGCATGCCCGAAGACGTGGGCCAGTGGGTGATCTGCACGTCCTGCAGGTGCCAGACCGAGCCGCCGCTGCGGCCCGAGCGCACCGTCTGGACCGTGGCGCTGCCGGCCTCGATGCGGCTGATCTGCCGGCCCTCGTCGTCGTGCTCGAAGATGCGCACTTCGCGCATGCGCCCGCCGGGTGCGCTGGACTCGACATTGATCGAGTAGCTGCGCTCGCCTTCGGGTGTGTTGCGGTGCTCCTTCAGCCACGCGCCGGCCTTGCCCACCGGCGCGCCGCCGCGCGGCTTGGCGCGCAGGTCCGACGCATGCTGTTCGCCCCAGGGCGCGACGTATTCGCCCGCCACAAAGGTCACCGCGCCCATCAGCAGGCCCAGCACCAGCAGCAAAGTCAGCGCTCGGCCAGGACCGAGTCCGCCGGTGCGCAGGATGGTGAACTCGGACGATTGCGCCAGCCGCGCCATGGCGTAGATGGTGCCGATCAGCACCGCGATCGGGCACAGCTCATAGAAGCGACCCGGCATGGACAGCAGCGCTGCCAGCGCGGCGCGTGGCATGGTGTAGCCATTGCGGCCGACGCGGGCGAGTTCATCGAGGAAGTCGATGAAATAGAACAGCGACATGAAGGCCAGTGCAACGAAGAACACCGACCACAGCACATCCTGGTACAGCAGCTTGCGGACCGTCTTCATGCGGCGCTCCCCGCCACCGGCGCGGCGCCGCCGGCATCACCGTTGCGCAGCTTGCGCAGGTGCACCACGGTTGCGTGGTCCCGCCACCAGATCAGCGCCAGCGCCAGGAACAGCGCCAGCCCGTGCAGCACGATCAGCGCCTGCACGGAAGGGATGCGGCCTGCCGAGACCCAGGCCTGGCTCAGGTTCACCAGGTTGAAATAGACCATGAAGGCCAGCAGGGCGAACAGCAGGTTCCAGTTGTTCGGCCGGCGCGGGTTGGTGGTGGCCGTGCCAATGCCCAGCAACAGCAGGTTGGCTGAACCCAGCAGCAGGCCCAGGCGCCAGACCAGCTCGCCCTGGTTGGCCAGGGTGAAGTTCTGCACCAGGTCCAGCGTATCGACGGCCTTGGGCGGCAGGGCTTGCGGCGCCGGCATGCGGCCGTTGTCGATCTGGGTGCGGAAATGATCGAAGTTCATGCGGGTGTGTTCACCGGTCTTGCCGTTTTGCTCGTTGCGGTGGCCCACGTCCAGCACCAGCTCACGTTCATCGCCGGTGCGCTCCACATGGCCGCTGTGTGCGGTGGTGACCGATTCGATGTCGTCCTTGCTGTTCAGCAGGAAGACATTGCGGGCGATGCTGCTGGTGTCGCCGTTGCGTTCGATGAAAAAGACCCGGCTGCCGTCGGACGATGACTGGAAGGCCCCCGGCGCCACGCGCGACAGGTCCGAGCGCTGCTCATAGCGCACCTTGAGCTCCAGCATCTGCCGGTTGCCCCAGGGCCAAACGCCCAGCACCAGCACGCCGATGCCCAGCATGCCGGGCAAGCCCATGCGCAGCACCGGGCGGATGAAACGCGCCAGCCCGATGCCGGCCGAGAACCAGATCGCCATCTCGCTTTCGCGGTACATGCGGCCCAGGCTCAGCACCACCGAGACGAACAGTGCCAGCGCCAGGATCAGCGGCAACTGGCCGATGGCGTTGTAGCCCAGCACCATCACGACATCCTGCGGCGACACCGCTCCGTTGGCCGCCAGGCCCAGGGTGCGGATCAGCATCATCGTGACGACGATGGTCAGGATGACCACCAACGTGGCCCCGAAGCTGCGCGCCAGTTCCTTGCGCACGGACGAATCGAATAACATTAAAAGCTCACCTTTTTCTCGGAACCGATTATGAACTTTCAAGCTCTTGCCATCGCCGAAGGCGGCGTGGGTGCCGTGGCCGCGGACGCATTGATCGTGGTCCTGCCGGCTGACGGCAAGGGCGGCAGCGGCGACAAGGCGCTGGATGGCTTGCTGGCGACCGCCGTGAAGCAAGGCGATTTCGAGCGCAAGGCCGGCCGCACCCTGTACCTGCACGGCGTGCCCGGCCTGAAGGCCCAGCGCGTGGTGCTGGCCGGTGCGCGCGACGCGTCCGCCAAGGCCTTCCGCGCCGCCGTGGCCGCTGGTCTGGCCGCGCTCAAGGGCCGTGCCGTCAAGCACCTGGCCGTGAACCTGTCTGGCGAAACCTTGGCCGACACCCATGCCGAAGCCCTGGTGCTGGCGCTGGAACAGGCCGCCTACAGCTACACCGCGACCAAGCCCAGCGCCGAAGCGGTGGCTGCACCGGCCAAGGTCTCGCTGCTGGCTGACAAAGCCCAGCTGCCGGCACTGAAGGCCGGCCTGGCGCGCGGCGAAGGCATTGCTGCCGGCATTGGCCTGGCCAAGGCCTGCGCCAACCTGCCGGCCAACATCTGCACGCCGACCTATCTTGGCGAAGAAGCCAAGCGCTTGGGCCGCGAGCATGGCCTGAAGGTCCAGGTGCTGGACCAGAAGGCGGTCGAGAAGCTGGGCATGGGCTCGTTCCTGTCGGTTTCGCGCGGCTCGCAGGAGCCGCTGCGCTTCATCGTCATGGAATACAACGGTGCGGCCAAGAAGGACGCGCCCATCGTGCTGGTCGGCAAGGGCATCACCTTCGACACCGGCGGCATCTCGCTGAAGCCTGCCGCCGACATGGACGAGATGAAGTTCGACATGTGCGGTGCTGCCAGCGTGCTGGGCACGATGCGCGCCGTCGCCGAGCTCAAGCCCAGGATCAACGTGGTGGCCCTGATCCCCACCTGCGAGAACATGCCCAGCGGCCTGGCCACCAAGCCGGGTGACGTGGTCACCAGCATGTCTGGCCAGACCATCGAGATCCTCAACACCGACGCCGAAGGCCGGCTGATCCTGTGTGACGCGCTGACCTACGCCGAGCGCTTCAAGCCAGCTGCCGTGGTCGACATTGCCACGCTGACTGGCGCCTGCGTCGTCGCGCTGGGCCACCACAACGCCGGTCTGTTCGCGTCCGACGAGGCACTCGCCGCTGACCTGCTGGCGGCTTCGGTCACCGCGCAGGACCCGGCCTGGCGCCTGCCGCTGGATGATGAGTACGACGAAGGCCTGAAGAGCAACTTCGCCGACATGGCCAACGTCGGCTCGCGTGCCGGCGGCGCCATCACCGCGGCCAAGTTCCTGCAGCGCTACACCGCGAAGTACCCGTGGGCCCACCTGGACATCGCTGGCGTGGCGCACCGCAGCGGCGCTGCCAAGGGCGCCACCGGCCGCCCGGTCGGCCTGCTGACGCACTTCGTGTTGGCGCGGGCTGCCAAGGCTTGACCCAGGTCGCCTTCCTCACCGGGGTCAGCGACAAGCTGGCCCTGGCGCTGCGCCTGCTTCGCAAGAAGCACCGCGAGGGCGCGCGGGTGGCCGTGTTCGGCCCGCCCGCGCTGCTCAACCGGCTGGACCAGGCGCTGTGGGCCGAGGACGCCTTGTCCTTCCTGCCGCACCTGCGCGTGCGCGGCGATGCGCCAGCCGACGTGCCGCTGGAGCTCACGCCGATCTGGCTGCTGGACCGCCCGGTGCCCGGCCTGCGCTGCGACAGCGCAATCAACCTCGGTGCCGACGAGCCGGGATGGCTGCAAGGCTTCGACAAGGTGGCCGAGCTGGTGGGCATCGAAGACGACGAACGCCTGGCCGGCCGGCGCCGCTGGAAGCACTACGAAACCAGCGGCTGCACGCTGAGTCATCACCCGCAGTGACCCTGGCGCTGCACATTGCGCTGCATTGGCATGCGGCTTGCGTGTGAATGCCGACCAAAGGGCTGCGCGCCAGGTTGATCCGGGGCAACCCGGAGCCTGCGCCGGGCGGAAACCAGGCCTTTTTGGAGTATCGTGTCTCGCCCGTTGAGAGCACTCAACTCACGTATCTCGACATATCTCTATACCGGAGGTTGGAACCTATGCAAGTCAAACTGAATGTGATCGTTGCGGCTGCGGCCGCCTTGCTCGCCGGCTCGGTCTACGCCGAGGACCTGGTGGTCAAGATCGGTCACGTCGGCCCCACCAGCGGCGGCATTGCCCACCTGGGCAAGGACAATGAAAACGGCGCACGCATGGCCATCGACGAGTTGAACGCCAAGGGCGTGAAGATCGGCGGCAAGACGGCCAAGTTCGAACTGCTGGCCGAAGACGATGCAGGCGACCCCAAGCAAGGCACGGCTGCGGCGCAGAAGCTGGTCGACTCCAAGGTCAATGGCGTGATCGGCCACCTGAACTCGGGCACCACCATCCCCGCGTCCAAGGTCTACTCCGACGCCGGCATCCCGCAGATCTCCCCGTCTGCCACCAACCCCAAGTACACCCGCCAAGGTTTCAAGACCGCCTTCCGCGTCGTGGCTGACGACGTGCACCTGGG
>NZ_JBGGNH010000008.1:0-36024 GCF_041287625.1 Ideonella sp.
GCGGCGCGGCCGGCCTGCTTCATCTGGTCGCTGGACTCGGTGGTCAGGATCAGGATGGGCGTGGCCTTGAACTTGGGGTTCTCGCGCAGCTTCTTGGTCAGGCTGATGCCGTCCATGCGGGGCATGTTCTGGTCGGTCAGCACCAGGTTGAAGTCGCGCTGGCCGGCCTTCTCCCAGGCGTCCTGGCCATCCACGGCTTCAACGACGTTGAAACCGGCGTTCTTCAGGGTGAACGCCACCATTTGGCGCATCGAGGGGGAATCGTCAACGGCAAGAATCGAGTGCATCGCTTTTTCTCCGGGAAACTTTGTAAGGGGCTGAGGCTGGGGTGCCGAACTGGGCGGAAGAGGGGCTAGAACAGATCGATGGAACCGGCGTCCATTTCGTCCTGGGTCACCGGATTCGGGCGGCCGGGGCCGTCCTCCACGATCGCCATCCCGTCTTCGTCTTCATCCCCCATGGCGTCACGGGCGATTCGGTCCGCGCAACTGCGCAGCCGCTTCTGGGTGTGGCAGATCAACTGGGTGGCCATGTCATGGAACTGCAGCGCGGTGATCGCGCCTGCCAGGTTCTGCATGGCGACATGCATGCTGCCGTCGAGGTCGGGCAGTGCTTTCAATGCGCTCATCACGTCGGTCAGCTGGCTGCTGGCGCCGTAGAAGTGCCCGGACAGCGTTTCACTCGCGTCGTCCAGCAGCCGTTGCAGGCGCTCCAGGTCGTTGCTGGCCACCATGAGGTGATCCTGGAGGTCAGCGGCCGCCAGCAATGGCATGCCGGGACCTCCTCCCGCATCAGGCACTTGGACTTCAATTGTCTGCATCGTTGCTCCAGGGCAGTTTTTCCGTTCTCCCCCTTTTTCGGGGCCGGCCGGGCTGCACGCCACTCGGCCTCCCACAGACACTGTCAGTGGAGGAGTTGCCAGTGATTTTTCGGCACGAGACCGCCTGGGGTTGACCCGATCACTGGCAGAAAGAAGGCGTATTTCGTGATTAAGGGCCAGCGAGGGCCGCCCTGGGTGCGAGAAAACTGGGTGCTGCCCGGCGAGGCCATCGAACGCTGGTTCATACTTGCGCAATGGCTGTTCCTGATCCGAGCCGCCCGCTGCGGGTGCTGCACCTGGAAGACTCCGACCTTGACCATGCGCTGGTCATGGCCCATTTGCAGCGAGGGGCGCTGCAGGTCGACACCCTGAGGGTCGACACCGAGCCCGGCTTTCGCGCCGCGCTGGCCCAGCCGTGGGACGCCATCATTTCCGACTACAACCTGCCCGGCTTCTCCGGCCTGAAGGCGCTGGAGATCGTGCGCGGCATGGGGCTGCAACTGCCCTTCATCCTGGTGTCCGGCGAAATCGGTGAAGACGTGGCGGTGCAGGCCATGCGTGACGGCGCCAGCGACTACCTGCTCAAGGCCAAGCTGGCCCGGCTGGTGCCGGCGGTCGAGCATGCGATTGCCGCGCACCAGACGCTGTGCGCCCGCCAGCGCGCCGACCGCGAGCTGACCGCGTCGCGCCAGCGCCTGTCCGAGCTGGCCCAGCACCTGCAGACCAGCGTGGAGATGGAGCGCGCGGCAATCGCCCGCGAGATCCACGACGACGTGGGCGGCGGCCTGAGCGCGCTGAAGTTCGAGCTGGCCTGGATGGCGCGCCAGCCCAGCACGCCGCCGGAACTGAAGGCCAGGCTCGAAACCTCGATCGAGACGGTGACCCATGCGCTGGAAGCCAGCCAGCGCATCATGCACAACCTGCGCCCGGCCATCCTGGAGCAGGGGCTGGTGGCCGCGCTGCAATGGATGAGCAGCCGCTTCGAGAAGCGCACCGGCATCGTCACCGAGTTCCGCACCAGCCAGGACAACCCGGTGCTGCCGGCCGGCGTGCCGCTGGTGGCCTACCGCACCGCCCAGGAGGCGCTGACCAACGTCAGCAAGCATGCCCAGGCCAGCAAGGTGCGCATCGACCTGTCGATGGCGCAGGAGGTGCTGTCGCTGGAGGTGAGCGACAACGGCAAGGGCCTGTCCGGCGAGGACCTGGCCAAGACCCGCAGCTTCGGCATCCGCGGGCTGCACGAGCGGGCGTCCACCGTGGGCGGCTGGGTCGACCTGTCGAGCGGCCCGACGGGCACAACGCTGATACTCTCGGTGCCACTGCAGCCCGATGCCATCCCGACACTCCCCGGCGACGAGGATGACGACGACCGGCCGCACGACCCGTCCGCCTGGGGAAGCCTATGACCCGCGTCATTGTTTGTGACGACCACGCCCTGATCCGCCGCGGCATCCGCGACACCCTGGCCGATGCGCCCGACCTCGAAGTCATCGGCGAGGCCGGTGACTACGGTGAGCTGCGCAGCCTGCTGCGCAAGGACACCTGCGACGTGCTGGTGCTGGACATCAACATGCCCGGCCGCAGCGGCCTGGACGTGCTGCACGTGCTGAAGGACGAAGGCTCGCCGGTCAAGGTGCTGGTGGTCAGCATGTACCCGGAAGACCAGTACGCGATCCGCGCGCTGAAGGCCGGCGCGCATGGCTATGTCAACAAGGGTGGCGACCCGGCGGTGCTGGTGCAGGCCGTGCGCACGGTGGCCCAGGGCCGCAAGTACATCACCCCCGAGATCGCCCAGCTGCTGGCCGAGAACATCGGCAAGGACGACCAGCACGAGAGCCCGCACGAAAAGCTCTCCGACCGCGAACTGCAGACCCTGGTGATGATCGCCTCCGGCAAGCGCCTCTCGGACATCGCCACCGAACTCACGCTGTCGCCCAAGACGGTCAGCGTCTACCGGGCCCGGGTGCTGGAAAAGCTGGCGCTGGGCAACAACTCGGAACTGACGGTCTACGCGATCCGCAATGGTTTGGTAGGCGAGTAGATCGAGCACCCGGCTTCACGGGTACGTGAAGCCGCCTTCAGTCCGTCACCTGCGCGTAGTGTTCGCGCTCCTGCCTGCCGTGGTCCAGCCAGCGCAGCAGCATCAGGTACAGGTGCTCGGGGTTGACCGGCTTGGTGATGAAGTCGTCCATGCCGGCGGCCAGGCAGGCCTGGCGATCGCTGTCGAAGGCGTTGGCGGTGAGGGCGAGGATGGGGACGTGGGGCGGGTCGGCACGGCCGGCGCGCAGGCGGCGCGCCACTTCCAGGCCGTCGAGCTCGGGCATCTGCATGTCCAGCAGCAGCAGGTCGAAGTCCTTGGCCAGCGCCAGGTCCAGCGCCTTGGCGCCATCGTCCACCGCGGTGACCTGCAGGCCTGCGTGGGCCAGGAATTCGCAGGCGATCTCGCGGTTCACCGGGTTGTCTTCGGCCAGCAGCACGCGCGCGCCTGGGTGGCGCTGGCGCAGCAGCAGGTCGGCGCCGTGGTTGTCGCCGCTGGACAGCGTGGCCGTGGTCACCGGCTCGCCGCGCTGCATCGGCACCCGCAGCCAGAAGACGCTGCCGCGGCCGGGTTCGCTGGTGGCACCGGCCTCGCCGCCCATCCAGCGCGCCAGCTTGCGCGTGATGGCCAGGCCCAGCCCGGTGCCGCCGAAGCGGCGCACCACGGTTTCGTCGGCCTGCTCGAACTCGCCGAACAGGCGGTCCAGCACCTTGGGCTCGACGCCCGGCCCGGTGTCCTCGACTTCCAGCAGCAGCTCCAGCCGCTGTGGGTCGGCGGCCAGCGGCTGGCAACGGGCGTTCAGCGAGATGCCGCCTCGCTCGGTGAACTTGACCGCATTGTTGGCGTAGTTCAGCAAGGCCTGGCGCAGGCGCAGTGGGTCGCCGCGCAACCAGTCGGGGCAGTCGCGGTGGTCCACGCTGAGCGACAGGCCCTTGGCCTCGGCGGCCGGCGTGACCAGCGAGATCACCGAGTCCAGCAAGGCCGGCAGCGAGAAGTCCACCGCCTCCAGCTGTTGCCCACCCGCTTCGAGCTTGGAGGCATCGAGGATGTTGTTCAACAAGGCCAGCAGGTGGCCGGCGGCGCTGTGGATGCGCTCCAGCCGTTCGGCCTGCTGCGGCGTGCACGGGCTGCGCTTGAGCAGCAGCGTCATGCCCACGACCGCGTGCAGCGGTGTGCGGATCTCATGGCTCATGTTGGCCAGGAAGGCCGCCTTGGTGCGGGCCGCGCTTTCGGCCGCCTGGCGGGCCTGGACCAGCAGGCTGCGCTCGCGGGCCAGGCGCCAGCAGAGGAAGGCCAGCATCGCCAGCGTCAGCGTGGCGAAGCCCAGCACGCCCAGTGTCAGGCGCAGGCGGGTGGCCTGCAGTTCCACCATCGGCCGGTAGGTCAGCACCACCCAGCGCATGTTGTGCGACTGTTGCGGCGCCTGGTCCATGGCCATCGGGTCCATGCTGCGCCAGCCCCACAGCCCGTCATCGATGGCGGTGCCTTCGCGCTCGGCCTGCACGCGTGACCACAGCGCGCGGTGCTGGTTGCTGAAGTCGGCGGTGCGGGGCGCCGAGGCCGCGCCGGACGGCGTCTGGTCGCGGAATTCCCGCTGCCAGCGGCCCTGGTCGTCCAGCAGCAGCAGCTGGCGGTTGCCGATGGTGGAGCTGCGGTCCAGCGTGGCGAAGATCGCGTTGGCATCGAGGTTGATGATCAGCAGGCCCAGCGGCTTGCCGGCATCGTCGGCCACGCCAATGCACACCCGCAGCACCAGTTGCAGCGGCAGCAGCACCTTGCCGTGCTCCTGGTAAGCATCGACCTGCGACAGGTAGATCGCGCCGGGCCGCATCACCCGGGCTTCCCTGACGAAATAGCGCTCGGACTTGTCCTGCAGCTCGGCGGCCCCCTCGACCCGCTGCGGTTGCCCGTCGACCAACTGCATGCGCACCCGCTCGCGGCCGGAGGTGTCCAGCCAGCGCACCTGCTGGTAGCTGGCGTTGCGTTGCAGCAGGCTGCGGAAGGCCTCGACCATCGGCTGCGTGTCGTCCGGGTGGGCCAGGGTCCGGCGCACCGGCGCTTCCTGGGTCAGCGAACGCACATGCCGGAACACCGGCGCAAGCGACTCGGTCAGCGCAGTGGCCCCGCGCAGCGCCGCCGATTGCTCGGCAAACAGCGCCCGGTCTTCCTCATAGTCCAGCCCGCGCCACAGCGCCGCCCCTGCCAACACGCAGGTCAGGGCACCGAAGGGAAGCATCAGCCTGGCGAAATGCTTCAGCACACGGGCACGGGTGTGCAAACAACCGTCTCCGGTGCCGTCAAGTCTTGTGTCATGGGCCTGTAGCCGAATGGCTGGCTGCAGTGTCGTTGAGCTTGCGCTTGCGGTGAAATTCCATGGTCAAAGAATGGTCAGCCAGTCCTCACGACAGCGGACGAGCTGCCGCAGGTTGCGGACCTGGCGCTTTCAGCGCCGCCTGAACGGCGCCTGGTACAGCCACACCGGCTTGCCGGCGACGCTTTCGAGCTTGGCCTCGGGCAGCAGTTCGGCGGCTTCGAATTCCAGGCTGACCAGCCAGCCGCCGGGCTGCAGTTCCCGCTCGGCCTTGGCCACGGCGCGGGGCATGCTCTCGGGGCGCTGGAAGAGGTAGACCAATTGGTGGGCGGACCAGTCGCAGGCCCAGATGTCGGCCCGCCTGACCTGCGCGCGCAGGCCGTTGCGGCGGCAGCGCCAGTCGCACAGCAGGCGCAGCGGCCAGCTCCATTCCAGGCCCAGCAGGCGGGCCAGGGGGTATTCGCTGCGCAGCGCGCGCAAGCCGTCACCCAGTCCGCAGCCGGCCTCCAGCAGCGAAGCTTCGGGTGGCAGCGGCGCGGCCTGCGCCAGGCCTTTCAGCGCGGCTTCGGGTGTGGGGAAAAGCGGTGCGTCGCGCCAGCTGCGCAGCGGGTAGAGCAGCAGCAGGCCGCCCAGCGGCAACAGCCAGACCCAGCCCGGCAGGCCGGCCCCGCCCAGGGCCAGCAGCGAGAGCGGAAAGCCCAGTGCAATGAAGCCCTGGCGCCAAAGCGTCTGTCGCCGGGCCAGCAGCGCAGCGCCACAGCCCAGGGCCGCCGCGATCACAAACGCCACCAGCCCTGCCACGCCCAGCGCCGGCAGCCCGAGGAACAAACCCCAGGCGGCAAGCCAGGTCAGCAAGGCAGGAAGCGGCCAGATCAGCATCGGGGCCGATTGTGGCGAGGTGCTGCGGGTGCAGCCGTTGGAGAACCCGGTGTTTGTCGGGTCGTTTCAAGGCGACAAACCGTGGTTGGCGCGCGGGAAGCAGCCGGCGCCGAGCCGCCTTAAGGCGGCTGCGCAACCCGCTCGGCGGGTGGTCTCGCGTATCCGCGGGACCGGGTGCCTCATCTCACTGGTCGTCTTCGCGAATCCACGAGAAACCGGAGGATTTTTTCTCTCCGGTCTTGCGGGTGCGCAGGATCACGTCGAAGCCCTGATAGCCGCCGTTGGCAATGCCGTTGAGCAAGCCGCAGACGTCTTCGCGGCTGAAGGCGTCGCAGTCGCGGCGGAACTGCTTGACGGCCGCGGCCAGGATCTCGCGCGGCACGGCCTGGTGCGTGGCCAGCACCAGCAGCAGCGCAGGGTAGAGCTCGCTGCCGGCCTGCTCGCAGATGACGCGGATGCGTTGCAGCGCATCGGCCGGCGTTGCCCGATGCTGCGGCAGCAGCCAGGCCAGGGCCTGCGCCACCGGGGCATCGAGGTCTTCTGCTTCGGCGGTTGCTGCGGCGGCAGCGGTGTCTGCTGTGTCGCTCATGGGCGTGGCGGGAAGAGGGGGCGGATGGCAAAACGCGCCCGGTGAGGCGCGTTTGTCGGATGCAGGCAGGCGCGGGCTCAGAAGCCCAGGCTGGCCAGCAGATCGTCGACTTCGCCCTGGTTGGTGACGACGTCGGTGCGGCCTTCGGCGTTCACCACCGGGCCTTGCAGCATCTGCGGCTCGATCTTCTCGCGGTGTTCCGGCGGGATGACTTGCACCAGCAGCTTGACCAGGCTGTCTTCCAGGTCGTTGGCCAGCGTCACGACCTTGGCGACCACCTGGCCGGTCAGGTCATGGAAGTCCTGCGCCATCATGATGTCGGTCAGGTGGCTGTCGATTCGCGCGGTGGCGCCTTCGACTTCCTTGACGAAGTTCATCACCGAGCCGGAGGCCACGGCGCGAACCGGGTCGGCCACGATGGCGGCGGCCATGTCACGCGTCAGTTCGGTGATGCGGGCATGGTCGGTCTTGGCCTGGTCAACCGAGTTCAGCACCTTGTTGGCGGCTTCGGCCGTCTTGCTGGCGATGTAGGTCAGCCGGCTGCGGGCGTCGGGCAGGCCGTCGGTGGCGGTTTGCAGCTTGGGCATCACACCCAGTTGCTGCATGGTGTCGTGCAGCACGCGGGTGATGTTGCCGAGTTGCTGGAACACTTCCGGCGAAACCATCAAGGGCTCGACGGGTGCCACGGCTGTCAGATCTTCCATTTTCATGGCTGGGTCCCTGTTGTTGGGGGTGATCGCATCAGGCCGTGGCGGCCAGCTTCTGCATGATCTTCTGGACTTTTTCTTCCAGCGTGGCCTTGGTGAAGGGCTTGACGATGTAGCCGGCGGCGCCACTCTGGGCTGCCAGCACGATGTCTTCCTTGCGCGCTTCGGCGGTCACCATCAGCACCGGCAGGTGCTTCAGGGTGTCGTCGGCCTTGATGGCCTTCAACAGGTCGAAGCCGTTCATGTTGGGCATGTTGATGTCGCTGACGACGAAGTCGAACTTCGCGCCTTTCAGGATGTTCAACGCGACTTGGCCGTCTTCGGCCTCCTCGACGTTGTTGCAGCCCATTTCCTTCAACAGGCCGCGCACGATGCGCCGCATGGTGGAGAAATCGTCAACAACAAGGAATTTCAGGTCGGTGGGGTTGCTCATGTCGGGTTCCTCTCGGCGGTCTTGAGAGCGTTATCGGCGGGGGGTGGGCACACTTGAGTTCAATGTGAAGGCTTTTCTTCGGCCGCCTCCGGCGCCGTGGCCTGCGTTGCTTCCGGCAGCGGCTCCGGCGCGGTCTTGAACACTCGGTCTTCGGCTTCCCGGTTCATCACGATGATCGAGATGCGGCGGTTGCTCGGGTCTGTCGGGTCCTGTCGGTTGAACGGCTGGCTGAAGGCCAGGCCCTGCACCCGCAGGACGCGGTTTTCGGCCAGGCCGCCGGCCATCAACTCCCGTCTCGAAGCATTCGCCCGGTCGGCCGAAAGCTCCCAGTTGCTGTAGCCGCGTTCCCCGCCGGGGAAGGGCGTGGCATCGGTGTGGCCCTCCACGGTCAGCAGGTTGGGCACGTCGCCGAGCACCTCGCCGATCGCGCGCAGCAGTTCACGCATGTAGGGTTTCACGATGGCACTGCCGGAGTCGAACATTGGCCGGTTCTGGTCGTCGACGATCTGGATGCGCAGCCCGTCGCGTGTCATGTCCAGCCGGATCTGCGAGGACAGGGCCCTGAGCTTCTCGCTGGCGCCCATGCGCTGCTCGATGTTGGCCTTCAGTTCCTGCAGCCGCCCGGCTTCGGCGCGCACCTGCTCGGCTTTCAGCGCCTGCAGGTTGAAGGTGCGCTTGCCGGCTTCGATGTCGCCGCGCTTGACTTGGCCGCCGCTGCGGGTGAGGTCCTCGCCGCCGCCCTTGATGATGGACGAAGAGTCGCCAGCACCCGAGCCGCCGCCCATCGCCACCTTCAGCGGCGACTGGAAGAAGTCCTGCAGGCCTTTCTTGTCGCCCTCGGTCGTGGAGCCGAGCAGCCACATCAGCAGGAAGAAGGCCATCATCGCCGTCACGAAGTCGGCATAGGCGATCTTCCATGCACCACCGTGCACGCCATGCCCGCCTTTCTTGACGCGCTTGACGATGATGGGCTGGAGCTTTTTTGCGTCTCCTGCCATCACATGCTCCCGGCTTCAGTGAACGTCATGGTCTCGCTCACTTCTTTTTGACGTGGCTTTCCAGCTCGCCAAAAGTCGGACGTTCAGTCGAATACAACACTTTGCGGCCGAACTCGATCGCGACCTGCGGCGCGTAGCCCTGCATCGAGGCCAGCAGCGTGGTCTTGATGCATTGCAGTTCCTTGCCGTCTTCGTCGATCTTCTGTTCCAGCAGGCCGGCCAGCGGTTCGGCAAAACCGTAGGCCAGCAGAATGCCCAGGAAGGTGCCGACCAGCGCCGAGCCGATCATGCCGCCCAGCACCGCGGGCGGCTGGCCCACCGAGCCCATGGTGTTCACCACGCCCAGCACCGCGGCCACGATGCCGAAGGCGGGCAGTGCGCCGGCCAACCGGGCGATGGCCGCCGAAGCGCTGTGGGCCTCGTGGTGGTGGGTTTCGAGCTCGGTGTCCATCAAGGACTCGATCTCGTGGGCGTTCAGGTTGCCCGAGACCATCATGCGCAGGTAATCGGTGATGAACTCGGTCACGTGGTGGTCATGGCCCACGACCGGAAATTTCTGGAACAACGGCGAGTTGTGCGGATCTTCCACGTCCTTCTCGATCGACATCAGGCCTTCCTTGCGGGCCTTCTGCAGGATCTCGAACAGCAGCGCCAGCAGCTCCATCGCGCGGGCCTTGGAATACTTCGAACCCTTGAAGCAGGCCCCCAGCCCCTTCATCGTGGCCTTCAGCACCTTGGGCTGGTTGTTGGCCACCATGGCGCCGATCGCGCCACCAAAGATGGTCAGCATTTCAAAGGGCAGGGCGTGCAGGATCACCCCGATGTTGCCCCCGTGCGCGATGTACACGCCGAAGATGCAACCGATGGCGAGCAGCCAACCGACGATGACGAACATGGTGTGGAGTTCCGAATCTCATGGAGTCGCCAGGAGTGCGACCCTTGGCGAACATATCGGTGCTGAGCATCGCCGGCTTGAGATCTGCGGAACGCCGGAAAAGCGGTCCCAAAGTCCGCTTTCGCGGCCCCGAGCGCCGTAAAAGGGGATTCGCGAGCGCCTGTCGCGGTGCCCCTCTCGAACCCAGAACCTCGCGCCCAAAGAAAAATGGCGGGCTCCACGAGGGAGTCCGCCAGGAAAGCACAGGGAGTGCTAGGAGGAGACAAGCATGAAACGCTGCAGCGAGGGTCCTGCGCGAAGCAGGCACTGCGTAAGGGAGTCTTCGGCAGCGGCGGTGTGAACTTGAGGGGCTTGCGGGTTTACCTCAGGGCCGCGGCTGTCGAACAGGAAATCGTGGGTGGCCGGGACGTCAGTGCGTCTCGGCGGAGGTGTCCGCGGAGGTGTCGGCAGTTTTCTTGACCCGGGCGAGCGCGGCTTCTTCCGCCTCGTCGGCGGCGGCGGCCGCAGCGGCCAGGGCGCTGGCTTCCTGCTGGCTTTGTTGCACACGCTCCGCGGCGCTGGGCAACTGCAGCGCGCCAGCCTGGCGGCCCTTGCCGGCGCGGGCTGGCGGGTTGCACAGGCCGCAGATGAAGTGGCGGGCAATCTCGTGCGGGTGGGTCACGTAGTGGCCGCCGCAGCCGGTGCACTTGGTCATGGTCAGCATGCCGTTGTCGACGAACTTGACCAGACGCCAGGCGCGGGTGACGGAGAGCATCGGCTCCAGGCCTTGCGAGGCGGTCTGCTCCATGTAGAGCTGGTAGGCCTTGATGACGGTGTCGATCTCTTCGAGTTCCGAGGTCTTGTTCAGGTACTCGTGGATGTTCAGGAACAGGCTGGCGTGGATGTTGGGCTGCCAGGTCATGAACCAGTCGGTCGAGAACGGCAGCTGGCCCTTGGACGGGCTCTTGCCCGAGACTTCCTTGTACAGGCGCAGCAAGCGCTCGTAAGACAGGTCGGTTTCCGATTCCAGCACCTGCAGGCGGGCGCCCAGGTTGATCAGGATGACGGCACGTTCGATCTGCCGTGCTTCGGTCAGGATGCTTTTGCTGCGGGCCATGGTGTTCTCCGTCCTGTCTTGTGTCTGTAGATGTCAAAGGGTCCGCTGCGCGGCCGGACCCGGCAGCCAGGTCAGGCCGCCTCTTGATGGCGGCCGGCCATCAGAATGGAAGCGTGGAGGCGGGAAACCGAGTCGTTCGAGGCCGACTTGCCGTGGCTGGTCAGCAGGCCCCAGACCAGGTCGTCGTCCATGCGGAAGCGGCACAGCAGCGTGTTGCCGGTGGCGATCTTCATCATCTGCGCGGGCGTCAGTGCGCTGATCAGGTTGGCGGTCTCTTCCGAAACACCGAGGCGGAACAGGGCTTGTTCGCGGTCTGAGCGGATCAGGCTCTGGGCCAGCATCAGGTAAGACAGGTTGGCTTCGCGGATCTCGGCGAGGATTTGGTTGGTGTCCATGTGTCTGCTCCTAGGAGTGGCTGGCGGCTTGCCGGGTGAAGATCAAGATGCGATGGAGTGAACTGTAGGGATGGATACAAAGCAGAAACATCGGGGTACTTCCGCGGCTTGAGTCCCGGTTTTCCCGATGCGCGTGTCAGGCAAATTCCTACACGCTGGCGGCGGGGCCTCCTGCAAAGCGCCCGAAATCCGCCCTCTGCGGGCAAACCGACGGCCACTTGTGCCGCCGCAAGATGCCCCGAAAAGCGCGGTCACATCGGCGCTTTGCCGGCTCAAGTGCCCTCCTAGACTGGCGCCACGCCTCGCGGCCCGCCCGCATGGCGAACCCCACGCCAGCCAGAGACAACCCAGGAGCGCCCCCTGTGAAACCCTATCTGATCCTCTACCGCGCGGGTCCAGGCTCCCTGCATCCGCACACCATCGAACGCCTGGAACAGCAGAACTTCGACTATGCGCTGTCCTGGTTCGGCGATGAACACCCCCAGGCGCCCGGCGCGGTCTTTGTCCACATGCAAAAAGGCCCCAAATACCCGGGCCTGGAACGCACGCTGGCGGCCCACTGGGAACTGATCTCGAAGTACCGCTACGTCTGGATGCCGGACGACGACCTGCTCTGCGTGCCCGAGCAGGTCTCGCGCATGTTCGTCACCTGCGACGACCTGCAGCTCGAACTGGCCCAGCCCGCGCTGACACCCGACTCCTACTTCGTGCACCCGATCACGCTGCAGCATGCCGAATTCCAGCTGCGCTTCACCAACTTCGTCGAGATCATGGCGCCGGTGCTGTCGACCGAGTTCCTGGCGCGCGTGTTCCCCACGCTGGCCGGCAACATCAGCGGCTACGGGCTGGACAGCGTCTGGCCGCGCATGAGCAAGCTCGGCCGCGTGGCCATCCTGGACGACGTGCCGGTCAAGCACACCCGGCCGCTGGGCGGGCCGAACTACAAGTTCAACCAGCAGGCCGGGCTGACCGCGCTGCAGGAAGACTGGATCACCTGCGCCAGCCATTTCATCGACGCCAATGGCGACTTCCAGATCAACTACGGCGGCCTGCTGCAGAACGGCGACGCCATCGCCATCGGCGAGACCGAAGAAGAGATGGAGGCGATGCTGCAGGCGCTGCTGTCGTCCTGCAGCCAGGTGCCGGTCACCGCGCTGCAGGTCACGCGCTACCTTGGCCAGCATTACCAGTACTGGGGCGGCGGCCAGCAGAACCGGCTGCGCTACCCGCGCTCGCTGATCAGCACGCTGCTGGAACGCGCCGTCAAACCCACCGGCATGCGTTTCAAGAAGCCGGCCGCCAAGCAGGCGGCGGCTGCGCCTGTCGCGGCACCGGTGCCCGCGCCGGCACCCATCCACACGGTCGCCTCGCCGATGCAGTCCTTCGGCCTGCACGCCCGCTGAAACCCTCACTGCTCACGCGCATGCACTACACCACCATCGCCTGCCTGGACGACCTCAGCCGCGACGCCTTCTGGCCGGCCAAGGAGTTCATGTACGACCTGATCCGCGTGCCTGTTTTCCATGCCACCGGCATGGACCTGGGCAAGTCCCCGCGCCGCGGCCAGCGCCACAACCTGAAGCCCGGCTTCGACACCGCCCATTTCCTGCGCCTGTGCGGCGCCGGCTCCGGTCCGCACGACTGGGCTGCGCTGTACCTGGGCATCCCGGCGCCCGCGGCCGACTACCTGAACGCGCACGTGCCCGAAGGCGCGTTGATCGTCGGCTACGAAATGCCGGCCTGGCTGCGCCAGGCGCTGGACCAGGGCGGCCACGCCTGGCTGGACATGCGGCTGTCGCCGCTGCGTTTTGCCAGCGACCTCTACATGGCCCTGGGCACCAACCAGCCCGACCTCTATGCCCGCCTGCTGCCGCACGCCCAGCGCATGGACGAAGTCTTCTCCGAAGCCTCGCTGATGGCCGCGCAGGTGCGCTACCGCCAGCGCTATGACGAATCCGCCGGCCCGTACGACGGCGCCTGGATCTACATCGGCCAGACCGAGGCCGACGCTTCGTTGATCAACCCGCAAGGCCGCTTCGCCCGCGTGGCCGACCATGCCGCCACGCTGCGCCAGCTGGCCGGCAACGAGCGCCTGGCCTACAAGCCGCATCCGCTGGCGCATGGTTTTGCCGCGGCCGAGCACCAGCAGCTCGAACGCATCGTCGGCCGTGCAGTGCCGCTTTGCGAGGCCGAGACCTACGAGCTGATGGCTGGCGAGCGCCCGGTACGCTTCGTGGGCCTGTCTTCCGGCGTGCTGCAGGAGGCGCAGTGGTTCGGGAAGGAGGCTGTTTCGCTGATGGCGCCGATCTGCCAGCCGGCCTTCCAGGCCGAGCACGGCCCCGAGGCCTACCTGCAGATCGCTTCGCATGATTTCCTCAGCGAGCCGATGTGGGCCGCTGCGCTGAACCCCGAGGCGCCGCGCGCCCAGCCGCTGCGCCACCCGCCGCGGCCCAACCACCTGCGCGAGCTGCACAACACCTGGTGGGGCTATGCCAGCCACACCGCCCGCCACAGCGACTTCCATCGCCAGGTCTTCGCCTTGCACGGCAGCCGCCGCGACGACGGCGCCAGCAGCGACACCATGCGCCAGGCCCTGACCCAGGCGCACCACCAGATCGACACGCTGCGCCAGGAAGTGGACGGCCTGAAGGACGCGCTGCGCGTGGTGATGCGCCAGACCGCAACCCGCGCGACCCGCGCTGAGCGCCCTGCCGGGCTGCGTGTCAATGGCTGAGCTTTCTCCCCGCGCCGCCAACGACCCACGCGCTGACGAACGCCTGCCCGGCTTCGAAGTGCTGGGCTTGAAGCGCCCGCAGTTTGCCGACCTGGCGCTGTGGACGCTGCTCAGCGATTACGACTTCGGCAGCGTGCTGGACGTGGGCGGCGGTGCCGGTGAGCACAGCGAGGTCTTCCTCGCGTTTGGCAAACAGGTCACCACGGTGGACTACGGCAAGTCCGTCTACTTCGAGCGCCGCAGCCCGCAGCTGCAATGCGTGATCGGCGACTTCAACACGCTGGAACTGCCCGAGCGCTACGACTGCGTCTGGTGCAGCCATGTGCTGGAACATCAGCTCGACGCTCAGCGTTTCCTTGGCCGGCTGCACGGCGCGCTGCGCGAAGGCGGCGTGTTGGCGCTGAGCGTGCCGCCGATGAAACACCAGATCGTTGGCGGCCACGTCAGCCTGTGGAATGCCGGCCTGCTGCTCTACCGCCTGGTGCTGGCCGGCTTCGACTGCCGCCAGGCCCGCGTGCGCCAGTACGGCTACAACATTTCGGTGCTGCTCGAAAAGCGCAGCATCGAGGTGCCTGAGCTGGCCTTCGACTGCGGCGACATCCGCCGCCTCAAGGCCTTCCTGCCGGCCAACCTGCCGTTCGCCAGCAACGCGCTGGATGACCCGTTCGATGGCAACCTGCAGCGCCTGAACTGGTGAAGGCAGGGGCAGGGGGCCGCGTGTTCAGCGGAACACGCTGACGGCTTCGACCAGCCGGGTGGCCTGCTGACGCAGGCTCTCCGAAGCGGCGGTGCTTTGCTCCACCAGGGCCGCGTTCTGCTGGGTGATTTCGTCCAGGTGGCCCACGGCCTGTCCCACCTGGCCAATGCCGGTGGTCTGCTCATGCGTGGCCGAGCTGATCTCCGCGATCAGGTCCGAAACGCGCCGCACCTGGTTCACGATGTCTTCCATGGTGCGGCCGGCGTCATCCACCAGCTTGGCACCCGACTCGACCTTTTCCACGCTGCTGCCGATCAAGGCCTTGATCTCGCGGGCCGCATCTGCGCTGCGCTGGGCCAGGCTGCGGACCTCGCCGGCCACCACCGCAAAGCCGCGGCCCTGCTCGCCGGCGCGGGCGGCTTCCACGGCAGCGTTCAGTGCCAGGATGTTGGTCTGGAAGGCAATGCCATCGATCACGCCGATGATGTCGGCAATCTTCTTGGAGCTTTGCGTGATGTCGTGCATGGTGTTGACCACCTGCGACACCGCTTTGCCGCCGCGCGAGGCCGCTTCGCTGGCCGAACCGGACAACTGGTTGGCCGTGGTCGCGGTCTCGGCGCTGTTGCGCACCGTGGTCGTCATCTGCATCATGGAGGAGGCCGTCTGCTGCACGCTGGACGCCGCCTGCTCGGTGCGCACGCTGAGATCCTGGTTGCCCTGGGCGATCTCATGGATGGCGGTCTGCAGATTGAGCACCTGCGCGCTCACGTCATCAATCAGCCAGCGGAACATCAGGCCCAGTTGGCTCACGGTGCGCAAGGTCATGCCGATCTCGTCGACCCGGTCCATCTGCACTGCTTTCTGGCTTTCACCGCTGGCCACGCGCAGCGCCTGCGCGCGCAATTGCTCCAGCGGCTTGGCAATCTGGGCCTCCAGCCACAGGCAGGCGAGCAGCGTCAGCGCTGCATTGGCGCCGCCAAATGCTGCCAGCATCAGGCCATTCACCCCCAGCAGCGTTGCCGCAGCGGTCAGGGCAGGGGCCAGCAGCATCAGCGGCAGCCGGATCCGCCAGCGAACCGAAAGGGTCTTGAACATGGACTGCCACGCGGCCAGGCCGGTGCGAACCACCAGCCCTTTGTGGAAGCGCCGGCTGCCGGCCTTGCCCTCGCGCAACTCGCGGTAAAGCTGCTCTGCCCCGGCGATCTCCTCGCGCGAGGCCTTGGTGCGCACCGACATGAAGCCGGCCACCTTGCCGTCGCGCACCACCGGGGTGGCATTGGCGCGCACCCAGTAGTGGTCGCCGTTCTTGCGCCGGTTCTTGACCAGGGCCGTCCATGGCTCGCCGCCCTTGAGCGTGGCCCACATGTCGGCAAAGGCCTCGGCCGGCATGTCGGGGTGGCGCACCAGGTTGTGGGGCTTGCCCATCACCTCTTCCCGCGTGAAACCGCTGACCTCCACAAATGCCGCATTGGCATAGGTGATGTGGCTCTGCGGGTCCGTGGTGGACATCAGGGTCGCGTTGTCGGGGAATTCATATTCCCGCTGGGTGATGGGTTGGTTATCGCGCAATTGGATGTCTCACATGGTTGTGGTGGTTCTGGTGGTGCTGCGGCCCGTGGGCTGAGTGGTATTTCGACGGATGGGTGGAGATGCATGAGCGCTGTTTGGCGCCGGGCGTGAATTAGTCGCAGCCAAGGCGGGCCGCGTTCAGGCCGCCTGCGCCGCGGCTTGGCACAGGCGGCCTGGACGACCCGTCCGGCGGGAACCTGCAGCGCTTGAACTGGTGCGGCCTTGGCCGGCACCGCGCCGGGCGGTGGTCTGACAGACAGGCCGCGGGGCGCTGGAAAAAATTCGCCAGCACTTCCAGGCAGGGTTAGATGAAGCTCATACAGCGTCTTTTCAGCATTGTTCATGGCCTGATGGCCGCGCTCTTCGCATTTGCCGCGCTCATGCTGGTCATCATTGCCGCGCACATGGGCTGGCAGGCCTTCACGGGCGGGCTGGACAGCGGCGCGGCGCAGGCCATCATCGAGGCCGTGGGCCTGCTGGCCGCGGCGGTGGTGGCGCTGCAGATTGCCGAGACCATTGCCGAGGAAGAGGTGATCCGCGACGCGGATGTCAGCGCGCCCACGCGGGTACGGCGCTATCTCTCGCGCTTCTTTGTCGTGGTCGTGGTGGCGCTGGGCATCGAAGGCCTGGTGGCCAGCTTCAAGGCCATCCATGAAGACCTGGCCTTGCTGCCGCAGGCCGCAGCGCTGATCGTCTCGGTCGGCGTCCTGCTGGCCGCCTGGGGCGTGTTCATCCGCTTCAATCGCGATGCCGAGGAACTGGAACCCGAGGCGATGGCCGCGGCCAAGCAGGAGGACGAGAAAGTGGCGTGAGCGAGGCTGGGCGGAGAGCGATGCATCCACACATGGCGATCTGCCGCGCACGGCAGCTCACCACAAACGTTCGGCGTAGTGCTCGCGCACGTGCTGGTTCAGGTAGGTGTTCAGCCCGTCGCCGGCGCGGGCCAGGCGCGTCATCTCGGCGACGTGTCTTGCGCCTGGCGCATTGGCGTCGTAGCGGTAGCAGCCACCGTGCTTGAACTCAAGCGCGATCCAGCCTGGGCCGGTGGCGTAGGCGGCAATGCCGGAGTCGTTGTGCGGCTTGCCATAGGGCTGCAGGGCGGGTCGCTTGGCCATGGTGGCCGATGGGACCGCTGGCGCGGCCCGAAAGTTCAGGCGGCCTGGGCGGCGGGCGCGTAGAGGCCCGTGTAGCGGTTCAACCCCAGTTGGCGCACCAGTGCGTCGAACGGCGCGGTGGGCAAGCCGGGATGCGGTTGCCAGTCGCCACCGGGGCGGATGGGCGAGCCCAGGTCCATGCCGCCGTGGCCGGCGTCGCCCTTGGCATAGAACTGGTGGGCGCGCAGCAGGTCGTCGTGCGGCACCAGGCCCAGGCCTTGGCAGGCGCTGCGCAGCGTGGGCAAGGTCTGGTTGACCAGGTCTTCGCAGTGCAGCAGCGGCTGGCCGCTGGCCTTCAGCTGCTGGGCGCGCATGGCGTAGAACAGCAGGAACTGCTCCAGTGGGTCGCTCATCGCTGCGAGCTGGCGCGAGAGCACCGGGTCCATCGCGTCGCACCAGGCAAGCAGCCGCGGCAGGCGCAGCGTGCGCCAGTTGTGCAGGTGCTGTTGATCCTTGGCGTGCTTGCCGGCGTCGTAGGTCCAGAGGGACACGAACATCGCGTACGGATTGCGGATCAGGCCGACGCCGCGCCAGGCGTGGCGCGGGTGGAAGACGCCTTGCTTCAGCAGCAGGTGCGTGGCACCGGTCTTCAGCGTCGGGCCGAACAGGCGCTCGACCTCCACGCGCGGCACGCGGTTGGCCGGCCAGATGCGCAGCAGCTTGAACAGCGCGGTTTCGGCCGCGGTGTTGCCCACACGCAGGTCGTGCACCACCTGCACCTGCGGGTGGACCGAGAAGGTGCGCAGGAACAGGGTTTCGCCGGAGCGGGCCATCGAGCCCAGTTGCACCACGCGCAGGTCGTTGGCTGGCATGTGGGTTCGCCTCGGCTCAGCGGCGGGTGCCGGCCAGCGTGTGCATGAGGGGGTGCAGGGCTGGCGAGAAGTGGGCCTGCGCACCGAGGCTGGCATTCACGCTGGCGGCAAAGGCCGGGCCGGGCATCGGCTGGACGGCGGCCGGTGCCGCGTCGGCCATGGCCGGTGCGGGCAGTGCGGGCACATCGATTGGCGCGTCAGTCAGCCACTGGGCCATTCGGGTGCCCCAATGGTGGCGGGCCAGCAGCGCGCTGTTCGGCCGGGCCGGTGGTGGCAGGCTGTCCAGCCAGCCGGCGGCGGCCACGCTTTCGGCAATCGCCGGACGGTTGGCGTCGTAGCAGAGCACCTGTTCGGCCGGCAGCGCGGCCTCGGCCAGTGCGCTGTTGTCGTTGGTGATGATGCGGCAGCCCATCGCGGTGGTGGTGTAGACCCGGTCGTGCAGGCCGTGCTGCCAGTTCGGATCGAAGTTCACCAGGCCGAGGTAGTGCGGCACCAGCTTGGCTATGTCGCCATGGCGGATCTGGCCGACGTGGCGGAAGCCCGGCACCTCGCCCAGCAGTTTGTCCCAGCCGCTGCCGAAGAAGTCCACCTGCAGGCCGGTCATGCTGCGCACGGCCGCCAGGCGGCGCTCGCGCTTGAACCAGGAGTCGACCGCGATCGTCGCGGCCAGTTGCTCGTTGCCGGTCATCACTTCAGCCGGCGTCCAGCCCAGGCTGGCGGCCAGTGTGCGTGCGGGCATCGGGTGCGCGTCAGGTGCGGTCAGCGCATCGGCGGTCTGCTGCAAGCGGCGGCTGTCCACCCGGCGGCCGAGCAGGCGCTGCAGCAGCGCGGGCAGGGTTTCGCTGGCCGGTGCGTTGCCGAGTTCGCCGCCAATCGTGCCGACCACGCAGAAGCGGCCTTGCGGCTCGGCCGGCGCGGCGTCTGCGGTGCCGGGCAGGGCCAGTTGCGGGAAGGCGGCAAACGGCAGGTAGCGCCAGTTCACCGGCAGAGTGCCACCCAGCCAGTCGCGGTAGCCGGCTTCGGGCGAGACCAGCGAGAGGCGGGGCTGGCTGGCGGCATCGGCCAGGAATTCCTTCATCACAGGCACGCGGGCCAGGTCATAGAGCAGCGCGTCCAGCAGGTAGACGGCCACCGGCGAACGGCCGAAGTGTTCCCACAGCGGGCGGCCATCGATTTCGGTGGCCAGTGGCATCGGGCCCAGCGAGAGCAGGCCCAGCATCTGCGCGGGTGGCACGGCGGCCAGCGCTTGGGCATCGCCCGGCAGCGTGAAGACACGTGCGTTCAGGCCCTGGCAGGCCAGGCCGGCGGCCATGCGCTCGGCCACGCTCGTCACGGCGTTGTTCGGATGTTCGAAGGCCAGCACGGCCATCACTTCTGCATGGGGCTGCATCACAGCATTTCCTCGGTCGGAATCGGATGGGGGGCGGCTTCGGTGAACACCCAGCTGTCATCGGCAATGCCGCCGAAATCGGCCTGCATCGCGCGGGCCACGGTGCGCTCGCGCGGCGTGGTGGCAATCTTGCGCAGCGTCATCTTCATGAACGCGGCCTGTTCCTTGTTGCAAGGCTTGGTCTGCATGTCCAGCCACTGCGACTGGGCGACCTCGAAGCGGTGCTCGAACCAGCCCAGGTACCAGAACCAGTCGGTGTAGTAGAGCCAGGAGTTCTCGTTCAATGCGCGCAGGTGCGTGGGGTCCTGCCAGGCCGTGAGGGCCTTTTCATAAGGCACCTCGATCTGGAATTCGCCGCCCTCCTTCAGCAGCGTGAGCGCATTGCCCATCAGCATCGGCAGGTCGGGCACGTGCTCCAGCACGTTGTTGGCGTACAGCAGGTCCAGGCTGCCGGGCGCCAGCAGCACTTCGGCGCCGCGCTCGCCCTTGAGCGTCAGCGGGAAGCTGTGCGGCTGGCCCAGGTCCAGCACCAGGTCGGGCTGGGCACGGGCCAGGATGTCGATGTTCAGCCAGCCAGGCTTGTAGTCTTTGCCGGAGCCGAGGTTCACGCGCGTGGGCTTCCACGGCTCGGTCGCGCGGGTCTTGCCCCAGGCCTGGAAAAAGCCGGCGGCAAAGGCCAGCAGGTCGGCATAGGCGTCGATGGTGTCGTGGCGCGCGAAGGCGGCCAGCTTGACCTGGGCCTGCGCGAAAAACGCGGGCTTGGCGAACTGGTGCTGGAAGAAGTTTTCGAGTTCACCGTCCCGAAGCCAGAAGACGGATTCGTCGAAGGCGGCACTGGGCAGGGTCTGCGGGCCGCGTTCGGAAATGACCGGCGTGCCCAGCGACATCGCATGGAAGGCGCGCGCCTGCTCGAAGCGGCTGCTCTCGTAGAAGTGGCAGTTCAGCACTGCCTTGGCCTGGCGCACGAAATGGTCGCGCTCCGGGCCGTACAGCGGGTGGTCGAAGCTGGCGACGTTCCAGCCGCAGGCTTCCACGCGCTGGATGAAGGCCTGGCGGCGTGGGTTCATGCTGCCGAAGAACAGCAGGTCGATCGGGCGCTGGTCCAGCGGCAGCGCCGTGCCGTCGGCCAGGTAAGGCGCGTGGCCAAACGGCACGATGGGCACGTCCTGCGGTTCGCTGCTGTAGCTGGCGACGTTGGCGGCGTCGTAGTCCGCCACTGCGGCGCCGCGCAAGAGGTTCAGGTAGTCGTGGCTGACCCGCGCGCCGCCGTCACCCAGCTGTTCCAGGTTGACGAACACGCAGGCGTGGCGGCGCTGCCAGTCGGCCGGAAAGCCCAGGTGCGCGCCAAAGACGAAGTTCACCGCATCTTCGCGCAGCCGGTTCTTGGCAATCGTCACCTCCGCGCCCATGCGCGAAAACTGGTGGCGGAAATAGCGCGCCTGGTCCAGGAAGCCCAGCGAATGGACATAGCCAGCCGGCTGGATGATGGCCAGGTGAACAGGGGGCAGTTGCATACGCAGGTTTCCTCGGCCGCCGGCGGCAACTGCCAGCGCTGAGGCGATGGTGCCTGCGCGTGCCGTGAACTAAAGCGCAATGAGACGGGCCAAGCGGCGCCTTATCGGCGTCAGGCTGCGGGGAGTGCCGTCGGTGCCAGCCCAGCCTGCTGGCGCTCGAACATGCGTTGCAGCAGGGCTTCGTAGTCGCTGGCGTAGCGGTCGGTGTCGAACAGCGGCAGGGCCAGGCGGTGTTCGTCGAGCTGGGCTTTGAGGCCTTGCAGCACCTGCGGCTCGTTGGCCAGTGCGGTGGCCAGGCCCACGTAGTCGGCCTCGCTGGCGCAGGCCAGATCCGGCAGGCCGCAGGCGTGCACCAGGCTGGCGGCCACGCGTGAGGCGTAGGTGGCGCCCGGCACCGTGAGCACCGGCACGCCGGCCCACAAGGCCTCGCTGGCGGTGGTGTGGGCGTTGCAAGGCCAGGTGTCGAGGAACAGGTCGGCCTGGCGCAGCCGGGCAATGTGTTCGCCCAGGTGCAGCTTGGGCGCCCAGAAGATGCGGCTGGCCGGCACGCCGCGGGCTTCCAGTTCGCGCTGCAGGTTGGCCTGGCCGTGCGGGTTCCAGGCCAGCATCCACAGCACCGCCCGGGGCGCCTGCGCGAGGATCGCGGCCCACAGGTCCAGCATGTGCGGCGACATCTTGTAGACCTGGTTGAAGCAGCACAGCACCACAGCGTCCTGCGGCAGCCCGAGGCTGGCGCGGCTGGGGGCCGGCGGCAGCGGGCGCTGGCGGTCGTTGGGCTGGTAGCTGTTGGGCAGCTGGGCGATGTGTTCGCTGTAGCTGGCGGCGTGCGACAGCGGCGTCACCACCGGATCGCCGATCATGTAGTCGATGTAGTCGGCCCCGGTGCTGGCCGGGTAGCCGAGGTAGGCCACCTGCATCGGCGCGGGCCGTTGGGCGAGCAGCTCGAAGCGGCTGCCGCGGGTGTGGCCTTTCAGGTCGACGGCGATGTCGATCGCGTCGTCGCGCATGCGCTGCGCGATGGCCACGTGCGTCATGTGCGTCACGTCCACGAAATGTTCGCAGGCCGCGCGCACCCGGCGCATCACGGCGCTGCCATCGTTGGTGCTGTGCGAGTAGAGCGTGACTTCGAAGCGGCTGCTGTCGCGCCGCTCCAGCAGCTCGGCCATCAGCACCGAGGTGGCGTGCTGGTGGAAATCGGAAGACAGGTAGCCCACGCGGATGCGGCCGGGCCGGCGCGGGCCCGCCGGCGCCGGCAGCGGCTTGAGTTCACGCGCCAGGCCCTTGGCGCGGATCTCGCCGATGCGGCGCTGCTGCGCCGGCGTGGCGTCCACCGCCAGCAGTGCAAACGGCGAGAGCAGCTGGCCGGTCTTGTCGTCGGCCTGGTCAATCGCCTGCAGCAGCTCGGCGGTGTCCTGGTCGACCAGGCGCCAGTCGCAGGTCTGCCGGCCTTCGTGCACCAGCAGCGACAGGGCCAGCGCACGGGTGCTGTCATTGTCCAGCGAGACGGCGGTGCGGAAGCACTCGGTGGCCTCGCGGGTCAGGCCCAGGTCCTTGAAGCACAGGCCCAGGCGGTAGTGGGTCAGCGCATCGTCGATCTTCAGCGCCAGGGCCTGGAAAAACGCGCTGACGGCGTCCTGCAGCCGCTGGCTCTGGAACAGCGCATTGCCCTGGGCCTGGTACCACTCGAAGTCGCGCGCGGCTTGCGGCGGGTAGGCGTCGAAGACCTGCGCGGCTTCGGCGAAGCGGTGCTGGCGCACCAGGCATTCGGCGAGCAGGCGACAGGCCAGCGGGTCTTCGGGCATCAGCGCCCGGGCCTGGCGGCTGGCGTCGATGGCGGCATCCAGCGCACCGCTGGCGAGTTGCGCGCGGGCCAGGTTCAGCCACATCAGCCGGTCCGAAGGCGCCAGGCGCGCGCCGTGGCCGAACTCGGCGATGGCACGGTCCCAGGCGCGGCTTTTCAAGGCTTGCAGCCCCGCTTGCCAATGGCGTTCGAGGGCATTGGGGAGGGCGGTGGCATGGCGGCTCATCCTTGCCACTGTGGCAGCGCTGGCGCGGCGGCAGGCGCGGATAAACAGGCCCGCAGCCGGCCAGTTCGCTGCTATTCGACCCGCAACCGGTCCAGCGCAGGGTCGGACGGCGGGTAGCGCAGCTTGAGCCGCTGCAGCTGGTCCTTCAGCACGCTGGCGATCATCAGGTTGCGGTGGGTCTTGGAATCGGCCGGCACGATGGTCCACGGCGCCCAGGCGGTGGCAGTGGCCGAGATGGCCCGCTGGTAAGCCTGCTGGTAGGCGTCCCACTGCTTGCGCACGCTGAGGTCGTCGGCCTGGAATTTCCAGCGCTTGGTCGGGTCGTCCAGCCGGTCCTGCAGGCGCAGGCGCTGTTCCTGGTTCGAGATGTGCAGCATGAACTTGACGATCACGGTGCCGGTTTCGCTCAGCAGGCGCTCGAAGTCGTTGATCTGGGCGTAGCGCTGCTGCGTCTGCTTCGGCGTCAACTGGCGCCCCACCACCGGCACCAGCACGTCTTCATAGTGGCTGCGGTTGAAGACGGTGATCTCGCCCGCGCCGGGCAGCTGCTGGTGGATGCGCCAGAGGAAGTCGTGTGCGCGCTCCGGCTCGGTAGGCGCTTTCCAGCCCACGGTGCGCACGCCCAGCGGGCTCATGCGGCCGAACACGCCGCGCAGCGTGCCGTCCTTGCCGCTGGTGTCCAGGCCTTGCAGCACGACCAGCAGCTTGAAGCGGCGGTCGGCATAGAACAGGTTCTGCAGCGTGTCGAGTTCCAGCGCCAGTGCGTCGACCGTGGCCTTGTCGTCGGCCTTGTCACCGCGGGAGAAGGGTTTGCTGGCCGGGTCGATGGCCGGGAGCTTGACGTCGCCTGGCTTGGCGAACTGCAGTTCGGCGAGCAGGCGTTTGAGGGAAGTCGGGCGGATGGGCATGCCGCGATGATGGCAGCGGATCGCCGGGAAACGCCGCGCCGTCCCAAGTTTCCCCGGCCGCCTGGGAGGGCTCAGCCCGTGTGGTCGGCTTCGGCCAGTGCGCGGCAGGAGGCGGCCTCGGCCGGGCGGTCCATCAAGTCGTACAGCAGCGCCAGGTTGTTCGCCGCCAGCACGCTGCCGCGGCCGGCCACGGCGCCTTCCAATTCCGGGCGTTCGCCCAGGTGCAGGCAGCGCCGCCAAGCCTGCTCGATCATCGGCAGCAGGTGTTCGGCGCGGTGGGGTTCGTCGGCCGCCCAGTCCAGCAGCAGGTCCCCCAAGGCAAAGAAAAAGTCTGGCGACTCGGCCCAGGCGACCAAGGCCTGCTCGGCCCATTGCAGCGCCTGCGCGTGGCGGCCGCAGCGTTTCCAGGCGTGCATGCGGCGGATCACCAGGTCGTGCAGCCAGGCCGGGCGGCCGCGGCTGGCGCTGAGGGTGAGCGCCTCGGCGCGGTCGAAGGCGGCCACGGCGTCGGCGTAGCGTTCGTAGACGTCGTGGTCCTTGCCCAGCTGGTACCAGAGATAGGCATCGGCCGGCTGCTCGCGCAGGGCGGCCAGCAGCAGCCTGGCATTGCGGCCGGCCTTGGCGGCCAGCGCGGCGGGCGCGTAGCCGCTGTGGCCCACGGTCACCGGCAGGCGCTGCACGTTCAGGCGGTGCTGCGGTTGTTCATGGATGCGGCCGGCATAGCGCACGTGGCCGGGCAGCACGCGGCTGAGCCAGCTGGGGGCGGTGCTGGCCTGGGCGCCTTCGCCCTGGTGACTGTCCACCCGCAGCGCACCCACGAAAGTGGGCGCAAACTCACGCAGCGAGGCAAGGGCAGGGCCGCCCTCGGCGATCCATTCGTCGGCGTCCAGCACCAGGTGCCAGTCGGCCCCTGCGAGGGCCAGCGCGGCATTGCGCGCGGCAGCAAAGTCGTGGGTCCACTGGAAATGGGCCACGCGCGCACCCGCGGCGCGTGCGAGCGCCACGGTGTCGTCGGTGGAGCCGGTGTCCAGCACCAGCGCCTCGTCCACCCAGGGCAGGGCACTGGCCAGCGCCCGGCCGAGCTGGTGCGACTCGTTGCGCACGATCATCACCAGCGCCACCCGGAAGCGTTGGGCGCCGGGCGCTGGGTCCTGCGAGCGGGAAGGCGGGGGCTTGGCCGTCATTTTGGAAACTTTAGGCCTGCAGGGTGTCGTCAATCGGTCGATAAACAGGGTGGGCAGCAGCCATTTGGTCGGCAAGACGACCGGCTGCACCCGGGTCGCAAAGCGCGTCCGGTTGATCGAAGGAAAAGCGGGCAAAAAACCCCTCAAGTCCGGCGATCAAGGTTCCGAAATCCAGGGTACGGCCCCAACAAACTGAAGCGGGGGCGCAACCCCAGGGCCATCCCGGTCCTTGTTATCAAGCCCCGTGCAGGAGTTATCCCATGTCTTCCACCATCAACACCAACGTTGCTTCGCTGAACGCCCAGCGCAACCTGTCGGCCTCGCAATCGTCGCTGTCCACCTCGATGCAGCGCCTGTCCTCCGGCCTGCGCATCAATTCAGCCAAGGACGACGCAGCCGGCCTGTCGATCGCCGAACGGATGAACGCCCAGGTCAAGGGCATGAACGTGGCCATCCGCAATGCCAACGACGGCATCTCGATGGCGCAAACCGCAGAAGGCGCGCTCGCCAAGGTCGGTGATTCGCTGCAGCGCATGCGTGAACTGGCGGTCCAGGCGCGGAACTCGACCAACACCAGCTCCGACAAGGACTCGCTGAACAAGGAGTTTGGCCAGCTGCAGAGCGAAATCAACCGCGTGATGGGCGGCACCAGCTTCAACGGCAAGCACATGCTGGGCGCCGATGCGACCGCCATGACCTTCCAGATCGGTGCCAACACCACCAGCGACGACGTGATCAATGTCAGCACCACCAACATGGTGACCAACAGCGACATGCAGGCGGTGACCGGCTCGTCGGCCTCGATCGACGCCACGGCCACCTCGGGCGCCATCGCCTCGGTGATCGACGACATCGACACCGCCATCGACACGGTGAACAACCAGCGCGCGACCTTCGGTGCCACGCAAAGCCGCTTCGATGCCGTGATCTCGCAGCTGCAGCAGGGCGTGGAGTCTCAGAGCGCAGCCCGCGGCCGGATCATGGACGCCGACTTCGCGACCGAGACCGCCAACATGAGCCGCGCCCAGATCCTGCAGCAGGCAGGCACCGCGATGGTCGCCCAGGCGAACCAGCTGCCGCAGCAAGTGCTGTCGCTGCTTCGATGACGCCGAGGCGGCCCTTCAAGGGTCGCAGGTTGAACCGGTTCTCTCCGAACCGGCCTGAGCCCACTGAATCCCCGAACCGGCGTTGCCAAGACGCTGCTTCGGGGTGCAGGCACAGATAGTCCTAAAGGTTCCAAAAGTCGCTTCCGATATCCAACTCACAGGACGCAAACAACGGTGTCCTGTAGGTCCGGTGAGATGGCCAAGGGTCAGGCAAATGAGCAGTTGCCCGACCGGAGGAGCACCCGGCGCTTAGGCGAAAGACGAACGCCGGTGCTTTAACCGGAAGACTTTTGGAAACCATTCTGGAGTAACTATCATGGCTCAAACCATCAATACCAACGTTGCCTCGCTGAACGCTCAACGTAACCTCGCTTCTTCGCAATCGTCGCTGTCGACCTCGATGCAGCGCCTGTCTTCGGGCATGCGCATCAACTCGGCCAAGGACGACGCTGCCGGCCTGTCGATCGCCGAACGGATGAATTCACAGGTTCGCGGCATGAATGTCGCGATCCGCAATGCCAACGATGGCATCTCGCTGTCGCAGACCGCAGAAGGCGCGCTGGCCAAGGTTGGCGATTCTCTGCAACGCATGCGTGAACTGGCAGTTCAGGCGCGCAACTCGACCAACACCAGCTCCGACAAGGATTCGCTGAACAAGGAATTCGGCCAGCTGCAGGAAGAAATCACCCGCGTGATGGGTGGCACTTCCTTCAACGGCAAGCACATGCTGGGCGCTGATGCGACCGCCATGACCTTCCAGATCGGCGCCAACACCAGCGCGGACGACACCATCACCGTGAACACCACCAACATGGTGACGAACACGGACATGATCGCTGTCACCGGCTCGTCGGCTGCCATCGACGCAACGGCCACCTCGGGCGCCCTGGCGACTGTGATCGACAACATCGACACCGCCATCAACACGGTGAACGACCAACGCGCCACCTTCGGTGCCACGCAAAGCCGCTTCGACGCGGTGATTGCCAACCTGCAGCAAGGCGTGGAATCGCAAAGCGCAGCCCGCGGCCGCATCATGGACGCTGACTTCGCGACGGAAACCGCCAACATGAGCCGCGCCCAGATCCTGCAACAGGCAGGCACCGCGATGGTCGCCCAGGCCAACCAGCTGCCGCAGCAGGTCCTGCGTCTGCTGCAGTAAACAGCAGGCTGAAAACGCCGGCGACCCGGGGCCAGACCCGGCGCCGCCGGCTTTTTTCCTGACTGTTGAGCACTGAGGACCCGGCTTAGGCCGGGTTCGGCGTCCCGGCGAATGCCAGGACGGAAGAAGACCCGATTCAGCTTGCATTTCGCGGCTTTGGAGATCGGGCACTCTTTGAGAATCACACCTAACGCATCGCCCTTGCTCGGGCGGCGTGGTCCGGAAGCACTGACGAGTCCGGTGCCGTGTCAGATCCGACATGGTGCTTATCGATGGTGATCGAGTGCCGGGCTGTAGGGCCCGCGGCGGCTTCAAAACCGCAGCGGTTCATGCAAGCCGGCACGTTCGCCGGGTGTGGTTGATTCTTGAGGAGTGCTCACATGCCGCAGACCATTAACACGAACCTCGCTTCGCTCAATGCGCAGCGAAACCTGAACATGTCGCAGTCGTCGTTGCAGACGTCGATGCAGCGACTGTCGTCTGGCATGCGCGTCAATTCCGCCAAGGATGACGCTGCAGGCCTGGCGATTGCGGAACGGATGAATTCGCAGGTGCGGGGCATGAACGTTGCGATCCGCAACGCGAACGACGGCATCTCGCTCTCGCAGACCGCGGAAGGCGCGTTGTCCAAGGTGGGCGACTCGTTGCAGCGCATGCGGGAACTGGCGGTCCAGGCGCGAAACGCGACGAACTCAAGCTCCGACAAGGACTCGCTGAACAAGGAATTCACGCAGTTGCAGGCGGAAATCCAGCGGGTGCTGGGTGGCACGACCTTCAACGGCAAGCACATCCTGGGCAGCGACGCGACGACGCTGACCTTCCAGATCGGCGCCAACACGACGACCGACGACGTGATCGACGTGGCGACGACCAACATGGCGACGGCCAGCGACATCACGACGGTCACCTCGACCACCGCCGTGATCGACGCCGCGGCCACGACGGGTGCGATCGCCGAGGTGATCAACAACATCGACGCCGCGATCGACGTGGTGAACAACACCCGTGCGACCTTCGGCGCGACCCAGAGCCGCTTCGACGCGATCATCTCCAACCTGCAGCAGTCGGTCGAGAACCAGGCCGCCGCCCGCAGCCGGATCATGGACGCCGACTACGCGCAGGAAACCGCCAACATGAGCCGCGCGCAGATCCTGCAGCAGGCCGGCACGGCCATGGTGGCCCAGGCCAACCAGCTGCCGCAGTCGGTGCTGAAGCTGCTGGGCTGATCTTCGGCCGGGGGTCGCGGCAACGCGGCGCGACGCCGGCTTTCGTTCCGGTGCGCTACCCCTCAAGTTCATGGTGCTCGCGCCGACATTGTTGTCACAGAACCGGTGATTCTTCGCCGGGCAGAAGGATGCGCTGACCATGACCACCACCACCAGCAGCCTTTCCTCGATAGGCATCGGCTCCGGGCTGCCCGTTACCGACATCATCAAGTCGCTGATGGCGGTCGAGCACAGGCCGGTTGACCTGCTGGCCGCCGAGCAGACGACGCTCAGCACCACGTTGTCCTCGATGGGCAAGATGCAGAGCTATGCCTCGGCCATGGGCGACAAGGCCCAGGCGCTGGCCGACCTCAGCCTGTGGTCGAAGAAGAGTTTCACTTCCAGCGACAGCACGTCCGTTGCCGGCTCGGCCGAAGACGGCACAGCCGCCGGCAGCTATTCCGTCTCCGTGCAGGCCCTGGCCTCGTCCCAGACGCTCACCTCGGGCGCGTTCCCGTCTTCCAGCGCCACGCTCAGCGAAGGCACGTTGACGATCGAGCTGGGTGCCTGGGGCAGCGGCAGCCCGGCGAGTGGCTTCACCCCCAAGGATGGCAGCAGCGCGCTGAACATCACCATCGGCCCGGACGACACCAGCCTGACGGCCGTTCGGGACAAGATCAATGCGGCAGGTGCCGGCGTGACGGCAAGCATCGTCACCGACGCCAACGGCTCGCGCCTGTCGCTGCGCTCCACCGCCACCGGTGCCGAGAACGGCTTCCGCATCACGGCCGGCGAAGCCAGCGACGATGGCGACGCCAGCACCGGCCTGTCGGCACTGGCCTATGACGCGACCGCCGCCAGCAACACGATGACACGCAACCTGGCCGCCGGCAATGCCAAGGCCACCGTCAATGGCATCCAGGTCGAGTCCAGCACCAACACCTTCAGCACCGTCGCCGAAGGCGTGACCTTCACCGTCGGCAAAGTGACCGGTGAGGCAACGACCGAGATCACCATCACTGACAACACCGACGCGGTGACGACCGGCATCAAGGACTTCGTCAAGGCCTTCAACGACCTCGCGTCCTACATGCGGGACCAGACCAAGTACGACGCAACGGCCAAGAAGGGCGCGCCGCTGCAGGGCGACCGCACCACCATCGGTTTCCAGTGGCAGATGCGCGGCATCATCAACGACGGCACCAAGGCCTCGACTTCGCTGTCGCACCTGTCGGACATCGGCATCACGATGGCCGCGGACGGCACGCTGAAGCTCGACAGCGCTAAGCTCGACACCGCGATGAAGAATCCGGCCGAAGTGCGCAAGGCCCTGGCCACCGACGGCACCGATGCCGAAAGCTCTGGCTTCATGGACCGCTTCCGCGACCTCGCCGACGCCGCCACCGCTTCGGACGGTAGCCTGCAGACCCGGCAGGATGCGCTGAACGCCGCGATCAAACGCAACCAGTCGCAGCAGGACTCGATGGAGGCCCGGCTGGTCGGCGTTCAGGCCCGCTACGAAGCCCAGTACCAGGCGCTGGACACGCAGATGGCGTCGCTCAATGCGCTGTCGTCCTATGTCACCCAGCAGATGGCGGCGCTGTCGTCGTCGTCGTCCTGAGCGCCGGAAAGATCAGTACTTTCCCTAGGTCCATGTCATCGAAGGCGCCTGCGGGCGCCTTTTTTCATGGGCTTTCCAGGGCCGTCCCACAGAGGGAGAAAGCCCGTGGACCTGTCTTGGAACTGTCCGGAAAGCCGGGGTGATACGGGAGATCGGCCCGGCTCAAGTGCCCGCTTGGGGCACCGATAAACAACACAAGCGGAACAACACACGGACCCCACAAATGTTCACCCCCAGCTTTTCCTACGCGCTCGGCCAGGCCGGTGCCATGGCCCACGCCTACCGCCGCGTGAGTGTCGAGACCAGCATCGTCGATGCTTCGCCGCACAAATTGGTGGAAATGCTGTTCGACGGCTTCATGGAATCCGTCAGCCAGGCCCGCGGCTACATGCGCGCTGGCGAGATCGAATCCAAGGGCAAGGCCATCAGCCGTGCCGCCCGCATCGTCGAAGAAGGCTTGAAGGCCGGCCTGAACCTGAAAGACGGCGGCCGCCTGGCGCTGGACCTGCAGTCGCTCTACGCCTACCTGACCATGCGCCTGACGCTGGCCAACATCCGCAACGACGAAAAGATCCTCGATGAATGCGCGTCGCTCATCGATCCCCTGCGCCAAGCCTGGAAGGCCATTGGCCCTCAGGTCCACCAAGGCGTGAACTGAGCCGGGTGTTTTGACACGCCAAGACCCGACACGACTTGCCGGAACATTGAAATGAGCACCAACCTGCTGAACTTTTACGAGGCGATCGAGCGCGCCAGCGCTGACATGGTCGACGCCGCCCGCAATGGGAACTGGGACGAGGTCGTCAAGCTGGAAGGCGCCTGCGCCGTGTTGATCGCCCAGTTGAAGAACGCCGCTCACTCCGAATCGCTTCAGGCCGACGAAAGCAAGGTCAAGTCGCGCATCATGCAGCGCATCTTGCTGAATGACGCCGAGATCCGTCACCTGGCCGAACCCTGGCTGGATGACCTCGACCAGATGATGACCGGCCGCAGCAAGACGCTGCACTGAGCGGCTGCCCGCAGCCCCGCACGCGCACCTCGCCTCCCGGACTGGATTCACCGATGTTTTCCGACACCCGCCCGGCCCCGATCGACTCGAACGCGGGTTCGTCGATGCAGGAGTTCCGCATTGACGAGCCGCACGAGATCCGCGCGCTGCTGAAAGCGCTGATGGACCGCAGCGTGGTGATCAACCTCAGCGGCTCGGACGGCACTGCCTACCCGACCACGTTGTGGAGCATTGATGCCACCCAGGGCAAGCTGGCGTTCAGCGTGGACCTGATGTCGCCGGCCGCCCAGCGCATGGTCGAAGCCGAAGAGGCCTCGGCCGTCGGCTACCTGGACCAGATCAAGCTGCAGTTCGACGTGGCCGACCGGCTGCTGGTGCATGGCAAGAACGCTTGCGTGCTGCAGACCAGCATGCCGCGCGAACTCTTCCGCTTCCAGCGACGCAGCGCCTACCGCGTGCGCACGCTGGAGCGCACCGCGCCGACGGCGATCTTTCGCCACCCGCAAATGCCCGACATGCGGCTGGAATTGCGCGTGCTGGACGTCAGCGCCGGCGGCTGCGCGCTGTTCCTGCCGGAAAACGTGCCCCCGGTCGAGCCCGGTGTGGTCATCCACGGCACCCGGCTCTCGCTGGACGGCGACACCGAATTCCAGACCAGCCTGATGGTCCACCACGTCACCTCCATCCAGCCGCAAGCCAAGGGCGTGCGGCTGGGCTGCGAACTGACCCGCCTGGACGCCAACGCGACCCGCGCGCTTCAGCGCTACATCGACAACACCCAGAAACGCCGGCGCATGCTGTCGCTGGACTGAAAGGCTCAGGCCTGCGGGCCCGGCCTCAGCACCAGTCGCGAAGCGATGCCACCACGCGCCCGAGCACCGTCACGGCGGGCGTGGCCTCCAGGTCAAGGTCGTAAGCCGGATACGCCGGGTTGGCGCTGCTCACCCTGAGCAAGCCGTCCGGCAGCCGCTGGCACAAGCGCACCAGTGTTTCCGGGCCTTGCAGCAGCGCATACATGAAGCCGCTGCGCGGCACGGTGTCCTTCAGATGGATCACCACCAGGTCGCCGCTTCGCAGGGCCGGCTCCATGGCATTGCCATCCACCGTGACCACGCAAAGGGCTTCGGGCTTCAGCTCCCTTGCCGCCAGCCAGTCCTCTGGCAGCCGCAGCGCATGGCCTGGCCCATAGCGGGCCGTCGGCTCGTTCAGTCCATCCCCCATGCGCCAGCCGTCGGCTGGCGCTTCGGCCGTCCGCCGCATCGGCAGTTCGCCTGTGAGCAGCCACGCGGGATTGATGCCGTATGCCGTGTACAAGCCCGCCAGGAACTCGGCGCTGGGCAGGCGCCTGCCTGAGAGATAGGCCCGCACCGTGCTGAACGGAACACCGGTCCGGCTGGCGAACCGCGCCTGATCCACGCCGACCTCCGCCATCGCCGAGCGCAACCGGACCGTGACCGCAGCGACGCCGAGTGCCGGCGCCTCGCGGGAAGACGCGGCATCCGCGCCTGGCACGAAAGACTTGGAGGGCATGAGAGATGGCGAGATTGATAGCGATTCGCTACGAATTCTCTCCCAGTTCATCGCTGCCCCCGCCGAGCTTCGCCATGGCCGATGGGTGCCGCTGCGCCTTTCATCCACACGCCAGAGGATGGGAGTGCCCTTGTGGATGTTCTTTATGGCGCTTTATCATTGACTCAAAACGAGCATCAAGCTCAGGGAGAGTGATCAATGACGTCTCGAAAAGAGCAGTGCCTTCCACTTCTGACGCCGGAAGAGGTCAAGACGCGGCTGAAGCAGCAGGGCATGACACTCAAGCAGTGGGCCGAACTCAACGACTTCCGCTACCAGGCCGTGAGCCAGGTGCTCCGTGGCGTGAACCGCGCCACTTTCGGAGATGGCCATCGCATTGCCAAGGCGCTGGGGCTCAAATGACCGCGGCGCCCACCCCCTGGACCACCGGCGACCCGCGGCCCCGCCGGCTGTACCTGTCCATCTGCCACGCCTATGAGCGCCTGGGTCCGCACGCTCGCAGCGCGCTGCGCCAGGCTGTCGGCCCGGAAAGCTCGCTGCCCAATGTCATGGCGGCTGCACAGCTCATCGTGGGCACCACTGACGCCGATGACCTCGCGCTGGTGCTGGCACGGCTCATCAGCATGAGCAACGAAAACGCCGCCAGCGTGGGCCTGCATTGGCCACAACAGGCCGGCGGCGGCCCGGAAGACCCGTGATGAAAACTGCTGCCTGCATCCGTCAAATGCCTCACCAGATACCCCATTTTGGGGATGGGCGACCCACCCCTTCCTCACCTAATCTCCAACGCGCAAAAAACACGGAGGGTGGAATGTCCAGAACGATCAAATGCCTGATGGCATTGGCAGGCGCATTGCTGCTGCATGGGGCGCATGCGGATGAGTACGACGAAGAATACAAGCGAGTGGGCTCCGCGAAGACGATTACCGCCTATGGTTCGGATCTTTTCGGCGACAAGGTCAACATCTACAACGGCGGCCTGGAGTTTGTTCAACAGGATGTGTCGCTGCCCGGCAATAATTCGTTGTCGGTTTCAGTGGGACGACGACGCACCACAGGGGACTCCATCAGCGTCAAGCTGTCCAATCCCCAAGGTCAGACGGGTGTGTTCGGTGACTGGCAATTGGAAATACCCCATTTGCACGGTACATTTTCCTTTGGAGTCTACAACAAGGGCTGGTCTCCTCCTGATAGGAGTTCTCAGCGTTGCACTCAGTTTGGTATTCCCGTGGACGGTAGCGACCTTGGTGGCAATAACTGGGCATCGGCAACCGGCTTCTGGCATGGATCATTCCTTTATCTTCCGGGAAGGGGCGACCAGGAAATGGTGCGTCGCTCATCGGTCAACTCCGCTTCGCCAGGGGACAACCCAGGAAATTACCCAATAGTAACGCACGACGGGTATCAAGTCAGTTGCGGAATAAATCTGGTGAACGGTGTAGGCGAAGGCTTCATTGTCACCGATCCCGCCGGAACTAGGTACCGGTTTGATCGAATCATGGCTTGGTATGCGCCCCCGTACTCGTTTACGCCGGGAGCACAGGCCATCGCGGGCCGCAGTAGTCCCCTGGCGCCCCCGGGAGGTGGCAGTTCTGCTGCAGTCGTCGTCGCCGAATACTGGATCGTGCCGAGCATCATCACCGACAGATTTGGCAACGCCGTGACCTACAACTGGGACGCAGTGGACGCAAAAAAACTGAACTCTATAGTGGCCAGCGATGGGCGCCACTTGGACTTTACTTATTCCGATGGCCCTAACATATCTCAGGTCACCGACGGCAATCGCATTTGGAAGTATGGCTATACCAACGGGTATTTGACGACGGTGACGCAGCCAGATAATTCCGCTTGGAAGTTTGATCTGACTTCGGTCATCGCCGCTCCTCAATACTATTCCGGGTCCGCAAGCTGTGAAATGGCGGGGTCCTTGATCAGCCCTATTCAAACGGCCACAATGACCCATCCTTCAGGGGCGGTAGGTACGTTCAAGTTGGCTGGCACCTTTCACGGGCGCGCATACGTTTGGAAACAGTGTCTATCAAAAGGCGGTTCGCCAACCGATACATACGCATTCAACCCTCGGGTGTTTGCCACAATGGCATTGACATCCAAAAGCCTGTCTGGCCCTGGTTTGCCAGCCACGTCTTGGACCTACGGTTACCCCACAGCGGTAGGGTCGTGGTCGACCTGCACCAGCAATTGTGGCGGCACCAAAGTTGTCACAGTCACCGACAGCGAAGGCAAAGTCGTCAAGCACACATTCGGTACTGTCTGGATGGCCAACGATGGTCAGCTGCAAAAGGTGGAGGAAGGTGATGCTTCCGGCACGCTCAGGACTACGAGCTACACCTATGCCGCGGCATCCGACGGTGGCGGTCAACCCTTTCCGAATTTGGTGGGATCAAGCGATGCTGAAGGTGATCATTTCAGTGTCGAGCAACTCACGCCGCAACGTTCAAAAATCACCACCCAGCAAGCCGCCACCTTCAGCTGGTACGCCAACAGCTTCGACAGCTTCGCTCGCCCGGTCAATGTGACCAAGTCCAGCAACTTGGGTTACAGCAAGCAGGAGTCGATTTCTTATAAGGATTTTACCGATGGCTTGTGGGTGATCGGCTTGCCTCAAAGCGTCAGTGTGATCGAGCCATCTACCACCACTCAGATATTTTGGAATTCCTACGATACGCTCGGTCGCCTGACCACCGACTACAAATTCGGTTTCTGGCAGCACATTCGCACCTACAACACTGACGGCACGTTGGCCACGGTAACCGACGGGGCACAGGCCTCGCACATCATTGGACTGAGCAACTGGAAACGCGGCATACCGCAAACCATCAGCTACCCCACGGGTCATACCAAAACGGCGGTGGTCAACGATTACGGCCGCATCACCTCGCTCAAAGATGAGTCGGACCACACCACCGGTTATGGCTATGACGCGCTGGGCCGGCTGAAAACCATCACCTATCCCACCGGCGACCCCGTCACCTACAACGCGACCAACGTCACCTTCGCGCCCATCACGGGCAGCGCGCCCTACGGCTTGGCTACAGGAACCTGGAAACAGACGCTGACCACCGGCAACCTGCTCGAAGAGAACTACTTCGACGCCCTGTGGCGCCCGGTCATTTCCCACCGTAAGGACACCGGCACTGGCAAGGAACGCTTCGTCGTCAAGTCCTATGACGTGGACGGCCACACGCTGTTCGAGTCCTACCCGCTGGACACCCTGAGCAGC
>NZ_JBGGNH010000009.1:0-37501 GCF_041287625.1 Ideonella sp.
CTGCGCGACGTGGTGAAGGACATCCTCGACAGCCTGACGCCGCGCGAAGCCAAGGTGCTTCGCATGCGTTTCGGCATTGAAATGTCCACCGACCACACGCTGGAAGAAGTGGGCAAGCAGTTCGACGTGACGCGCGAACGCATCCGCCAGATCGAAGCCAAGGCGATCCGCAAGCTGAAGCACCCGAGCCGTTCGGACAAGCTGCGGACCTATCTGGACAACATCTGAACCAGCGGTGCCTGACACGGGCCTGACAGGCCTGAAATGAAAAGCGGGAAACGCAGCAATGCGTCACCCGCTTTTTTCATTGGCGCCCGGGTTTTCCTGGCCTCTTGCGCCGGGCTGCGGCTTGCGCGCTAAACTCGATCGGGCATGGCGACCATCAAGCGCAGATACGTTTTTTTTGCTGACCTGCGAGGCAGCACCGCGTTGTACGAAACGCTGGGCAACGCGCACGCCACCTCGGTGGTGACAGACGTGATCCGCAACCTCGCCCGCCGCGTCCCGGAATGCGGCGGTCAGTTGGTCAAGACCCTGGGCGACGGCCTGATGGCCGTGTTTCCGCGTGCCATCAATGCAGTGACTGCCGCAGTGCAGATGCAGGACGACCTGGAGCGTCAACCCGCGCCGAACAGCGACAGCGAACGGCCCACGCCGCGCGTGCAGCTGCAGATCGCGATCAGCGCCGGCGAAGTGGTCGAGGTCGGTGGCGACTGTTTCGGTGACGCCGTCAACGTCGCAGCCCGGCTGCTGGACCATGCCGGCGACAGCGAATCGCTGATCGGCCGCGAGGTCTACGACGAACTGCCGTGGGAAGTGCGCTCGCGCTTCCGCCACCTCGACAAGGTGCACCTGCGCGGCCGCGTGGAGCCGGCAGAAGTCTTCTTGCTGGCCCGCAGCAAAGGGTCGGACACCGAAGTCACACACCTCGAAAGCCCGTCTGCGACGCATGACGCGCTGGGCGTGCTGCTGAGCTGGCGCGGCCAGCCGCACCGCTTCCTGCGCGACCGCATGCCAGTGCTGCTGGGCCGCGGCGCGGCTTGCGGCATGAAGGTGGAAGACGCCCGCGTTTCCCGTACCCATGCCCGCATCGACCTGATGGGCGGCGCGCTGCAGCTGACGGACCTCAGCATCAACGGCACCTTCGTGCGTTTTGCGGGTGACGACGAGGTGCTGAGCCTGCGCCGCGGCAGCTGCACGTTGCATGGCCAGGGCGAACTGGGCCTGGGCGGCTCACCCAACGACGCCAGCGTGGCCACGCTGCGCTTCTCGCTGATCGCCCACAACGACCCGCCACCGCCGCCCTTCCCGCCAGCCTCCGCTCCCTGGCACCACCGCTGAACCGCATGCCCTCACCCGCTCCCGCCCCGTCCTTCCAGCACGGGCAGGCGCCGCGTGTCGGCATCCTGTTCACGAACCTGGGCACGCCTGACGCCGCCACGCCTGCCGCACTGCGCCGCTACCTGGCCGAGTTCCTCAGCGACAGCAGGGTGGTGGAGATACCGCGGCTGGCCTGGTGGCCCATCCTGCACGGCATCATCCTGCGCACGCGGCCGGCCAAGTCGGCCCGCAAGTACGCCAGCGTGTGGCTGCCCGAAGGCTCGCCGTTGCTGGTCTGGACCCAGCGCCAGGCCCGCGCACTGCAGGCCAGGCTGGCGGCCGACGGCCTGCCGGTGATCGTGGCCCCGGCCATGCGCTACGGCAACCCGAGCATCCCCGCCGCCCTGCAAGCCCTGCACGACCAGGGTGTGGACCGCATCCTGGTGCTGCCGGCCTACCCGCAATATTCCGGTGCCACCACGGCCAGCACTGTCGACAAGGTCGCCGAATGGACCCGCCGCACCCGCCGCCTGCCGGCGCTGCGCTTCATCACCCAGTACCACGACGACCCGGGCTACATCCAGGCACTGGCCAGCAGCGTGCGGGCGCATTGGCAGCAGGCCGGCCGCTCGCAGTTGCTGGTCATGAGCTTCCACGGCATGCCCGAGCGAACGCTGCACCTGGGCGACCCCTACCACTGCCAGTGCCACAAGACGGCCCGGTTGCTGGCGGAAGCGCTGGACCTCTCCGCCGAGCAATACCGCGTGACCTTCCAGAGCCGTTTCGGCAAGGCGAAGTGGCTGGAACCGGCGACGGAGCCCACTCTGGTGGCGCTGGCACGCGAAGGTGTGGAAAGCGTAGACCTGCTGTGCCCCGGCTTTGCCGCCGATTGCCTGGAAACCCTGGAAGAGATCGACCAGGAAGCCCGAGCGGCTTTCCAACAGGCCGGCGGCAAGACTTTCCACTACATCCCCTGCCTGAACGACCAGCCCGCCCACATCGACGCGCTGGCTTCGCTTGCCCGCCAGCATCTGGCGGGGTGGACGCTCTCGCCCGCCTCACCTGCCGCGCTGGCCGCCACGCGCGAGCGCGCGCTGGCTGCGGGCGCACCGGCATGAGGCTCCAAGGGGCAAGGCTTGCGACGGGCCTTCGCAACCCCATCTGAAGGCATGCCCCTTGCCGGGACAACATGGCCGGCGCCCCTCGGGAATGCGCTTTGAACGGGCCGGCCAAGCTGAAGGACAATCTGCGCGTGATGGACCTGAAACTGTGTGAACACCCGGTGCGGCTGGACAAATGGCTCTGGGCTGCGCGCTTCTTCAAGACCCGCTCGCTGGCCGTCGAAGCGATTGGCAAGCACCGGGTGGAAGTCAACGGCCAGCCGGCCAAGCCTTCACGTGATGTGCGCTTGACGGACAAGATCACACTGCGCGAGCCCGGCCTGCCCGCACGCGAGGTGCAGGTGCTGGCCTTGAGCGAAATCCGCGGACCGGCCACGGCGGCGCAGCAGCTCTATGAGGAAACCGCCGCCAGCCTGCTGGCTCGCAGCGAAGCCCGCGAGGCCAGGCGCCAGGGCGTGGAGCCGGCGCAGGCGATCGAACACGGCCGCCCGACCAAGCGCGACCGCCGCCAGCTGAGCGACTGGAACCGCTGGAGCGCCAGCATCGACGATGCCGAGCGCGGCAACGCCTGACCCCGCACCCTGACCACGGCGGCCAATTGCGGGCCGCACTTGCCCGTCTCGCGCTCGCGAGTGCCACGGCCGTGCAGAAAATTTTCAGGAAAGTGCGCAAGGCCCTCTTGAAAGTACGGACACCGTCCCAAGTTGTCCCGCCAAGTACGGCTTCGCAAGCCAGCAACGCCAATTTCGCCCGCAGCACCGCGGGCCCTCCCACCGGGCCTACGCCCTCGCCACCGATGAACACCAACGACTCATCCCTGGACCCGAACGCATCGGCCGAACAGCAAGACACTGCACCGGCATCGGTTGTTGAGCCCAACGCCGAAACCCGCCTGGCCGAGTTGGAAGCCAAGCACACCGAAATGGCTGACGCCTACCTGCGCGCCAAGGCCGAGATGGAAAACGTCCGTCGTCGCGCAGAAGACGAGGTCAGCAAGGCGCGCAAGTTCGGCGTGGAGTCCTTTGCCGAGAGCCTGCTGCCGGTGAAGGACAGCCTGGAAGCCGCGATCGCAATGCCTGATGCACCGGTCGAAAAGGTGCTGGAAGGCGTGCACGCAACGCTGCGCCAACTGGCCGCTGCGCTGGAGCGCAACAAGGTGCTGGAGATCAACCCGCCTGCCGGTACGCGCTTCGACCCCCACCAGCACCAGGCCATCAGCATGGTGCCGGCCGAACAGGAAGCCAACACCGTGGTCACCGTGCTGCAGAAAGGCGCGTCCATCGCCGAGCGCGTGTTGCGCCCCGCGCTGGTCACCGTGGCTGCGCCCAAGTAAGCCGAATCGCGTTGTTCACAGGGCCCCGCGCCCTTGAAATCAAGACAGTTATCCACAATTCCGAGACAACCGGAACACATTCCTCACAGGAGCAGAAAAATGGGCAAGATCATCGGCATTGACCTGGGGACCACGAACTCGTGCGTCGCCGTCATGGAAGGCAACTCGACCAAGGTGATCGAGAACTCCGAAGGCGCGCGCACCACCCCGTCCATCATTGCCTACCAGGAAGATGGCGAAGTGCTGGTCGGTGCCTCGGCCAAGCGCCAGGCAGTAACCAACCCGCGCAACACGCTGTACGCGGTGAAGCGCCTGATCGGCCGCAAGTTCACCGAGAAGGAAGTGCAGAAGGACATCAACCTGATGCCCTACGAGATTGCCGCGGCCGACAACGGCCACGCCTGGGTGGCCGTGCGCGGCAAGAAGCTGGCGCCTCCGCAAGTCTCGGCCGAAGTGCTGCGCAAGATGAAGAAGACCGCCGAGGACTACCTTGGCGAAGAAGTCACCGAAGCCGTGATCACGGTGCCGGCCTACTTCAACGACGCCCAGCGCCAGGCCACCAAGGACGCGGGCCGCATTGCCGGCCTGGACGTCAAGCGCATCATCAACGAGCCCACCGCGGCTGCCCTGGCCTTCGGCCTGGACAAGCACGGCAAGGGCGACCGCAAGATCGCCGTGTATGACCTGGGCGGCGGCACCTTCGACGTGTCCATCATCGAGATCGCAGACGTCGATGGCGAAATGCAGTTCGAAGTGCTGTCGACCAATGGCGACACCTTCCTGGGCGGCGAAGACTTCGACCAGCGCATCATCGATTACATCGTCTCCGAGTTCAAGAAGGAACAAGGCGTCGACCTGACCAAGGACGTGCTGGCCCTGCAGCGCCTGAAGGAAGCCGCGGAAAAGGCCAAGATCGAGCTGTCGAACTCCTCGCAGACCGACGTCAACCTGCCCTACATCACGGCCGATGCTTCCGGCCCCAAGCACCTGAACATCAAGCTCAGCCGTGCCAAGCTGGAAGCGCTGGTGGAAGAACTGATCGAACGCACGATCGCGCCTTGCGCCACCGCCATCAAGGACGCTGGCGTGAAGGTCAGCGAAATCGACGACGTGATCCTGGTCGGCGGCATGACCCGCATGCCCAAGGTGCAGGACAAGGTCAAGGAGTTCTTCGGCAAGGAACCGCGCAAGGACGTGAACCCTGACGAAGCCGTCGCCGTCGGCGCCGCGATCCAGGGCCAGGTGCTGGGTGGCGACCGCAAGGACGTGCTGCTGCTGGACGTCACCCCGCTGAGCCTGGGCATCGAGACCCTGGGTGGGGTGATGACCAAGATGATCAAGAAGAACACCACGATCCCGACCAAGTTCGCGCAAGTGTTCTCGACCGCCGACGACAACCAGCCGGCCGTGACCATCAAGGTCTACCAGGGTGAGCGTGAGCTCGCCGCGGGCAACAAGAGCCTGGGCGAATTCAACCTGGAAGGCATTGCCCCGGCTGCGCGCGGCCTGCCGCAGATCGAGGTCAGCTTCGACATCGACGCCAACGGCATCCTGCACGTCGGCGCGAAGGACAAGGCCACCGGCAAGGAAAACAAGATCACCATCAAGGCCAACTCCGGCCTGTCGGAAGACGAAATCCAGAAGATGGTGAAGGATGCCGAGCTGAACGCGGCGGAAGATGCCAGGAAGCTGGAACTGGTACAGGCCCGCAACCAGGCCGACGGCATGATCCACTCGGTCAAGAAGAGCCTCGCCGAGCACGGTGACAAGCTGGATGCCGGCGAGAAGGAAAAGATCGAGACCGCGCTGAAGGAAGCTGAAGAAGCGCTGAAGAGCGACGACAAGGCCACCATCGACGCCAAGAGCGAAGCGCTGATGACCGCCAGCCAGAAACTGGGCGAGAAGGTCTACGCCGAGCAGCAGGCGGCTCAGGCCGCCGCCGGTGGCGCTGCAGGCACGCAACCTGGCGCCGAACAGCCGCAGGCTGCCAAGCCGGCTGACGACGACAACGTGGTGGACGCCGAGTTCAAGGAAGTCAAGAAGTGATCTCCGGCCCGGCCCTGAATCAGGGTCCGGGTTGGAAGTTCGCCGCGTCGGGCGCGCAGCTTGCGAGTTGCGCCCTCACGCGGCGGCTTTGTTTGAAGCGTTCAGAAAGAGTACATGGCAAAGCGTGACTTTTACGAAATCCTCGGGGTGGCAAAAGATGCCACCGAGGACGACATCAAAAAGGCCTACCGCAAGCTGGCCATGAAGCACCACCCCGACCGCAACCAGGGGGACGGTGCCAAGAAATCGGAAGAGCAATTCAAGGAGGCCAAGGAGGCCTACGAGATGCTCTCCGACCCCCAGAAGCGCGCGGCCTACGACCAGTACGGCCATGCGGGCGTGGACCCGAACCGCGGAGCCGGCGGCGCCGGGCCGGAAGGCTTCGGCGGCTTTGCCGAGGCCTTTGGCGACATCTTCGGCGACATCTTTGGTGGCCAGGCCGGCCAGGGACGACGTGGCGGCGGTGGCCAGCAGGTCTACCGTGGCAACGACCTCAGCTACGCGATGGAGATCTCGCTGGAAGAGGCCGCCCTGGGCAAGGAAAGCCAGATCCGCATTCCGACCTGGGACAGCTGCGACACCTGTGGCGGCAGCGGCGCGAAACCCGGCACCAAGGCCAAGACCTGCACGACCTGCAATGGCGGTGGCACGGTACACATGCGCCAGGGCTTCTTCAGCGTGCAGCAGACCTGCCCGCATTGCCACGGCACCGGCAAGATCATTCCCGAGCCCTGCACCACCTGCAATGGCGCCGGCAAGATCAAGCGCCAGAAGACGCTGGAAGTGAAGATCCCCGCCGGCATCAACGAGGGCATGCGCATCCGCTCGGCCGGCAACGGCGAGCCCGGCACCAACGGCGGCCCTGCAGGCGATCTCTACATCGAGATCCGCATCAAGCAGCACGAGATCTTCGAGCGCGATGGCGACGACTTGCACTGCACCGTGCCGGTCTCGATGACGACCGCTGCACTTGGCGGCTCAGTCGAAGTGCCGACGCTGACAGCCAAGCTGGAGATCGAACTGCCCGAAGGCACGCAGCACGGCAAGACCTTCCGCCTGCGCGGCAAGGGCATCAAGGGCGTGCGCTCGGCCTATCCGGGCGACCTGTACTGCCACGTCACCGTCGAAACCCCGGTGAAGCTGACGGAACACCAGCGCAAGCTGCTGAAGGAACTGGAAGAGTCGCTCAAGAAGGGTGGCGAAAAGCACTCGCCCAACGCCAAGAGCTGGACCGACAAGGTCAAGGACTTGTTCAAGTAGTCGGCTCGCCACCTGGCGGCGGTGGCAACGCAGTAAAAAAAGGCGATCCTGGGATCGCCTTTTTTCTAATTTTCACCAGCGATTTGAACCTCAGTCAAGCTCGCCCGGGGCTTCCAGCTTGACACGGCGGCTGGCGGCCTGCCATGCGGGATCCGGTTTACCGAGACGTGTATCCACACGCCAAACGCCTTCGGGCTGTGAATCCTCCGTATCGGTCCTGAGCTTGTACCGGTTGTAGTAAAGGTAGGGGCCCTTCGCCGTGATGAAATATTCCGGGTCCATGCGCACACGTGGCTCCGCATCCGGTGGTGTGAGCGGAATCACCTTTGCCTTCTTGGGCAAGATCATCGACATGGCCAGCACCCCAGGCTTGGACAGGTCCGATGCGTTGGCACTCTGGTTCATCTGGTAGAAAATATAGGATTTCCCGTTGAAGACAAAATATTCTGGCGACCAGAGATGTGGAGTTTCAGGCGGTAGGTCGAGTTGAATGACGGAAGTCCAACTCTTCTTTCCGGTCTCATCTTTCAGCTTGCGGTGAATGACCAATTGCCTGCCATTGCGCACGCTGAAAAATACATACTCATCGTGATACTCCGGCGCACGCCACATCATGGCCCCTGCGTGGTCCGCATCTTCATCGGTGATCTGCTTCAGCACCGCAGTATCGGTGTCGAACAGGAATACCTGTTGGCGCCCAGCGCCCTTGGTGCCTTCCAGCCCTGTGGCGGTCAGGATGATCTTGTGAGTACCAGGCACCCAGCGGCGCGAGCCGCCGCTGAAGCCGGTGGTGGGCAATTTGGTTTCGCTGTCACCGGTGAGTTCGCTGTCGCGCCAGAAGGTGCGGCGCTTGGCCACGTCCTGATAATGAATGCGTGGCGCGAGGTCTTCCAGGTCCTGGGTACCGATGGGTGACTGGCGCTTCTCTCCGCCAGGGAACGAGGCCGGCAGCCAGGCGCCATCGCTGTTCTGGGTGGCAATCGCGAGCACTGCCGTATCGGGGCTTTGCGGTGCGTCTGGCAGGTAGCGGGTATAGACCAGTTGGGAGCCCGCGATGGCAGAGAACATCCATTCCGGGCCATTGCCGAAGTCGGTGGCGTAGGCGGTATGGCTGTCGATCTGTGTGCCTTTGCCGTTGTCTGGCAGAAACTTGCCCGTCTTGATGTCCAGGGGTGCGACCCACAGCCGGTAGTTGTGGTCGGTGAAAGCCAGCCTCGAATTGCCGGAGCCGTGATTGCAGGTCGGACAGTCCACTCCGTCTCGTCCCCAGTCGAACTCAAAATCGACGATGTAATTTGGCGTGACCTGGACTTCGGGAGCCGGCCCCTCATTCTTTGCCATGGCCGCATGGCCAGCCAACATCAAAGCCAGCGCCATGGCAACTCGCCATCTGGGCCGTTTTGTCAAATGGCTGACAGATTGTTTTAAATCCTCGCCATCTGAACGGAAAATCAAATTCTGCAAGGGAAGGAGCAAGTTGTTCTGAGCCATCATGTTGAACCTCTGCGGCCATGCCGCTGGCAGGAGCAGTTCGGTCACTGCTCGCATGTCACAAGATGAAGTTGCAGCCTCGAATCGAGTTACAACCGCGGGCGCCCACCGATACTGCCAAGTCGACGTTCAAATATCGACTGTACATATATTCTTTTTCGATCACAACCCACCATTTGGGGGTACTTCCTCATTTTTAGGGAAGATGCCAATCGGTTCACCAATCTACTTGACGATGAACTTGTGCGACCCAAAATAGAAAGGCGACCCGCAGGCCGCCTTTTTTGTCAATTCGCCGACAACGTCGGCAAGTCACGCAGAAATGTCGATCGTGCTCATTTCGTGGAAGATTCTCCGCCAAGCTGGGTGTCGACTCGCCATACACCCTCGGGAATGGATGGCACCGTTTCGGTCTGCAGCTTGTAGCGGTTGTAATAGATGAACGGTCCACCGGCCGTGATGAAGTATTCCGGATCCATGCGCACGCGCGGGGGAGCATCCGGAGGCGTCAGCAAGGTCAGTCCGGAATTCCCGGGCATGATGCCCATCATCCCCAAGGTGCTGGGTTGGGTGAGGTTGGTGGAGTCGCTGGTCGTGTTCATCTGGAAGAAGATGTACGACTTCCCGTTGTACACAAAATATTCCGGCGACCAGATGTAGGGCGCATTGGGCGGTGCAGCCAAGGTGGCCACCGGCGTCCAGGCGGCCACACCGGCAGCAGTTGGCAGCTTGCGATAGACGACCAGTTGCGTGCCGTCCTTCACGGTGAAGAACACGTACTCGTTGTTGAACTCTGGGGCCTGCCACATCATGGCCCCGACCTGGTTCGAAGGGTCGTCCGTGATCTGGGTCAGGGTATCGGTGTCGGTGTCATAAAGGTACACCTGCCGGTAGCCTTGTCCGGAGGTCTTGCGGGTGCCGAGTCCCGTCAGGATGATGCTGTGCGTGCCGGGAACCCAGCGGCGCGACCCCCCGTTGAACCCTTTGGTCGGGACCTGGCCTTCGGTCGAACTGGCCGACTGCCGCCAGTAGGTCTTCACCTTGTTGTAGTCCTGGTACTGGATGCGCGGCAGGGGGTCCTGCAGATCCAGCGTGCCAATCGGCGACTGCCGCTGCATGCCGTTGGGCAGGAATCCCGCCGTCCACGTGCCATCGGTGTTTTGGCCGGCAAGGGCCAGTCCGGTGCTGTCCCCCGTTGGCGGATCAACATCGGGCTGGTACCTCGTGTACACCAGCTGAGAGCCCAGCGCAGAGAACATCCATTCGGGGCCGTTGCCAAAGTCGGTCGGCAAGGCGGTGTGGGTGTCGACCAGCTGGCCGCGCCCGTCGAGCGGCTTGAATTTTCCGGTCTGGAAATCGACTTGGCCCACCCAGAGGTTGTTGGTGAGGTCGGTGTAGGCCAATCGCGAATTGCCAGCCCCGCTGTTGCAAGTCGAGCAGTAGACGCCATCACGACCCCAATCGAACTCGTAGTCGATGATGTAGCGAGAGGTCACCTGGACTTCGGGTGCCGGCGCTGCCGCAGCATTGCCTGCTGCCCGCGCTATGCCGGCGACGCCGCCAGCCAGACAAAGGGCAAGCACGGCACGGCTCAAGATTGTTGCGCGATGCCGCGCACCCAACCGCGTGTCGTCCGCTTGCGAGATGTCCTGCTTCTTCATTTCCGCCTCTCCTGGCCGCCAGTCGAACCAGCGGTGTGTGAGCCATTGCCGAAACAAGCCCCCGTGACATTCGTCACCTGAAGCTTGCCAACTGTCACCCACTACTACACAGATGACTTACGGTTACCACTCTACGCAGCACCACCTCATGACACCAGCGATTTTGGCGCTTGCTCCCTAACTCTCATGACGTGGATCTTCTCGTCGCACTGTGGCGGTGCAACATGGGGTCAAAACAAGCTCATTTGGTGCAACGCGCCATCTCGCGCAGGCGGTCTGAATTGACTGAAATCCAACACCGTCCGGGTGTTGTTCAAGCCCAGCCTGCGCACCGCCAGCATGAAGCGCTGGCGCAGCAGTTCCGCCCACGCGCCTTCGCCACGCAACCGGGTGCCGAATCGGGCATCGTTGTCGCGCCCGCCCCTCATCTCGCGCACCCTGGCCATCACCCGTGAAGCCCTGTCAGGGAAGTGGGTCTGCAGCCAATCCTGGAACAGCGGATTGACTTCCCATGGGAGGCGCAACGGAATGCTGAACGCCGAGCGGGCGCCGGCTTTCGCGGCAGCCTCCAGGATGCGCTCAAGCTCGGGTTCGTTCAGGAACGGGATGACCGGCGACACGCTGACCCCTACGGGTACGCCAGCCTGGCTCAAGGCCTCGATGGTCTTCAGGCGCCGCAGCGGGGAGGCAGCACGCGGCTCGAGGATTTGCGCCAGCTCGGGATCCAGCGTGGTCAGGGAAACATAGGCCGCAGCCCGGCCCGCGGCTGCCATGGGTGCGATCAGGTCCAGGTCGCGTTCGATGCCCGCCGACTTGGTGATGATTGAAAACGGATGCGACGCTTCGCATAGCACCTCGATGATCGCGCGGGTGATGCCCAGCTTGCGTTCGACAGGCTGGTAGGCATCGGTCGCGGAGCCGATGTTCAGCTGCGCTGGTGTGTAACCCGGCCGGCTCAAGGCCTGCCGCAGGCGTTCGGCTGCGTTCACCTTGGCGACGATGCGTGTCTCGAAATCAAGTCCGGGCGAGAGATTGAGGTAGCTGTGCGTGGGCCGTGCAAAACAGTAGATGCAACCGTGCTCACAGCCTCGGTATGGATTGATCGACAGGTCGAACGGAATGTCCGGTGATTCATTGCTGTTCAGGATGGACTTGACCTGCTCGAAGATGACTTGCGTGCCCGGTGCCAGTTCCTCGGCTTGCGCAACCTGATCCAGCGCACCCCAACCGTCATCGACCAGCCCGCGTTGGTCGCGGCTGAAGCGGTGCGCAATGGCCCAGGTCGTGCCCCTTCCCTTGCGCGGTTTTAGCGTGATGGGCGCAGTGGGCACCGGCGCAGCCTGGGGTGCGGGCGTCGAGCGCCGCAGCGGCGAGCGCGTCAGCGAGGCAGTGTCGTCCGAGGACTGTTCTGCGGGCAAGGACAAGAAACGGGATGACATGCTGTGTTTCTATACAGCATTTCACCCCTCACCACCAGCCATCGAATGCCGCACAGCCAGCGGCAAAAGAACTCAATATTCGCTGCCGCCGTAGGCGGCGTCGGGCGCCAGGTTGTCGAACTTGGTGGACTGCTTCAGGAAGGCCAGGTGCACCGAGCCCACCGGGCCGTTACGCTGCTTGCCGATGATGATCTCGGCGGTGCCGGGAATCTTCGATTCCTTGTTGTAGTAGTCATCTCGGTAGATGAACATGATCACGTCCGCGTCCTGCTCGATGGCACCCGACTCTCGCAGGTCGGACATCATGGGCCGCTTGTCGGTGCGGGTTTCGACCGAACGGTTCAGCTGCGACAACGCGATCACCGGGCAGTTCAGCTCCTTGGCCAGGGCCTTCAGGCCGCGCGAGATCTCCGAGATTTCTGTGGCACGGTTTTCACCATTGCCACTGCCACTGCCGCTCATCAACTGCAGGTAGTCGATGACGATCAAGCCCAGCTTGCCGCATTGGCGGGCTTGGCGCCGGGCACGGGCACGCAGTTCGGCCGGGTTCAGCGCAGGGGTTTCGTCGATGAACACCGAGGCCTTGGAGAGCTTGTCCACCGCCTCGGTGAGCCGACCCCACTCGTCGTCCTTCAACGCGCCGGTGCGCAGATGCTGCTGGTCGATGCGGCCCAGCGAGCCGACCAGACGCAAGGCCAGCTGCGCGGCGCCCATTTCCATCGAGAAAATGACCACCGGCAGGCCTTCGCTGACGGCCACGTACTCGGCAATGTTCAGCGCAAACGCAGTCTTGCCCATGGACGGACGCGCGGCCAGGATGATCAGGTCGCCGCCCTGCAGGCCCGCCGTCATGCGGTCCATGTCGTAGAAGCCGGTGCGCACGCCGGTCACGTCTTCGGCGCCGTTTTCAGCGAGCTCGGTGACCCGGTCGATCAGTTGCATGACCAGTTGGTCCATGCTCTGGAAACCGCCCTTGCTGCGCTGGCCTTCCTCGCCGATCTTGAAGATCTTGCCTTCGGCTTCGTCCAGGATTTGCGAGACCTGCTTGCCTTGCGGGTTGAAGGCCTGGGTCGCGATCTCGTCGCTGGCGGCGATCAGCTTGCGCAGCACCGCGCGCTCGCGCACGATCTCGGCATAGCGGCGCAGGTTGGCTGCGCTGGGCACGCTTTGCGCCAGCGCGTTCAGGTAGCCGAGTCCACCGCACTCGTCCGCCTTGCCAAGGTTTTGCAGCCGCTCGAACACGGTGATGACGTCGGCCGGCTTGGAGGTGCTGATCAGGCCGCCGATGGCGCCAAAAATCATGCGGTGCTCGTAACGGTAGAAATCGCCCTCGCTGAGCACGTCCGCTGCCCGGTCCCAGGCGCCGTTGTCCAGCAGCAAGCCGCCCAGCACCGACTGCTCGGCCTCGATGGAATGCGGCGGCACGCGAAGCTTGGCGACCTCGTCGTCACGGCTCTTGGCGGAGCGTCCGCCCAGTTCTTCGAAGATCGTCGACATCGGCAAATCATAAGAGGCTGGCGCCTGGCACGGTGTGCGCAAGCCTGTGGAAAAGCTGGGGGAAGCGGGTGCACAAGCACCGGCCATGCCCCGTGGAAAGATCCGCCCGGAAAAGAAAAAGGGCCGGTTCGAAAACCGGCCCTTTTTTGGGCTTTTGCCAGGGTCGCAGCCAAGCTGCGACCCTCAGGCCAGGATCAGTCGGTGGCGCCGACGACCTTGACGTTGACTTCCACGACCACGTCGGTGTGGGCAGCCACGTTGACCGAGAACTCGCCGACAGCCTTCAGCGGGCCGTTGGGCATGCGCACCTGGGCCTTGACGATCTGGAAGCCTTGCTTGACCAGGGCTTCGGCGATGTCGCCGTTGGTGACGGAACCGAACAGGCGGCCGTCCACGCCAGCCTTCTGGCTGACGATGACGGTGATGCCGTTCAGCTTCTCGCCCAGGGCCTGGGCGGTCGACAGCTTCTCGGCCGCGACCTTCTCCAGTTCCGCGCGGCGGGCTTCGAATTCCTTGATCGCTGCGTCCGTGGCACGGCGAGCGCGCTTGGTCGGGATCAGGAAGTTGCGTGCATAGCCGTCCTTGACCTTGACGATGTCGCCCAGGTTGCCGAGGTTGGCCACTTTGTCCAGCAGGATGATTTGCATGGTGTGGACTCCTTAGACGCGGTGCATGTCGCTGTACGGCAGCATCGCCAGGAAGCGCGAGCGCTTGATGGCGGTGGTCAGCTGACGCTGGAAGAACGCGCGGGTGCCGGTCAGGCGCGCCGGCGTGATCTTGCCGTTTTCACCGATGAAATCGCGCAGCAGGTCCACGTCCTTGTAGTCGATCGATTCGACGCCAGTGACGGTGAAGCGGCAGAACTTCTTGCGGCGGAACAGCAGCGATTGCTGGTTGCGCTTGGGACGGCGGTCCTTGGAAAAACGTGACTTTGGCGGGGGCATGTCAATGACCTCTGAATTTCTATCCGGATACAGAAACGGGCTCGTCGACGTCGAGTTGCGTGATGTGAAACACCAGTCCCTTGCCATTGCGCGAGGGGGCCAGGAAGCCGGCAAACATCGCCTGCACTCCCAACGCCAGCCGCTCGGCCTGACGGGTGATGTCCCCAATGACCACCGACCGGATCTCCAGCGAGACCTTGCGGGGTTGCCCGTTCTGACTGACCTCGGACTCTGCCTTGAGCAGCATGTCCAGGGCCGGCAGACCGGCGGGGGTGTAACGCATCTTGCCTCGTTCCACCACTTGGGCGGCCAGAACCAATCGGTTCATCGAGGCTTGCAACTCACAACCGACTTGAACCCTGCTGGGCTCAGGCGGTGGTTTCCTGGGCAGCCTTGCGGGCTTCTTCCTTCTCAACCGACTTCATCATCACGGAAGGCGTGGTTTCAGCCTTCTCGAGCTTGACAGTCAGGTGACGCAGCACGGCGTCGTTGAAGCGGAAGCCGGTTTCGAGCTCAGCCAGCACAGCGGCGGTGCACTCGATGTTCAGGCACAGGTAATGCGCCTTGGCGAGCTTCTGGATCATGTAGGCCAGCTGACGGCGGCCCCAGTCTTCCACGCGATGAACCTTGCCACCACTGGTGGTGATCAGGCTCTTGTAGCGCTCCAGCATGGCCGGAACTTGTTCGCTTTGATCCGGATGGATCAGCAGAACGATTTCATAGTGACGCATCGAAACTCCTTGTGGATTCCGTTGAGGAAGCCGCACCGCGCGTCAATCTGCAGGTACGGCAAGGGGGAAAAGCCTTCGATCATAGCACATGGGGCGCTAAGTTTCCCCGGCGCCCATGGGCAGCCGAACAGCCGCAACAGCGCAAGCGCCGCTGCTGCGGCTGCCGGTGAATGGCTTATTTGCCGGCCAGGCGGGTCCAGGTCTCGATGACAGAGTCGGGGTTCAGCGAGATCGAGACGATGCCTTCGGCGGCCAGCCAATCGGCGAAATCCGGATGGTCGCTGGGGCCCTGGCCGCAGATGCCCACGTACTTGCCGGTGGCCCGGCAAGCGGCGATGGCCCGCGAGATCATCGCCTTGACGGCGGGGTCACGCTCGTCGAAGTCGTCGGCCAGCTGTTCCAGCCCGGAGTCGCGGTCCAGGCCCAGCGTCAGCTGCGTCAGATCGTTCGAGCCGATGGACATGCCGTCGAAGTGCTCCAGGAACTGTTCGGCCAGGATGGCGTTGCTCGGCACCTCGCACATCATGATGACGCGCAGGCCGTCAACGCCGCGTTTCAGGCCGCGGCCCGCCAGCAACTCACCGACCTTCTCGGCCTGGCGCACTGTGCGCACGAAGGGCACCATGATCTCGACATTGGTGAAGCCCATGTCGTTGCGCACGCGCTTGAGCGCTTCGCATTCCATGCCGAACGCATCGGCGAACTCGCTGTTGATGTAACGCGAGGCACCGCGGAAACCCAGCATCGGGTTCTCTTCGTCCGGCTCGTAGCGCGAACCGCCGATCAGCTTCTTGTACTCGTTGGACTTGAAGTCCGACAGGCGCACGATGACCGACTTGGGCCAGAAGGCCGCCGCAATCGTCGCAATGCCTTCGGTCAGCTTGTCGACATAGAAGGCACGCGGCGAGGCGTGGCCACGCGCCACCGACTCGACCGCCTTCTTCAGGTCCGGATCAACGTTCGGATAGTCCAGGATGGCCTTCGGATGCACACCAATGTTGTTGTTGATGATGAATTCCAGCCGGGCCAGGCCGACGCCGGAGTTCGGCAGCTGTGCGAAGTTGAACGCCAGCTGCGGATTGCCGACGTTCATCATGATCTTCACCGGGCAGTACGGCAGTTCGCCACGCAGGACCTCGGTGACTTCGGTTTCGAGCAGGCCGTCGTAGACATAGCCGGTGTCGCCCTCGGAGCAGGCCACCGTGACCAGCGCGCCGTCGCTCAGCGTGTCGGTCGCGTCACCGCAGCCGACCACGGCCGGAATGCCCAGTTCCCGCGCGATGATGGCCGCGTGGCAGGTCCGGCCGCCGCGGTTGGTGACGATGGCCGAGGCCCGCTTCATCACCGGTTCCCAGTTCGGATCGGTCATGTCGGTGACCAGCACATCGCCGGGTTGCACGCGGTCCATCTCGGCAATCGAGCTGACCAGGCGGACCGGACCGGTGCCGATCTTCTGGCCGATCGCGCGGCCCTCGGCCAGCACAGCGCTCTGGCCCTTGAGCTTGTAGCGAAGCTCGACCTGGCCTTCGGCCTGGCTGCGCACGGTCTCGGGCCGGGCCTGCAGGATGTAGAGCTTGCCGTCCACGCCGTCCTTGCCCCATTCGATGTCCATCGGGCGACCGTAGTGCTTCTCGATGATCACGGCGTACCTGGCCAGCTCGGTCACGTCGGCATCGCTCAGCGAGTAGCGGTTGCGCAACTCGGGCGGCGTGTCCACGGTCTTCACCAGCTTGCCGGTGGCCAGGCGCTCGTCGTCGCTGGCGAACTCCATGCGGATCAGCTTCGAGCCCAGGCCACGGCGGATCACCGCGAGCTTGCCGGCGGCCAGCGCCGGCTTGTGCACGTAGAACTCGTCCGGATTCACGGCGCCCTGCACCACCGTCTCGCCCAGGCCATAGCTGGAGGTGATGAAGACCACGTCTTTGAAGCCCGACTCGGTGTCGATGGTGAACATCACGCCGGCAGCGCCGACGTCCGAGCGCACCATGCGCTGCACGCCAGCCGACAGCGCCACGTCGGCATGGGTGAAGCCCTTGTGCACGCGGTAGCTGATGGCACGGTCGTTGTAGAGCGAGGCGAAGACCTCCTTCATCTTGTGCAGCACGTCTTCGATGCCATGCACATTGAGGAAAGTCTCCTGCTGGCCTGCAAACGAAGCGTCCGGCAGGTCCTCGGCGGTGGCCGACGAGCGCACGGCCCAGCTGGCGGACGGCGAACCGGCCGTGACACGCTCGAATTCGCCACGCACGGCGGCCTCGAAGTCCGGCGGGAACGGCGCGTCGATGACCCACTGGCGGATCTCGGCACCGGCCTCGGCCAGCGCCCGCACGTCTTCGGTGTCCAGCCTGGACAAGCGCGCGTTGATCTTCTCGGTCAGGCCGCCATGTTTGAGGAATTCACGGAAAGCGTGTGCCGTGGTGGCGAAACCACCCGGCACCCGCACGCCCGAGGCGGCGAGCTGGCTGATCATTTCGCCGAGGCTGGCGTTTTTTCCGCCAACGGCCTCGACGTCGTTCATCCTCAATTCTTCAAGCGGCGCGACCAGGGCGGTCGCCAGGTTGGTTGTAGACACGGGAAAGCTCCTTGATGACAAAAAACCTGTGCCGCTGTCCCACCCACCCATGACGGAGCCCGCGCTGCAGCGCGCTGATATTCGATGACGAGACTGCAGGGACTCATGAACGCCGGGAGTTGCCGCGAGCAGATCGCGGCCAAAGGATGCGAGATGCGCACCATTCTACGGACGGATTGCCTATCATCGGCAAACCCTCCCTGACACCCTCGCGTGCATTCATGCCCAACCGCAGTGTTTTCTACGTCTCCGACGGTACCGGCATCACTGCGGAAACCTTCGGCAATTCCATCCTCGCGCAGTTCACGGCCAAGCCACGCCACGTGCGCAGGCCGTTCATCGACAGCGTGGAAAAAGCCAACGCGGTGGTGGACGAGATCAACATCACGGCGGAACGCGAAGGCAAGCGCCCCATCGTCTTCCTGACGCTGGCCAGCGTGGACATTCGCACTGTCCTCACCGGCGAAGGCTGCAAGGGCATGGTGATGGACATGTTCCAGTCCTTCATCGAGCCGCTGGAAATCGAGTTCAACCTGAAGTCCAACCACCGGGTGGGGCGCTTCTCGGACGCCGCCAAGAGCCAGGAATACAACGACCGCATCGAGGCGATCAACTTCTCGTTGGCGCACGATGACGGGCAATCCTCGCGCAACCTGCAGTCAGCCGACGTGATCCTGGTGGGGGTGAGTCGCAGCGGCAAGACGCCCACCTCGCTCTACCTGGCGATGCAGCACGGCATCAAGGCCGCCAACTACCCGCTGATCCCCGAGGATTTCGAGCGCGGCCACCTGCCCAGTTCACTCTCGCCGCACAAGCGCAAGTGTTTCGGCCTGACCATCGACCCTGACCGCCTGCAGCACATTCGCAACGAGCGCCGGCCGGGCAGCAAATACGCATCCATCGAGAACTGCCGCTACGAGGTCAACGAGGCCGAGGTCATGATGAAGCGCAGCGGCATTTCCTGGCTGAGTTCGACCCACAAATCGATCGAGGAAATCGCCACCACCATCCTGCGGGACATCCGCCCAGACCGCCTGATCTACTGAATCGGTGCTCGCCAGACGGCGGCACTGCGCCGGTTGCTTAAGCGAGCAAAGTCAGTGGCTGCGTGTGGCGAAAAGGCAAATCGCAGCCGCAGCAGCCACGTTCAACGACTCCTCGCCACCCGGCTGCGGAATGCTGACCGTGTGCGAGCAACGCGCCATCAACTCAGCATCGATGCCCTGCCCTTCATGGCCCAGGACCCAGTTGCAAGGCCGCGGCAATTCGCTTTCGCCCAGCACCAGGCCGGCGTGTGAACTGGTGGCCAGCAGCGGCAATTGCAGCGGCGCCAGGTCTTCGGGCAACAGGCCTTCGACGAGGCACATCGCGAAGTGCGCACCCATGCCTGCGCGCAGCACCTTGGGCGACCACAGCGCTGCGGTGCCCTTCAGCGCCAACACCTGTTTCACACCAAAGGCCGCCGCGCTGCGCAGGATGCTGCCGACATTGCCAGCGTCCTGGAGCCGGTCCAGCACCAGGGCTGGCTGGTCCGGCAGCAAGGCCGCATTGACCGGGCAACGGACCAGCGCCCCGATGCGTGCCGGTGACTCCAGCGTGCTGAGGCTGCGAAACAGCGGCTCGGGCAGTTGCACGCAGCGTTGCGCCTGGTCTGCCCACAGCCGCCAGTCGACCCGCTCACGCCAGGCCGATTCGGTCATCACCAGGGTTTCCAGCACCCACCTGCGGCGCAGCGCGGCGTCGACCAAGTGGTCGCCTTCCAGCCAGATCGAACCCAGCTTGCGATAGGCCGCCGGCTCCGCGCCCAGCTTTCGAATGCGCTGCAGCAAGGGGTTGTCGCGCGCGCTCAGGCGCTCGGCCTCTTCGTGATTCATGGGAAAGCGGAGCTCAGCAGGGGTCGCTGCCCGGTAAGCAGGCTCGCACGGGTGCAAAGCTGCGGCGATGCACTGGCGCGGCGCCGTGCGTTCGCAGCGCCGCCAGGTGTTCTGGCGTCGGGTAGCCCTTGTGGCTGTCGAAGCCGTAGTGTGGCCACTGCGCGTGCATGTCCAGGCACAGCCGGTCGCGGTACACCTTGGCCAGGATGGAGGCTGCCGAGATCGACTGGACCTTGGCGTCGCCGTCGACGATGGCCTCGCCTGGCATCTTCAGCACCGGCAGCCGGTTGCCGTCCACCAGCACCTTGGCAGGCAGCAGCCGCAGGCCTTCGACCGCGCGGCGCATCGCCAGCATCGTCGCCTGCAGGATGTTGAACTGGTCGATCTCTTCGACGCTCGCCTGGGCGATGGCGCAGCACAAGGCCTTGGCGCGGATCTCGTCGAACAGCGCCTCGCGCCTGCGCGCCGTCAGCACCTTCGAATCCTTCAGGCCGGCAATCGGCTGCAGCTCGTCGAGGATGACGGCCGCGGCCACCACCGGCCCGGCCAGCGGGCCGCGCCCGGCCTCGTCCACGCCGGCAATCAGGCCGGCCACTTCGAAGTGCAGGTGAATCTGCTCAGGCGTTGAGGAGCGTCGCGATGGCATCACTGGCCTTGCGCGCCGTGTCCTGGCGCAGCGTGAGGTGCATGGTTTCAAAACGCCGCGCCAGTTCGGCGCAGCAGTCCGGATTGTCCAGCCAAGCCAGCGCTTCGCTGGCAATGGCTTGCGGCGTCGCATCGTCCTGGATCAGCTCGGGCACCAGGAATTCACGCGCCAGGATGTTAGGCAGGCCGTGCCAAGGCAGGTAAGCCTTGCCGCGCATCATGCGGTAGTTCAGCCAATGCAGGCGGTAGACGATCACCATCGGCCGCTTGAACAGCGCCGCTTCCAGCGTGGCCGTGCCGCTGGCCAGCAGCGTCACGTCACACGCCGCCAGCACCTCGTGCGAGCGGCCGTCCACCAAGTCGACCGCGAGCCCAGGCGCGTGCTTGGCCAGCAGCGGCAGCAACAGCGGCCGCAGGCCAGGCGCAACCGGGACGACAAAGCGCAGCGGCCCCCGTTGCACAGGCCACGCCGCCGCCATCTGCACCGCGGCTTGCAGCAGCGCAGGTGCAATGTGGCGAATCTCGCTGCGGCGACTGCCAGGCAGCAGCGCAACGACGGTGTCTTCTCCGCCCAGGCCCAGCGCCAGCCGCGCAGCCGCACGAGGCGGCGCCAGCGGAATCAGGTCGGCCAGCGGATGACCCACGTAGGTCGCAGCCACGCCGTGCTCGGCCAGCAGCGCCGGCTCGAACGGAAACAGGCACAGCACATGGTCGGCCGCAGCGGCCAGCTTCTTGACCCGCTCGCCACGCCAGGCCCAGATCGACGGGCAGACGAAGTGCACCGTGCGCAGGCCCCCGGCGCGCAGCGCGGTCTCCAGGCCGAAGTTGAAATCAGGTGCGTCGACGCCGATGAACACATCCGGCCGTTCGGCCAGCAGGCGCTCGCGCAATCGACTGCGGATGCGCAACAGCTCGCGCAAATGCATCAAGGCGTCCACGTAGCCGAACACCGAAAGCTTGGCGCTGGGCCACCAGGCGCTGAAGCCCTCGGCAATCATGCGCGGCCCGCCAATGCCGGTCGCCTGCGTGCCGGGCCAGCGCGCGTGCAGACCTTTGAGCAACAGGCTGGCCAGCAGGTCGCCAGAAGCTTCACCGGCCACCATCGCCAGGCGCGGGGCCGGGATCGTCATGGGTGCGGACCGGCGCTCAGCGCACGATGCCGCGCTTGGCGGCCGCGAGGAAATTGAGCATCGTGTCGATGTCGCCATCGGCCTCGGCTTGCTGACCCTTCAGCGCCGTCATGCCTTCAACGGCCTGCTCCAGCGTCAACGACGAGCGGTACAGCAACTTGTGCAGTTGGCGGATCACCGCAGTGCGCTCGTTGCTGAAACCACGGCGGCGCAGGCCGGTCAGGTTGATCGCGCGTGCTGCCAGCGGGTTGCCGTCCACCGTCATGAAGGGCGGCACGTCCTGCGAGACATGGGCCTGGAACCCGACCATCGCCTGCGAGCCGATGTGCACGAACTGCAGCACGCCACTGAGGCCGCCAATCGTCACCCAATCACCCAGATGCACATGGCCGGCCAGCGTCACGCCGTTGGCCAGCACGTTGTGGCTGCCCAGTCGCACGTCATGGGCCACGTGCACGTAGGCCATGATCCAGTTGTCCGAACCAATGCGGGTGATGCCATCTTCCTTGGCCGTGCCGAGGTTGATCGTGCAGAACTCGCGAATCGTGTTCCGGTCGCCGATCTCCAGCGCCGCCGGCTCGCCGGCATAGCTCATGTCCTGAGCCACAGCGCCGATCGAGCTGAACTGGAAGAAGCGGTTCTGCTCGCCGATGGTGGTGTGGCCTTCGATCACGCAGTGCGGCCCGATGACGGTGCCGGCGCCAATGCGCACCTGCGGGCCGATCAGGCTGTACGCCCCCACCTGCACCGACTCGTGCAGCTCGGCAGCCGGGTCCACCAGCGCAGTGGCGTGGATCTGCGTCATGGCGGACTCAGCAGATCTTGCGCATCGTGCACATCAACTCGGCCTCGGCGGCGAGCTCGCCGTCCACCGTGGCCCGGGCCTTGTACTTGATGATGCTGGCCTTCACGCGCTCGATGGAAGCTTCCAGGATGAGCTGGTCACCCGGCTCGACCGGCCGCTTGAACCGCGCGCCATCGATGCCAGCGAAATACACCACCATGTCGTCACCCGGATCGACGTCGTTGGACGCAAAGGACAGCAGCGCAGCGGCCTGGGCCATGGCTTCCAGGATCAGCACGCCCGGCATCACCGGGCGGTGCGGGAAGTGGCCCAGGAACACCGGCTCGTTGATCGACACATTCTTCAGCGCCTTGATGCGCACATGCTTCTCCAGCTCCAGCACACGGTCGACCAGCAGGATGGGATAGCGGTGCGGCAGGCGCTTGAGGATCTCGTGGATGTCCATCGTCGGGGTCATGGTGTCTTGTTCTGCTGTTCAAGCGCGCGCACGCGACTTCTGAGTGTGTACAACTGGCGCAGCGTGGCTGCGTTCTTTTCCCAGTTCGCGTTGGTGTCGATCGGGAAGATGCCGCTGTAGTGACCGGGCTGGCGCAGCGAATGCATCACGAAGCTGCCGGCCGAAACCTGCACGTGGTCGACGATCTCGATGTGGCCCTGGATCAGGGCGGCGCCGCCGATCAGGCAATGCGCCCCGATGCGCGCGCTGCCGGCCACGCCCACGCAGGCCGCCATGGCCGTGTGCTCGCCAATGCGCACGTTGTGGGCGATCTGGATCAGGTTGTCCAGCTTCACGCCATTGGCCAGCACCGTGTCGTCGAGCGCGCCGCGGTCTACGCAGGTGTTGGCGCCAATGTCGACGTCGTCGCCGATCTGCACCGTGCCGAGCTGCTCGATCTTTTCCCAGCGGCCTTCGAAAGGCGCAAAGCCGAAGCCGTCTCCACCAACGACCACGCCGCTCTGCAGCATGCCGCGCTCGCCAATGCGGCAGGCGTCGGCAAACACCACGTGCGCGGCCAGGCGGGTGTGCGCGCCGATCACAGCCGCCGCGCCCACGTGGCAGTGCGCGCCAATGATCACGCCTTCGCCAATGAATGCGCCGTCGTCGATCACCGCTTGCGGGCCGATGCTCGCCGTGGGATGCAGGCGCACGCCTTCGCCGATCACGGCGCTGGCATGCACGCCGGTCTTGACCACCGCACGACGGCGTTCCGCCCACCAGCGCGAGAGCCTGGCGTAGTACAGGTAAGGATCAGCCGCGACGATCACCGCGCCGCGGGCCTGCGCCGCTTCGCGCAAGTCGGCCCGCACGATCAGACAGCCTGCCTGCGTGCTGTCCAACAAAGCCCGCAAACGAGCCTGGGCCAGGAAGCTGATGCTGTGCGCATCAGCGGCTTCCAAGGAAGCGATGCGCTGGATCTCCAACGCACCATCGCCCACCAATTCACCGCCCAGGGCCTGGACAATCTCTGCCAGGCGGACCGGAGCGGTCGCACCCGGCATGTGATTCATCGTTCGTGCCGTTGCAAATCACTTACCCGCGTTCAGCGCATCGATCACCTTCTTGGTGATGTCCACGCGCGGGCCGGCAAACACGACTTCCTGCAGGATCAGGTCGTACTTTTCCTGTTCGAAGATCTGCTTGATGACCTTGCTGGCGCGCTCGGTCACCGCAGCCAGTTCTTCGTTCTTGCGCTGGTTGAGGTCTTCCAGCAGCTCGCGGCGCTTGCGGTCGAAGTCGCGCTGCTGGTCGGACAGGTCACGCTGGCGGCGGCTGCGTTCGGCTTCGGGCAGCGTCGGGCCATCCTTGTCCAGCTTGTCCATGGCTGCACGCAGCTTGGTACCAACGTCGTTCAACTCGGTTTCCCGCTTCTTGAACTCGGCTTCCAGCTTGGCCTGGGCCGCTTTCGCCGGCGTGGCTTCGCGCAGCACCCGCTCGCCGTTGACATAGCCGATCTTCAGCTCCTGCGCTGACACGCCCAGCGCCGAGCACAGGGCCACGGCGGCCAACAGGGATTTCAAAAGCGAAGTCATCATCAAAAAGCCGTTCCGATCTGAAACTGGAAGCGCTGGATTTTATCCCCGCTGAAAGAACGCAAAGGCGTGCCGTAACTCATCTTCAACGGGCCCACCGGGGAGATCCAGCTGAGGCCGAAACCGGCAGAGGCGCGAATGTCGGTGAGGCTGCCGGTGCGGCCACGATCACGATCCTGCTGCGTCACGGTGCCTGCATGGTCGCCCCACACATTGCCGGCGTCCGCAAACGTGAAGATGCGCAGGCTCTTGTCGTTTCCGGTGCCAGGCACCGGGAAATACATTTCCGCATTCAGGTTCAGGCGCTTGTTGCCACCGTTGTAGACGCCGGTGACGTCGACGTCGCCCAGCGAATTTGGCTCGAAGGCGCGAACCGAACCAAGACCGCCGCCATAGAAATTCTTGAAAGTGGGATAAGGCAGGCCACTCAGCCCTGCGCCATACCCAATTTCACCGTTCAGGCCCAAGGTGAGCTTGGGGAAATACGGCACGGCCATGAAGTGCTGCATCTGGCCATTCAGGCGCGCGTAACGCACGTCACCGACGAGGCTCAGGTCAAGGTTGATGCGCTTGTATTGGCCACGTGTCGGCGACACCGGGTTGTCGCGCTCTTCCCGCGCCCAGCCCACCGTCAGCGGCGTGGCCCAGCTGTAGCGACCAAAGGTGTCGACGTACTTGGTGTAGCTCAGCGGCAGCCCCTCCGAGGTGCCAATGATGGTCTCTTCACCGCCGACGCCAAAGAACACGGTGTCGAATTCGGTGAACGGCACACCAAACCGGATCGATGCTCCCGGCGTGGCCAGTTCGAATTTGTCACCCCGGCTGTTGATCGGCTTGGAGGTGCGGTAGTACACCTCGATGGCACGCGACACGCCATCGTCGGTGAAGTACGGGTCTACTGTGCTGACCGACAGGCTGCGGCTGGACCTGCTGGTGTTGATGTCGAAGCCAAGGTAGTTGCCGCTGCCAAAGACGTTTTCCTTGCGGATCGACGCGCTCAGCGAAAGCCGGTCCGCGCTGGAGAAGCCGGCAGACAACTGCAGGCTGCCGGTCGGCTTTTCGGTCACGGTGATCACCAGGTCGACCTGGTCAGGCGAACCCGGCACCTCGTTGGTCTCGACCGTCACTTCGTTGAAGAAGCCCAGGCGCTCGACCCGGTCGCGCGACAGCTTGATCTTGTTGCCGTCGTACCAGGCACCTTCGAACTGCCGGAACTCGCGGCGGATCACTTCGTCACGGGTGATCGAGTTGCCGGCAATGTTGACGCGGCGAACATTGACACGTTGGCCCGGCGCACCTTGCAGCACCAGCACAACCTGGCCGGTCTTGCGATCAATCTCCGGCCGCGATTCGACCTTGGCGAAAGCGTAGCCATAGCTGGCGTAAAGGTCGGTGAACAGCCGGGTCGTGGCGGTCACGTCGTCACCGCGATAGGCCTCGCCGGGTCGAACCACGACACGGTTGCGGAAGTCTGCCTCGCGGCCCAGGAACTCGCCTTCCAGCCGCACGCCCGCCACCACATAGGGCTGGCCTTCGGAGACCGTGACCGAGATGTCGATGTTCTGCTTGTCCGGCGAGATCGTCACCTGGGACGAGGTGATGTCGAACTCCAGGTAACCGCGGTTCAGGTAGTACGAGCGAATCTTTTCCAGGTCGGCATTCAGCTTGGTGCGGGCGTAACGGTCCGACTTGGTGTACCAGGTCAACCAGCCACCAGTCGTCAGGTCCATCAAGCCCAGCAGCGTGGACTCGGAGAATGCGTGCGTGCCGAGGATGCGGATGTCGCCGATCTTCGCGACACTGCCTTCGGTCACGTTGAAGGTGATGTCCACCCGGTTGCCGCCCACCGGCGTCGCGGTGGTCACGACTTCGGCACCGTACAGGCTGCGCGAGAGGTACTGGCGCTTGATTTCCTGCTCGGCCCGGTCGATCACGGCCTTGTCGTACGGCTGGCCTTCGGCGATGCCGTTGTCCTTCAGCGCCTTGGCCAGGGTGTCCTTGTCGAACTCCTTCAAGCCGCTGAAGTTGACCGACGCGATGAACGAACGCTCATCGACGATGATCACCACGACCTTGCCATCGAGCTCGATGCGCACGTCCTTGAACAGGCCGGTGGCAAACAAGGCACGCAGCGCCGCAGCCCCCTTGTCGTCGTTGTAGGCGTCGCCAACGCGAAAGGGCAAGGCAGCGAACACGCTGCCCGGGTCGCTGCGCTGCAAGCCTTCGACGCGGATGTCGCGAATGTCGAAAGGTTCGACGGCCAGGCTGACTTGCGCAAAACCCGCGGCCATCAGAGCCACGCAGGCCGGCACCGGCCGCAAGAAACTTGCTAGAGGGGAAAATCGCATCGGGAGGAGTGTCACTGCAGGCCCAGGAAGCGGGCCACGTCGTTGGATAGGGCGATGGACATCATCAACAGCAGCACCAGTGCACCGCCACGTTGCAGCCACGTGAGCCACTGGTCGGACACCGGCCGGCCGGTCACCGCCTCAAAAAGATAATATATCAGGTGGCCCCCGTCGAGCATCGGCAGCGGCAGCAGGTTGAGCACACCCAGGCTGACGCTGACGAAGGCCAAGTAGGCCAGGTAGTAAACCAGCCCGCGCTTGATCGCCTTCCCCGCATAGTCGGCCATCGTCAACGGCCCGCTGATATTGCGTAAAGAAGCTTGTCCAGTTGCCACGCGCCCCAGCATGCGCAAGCTGGTCCATGCCATTTCGCCAGTCCGCGTCCAACCAGCACCCAAGCCATCCCAGAAGCCAAGTTGTACGAGCGTTGTCGACTCCGGTGCACCCACCTGAGCCTCAATGCGACCGATCGTGCGACCCGCCTCAGTCACCTTGCGCGGTTCGACCACCAATAACAATCGTTGCTGGGCTCGCTCAACCTGCCATTGCATGACAGGCACCGTGAGGCTTCCCGCGCCCTTGATCCGATCTAGCAACATCTGGGCATCCCGGATGGATTCGCCATCGATGCTCAGCACGCGGTCGCCCGCCTGTAGACCGGCCTGCGCTGCTGCGCCGCCTGGCAGAACAGCATCGATCATCGGTTCGCGAAATGGTGCGCCTATGCCCACAAGTCGCAGCACATCAGCGCTCGGCTCCTGCCCAGCGAATTGATCAAGCGGTAGGGTAAGCGTATGACGACGTTCACCTTGTTGGTTGGTCACCTGCAACTGAAGCGGCTGGCCATCGAGCAGCGCCTGCATCAACGCCCACTGCAGTTCGCTCATTGCGCTAAGTTCACGCCACTCCTGGCCGCCGCGCGACACCGCCACAACCTGGTCCCCAGCCTGCAAGCCAATTTTTTCGGCAAGGCTGTTGGCAGGCGGTGTGGCCAAGACCGCTCGGGGCTCTTCATTGCCCAGCCAGCCGACAGCGGCGTAGAGCAGCACGGCGAGCGCCAGGTTAGCCAGCGGTCCAGCCAGCACAATGCTGATGCGCGCCCTCAAAGGCTGCCGATCAAAAGCACGCCCCACCTCCAAATGGTCGACGGGCCCTTCTCTCGAGTCCAGCATCCTCACATAGCCACCCAGCGGCAGCGCGGAGAGAGTGAACTCCGTGGCATCTGGACTGGCCTGCCGCCGCCATAGCACGGGACCAAAGCCAATCGAAAACCGAAGAATTCGCACACCCCACCATCGAGCTACACGGTAGTGCCCGTACTCATGGATGGGAATCAAGATGCCCAGCATCAACACGATGCCAACGAAGTAATAGCCCATCTCAGTCCGCCTCAGCGTTGCAAGGTCGAAATGACAGCCCGGGCCACCGAGCGAGCTTCCTGGTCCAGCGCCAGCAAAGCTTCGACTGGCGCCTGGAGGTCCAGCTTGGGTGGCAAGGCTTCGAGCGTTGCCGCATTGACCCGGTGGATGGTGTTGAAGCCGAGCCGGCCATCCAGGAAGGCCGCCACCGCTTCCTCATTGGCCGCGTTCAGCACGGCCGTGCTGCCGTGTGCACCCCGCAGCGCGTCCCAGGCCAGGAACAGGCCGGGAAAGCGGCTGCGCTCCGGCGCCTCGAAGGTCAACGGCGGCAGGTTCAGGAAGTCCAGCGGCTGGGCGCCGGAGGCGATGCGCGCGGGGAAGGAAAGCCCGTAGGCGATGGGCACCCGCATGTCGGGCGTGCCCATTTGCGCCAGCACAGACTGGTCTCGGCAGACCACCATCGAGTGCACGATGCTTTGAGGGTGAATCACCACCTGCACCTGCTCCGGCTGCAGGTCGAACAGCCAGCGCGCTTCGATCACTTCGAGCGCCTTGTTCATCATCGTCGCCGAGTCGACCGAGATCTTGCGGCCCATGACCCAATTCGGATGCGCGCAGGCCTGGTCAGGCGTCACGTCGGCCAAGCTGGCCGGATCGCGCTGGCGGAAGGGTCCGCCAGACGCCGTCAACACGATGTGGTCGATGCGCCGGGCCCAGGTGCTGCGGTCTTCCGGCAGGCACTGGAAGATGGCCGAATGTTCGCTGTCGATCGGCAGCAGTTGCGCCCCGCCCTGCCGCACTGCGGCCATGAATTGCGCTCCGCCGACCACCAGCGCCTCCTTGTTGGCCAGCAGCAGGCGCTTGCCAGCAAGGGCTGCGGCCATGCAGGCAGGCAAACCTGCGGCGCCGACAATGGCCGCCATCACGCTGTCCACGTCTTCGTGCGCAGCCAGCTCGACCAGCGCCTGCGGGCCTTCCAGCACCTCGGTTGGCAAACCGGCTTCTCGAACCTGCCGGCGCAATTCGGCTGCCGCGGTCAGGTCGCTCATGGCGGCGAAACGTGGTTGCCATTGATGCAGCTGTGCCAGCAGTTCCGGCACCCGTGCATGGCCGGTCAGGGCCACGACCTCGAATTGATCGGGGTGGCGCGCCACCACGTCCAGGGTGCTGGTCCCGATCGAGCCGGTGGCGCCCAGAATGCAAAGACGCTGGCGAGTGGTCATGGACAAGTCCGTCAAAACGTAAGAGGCCGACATGACAGTCTGCGCCATCGCGAGACGGCGCGGCGCGGCGTGAAGGGCCCGCTCAAAAGCTGGTCAAGGCCATGATGGCCGGCAATACCGGCAGCAAGGCATCCACACGGTCCAGGATCCCCCCATGCCCAGGCAGCAAGGCGCTGGAATCCTTGGCGCCCACAGCCCGCTTGGCCATGGACTCCACCAGGTCACCCATCACACTGAGCGCAGACAGGAACACCAGCGCTACCGGCCAGCCCAGCCAGCCCAGGCGTGCCCACAGCTGGGCAAAGACGCTGCTGGCGCTGCCAAACCACACCGGTTCCAACTGCATCCAGAGCACCCCAAGCACGAGCACACCCGCCATGCCGGACCAGACGCCTTCCCAGCTCTTGCCGGGACTGATGGCTGGCGCCAGCTTGTGGCGGCCGAAAGTGCGCCCACCGAAGTAAGCGGCGATGTCGGCCATCCAGACCACGCAGAAGCAGGACAGGATGAAGTTCAAGCCGCGTGCCCGCGCGGCGGTCAGCGCCAGCCAGGCGGCACAGAGCACCAGCGTGCCGATCAACAGACGCAGGCCCTGGGCCCGCCGCGGCCACGCCGCCGGGCCGGCCCGCAGCGCCGCAGCGCCACCCAGCACCCAGCAAGCCGTGGCCAGCCACCAGCCCGCCGCCGGCATGCGTGCCACCCAGCCCGCCCACCAGGCCAGGCCGCACAACAGCAGCACCAACAGGCCAAGCGCCACGGGTGACACGCCCTTCAGCCCGTTCAACCGCCCCCACTCCCAGCCACCCAGGCCGATCAGCACCAGACTGAGCAGCGCAAATGGCAGCGGATTGGCGACCAGCAAGGCCGGCAGCAGCAGTGCCAGCAGCACCAGTGCGGTGATCACACGCTGAAGCAGCATCTGGGGCTCAGGCCGAAGCCTCTTGAGTGGAAGGAGAAGGCTTGACACCACCGAAGCGACGGTCACGCGAGGCGAAGACGGCAATCGCCTTGTCGAGCTCGGCCTCGTCGAAATCCGGCCACAGGCAGTCGGTGAAATGCAGCTCGGCATAGGCGAGCTGCCACAACAGGAAATTGCTGATGCGCACCTCGCCGCCGGTGCGGATGAACAGGTCCGGATCCGGCGCATAGCCCAGCGCCATGTACTTGCTCAGCGCTTCCTCGCTGAGCGCCTCGGGCGCCAGCCCATCGGCGATGGCCCGCTTGCAGGCCTGCACGATGTCCCAGCGGCCACCGTAGTTGAAGGCCACCGTCAGCTTCAATCCGGTGTTGTCTGCGGTCGCCGTCTCGGCGTGTTGCCAAGCCTGGCAGACCCGCTCTGATACCTTGCTGCGGTCACCGGCGACATGGATGCGCACACCCTTGTCGGCCAGCCTGGCGAGGTACTTCGACACGCCGACCAGCACCAGGTTCATCAAGCCGGACACTTCCTCGTCCGGCCGCTTCCAGTTCTCGGAAGAAAAGGCGTAGACCGTCAGGTACTCGATGCCCCGGCGATGGCAGTCGTCAATGACGCGCACCAGTGCTTCCATGCCGAACTTGTGGCCGAAGATGCGTGGCATGAAGCGCTTCTTGGCCCAGCGCCCGTTGCCATCCATCACGATCGCGACATGGCGCGGCAATGCGGACACGGCGGGTTGCGCCGCAATGCCACCCCTGAGGAAATTGGACAGGTCGACCATGTACCTCTGTCGACCTCAGACCGCCAGGATGTCGGCTTCCTTGCCCTGCACCAGCCTGTCGATCTCACCAATGGTGCGATCGGTCAGCTTCTGCACCTCGTCCTGCGAGCGGCGCTCCTCGTCCTCGGTCGCCAGCTTGTCCTTCAAGAGCTTCTTCAACTGCTCGTTGGCATCGCGGCGCAGGTTGCGCACGGCCACCTTTGCGTCCTCGCCCGCGTTGCGCACGACCTTGGTCAGGTCGCGGCGGCGCTCTTCGGTCAGCGCCGGCATCGGCACGCGGATCAGGTCGCCCTGCGAGGCCGGGTTCAGGCCCAGGTCCGACTCGCGGATGGCCTTCTCGATCTTCGCACCCATGCCTTTTTCCCAGGGCTGCACGCTGATCGTGCGCGCGTCCAGCAAGCTCACGTTGGCCACTTGGCTGATGGGCACCATCGAGCCGTAGTAGTCGACGCTGACCTGGTCCAGGATGCCCGGATGGGCCCGGCCGGTGCGGATCTTCTGCAACTCGCCCTTGAACGATTCGATGGACTTGGCCATCTTCGTTTCAGCGGTCTTCTTGATGTCGGCAATGGTCATGATGTTGGCGCTCCAGTCGAGAGGTCAGACGTGCACCAGGGTGCCCTCGTCCTCGCCCATGACCACGCGCCTGAGCGCGCCGGGCTTGAAGATGGAAAACACCTTGATGGGCAGCTTCTGGTCGCGGCACAGCGCAAAAGCCGTGGCGTCCAGCACCTGCAAATTCTTGGAAATGGCTTCGTCGAAGCTGATGTTGGTGTAGCGGGTCGCCGTCGGGTCCTTCTTGGGATCCGCGGAGTACACGCCGTCCACCTTGGTGGCCTTCAGCACGATCTGCGCACCGATTTCGGCACCGCGCAGCGCTGCGGCCGTGTCGGTCGTGAAGAAGGGGTTGCCGGTGCCGCCAGCGAACACCACCACCTTGCCTTCTTCGAGGTATTGCAGCGCCTTCGGGCGCACGTAGGGCTCGACGACCTGGTCGATCGCAATGGCCGACATCACACGGGCCGTCATGCCTTCTTGGCGCATCGTGTCGGCCAGGGCCAGGGCGTTCATCACCGTGGCCAGCATGCCCATGTAGTCTGCGGTCGCACGGTCCATGCCGACCGAGCCGCCAGCCACGCCGCGAAAAATATTGCCGCCGCCGATCACCACCGCGACCTCACAGCCCAGCTCGGTGACCTCCTGCACTTCCTGCACCATGCGCACGATGGTCGCGCGGTTGATGCCGTACGAGTCGTCGCCCATCAGGGCTTCGCCGGACAGTTTGAGCAGGATGCGCTTGTAGGCTGGCATTGTTTTCTTCCCTGTTGAGCGTGGATCTTGTGAATCGGCTGAAAGTGTACGCGGCAGCCTCTCGATCAGAGTTGCTGCCACGTACAGGGGGCTGACTCAGCCGCCCTTGGCGGCCGCGACTTGCGCTGCCACTTCGGCGGCGAAGTCGTCCACCTTCTTCTCGATGCCTTCGCCGACCACGTAGAGCGTGAAGCCCTTCACCGTGGTGCCGGCGGCCTTCAGCATCTGCTCGACGGTCTGCTTGCCGTCAGCGGCCTTCACGAAGACCTGGTTGAACAGCGAGACTTCCTTCAGGTACTTCTGCACGCCGCCTTCGATGCGCTTGGCCACGATTTCATCGGACTGCACCGGCTTGCCTTCGGCGGTCGCCTTGGCTGCGTCTTCGGCGGCCTTGGCGGTCGCAACCGAGCGCTCACGGGCAATCAGCTCGGCGGGCACGTCGCTGGAGGTCAATGCCACCGGCTTCATCGCGGCCACGTGCATGGCCACGTCCTTGGCGGCCACGGCGTCGCCATCAAATTCCACCACGACCCCGATGCGGGTGCCGTGCAGGTAGCCGGCCAATGCGCCGCCGTTCGACCAACGCTGGAAACGGCGGAAAGACATGTTCTCCCCGATCTTGCCGATCAGGCCCTTGCGCACGTCTTCCAGCGTCGGGCCGAAGCCGTCTTGTTCGTACGGCAGTGCGCCCAGCGCGGCCACGTCAGCCGGGCCGTGCTTGGCGATCAGCTCGGCAGCTGCCTTGGTCAACGCCAGGAAACTGTCGTTCTTGGTGACGAAGTCGGTTTCGCAGTTCACTTCCAGCAGCGCGCCGGTCGTGCCGTCGATGAAGCTCGACACCACGCCTTCGGCGGTCACGCGCGAAGCGGCCTTGCCGGCCTTGGTGCCCAGCTTGACGCGCAGCAATTCTTCGGCCTTGACCATGTCGCCATCGGCTTCGGTCAGTGCCTTCTTGCACTCCATCATCGGGGCGTCGGTCTTGCCACGCAGTTCGGCAACCATGCTTGCGGTAATGGCCATTTTTCTCTCTCCGTTTCAGTGGCAGCCACCAGGGCTGCCGGGCTGTTCATTCAGATTTCGATCGGGCTGTGAAAAAGGGGCTGAAGCAGCCCCTTTCTCATTGGCGCTCAGGCGCCTCGATCAAGCTTCTTCGTTGACTTCAACGAATTCGTCGCCATCGGCTGCCACGGCCTGCACCAGGTCGTGGCCGGCGTTGGCCCGGCCTTCCAGCACGGCGTCGGCAACGGCCTTGGCATACAGCGCCACGGCCTTGGCCGAGTCGTCGTTGCCAGGGATCACATAGTCCACGCCTTCGGGCGAGTGGTTGGTGTCAACCACGCCGATCACCGGGATGCCAAGCTTGATGGCTTCGGCGACCGCAATCTTGTGGAATCCGACGTCGATCACGAACAGTGCATCCGGCAGCGCGCTCATGTCCTGAATGCCGCCGATGTCCTTTTCCAGCTTGGCCAGTTCGCGGTCAAACAGCAGGGCTTCCTTCTTGATCCGCATTTCGGAGCCGGAATCCTTGACGGACTGCATGTCCTTCAGCTTCTTCAGCGAACCCTTGACAGTCTTGAAGTTGGTCAGCATGCCGCCGAGCCAGCGCTGGTCAACAAAAGGCATGCCGGCGCGCTGGGCTTCCATCGCGACCACGTCGCGGGCCTGGCGCTTGGTGCCCACCATCAGGATGTTTCCGCGCTTGCTGGACAGCTGGCGGATGAACTTCAACGCTTCCTCGAACTTGGGCAGCGTCTTTTCCAGGTTGATGATGTGGATCTTGTTGCGATGGCCGTAGATGTACGGCGCCATCTTGGGGTTCCAGAAGCGAGTTTGGTGACCGAAGTGGACACCGGCTTCCAGCATTTCACGCATTGAGACAGACATGGAAAACTCCAAAGGTTGGGTCTTGAATCCCGGCAACCATCGCCGCCAACATTCCTTGGACACTTCCTTGGAACGCGTGGCGCGCGACACCTTGATAAGCCGGGTTCGCGAATTCGGCCCTGCGTCGCTAAGTCGCTACGTTGACCAGCCTGGCCGCGTCGCGGGTGCTCACCACCTGCGCCACAGCCCGGCCAGCCGCAAGGCCGGCTCAGCCAATCAACACCGCCTGCTTCACAACCTGCCTTCGCGCTTAAAAAGCACAAAACGGCGGCATTCGGCAAACAGCTGTCGGCTAAACCCAAGGAGTATAGCAGGCAGGCAAGCCCACTCCGGCCCGCACATGTCAAGCCATGTGCCGGGGCCGGGTTGCACAGACCCCACGAATGCCGCCAGGCCGCGCCCGTCGCCGGCAGCAGCGGCGGCACCGGGGCACAATGCGGCCGCTTGACACGTGGTTACCCGATGGCACGGCTGCACACTTTTGCCTCCCTTCTTGCTCGTGCGCCCGGCGCGCCCCGCTCTGTGATCTCCTGTCTCGCCAACGCCCCGCGCCCCGCCTCTTCACTCAGGAGCCGCGCATGCATGTCGCGGTGATAGGCGCTGGCATCAGCGGCGTGAGCAGCGCATTGGCGCTGGCGCGGGCGGGCCACCGGGTCGAAGTATTCGAACAACACGGCAGCATCGCCGCCGGCGCCAGCTTTGCCGACGCCGGACTGATGCTCCCGATCACCTTGCAAGCCCTGGTCAGGCCGCGCCGCGGCTGGCGCAAACTGCCTGCGTGGCTGGGGGGACAAAAGACCACCGTCACAGCCACACAGCAGGCGCAGCGTGACACCCAGCGCCTGCTCGCACTGTCCAGCACCTCGCTGTTGCAGGAGCTGACGCCTGCGCTGCACCTGGACCACGAGCACAGCCAGGGCTGGACCCTGCTGCTGCGGACCGAGAAGGAACAGAAGGCACTGGCACCGGACCTGGCGCAACTGACCAGCGCCGGCATTGCTCATTCGCTGCTCGACGCCTCGCAGATCCGCCAGCTCGAACCCGCCTTGAATCCGGAGGCCCCGTTGCACGCCGCGCTGCGCCTGCCAGGCGCAGCGGTGGTCAATACCCGCCAGCTGAGCCAGCAACTGCGCATGGCCGCTCAGCGCGCAGGCGCGCGCTTTCACCTGGACAGCAGCGTGCAGCGCATCACGCCCGGCCAGCCAGTGCAACTGCAATGGCAGCGCAGCAACCCGCCGCCGCGTGCCGCCGCCAGCGACGGCGACACCCGCCCGGAACCACCATCCGAACTCAGCTCCCCCAGCGGCAGCGGTCGGTTCGATGCGGTGCTGCTGTGCGGCGGCCTCGGCAGTGCCGGCCTGCTGCGCGAACTGGGTCTCAAGCTGCCCTTGCGCGTGGCCGGCGGCTGCTCCTTGACCGCGCCGATGAGCCTGCCCGAGGCCATGCCGGACCCCGGCCCCCGCAGCGCGCTGACCGATTCCCAGCAACAGATCACATTGACCCGCCTGGGCGACCGCGTGCGGGCCACCGCCCTCTGGTCCGAGCCCGATGCCAAGCAGCAAGCCCAGCCGGACACGGTCGAGCGCCTGTATGCCGCGCTGGACCTCTGGTTTCCGGGTGCCGCAAAACATGGCCATCACCCGGTCTGGCAAGCCAGCCGCGTGGCGCCGGCCGATGGTGCTCCCGTGCTGGGCGCCAGTGGCCTGCCCGGCCTTTGGCTGAACCTGGGTCATCCGACCCACGGAACCGCCCTGGCCATGGGGGCCGCCAGCATGCTCACCACACTGATCTCCGGCGGCTCGCCGTTGATCGACTGTTCCGCACTGAGTCCGCAGCGCTGGCGCTGAGACGGTGCGGTGGTAGGCTGGCTCGGCCATGCGCCAGCCCCCACCCCCCTCACTCACCACACCGTTGCATGACGCGCTGACCGGCGGACCTGCCTGGCTGCATGACACCGCCGCCTCCCGACTGCTGGAGACCGCAGCACTCGCGCGGCAACCACGGCCCGGCCACCTGATGGCGCTGGCTGGCCTTTCGGTGGCCCGTCTGGCGCTGGCGATCACCCCGCGCATGCACGCCAGCCAGGGTCGTGTCTGGGTGCTGAGCGGCCCGGGCAACAACGGCGGAGATGGCCTGGTCGCAGCACGGCATTTGCATCAGGCGGGTCGACAGGTCAACGTGGTGCAGATGGGCGACGCAGATCGCTCGCCGGAAGATGCCCGCCAGGCCTTCGAGGCCGCGCGCGACGCTGGCGTGTCTTTTGTCGACGCGCCACCAGTGCCTGCCGCCAGCAGCGAAGACCTGATCGTGGACGCGTTGCTGGGGCTGGGCCAAAGCCGGCCACCCACTGGTTCGCTGGCCGCAGTCGTTGCCTGGCAACGCCAGCAAACCCGCGCCGTGACGCTGGCGGTGGACCTGCCAACCGGCTTGTGCGCCGACACCGGCAGTGTGCTGGACCCGCGCGGCGAACTGGTGGTACAGGCGCAGCACACCCTGTCGCTGCTGACACTCAAGCCCGGCTTGTTCACCCATCACGGCCGCGACTTGGCTGGCCGCATCTGGCTGGACACGCTGGGCCAGACCGACACGGCATTGGCCGCAGGCGCCAGCGCGCGGCTGCTGCGCAGCCAAGCGGCCGAGGCCGCATGGCCTGCGCGCCACCATGCGCAGCACAAGGGCAGCTTTGGCGACCTGTGGGTCATCGCCGGAGCGCCAGGCATGACAGGCGCCGCCTGGCTGGCCGCCCGAGCGGCGCTGGCGGGCGGCGCCGGCCGCGTCTACCTGGCAACGCTGTCAGGCGCAGCCGAGGTCGACCCGCTGTGGCCCGAGCTGATGCAGCGTGCCACCGCCGACTGGCAGAAACCGGGCGTGCTGGAGGCGGCCACGGTGGTCTGCGGTTGCGGCGGCGGAGAAACAATCGCCGCGCTGTTGCCCGAAGTGCTGGCACGCGCCGGCAGGCTGGTGCTGGACGCGGACGCCTTGAACGCCATCGCGGCAAGCGACGCCTTGCTGCGCGCGCTGCAGCAGCGCCGCTCCGCGGGGCTCGCCACCGTGCTGACACCGCACCCGCTCGAAGCCGCGAGACTGGCAGATGTCCACACGGCAGCGATCCAGCAGCACCGGCTGCAGGCCGCACAAGCACTTGCACTGCGCTGCGACAGCGTCGTGTTGCTCAAAGGCGCGGGCACGGTGATCGCCGGCCCGGCGGCCATGCCCTGCATCAACACCAGCGGCAACGCCAGGCTGGCAACGCCAGGCAGTGGCGACGTGTTGGCCGGCTGGCTGGGCGCCGCCTGGTCCGCCATGCCGTCGCCAAGCGCCAGCGCGGGTGACACAGACCTGCGCTGGCAAGCCGCCACGCGGCAGGCAATGCAGGCCGCCAGTGCGGCGGCCTGGGTCCATGGCGCGGCAGCGGAAATCGCACCGGTCGATGCGCGACTGCCGCTGCGCGCCAGTCAGCTGGCGGCAGCCATGACACAGGTGCTGCAGCCAGCGCCTTTGCGCTAAGGCTACGCTGAACAAGCCGGAGTTTTCAACCAACTCCGCTCACCGATTTCGGCATGCGGATGAGGCCGGCGAATCACGCGTTTTGAGGGCGCCTGAGGCCCCGCTCGGGGTCCTCAAGCGCTCATGGCGCCCACTGCGGACGCACTCATGCCGCGAGACGCTGCCGCGCCAAGTAGATGTTGGTCAGACCCAGGACCACGAAGGCGCGTGTGGCGTTCTTGGCAAGCCCTCGGTAACGCACCTTGGCAAAGCCCCACAGCCGCTTGA
>NZ_JBGGNH010000010.1:0-101421 GCF_041287625.1 Ideonella sp.
CTCGCGTTTGCAGGACTTCTCCCACCTTGGCAAACAGCGCTTCGCCCAGCTTGTGCGTCTCCAGCAGGCGGCGGAACTTCAGCAGCGTGGTGCCGTCGGGCACGCGTTCACGCCCGAGGTCGATGCCCACGAAGCGCCGCAGCGCCGTGCTGTCCAGCAGCGCCTCCTCGCAGGCTTCGTCTGCCAGGTTGAACCAGTGCTGCACTAAGTACATCCTCAGCATGCGCTCCAGCCCGACCGGCGGGCGGCCGTTGCCAGCCTTGGGATAGTGAGGCTCGATCACCTCGCACAACGCAGTCCACGGCACGATTTCTTCCATGGTCGCCAGGAAGGTGTCGCGCCGAGTCGGCTTGCGGTACTGCTCGAATCCTTGGCCTTGATCGGCTGCCATCGCGAGGGTCTGCTGCTTCATCTTCACCTGTCCGTCCGTGCTGCCACGACACATGCAAACCCCGCGCCAGATTCGACCTTATTCAGCGTTGCCCTAAGGCGCCGACCGCTGGTCTTCAAGCCCCACTGGCGCGCGACTTGGCGGGTTTGCCGCCTTTCGCAGGCTTGCCAGCAGACGCGGCCTTGCGGGCGGTCCCCCTGCCTGCCGTGCCACGTGCCGAACCCTTGGAAGCCCTGGCCGACTTGGCCGCGCTGGTCACGCGGCGCTGTGCCCGGTCGGCCGCCTGGACCTCGGCCAGTTCGTCAACCGCTTTCGGTTCGCCACGCGCCGGAGAACGACCCTTGGCCGGCGGTCGATCGGCTTCGTTTTCGCGGATCATCCGGAAGTCGATGCGGCGACCGTCGAGGTCCACGCGGCTGACCTGGATGCGGACCCGCGCGCCGATGGCGTAGCGCACGCCGGTACGCTCGCCACGCAGCTCCTGGCGCGCCTCGTCGAAGCGGAAGTACTCGCCACCCAGCTCGGTGATGTGCACCAGGCCGTCAACGTACAGCGCATCCAGCGTGACGAACACGCCGAAGCTGGTCACGGCGCTGACGGTGCCAGAGAACTCCTCGCCCAGGCGCTCGCGCATGTAGCGGCACTTCAGCCAGGCTTCGACGTCGCGCGAGGCCTCGTCTGCCCGGCGTTCATTGGCACTGCAATGTGCACCCGCACCTTCCCAGGCTGCCTGCTCCGTGGCAGACACCCTGGGCGGCTTGGCCGGGGGCGTGCCGGGCTTGGCGCCCGCCACCAGCGAGCCGCTGCTCAGCTGGAAGCGCTTGCCCTGCAGGACGGCCTTGATGACCCGGTGCACCAGCAGGTCCGGGTAACGGCGGATGGGGCTGGTGAAGTGGGTGTAGGCCTCGTAGGCCAGGCCAAAGTGGCCGCCGTTGTCAGGCGTGTACAGCGCCTGCTGCATCGAGCGCAGCAGCATCGCGTGGATCTGCGCCGCATCGATGCGGTCCTTGGTCGCCGTCGCGATGGCCTGGTACTCGGCCGGCGTCGGGTCCTCGCTGATCGTCATGCCCACGCCGACACTTTTCAGGTAGTTCTGCAGCGTCAGGCGCTTCTCGGGCGTGGGGCCGTCGTGAACCCGGAACAGGCACGGGTGCTGGGCCTGGGCAATGAAGTCAGCCGCGCAGACGTTGGCCGCCAACATGGACTCCTCGATCAGCCGGTGCGCCTCTGTGCGCAACCGCGGCACGATCTTCTCGATGCGACCGTTTTCGTCGCAGACGATTTGCGTTTCGGTGGTCTCGAAGTCCACCGCACCGCGCCGCTGGCGCGATTTCAGCAGCGCGCGGTAGACCTCGTGCAGGTGCAGCAGGTGCGGCAGCACAGCGGCACGCTTCGCAGCCTCCGGGCCACGGGTGTTGCCCAGCGCCGCGGCAACTTCGGTGTACGTCAGCCGTGCCTGCGAGCAGATCACCGCCGGGTAGAACTGGTAGGCGGTGACGTCGCCCTGCTCGTCGACCAGCATGTCGCAGGCCATCGTCAGGCGGTCGACTTCCGGGTTCAGCGAACACAGCCCGTTGGACAGCTTCTCCGGCAGCATCGGGATCACCCGGCGCGGGAAATAGACCGAGGTCGCGCGCTCGTAAGCATCCACGTCCAGCGGCTCGCCCGGCTTCACGTAATGCGACACATCGGCAATGGCGACGATCAGGCGCCAACCCCGCACCGCTGTGCGACCACGGCCGCTCTGGTAAGGCTCGCAGTAGACCGCGTCGTCGAAGTCGCGGGCGTCTTCGCCGTCGATGGTGACCATCGGCACATCGCGCAAATCGATGCGCTGCTTCAGGTCGACTGCTCGCAGCTTGTCCGGCAGGCCGGCAGCCTGGGCCAGCGTCTCGGCCGAGAAGCGGTGCGGCACCTCGTACTTGCGCACGGCGATCTCGATCTCCATGCCCGGGTCATCGATCTGGCCCAGCACTTCGGTCACCCGGCCCACGGGCTGCGAATACATCGAGGCCGGCTCGGTCAGCTCCACCGCCACGACCTGCCCTGCGATCGCATTGGCAATCGCGTTTTTCGGAATCAGGATGTCCTGGCCGTAGCGTCGGTCCTCGGGCGCGACCAGCCAGATGCCGTTTTCCTGCAGCAGTCGCCCGATGATGGGCGTCTTGCGGCGCTCCAGAATGTCGATCACGCGCCCCTCAGGCCGGCCTTTTCGGTCCATCCTCGCCACCCGCACGACCACGCGGTCACGGTGCAACACTGCACGCATTTCCTGCGGTGGGAGGTAGATGTCGGGCTCTCCGTTGCCACGCTGCACGAAACCGTGTCCGTCGCGGTGGCCGAGGACAATGCCCTCGATGTCATTCAGCATCGCGCCTGCCGTCGTGGCGGCGCTTGTATTGTTTTTGGCTTTAATGGTATAGTCCTATCTTTGGCTGCAGCGCGAATTTGCAGCTGAAACCTGTGCAGTAACGCTTTCGAATTTTCCAAATTTTCCAAAACGTACTGCGCATGCCCAGGTGGCGGAATTGGTAGACGCACTAGTTTCAGGTACTAGCGGGTAACTCCGTGGAGGTTCGAGTCCTCTCCTGGGCACCAAGCATAACAAGAACGAAGAAGAACAAAAAAGGCCGGTACGAAAGTACTGGCCTTTTTGCTTTGCGCCTTCGTTCTTGGCAGTTTGATCTTCCGAGCGACGCGCATTGCGCGCCGCCGAATGCAGGCCCGACCGCAAGTCAGACCGCAAACTTCTTGGCCAGCCCTTCGGGCCGCAGGCTGTCGTACTCTTCGAACGGCTGGTGAATCCACGGGCTGGTGGCCAGCATTTCGACGTAATAGTCCGGCGTGTAGCTGGACACGGCCTTGGTCCAGATCACCGCAGAGCGCAGTTCCTGGATCTGCGGCAGGCCACGCAGCCGGTCCACCACGGCCTTCAAGGTTTCGCCGGAGTCAGACAGGTCGTCCACCAGCAGCACCCTGCCCGCCAGTTCACCTTTGGGCATGGTGATGTACTTGGCCATGTCCAAGCGGCCCTGGATCGTGCCGGCTTCAGCACGGTAGGAACTGGTCGACATGATGGCCAGCGGCTTGTCGAATACGCGCGACATCACGTCGCCCGGGCGCAAGCCGCCACGCGCCAGGCAAAGGATCTGGTCGAACTGCCAGCCCGACTCTTGGACCTGGATCGCCAGCCGCTCGATCAGCAGGTGGTAATCGTCCCAGGACACGTAAAGGTGTTTGCCATCGTCAGTCAGCATGCGGTCTCCGGCGGGTTGGCGGTGGGCAACGAATGGGCAGTCGGGGTCACGTCAGGCCTGGTACGGGTGGCGCAGCAGGATGGTGTGGTCGCGGTCCGGACCGGTGGACACCATGTCGATCGGTGCGCCAATGTGGGCCTGCACGCGCTCCAGGTAGCGGCGCGCGTTTTCCGGCAGCCTGTCCCATTCGGTGATGCCGAAGGTGCTCCCCTCCCAGCCCGGGAAGGTTTCGTACACCGGCTGGCAGGCCGCGACTTCGTCGGCGTCCAGCGGCAGGATGTCAATCGGCTGACCGTCCAGTTGGTAGCCCACGCAGACCTTGATCTCGCTCAGGCCGTCCAGCACGTCCAGCTTGGTGATGCACAGGCCCGACACGCCGTTGATGATGATGGACCGCTTCAGCGCGGCTGCATCCAGCCAGCCGCAACGGCGCGGGCGGCCGGTCACGGTGCCGCGCTCCTGGCCCACGGTCGACAGGTGGTGACCCACGGTGCCGGGCTCGTCCATCGGCAGCTCGGTGGGGAACGGGCCCGAGCCGACGCGCGTGGTGTACGCCTTGGTGATGCCAAGGATGTAATGCAGCATCTGCGGGCCGACGCCCGAGCCTGCGGCGGCATTGCCGGCCACGCAGTTGCTGGAGGTCACGTACGGGTAGGTGCCGTGGTCGATGTCCAGCAGCGTACCTTGCGCACCCTCGAACAGGATGTTGGCGCCGGCCTGGTGAGCCTTGTGGATCCGGTAGCCCACGTCGGCCATCATCGGCTTCAAGACCTCGGCCATCTTCATCGCTTGGTCGAAGATGGGCTGGAACTCCAGCGGGCTGGCTTTCAAGTAGCCGGTCAGCGCGAAGTTGTGCAGCTCCAGCAACTCCTTCAGCTTCTTCGCGAAGCGCTCCGGATGCTTGAGGTCCTGCACGCGCAATGCGCGGCGGGCAACCTTGTCTTCATACGCCGGGCCGATACCCTTGCCGGTGGTACCGATCTTGCCGGCGCCACTGGTTTCGCGCATCGCTTCGCGCGCCTTGTCGACCTCGACGTGGAACGGCAGGATCAGCGGGCAGGACTCGCTGATGAACAACCGCGAGCGCACGTCCAGGCCAGCCTTTTCCAGGCGCTCGATCTCGCTGAGCAAATGCGTCGGATCCACCACCACACCGTTGCCGATGTAGCAATGAACGCCATCGCGCATGATGCCCGAGGGGATGAGTTGCAATGCCGTCTTGACGCCGCGGATCACCAGCGTGTGGCCTGCGTTGTGGCCGCCCTGGAAGCGGACCACGCCCTGGGCGTGATCGGTCAGCCAATCGACGACCTTGCCCTTGCCCTCGTCGCCCCACTGGGTGCCGACGACGACCACGTTGCGGCCGCGCAAGATGGTCGCGGCTGAAGAATTGCCTTGTTGCATGGCGTTCTAGCGAGTTCTCAAAAGTTGTTCGTATCGGCGCGGCGGCGGCTTCGCCAGGGGCTCAAAGCGCGCGCAGCAACCACTGTCCGTCGACCTCGCAAAGCGCACGGTCGCAGTTGAATTCTTCGGTCTGGTCGGCGTGGCCGGGCAGCATGCAGACCACTGTTTCACCCTGGGCGCGCAAGGCACGAACTGCCGCACGCAGGCCCGGGTCTTCGCCCCAGGGGGCACGCACGGCAGCATGCGGTGGCACGCTACCCGCCACGCTGGCCAGGTTCTTCAAATCCAGGCTGCAGCCCACGGCCGGGCGGTTGCGGCCGAAGACCGCACCCACCTCGTCATAGCGCCCGCCGCGCACCAACACGTTCGGCGAGCCATGGCCGTACACAGCAAAGCGCGTACCGCTGTAGTACGCGTAGCCGCTCATGTCCGAAAGATCGAAGCCAACCCGCACGTCCGGATAGGCTTGGCGGATGTGGCCGGACAGCCAGGCCAGGTCATCCAGCGCCGCATTGATGGGCGCGCGCGCCGGCAAGCGTTTGCGGGCCTCGGCCAGCACTTCGTCGCCGCCGTAGAGATCCAGCAGGGCGGCCAGGCCGTCGCGTGTGGCCGCTGGGCAGTCCCGGGCGATCTGGCGCACGGTGCTGCCGTCTTTGGCAGTCAGCGCTGCGACCAGTTCAGTCAGCGCCATGGCGTCCAGCGCCACACCCGCAAGAACAGAGCGAACAACGCGGGCATCGCCCAGGTCCAGCATCAGGCCAGTCAAGTTGGCAGCCTGAAGCCCGTCCAATGCCAGTTCGATGATTTCAAGATCGGCCTCCAGGCCGGCGTGGCCAAACAGCTCGACACCGAGTTGCAGCGGCTCACGCGTGGCGTGCAGGCCAGCCGGGCGGGTGTGCAGCACCGGGCCGCAATAGCAAAGACGGGTCACGCCTTCGCGGTTCAGCAAGTGGGCGTCAATGCGTGCGACCTGTGGCGTGGTATCGGCCCGCAACCCCAGCGTGCGGCCACTGAGCTGGTCCACCAGCTTGAAGGTCCGAAGGTCCAACTCGCGGCCGGTGCCCGAAAGCAGGGAATCCAGGTGTTCAAGCAAGGGCGGCATGACCATCTCGAACCCATATGCACGCGCCAGATCCAGCCACTGGCGGCGCAATTCCTCGATGCGCCTTGCCTCTGCGGGCAGGACATCAGCAATGTGCTCTGGCAACAGCCAAGCAGAGGACATGAAAATGCACCGGCGGTTAAAACCGGCATTGTACAGGTCACCCCTACAAACGAAGCCGGTCGCGCCGACGCTGCTCAGCTTCGGAACAGCAACAGCAGCACGAGACCCAGCACCATGCTGCTCAGTCCCAGGAATCGGATCTGCTTGTCGTCGAGCTGCGTGGCGCGCAGGAACAGCTGGCGCCAGATGCCTGGGTTGAGGAAGGGCAGCAGGCCCTCCATCACCAGCATCAGGGCCAGCGCGGTCCACATCACGTCACTCATGCGCCCTCACCCGCCTCCGTCGCCCCGCCTCGCCAGAGACCGAGCCGGCCCTGGCGCAGGATTCACTTGCGCGCCGGTGCCGCCGCAGCGGCCGCGCCAGCGCCGCGCATGGCCTTGAAGAAATCTGAACTCGGGTCCACCACCATCACGTCGTTGCGGCTGCGAAAACTGGAGCGGTAAGCCTCCAGGCTGCGGTAGAACTGCGCGAATTGCGGATCCCGGCTGAACGAAGCGGCATACAGGCTGGATGCCTCGGCATCACCCTCGCCCTTGATCTTCTGCGCGTCGCGGTAGGCCTCGGCCATGATGACCTGGCGTTGGCGGTCGGCATCGGCGCGGATCTTTTCGCCTTCTGCCTGGCCTTGCGAGCGCAACTCGTTGGCCACCTGCTGCCGCTCGGACTGCATGCGGCGGTAGACCGAGTCGGTGATGCTGGCCACAAAGTCAACGCGCTTGATGCGCACGTCCTGGATCTCGATGCCGAAGGACTTGGCTTCGTCGGCCAGGCGGGCCTTGACGTCGCTCATCACCTTCTCGCGCTCGGTGGCCAGCACGCCGCCCACGGTGCGCTTGGTCACCTCTTCATTGAAGGCTGCCTGCACGACTGGGCTCAAGCGGTTTTCCAGGCTGCGCATGTCCACGCCGTTATTGCGAATGAACTGCCGCGGCTCGGTGATGCGCCACTTGATCAGCCAGTCGATCACCAGGCTCTTCTTCTCGGCAGTGAAGATGGGCCGGGTTTCCGGGCTGTCCAGGGTCTGGATGCGGCGGTCCAGCATCACCAGGTTCTGGAACGGCGGCGGCAGCTTGAACTTCAACCCGGGTTCGACGATGACTTCCTTGATCTCGCCGAGCGAATACACCACGGCGATCTGCCGCTGATCCACCACGAAGAGCATGGACGAAGCCAGCATCAGCGCGACCAGCACGCCACCTGCAATCAGTGCTAAACGATTCATGTTCAGGTTCTCGTCTTTCTTGGCAGGCCGTGACTCAGCGCGATTCGCGATCGCGCGAACGGGCACTGTCGCGGACGCGGTTGTCGCTGGCAGCCGGTACGTCGGACTGCACTGCCGTGGCCGGCGCGGAGGTCGCGCCCGAAGCCGAGCCAATCGCGCCAGCGCCGGTTTGCTGGATCAACTTGTCCAGCGGCAGGTACAGCAGATTGGAGCCGTTACGGCTGTCCACCATGACCTTGCTGACGTTGCTGTAGACCTCGCGCATGGTGTCGATGTAGAGCCGGTCGCGCGTCACGGCAGGCGCCTTCTGGTACTCGGCGTACACGGAGTTGAAGCGCTGCGAGTCGCCTTCAGCGGTTGCGACCACGCTGGCCTTGTAGCCTTCCGCCTCCTCGTGCAGGCGCGCAGCCGTGCCTTGCGCCTTCGGGATCACGTCGCTGGCGTAGGCCTGGCCTTCATTCTTGAAACGGTCACGGTCGGCACCGGCTTTGAAAGCGTCGTCGAACGAAGCCTGGACCTGCTCGGGCACCTGCACGTTCTGGAGGTTCACGTTCTTGATCAGCACGCCGGCCTCCAGCTTGTCGAGCTGGGCCTGCACGGACTTGACCAATTCGGCAGCGATCGCATCACGGCGCTCGTACAGCACCTGGTCAACCCGGCTGCGGCCGACGATTTCGCGCACCGCAGATTCGGCCGCCTGGCGCACCGCTTCATCGGTGTTCTTGTTCTGGAACAAATATTGGCGCGCATCTTTCAGCGTGAACTGCACGGTGAAGCGGATGTCGACGATGTTCTCGTCCTGCGTCAGCATCGAGGAGTCACGCAAGCCGGTCGCCTGCGCCACCGATTGGCCGCCAACCTCGACCGAACGCAACTGCGTGGTCGGCACGATTTCGTGCGCCTGGACTGGATAAGGCATGCGCCAGCGCAGGCCTGCTTCCAGCGTGCTGCTGTAGCGGCCAAAAGTCGTCACCACGGCTTGATGACCTTCCTGCACGATGAAAACACCGCTGCCGGCCCAGATCACCACCACGACCGCGGCAATCAAACCGACACCGATGCCGGCGCTTTTCATGTCCGGCTGGAAGCCGTCCGGCCCACTGCCGCCGGGTGGCGTGGACTTGCCGCCAAACAGGTTGGACCACTTGCGGTTGAAGTCGCGCCAGAGCTCGTCCAGGTCGGGCGGACCGTCGTTGCGGCCGCTGCTGAGGGTCACGGTGGCGCCAGCCGGGCTTCGCGGCTTGCGCTGAAGCGCGCCGAGCAACAAGGCCTGGCTGGCACCGGCCAGCGCTGACAGTCGGCCGAAGAATCCGGCCCGTTGGGAAAGTTCACGCATGGTCATGCCATTCGGAGAAAGGTCGGAAAACGTCAGGGGAGTTCGGGCGCGCTTTGACAGGTCAGTCGACCGGCCAGGCCCCGTCGTCAGGGTCACCTTCGCCGCGCGCCGCTTCCACCGCTCGCCCATCAGGCAAGGTGGTGACGACGCCACGCGGATTCAAGTCCGGTGCGGGTGCAGCGTATTCGGCGATCAGCTGGCGCAGCAGGTCCAGCCCTTCGCCAGTCTTGGCGCTGACGAACACGCGCGGCACCCGCTGGCCGTTGGCCCGCGTCAGTTCGTCGCGCAGTTGGCGCGGGCGCTGGCTGCCCTCGATCATGTCGAGCTTGTTGTAGACCAGCACCTGCGGCAGGCCATCGGCACCGATTTCTTCCAGCACCCGCTCGACCTCCGCTTGCTGGTCCTGCAGATGCGGGCCGGCGGCGTCGATCACATGCAGCAGCACATCGGCGTCCGAAGCCTCCTGCAGCGTGGCACGGAATGCCTCGACCAGCTTGTGCGGCAGGTCGCGGATGAAGCCGACGGTGTCGGACAGCGAGACCGAACGCCCGGCTTCGCCGAGATACAACGAGCGGGTCGTCGTGTCCAAGGTGGCAAACAGCTGGTCGGCCGCATAGGTGCGGGCCTTCGTCAGCGCATTGAACAGCGTGGACTTGCCGGCGTTGGTATAGCCGACCAGCGACACGCTGTAAGTGCCACTGCGCTCGCGTGCGCGCCGCTGGGTGTTGCGCTGCCGCTTGACCTTGACCAGCCGCTCCTTGATCGCCTTGATCCGGTCGCCGATCATGCGGCGGTCCAGCTCGATCTGGGCTTCGCCAGGGCCACCGCGCACACCGGTACCGCCTTGCTGGCGCTCCAGGTGGCTCCAGCGCCGCACCAGGCGGGTCGAGAGGTATTGCAGCCGGGCCAGCTCGACCTGCAGCTTGCCTTCGTGGCTTTGCGCACGGGCAGCGAAGATCTCGAGGATCAGCGCCGTGCGGTCCGACACCGGCACGCCGAGGTGGCGCTCCAGGTTGCGCTGCTGCGCAGGCGACAGGGCCTGGTCGAAGATCACGCCGTGCGCGCCATGGGCTTGCACCAGCAGCTTGATCTCGTCGGCCTTGCCAGAGCCGACAAACAATGCCGGGTCTGGCGCCTTGCGCTTGGCGACCACGCGCGCGACCGCCACGTCGCCAGCCGATTCGGCCAGCAACGCGAGCTCATCCAGCGTGGCCTCAAAAGAAGAACCCGGACCCAGGTCCACACCGACCAGCACCGCGCGGGGCTGGTTGGCATTGACCTGGTCCGGGGCGGACGCGGGGGCGCTCACGGCATCATCCGGTGGCGCCGGTCGGCAATGAGGAAACGGGGAAAGGGCTTCAGTTGGTTTCGCCCGCGTCAGCGGCGTGGAAGTTGACCGCGCGGCCCGGCACGACGGTGGAAATGGCGTGCTTGTAAACCATTTGGGTCACGGTATTACGCAGCAGCACGACATATTGGTCGAACGACTCGATGTGCCCTTGCAGCTTGATACCGTTGACCAAATAAATGGACACTGGCACATGCTCCTTGCGCAGGAGGTTCAGGAAGGGGTCTTGCAGGAGTTGCCCTTTGTTGCTCACGATATGCTCCGTGTTGGAAAGATGAAGACGGCTTGCACGTTAACACAGGCCGCCCGGCGCCACATTGCGTGGCACCAAGTGTCAGTGTTCGTTTTCAGCAAATGGGTTCCCCGAAAGTTTCATCTGAATGCGCAAAGGCGTGCCCACCAGCTTGAAATGTTCCCGGAAACGCCCTTCGAGATAGCGTTTGTAGACTTCGGTGACGTGCTCCAGCGAATTGCCATGGATCACGATGATGGGCGGATTCATGCCGCCCTGGTGCGCATAACGCATCTTCGGCCGGTAGGCACCCACCCGCTTGGGATTCTGGTGCTCCACCGCCTCGTGCAGCAGGCGCGTCAGCACGGGCGTGGGCATCTTGCAGGTGGCGGACGCATGCGCGTCGGCAATTGCCTTCCACAGCGGACCCAGGCCCTGGCGCCGCAGCGCCGAGATGTTCAGCAGCGGCGCGAACTTCAGGAAGGCCAGGCGGGATTCGATCGAACGCTCCAGCGTCTGGCGCTGATAGCTGTCGATCGCATCCCATTTGTTGATCGCGATGACCACCGCACGGCCCGAGTCCAGCACATAGCCGGCGATGTGTGCGTCCTGCTCGCTGACGCCCTGCGTCGCGTCGATCATCAGCACGACCACGTTGGCATCGGCGATCGCCTGCAGCGTCTTCACGACTGAGAATTTCTCGATCGCCTCGAAGACCTTGCCCTTGCGCCGCAGGCCTGCCGTGTCGATCAGTTCGAAGCGCTGGCCGTCACGCTCCAGGGGCACCTTGATCGCGTCGCGCGTGGTGCCGGGCATGTCGAAAGCGATCAGGCGCTCTTCGCCCAGCCAGGTGTTGATCAACGTGGACTTGCCGACGTTCGGCCGGCCGGCCACCGCGAGGCGGATCGGACCGTCGGCCTCGTCTTCAGGCTCATCCTCGTCCTCGGGGAAGTCTTCCAGCGCGGCTTCCAGCAGGCTGCGAATGCCCTGCCCGTGCGCCGCCGAGATCGGGTGCGGCTCGCCCATGCCGAGCTCGTAGAACTCGGCCAGCAGCGGCGACTCCTGCATGCCTTCGGCCTTGTTGACCGCCAGCAGCACGCGCTTGTTGGCCTGGCGCAGGAAACGGGCGATGTCATGGTCCTGCCCGGACAAGCCGTTGCGCACGTCGACGACAAACACCACCACATCGGCCTCGGCCACGGCCTGGCGCGTCTGGCTCGCCATTTCCTTGACGATGCCGGTCGTGCTGTCGGGCTCGAAGCCTCCGGTGTCGACGACGATGAATTCACGGTTGCCGAGGCGACCGTCGCCGTAGTGGCGGTCGCGTGTCAGCCCGGAGAAATCGGCCACGATCGCATCGCGGCTCTTGGTCATCCGGTTGAACAGGGTCGACTTGCCCACATTGGGCCTGCCGACAAGAGCGATCACGGGTTTCAAACCAGGCCCTGGGTCAAATCAATCATTCGGGACGGAAGCCGAACAAGCCGCCATTGCGGGTCGTCACGACCATCGTGGTGTCGGACAGCACCGGCACGCCGATCACCGCCGAGCCGTCGGTCGGCAGCCGCAGCAGCGGGGTGCCGGCGTCGCGCGACAGGAAATGCACCTGGCCTTCGAAATCGCCGAAGACCACCGTCTTACCGACCGAAATCGGCGCGCTCAGGCTGCGGTTCAGGAAGCGTTCGTTGGTCCAGACGGTGCTGCCGTCGCGGCGACGGCGGGCGCTGATGCGGTCCGAAGCGTCGGCGCTGAACACGTAGTCGGCATCGGCCGCCACGCTTTGCACGCCGCCGCCCGGCATGTTCCACAGCACTGCGCCGCGGTCCGCATCGACACAGCCGACGCCGGTCTGGAAGGCGCGCATGCACAGCACGTTGCCGTTGCGGGCCGGCGGGCCGACCAGGTCGGACAGGCGTTCGACCTCGTTGGTGCCGCGCGGCGTGGCCACGGTGGCTTCCCAGCGCACATTGCCCTGCGTCGGGTCCAGCCCCAGCAGGCGCGAGCCTTGCGCGGCCAGCAACGTGTCCTTGTAGGCGGCCAACACGGAGGATTGGGCCAGCGTCAGCGCGTCGCCGGGGCGGCGCAGCGTCCAGAGCTTGTGACCGTCCAGCACGTCATAGGCTGACACCACACGGTCCACGCTCATCACGAACACGCGCTCGCCGGCCACCAGCGGCGCGGTCACCACACGGGCGTCCAGCCGGGTCTTCCACTTGTCCTTGCCGGCGTCCAGCACGACGAGTTCATTGTCCTGCGTGACCACGGCGGCAAACCGCCCGTCGCTGCCGACACCGGCGCTGAGCTTGCCGTCCACCCGGGTGCGCCAGATTTCGCGGCCGGTCGCGGCTTCCACCGCCACCACACTGCCGTTGTCGGAGGCAGCAAAGACCTTGCCATCGCGCACGACGGCAGCCATCGGGAAGCTGACATCGCTGCCCAGTGGCAGGCGCCAGACCTGGCGGCCGGCGATCTGCGGCTGGACCGGCTGCAGCGGCGCGGGCGGTGCCTTGTCGCTGGAGCAACCTGCCAAGCCGAGCGAGGCAGCGGCCAGCACGCTCAGCAAGCCACCGGCCAGCCAGCGGTTCAGCGCGCCGCTCATTTGGCGGCCTCGGAAGCGGCCGGCGCGGGTGCTGCGGCCTGGGCGGTCAACTTGGCGTCGATCACGCGGCGGTAGTCCTGCTTGTCGTCCATGGCCTTCCAGGCCTTCTGCCAGGCAGCCACAGCCTCGGCCGTCTTGCCCTGGGCCATCAGCACATCGCCACGCCTGTCATCGGCCAGCGCAGCGAATTCGGGCGACTTCACCGCGTCGACCTGCTTCAGTGCTTCGTCATAGGCCTTCTTGTCGATCAGCAGCGCGGCCAGGCGCAGGTGCGCCAGCGCCTGGTAGTCCTCGTCGCTGGCTTGCGCGGCCACCCATTCGAGCGTGGCTTGCGCGGCATCGGCCTGGCCCTTGTCGGCCTGCACATGAGCGGCCAGCAGGCCCCCTTGCTGGGCGAAGGTCGTGCGTGGGAAGCGCTGCTTCAGGTCATTGAAGACCAGTGCGGACTTGGCGGCATCACCGGCCTGCACCGCGTGATCCAGTTCGTCGAACATGGTGCCAGCCTTGGCAGCTTGGTCACGCTGATAGTAGTTCCAGCCGTTCCAGGCGGCAAAACCGGCCAGCACCAGCGTCAGCGTCCAGGTGATCAGGTTGCCATACTGCTTCCAGAACGCCTTGAGCTCGTCGAGTTGTTCTTGTTCCTGAAGGTCGAGATTGCTTGCCATGAAACACGGCCCACGCGAGGCGGGCATAGAAATCGGAACCCGGCAGGGCCAGGGCGTTTTGGGATGCATGCGGCGCCCGAAGCTTCGGGCGCCAACAGCGGATTATGCGTTGCCCGCGGGCCCGCGCAGCAGCCCGGCCCAGCGCTTCACATCTGCCAGCGGCTGCAGGCTTTGGTCACCGGTCTCGCGCAGCGGCTTCAGCGTCACCTGGCCCTGGCTCAGTTCGTCGGCGCCGAACACCAGAGCGTAGCGGGCACCGCTGGCATCGGCCTTCTTGAACTGCGCCTTCATGCTGCCGCCGCCGGCGTGCATCTGCACCGCCACGCCTTCGGCGCGCAGGCTTTCGAGCACTGGCAGCACCTTCGGCAACGCCGCAGCGTCAGGGATCACCGCATAGGCGTCGGCCGCGCCGCTGGGCACCGGCAGAGCCAGTTCCTGGATCAGCAGCAGCAGCCGCTCGATGCCCAGGCCAAAGCCGACCGCCGGCGCGCTCTTGCCGCCCAGCTGCTCGATCAGCCCGTCGTAGCGGCCACCGCCGCAGACGGTGCCCTGCGAGCCCAGGTGGTCGGTGACCCACTCGAAGACGGTCAGGTTGTAGTAGTCCATGCCACGCACCAGCCGGGTGTTGACCCGGTATTCGAGACCGGCGGCGTCGAGGATGGCGCGCACCGCATTGAAGTGCGCCAGCGTCTCTTCACCGAGGAAGTCCATCAGCTTGGGCGCGGCTTCCACCATTGCCTGCATTGCCGGATTCTTGGTGTCCAGGATGCGCAGCGGATTGCTGTGCAAGCGGCGCTTCGCGTCTTCGTCCAGCAGCTCAGCGTGGGCTTCGAAGTGCGCGATCAAGGCCGCGCGGTGCGCCGCACGTTCTGCCGGCTGGCCCAGGCTGTTCAGTTCCAGTCGCACATGGTCGCCCTCGACCAAGCCCAGCTCCTTCCACAGCCGGCGCACCAGCAGGATCAGTTCGGCGTCCACGTCCGGGCCGGCAAAGCCCAGCGCCTCCACGTCCAGCTGGTGGAACTGGCGGTAGCGGCCCTTTTGGGGCCGCTCGTGGCGGAACATCGCGCCCAGGGTCCACAGCCGCAACGGGCCGTTGTAGAGCGCGTTGTGCTCCACCATTGCCCGCACGATGCCGGCGGTCGCCTCGGGGCGCAGCGTCAGCTGGTCGCCGTTCATCGCGTCGGTGAAGGAATACATCTCCTTCTCGACGATGTCGGTCACTTCGCCCAAACCACGCACGAACAGGGCGGTGGGTTCGACGATGGGGGTCAGGATGTACTGGTAGCCGTAACGCGCCAGCACCGAGCGCACGGTGGACTCGAACCAGTGCCACAGCGCCGAGTCGGGCAGCTTGTCCTTGCGGGTCACGCTGCCCGGCAGGATGTCGTTCATCCCCTTGATGGCCTGGAGGGTCTTGCTCATGGTGGTTTGCAACTGAAATGGCAGCCTGAGCCCGGAAAGCGGCTCGGCAAAGTCAGCTAAAGCTTGCGCGGCCAGGCCGCGCAGGGTCAGCGAGCGAAGGGGTGAGGCAGCGTCAATGCGCGGCCGTGACGCTGCCGTAGCGGCGTTCGATGTACTGCTCGACCACCGTCTGGAACTCGGTGGCAATGCCCTCGCCGCGCAGCGTCATGGCCTTTTCGCCGTCGATGAAGACGGGCGCGGCCGGCGCTTCGCCGGTGCCTGGCAGGCTGATGCCGATGTCGGCATGCTTGCTCTCACCCGGGCCGTTGACGATGCAGCCCATCACGGCGACCTTCATGCTCTCGACGCCCGGATAGCGCGACTTCCAGACCGGCATCTGCGCCCGCAGGTAGTCGTCGATCTGCTTGGCCAGCTCCTGGAAGGTGGTGCTGGTGGTGCGGCCACAGCCGGGGCAGGCTGTGACGCTGGGGTTGAAGCTGCGCAAGCCCAGAGACTGCAGGATTTCCAGCGCGACCACGACCTCTTGCGTGCGCGCCTCACCGGGCTGCGGCGTCAGCGAGACTCGGATGGTGTCGCCAATGCCTTGCTGCAGCAACACCGACAGCGCCGTGGCCGAGGCCACCGTGCCCTTGGTGCCCATGCCGGCTTCGGTCAGGCCCAGATGCAGCGCGTAGTCGCAACGCTGCGCCAGCGCGCTGTAGACCGAGATCAGGTCCTGCACGCCGCTGACCTTGCAGCTGATGATGATCTGGTTGGCCGACAGGCCGATGGCCTGCGCGTCGCGGGCAGAATCCAGCGCCGACTGGATCAGCGCCTGGTACATCACCTGCTTCACCTCCCAAGGCTTGGCGCGGCGGCTGTTCGCGTCCATCAGCGCAGCCATCACCTCCTGGTCCAGGCTGCCCCAGTTGACGCCGATGCGCACCACCTTGTCGTAGCGGCAGGCGGCCTCGATCATCTGCGCGAACTGTTTGTCGCCTTTCTCGCCCTTGCCCACGTTGCCGGGGTTGATGCGGTACTTCGACAGCGTCTCGGCGCAGGCTGGATGCTCGGTCAGCAGGCGGTGGCCGTTGTAGTGGAAGTCGCCCACCAACGGCACGGCGATGCCCATGCGGTCCAACTGCTCGCGGATGTGCGGCACTGCGGCAGCGGCCTCGGGCGTGTTGACCGTGATGCGTACCATCTCCGAGCCGGCAATCGCCAGCTCCTTGACCTGGATGGCGGTGCCGATGACGTCCACCGTGTCGGTGTTGGTCATCGACTGCACGCGCACCGGCGCATCGCCACCGACCGTCACCACGTTCGATCCCCAGGCGACGCGGGCCTGGCGGCTGCGGCGTGCCAGCGGGCTCAGCACGGGGATGGGCGCACTGTCGTCGGGCACTTCGACCTGGTCACGCACGGCTTGCTCAGTCATCTTCATCAACCTATTTCAGCTCGAGGCGGACCACGTTGTCCCGCGTCAGCGATTGCAACTCGATCGGCTTGCCGCGCAGCGTCAAGTCGGTGCCTACGGCATTGCCAATCTTCACACGCATCGGGAAGGCCCCGCTCAGCCCCACGGTATCGCCAGCGGCCACTGTGCGTGCCAACAGCGTCTTGCCGCTGCCGTCGATGACCTCGATCCAGGAATCCTGGCGCGCATGCAGTTGCAGCGGGCCGGACGGATCCAGGCCAGCCGAGGCCGCCGGTTGCGGCTTGCTTGCAGCCTCGGCGGCGGCCAGTGCAGCCACACTGCTCGCAGCGGGTTTGACGGCCTGCAACGCGGCGCTGGCCGGGGCTTGCGCCACCGGCGCGGGCTGCGATGCCACAGGTGCCGGGCTGCCCGCATCACCGGCCAGCGGTGCATCGGCCTGCGGCACATTCGCCAGCGGCGCGTCGGCCATCGCCGGGGTGCCGGCGTCATGGGCGCCAGCAGCTTCACCGCCATTCGCCGCGCTGGCGGCACCGCTGTCGAACACGGCCGACGCTGCGGCCGTGCTTTCCGGCGCCGCCTGCGTCAGCCAGCGCCAGCCAGCGCCATCGCGTGGCAGCAGCCAGAGCGCCAGCGCGGCGATCACCAGCAGCGCGATCAGGCTCAGGAAACCGCGGCTGGCCAGCAGTTGCTCAGCCGGCTCACGCTTGCCACCGCGCTCGCGGAACGGCGCGTTCAGGCCGTTGCTCACATGCTCCAGCTTGTGCGCCTCGGCCCTGGGCAGCCGTGCCAGCACCGGGGCCGGATCGATCTTCAAGGCACGGCAAGCGGCCTGGGCCAGCGCGCGCACAAAGGTCGCCCCTTGCAGTTCATCGTAGCGGTCGGCTTCCAGCGCCTCCAGCTTGCGCGGCGCCACCTTCAGCTGCGTGGCCAGCGCGCCCAGGTGCAGGCCTTGCGCTTCGCGGGCGTGGCGCAGCATCGCGCCTGGCGTGGCGTGCACGTCAGCGGTGACGCGGTGGCTGTCCGCCTCGTCTGGCTCACTCATCGAATCGACCCTTTTCGAACAGCAGGGTTTCGGGCGCTTCGGGGAAACGGCCGCGCAACTGGTTGCCCAGAACCCGCACCTGGCTGTCCTGGCGCAGGCGATTCTCGACGCGCAAGGCCAGCCACAGCGACTGGGCGGTGACCAGATTGTCCTGGGAATTCACGCGCCGAACGTAGAAGCGCGCGCGCTCGAACTCGCCTTCCTTGTACAGCACCTCGGAGAGATTCACGGCTGTGGCCGGATTGGCGGGGTCGATCTCGTAAGCACGCGACAGCGTCTTCTCGGCATCGGCCAGGCGGAAGTCACGGGCCTGGCAGACGCCCTGGGCCAGCAGGGCCCGCGAAGCGTCGCGCAACTCGGGTTGGGCGACCAGGGTGTTGTACTGCGCGTCTGCCTCGCTGAAGCGGCGCTGCTGGCACAGGAACCAGCCGTAGTTGTGCATGGTGCTGAGGTCGCTGGGCGACAGCCGCAATGCATGCCGGAAGCTTTCCTCGGCCAGCTGTGGCTGGTTCAGGCTGGCATAGATCAGCCCGCGCAGGTTGTAGGCCTCGACCGAGGTCGGCTTGGCAACGATGGCCTGCTTGACTTCGTCCAGCGCGGTGGTGTTCATGCCGCGGCCGAAATAGGCCTCGGCAAGCTCCATGCGCACCTTGGCGCGGCGGTCAGCGTCGGTCTGGTCCGAAGCGGTCACCAGGTCCTTGCTGTCCCTGGGCTTGTCAGCCACACAGGCGGACAGGCTCCAGACGAGCCCCGACGCCAATCCCCACATCAGCAGCCCCCGGCCCAGCGCGGCGCGCCAAGCAGCACGGCCATGAAGAACACCGTCTTGCGAACGGCCCTGTGCGACGCCAGGAGCAAACATCATCGTAGCGGAGACCCCAGGGGAACAATGGGCACGGGCAGGCGCTTCATGCGCTCGCTCGCTCGGGTGCGGTCCTGCACTTCGCCAGCAAGCTGGCCGCAGGCGGCATCGATGTCGTCGCCGCGCGTCTTGCGCACGGTGGTCACCAATCCGCCATCCTGCAGGATCTTCGCAAAGCGCATCACCTGCTCGCGCGGCGAGCGCAGCAGGCCGGACGCCGGGAACGGGTTGAACGGGATCAGGTTCAACTTGCAAGGCACCCGGTTCGGGCCGCGGCCATTGACCAGCGCCAGCAGTGCGCGCGCGTGGTCTTCGGTGTCGTTGACACCATCAAGCATGCAGTATTCGAAGGTGATGAAGTCACGCGGCGCGGCTTCCAGGTACCGCAGGCAGGCCTGCATCAGCTCGGCAATCGGGTACTTGCGGTTCAGCGGCACCAGGTCGTCGCGCAGCGCGTCAATCGGCGCATGCAGCGACACCGCCAGCGCCACCGGGCAGTCTTCGCGCAGGCGGTCCATCATCGGCACCACGCCGGAGGTCGAGACCGTGACGCGGCGGCGAGACAGGCCGTAGGCATGGTCGTCCAGCATCACGCGCAGCGCAGGCACCAGCGCGTTGTAGTTCTGCAGCGGCTCGCCCATGCCCATCATCACGACATTCGTGATGGCACGTTCGCCTGGCTTCAGGCCCAGCCGCGCGCGCAGCTTGTGTTCGGCCATCCAGAGCTGCGCCAGGATCTCGCCGGTCGTCAGGTTGCGGCTGAAGCCCTGGTGGCCGGTGGAGCAGAAACGGCAGCCCACCGCGCAGCCGGCCTGCGAGGACACGCACAAGGTACCGCGGTCATCTTCGGGGATGAACACGGTTTCGACCGCATTGCCGGCGCCGACGTCAAACAACCATTTGACGGTGCCATCGGTCGAAATCTGCTCGGTGACGATGGGCAGCGGGCGAATCTCGGCTTTGCCGGCAAGTTTTTCGCGCAGCGATTTGGCCAGGTCGCTCATGGCGGCGAAGTCTTGCGCGCCTCTTTGATGAATCCAGCGGAAAAGCTGGGTGGCGCGGAAGCGCTTTTCACCCAGCCCTTCGCAAAACGCAGCCATGCCATCGAGATCGAAGTCGAGAAGATTGACGACGCCGGTCATGACGATGTGGCCGCTTGAGATGGCAGAAGAATCCAGCCCGCGATCAACGCGAGTGGATGTTCATGCCGGGGAAGAAAAAGGCGATTTCGACAGCAGCCGTTTCGGCGGCGTCAGAACCGTGCACCGCGTTGGCGTCGATGCTGTCGGCGAAGTCGGCGCGGATCGTGCCCTTCTCGGCCTTCTTCGGATCGGTGGCACCCATCAGGTCACGGTTCTTCAGGATGGCGCCTTCGCCTTCGAGGGCGGTGACCATCACCGGGCCGGAGATCATGAAGTCGACCAGATCCTTGAAGAAGGGACGGGCGGCATGCACGGCGTAGAACGCTTCGGCATCGGTGCGCGACAGATGCATCATGCGCGCAGCGATGACCTTCAGGCCGGCGCCTTCAAAACGGGCGTAGATCTGGCCGATGACGTTCTTGGCGACAGCGTCGGGCTTGATGATCGAGAGGGTGCGTTCGATGGCCATTTGATTTTTCCTTCAGGAGTAGTTTTCGGCGAGCGAAAGGACAAAGCCCACAATTTTAGCCTTGCCCTGTGAAACAGGAATAAGACGAAGCAGCCGCGGGGTCAATCCTGGCTTGCCTGAGCCGTCGCGGACGGTCGTTCGACCTGCACCCGCGACGCTTGCTGAACCTCAGCGGCCGCCTCGACGACCACCACCACCGCCGCCGCCGCCGTTGCCCCGTCCCTGCATCTTGCGGGTGAAGGCATCGGCGCCGATGTAGCCGACCGAGGTTTGCATCGGATCGGGCTGACCCTGACCACCGCCACCGCCCTTGCCACCCTTGCCGTTGCGCCCCTGGCTGGGGCCACGTCCGGTGTTCTGGACAAAACGCTTGTCGTAGGTCTGTTGCAGCGGGTTCGGGATCGGACCGTTCTCGAAATCATGCTCGCGCGAGCCAGCACGTTCGCGTTGGATGGCGCGCTTGTCGTAGGTCTGCTGCAGCGGGTTCGGAATGCGGCTGGGATCGCCCGGCTCCCGGTCATCGCGCGGCAGCATCGGCTCGCCCTGGTCGCGGCGGTTGGCGTTGGGGCCGGGGTTGTTGCTGCGGCCACGCGGGCCATCGGCCCTGGCCTCGTCGCGCCGGCCGCCCTGCTGCTGGCCGGGGCCTCCGCGGGCCGGGCGACCGTCGCGACGGTCCTGCTGGCCACGGTTTTCGCCGCGCGGTTCCTGGCGCGCTTCACCACGTTCACCACGCGCTTCGCCGCGCGGCTCCGGGCGACCCTCGCCGCGCGCGCCCTGGCGCGGCTCGCCACGGCGCCCGTCCTGCGGGCCGTCACGCCGGCCGTCGCGCTTCTCCGGCCGACCACCGTCGCCACGCGGTGCGCCTTGCGCCTGGCCTTGCTGGCCACCGGTCAGTTGGCGCAACGCCTTGACGTCCATCTCGCCCAAATCCACGCAGGCACCGCGCTTCAAGCCGCGCGGCAGCACCACGCAGCCGTAGCGCACGCGGATCAGCCGGCTCACCGCCAGGCCAACCGCGTCGAACAGCTTGCGCACCTCGCGGTTTCGGCCTTCGGAAATCACCACGCGGTACCAGCGGTTCACGCCTTCGCCGCCACCTTCCTCGATGGCCTTGAACGCGGCCGTCTGGCCCTCGATCTCCACGCCTGCCAGCAAGCGCTCCTTGGCCGGCTTCTCCAGCGTGCCGAGCACGCGCACCGCGTATTCGCGCTCCACGCCGAAGCGCGGGTGCATCAGCTTGTTGGCCAGGTCACCGGAGTTGGTGAACAGCAGCAGGCCTTCGGTGTTGATGTCCAGCCGGCCGACCGACTGCCACTTGCCCTGCTGCAGCCGCGGCAGTTTGCGGAACACGGTGGGCCGCTGTTGCGGGTCATCATGCGTGACGACCTCGCCCACCGGCTTGTGATAGGCGATGACACGCGGCGGCGGCGGCGCGATGCGCACGCGCACCGGCTTGCCTTCGATCGAGATGCGGTCACCAAACGAGATGCGCATGCCGGTGTGCGCGACCTCGCCGTTCACCTCGACCCGGCCTTCCTGGATCATCTGCTCCATGTCGCGGCGCGAACCGATGCCGGACTGCGCCAGCACCTTGTGCAGCTTGGGCGCATCTGCATCGGGCAGCAGCACCCGCTTCTCGGCTTGTGCCTCACCCTCGAACAGCGCCTCGGCCTCCGGCTCTGCGTCAAATTCACCCGACAGCAAGCTGGCAAACACCTCGCCTGCATCCAGCGCGCTGGGTGCCGCCACCGGCAATCCGACGCCCGCCTCAGCTTCGCTGTCAGCCTCTACCGCCAGCCCGTCCCCCGGCAAGGCCTGCGCCTGATCCGCCCCCGCCTCGGCGCGACCCGCACCCCGGCGCCCACGCCGGCGATTGCGCCCACGCTCGGCACCCGATTCAGCCTCGGCCGAAGCCTCGCCTTCGGCTGCAGCAACTGCGTCACCAGACAGCGCGCTGGTGGCCGCCTCTGCCGCTGCCACAGGCGCCGCAGCTTCGGCGACCGGGGTCACGGCGACTGGCGCCACATCGGCCACCGCCACAGCTTCGGTCACAGGGACCTGCGCCACCGGCTCATCGGTCGCAGCCGCGGTCTTGCGCGGCGCACGGGGCTTGCGTGGCGCGCGCGCCGGAGCAGCCGCTTCTTCGGCAGCCATGGGCGCAGCCGCTTCGGGTGCCGCCGTCACATCGGGCGCCGGCTCAGCGGCCTCCACCACCGCAGGCTTGCGGGTGCGGGTGCGCTTTTTCGGCGCGTCAGTGGCTTCGGGCGCCGGGTTGGCGGGCAGATCGTCGGGGGCGTCAGGTGCGTCGGAGTTCATGCTGAGAGGACTAGGGCTTGGGCGGCGCGAGGGTTGCGTCGGGTTCGGGAGGAAGTTCGGAGGCTTCGGCAGGGGCCGATGCGTCGAGAGAGGGGGAAGAAGACTGGAAAACCAGTTCTGCGGCATCGGATGGGACGCCCGGTGGTTCAGCCTGGTCGATGGGCTCGGCACTTGCTGCAACGGCCGGCGTTTGCAGCGGCTCGTCAAGCGCCAGCGCGCCCTGCTCTGTCAGCAGTTCGGGCTGCGCATCCGCCAAGCTGGCCAGTGCCGCATGGCCACCACCAGCCGAGTCCAGCAGCGGCAGGCGATCCAGGCTTTCCAGCCCGAGGTCGTCCAGGAACTGGCGGGTCGTGGCGTACAACGCCGGGCGGCCGGGGGCGTCTCGGTGGCCGATGGCTTCGATCCAGTTTCGGTCTTCCAGTTGTTTCATGATCTGGCTGGACACCACGACACCGCGAATGTCCTCGATGTCGCCCCGCGTGACCGGTTGCCGGTAGGCAATGATGGCCAGGGTTTCAAGCACCGCACGGGAATAGCGCGGCGGCTTTTCGGGGTTCAGCCGATCCAGGTATTCGCGCATTTCAGGCCGGCTCTGGAAGCGCCAACCCGAGGCCAGGCAGACCAATTCCACGCCCCGGCCCTGCCAATCCCGCCCAAGTTCGTCCAGCAGGTGGCGCAGCGTGTCCGCGCCCACCTGGTCATCGAAAAGCACGCGCAATTCGCGCAACGGCAAAGGCTGCGCCGCGCACACGAGGGCTGTTTCCAAAACGCGCTTGGCGTTCTCTGTATTCATGGACACGCGTCGATGGACCAGGCCTGGGGAAAGGCGGTTATGTCGCCCCGCAGGGCAAACTGTTTCAGCATCGTGAGCTGCATGGGCAGACAGACAGGTACCAGCGACCGGCCCCATCCTGGCAAACGGAGGGGGCGAACAACAGCGGCTGGCATGCCGACTCAATCACCGGCACAGCAAAAACCTGCGGCGGGCATTTTTCAGGGTTGCCGAATTCGGGCGAGTGGTGCGACGGGCTGTGTTGCGGCTTTTCTGCACACAGACGGTGACGACGTGGCGGCGTCTCGAGCCCTGGCTTTCAGGGCGCCGCGGGCCGGATTGAGACAATCAAGGGCCCGATGCCTGCCACGTTCGCAAAGCTTCCCAGAGCGCTTCGCACCATACACCGAGGGCTTCGAGATGCATCTGCGCGTTCAAGGCACGCCAGACCAACTCTATTCACCAACTCGGTTCAGTTTGGAATTGTACAGCCTGACCGCCCGCAGGCCGCAATAAATGGCGTCAGCCCGGCACAGAAGCCTGGTCTGGCGCATGGTCAGGCGCGATTTGAGCCCAGGCCTGGGCCAGATCGGCCGGCGGTGGTGCACGAAACAGCAGCGGCTCGCGGGTGATCGGATGCTCGAACCCGAGTTCCACCGCGTGAAGCGCCTGTCGCAGCAGGCCGAGCCCTGGCGGGCCGCCATACACGGCATCGGCCAGCAGCGGGTGTCCCCGCTGGCTCAGGTGCACCCGGATCTGATGTGTGCGGCCGGTGTGCAGCTTGCAGCGCACCGCGCTGACGCCACTCTCGAAGGCGACTGGGTAGACATCGGTGCGCGCCGGCTTGCCACCCGCCTGCACCGCCATCCGCACGCGGGTGCTGGGGTCGCGGCCAATGGGTGCGTCGATCACGAACGGACTGCTGCCGACGTCGCCATGCACCAGCGCGATGTAGCGCCGCCGCACGTCGCGTTGCGCCATGTCGCGCACCAGCGCCGTCACCGCCTCCAGGCTGCGGCCCACCACCATCAAGCCCGAGGTGTCCTTGTCCAGGCGGTGCACGATGCCGGCACGCGGCAAATGGGCCGCGCGACCGTCCAGCGCCAGCAGGCCGTTGAGCAGCGTACCCGACCAGTTGCCGGCCGCCGGGTGCACCACCATGCCGGCCGGCTTGTTGACCACCAGGACATGGGCGTCCTGGTAGACGATGTCGAGTTCAATCGACTCGGGCCGGAAGGCCAGGCTTTCGGCGGGCGGCACCAGCCGGACCACCAACACCTGCCCGGCGCGCGCCTTGCGCGACACGCTCTGGCTGGACACACCATCGAGCGTCACCTCACCTTGCTCGATCAGCCCTTGCAGGTGGTTGCGCGAAAACTCGGGCACCAGCGTTGCCAGCAGCTTGTCCAGCCGCTGGCCATGTGCCGGCGCGCCCAGTGCATGGGTGCGAACCTCGAATTCTTCGGTTGATGAAGCAGCGGTGTCCAGCGCCTCGTCGTCCAGTTCCAGGGCGGTTTCGGTCGCGGAATTCATCGACGCTGCCGCCTTGGCAGCGGGCACCTTTTTCGAGCTCTGGGCACTCATATAATCGTTTGGCTTTCTTTCTTGTGTATTCACGCTCAACCGTGTTGCGGGCGCCCCGGCGCTTGCCGGATCCATGACCCAATTTCCCGCATTCCGAGCCGCTTCCCGAATCGCCCTGGTGGCCTTGCTGGCGGTGACCGCAGCCTGCGGCTCACTCAAAGATGAGGAGATGAAGGGTACGGCCGAGAAATTGTATGCAGATGCCAAGGAAGAGATGGCATCTGGCAACTGGACCGCTGCCATCAAGGGCCTGGAGCGCGTCGAAGGCCGGGCTGGCGGCGGCCTGCTGGGCCAGCAGTCCCAGCTCGACCTGGCCTACTCGTACTGGAAGTCCGGCGAGAAGGCCCAGGCCATCACCACGCTGGACCGCTTCATCAAGCTGAACCCGTCCAGCCCCGGCCTGGACTATGCGCTGTACCTGCGCGGCCTGGTGAATTTCAATGAAGACTTCGGCATCCTGGCCGCCCTCTCGCAACAGCAGCAGTCCGAGCGCGACCAGCAGGCCTCGCGCGAGTCCTACCAGTCGTTCAAGCAGCTGGTCGACCAATTCCCGGACTCCAAGTATTCGCCCGATGCCCGCGCGCGCATGGACTACATCGTCAATGCGCTGGCGGACTATGAAGTGCACGTGGCCCGCTACTACCTGCGCCGTGGCGCGCTGGTGGCCGCTGCCAACCGGGCCCAGCAGGCCATCACCGTCTACCCGCAGACGCCTGCGACCGAAGAAGCGCTGTACATCCTCGGCCAAGCTTATGACCGGCTCGGGCTGGACAAGCTGCGCGACGACGCCAACCGCGTGCTGGCGCTGAACTTCCCGAACAGCCGCCTGCCCCAGGAAGGTTTCAAGGAACGTGAAAAGGCCTGGTGGCAGCTCTGGTGAGCCAGCCCTTCGCAGCATCCAGACAGAGCGACCCGCGGGTCGCTTTTTTCATGCCAGCGAACGCTCGCTGGCGAGCTCGCGCAGCCAGCCCAGCGCCTGCTCACCACTGGTGAGCTCGGCCATGGGTGGCAAGGCGCGCAGCAAGCGCGCGCCATAGCGGGCCTGCAGCAGCCGCACGTCGCACACCACCAGCAAGCCCTTGTCGGTCTCGGTACGGATCAAGCGACCAGCGCCCTGCTTCAGCGCAATCGCCGCTTCGGCGACGAAATAGTCGTTGAACGCGTCGCGGCCCTGGCTCTTCAGCTGCTTGACCCGGGCCTCGACCAACGGGTCGTTCGGCGGCGGGAACGGCAGCTTGTCGATGATCACGCACTGCAACGCGTCGCCCGGCACGTCAATGCCTTCCCAGAAGCTGTGCGAACCGACCAGCACGCTGTTGCCGGCCTGGAAACGCGACAGCAAGGCCCGCTTGGCAGCCGTGCCCTGCACCAGCACTTCCAAGGAGCTGCCCAGCGTCTTCAGCTCCCCCTGCAGTGCCTCCGCAATCGTGCGCATCGCGCGCAGCGTCGTCGTCAGGACGAAGGTGCGGCCGCCGAGCGCCGCAGCGCAATGCGCCGAAGCGCGGCCAACCATCACCGGATGATTGCTCTCGCTGGGAGCCGGAAAACGAGGCGGCACGTAGACCCGCGCATGGGCTGGGTAGTCGAACGGGCTGCCCAGGCGCAGCTTGCGGGCGTCTTCCAGGCCGGCGGCTTCGGTGAACCAGCTCAGGTTCTCATCGTCGCCCAGCGTGGCCGAGGTGAAGACCCAGGCGCGGCTGCCGGCAGCACGCTGCTCGCCCATCATGCTGCGAATGTCCAGCGGAGACTCGACGAAGCGCGCCTGGTGTGGCGTCAGATCGACCCAGCGCACCCGGTCCGCTGGCGTCGGCCCCTGGAAACGTGCGGCCTGTGCGGCGAGTTCCTGCGCGCGTGCCTGCAGGCGGCCGAAGTCGGGCGAAGCGCCGGTATTGGCATCCAGCGCAGCCGCGGCCGACTTCAACGCCTCGGCCAGGCCGCTCAGGCGCTCCTGCAGCGCGGCCCCTCGGCGCGTCGCCTCTTCCCAGCTCAACCGCAAGGCCGCGCGCACTTCCAGCTGCGGCCCGGCCGCAGCCAGTCGCAACTCACGCGCTGCGTGTTCGCAGGCCGCCACCAGGTCCTGCCAGGGCGCCAGGCCGCGCGCCTGCTGCAGGCCGGCAGCCAGCATGTCCTGGCCAAAGTCCAGCACCTGGCCGGTACCCAGCGTCTTGCCGAGGAACTGCACGCCGGCCTCGACCATCTGGTGCGCCTCGTCGAACACCGCCACGTCAACCGTCGGCAGCAGCTCGGCCACGCCGGTGTCGCGCAGCGACAGGTCGGCAAAAAACAGGTGATGGTTGACCACCACCACGTCGGCCGCCATGGCCTCGCGCCTGGCCTTCATCACGTGGCAGGCGTGGTACTCGCCGCACTCGCTGCCCAGGCAGTTGTCGCGTGTGGAGGTGACCAGCGGGATGATCTCGGAGCGCTCGTCCAGCCCCTCCAGCTCGCTGATGTCGCCGCTTTGCGTCGCATGGGCCCAGGTCTCGATGCGGGCCAGCGCGCGCACGGCCATGCGGTCCGGCAGCTGAGCGCCCTCGCGGGCCTGCACCAATCGGTGCTTGCAAAGGTAGCTGGCCCGGCCCTTCAGCAGCGCCACCGTGGTCGGCAGCTTCAGGACCTCGCGCAGGCGCGGCAGGTCGCGGAAGAACAGCTGGTCCTGCAGGTTCTTGGTGGCGGTGCTGACCAGCGTGCGCCGGCCCGACAACAGCACCGGCAGCAGGTAGGCAAAGGTCTTGCCAACGCCAGTGCCAGCCTCGGCGACCAGCGAACTGCGCCCGGCAATCGCCTCGGCGACCGCGCTGGCAAGCGCGGTCTGCTGCTCGCGCGGCACGAAGTTGCCGTCTGCCTGGGCAAGTGCGCCGGTGCCGGACAGCGCTTCGCGAACCGCCTCGCCCAGCTCGGCCAGATCGGCCAGCATGGGCTCGTCGGTTTCAACATTCATGGGTGGGTTCAGGCGGGCTCTTTCGGCTCCAGCGACGCTGCCAGCCGGGAAATCTGGTCGCGCAGCAGCAGCCGGCGCTTCTTCAAGCGGCGCAGCGCCAAATCGTCACGCTGCGGGGTTTTGCTGGCCTGGTCGATCAGGCTGTCGAGATCGGCGTGTTCCATGCGCAACTCGATCAGCCGCCTTTGTGGCGAATGCAAGCTATCGGGCATGGGAAGGTCGGCGTCCACAGGAGGCAGAGTTTATATTGCGAGCCATGAGTTCGACACCCCAGGGATACCGCATCGCCGCAGCCACCGGGCTGCACAAAGGCGACCGAGCCTACCAACAGGACCAGGTTTTGGTGCTGCCCCACCCTCGCGTGCAGGGCTGCGCGCTTGGCCTGGTGGCCGACGGCATGGGTGGCAAGAGCGGCGGCCGCACGGCTGCCGACCAGGTCGTGATGACCGCCAAGCAGGTGTTCGACCGCTTCACGCCAGCCAGCCAGGACCCCGGGGAGATGCTGCGCCAGTTGGTCATCGAGTCGCACCTGATGATCAAGCTCACGGCCATCACCGCCGACGAAGAGCCGCACAGCACGATTGCCGCCTTCCTGTTCCTGCCCGACCGCAGCGCCTGGACGGTGCACGCCGGCGATTCCCGCGTCTACCACTTCCGTGGCGGCGACCTGGTGCGCCGCACGATCGACCACTCGTATGTGCAGCGGCTGATCGACGAAGGCAAGATCACCGAGGCCCAGGCCAACACACACCCGCAGTCCAACCTGCTGACCGGCTGCCTCGGCACCCAGCAGGACCCGCCGATCACGCTCACGCAGCTGGACAAGCTGGAACTGGGCGACACGCTGCTGGCCTGCAGCGACGGCCTGTGGCACTACCTCAGCCCGAAAGAGCTGGGTGCCATCGTCACCGCACTGCACCCGCGCGACGCCAGCGAGATGCTGGTCAGCAAGGCGCGCCAGCGCGCCCGCGGCATGGGCGACAACCTGTCGCTGGCGATGGTCCGCTTCGACCCCTTGACCTGATCCGATCAAACAGTGGCTGGCGCGTAGCGCAGCCGGCGCCGGGCCGCCCCAAGGCGGCTGCGCCAACCCGCTCGGCGGGTGGTCTCGGGTACCCGCGAGACCGGGTGCTCACGTCAACGACGTGTCGACGTTCCGGCGTTCCAGGGACAGGTATTCCTGCGAGCGCATCTCGTGCAGGCGCGAGACGGTGCGGGGGAATTCGTGGGCCAGCGGGCCTTCGTTGTAGAGGTCTTCGGCGGGCACCTCGGCCGAGATGATGAGCTTGACGCGGCGGTCGTACAGCACGTCGACCAGCCATGTGAAGCGGCGGGCTTCGGAGGCCAGCCGCGGCGGCATTTTCGGCACCCCCGAGAGCAGCACGGTATGGAACTGGGTGGCAAGTTCCAGGTAGTCGTTCTGCGAACGCGGGCCGCCGCACAGGGTCTGGAAATCGAACCAGACCACGCCGCCGGCCCGGCGCCTGGCCTTCAGTTCGCGATGCTCGATGTGCAGCAGCGGCGACTCATCCTTGGCCTCGGCCAGTTCCTCGAAGGTCTGCTTCATCGCCGCTTCGGCGGATGCGTCCAGTGGCGTGTGGTACAGCTCCACATGCTCCAGCGTGCGCTGCCGGTAGTCGGTGCCGGCGTCCACGTTGATGACTTCCAGCTTGTCCTTCAGCAGCTCGATAGCCGGCAGGATGCGGTCACGGTGCAGGCCGTTGGGGTACAGCTCATCGGGCTTGAAGTTCGAAGTGGTGACGATGGAAACCCGGTTCTCGAACAGCGACTCCAGCAGCCGGTGCAGGATCATCGCGTCGGTCACGTCGGCCACGTGGAACTCGTCGAAGCAGATCAGCCGGTAGCGGCGCGCAATGCGCTTGCCCAGCTCCTGCAGCGGGTTCTGCAGGCCTTTCAGGTCCTGCAATTCGCGGTGCACCTCGCGCATGAATTCGTGGAAGTGCAGCCGGGTCTTGCGGGTCAGCGGCACGGACTGGAAGAAGCAGTCCATCAGGAAGCTCTTGCCACGGCCCACGCCGCCGTACATGTAGACGCCGCGGGGGATGGGCGGGCGCACCAGCATCTTGGTCAGCGCATTGCTGCGCCGGCCTTTGTAGTCGGCCCATTCGTTCTCGCAGCGCTCCAGCGCGTCGATGGCGTGCAGCTGGGCTTCATCGGCGCGGAAGCCACGCTCTTCGAGCAATTGCGCATACAGCTGGCGAACAGTCATGGCGGGGACAACCGGAAGAAGGGGCAAGGATTGAAAAGGCCCGCCGGCCTGGGCAGGCGGGCGGGCCGGAGGCATGCGCGATCAGCGCTGCGAGCTCAGAAGTTCAGCGTGCGCTTGTCCACCGCCAGCGCGGCTTCCTTGGTCGCCTCGCTCAGCGACGGATGGGCATGGCAGATGCGCGCGATGTCCTCGGCCGAGGCCTTGAACTCCATCGCCACCACGGCTTCGGAGATCAGCTCCGAGGCCATCGGGCCAATGATGTGCACGCCCAGGATCTCGTCGGTCTTGGCGTCGGCCAGGAATTTGACGAAACCGGTCGTGTCGCCCAGCGCACGCGCCCGGCCATTGGCCAGGAACGGGAACTGGCCAGCCTTGTAGGCCACGCCATCGGCCTTCAGCTGCTGCTCGGTCTTGCCGACCCAGGCAATTTCCGGGCTGGTGTAGATCACCCACGGCACGGTGTTGAAGTTGACGTGGCCGTGCTGGCCGGCAATGCGCTCGGCCACGGCCACGCCCTCTTCTTCCGCCTTGTGCGCCAGCATCGGGCCGCGCACCACGTCGCCAATGGCCCAGACGCCCGGCAGGTTGGTCTTGCACTCGCCGTCGACCACGACCATGCCGCGCTCGTCCAGCTTCAGGCCCACAGCTTCCGGGTTCAGGCCGATGGTGTTGGCCACGCGGCCGATCGAGACAATCAGCTTGTCCACCACCAGCGACTGCTCGGCGCCCTTGGCATCGGTATAGGCCACGGTCACGCTGTCTGCGGCCTTGGTGACCGAGCTGATCTTCACGCCCAGCTCAATGTTCAGGTTCTGCTTCTTGAAGACCTTGGCGGCTTCCTTGGCCACACTCTCGTCGGCTGCGCCCAGGAAGGCAGGCAGCGCTTCGAGGATGGTCACCTCGGCGCCAAGGCGGCGCCAGACCGAGCCCATTTCCAGGCCGATCACGCCGGAGCCGATCACGCCCAGCTTTTTCGGCACGGCCGGAATGCGCAGCGCGCCGTCGTTGGACAGGATCAACGATTCATCGAACTCGGCACCCGGCAGCTGGCGCGGGTTGGAGCCGGTCGCGACGATCACATGCTTGGCCTGCAGCGACTCTTCCGCAGCGCCAGCGACCTTGATCTCGTAGCCGCCATCCTTGGCTGCGACGAACGAGCCGCGGCCGTGGAAGAAGCTGACCTTGTTCTTCTTGAACAGGTAGAGGATGCCGTCGTTGTTCTGCTTCACGACCGCGTCCTTGCGGCCGATCATCTTGGCGATGTCGATCTTCAGGTCGCTGACCGAGATGCCATGGTCTGCAAAGGCGTGGCCGGCATGGTCGAAGTGCTCGCTGGACTGCAGCAGCGCCTTGGACGGGATGCAACCGACGTTGGTGCAGGTGCCACCAGGCGCGGGGCCGCCCTTGTCGTTCTTCCACTCGTCGATGCAGGCCGTGTTGAAACCCAGCTGGGCTGCGCGGATCGCCGCGATGTAGCCGCCAGGGCCGCCGCCGATCACGACGACGTCGAATTGCTTGGACATTGAATGAGGTTCCTGTCAGGTCTTGGCAAAACGCCCCCGGCGCAAGCCTGGGGGCGTTGGATCGTTCCGGAGGAAGGCGATCAGATGTCGAACAAAAGACGCGCGGGATCTTCCAGCGCTTCCTTCATCGCGACCAGGCCCAGCACGGCTTCGCGGCCGTCGATGATGCGGTGATCGTAGGACATCGCCAGGTAGTTCATCGGGCGGATCACGATCTGGCCGTTCTCCACCACCGCGCGGTCCTTGGTCGCGTGCACGCCCAGGATGGCCGACTGCGGCGGGTTGATGATGGGCGTCGACAGCATGGAGCCGAAGGTGCCGCCATTGGAGATGGAGAAGGTGCCGCCGGTCAGTTCTTCCAGGCCCAGCTTGCCGTCCTTGGCCTTCTGGCCGAACAGCGCAATCGTCTTCTCGATCTCGGCGAAGGTCAGCTGGTCCGCATTGCGGATCACCGGCACGACCAGGCCGCGCGGCGAGCCAACGGCGATGCCGATGTCGAAGTAGCCGTGGTAAACGATGTCATTGCCGTCGACCGAAGCATTGATCACCGGGTACTTCTTCAGCGCATGCACCGCCGCCTTGACGAAGAAGCTCATGAAGCCCAGCTTGACGCCGTGTTCCTTCTCGAACTTCTCCTGGAACTTCTTGCGCATGTCCATCACCGGGGCCATGTTCACTTCGTTGAACGTGGTCAGGATGGCGTTGGTGGCCTGTGACTGCAGCAGGCGTTCGGCGATGCGGGCGCGCAGGCGCGACATCGGCACGCGCTGCTCGGCGCGCTCGCCCAGGTTCTGCTGAACCGGTGCGGCCACCGCGGGCAGCGGCTTGGCCACCGCCGCCGAAGCGGGCACGGCAACCGGTGCAGCCACGGGCTTGGCAGCGCCGCCAGCCACGGCGCCGAGCACGTCGCCCTTGGTGATGCGGCCGTCCTTGCCGGTGCCCGGCACCGAGCCTGCGGCCAAGTTGTTGTCGGCCATCAGCTTGGCGGCAGCAGGCATCGCCACGTCGGACTTGGAACCGCCGGCAGCGGGCGCCGGTGCAGATGCAGCGGCCGACGCAGGGGCTGCGGCGGCGGCGGCGGGCGCCGGTGCTGCGGCACTGGCCTGGCCTTCGGTGTCGATCTGGGCGATGACCTGGTCGGCCACCACGGTGCCGCCATCGGCCACCACCAGTGCCTTCAGCACGCCGGCGGAGGGCGCCGGTACTTCGAGCACGACCTTGTCGGTCTCGATCTCGATCAGGATTTCATCGATCGCCACGGCGTCGCCGGGCTTCTTCTTCCACTGCAGCAGGGTGGCCTCGGCCACTGACTCGGACAGCTGCGGAACCTTGACTTCTACGATTGCCATGATGTTGTTCGTTGGGTGCGGAGATGGGGTTGGTCACTGGATGCGACCTTCGCCAGCACCGCTGTGAGGCCGGCGCAGCAGGTGCCCTGAGGGCGGCACCTGCGCGTTGGCCTGGACTGTGTCTGAGGAGGTTGAGCCAGAACGGCTGGATGAGGTCTGTGGACGACAGGCTTATTTCGAGAGCACAAAGCCCTTGAGCTTGCCGAAAGCCTGATCCAGCAGCGCCTTGAGCTGTTCCTGGTGCAGGTGGGCGTAACCGACGGCCGGCGATGCCGAGGCCGGACGGCCGGCATAACCCAGCTTCTGGCCGTCGAGCATGTTCTCGTGGATGTAGTGCTGCACGAAGAACCAGGCGCCCTGGTTTTGCGGCTCGTCCTGGCACCACACGATTTCCGTCGCGTTGGGGTACTTCTTGATCTCGGTCGCAAAGGCCTTGTGCGGGAACGGATAGAGCTGCTCGACGCGCAGGATCACCGCGTCGGTGGCTTTCTTCTCTTCGCGCTTCTTGACCAGGTCGTAGTAGACCTTGCCCGAGCAGGCGATCACTCGCTTGACCTTGGCATTGTCGATGTCGGGGGCAGCGTCCGGGATGACCGTGCGGAATTCGCCCTTGGTGAACTCGGACAGCGGCGAGGTCGCTTCCTTGTTCCGCAGCAGCGACTTCGGCGTCATGATGATCAGCGGCTTGCGGAACTGCCGCACCATCTGCCGACGCAGCAGGTGGAAGATCTGGCTGGCCGTCGTCGGTTGCACCACCTGCATGTTGTTGTCGGCCGAGAGCTGCATGAAGCGCTCCAGGCGAGCCGAGCTGTGCTCCGGGCCCTGGCCTTCGTAGCCGTGCGGCAGCATCAGCACCAGGCCATTGGCGCGGCCCCACTTCACTTCGCCCGAGGCGATGAACTGGTCGATCACGACCTGCGCACCGTTGACGAAGTCGCCGAACTGGCCTTCCCAGATGGTCAGCGTGTTCGGCTCGGCCGCGGCGTAGCCGTACTCGAAGCCCAGCACCGCCTCTTCAGACAGGATGGAGTCGATGACGACAAACGGGGCCTGGTTGTCGGCCACGTTTTGCAGCGGGATGTAGATGCCTTCGTCGAAGCGCTCGCGGTTCTGGTCGTGCAGCACGGCATGGCGGTGCACGAAGGTGCCGCGGCCGCTGTCTTCGCCAGACAGGCGGATCGGGTAACCCGAAGCGACCAGCGATGCATAGGCCAGGTGCTCACCCATGCCCCAGTCGATGTTCACGTCGCCACGGCCCATGGCCGCGCGGTCGGCAATCACCTTTTCCACCAGCGGGTGCAGCTTGAAGTTGGAAGGAATGGTGGTGACCCGCTCGGCCAGGCGCTTGACCTCGGCCAGCGGCAGGGCCGTGTCGGCCGCGTCGGTCCACTTCTTGCCGAGGAAGGGCGACCAGTCGACGGCGTACTTGCTCTTGAAGTCGGTCAGCACCGGGTCCACCGTGTGCTTGCCGGCATCCATCGCGGCGCGGAAGGCCTTGACCATGTCGTCCGGGCCGGTGGCCGGCAACACGCCTTGCGCCACCAGCTTGTCGCCGAACAGCTTGCGCGTGCCCGGGTGCTTGGCGATGGTCTTGTACATCAGCGGCTGGGTCAGCGCAGGCGTGTCCTGCTCGTTGTGGCCCAGTTTGCGGAAGCAGATGATGTCGACGACCACGTCCTTCTTGAACTGCTGGCGGTAGTCCATCGCCAGCTGGGTGCACCAGACGACGGCGTCAGGATCGTCGCCGTTCACGTGCAGCACTGGCGCCTCGATCATCTTGACCACATCGGAGCAGTACAGCGTCGAGCGGGCGTCGCGCGGGTCGCTGGTCGTGAAACCGATCTGGTTGTTGATGACGATGTGCAGCGTGCCGCCGGTGTAATACCCGCGGGTTTGCGCCAGCGCCAACGTCTCCATCACCACGCCCTGGCCGGCAAAGGCCGCGTCGCCGTGCACCAGCACCGGCAGCACCTGGCTGCCTTCCTTGTCGCCGCGGCGGTCCATGCGGGCCTTGACCGAGCCTTCGACCACCGGGTTGACGATTTCCAGGTGAGACGGGTTGAACGACAGGCTCAGGTGGACCGGGCCGCCAGGCGTCGAAACGTCGCTGGAGAAGCCCTGGTGGTACTTGACGTCACCGGACGGCAGTTCTTCCGGCGCCGTGTGATCGAACTCGGAGAACAGGTCCTTGGGCGCCTTGCCCAGGGTGTTCACCAGCACATTCAGGCGGCCACGGTGGGCCATGCCGATGACGATTTCCTGCACGCCTTTTTCACCGGCGCGTTGCACCAGTTCGTCCATCGAGGCGATGAAGCTTTCACCGCCTTCCAGCGAGAAGCGCTTCTGGCCGACGTACTTGGTATGCAGGTAGCGTTCCAGGCCTTCGGCTGCGGTCAGGCGGTCGAGGATGTGGGTGCGCTTCTCGGAGCTGAAGCTGGGCTTGCTGCGCGCCGTTTCGAGGCGCTCATGCCACCACCGCTTTTCGGTCGGGTCGGTGCAGTGCATGATTTCCGAACCCACCGAGCCGCAATAGGTCTCGCGCAAGGCTTGCATGATCTCGCGCAGAGTCATGTGTTCAGCCTTGCTGAAATAGGTGTTCGTGGCGCTGAACGTGATGTCCATGTCGGACTCGCTCAGGTCATAGAACGCCGGCTCCAGCTCGGGAATCTTGGGCCGCTCGGTGCGCTTGAGCGGATCCAGGTCGGCCCAGCGGGAGCCGAGGAAGCGGTATGCGGAGATCAGCGACTGGACGTGCACCTGCTTGCGCGCGACGGCCAGGTCAGTCGAGCTGGCCTTGACGGCGAAAGCGTTCGACTTGGCGCGCTGCGCGAAGGACTCGATCACCGGCGCGTGGGGCACGTCGCGGCTGTCGGAACCGTCGGCTGCCGGCACGTTTTGCAACGCGTCGAAGTATTGGCGCCAGTTGTCGGGCACGGAGCCCGGATTGTCGAGGTAAGCCTCGTACATCTCTTCGACGTACGGCGCATTGCCTCCGAACAGGTACGAGTTCGCCCCGTATTGCTGCATCATGTTTCGCTCACCTTTCGCTCCGGTTTTCAGAGCTCCGATGGGTTGATCAACCTTCCGCGGCCCGGCTAGACCGTTTGGCGGATTGCGATCCGCCTTGCTGCCGTTGAAGCGACCAGCAAGGGGACACAGAAGGATCGTGTAAGAGGCGGCACTCTAACACCGTTGTTTTGACGTGGGTTAAGCAAAACTACGTGCAAAAAAACTATCTGGTACCGCTGGCAATCCCAAGCTTACTGCTGCGCAGCGAAAGTCACAGCCTCCATCGAGGGATAACAGCACTGGCAAAAAGGCGGTCATCGACGCTTCGCACAAATCGCCGCCATGGAAACTGCCGGCATGGTTTGTCCCTCCGTCCCCTCCCGGGTCCATCGTGTGATTCGCCTGGAATTGGCAGCCCCGCCAAAGCCGGCCATGGGCCAGACCTGCAACGGTTGCGGCGTCTGCTGCGCCTGGGCGCCCTGCCCGCTGGGCATGCTGGTGAGTGGCAAGCGCCAAGGCGCCTGCCGGGCCTTGCAGTGGCAGGCCGATGCCGGGCTTTACCGCTGCGGCATGGTGGCCGCGCCGCAGCAGGTGCTGCGCTGGTTGCCAGGCCCGGCAGCAAAACTGCTGAGCCGGCTCGCGCGGCGCTGGATTTCCGCGGCCAGCGGCTGCGACGCCAACCTGGCCGTCGCGCCGGGCTGAATTCAGCGCGCCAAGATCTGCAGGCGCGAACGCGCCGTGTCGTACTCGCGCTTCAGGCGGGCCACCAGATCGGCGGTCGGCTGCACCTTGTCGATCGCGCCAATGCCCTGGCCGCAACCCCAGATGTCCTTCCAGGCCTTCTTCGCATCGCCGCCGAAGTTCATCTTCGACGGGTCGCTTTCCGGCAGGTTAGCCGGGTCCAGGCCTGCCGCCACGATGGATGGCGCCAGGTAGTTGCCATGCACGCCTGTGAACAGGTTGCTGTAGACGATGTCGTCACTGCTGCCGTCGACGATGGCCTGCTTGTAGGCATCGGCCGCGCGCGCTTCATCGGTGGCAATGAAGGCAGAACCGATGTAGGCGAAGTCGGCGCCCATGGCCTGCGCAGCGAGGATGGCACCGCCCGAGGCAATGGCGCCAGACAGGGCCAGCGGGCCGTCGAACCACTGGCGGATTTCCTGGATCAACGCAAACGGGCTCTTCACGCCGGCATGGCCGCCGGCGCCCGCCGCCACGGCGACCAGGCCGTCCGCGCCCTTGTCGATTGCCTTGTGCGCAAAGGCGTTGTTGATGATGTCGTGCATCACCACGCCGCCCCAGCTGTGCACGGCGTCATTCACATCGGTGCGCGCGCCCAGCGAGGTGATGACGATGGGCACCTTGAACTTGGCGCACATCGCCATGTCGTGTTCCAGCCGGTCATTGCTCTTGTGCACGATCTGGTTGATCGCAAACGGCGCAGCGGGCTTGTCCGGGTTCGCGCGGTCGTAGGCGGCCAATGTCTCGGTGATCTCGGCCAGCCAGTCTTCCAGTTGCTCGGCCGGGCGCGCGTTGAGCGCCGGCATGGAGCCGACGACACCCGCCTTGCACTGCTCGATGACCAGCTTGGGGTTGGAGATGATGAACAGCGGCGAGCCGATGACCGGCAGCGACAGGTTCGCGAACACAGTGGGCAAAGCCATCAGAAGGCCTCCAGGGCAAGGGCGGTGACGGCGTCTGCGCCATCGACGATGCGATCGCGCAGGCCGGGCGCCTGGGTCAGGATGTGATCGGCGTAGAAGCGCGCGGTGGCGATCTTGGCGGCCATGAAGTCGGCGTCGGTGCCTGCGGCAAGGCCTGCTTCTGCGGCCAGCAGCGCGCGGCCCATCTGCCAGCCCGCCACCAGGTTGCCCGCCAGCATCAGGTAGTTGACGCTGCCAGCGAACACCGCGTTCGGGTTGCTGCGGGTGTGGGCCGCGACAAACTCGACCACCTGCAGGAAAGCCTCGCGCGCCGCCCCCAGTCGCTTGGCGAACGAGCGCGCTGCGGCGCTGTCCTGCTGGGCCAGTTGCTGTTCGGTCGCAGCGATCTGCACGGCGATGGCGCGCGCGGTGGCGCCACCGTCGCGCGCGGTCTTGCGGCCCACCAGGTCATTGGCCTGGATCGCCGTCGTGCCTTCGTAGATGGTCAGGATCTTGGCGTCGCGATAGTGCTGGGCCGCGCCGGTCTCTTCGATGAAGCCCATGCCGCCGTGCACCTGCACGCCCAGGCTGGCCACGTCGATGCTCATCTCGGTGGCATAGCCCTTGATCAGCGGCACCATGAATTCATAGAAGGCGGCATTCTGCTTGCGCACTTCCGCGTCAGGGTGCGCATGCGCAGCGTCCGAGGCTGCGGCCGCAACCAGCGCCATCGCGCGGCAGCCTTCGGTGTAGGCCCGCATCGTCATCAGCATGCGGCGCACGTCCGGGTGATGGATGATGGGCGCGGCGCCCGGCAGCGAACCGTCGACCGGGCGCGATTGCACGCGGTCGCGCGCATAGGCCACCGCGCGCTGGTAGGCGCGGTCGGCCACGCCAATGCCCTGCATGCCCACGCCAAAGCGGGCCGCGTTCATCATGATGAACATGTACTCCAGGCCACGGTTTTCCTGGCCGACCAGGTAACCGATGGCGCCACCGTTGTCGCCGTACTGCAGCACGGCCGTCGGGCTGGCCTTGATGCCCAGCTTGTGTTCGATGCTGACGCAGTGCACGTCATTGCGGGCACCCAGCGAACCGTCTGCATTCACCATGAACTTGGGCACGATGAACAGCGAGATGCCCTTCACGCCTTCAGGTGCGCCGGTCACACGGGCCAGCACCAGGTGGACGATGTTCTCGGCCATGTCGTGCTCACCCCAGGTGATGAAGATCTTGGTGCCGAAGACCTTGTAGCTGCCGTCCGCCTGCGGCTCGGCGCGGCTGCGCACCGCCGCCAGGTCCGAACCGGCCTGGGGCTCGGTCAGGTTCATCGTGCCGGTCCAGCTGCCGTCGATCAGCTTCGGGATGTAAGTGGCACGCTGTTCGTCGGTGCCCGCGGTCAGCAGGGCTTCGATGGCGCCATCGGTCAGCAACGGGCACAGCGCGAAGCTGGTGTTGGCCGCATTGGTCATCTCGATGCAGGCCGCGTGGATCAGCTTGGGCAGGCCCTGGCCGCCGAAGTCTGCCGGGTGATGCAGGCCTTGCCAGCCCCCTTGCGCGAACTGTTGAAAAGCCTGCTTGAAGCCCCTGGTGGCGTGCACCTCACCGCCTTCGAACCACGAGGGGTGAAGGTCACCCTCCCAGTTCAGCGGCGCGATCACGTCTTCATTGAGCTTGGCGCATTCCTCGAGTACCGCCTGGGCGGTGTCGAAGCCGGCCTCTTCGAAGCCGGGCAGCTGCGCCACGGCCTCGATGTTCGCGAGTTCCTTCAACGCGAACAACATGTCCTTCACAGGGGCGCGGTAGGTCATTGGGGCTTGTCTCCGGTCAGAAAAAAGGCGCCATCAAAGGCGCCTCTGGGCAAAGCAGCCAGTGCGTTCAGCACCGGCGAGCCCTGGGTCAAAGGGCCTTGATCAACTCAGGCACTGCAACGAACAGATCGGCTTCGAGCCCATAGTCCGCCACGCTGAAGATCGGCGCCTCCGGGTCCTTGTTGATCGCCACGATCACCTTGGAGTCCTTCATGCCGGCCAGGTGCTGGATGGCGCCGGAGATGCCGCAGGCGATGTACAGGCTGGGAGCCACGATCTTGCCGGTCTGGCCGACCTGCCAGTCGTTGGGGGCGTAGCCTGCGTCCACCGCGGCGCGGCTGGCGCCCAGTGCGGCGCCCAGCTTGTCTGCCAGCGGCGTCAGCACTTCGTTGAACTTGTCGCTGGAGCCCATCGCCCGGCCACCGGAGACGATGATCTTCGCGGCGGTGAGTTCTGGGCGATCGCTCTTGGTGACCTCGCGGCCAACGAATGTTGACTTGCCGTTCGGCGCGACGGCGGTGATGGCTTCGACCGCTGCCGAGCCGCCTGAGGCCGCGGCGTCAAAGCCGGTGCTGCGCACGGTGGCAACCTTGATGGCGTCGGCGGTCTGCACGGTGGCAATCGCGTTGCCGGCGTAGATCGGGCGCTCGAAGGTGTCGGCGCTGATCACCTTGGTGATGTCGCTCAGTTGGCCCACGTCCAGCTTGGCCGCCACGCGTGGGGCGACGTTCTTGCCATGTGCGGTGGCGGGGAAGAAGATGTGGCTGTAGCTTGAGGCGATGGTCAGGACTTGCGCGGCCACGTCTTCACCCAGCTGTTCGGCCAGGTGCGGCGCGTCGGCCTGCAGCACCTTGGCGACACCGGCGATTTGCGCGGCAGCCGTTGCTGCACCACCGGCATTGCTGCCGGCAATCAGCACGTGCACGTCGCCACCCACCTGCACGGCTGCGGTGACGGTGTTGAGGGTGGCGCCCTTGAGGCTGCCGTGGTCGTGTTCGGCAATGACAAGCGTCGTCATGGTCAGATCACCTTCGCTTCGTTCTTCAGCTTGTTCACCAGCGTTGCGACGTCTGGCACCTTCACGCCCGCGCCACGCTTGGGCGGCTCGGAGACTTTGAGGGTCTTGATGCGCGGCGTGACATCCACACCTAGGTCGGCCGGCTTGAGCACGTCGAGCTGCTTCTTCTTGGCCTTCATGATGTTGGGCAGCGTGACGTAGCGCGGCTCGTTCAGGCGCAGGTCGGTGGTGATGACGGCCGGCAACGAGAGCTTCAGCGTTTCCCCGCCGCCATCGACTTCGCGGGTGACCGAGACCGAGTCGGCCGTCAGTTCGACCTTGGAGGCGAAGGTCGCCTGCGGCAGGTCAGCGAGTGCGGCCAGCATCTGACCGGTCTGGTTGCAGTCGTCGTCGATGGCCTGCTTGCCCAGGATCACCAGGCCCGGCTGCTCCTTGTCGACCAGGGCCTTGAGCAGCTTGGCGACCGCCAGCGGCTGCAGTTCCTCGGTGGTCTCGACCAGGATCGCCCGGTCGGCGCCGATGGCCATCGCAGTGCGCAGGGTTTCCTGGCACTGGGTGACGCCACAGGACACGGCGATCACTTCGGTGACCAGACCCTTTTCCTTCAGGCGCACGGCCTCTTCGACGGCAATCTCGTCGAACGGGTTCATGCTCATCTTGACGTTGGCGATGTCCACGCCCGTGCCATCGCTTTTCACGCGGACCTTGACGTTGTAGTCCACCACCCGTTTCACGGGGACGAGTACCTTCATATCGCGTTGCTCCTGTCGGATCTGCCGGTTTGATTGACGTTTACGTAAACGGGAAATTCTAGGGCGGCGCAGGTGGCACGCCATTGGGAACTGCATCAGCGCAAACTTCAGCGCCGCGCCCGATAAAACGAACGATCGTGCTATTTTAGACACAAGCCCGGCAAAAGCCAAAGCCCTCCAGCGAACAGATTGCAGACTGCCGGTCACGCCAGAACAGGGCTTGCGCCCTGCCCGCTAGACTTGCGACCTTCATGATTCATCCTGCTACAAACAGCCCGTTGATCGGCGTTTTTGACTCCGGCGTGGGTGGCCTGTCGGTGCTGCGTGCACTGCACCAATGCCAATCCGCACCGCCGCTGCTCTACACCGCGGACTCGGGCCACGCGCCCTACGGCGACCGCAATCCGGCCCATGTCATCGAACGCTCACTGAAGGTCACGCAACACCTGATCAACCAAGGCGCAGACTTGATCGTCATCGCTTGCAACACCGCAACCGCCTGGGCGATCGACACGCTGCGCGAGCAGCACCCGGGCCTGGACTTGGTGGGGGTAGAACCGGGCGTGAAACCCGGCGTGGCGATGAGCCGCAACCGCAGGGTCGGCGTGATGGCCACGCCGTCGACGCTGGCCAGCGAACGCTTTGCCAGCTTGCTGGCCCGCCATGCGAACGACTGCAAGATCACCGGGGTGGGTTGCCGCGGCTTGGCGGCCGCCATCGAGCAAGGCGAAGCCGCCCATGAACAGGTGGACCAGTTGCTGGACCTCTACTGCGCGCAACTGCGCCAGGCCGAGGTCGACACTGCCGTGCTCGGCTGCACGCACTATCCGTTTGTGGCCGAGCGCATTGCGCGGCGGCTCGGCCCGGAAGTGCAATTGCTGGACACGGCGGACGCCGTTGCCCGACAGGCTTTGCACCTCTGGGCCGTGCGTCATCCTGAGCCCTTCGCAAGGCCCTCAAGCAGTCACGAAAAAGGCCAGGTGCGGCTTCAATCGACTGGAGACGCCACGGTGCTGGCCCGACTTGCGCGGGAGCAGCTGGGGCTGCTGGCGCCGGTCGAAACCATCGCGCTCTGAACGCGCGGAAAGCAGCTGCGACGGCATGGTGCCCGGAACGGGAATCGAACCCGTATGCCTTTTACGGCGGCGGATTTTAAGTCCGCTGCGTCTACCGATTTCGCCATCCGGGCAGCGCGCCGAATTATCGCGGGCGCGATTGGCGCCGCTGAAGCCGCACCAATAAAAAAGCCGCTGCAGTGAGGCAACGGCTTTTCAGATCTGGAGCGGGAAACGAGACTCGAACTCGCGACCTCAACCTTGGCAAGGTTGCGCTCTACCAACTGAGCTATTCCCGCATGGGATACCAGACTTTTGCCTGATGCCGGAGGCGCCATGAAGCACCACCGTTTGGTATTTGGAGCGGGAAACGAGACTCGAACTCGCGACCTCAACCTTGGCAAGGTTGCGCTCTACCAACTGAGCTATTCCCGCATTGCTTCCGTGACTGGAGGCGCGATCCAGAGTCGAACTGGACTAGACGGATTTGCAATCCGTTGCATAACCGCTTTGCTATCGCGCCTTCGATTCACCGAAGGTGAGTGTACTTTCAAAGAACCCTGCGACCCGCTGACGAAAAAGGGAAGCCTGGGCTTCCCTTTCATCAAGGAAATCTGGAGCGGGAAACGAGACTCGAACTCGCGACCTCAACCTTGGCAAGGTTGCGCTCTACCAACTGAGCTATTCCCGCAAGGGTTCCTTTCGGAACACTGCTTTCCCTGATGCCAGCAAGCGGTTGGTGCCGCACTGCTTTGATCTGCTACGCTGATTTCTCTGCGCCGCGCTCCGTATCAAGGAAGCTCTTATTGTAGGAGCGTTTTCGCAATTTTGGCAAGGCCCGCAAAATTTTCCGATGCGGTCTGCGGCAAGTCACCTGGCCCACAAAAAGGGCCGAACCCTGCGGCCCAGCCCTCTTGTTTTGAACCAGCGGTTCGCAGAGAGCAAACCGTTGGTCGTATCGCTCGCGGTCAGTGCGGCAGCGTGTCGGTGCTGGTCACGGCAGCACCATCCTTGGAAGCCGCAGGCGTGGCCGCCACTGGCTCCTCATCTGGCAAAGGTGTAGGCGCCCGCTCCAACGCCACTTCCAGCACCTTGTCGATCCAGCGGACCGGCACGATTTCCAGGTGGCTCTTCACGTTGTCCGGGATGTCCTGCAGGTCCTTGACGTTCTCTTCAGGAATCATCACCAGCTTGATGCCACCACGGTGGGCTGCCAGCAGTTTCTCCTTCAGGCCGCCAATCGCCGTGACCTCGCCGCGCAGCGTGATCTCGCCGGTCATCGCCACGTCGGCGCGCACCGGAATGCCGGTCAGCGCCGAGACGAAAGCCGTCGTCATCGCCGCACCCGCGCTCGGGCCGTCCTTCGGGGTCGCCCCGTCCGGCACGTGCACGTGCACATCGCGCTTCTCGAACAGTTCGTCCTTGATGCCCAGCCGGCGGGCGCGGCTGCGCACCACCGTGCGGGCAGCCTCGACCGACTCCTTCATCACATCGCCCAGCGAACCGGTGCGGATGATGTTGCCCTTGCCCGGCATCGCGGTGGCCTCAATGGTCAGCAGATCGCCGCCCACTTCGGTCCAGGCCAAACCGACGACCTGGCCGACCTGGTTGGTCTTCTCGGCACGACCGAAGTCGTACTTGCGAACACCCAGGAAGTCATGCAGGTTCTCGTCGGTGACCACCACCTTCCCACTGTAAGTCTTGAGCTGCATGCCCTTGACCACCTTGCGGCAGATCTTCGAGATCTCGCGCTCCAGCGAGCGCACGCCCGCTTCCCGCGTGTAGTAACGGATGATGCCGCGGATGGCCGACTCGGCGACTTCCATCTCCTCGTCCTTCACGCCGTTGTTCTTGGCCTGCTTGGGCAACAAGTACTTCTGCGCAATGTGCAGCTTCTCGTCTTCGGTGTAACCCGACAGGCGGATCACTTCCATCCGGTCCAGCAGCGCTGGCGGAATGTTCATCGAGTTCGAGGTCGCCACGAACATCACATCCGACAGGTCGAAGTCGACCTCGATGTAATGGTCGCCGAAGGTGTGGTTCTGCTCAGGGTCCAGCACTTCGAGCAGCGCCGAAGACGGGTCGCCACGGAAGTCCATGCCGAGCTTGTCGATTTCATCGAGCAGGAACAGCGGATTGCGCGTGCCGACCTTGGACAGGCTTTGCAGCACCTTGCCCGGCATCGAGCCGATGTAGGTGCGGCGATGCCCGCGGATCTCGGCCTCGTCGCGCACGCCGCCCAGCGCCATGCGGACGAACTTGCGGCCAGTGGCACGTGCCACCGACTGCCCGAGCGAGGTCTTGCCCACGCCAGGAGGTCCAACCAGGCACAGGATGGGCGCCTTGACCTTCTCGACACGCTGTTGCACCGCGAGATATTCAAGGATGCGATCCTTGACCTTCTCCAGGCCGTAGTGATCCTCGTTCAACACTTCCTCGGCATTGCCCAGGTCGTGCTTGATCTTGGTCTTCTTGCTCCACGGCAGGCCGATCAGCGTGTCCAGGTAGTTGCGCACCACCGTGGCTTCGGCCGACATCGGCGACATCAGCTTGAGCTTCTTCAGCTCGGCATCTGCCTTCTTGCGCGCTTCCTTGGGCATGCGCGCAGCCGTGATCTTCTTTTCCAACTCTTCCAGGTCGGCGCCTTCTTCACCGTCGCCGAGTTCCTTCTGGATCGCCTTGACCTGCTCGTTCAGGTAGTACTCGCGCTGGCTCTTTTCCATCTGGCGCTTGACGCGACCACGGATGCGCTTTTCGACCTGCAGGATGTCAACTTCATGTTCGAGCAGCTCCAGCAGCTTTTCCAGCCGCTTGGCCACGTCGAACAGGTCCAGCACCGACTGCTTGGCTTCCAGCTTCAGCGGCAGGTGCGCGGCAATCGTGTCGGCCAGGCGGCCCGGATCGTCGATGCCGGCGATCGAGGTCAGGATCTCCGGCGGGATCTTCTTGTTGAGCTTGACGTACTGGTCGAACTGCTGCGTCACCGCACGGCGCAGCGCCTCGACTTCGGGCGAGGCCTCACCAGCCGGCTCGATCGGCATGACCTCGGCGGAGAAATGCTCCTCGCCATCGGTCACTTCGCGGGTGTTGGCGCGCTGCACGCCCTCGACCAACACCTTCACGGTGCCGTCCGGCAGCTTCAGCATTTGCAGGATGCTGGAAATGCAACCCACATCGAACAGGTCTTCGGCCCGCGGTTCGTCCTTGCCTGCCGCCTTCTGGGCGACCAGCATGATCTGCCGACCGGCTTCCATCGCGGCTTCCAGGGCCTTGATCGACTTCGGACGGCCAACGAACAGCGGGATGACCATGTGGGGGAACACCACCACGTCGCGCAGCGGGAGCAGCGGCAACGTGATCGGTTCCGAGGGAAGGATGGGATGTCCTGACATGGAATGCCTCACTTTCTCGAACCCACATGGGGCTCGAGGGTTTGTTTGCAAGGAGCCGGGCTCATCAGGCGGGGCCCGGCGGTGAGCGGCTGCGCTCTCAGGCGCTGGCCTTGGCCTGTTCGCGGTAGACCAACAGCGGTTTGCCGCCTTCTTCGATGATGTGCTCGTCGACCACCACCTTGGCCACGCCGTCCAGCGTGGGCAGGTCGAACATGGTGTCGATCAGCGATTGCTCCATGATGGACCGCAGGCCGCGCGCGCCGGTCTTGCGGGCCAGCGCCTTGCGGGCGATGGCGGCCAGCGCGGACGGGCGAATCTCCAGTTCCACGCCGTCCATCGAGAACAGCTTCTGGTATTGCTTCAGCAGCGCATTCTTCGGTTCGACCAGGATCTGCATCAGCGCTTCTTCGGTCAATTCGCCCAGCGTGGCGACCACCGGCAGGCGACCGACCAACTCCGGGATCAGGCCGAAGCGCACCAGATCTTCCGGCTCGGCGTCGCGGAACACTTCGGAGACCTTCTTCTCGGTCTTGCTGTGCACCGTGGCACCAAAGCCGATGCCTGACTTCTCGGTGCGGCGCTGGATGACCTTTTCCAGGCCATCGAATGCGCCGCCGCAGATGAACAGGATGTTGGTCGTGTCGATCTGCAGGAAGTCCTGGTTCGGGTGCTTGCGCCCGCCTTGAGGCGGCACCGAAGCCATCGTGCCTTCGACCAGCTTCAGCAGTGCCTGCTGAACGCCTTCGCCGGACACGTCGCGTGTGATCGACGGGTTGTCGGCCTTGCGCGAAATCTTGTCGATTTCGTCGATGTAGACAATGCCGCGCTGCGCACGCTCGACGTCGTAGTTGCAGTTCTGCAGCAGCTTCTGGATGATGTTCTCGACGTCCTCGCCCACGTAGCCGGCTTCGGTCAGCGTGGTGGCATCGGCGATCACGAAGGGCACGTTGAGCAGGCGCGCCAGCGTCTGCGCCAGCAGGGTCTTGCCGGAGCCCGTCGGGCCGATCAGCAGGATGTTGCTCTTGGAGAGTTCGACCTCGTCCTTCGAGGCACCCATGTGCTTCAGGCGCTTGTAGTGGTTGTAGACGGCCACCGCCAGGATGCGCTTGGCGGCGTCCTGGCCGATCACGTATTGATCAAGGCTGCTCTTGATCTCCATCGGCACCGGCAGGTCCGACTTGGCAGTCTTGCCGGGCGCAGTCTCCGCAGGGACCTCGTCGCGGATGATGTCGTTGCACAGTTCGATGCATTCATCGCAGATGAATACCGAAGGACCGGCGATGAGCTTCTTGACCTCGTGCTGGCTTTTTCCGCAGAAAGAGCAGTAGAGGACCTTCTCGCCGGAGGCGCCTTTCTTGTCGGGCATGGATGTCAGAGCCTGGGCTGTGCTGAAAAAAGCGTAGGGGGATGATAGAACAACTGGCAGAACCCCTCCCGGCGGGAAAAGCACCGGTTTCCAGGGGTTCCAACGGCTTCAGCGCGGCCTACATCGCATATGGCGGCACTCGGCAGAAGCCGGGTGCCGATCGCGGGCGACGAGATGTCAACACTTCGCCGCCGTGCGGGCATCAGGGCCGCTTGTCCAGCACTTGATCGATCAGGCCATAGGCCTTCGACTCGTGGGCGCTCATGTAGTAGTCGCGCTCGGTATCGGTCTGGATCTTTTCCAGCGACTGGCCGGTGCGCTCGGCGAGGATGCGGTTCAACTGCTCGCGGGTCTTCAGGATCTCGCGGGCATGGATCTCGATGTCGGTCGCCTGGCCTTGCGTGCCACCCAGCGGCTGGTGAATCATGATCTTGCTGTTCGGCAGCGAGAAGCGCTTGCCCTTGGCGCCTGCGGCCATCAGGAAAGCGCCCATGCTGGCCGCCATGCCGATGCACAGCGTCGAGACATCCGGCTTGATGAACTGCATCGTGTCGAAGATCGACATGCCGGCGCTGACGCTGCCGCCTGGCGAGTTGATGTAGAACGAAATGTCCTTGTCAGGATTTTCGCTTTCCAGGAACAGCAACTGGGCGACGACGACGTTGGCGCTTTGATCATTCACCGGGCCCACCAGGAAAATGATGCGTTCGCGCAGCAGGCGCGAATAGATGTCGTAGGCGCGTTCGCCGCGACCCGACTGTTCGATGACCATCGGCACCATGCCGAGAGCCTGGGTGTCCAGTGCGCTCATGAGAATCCTTCTGTGGGGCAACAGGGGAAAGATGGGGTCATTATGTCGCCCTGTAAAGCCCCTGATCGGGCAAAAAAAAGCCCGTCCAGGGGTGGTCGGGCTTCGATTGGATCAGGCCCGAAGTGGGCCGAACCCTTAGGCGGTCATCAGTTCGTCGAAAGGCAGCGACTTGTCGGTCACCTTGGCCTGGCCCAGCACGAAGTTGGTGACGTTGTTCTCGATCACAACGGCTTCCACTTCGGCCATGCGCTGGCGGTCGGACAGGTACCAACGCACCACGTCGGCCGGCTTTTCATAGCTTTGCGCCATCTCTTCGATGTGCGCTTGCAGTTGGTCCGGCTTGGCCTGCAGGTTGTTCGAACGCACCAGCTCGGAGACCACCAGGCCAAGGCGCACGCGCTTCTCGGCTTGAGCGGTGAAGATGCCGGCGGGGATCGGCGCGGTGTCCGCGTCCTTCACGCCGCGCTGCTTCAGGTCGGCGCGGGCACCTTCGGTCAGGCGCTCGACTTCGGAGTCGATCAGCGCCTTCGGCAGGTCCAGCTCGGCCACCTTGACCAGGGCGTCCATCACGGCAGCCTTGTTGCGGGCCAGCACGCGGAACTTCACTTCGCGCTCCAGGTTCTTCTTGACGTCGGCGCGCAGGCCTTCGACCGTGCCGGCTTCAATGCCCAGCGACTTGGCGAACTCGTCGTTCACTTCGGGCAGGTTCTGCGACTCGATCTTCTTCATGGTGACCATGAAGTCGGCTTCCTTGCCGGCCACGTCCTGGCCATGGTAGTCGGCCGGGAATTGCAGCGGGAAGGTCTTGGATTCGCCAACCTTCATGCCACGCACTGCTGCGTCGAACTGTTCCAGCATCTGGCCTTCGCCGACCAGGAACTGGAAGGCTTCGGCCTTGCCGCCTTGGAAGGGTTCGCCGTCGATCTTGCCTTCGAAGTCGATGGTGACACGGTCACCGGCCTCGGCGTACTGGTCGGCCGGGCGCTGCGCGAAAGTGCGACGCTGCTTGCGCAGGATGTCCACGGTCTTGTCGATCGCGGCTTCATCCACGTCGGCGCTGACGCGCTCGACTTCGGCGGCGCTCAGGTCACCGAGCCTGACTTCGGGATAGACCTCGAAGGTGGCGTCGAAGGCCATCGTGCCTTCGGGCGCTTCGTCCTTCTGGGTGATGTTGGGCGTGCCGGCGACGCGCAACTGGGCTTCGTTGGCGGCTTGCGAGAAGGCCTGGCCCAGCTTGTCGTTCATGACTTCGTACTGCACCGAGTAGCCGTAGCGCTGGGCCACGACCGACATCGGCACCTTGCCTGGGCGGAAGCCGTCGGCCTTGACCGTGCGTGCCAGCTTCTTCAGGCGCGAATCGACTTCTGTCGCGATCTCGGAGGCCGCCAGCGTCAAAGTGATGCGGCGTTCGAGCTTTTCGAGGGTTTCAACGTTGACTGCCATGATGCGAACTCTGATGTTGCGTGTGCTGTTGCGTAGTCTGGGCTGGTGCGCGGGGCCGGACTCGAACCGGCACGCCCGTGAAGGCGTCAGGACCTAAACCTGGTGCGTCTACCAATTTCGCCACCCGCGCGGCGTGCGCCCGGAACAAGCGGATGAAGCCTTGGCTTCACACCACCCGCGCCGGGCTGCCGGCCTGCCTGACTACTGCGTCGAGACCGGCCGCTTCTTGACGGGATCCTGCAGGGTGCCGGCAAAACCCGGCCTGACCCGACATGAAACCCAGAAACGGCCCGCCTCAGGCGAACCGGTAAACCGCGCATTCTATCGGCCTGCGAAGCGGACTTTGACAGACCGCCTCAAACTTCATCGAAAGCACCCCGGCAAGCGCCGGGGTTTTCTGCGACAAAAGGCTCTTCAGGCCGCCGTCACCGGCGGCAAGTCTTCCTGGCGCACGCGGAACCAGGCTGCGTACATGGCTGGCAGCGCCAGCAGCGTCAGCACCGTCGCCACGATCAGCCCGCCCATGATCGCCACCGCCATCGGCCCCCAGAAGGGGCTGCGTGACAGCGGAATCATCGCCAGCACGGCCGCCGCGGCGGTCAGCACGATGGGCCGGAAACGGCGCACCGCCGAGTCGACGATGGCGTCCCAGGTCGGCACGCCGCGCGCCCTGTCCTGCTCGATCTGGTCGATCAGGATCACCGAATTGCGCATGATCATGCCCACCAGCGCGATGAAACCCAGCAGCGCAACGAAGCCGAACGGCCGGTTCAGCAACAGCAGCGCCCCGGCCACACCAGCAATGCCCAGCGGCGCTGTCAGCACCACCAGCATGGCGCGCTGGAAGCTGTGCAGCTGCAGCATCAGCAGCGTGAGCATCAGGAAGCCCATCAGCGGCACGCCGGCAGCAATCGAACCCTGGCCCTTGGCGCTTTCGGCCACGGCACCCGCCACTTCGATCTGCATGCCCGGCGGCATGCGCTTTTGCAACTGCTGCAGCTCTGGCCACAGCTGGTTGCTGACCGATGCGCCTTGCATGCCCTCGGCCACGTCGCCCTGCACCGTGATCGCGAACTTACGCCCCTCCCGCCACATCACGCCCGGCTCCCAGCCGTAGCTGACCTTGGCGATCTGCGTCAGTGGAATGGACCGGCCACTGCTGGTCGAGACATAGGCGCTGCCCAGGTCGGTGACGGCCTGGCGCTCGGCCAGCGGCTGGCGCAGCACGATGTCGATCAGCCGGTCTTCCTCACGGTACTGGCCGATGGTGGTGCCAGACAGGCGCATGCGCGTGGCCTGGGCAATCGACTGGCTGGTCACGCCCAATGCGCGGGCCTTGTCCTGGTCCACGTCCAGGCGCAGCGACTTGACGCGCTCGTTCCAGTTGTCGTTCACGCCGCGCATGTTCGGGTTCGCCATCAGCAGCGCCTTGGCCTGGTCGGCCCAGATGCGCACCTGCGCCGCGTCATCGCCCATCACGCGGAACTGCACCGGATACGGCACCGGCGGCCCGTTGGGCAGCAGCTTCACGCGGCCACGCACCTCGGGGAACTCGGTGGCCAGCAGGTCCGGCAGGCGCTTGCGCAGTGTCTCGCGTGTCGCCAGGTCCTTGGGCAGCAGGGTGAACTGGCTGACGTTGGTCTGCGGGAAGACCTGGTCCAGCGGCAAGTAGAAGCGTGGCACGCCGCTGCCGATCCAGGCGGTCACCGCCTCCATGCCCGGCTCGCTGCGGAGGCGCTGCTCGAAGCGCAGCGCCACGCGTTCGCTTTCCATCTGCGTTGCGCCTTCGGGCAGCCACAGGTCGACCATGATTTCCGGGCGGCTGGAGTCCGGGAAGAACTGCTGCTGCACCCGGCCCATGCCGACGATGCCCAGCGCGAAGGTCAGCAGCGTCACGCCGATGGTGATCCAGCGGTGCGCCACGCACCAGTTCACCACCGAGCGGAAGCGCTGGTAGAACGGCGTGTCGAACAACTCGTGCACCTCGCCGGCCTGGTGGTCCTTGCGGGTCTTCAGCAGCCAGGCGCCGAGAAACGGCACGAAGTAGACCGAAACGACCCACGAGATCAGCAGCGCCGCAGCGGTCACCGCGAAGATCGCGAAGGTGTATTCGCCGACGGAAGACTTGGCCAGCCCGATCGGCAGGAAGCCGGCCGCGGTGATCAAGGTGCCCGTCAACATCGGCATCGAGGTGGCTTCGTAGGCGAAGGTGGCCGCGTGCATGCGGTCATAGCCCTCTTCGAGCTTGCGCACCATCATCTCGACCGCAATGATCGCGTCGTCCACCAGCAGGCCCAGCGCGATGATCAAAGAGCCCAGCGAGATCTTGTGCAGGCCCACGCCCCAGTAGTACATGGTGACGAAAGTGATCGCCAGCACCAGCGGGATGGTGATGGCGACCACCATGCCGGGCCAGATGTCCACGCGCAACGGCTTGAAATGCAGGCCCAGGCTGAGGAAGCTGACGATCAGCACGATGACCACGGCCTCGATCAGCACATGCACGAATTCACCCACCGAGCGCGTCACCGCGTTCGGCTGGTTCTGGATCTGGCTCAGCTCAATGCCCACCGGCAGGTCGGCCTTGATTTGCCCGGTGCGCGCGGTGAGCTGCTTGCCCAGCTCAATGATGTCGCCACCCTTGGTCATCGACACGCCCAGCGCGATGACCTGCTGGCCCTGGTGGCGCACCTTCACAGCGGGCGGATCGACGTAGTCACGCCGGATCTCGGCAATGTCACCCAGCCGCAGCGAGCTGGCCTGGCCGGTCGCCGGGTTGACCGCGCGGATCGGCATCTGCCGCAACTGCTCGACCGACTGCAGCGCACCGGCCACACGCAGTTGCAGGCTTTCGCTGCGAGCATCGATCAGGCCGGCGCTTTCCACCGCATTTTGTGCACCCAGCTGCGCAATGACCTGATTCAGGTCCAGCCCCAACTGGGCCAGCCGCTGCTGCGGGATCTCGACAAACAGCTTTTCCGCCTGCACGCCAAACAGCTGCACCTTGGCCACGTTGGGCACGCGCAGCAGCTGGTCACGCACGGTCTCTGCGTGCTGGCGCAGCTCTTCCGGCGAAAAACCGTCGGCCGACAGCGCATAAATCGAGCCGTAGACGTCGCCGAAGTCGTCGTTGAAGACCGGGCCGATGACGCCGGATGGCAGCGTCGAGCGCATGTCGCCGACCTTCTTGCGCACCTGGTACCAGGTCTCGGTCACGTCCTTGCCGGGCGTCGAGTCCTGCAGCTGGAAGATGGTGAGCGATTCGCCGGGCTTGGTGTAGCTGCGGATGATGTCGGCATGCGGCACTTCCTGCAGCGTGCGCTCGACCTTGTCGGTCACCTGCTCGGCCATTTCCTGCGCCGAGGCCCCCGGCCAGAAGGACTGGACCACCATCGCGCGGAAGGTGAACGGCGGATCCTCGTCCTGCCCAAGCTGGAAATAGGCCACGGCGCCCAGCACCAGCAGCACGATCATCAGGTAGCGCGTCAGCGGCGCATGCTCGAGCGCCCACCGCGAGATGTTGAAGCGCTCGCGGTGTATGCCTTGTTGTTGGCTCATGTCGGCGTGTCCTCGGTCCGGGCTCAGTGGGACGCCGCCGGAGCGGGCGTCATCGCGGGTGCGCTGGCCGGTGCCGGCTCCACATAACGCCTGACCTTCTGGCCGGGGTTCAGCATGTGGGTGCCGGCCGTGACCACCTCGTCGCCCGCCTTGAGCCCCCCGGTCACGACAACCGTGTTGCCATCCGCACCCGAAACGCTGACGACCTGCTGGCGCACCGTGCCGGCCGCCGCGTCCAACAGCCACACCGCACTCTGCCCCTTCAGCTCGATCAGCGCCGACAGCGGCAGCCGGATCACGCCGGCGCGGTCACCGCCGCTCACGCGAATGGTGGCGGTCTGTCCAAGCCGCAGCGGCGCACTGCCGATGTCGGCCTTGACCTGAAAGGTGCGCGTGGTGCTGTCGGCCGCCGCGGCGACCTCGTGGATCGTCACCGGTGTCGCTTCATTGCCGCCCCAGGGCTGCAAGGTCACGCTGCCGGTCTTGCCGATCAACGCGCGGAAATCGCCGATGCGGTCTTCCGGCACGTTGAACACCGCGTCGCGCGGACCATCGTGCGCCAGCCGCACAACCGGCGCGCCGGCGGCCAGCACCTGGCCAGGCTCTGCAGACACCGCGGTGATCACGCCTGCACTGTCGGCCACCAGGCTGGCATAACCGGTTTGGTTGCGCTGCACGCTCATCTGGGCCTTGGCTTGGTCCAGCTGGGCCTGGGCAGTCTTCTGCGCCAGGTCGTGTCTTTCCAGCTCGGCTTCGCCAATGAAGCCCTTGGCACGCAGCTCACGGTAACGCTTCAGGTCGGCGTCTGCCTGGATGAAACTGCTTTGCGCAGCCAGCAAGGCCGCTTGCGCCGAGGCCTGGCCCAGTTGCAGATCCTGCGGATCCAGCTGCGCCAGCACTTGGCCGGCACGCACCGTGTCGCCCAGGTTCACCGGGCGGCTTTGCAGCTTGCCACCCACGCGAAAGCCCAGCTGGGATTCGGTGCGGGGGCGAATCTCGGCGGCGTAGTCGCGGCTGCTGCGGGTGTTGTCGTCGCTCACCTTCATCGTGCGCACGGCACGCACCGGCTCTGGCGGCACTTCCTGTTTCGAACAGGCGGCCAGCCCCAACAGGGCCAGGGCTGCCAACATCGCGGCGACTCGTTGTGTTTGCATGGCGGGGCGATCCAGGTGCAACGGGAAACATGACAGGGCGAGCGCCCCTTCTCCCGGCGGTCGCTCACCCACTAATGACTGACTGGTCAGTAATGTAGAAGCTCTGCCCATCAGCGTCAATCGCATGTCGCGACCTGACAGGCATCGCGCGGCACGGCGCTTGGCCAGACAAGATTCCACTCGGGTCTGCAACAGCGCGCATGGACAATACGACGCTGTGAGCGTCGACCACTACGAAAACTTCCCCGTCGCCTCGTGGCTGTGCCCGCCGAGGCTGAGGCCGCCCATTGCGGCCATCTACTGGTTCGCGCGCACTGGCGATGACATCGCCGACGAAGGTGATGCGCCGGCCGAGACCCGGCGCACCGAACTGCAGGCCTACCGCGCCGAACTGCAGCGGGTGGCCCGCGGCGAAACGCCTGCGGCGCGCTGGGCGCCCATCTTCCGGCCATTGCAGCAGGCCATGCAACAGCACGCGCTGCCCCATGCGTTACTCGACGACCTGCTGGCCGCCTTCCTGTGCGACGTGGCCAACCCGGCGTACGCAACCCGCGACGCTCTGCTGGGCTACTGCCGGCTCTCGGCCAACCCGGTCGGCCGCCTGCTGCTGCACCTGCACCACATCGACGACGGCACCGCACTGGCACAGTCCGACGCGATCTGCAGCGCACTGCAACTGATCAACTTCTGGCAGGACCTCAGCGTGGACCTGCCACGCGGCCGCTGCTACCTGCCTGCGAGCGACCTGGCTCGGCACGGCCTTCAGGCCGACCGCCTGCAATCCGGCTCGGCAGCGCAAGCGATGGTGCGCGAACTGTGCGACTGGGCCCGCGAACTGATGCTGCAAGGCGCGCCGCTGGTGCACCGGCTTCCGGGCCGCGCAGGCTGGGAATTGCGCTTGGTGGTGCAGGGCGGGCTGCGCATTCTTGAGAAAATCGACCACATGCATCACCAAACATTGACGCAGCGACCCAAGCTGCGCCGCACCGATGCGCTGCCACTGCTGTGGCGCGCGCTGCGCATGCCCCGGCCCCGCCCTTCACTCGCGCTGCCCGCATGACAACGCCTCAGCAATACGTGCAAGAAAAAGCCGCCGCCAGCGGCTCTTCGTTCTACTACGCCTTCCTGTTCCTGCCGCCGGAGCGCCGCGCCGCGATCACCGCCTTCTACGCCTTCTGCCGCGAGGTGGACGACGTGGTCGACGAGGTGCAGGACCCGCAGGTCGCCGCGATCAAGCTCGCTTGGTGGCAGCGCGAGGTGGCGCAGGCCTTCGCCGGCCAGCCCAGCCACCCGGTCATGCGGGCGCTGATGCCGCTGGCCGCCGCCTACGGCATCGAGGCGCGCCACCTGGACGCGGTGATCGAGGGCTGCCAGACGGACCTGTCGCAAAGCCGCTACCTGGACTACCCGGCCCTGCAGCGCTACTGCCACCTGGTGGCCGGCGTGGTGGGTGAAGTCGCCTGCAGCATCTTCGGCCGCACGCAGGACAGCACCGTGGCCTACGCGCACAAGCTGGGTCTGGCGATGCAGTTGACCAACATCATCCGCGACGTGGGTGACGACGCGCGCCGCGGCCGCATCTATCTGCCGATCAGCGAATTGCAGCAGTTCGACGTCAAGGCCCACGAGCTGCTCAAGCGCGATGCGCCCTGGGGCTACAGCGAGCGCTTCACCGCGCTGATGCGCTTCCAGGCCGAGCGCGCCCACCGCTGCTACGACGAAGCCATGGCGCTGCTGCCCGAGGCCGACCGCGCCGCGCAGAAGCCCGGGCTGATGATGGCCAACATCTACCGCACGCTGCTGCGCGAGATCGAGCGCGAAAACTTCCAGGTGCTGCACCAGCGCATTTCGCTGACGCCGGTGCGCAAGCTGTGGATCGCCGCGCGCACCCACCTGCGCGGCAAATGAGCACGCCGGCCGCGCGCGTCGCGGTGATCGGCGCCGGTTGGGCCGGGCTGGCTGCAGCGGTCGAACTCTGCGCCGCCGGCCGCCAGGTCCTGCTGCTGGACATGGCGCACCAGCCCGGCGGCCGGGCACGCTCGCTGGCGCAAGGCGACTTGCTGCTGGACAACGGCCAGCACGTCCTGATTGGCGCCTACCGCGACACGCTGGCGCTGATGCGCCGCGTCGGCGCGTCGCCTGAACGCCTGCTGCGCCGCAGCCCGCTGACCCTGCGCTATCCGGACGGCAGCGGCCTGGTGCTGCCACCCGGCCCTGCCCTGCCGTCCTTCGCCCGCGGCGTGCTGGGCTGGCACACGCTGCCCTGGCGCGACCGTGTCGCGCTGCTGCTGCAAGCCAGCCGCTGGGGCCTGCAAGGCTTTCAGTGCGACCCTTCCTTGACCGTGCAGGCCTTGTGCCGTGGCCTGCCCGCCAGCGTGATGCTGGCCCTGATCGAGCCTCTCTGCGTGGCCGCGCTGAACACGCCTGCGGACCAGGCCAGCGCCCAGGTGCTGCTGACAGTGTTGAAAGACGCCTTGTTCGGCCCACGCGGCAGCGCCGACCTGTTGCTGCCGACCGCGCCGCTGCGAGCCCTGCTGCCAGACCCTGCCCTGGCTTGGCTGCAGCAGCGCGGCGCCGAATGGCGGCCTGGCGCACGCGTGCAGCAGTTGCACCGCCTGGCCGACGGTTGGCGAGTGCAGACCGATCAAGGGCAGGACGATGTGCAAGGCGTGGTGCTGGCCTGCAGCGCCATTGAGGCCAGTCGGCTGCTGGCGTCCCATGCGCCGGACTGGGCCGCCACCGCGCAAGCCCTGCGCTACGAACCCATCGTCACCGTCTGGCTGCGCAACCCGACACACCGTGCCTGGCCGGAGCCCATGCTGGCTTTGCAGGCGGACGCGCAAGCGCCAGCGCAGTTCGGCTTCGACCTGGGTGCACTCGGCGGGCCGGCCAACACGCTGGCGCTGGTCATCAGCGGCGCGGCGCCCTGGGTTGCGCAAGGCCTGCCCGCCACGGTCGCAGCGGTACGGCGGCAGCTGGCGCAAGCCTTGGGCAGCCGGCCCGAGTTCCACTGGGCAGACGCGCAAATCGAGCTGCTCGCCACGCGTGCCGAGAAGCGCGCCACCTTTGCCTGCACCCCGGCGCTGCAGCGCCCGTCGGCAAACCCCATGCCCGGCCTGCGGGTGGCGGGCGACCATGTGGCCGGCCCCTACCCGGCCACGCTGGAAGGGGCAGTGCGTTCCGGTCTGGCCGCTGCGCGCGCACTCATGGCCAGCTGAAATACCGGGTGGCCGGGACGACGAATTCGTGAGCACCTTCACGCCAAGCATTTCGCCATGCAAAAATGGTCGCAGATCCACGCTGCATTGCCATGACCAAAAAAGATCCCAACACGCCCAGCATCCAGGTGCTGGCACGGGCTTTTTCGCTGCTGGACGTGCTGGCCGCGCACCAGGATCCTGTGCCGCTGAAGGACCTGAGCGAGCGCACGGGGTTGCATCCGTCCACCGCGCACCGCATCTTGAACGACCTCGCGGCAGGCCGCTTGGTCGACCGCCCCGAGGCTGGCAGCTACCGGCTGGGCATGCGGCTCCTGGAGCTGGGCAACCTGGTCAAGGCACGGCTGGACGTGCGCGACGCGGCACTCGGGCCCATGCGCGAGCTGCACAAGCTGACGCACCAGCCGGTCAACCTCTCGGTTCGCCAGGGAGACGAGATCGTCTACATCGAGCGCACCTACAGCGAACGCTCGGGCATGCAGGTCGTTCGCGCCGTGGGTGGCCGCGCGCCGCTGCACCTCACCTCTGTGGGCAAACTCTTCCTGGCCTACGACGACCCGCAACGCGTGCGCGCCTACGCGACGCGCACCGGCCTGGCCGGCCACACACGCAACAGCCTGACGGAGATCGGCGCGCTGGAGCGCGAACTGAACCTGGTACGCCGACACGCGCTGGCGCGCGACGACGAGGAGCTGGAACTGGGCGTGCGCTGCATGGCCGCCGGCATCTTCGACGACCAGGGCAAGCTGGTGGCAGGCCTGTCCATCTCGGCCCCGGCAGACCGGCTGGAAGAGTCCTGGCTGGAGCGGGTCAAGTCCACTGCCGCGACGATCTCCGGCGCGTTGGGCCACCGGGTGCCTTGACGTACCGCATGTCGCCTCGGATCACCCACAAAAAAGCAGCCCTGAGGCTGCTTTTTTGTTGGGCGCGCCAGGCTTCAGATCGCTGGCTTGGCTGCCTGCGTTTCGGTGCTCGGCGCCAGCAGGCTGGCGGCGCCGGGCAGCGCTGCTGCGGTGCCGCTGGCCCGGGTCAGGCCGGTCGCGAGGCTGGGCGTCGTCGCCGCAGTCAAGGGCGCCGGGTTGGCCATCACCCATTTGCGGATGCGCTCGGCGTCGCCAATGCGGGAGTACTTGCCGGCCGAATCCAGTAGCACCATGATCAGCTTGCGGCCGGCCATCTGCGCCTGCATCACCAAGCATTGGCCCGCCTCGTTGATGTAGCCCGTCTTCTGCACGCCGATGTCCCAATCCGGGTTGCGCACCAGGCGGTTGGTGGTGTGGAACTGCATTTGGCGGTTGCCAATGGCAACCTGATGCTCGGGCGAAGTCGACAGCTCGCGGATCAAGGGCACATGCGAAGCAGCACTGACCAGCGAGGCCAGGTCACGTGCGCTGGACTGGTTCTGGCTCGACAAGCCCGTGGGCTCGACGTAGCGGGTGTCCATCATGCCGAGCAGCTTGGCCTTGGCATTCATCGCGCCGACAAAGGCCGGCAGGCCGCCCGGATAGTGCCGGCCCAGCGAATTCGCAGCCCGGTTTTCCGACGACATCAGCGCCAGGTGAAGCATTTCGCCGCGCGGCAGCTGGGTGCCGACCTTCAGGCGCGAAGAGCTGCCTTTTTCGGTGTCGACGTCGTCCTGCGTGATGGTCAGCACTTCGTCCATCGGCAGCTTGGCCTCGGTCACCACCATCGCCGTCATCAGCTTGGTGATGGACGCGATCGGCAGCACGGCCTGGGAATTCTTGTTCAGCAGGACTTCGTTGGTGTCCTGGTCCATCACAAAGGCCACGCCTGACTTCAGCGCCAGCGGGTCTTCGGTTTCATGCAGGCCGGCGAGCTGGCCAAACGAGCGCACTGGCGATGCGACGCTGGCGATCGTCTTGCGCGTGGCGACCACGGCATGGGTGGGTCGCGCCGCGCGAGTCTTGCTCGCCACCGCCTTGCGGCTGCCGGCAGCACTGGCAGACGATTTGCTCGCCGCCTTGCTGGCAGCACTGGAGGAAGAGGCTTTCTTGGCCGCCGAAGCAGCCGTGGCCTGGGCGGGCACCGCGATGCTGACGGCGAGCGCCAAGCCAAAGCCCAGTGCTCGCACCACATTCAATCGAATCTTGTTCATCGGTGCAGCGTCCAACGCCCTAAAAAAGTGGCCCCCAGATTGCTTTTGGCAAGCGCGCCGGAGAGCGCCTTACAGATTTTGTCCCGAGTCTATGGGAAAGCAAAAAGACACGCAAGATCAAAAACTTGCATGCCATTTCTCAAGTGCCCATCGGACTCTGGATCAGCCCTGCGCAGCCACCCGATCACCACCGGTGTGCAGTTTGTTCAGGGCCGAGAGATACGCCTTGGCGGATGCCACGACGATGTCCGGATCGGCCCCGACACCATTCACCACCCGGCCGCCCAACTGCAGGCGCACCGTGACTTCGCCTTGCGATTCTGTGCTGCCGGAGGTGATGGCATTCACCGAATAAAGCAGCATTTCCGCGCCACTTTCGATCTGAGACTCGATCGCCTTCAGCGTCGCATCGACCGGGCCGTTGCCGTGGCTCTCGGCAACGACCTCTCGGTCGCCGATGGTGAACGCCACCCGCGCATGCGGCCGCTCGCCGGTTTCCGAGCGCTGGGACAGCGACAGGAAGCCGTGGTGCTCGTGGATGCTGGTGACGCTTTCGTCACCCAGCAGCGCGATGATGTCCTCGTCGAAGATTTCGCTCTTGCGGTCGGCCAGGTCCTTGAAGCGGGCGAACGCCGCATTGATTTCCGTCTCCGACTCCAGCGCCACGCCCAGTTCCTGCAGTCGCTGCTTGAAGGCATTGCGGCCGGACAGCTTGCCCAGCACGATCTTGTTGGCCGCCCAGCCCACATCCTCGGCACGCATGATCTCGTAGGTGTCACGCGCTTTCAGCACGCCATCCTGGTGGATGCCCGAGGCATGCGCAAAGGCGTTGGCGCCCACCACCGCCTTGTTCGGCTGCACGACAAAACCGGTGGTCTGGCTGACCATGCGCGAGGCCGGGACGATCTGCGTGGTGTCGATGTCCACGTCCAGGCCGAAATAGTCCCTGCGGGTGCGCACCGCCATCACCACTTCTTCCAGCGAACAGTTGCCGGCGCGCTCGCCCAGTCCGTTGATCGTGCATTCGACCTGGCGGGCCCCGCCAATCTTCACGCCGGCCAGCGAATTCGCCACCGCCATGCCCAGGTCGTTGTGGCAGTGCACCGACCAGATCGCCTTGTCCGCATTCGGAATGCGCTCGCGCAGCTGGCGGATGAAGTGGCCGTACAGCTCGGGAATCGCGTAGCCGACGGTGTCGGGCAGGTTGATCGTGGTCGCGCCCTCGGCGATCACCGCTTCGATCACGCGGCACAGGAAGTCCGGGTCGGAGCGGTAGCCATCTTCCGGCGAGAACTCGATGTCGCCGCACAGGTTGCGCGCGAAGCGCACGGCCTGCGTGGCCTGCTCCAGCACCTGCTCAGGCGTCATGCGCAGCTTCTTCTCCATGTGCAGCGCACTGGTGGCGATGAAGGTGTGGATGCGGCTGCGCGGCGCTGGCGCGACGGCCTCAGCCGCACGCGCGATGTCTCGGTCATTGGCGCGGGCCAGCCCGCAGATCACCGAGTCCTTGATGTGGCTGGCGATCGTGTGCACCGCCTCGAAGTCGCCAGGCGACGCCGCCGGGAAGCCGGCCTCGATCACGTCCACCTTCAGCCGCTCCAACTGGCGAGCGATGCGCAGCTTCTCGTCGCGCGTCATCGAAGCGCCGGGCGACTGTTCGCCGTCGCGCAGCGTGGTGTCGAAAATGATCAGTTTGTCAGTCATACAGAGATTTCCTCGACCTTCGCGGCCGTGTCACGCGACTCGCCCAGCGCGCGCTGCACGCCGCTGAGCACTGCCTTCATCGATGCGTTGACCAGGTTGGCGTCCATGCCCACGCCGAACAGCGTGCGCTCTCCCCCCACGCGCAGTTCCAGGTAGGCCACGGCGCGCGCCTCGGCACCGCCGCTCAACGCATGTTCATGGTAATCGAGCACCTCGACCGAGACGCCGGTCGCCGCCTGCACGCCGGCGACAAACGCCGCCAGCGGCCCGTTGCCGCGACCATGCACCTCGCGCGCCTGACCGCCCTGCTGCCACTGCGCGCGCACGCTGATGTCGGCGCCCTGCCCGCCCGCGCCCACTTCCTGCTCCTGGATCTCGACCCGCGCCAGCTGCGCCTGCTCGGGGCGGTATTCCTTGGCGAACAGTGCCCACAGGTCGTCGGAGCCGAGTTCCTTGCCATCGGTGTCCATCACCGCCTGCACCACCTGGCTGAACTCGATCTGCAGCCGGCGCGGCAACTCAAGCCCGTAGTCGGACTCCAGCAAATAGGCAATGCCGCCCTTGCCGGACTGGCTGTTGACGCGGATCACCGCTTCGTAGCTGCGGCCCAGGTCCTTCGGATCCACCGGCAGGTACGGCATGTCCCAGATCTCGCCCTCGCTGCGGGCGGCGAACGCCTTCTTGATCGCGTCCTGGTGCGAGCCGGAGAACGAGGTGTAGACCAGGTCGCCCACGTACGGATGGCGCGGATGCACCGGCAACTGGTTGCAATGCTCGACCGTCCGGCGGATCGCGTCGATGTCCGAGAAATCCAGCTCGGGCGACACCCCCTGGGTGTAGAGATTCAGCGCGACATTGACCAGGTCCAGGTTGCCGGTGCGCTCGCCGTTGCCGAATAAACAGCCTTCGAGACGGTCGGCACCGGCCATCAGCGCCAACTCGGCCGCTGCGGTGCCGGTGCCGCGGTCATTGTGCGGATGGACCGACAGCACGATCGCATCGCGCCGTTCGAGGTGGCGGTGCATCCACTCGATCATGTCGGCGAAGTGGTTCGGCGACGAGCATTCCACCGTGGACGGCAGGTTGACGATGCACTTGTGTGCCAGCGTCGGCGCCCAGGCGGCGGTCACGGCGTCGACGATGCGCTTGCTGAAATTGAGGTCGGTGTTCGAGAACATCTCCGGCGAATATTCGAAGGTCCATTCGGTGCCGGGTTGCTTCGCAGCCATGTCGCGGATCATCGCTGTGTGGGTGACGGCCAGGTCCACCACGCCATCGTCGTCCAGCCCCAGCACCACGCGGCGCATCACCGGTGCCACGGCGTTGTAGAGGTGCACCACGACCTTCTTCGCACCGACCAACGATTCGAAGGTGCGCGAGATCAGGTGATCGCGTGCCTGCGTCAGCACCTGGATCGTCACATCGTCCGGCACCAGGTTCTGCGTGATCAGCAGGCGCACAAAGTCGAAGTCCGCCTGCGAAGCCGAGGGAAAACCGACTTCGATCTGCTTGAAGCCGATCTGCACCAGGGTCTGGAACATGCGCAGCTTGCGCGCCGGGTCCATCGGCTCGATCAGCGCCTGGTTGCCGTCCCGCAGGTCCACGCTGCACCATTGGGGCGCCTGCGTCAGCCGGGCATCGGGCCAGCGGCGGTCAGGCAAGGCAATGGGGGTGAAAGCGCGGTACTTCTGCTGCGGGTGCTTGAGCATCATGGGGGCATCCAGGGAGGTGGGCGCAACCAGCAGCACAGAAAACAAGAACGGCCCGCTGCGGTTGCAATCGGGCCGTTGAGGTCAGGCGAAACGTGGACGTGACTGACTAGCGAACCCGGAATTCCTCTAGGGCTAGTAGCAGTTGGCAAACAGCCAGCTGGGCAGTGACGTACGCGAAACGCATGGGAACGGAATCTAACAGGTTTTGCTAATGGTGCAAACCGCGTTCATCGGGCTCGTCGGTGCTGGTGGAGATGACGCTCGCCGGCCGGCCCTTGGCCTTGCGCCACGCGTAGATCACATAGCCGGACAGTCCGTAGACGCAGAACACGCCGAAGAGCACACGCGCGGGATCGAGTGCCGCCACCCCGATCGCGAGCATGATCGCGACCAGCACGATGAAGGGTACCGATCGACGCCGGTCGAAAACCTTGAAGCTGTAAAAAGGCGCGTTGGTGACCATCGACAGCCCGGCAAACAGCGTGATGCCATAAGCCGCCCAAGCCACCCAGCTGCCGGCCGGGACGCGAGCGCTTTCTGCGCCGTCCACCACACTCCAGATGAGGCCGATCACCAGCGCCGCTGCAGCCGGACTGGGCAGCCCCTGGAAGAAGCGCTTGTCGACCACGCCGATGTTGACGTTGAAACGCGCCAGGCGCAGGGCAGCGCCAGCGATGTAGACAAAAGCCGGGATCCAGCCAGGCTTGCCCAGGTCCTTCAGGGCCCACATGTAGACGATCAGGGCCGGCGCGGCACCAAAAGCCACCATGTCAGACAGGCTGTCCATCTGCTCGCCAAAGGCAGACTGCGTATTCGTCATGCGCGCGACGCGGCCATCGAGGCTGTCGAGGATGGCGGCCGCGAAGATCGCGACGCAGGCGAGTTCGAAACGGCCGGCCATCGCCATGACGATGGCGTAGAAAGCAGAGAACAGCGCCCCGAGGGTGATGGCATTGGGCAGGGCATAAATGCCCTTGCGACGAGGGCGGACGTTCAAGCCGTGCTCGTCGTCCTCAAGAGTTTCTGGCGTCATGGGCGGCAGGATAGCGCAGGCAAAAAGAAAGGCCGCATCCGACGAGGATGCGGCCTTCAGCGGCAGGCTGTCTTGCAGAATCAGTTGCGCGACTTGTCGACCAGCTTGTTGGCCTTGATCCAGGGCATCATCGCGCGCAGCTTGTCGCCGACAACTTCGATCTGGTGCTCCTCGGTCAGGCGGCGGCGCGAGATCAGCGTCGGCGCGCCGGCCTTGTTTTCCAGGATGAAGCTCTTGGCATATTCGCCGGTCTGGATGTCCTTCAGGACCTGCTTCATGGCCTTCTTGGTGTCGTCGGTGACGATCTTCGGCCCGGTGACGTACTCGCCGTACTCGGCATTGTTCGAAATCGAGTAGTTCATGTTGGCGATCCCGCCTTCATAGATCAGGTCGACGATCAGCTTCAGCTCGTGCAGGCACTCGAAATAGGCCATTTCCGGCGCGTAGCCGGCTTCCGTCAGCGTTTCGAAACCCGCCTTGATCAGCTCGACAGCGCCGCCGCACAACACGGCTTGCTCGCCGAACAGGTCGGTCTCGGTTTCTTCGCGGAAGTTGGTCTCGATGATGCCGGCCTTGCCACCGCCGTTGGCCGCGGCATAGCTCAGCGCCAGATCACGCGCCTTGCCGGACTTGTCGGCGTAGATCGCGATCAGGTGCGGCACGCCGCCACCTTGCACATAGGTGCCGCGCACCGTGTGGCCCGGGGCCTTCGGGGCGACCATCCAGACGTCTAGGTCGGCGCGCGGCACGACCTGGCCGTAGTGCACGTTGAAGCCGTGCGCAAAGACCAGCGAAGCGCCTTCGCGGATGTTCGGCTCGACGTCCTTCTTGTAGACCTCGGCGATCTGCTCGTCCGGCAGCAGGATCATGACCACGTCGGCGCCCTTGACCGCGTCAGCGACCTCGGCGACCTTCAGGCCGGCCTTCTCGACCTTGGACCACGACGCGCCACCGCGGCGCAGGCCGACGGTGATCTTGCAGCCGCTGTCGTTCAGGTTCTGGGCGTGTGCATGGCCTTGCGAGCCGTAGCCGATGATCGCGACGTTCTTGCCCTTGATCAGCGAGATGTCGGCGTCCTTGTCGTAATAAACCTTCATGGTCTTCTCCAGAAAAATTCGGTTGTGATCGGGGGCTTTTCCAAGCGGCTGCCGCGGAACTGGCTTCGCCAGGCCGCCAGCAGCGCCCCCTTGAGGGGAGCGCCAAAGGCGCTCGGGGTGGGATTTCTAAACTCTGAGGATGCGCTCGCCGCGGCCAATGCCGCTGGAGCCGGTGCGCACGGTTTCGAGAATGGCGGTGCGGTCGAGGCCTTCGATGAAGGCGTCCAGCTTGCCGGCGTCGCCGGTCAGCTCGATGGTGTAGCTCTTCTCGGTCACGTCGATGATGCGGCCACGGAAAATGTCGGCCATGCGCTTCATCTCCTCGCGCTCCTTGCCGACGGCGCGCACCTTGATCAGCATCAGCTCGCGTTCTGTGTATTGGCCTTCGGTCAGGTCCACCACCTTGACCACGTCGACCAGCCGGTTCAGGTGCTTGGTGATCTGCTCGATCACCTCGTCCGAACCGGTCGTCACGATGGTCATGCGCGACAGCGATGCATCTTCCGTCGGTGCAACCGTGAGGCTTTCGATGTTGTAGCCACGGGCGGAAAACAAGGCCACCACGCGCGACAAGGCGCCGGGCTCGTTTTCGAGCAGCACGGCGATGATGTGCTTCATTGCGGATCTCCTGACGCGCTCTTCAGCCAGCCGGCGGTAACCGGAAGGCCTTGGCCACGTCTGTCGAATCGTTGAGAAAAGGGCCCGGCGAACCTGAAGGGAACGGCCGAACCGGAGGAACCGAGATCAGTTCCGAGGCGTCACCAGCAGTCCACGGGTCGCTGCGTGTGCTGCGGTAACAGCACCCGCCCGGCCCGCCTCGGGCAGGTCACAAGTCCTCGGAGCCCAGCAGCATCTCGGAAATGCCCTTGCCCGTCTGCACCATCGGCCAGACGTTTTCGGTCGGGTCGGTGCGCACGTCCAGGAACACGGTGCGGTCCTTCAGCCGGATCAGCTCCTTCAGCGCCGGCTCGATTTCGGAAGGCTTCTCGATCTTGATGCCGACGTGGCCATAGGCCTCGGCCAGCTTCACGAAATCGGGCAGCGCATCCATGTAGCTGTGCGAGTACCGGCCTTCGTAGTCCAGTTCCTGCCACTGCCGCACCATGCCCAGGTAGCGGTTGTTCAGCGAGATCACCTTGACCGCCGTCTTGTACTGCTGGCAGGTCGAGAGTTCCTGGATGTTCATCTGGATCGAGCCTTCGCCGGTGATGCAGAACACGTCCGCATTCGGCTTCGCGAGCTTGATGCCCATCGCATACGGCAGGCCCACGCCCATCGTGCCCAGGCCACCGGAATTGATCCAGCGGCGCGGTTCGTCGAAGCGGTAGTACTGCGCGGCCCACATCTGGTGCTGGCCGACGTCGGAGGTGACGTAGCAGTCGGTGCCGCGGGTCATTTCCCACAGCGCCTCGACGACCTGCTGCGGCTTGATCACGTCCGGGCTGCGGCGGTAGGCCAGGCACTCCTTGCGGCGCCATTCATTGATCTGGCTCCACCACTGGGAGATCACCGAGGTGTCAGGCTTCTGCTGTGCCTCGCGAATCTGGGCGATCAGTTCCTGCAGCACGTCCTTCACGTCGCCGACGATGGGGATGTCGACCTTGACACGCTTGGAGATGGACGAGGGATCGATGTCGATGTGGATGATCTTGCGCTCGACCGAGGCAAAGTGCTTCGGGTTGCCGATGACCCGGTCATCGAAACGCGCCCCCACCGCCAGCAGGACGTCGCAGTTCTGCATCGTCATGTTGGCTTCGTAGGTGCCGTGCATGCCCAGCATGCCGAGGAACTTCGGGTCAGACGCCGAGGTCGCGCCCAGGCCCATCAGCGTGTTGGTGACCGGGTAGCCCAGCAGGTCGCAGAGCTGGCGCAATTCGGCCGTCGCGTCACCGAGGATCACGCCGCCACCGGTGTAGATGTAGGGCCGGCGCGCCTGCAGCAGCAGTTGCACAGCCTTGCGGATCTGGCCGCCGTGGCCCTTCTTGACCGGGTTGTAGGACCGCATTTCCACCTGCTCTGGGTAGTGGAAAGGCGCGGTCTTCAGCGACACGTCCTTCGGGATGTCCACCACGACCGGGCCAGGGCGGCCGGTGCGTGCGATGTGGAAGGCTTTTTTGAGCGTCAGCGCCAGGTCGCGCACGTCCTTCACCAGGAAGTTGTGCTTCACGATCGGGCGGGTGATGCCGACGGTGTCGCACTCCTGGAAGGCATCCAGGCCGATCGCCGGCGTGGGCACCTGCCCGGTGATGATCACCATCGGGATCGAGTCCATGTAGGCGGTGGCGATGCCGGTCACGGCATTCGTCACACCCGGACCGGAGGTCACCAGCGCCACGCCGACGTCGCCGGTGGCGCGGGCATAACCGTCTGCTGCATGCACCGCCGCCTGTTCATGGCGGACCAGCACGTGCTGAATGGTGTCTTGCTGGTACAGCGCGTCGTAGATGTACAGGACAGACCCGCCTGGGTAGCCCCACATGTACTTGACGTTCTCGGCCTGCAGGCAGCGCACGAGGATCTGCGACCCATTCAGTTCCTTGCTGGGAGCAGCAGAGGAAGGGGCAGCAAAAGAGGAGGAGGGAGAGGAAGAATTCTGGGCGCGACCCTCAGCAGGGGCGCCACGCTTGACTTCCGCGGCAGACACGTTCATTTCGAACCTCTGTGAATTTCTCTGACGAAAAACCTTCGGTGCCCCTCCTCGCATCCTCGTGAGACGGATTTGGGACCTGCGCGATCAACAATTGCTGCACCCGCGGTCGGGGCAGCCTGAGACCAAGTCGCACCAAGTGCGAAGGCGCATTATTGCATTGTTAACGCGGTGCTGACCTGGCGCCCCCAGGGAAGACAAGGTGCAGTGACATAATCCCACGTCCTCAGACGGGTGCCTCAGCACGCCCTCCGCAGCCTTGGCCTCCGACAAAGAACTCTCAGATTTCCTCAAGAGCGTCGAAAAGCGCGCCTTCAAGCGCACGGTCTATACCGTGCGAGATGAAGACGCTGCGTTGGACATCGTGCAGGACGCCATGATCCGGTTGGCCGAGAAGTACGCCGACCGTCCTCCCGCCGAATTGCCGCTGGTGTTCCAGCGCATCCTGTCCAACGCCACGATGGACTGGTTCCGCCGCCGCAAGGTGCGCAGCGCGGTGATGACCAACCTGTCGGAGTTCGAAAGCCATGGCGAGGACGGCGATTTCGACCTGCTCGAAATGCTGGAAACCGTCGAGGGCAGCATGGGCTCGGAGAGCGCTGCTGACACCGTCGGCAGGGAACAGATCTTGCACCTGATCGAGCTGGAGGTGGCGCAGCTGCCCGGCCGTCAACGAGAGGCCTTCCTGTTGCGTTACTGGGAGGAAATGGACGTCGCGGAAACCGCGAGTGTGATGGGCTGCTCCGAAGGGAGCGTCAAGACCCACTGCTCGCGGGCCGTGCATTCACTGGCCAAATCTTTGAAAGCCAAGGGAATAACGCTGTGAAGACCCCTTCTTCCCGCCCCGCCGAACAGCTTCGCGACAGCGCTGGCATTGAAGCCCGCTTCGGGCTGCGTGTCACCGCGGCGCTCAGCGAGCGTGCGCAAAGTGCGCCGACACACGACATCGACACCCGCCTGCGTTTCGCCCGCGAGCAGGCGCTGGCGCGCGCCATGGCCGGCCGCAAGGCGCAGACGCAAGCCGCCAGCGCCACGGTGCTGGTTGGCAAATCTTCGCGTGGCGGCGCCGGGATGCTCGGCGGCCACTCGCCGTGGTTGTTCCGCTTCGCCTCCGCGCTGCCGCTGGTCTTGCTGCTGGCCGGCCTGGTCACGATCGACAGCCTGCATGACCGCGCCCAGGTTGTCGCCACGGCCGACCTGGACACCGCCTTGCTGACCGATGACCTGCCGCCCGATGCCTACAGCGATCCCGGCTTTGCCGAGTTCCTGAAGGCCAACCAGCACAACTAATCGCTGTGCGCCTGCCACCGCCTGTGCGGTGGACGCGGCCGGCCCAGCCTCGCTGCTTCCTTCCCACCACTTCCTGAACCCCGCTGAGCAGTTCAAGCCGAGATGCCCTTGACCCACCCCGCTTCCTCGACCCGGCCTTTGTGGCGCGCTGCGCTGCTGGCCGCCCTGCTGAGCCTGTCGCCATGGGTGGTGCAGGCACAGCCGGACGATGTCGGCAGCAGCGGCGGCCCGAGCTGGAACAGCTTGAGCAGCGCGCAGCGCGACGTCCTGGCGCCTTTGGGAAAGGACTGGAGCCGCATGCCGGCCGAAAACCGCGCCAAGTGGATGGAAGTGGCCTCGCGTTTTCCGAAGATGTCGCCCCAGCAGCAGGAGCGCATCCAGCAGCGCATGGGCGAGTGGTCCAGCATGAGCCCGCAGCAGCGCAGTGCGGCCCGGCAGAACTACCAGCAGTCCAAGCAGCTCTCGGCCACTGACAGGCGCGCCGACTGGGAAGCCTACCAGGCACTGCCGAGCGAAGAGCGGAAAGCGCTGGCTGCGCGTCGCGCAGCCGCCGGCAATCCGCCGCAGGCACCAACCGGCGCGCGCTCGCTGCGCATGGCCCCGATGGACGCGCAGGCGCCGAAGTCCAACATCGTCAACGCACGCCCCGACCGGCCGCTGCAACAGCCGGTCAGCCCGTCCACCGTGCAGGGCAGCGCCGGCGGCGCCACCACGTCCCTGGTCACGCGCAACCCGCCGCCGCCGGCGCACCAGCAGGTCGGCCAGCCCAAGATCAACACGCGGCCAGACCGGGTCGATCGCGCGACGCTGCTGCCCAAACGCGGGCCAGGCGGCGCCCAGCAGCGCGGCCGAAACGGCGGCAACGGCGACGGCCGCTAAACTGCGGCGACCCGCGGCCACTCCAGGCCGCCCGCCCAGCCTGCCGCCGTGACAACCGCCCAAGCCGCCTCCCCTCAGCCCGAATCCGCTCCAGCGCCTGCTGCAGCGCTGCAAACCCCTTCCGTCCTCCGCAGGCTCGCGGCGCTCACCTACGAAGGCGTGCTGCTGTTTGGCGTGGTGATGCTGGCCGGCTGGCTGTATTCGACGCTCACGCAGATGAGGGACGCGCGCATCGGGGTGACCGGGCTGCAACTGTTCCTGCTGGCCGTGCTGGCCATCTATTTCACCTGGTTCTGGTCCCATGGTGGCCAGACCGTGGCCATGCGCGCCTGGCATGTGCGGCTGGTCGACACGGCCGGCCGGCCCGTCAGCCAACTTCGCGCGCTGGCCCGCTTTGCGCTGGCCTGGCTGTGGTTCGCACCCGCACTGGCCGCGGCGCACTTTGGCGGACTGCATGGCCCGGCCATCTTCGGCGTGCTGCTGGCGGGCGTTGCCGGCTACGCCGCGCTGGCACGGCTGCACCCGCAGCGCCAGTTCTGGCACGACGCGGTCTGCAGCACACGGCTCATCACCTGGCGGCCCAAGCCGACGGGCGCCAAGGTCAAGCCAGCCCCCTCGCCCGCCGCCTGAGCCGCAGCACAGCTGCGGTACGCTTCGTCCCATGACGACCGCCATTCGCCCATTTTCCGTTTGCGTCTACTGCGGCTCGCGCCACGGCGATGACCCGGCCTTCACCGAGGCCTCTCGCACCTTGGGCCGATCGATCGCCGAGCGCGGTTGGCGGCTGGTGTATGGCGGCGGCCGGGTGGGCCTGATGGGCGAAGTGGCGGACGCCGCATTGGCGGCCGGCGGCTCGGTGCTGGGTGTCATCCCGCAGCGGCTGGAGGCGCGCGAGGTGGGCCACACGGGGCTGACCGAGCTGGTCGTCGTGCCGACCATGCATGCCCGCAAGCAGGCAATGGCGGAAGCGGCCGATGCTTTCATCGCGCTGCCCGGCGGCCTGGGTACTCTGGAAGAGTTGTTCGAGGTCTGGACCTGGCGCCACCTGGGCTACCACGACCAACCGATCGGCCTGCTGAACGTGAGCGGTTTCTACGACCTGCTGCTGGGGTTCCTGCAACAGACCGAGGCCAGCGGTTTTGTAGACGCCGGCCAGCAGGCACTGCTGCAGGTGCAGGCCGACCCGCAAGCGCTTTTGAACCGGATCGCGGCGGCCAGTGTCAACAGCACGCGGCGCGAAGACTTCAGCCGCATCTGAAAACCGCGCCGGCTGCGCGCGGCAGGTGTGGTGTCAGACCGCAGATTCGTCGGTCTCGCCGGTGCGAATGCGCACGACCTGCTCGATCGCCGTGACGAAGATCTTGCCGTCACCGATCTTGCCGGTCTTGGCCGCCTTCACGATGGCTTCAATGCTGCGATCGACATCCACATCCTTGACCACCACCTCGACCTTCACCTTCGGCAGGAAGTCGACCACGTACTCGGCACCCCGGTACAGCTCGGTGTGGCCCTTCTGGCGGCCAAAACCCTTGACTTCGGTGACGGTCAGCCCTGACACCCCCACCTCGGCCAAGGCTTCCCGAACCTCTTCGAGCTTGAACGGTTTGATGATGGCGGTGATCTGCTTCATGACCTTCTCCATGGTGCCAACGCCGAATGGCGAATGCTGGGCTTGATTTAAGCATGGAACCCCGCACGTAAGCCCGGCAGGTGACCCGCAGGGAATAGGACTTACGCCTAAGATCGCGCGCAGATGTTCCTGCTCCTCCAGCCCCAAGCCACCACGCAGCGGCGCCCGCCCGAATGAGCTCCCGGATGAATGACTACACGCTGGCGATCCACACCGATCCAGCCGAGTTTGACGCCGCCAACTGGGACGCCCTGCTCGCCCGCCAGGCCCAGCCCACACCCTTCATGCGCCATGCTTATTTGGCCGCGCTGCAGCAGTCCGGCAGCGCCACCGAGGCCAGCGGCTGGGCACCGCTGTGGCTGGGCTTGAAGCGTGGCGAGCAACTGGTTGCGGCCACCATCGCCTTCCTCAAAGGCCACTCGTATGGGGAGTACGTGTTCGACTGGGCCTGGGCCGACGCCTACCAGCGCCACGGGCTGGACTATTACCCCAAACTGCTGACCGCGGTGCCGTTCACGCCAGTGCCTGGCAGCCGCCTGCTGGCAGTGGATGCGCCGGCCCGCTCGGCGCTGCTGGCCGCGCTGCGCCAGCTCGCCCAAGCGCAGCAGCTGTCCTCCGCCCACTTGCTGTTCCTGGACGCAGACGAACAGGCCGCCGCCCGCGCCGCCGGCTGGATGCTGCGCAGCGGCGTGCAGTTCCACTGGGAAAACCGCAGCGGGCCGGATGGGCTGTTCGAAGACTTCGCCGACTTCCTCGCCAGCCTGCAGCGCGAGAAGCGCAAGAAGATCCAGCAGGAGCGCCGCCGCGTGGCCGAAGCCGGCATCTCGTTCCGCACGCTGGAAGGCGGGCAGATCACCGAAGCCGACTGGGACTTCTTCTACCGCTGTTACCAGCAGACCTATGCCGAGCACCGCTCCACGCCTTACCTGACACGCGACTTCTTCCACCGCATGGCTTCCACCATGCCAACCCACTGGCTGCTGTTCATCGCCGAGCGCGAAGGCCAGCCCATCGCCGCTTCACTGCTGGCCATCGACCGTGCCAGCCGCAGCGCCTGGGGCCGCTACTGGGGCGCCGTGGCGCATGTCCCGCAGCTGCATTTCGAGGCCTGCTACTACCAGCCGCTGCAGTGGTGCATTGCCCAGGGCTTTGCGCGCTTCGAAGGCGGCGCGCAGGGCGAACACAAGATGGCGCGCGGCCTGCTCCCGGTGGCCACGGCGTCCGCGCACTGGCTGGCGCACCCTCAATTCTCGGCGGCGGTGGAGGACTTCCTGGCGCGTGAGACCGAAGGCATGGGCGCCTACATGGACGAGCTGCGCGAGCGCGACCCGTTCAAGGCTCCTCGTCCAGCTGTTCCTGAATGATCTCGGCGCTGTCCTTGCCGGCTTGCACGCCGCGGCGCGCCTTCTGCGCCAGCAGGATGTAGGTCTCGCGCAGCCGGTCCAGCTCGGCCTCGTCCAGCTGCTCCAGGTCGATCATCGCGTTGTTGGCCTCCTTGACCGCACGGATCAGCTCGTCGAGCTTGATCTGCATCGCCTCGCCGTCGCGGTTCTGCGTGTTCTGGATCAGGAACACCATCAGGAAGGTGACGATGGTGGTGCTGGTGTTGATGATCAGCTGCCAGGTGTCGCTGTAGCCGAACATCGGCCCGCACATCGCCCACAGGACGATCACGCTGACGGCGCCGACAAAAGTCATCGGCTGGCCAGCGGCCCGCGAAGTCTTGTTGGCGAAGTGCTGGAAGACGGTCGAAAGGCTCATGGCAATGCATGCGCTGCAGGCAGCGCCCAGGTGAACGACAGGAAAGGGCCGGTTCAGCCCGCAAGTTCTGCTTGCGGCTGCGCACCGATTGTCGCGGCCGGCTCGGCCTCCGGCGGCGCGGGGGGCGGCTCGCTGCCTTGCACCACCAGGTGGATGAATTGCAGCTTGGCCACGGCCACGTGCGGCAGCACGAAGGGATAGAAGTCGTGCTGGCCCATGCTGCGCGACATCTCGTTGACCACCGCCGTCAACTCCACCCACGCATTCAGGAAGCCGAGGAAGGCCGCGGCGCCAGGATGCTCGGGCTGCCACAGCGATTCCCGGGTCCAGGGGTCGGCTTCCAGTTCGACCTCGTCGGCGTCGATGCCGAAGCTCAACGCGGTGTCTACCGTGTCTACCATGTGCAGGTAGTGGGCCCAGGTCTCGGCCCAGTCTTCCCACGGATGGGTGCTGGCATAGGCGCTGACAAAGCGCTGCGGCCAGTCCGGCGGCGGGCCTTGTTCGTAGTTGGCCTTCAGCGCAGCGGCGTAGTCCAGCCGCTCATCGCCGAACAGCGCGCGGAAGTGCGGCAGCCAGCCGGTGCCGTCCACCAGCAGGTCCCAGTAGTAGTGGCCGATCTCATGGCGGAAATGGCCCAGCAGCGTGCGGTAAGGCTCGCGCATCTCGGCGCGCACCTGCTCGCGCCGCACGTCGTCGGCCTCTTCGATGTTCAAGGTGATCACGCCGTGGTCGTGTCCTGTCATCACCGGCGGGCCGTCGGGCGCACGACCGAGGAAATCGAAGGCAATGCCGCGTTCAGGATCTTCGGTCTTGGGCACCACCCGAAGGCCCAGTGCAATCAGCTGTGACACCAGGCGCCGCTTGGCCAGTTCCACCTGCGCCCAGCGGTGCTGGTTTTCGGGCTGAGAGAGGTCGGGAATCGTGCGGTTCAGCCGGCATGCGGCACACATCATCGGCGGCGGAACCTGGGGTTCGACGTCGGCAGATTCGGCTTCAGGATGCGCGACGACGGGTAACTCGGGCGCAAGTTCCTGCGCGGCACCTGGCGACGATTCGGCGGCAGGCGAAGGCTGCATCGGCAGCAACCAGTTGCAGCCTGCCGCCGAGCGGAAGTTGGCGCAGCGCCGGTACAGCGTGGCGTGCTCGTCACCGCCAAAGCGGCGCCAGGCAATGCCGTCTTCGGTCAGCGCCAGCGGCAGCACCTGCGCACACGCCGGGTCGTAGCCCAGTGGCGTGTGGCAGTGCAGGCACTCGCTGTTGCGAAAGAAGATGGGGCGACCGCACTGGCAGCGGTAGGCACGCCGGGTGGTCGGCCGCTTGAACGGCTTCCAGGCGCTTTTCAGCCTGTCGGTCATGCTGTCGAAATGCGTGGCCATGGTGTTGCTCCTCATCAGCGGGATGCTGCCCGCTGAAGGCCACGCGGCTTGTCAGCCGCCGCCGCTTTTTGGCGGCGGCGGGCAGCGCACCGTCACTGGCCCTTGAAGTCCCCGGCCACGCCCAGCAGCAGGCGTTCGGCCTGAACATGGCGGCGCCAGGCCTCGCTGACCTGCGCAGCCGTGACGCCAGCGATCGCCTTGTCCAACGCTTCGGACTGGGCCTGGGTGCGGCCCAGGTACAGGTTGCTGGCAAGGCCGGCCGCCAGCGCGCCATCCTGGGCACGCGCCAGCCGGCGTGCGTTCAGCAAGCCTTGCTGGGCCTGGGTCACCTCGGCGGCGCTGAAGCCTTCGGCCAGTGCCCGGTCGAACTCTTCCTTGAACGCTGCCTCCACCTTGGCCCGGTTCTGCGGCGCGAAGATCGCGAAGCCATAGAAGGTCGAATTGGCGTTCAGCGGGTCCAGCGCCAAACCGCTGCCCACGCTGTAGCTCAGCCCCTGTGACTCGCGGATGTGTTTCCACAGCCGCGAATTGCCGCCCTGGCCGAAGATGAAATTGGCCACGCGCAGCGCCGCTTCATCGGCATCGCCGTCCTTGACCGGCAGCGACAGCACGGCATAGAGCGAGGCGTTCTGCTTGTCCGGCGTCTCGAAGACCAGGCGCTCGCCCTTGCGCGGCACCAGCGGGTCCGGCACGCGCTGGAAGGCCTGCTGCGCCTGCCAGCCGCCCAGCGCCTTCTCCAGCGCGGCCTTCACCGCAGCCTCGTCCATCGCACCGACCGCGGCGAACTCCGCCTTGCCCGCGCCAACGAAGCGCTGGTGGAAGGCCTTGACCTGTTCCAGCGTCAGCGCGCGCAGGTCTTCGGCCTGCTCGTCGAAGTTCTCGCTGTAGCGCACGTCGCCGCGCGGATAGGGGTTGCCGCGGCGCGCCAGCTCGGTGCTGAGGATGGCCTGCGGCTCTTTGCGCTGGGACTCCAGGCTGGCCAGGCTTTCCTGGCGCAGCTCTTCCAGCGCCGCGGCCGGGAAGGCCGGGTGGCGCAGCAGCTCACCCATCAGCGCGATCACCGCCGGCAGGTTGTCCTTGGGCGAGACGATGCGTGCCTGCAGTCGGGTTGGCCCGCCGCTGAAGACCAGCTCGGCCTTCAGCGCGGTCAGGCGGTCCTGGATCTGCTGGCGGCTCATCGTCGCGCTGCCCTTGTCCAGCAGCGCGGCCATCATCTCGGCCGCGTCGGATTGGCCCTTCAACGAGGCCTCGTCGCCCAGGTGCAGCGCCAACGTCGCATTGACCAGGTCGCCGCGCGTGCCCTTGGGCAGCAGCGCCAGCTTCAGGCCGGGGGCGATCTGGCTGTAGTGGGTGCGGGCCTCGATGTTGGCCGGCGTGGCGTCGAAAGCCTCGGCCTGCGCGACCTCGGCCACCGGGTGGTAGTCCTTGAACTGATCGGCCACCGAGACCGCTTGCGGCGCCGGTGGGCGCTGCGGATGCTCTTCGGGCAGGTAGATGCCCAGTGTGCGGTTGTCGCGCAGCAGGCGCTGGGCGCCCACGCGGTTGATGTCCGCCAGCGTCACCGCCTTGATGCGGTCGCGCTGCAGGAAGAACATGCGCCAGTCGCCCAGTGCCACGCTTTCCGACAGGGCCACGCCCACGCTCTCCGGGTTCGCGAAGCGCAGCTCCCAGCCCTTCAGCCAGCGGCCACGGGCACGCTCCAGTTCTTCGGCAGTGACAGGCTCGGCCGCGACCGACTCCAGCGTCGCCAGCAGCTTGTCGCGTGTCGGCTCCCAGGCCTGGCCCGGCGAGAGCTTGGCCTGGAACTCGATGAAGCCCGGATCGAACAGCTGGGCCATGTCGAATTCCACCGCGGCCGCCAGGCCGGTCGTCACCAGGCGCTGGTGCAGCCGGCCGCCAGGCACGTCACCCATCACCGAGCCGAGCAGCGTCATTGCGGCGCTGTCCGGGTGCGCGCCGGGCATCACCGGGTAGGCCGCATTCAGCAGCGGCGTGCCGCCCTGGCGGCGCAGCACCACGCTGCGCTCGCCTTCCTGCACCGGGTCCAAGGTGTAGAGCTTGGGCAGCACCCGCGTCGGCTTGGGCGTCTTGGCAAACGCCTGCTGCACCCAGGCCAGCGTGGCCTTGGCGTCGAACTTGCCGGCGATGATCAGCGTCGCGTTGTCCGGCTGGTAGTACTGGTGATAGAAGGCCTGCAGCCGCGGAATGTCGACGTTTTCCACGTCGGCCCTGGCGCCAATGGTGCTCTTGCCGTAGTTGTGCCACTCGTACATGGCCGACACCACCTTCTGCTCCAGGATGCTGGACGGATCGTTCTCGCTGCGCTCCATCTCGTTGCGCACCACCGTCATCTCGGTGTCCAGGTCCTTGCGGGCGATGAAGCTGTTGACCATCGCATCGGCCTGCCAGTCCAGGAACCAGCGCAGCGTGTCGTCATTGGCGGTGAAGCTGGCGAAGTAGTTGGTGCGGTCCAGCCAGGTGCTGCCATTGGCCCGCAGCCCGCGCTTGCTGAACTCGGCCCACACGGCGGGGTGCGTGGGCGTGCCCTTGAACATCAGGTGTTCCAGCAAATGCGCCATGCCGGTCTCGCCGTAATTCTCCTGGCGCGAGCCAACGTGGTAGGTCAGGTTCACCGTGGTCGTCGGCTTGGCGTCGTCGGGTGCCAGCAGCACCTGCAAGCCGTTGGGCAGGCGGAATTCGGTGATGCCTTCGACCTTGGTCACAGGGACCAGCGGCCCCGCGACCGCGGCCTTGGGGGCCGGTGCAGGCGCCGCCGCCTGCGCGCCAGCCGCAGCCAGCAAGGTGACACAGGCCCAGGCCAGGGCCGAAGGCGTGAAGGAACGCAGTGAACGCAAGGAAAGGCGACGCGACATCAACAGGGATCTCCAGATGCAGGCAGGGCGGCGCGCCGCAGGCACAAAAAAGCCGCCTCGGGGGCGGCTCTCTCTGCTGTGCCCACGCCTGCCTGCCGCGGGTGGCGGCCGGCGGGCATGCGCGCCCGAAGCGGGCAACGTTACCTCAGCCCGGTAAAGGCTTCGGCTATCAGGCCTTCTGCGCTTCGACCCATTGCTTCTGGCCGTGCACGATCTCGGCCTTGGCGGCCTCCGGGCCTTCCCAGCCCTGGATCTTGACCCACTTGTTGGGTTCCAGGTCCTTGTAGTGCTCGAAGAAATGCTGGATGGCCTTCAGGCGCATCTGGTTGATGTCCTCGGGCTTTTGCCAGTGGGTGTAGATGGGCAGCACCTTGTCGATCGGCACGGCCAGCAGCTTGGCGTCGCCGCCAGCTTCGTCTTCCATCTTCAGCACGCCGATGGGCCGGCAGGTGACGACCACGCCAGGCGTCAGCGGGTAAGGCGTGATGACCAGCACGTCCACCGGGTCGCCGTCGTCCGACAGCGTCTGCGGCACGTAGCCGTAGTTGCACGGGTAGTGCATCGCGGTGGTCATGAAGCGGTCGACGAAGATCGCGCCGGTTTCCTTGTCCACTTCGTACTTGATCGGGTCGGCATTCATCGGGATCTCGATGATCACGTTGAACTGGTCGGGCGCCTTGGCACCAGCGGTCACTTTCTGCAGGCTCATGATTTGTCTCGAAGAGTGGGGAAATTCGGGCGGTTGAAGCTGGCCCACCGCTCGGCGGGATAACCCGTATTCTAAGGAGCCGCTCTTGCCAGGCTCTGACAGCCAGGCGACAGCCGCCGCTGGGTACCACCGCAGGTAAACACCATGCCGGCCCGCCGCCCTTGCCCTTAGCATCGCCCGGCGACCCGGGAAGTGCCCCGACGCGGGCCCTGGAACCCGGGCGCAGGTCCTCAATGTTGGTGTGTGCCCCCAGGGCCGGGCTGCGCCCAGCCCGCCCCCCGCGGGGGGTCAGAAAACTTGGGGCGGCCCGGCGTTTTCTTGGTCTGTGAGCGGAAGGAGACTTGGATGTCCAACACCGTGGCGCTTCACATGGCGCTGGCCTGTGGCCTGCTGGCCGTGATTTACGGGTTTGTCCAGCGAGGCTGGATTCTCAGACAGGACGCCGGCAACCCGCGCATGCAGGAGATCGCCGCCGCGGTGCAGCAAGGTGCTGCCGCCTACCTGGCCCGGCAGTACAAGACGATTGCCGTGGTCGGCCTGGTGCTGGCGATCCTGATCGCCGTCTTCCTCGGGCCGCTGACAGCGGGCGGTTTCGTGGTCGGCGCGGTGCTCTCGGGCGCCTGCGGCTTCATCGGCATGAACATCTCGGTGCGGGCCAACGTGCGCACCGCGCAAGCCGCCACGCTGGGCATCGGCCCGGCGCTGAAGGTTGCCTTCCGCGGCGGCGCCATCACCGGCATGCTGGTGGTCGGCCTGGGCCTGCTGGGCGTGGGCATCTTCCTGATGTTCATCACCGGCAACCTGACGACCTCGCCGGAGCTGCTCAGCGCCACGCTGAAGCCGCTGCTGGGCCTGGCCTTCGGCTCCTCGCTGATCTCGATCTTCGCGCGGCTGGGCGGCGGCATCTTCACCAAGGGGGCGGACGTCGGCGCCGATCTGGTGGGCAAGGTCGAGGCCGGCATTCCGGAGGACGACCCGCGCAACCCGGCGGTGATCGCCGACAACGTGGGCGACAACGTCGGCGACTGCGCCGGCATGGCGGCCGACCTGTTCGAGACCTACGCGGTGACGCTGATCGCCACCATGTCGCTGGGCGCGCTGGTGGTGGCCGCGGCGCCGATGGCCGCGGTGGTCTACCCGCTGCTGCTGGGTGGCGTGTCCATCATCGCCTCCATCATCGGCTGCAGCGTGGTCAAGGCCTCGCCGGGCATGAAAAACGTGATGCCTGCGCTCTACCGCGGGCTGGCGGTGGCCGGCGTGCTGTCGCTGGTGGCGTTCTACTTTGTCACGACGATGTTCATGCCGGCCGATGCGCTGGGCGCCAACACCCACATGCGCCTGTTCGGCGCCTGCGCGGTGGGGCTGGTGCTCACGGCCGCGCTGGTCTGGATCACCGAGTTCTACACCGGCACGCAGTACAAGCCGGTGCAGCACATCGCCCAGGCCTCCACCACCGGCCACGGCACCAACATCATCGCCGGCCTGGGCGTGTCCATGCGCTCCACCGCCTGGCCGGTGTTTTTCGTCTGCCTGGCCATCCTCTTCGCGTACCAGCTGGCGGGGCTGTACGGCATCGCGACGGCGGCGACATCGATGCTGAGCATGGCCGGCATCGTCGTCGCGCTGGACGCCTACGGCCCGATCACCGACAACGCAGGCGGCATTGCCGAGATGGCCGACATGCCCGAAAGCGTGCGTGCCGTGACCGATCCGCTGGACGCCGTTGGCAACACCACCAAGGCCGTGACCAAGGGCTACGCCATCGGCTCTGCCGGCTTGGCCGCGTTGGTGCTGTTCGCCGACTACACCCACTCGCTGGAAGGCCGCGGGCTGCATGTGAGCTTCGACCTGAGCGACCCGCGGGTCATCGTCGGCCTGTTCATCGGCGGGCTGATCCCCTACCTGTTCGGCGCGATGGCGATGGAAGCCGTGGGCCGCGCGGCTGGCGCGGTGGTGGTCGAGGTGCGGCGCCAGTTCAAGGAGATCAAGGGCATCATGGAAGGCACGGCCAAGCCCGAGTACGGTCGCGCGGTGGACATGCTGACGACCGCGGCGATCAAGGAAATGATCGTGCCTTCGCTGCTGCCGGTGGTCGTGCCGGTCGTCGTCGGCATGGCGCTCGGTCCGGCCGCGCTGGGCGGGCTGCTGATGGGCACCATCGTCACCGGCCTGTTCGTCGCCATTTCGATGTGCACCGGCGGCGGCGCCTGGGACAACGCCAAGAAGTACATCGAAGACGGCCACCACGGCGGCAAGGGCAGCGAGGCCCACAAGGCCGCGGTCACCGGCGACACCGTCGGCGACCCGTACAAGGACACTGCCGGCCCGGCCGTCAACCCGCTGATCAAGATCATCAACATCGTCGCCTTGTTGATCGTGCCGCTCCTCTGATCTGCTGATCTGCCGCTCAGATGAGTGCCTGAGATCACGCCCGGCCCCGCGCCGGGCGCCACGACAGCCCCGGTCGGCGCTATCCTGGGCGCTGATGCAGATCACCTGGCTGACCGACGACATGCCGTTTCCCTCCACCGCGCGAGCGCTGGGGGAAGACAGCGACGCCCCTGGCCTCTTGGCCGCAGGCGGCGGGCTGTCGCCAGAGCGCCTGTGCGAGGCCTACCGCCACGGCATCTTCCCCTGGTATGCGCCAGGCCAGCCGGTGCTGTGGTGGAGCACCAGCCCACGCATGGTGCTGCCGGCGGCGGAGTTCAAGCTCTCGCGCTCGCTGCGCAAGACGCTGCAGCGTTTTGCCGCGTCGCCGGGCTGCGAAATCCGTTTCGACCACGACTTTCGCGCCGTGATCCAGGCCTGCGCATCCACCCCGCGCGACGGCCAGCCCGGCACCTGGATCGTGCCCGAGATGATCGACGCCTACGTCCGCCTGCACCGGCTGGGCGTGGCGCACAGCGTCGAGACCTGGATCGACGGCCATCTTGCCGGCGGGCTTTACTGCCTGAATCTGGGCCGCATGGTGTTCGGCGAATCCATGTTCGCCCACCGCACCGACGCTTCCAAGATCGCGCTGGCCGCGCTGGTCGCCTTCTGCCGGGCCGAACAGGTCCGCCTGATCGACTGCCAGCAGGACACCAGCCACCTGGCCAGCCTGGGCGCACGGCCGGTGCCGCGGGCCGAGTTCGAAGCCCATCTCGCCGCCACCGTGGCGGCACCCGAGCCGCCGCGCTGGGCCTATGATCCGCAGCATTGGCGCCTGCTGGGACTGGCCGAACCGTCGGCCAGCGAGCCGTCGCTCACCACCGGCCTCGCCGCGCCTGCCTCTCCCGCACCGTGACGCATCCGAAAGAGCTTCCGTTCACGTCGCTGCAGTTCTATGCAACGGCGCCCTACGACTGCAGCTACCTGCCTGAGCGGCAGGCCCGCTCGCAGGTGGCCACCCCCGGCCACCTGATCCACGCCGAGACCTACTCCGCGCTGGTCGCCAACGGCTTTCGGCGCAGCGGCCTGTTCACCTACCGGCCCTACTGCGACAGCTGCCGGGCCTGCCAGCCGATGCGCGTGCCGGTGGCCAGCTTCGTGCCCACGCGCAGCCAGCGCCGCGCCTGGGCACGCCACGGCCACCTGCAAAGCCGGGTGCTGCGGCTGGGCTTCGTGGCCGAGCACTACGAGCTGTACCTGCGCTACCAGGCCGGCCGGCACGCCGGCGGCGGCATGGACCAGGACAGCGTGGACCAGTACACCCAGTTCCTGCTGCAGAGCCGGGTCAACTCGCGCATGATCGAATTCCGCGAGCCCAACCTCGACGGCAAAGGCCCCGGCCTGCTGCGCATGGTCTCCATCGTCGACATCCTGTCCGATGGCCTGTCGGCCGTCTACACCTTCTACGACCCGGACGAGAAAGCCAGCTACGGCACCTACGGCGTGATGTGGCAGATCGAGCAGACCCGGCAGCTCAAGCTGCGCCACGTCTACCTCGGCTACTGGATCGCCGAGAGCCCGAAGATGGCCTACAAGGTGCAGTTCAAGCCCTACCAGCTGCTGCTGGACGGCGTCTGGCAGGACGCGGACTGACCGGCACAGGCTCGGGGTGGTGCGCCGATGCCGGGCCGCCGTGCAGTTCGTCGGCGCCATGCCACGCTTCGTCCCGGGCAGCGGCCGCCTGTCGCAAGCCGGTCTGGCACTCGCCAGCGTCACCTAGCATGCCGGGCATCGCAGCGGCACGGCATGTGCCGCTGCGCACCATCCACGTCTTGATGAAGGAGCCCACCCCATGACCTCCCGCCGCTTCCTGCTGTCGCTTTCCGCGATGGCTGCCGCCGCCCTGCCGCTGTCGCTGCTGGCACCCGCCACCGCGCATGCCATCGACATCAGCTTTGGCAACAGCACCAAGGTCCAGGGCTCGGGCAAGATGGTCGATGAAGTGCGCAGCGTCGGCGGCTTCACCCGGCTGCGGCTGGAAGGCAGCATGAACGTGGTCGCCAAGCCGGGTGCGAGCCAGAAGGTCACCGTGCATGCGGACGACAACATCCTGTCGCTGATCGTCACCTCGGTGGAAGGCGACACGCTGGTCCTGACCTACAAGCCGCACACCAGCATCAGCACCAACGGCGTGACCCGCATCACCGTCGAGTTCACCCAACTCACTGCTGTGGACTCGCGCGGCAGTGGCGACCTCAGCATCGAAGCCGTCAAGGGCGACAAGTTCCAGCTGAACCTGGCCGGTTCCGGCGACGTGAAGCTGCGCAATGCCGAGCTCGGCAAGCTGAGCACCAACCTGGCGGGCTCGGGCGACGTTTCAGTGCAAGGCCGCGCCGCGGACTTCGACGTCAACATCGCCGGCTCCGGCGACGTCAACGCACTCGACCTGCAAGCCCGCAACGTCAAGGCCAACATCGCCGGCAGCGGCGACGCCCGCGTCAACGCCAGCGACACGCTGAACGGCCAGATCGTCGGCTCCGGCGACATCAGCTACACCGGCAACCCCAAGGTCAGCCGCAGCGTGGTGGGCTCGGGCGACGTGCGCCCGGCAAAATAGGCCGCGCCCCTGAGACAGGCACGGGCGCAGCGCTGGGGCAAGCAGCAGCAGGCGCAGTCGCTTCGGCTATCGTTCACGGTGCGTCTTCACTGTGCTCACCTCATGCCGAAACCTTCTGTGCCTCTTTCGTGGCTGCTCGCAACAGCGCTTTCCGCCTTTGCCGCAGCACCTGTCCAGGCGACACCCGCCGGCACATTGCCTGCGGCCTCGCTTGCCAGCACCGCCACGCCGCGCATCGGCAAGATCCAGATCCCCGGCGACCCGCGCTTTGTTGCCATCGCCCGCGACGTGTTGCTGGTGCAGGCCGCCTACACGCCGGATTTCGCCTCCCAGTCCGGCCTGGTCGACGACGCCCTGCGCTTGCCCTCCTTCGCGCCGCAACACGTCGCGGCCCTGACCAAGCGCCTGCGCGCCGACATGGCCCAGTTGCGCGCCCTGCCCTGGCGCCATTGGCCGGTGGACCAGCAGATCGACCTGCGCTGGGTGTATGCCAATGCCGAGCGCATGGACCGCGAGCTCAACGTCGAGCGCCTGTACCTGCACCGCCCTGGCGCGTGGCTGGAAACCACGGCCAACAGCTACCTGGCCATCCTCACCTACGCGCCCGACCGCAGCGACGCGCTCGGCATCATCGCTGGCCAGATCCCGGACCTGGTCCGCGAAATGAGCGCGCTGTGCCAGCCCACGCAGGTGGACGCGGAAGTTGCCCAAGGCCTGCTGGAGGGCATGATCGCGATGCTCAAGGCCAGGCCCGTGCCGCAGGGCGATGCGGCCATCGCCGCGCTGGCCGCCTACCGGCATCAACTGGCGAACGGCAAGTTCGCGCAGTCGTATGCCGTCGTCGGCGCCGAGAACTACGCCTGGCGCCTGCAACACGCCAGCCTGCTGCCTTGGGACCCGGCCGCGCTGCTGGCACTGGCCGAGCAGAAGCTGGCCACGGCCGACGCGGAGATGGCCAGGCTCAAGCCGCAGTTGCCGCCGCCCGGACCGCTCTCGCCCGAGCTGAAGCAGCAGGCCGCCGCGCTGGACCAGGCCGCGGTGCTGGCGCTGCACGACCAGATCCAGGTGCAGAACCTGGCCGCGATCCAGTCCGCCGGCTTTGTCACCGTGCCGCCGGGGGTCGGCCCGGTCCGCGCCCGCGTCACGCCCGACGCAATGGTGCCGCTCACCGGCGACGGCGGCAGCATGAATCCGCCGCCGCCCTTCATCGACGACAAGGTCGGCTGGTGGAACATCGGCCACTTCAACCCTGCCATGCCGCAGGAAGAGCGCGAGCGCAATGTGCGCGGCCTCGCACTGTTCCGGGAGACCGGCATGGGGCCGTATGCGGTGCACGAAGGCGTGCCCGGCCACCACCTGCAGCTCAGCATTGCCCGCCTGAACCCCAACCCGCTGCGCAACCTGTTCCAGGATGCCGTGCAGAACGAAGGCTGGGCCTTGTATGCCGAGCAGGAGATGTGGGAGCAAGGCGGCCTCGGCAACTCGCTGGCCGCGCAATACAACGTGCTGCGCAGCGACCGCTTCCGCATCCGCCGCGTGGTCTACGACGTGAACGTCGAAACCGGCAAGTGGACGCTGCAGCAAGGGGCCGACTGGAAGGACGAAGCCCAACCCGGCAAGGGCGAGCTGGACCCGGAGATCAAGCGCAGCGTCAACTGGCCGGCCCAGCTGATCTGCTACTTCGCCGGCAAGCAGCAAATCCTGGCGCTGAAGGCCGAATACAAGAAGAAGATGGGCGCGCAGTACTCCGAGCGCCGCTTCAACGACGAACTGCTGGCCATGGGCTCCATTCCCTACGTGTTCGCCCGCGCCAAGATGCTGGGCGAGCCGGTGCCAGGGTTTTGACCGGGAAGCAAAACGGGCCGGGGGCAGTTCAACTGCCACCCGGCCCGCTGAGCGCCATGCAACACGCGCTCGGTAGAAACAAGCCGCTCAGCGCAGCTTGAACTGAGCAACCACGCCGGCCAGGCTGCCGGCCTGCTCGCGCAGGCTCTCGGCGGCCGCGGCGGACTGCTCCACCAACGCGGCGTTCTGCTGCGTCATCTGGTCCAGCTGGGTCACCGAGGTGTTGACCTGGCCAATGCCCTCGCTCTGCTCGCGCGCGGCGGCGGTGATCTCGCCGATGATGTCGGTCACGCGCTTCACGCTGGCGACGATGTCGTTCATCGTGCTGCCCGCGTCCTGCACCAGGCGCGAGCCGGCTTCCACCCGGTCCACGCTGCTGCCGATCAAGGCCTTGATCTCGCGCGCGGCCTCGGCCGAACGCTGGGCCAGCGAACGCACTTCGCTCGCCACCACCGCAAAACCACGGCCCTGCTCACCCGCGCGCGCCGCTTCCACCGCGGCATTCAGCGCCAGGATGTTGGTCTGGAAGGCAATGCCATCGATGGTGCCGATGATGTCGGCAATCTTGCGCGAGCTGTGCTGGATCTCGTCCATCGTGGACACCACCTGCGCCACCACCGCGCCACCGCGCTGCGCCACTTCCGCGGCGGACGAGGCCAGCTGGTTGGCCGTGTGGGCCGATTCGGCGCTCTGCTTCACCGTGCCGGTCAGCTGCTCCATCGAGCTCGCCGTCTGCTGCAGGTTGGAAGCCGTCTGCTCGGTGCGCATGCTCAGGTCGGCATTGCCGGTGGCGATCTCGGTCGACGCGGTACCGATGCTGTCGGTCGACGCCCGCACATTGCCCACCACCCGCGCCAGCTCGCCGTTCATGTGCTTCAGCGCGCGCATCAGCTCGCCGAATTCATCGCCGCGGCGGTCGTCGATCTGCTGCGTCAGGTCGCCCGCGGCAATTGCCTTGGACACCTCAATGGCACGCCGCAGCGGCAGCCGGATCGAACCCACCAGCCGATGGATCGCAAACAGCGACAGCAGGCCAACGATGATCGCGCCAATGCTGCCCTGCAAAACGATGCGCTGCTGCGCCGCGTCCGCATCGGCCAGCGCCTGCTCGCCCTTCTTGCGCTGCAGGTCCACGAACTGCTCGATGCTGGCCAGGTAGGTCAGCGTGGCCGGTGCGTACTCGGCCTTCAGCATCGCGGCGGCGCCTTCCTTGTCGCCCGCCGCGCCCAGGTCACCCGTCTTCTTGCTCGCTGCCACGAGCGCCTTGCCGTTGGCGCCCACCGTCTTCAGCAAAGCCTGGTCTTCCGGCGTCTGCGCCTGCTTGGCCAGGCCCTCGCGCAGCTTGGCGATGCGCGGCGCGTCATTCGCCAGGTTGTCCTTGAACAGCTCACGCAAGGCCGGGTCGCCGCTCACCGACACCGCCATGCCCCGCGCCACCGCCGCCTCGGTCAAGCCCTTCCACAACACCGACTTGGCGATCATGTCGTGCGTGTCGGCCAGCGCCGCCACCGACTCGCGCCGCACCAGCTCGGCCCGCCAAAGCGTCAGCCCCGCGATCGACAGCACGGCCACCAGCAGCAGCAGAATCGTCGCCCACAACTTGCGCGACACGGAGACATTGTTCAAGTTCATCGTCTACATCCTTGTTCGGTCCCGCACGGCACACAGCCGTCGGTATGCCGGGTATCGACATTGCACCGTGCCGCTGCATGGGGCCAAACCCCGACAAGCGAGGCCAAATCCACGCATCTGCGAAGCCTGGCATGTCGAGCGGTGACCGAGACGGAAGACTCGTCAACAGGGGGACTGAAACGGCGGCCGCATCACCTTGACGTGACGCGTGCATTTTCCCGGCGGATTCAGAGACTGAACCGGCTCACCCAGCGCAGGCCGGGCACGTCGGCGAAGTCCTTGGCATTGCGGTGACCCGCGTGCAGCCCGGCGCAATGGCCACGGATGCGATCTGCGCGTCCGCAAACGACAGCACCCTGCCCGGGCCGCACCTTCAGCTCGCAGCTGTGCGTGAAAACAGTCGCTCGATGCACCGACGCCAGATGTTCCCCTCTGTGTCCTCGCGGGACGGGCCTCCTGGCCCTTGTCCCTCAGAAGGAGGATTGCCCGCGTGCGACCGGCGGACCACCATCGCCCCGCTGCGCGGCCGTCCCGCGCCGGGAGAACCGCCCCATGTCCACACCCTTGACCCACGGCCAGCGCATTGGCCTGGCCAGCCTGCTCTATGCCGTGCTGGTGGCCTGCCTGATGGCGGTGGCCTGGAAGAGCGGGCAGCAACCCGGCCACGCGAAGCCGCGGGTGAACGAAATGCTGTCGTTCGAGCGGCTGGCATCGCCGTCATGCGACGAAATCGAGACCGGCAAGCTGGTGCTGAAGGTCGAAGGCATGGACACCGGGCTGCGCGCAGTCGGCTGCCAGGACGGGCCCAAGCCGGTCGCCACCTTCTGGTTCCACCATGGCGACACCAAGCTGCCCGCTGACGCCGACCAAGCGGTGTGGACCGTGATCCTCGGCCAGCCGTTGAGCTCGGTGAAAGACGGCCGCACGCTGGGCTACGAGCTGGTGCAGACCAACGAAGACGGCAAGACCGCCCACCTCTCCCCCCGCGGCCAGCAATTCAGCTTCGCCATCTTCGCCTGGTGGTCGCCCGTGGCCTTCGCCATCGTGGGCTACGTCTGGGCGCTGCTGATCTACCTCGCCCGCTTTTCCGCCCTGCTGCGCGACGGCGCGGTGCCCGGCACGCCGCTGGCCCACCGCACCTTCAGCCTGGCCAAGACACAGATGGCCTGGTGGTTCGCCATCGTCTTCGCGTCGTTTGTGTTCCTCTGGCTGGTGACCGGCGAGATGCCGGTGATCAGCGGCCAGGCGCTGGCGCTGATGGGCATCTCCAGCGCCACCACGCTGGCCTCGGTCGGCGTCGCGTCCGACCGCAAGGCCGACGCCGGCAACTCCGGCGTGTTCTTCCACGACTTGCTGAGCGACGCCAACGGCCTGACCATCCACCGGCTGCAGATGCTGGTGATGACGGTGGCGCTGGGCCTGATGTTCCTGGTCCACGTTGGCACCCGGCTGACCATGCCGGAGCTGGACCCGTCCATCCTCACGCTGATGGGCCTGAGCGCCGGTACCTACGTGGGCCTGAAACTGCCCGAAGCCCAGGCGCCGAACACGCCGCCGCCCAGCCCGCCCCCGCCGCCCGCAGTGGACGGCCAGCGGGGCTGAGAGGCTGAGCGGCCGCTCAGCCTTCTGTCACGGCTCGCAGCAGCAAACCGTCTCCGTCCACCGCCACGCTGAGCTGCGTGTAGCCGCCCACCACCGGGTGCGGCGTCTGCATTGGCGTGGCATGCGTGGTGCCAATCACCATCACCGAAGCGCCCGCCGCCTCGGCCGCGGCAATGCCGGCCGGGGCATCCTCCCAGACCAGGCAGTCATGCGCCGCCACACCCAGCAGCTTTGCCGCCAGCAGGAAACAGTCCGGTGCCGGCTTGCCATGGGCCACGTCGTCGCCGGTGACGACCACCGCCGGCAGCGGCAGCCCCGCGGCGTGCACCCGGCGCAGCGCCAGCGCCCGCGGCGCCGAGGTCACCAGCGCCCAGCGCGCTGGCGGCAGCGCGGCCAGGAAGGCCTGGGCGCCCGGAATCTCCACCAAGCCGACCACGTCGTCCAGTTCCGCCTGCAGGATGGCCTCGGCTTCGAGGTCCACGTCCATGCCCGGCGTCTGCCAGTCCCGCACCGTGTCGATGGCCCGGCGGCCGTGCAGCGTGTGGCCCACCGCCACCGGGTCCAGCCCGTGCTTGACGGCCCACTGGCCCCACACGCGGTTCACCACCGCAATGCTGTTGAGCAAGGTGCCGTCCATGTCGAACAGGAAGGCGGCGAACTTCTTTTGCGTCAGCGTCAATGTCACGCGGGGCGTCCGGTGGGTGGAAACCCCGAGATCTTAGAGGCTGGCGGTGACGGCCTGGTGCTACCCCAGCCACTCCCTCGCCTTGCCCAGCCCGAACTTCCAAACCTTGCTGAGCTCCACGTGCGGCATCGACGGGATCTCGCCTGGGTCCACCGCCACGTCCACCACCACCGGCCCCGGCGTGGCCAGCGCGCGGGCCACCGTCTCGCCCAGCTGCCCGGGTTGGGTGATGCGGAAACCGGTGCCACCGCAGGCCTGGGCGAACATCGCGAAGTCCGGGTTGCGCATGCCCACGCCCTTCTTGAACGCCGGCAGCCCGGCGTCTTCCATTTCCAGGTGCACCAGCCCCCAGCCAGCGTTGTTGAAGACGAACACCTTCAGCGGCAAGCCATGCTGCACCGAGGTGGCGAACTCCTGCATCAGCATGCCGAAGCCGCCGTCGCCGCACATCACGATGACCTGGCGCTGCGGATCCAGTGCCTGCACGCCATTGGCAATGCCCAGCGCCGTGCCAACGGCCGCGTTGTTGAACGAGCCGGTGATGGCCTGCCGGCCGCGTGGCCGCAGCCAGTTCGCGGTCCACAGCGTGACCTCGCCGGTGTCCACGCAGAACACCGCATCGTCCGCTGCCAGGTCGCTCACGCTGCGCGCCAGGGCCTGCGGATGGATGCGGTCCTTGCTGCGCGCGGGGTCGGCTTTTTCGGCCAGCATCTGCTGCCACGAGGCCCAGCTCTTCTGCAGGCCGTGCAGGAAAGAAGCATCCGTGCGCGACTGCACCCGCTCGCGCAGCGCCGCCACGGCCGGCCGGCACGAACCGACGACGGCCTGCGTCACCGGCAGGCGCCGGCCGATGGCAAAGGCCCGCTCGTCGACCTGGATCACGGTGGCCTTCTGCGGCAGGAACTCGCTGTACGGATAGTCGCTTCCGATCATCAGCAGCAGGTCGCAGCCGTGCACCGCGTCGTAGCCGGCCTTGGAGCCGATCAGCCCCAGCCCGCCGACCACGCGCGGGTCATCGAAGGCGAACTGGTCCAGCGCGCGGTAGGTGTGCACGATGGGCGCCTGCAACCTGTCCGCCAACGCCAGCACCTCGGCATTGGCCTCGGCCCCGCCGTGGCCGACGAACAGCGTGATGGTCCTGGCCGCGTCGATCAGGCGCACTGCGGCCTCGATGTCGGCTTGCGACGGCAGCGTTTCCGGCCGCGGGCGCAGCGTGCCCGGGCTGCGCGCCGGCCTGGACGTCTTGGCGGCGAACACGTCCTGCGGAACGTTCAGCAGCGCCACGCCGCGGCGCCCGTAGGCAGTCGCAATCGCCTCGTGGATCTGCGCCGGGGCGGCGTCCGCGGAAGCGATCGTCGCGGCGTACAGGCATGCGTCCCGAAACGCCTGCACATGGTCGGCCGCCTGCAGGTGGTCGATGCCGCCAAGCGAGGTCGGCACGTCGCCGGCAATCGCCAGCACCGGCGCGTGATCATGCCGCGCCTCGTACAGCCCGGCCAGCAGGTGGTTGCCGCCCGGCCCGGTCGTGCCGGCGCACACACCCAACCGCCCGGTCAGCTTCGCCTGGCCAGCCGCCGCCAGCGCCGCGCCTTCCTCATGCCGCACGCCCAGCCAGCGCATGCGCTCGTCGCGCCGGATCGCATCGGTGAAGGGATTCAGCGCATCGCCCACCACGCCGAACACCTGCGTCGCGCCAATGTCGCCCAAGGTCGCGGTGAGCAATTCCCCAACAGTCTTGGCCATGTGTGGTCTCCATTCCGGTGAACGGTCGATGCTGCCCCGCCGAACCCGTGCCAGACGCCTCGCGCAGTCCGATTCGGCTGTCGGATCAGTCCTGCGCCGGACCACAATGCAGGCCATGAAACTCGCAGTGGATGTTCACCTTGATGGCACCGGCGGCCAGGCCGCAGCCGTGGCGTTCGACGAATGGGGCGCGGCCGAAGCCGAGCGCACCTTCGTGACCCGCGTGGCAGCGCTGGACAAGCCGGCGCGCGGCGAGCCGGACTTGCGCGAACTGCATTGCATCCTGGAACTGCTGCGCCAGCACGCGCTGCAGCCCGAGGTGATCCTGATCGATGGCTTCGTGTTCCTGGACGCGCAGGACACGCCAGGCCTGGGCCAGCGGCTTTACCAGGCACTGGGCGGGCGGGCGGCGGTGGTCGGGCTGTCGAAGACGGCCATGGCCGAGACACCGGCGCAGTTCGAGCTGTACCGCGAGGAAGAGGCCAGGCCGCTGGTCATCACCAGTGTGGGGCTGGACCTCGGTTCGGCCAAGGCCCGGGTGCGGGCCATGCACGGCAGGCGCCGAGTGCCCACGCTGATGAAGCTGGCGGCCAGGCTGGCCAAGGGCAGCGTGGAAACTTGAAGCTGCGCGCCCTCGGTGGGGACTCAGCGCGCAGTGGGTGCGCCGTTGCCCATCTTCCAGTCATTGCACTGGAAGTACCCCTTTTCGGTGAAGAAGTCGGCCAGGCTGCCGTCGCCGTGCACCATGGTGCCGCTGGTGCAGACCAGCACCGCCGACGAATTGGACTCCTCCTTCAGCCGGTTGCCCGCGTTCATGGAGTCCGCGGTGAACCGGCTCAGCGGGAACAGCAGCGAAAGCACCCCCGCCGCTACCGCGAGGATGACGATGGCCCGGCGAAGCTCGCTGCGGGATTCATTGCCGGCAGTGGGGTGCCGGCGGTCGTAGGTGCGGGTAGAAGATGGCATGGCGTCTGGCAGCGTCTGTTGAAGGGCTGTGAGGCGGCGAAGGACCGATCAAAACTGCAAACCGGCAAGCTGCATCGGATCAGTCCCGCTCATCGGCACAAGGGCGACCGACTGAAGTCCTTTCTGAAGCCCCTCAAATGTAAAAAAATGACCTTTCGGCGCCGGCCCGCCGCTTGCCTTGATTTCGCAACCCTGGCCCCGACGTGGCAAGCTTGGCCCCCACCTTGCTCACCGGTGCTGTGACCACACGCCACGACTTCCACCCCGCCGTCCAGGCCTGGTTCGACCAGACCTTCCCTGCGCCCACCCCCGCGCAGGCCGCCGCGTGGCCGGCCATCCAGCGTGGGCAGCACACGCTGGTGGCCGCGCCTACCGGCTCCGGCAAGACGCTCACCGCCTTCCTCGCCGCGCTGGACGCGCTGGTGCGCCGGGGCCTTGCCCACAACGGCCTGCCCGACGAATGCGCCGTCGTCTATGTTTCGCCATTGAAGGCGCTGTCGAACGACATCCGGTTGAACCTGGAAGCGCCGCTGGCCGGCATCCGCCAGCAACTGGCAAAGCTCGGCCTGCCGGACGTGAACATCCGCACCGCCGTGCGCACTGGCGACACCCCTGCGGCCGAGCGCCAGCAGGCGCTGCGCCGGCCGCCGCATGTGTTCGTCACCACGCCGGAATCGCTTTACGTGCTGATGGGTTCGGCCTCGGGCCGCAAGCTGCTGGCCACGGTGCGCACCGTGATCGTCGACGAAATCCACGCGCTGGCCGCCAGCAAACGCGGCAGCCACCTCGCGCTGACGCTGGAGCGGCTGCAGGCGCTGTGCAATGCGCCGCTGGTTCGGGTCGGCCTGTCCGCCACGCAAAAGCCGATTGACGAGGTCGCGCGATTCCTCACCGGCGGCAAGCCCTGCGAAGTCGTCGACATCGGCTACACCCGCCAGCGTGACCTGGCGCTGGAGCTGCCGCCCACGCCGCTCAGCGTGGTCATGTCCACCGACCAGTGGGACCAGGTCTACGACCGCATCCAGCAACTCGTCGCCACGCACCGCACGACCCTTGTTTTTGTCAACACCCGGCGCATGGCGGAGCGCGCCGCGCGCCACCTGGGCGAGCGCCTGGGCCGCGAGGCGGTGGCCGCGCACCACGGCAGCCTGTCGAAAGAAGCGCGGCTGCTGGCCGAGCAGCGCCTGAAGGCCGGCGAGCTGCAGGTGCTGGTGGCCACCGCCTCGCTGGAGCTGGGGCTGGACATTGGCGACGTGGACCTGGTCTGCCAGCTTGGCTCGCCGCGCGCCATCGCCACCTTCCTGCAACGCGCCGGCCGTTCAGGCCACCACGTGGGCGGCGTGCCCAAGGCGCGGCTGTTCCCGCAGTCGCGGGACGAACTGGTCGAATGCGCCGCGCTGCTGGATGCCGTGAACCGCGGCGAGCTGGACGCGCTGCATGTGCTGCCCGCGCCGCTGGACGTGCTGGCCCAGCAAATCATTGCCGAGGTGGCCTGCCAGGAATGGCATGAAGACGCGCTGTTCGACCTGGTGCGCCGCGCCTGGCCCTACCGCGAACTGACGCGCGAGCGCTTCAACGAAGTCGTGCGCATGGTCTCCGAAGGCTTCAGCACCCGCCAGGGCCCGCGCGCCGGCTACGTGCACCGCGACGCCGTGCACCACCAGCTGCGCGAGCGCAAGGGTGCGCGCATGACCGCCCTCACCTCCGGCGGCACCATCCCCGAGTCCGGCGACTACACCGTGGTGCTGGAACCGCAGGCCGACAAGATCGGCAGCGTCAACGAAGACTTCGCGGTCGAGAGCATTGCCGGCGACGTGTTCCAGCTCGGCAACACCAGCTACCGCATCCTGCGTGTGCAGCCCGGCGTGGTGCGGGTGGAAGACGCGCAGGGCGCCGCGCCCAACATCCCGTTCTGGCTCGGCGAAGCGCCCGGCCGCACGGCCGAACTCTCGTTTGCCGTCTCCCGCCTGCGGGCGGACTTCGAGCGCCAATGGCTGGCTGGCACGCCGGAAGAAGCGGTTGCCTGGGCGCGCGACACGCTGGCGCTGGACGATGCCGCCGCGCGCCAGCTGGTGGACTACCTGGGCCGCAGCCTGGCCGCGCTCGGCGTGCTGCCCACGCAGCAGCGCGTGGTGCTGGAGCGCTTCTTCGACGAGAGCGGCGGCATGCAGCTGCTGATCCATTCGCCGCGCGGCAGCCGGCTCAACCGCGCCTGGGGCCTGGCGCTGCGCAAGCGCTTTTGCCGCCAGTTCAACTTCGAGCTGCAGGCCGCGGCGACGGAAGACGCCATTGTGCTGTCGCTGTCCACCAGCCACAGCTTCCCGCTCGAAGAAGTCGCCCGCTACCTGAACAGCAAGACCGCCCTGCATGTGCTCACGCAGGCGCTGCTGGACGCGCCGCTGTTCGGCGTGCGCTGGCGCTGGAACGCCACCACCGCGTTGGCCCTGCCGCGCATGCAGGGGGGCCGCAAGGTGGCGCCGCAACTGCAGCGCATGAAGTCCGAAGACCTGCTGGCTGCCGTGTTCCCGGACCAGGTCGCCTGCCTGGAAAACATCGTCGGCGAACGCGAGATCCCGGACCATCCCCTCGTCGCCCAGACGCTGGATGACTGCCTGCACGAAGCGATGGATGCCGAAGGCTGGCTGGCCGTGCTGCGCCAACTCGAAGCCGGCGAGCTGGAAGTCATTGCCCGCGACCTGACCGGCCCTTCGCCGCTGGCCGCCGAAGCGCTGAACGCCAAGCCCTACGCCTTCCTGGACGACGCGCCGCTGGAAGAGCGCCGCACGCAAGCCGTGCAGAACCGTCGCTACACCGACCCCGAAAGCGCCGACGACCTGGGCCGCCTGTCCCCCGAAGCGATAGAAGCCGTGCGCGACGAAGCCTGGCCCCGCGCCCGCGACGCCGACGAAATGCACGAGGCCCTCAGCGCGCTCGGCCTGCTGACCGACGCCGAGGCCGCAACCAACCTCGGCTGGAGCGGCTGGCTCGCCGCGCTGGCCCGCGCCAGCCGCGCCACTCGCCTGTCCAATGGTTCGTGGACAGCCGCCGAACGGCTGGCCGAGGCGCAGGCGCTGTACCCCGAAGCCGCGCTGCATCCACCGCTGAAAGCGCTACCTGAATACGCCAACACCGGCCCGCGGGAAGACGTTCTGCGCGAACTGCTGCGCGCCCGCTTGGGCGGCCTGGGCCCGGTCACGCAAGCCACCTTGGCAGCCAGCCTGCAACTGCCGCCCGGCGAGGTCGAAGCTGCACTGCTGCGGCTGCAGAGCGAAGGCTCGGTGATGCAGGGCCGCTTCACGCCCGGCGCCACCGAAATGGAATGGTGCGAGCGCCACTTGCTGGCCCGCATCCACCGCTACACCTTGAAGCGCCTGCGCCAGGAGATCGAACCGGTCGAGCCGCGGGACTTCGTGCGTTTCCTGTTCGACTGGCAGCAGGTCGGCTCCGGCCACCAGGTCGAAGGTGCCGAGGCGCTGCCGGCCATGCTGGCCCAGCTCGAAGGCTACGAAGCGCCGGCCGGCCAATGGGAAGCCGAGATCCTGCCGGCCCGCGTGCGGGACTACAGCAGCTCCTGGCTGGACGAGCTTTGCACGGCCGGCCGCACCACCTGGACCCGCCTGCGCCCCACGGCCACGAACGGCGGCAAAGGCGGCAGCGTCAGCGGCTCGCTGCGCAGCACGCCCATCCTGCTGCTGCCGCGACGCAGCGCCGCGCAGTGGGCGCGCATCGCCCCAGCACCGACCGAAGACGCCGCGCTCGGTTCCCGCGCCCAGCGCCTGGCGGACCACCTCGCCACGCACGGCGCCTCGTTCTTCGACGAAATGCAGCAAGGCACCCGCCTGCTGCAGAGCGAGCTGGAAGACGCGCTGGCCGAACTCGTGGTGCGTGGCCGCGCCAGCTGCGACAGCTTCGCCGGCCTGCGCGCGCTGATGGTGCCGGCGTCCAAGCGCCCGTCCGCCCACGCCAGCAGCCGCTCGCGCCATCACGCCCCGCGCCGCCCGCTGTTCGGCATTGAAGACGCCGGCCGCTGGTCGCTGGTCCGCGCGCAGGCCGCTTCAGACAGGCCCGTCGCCGAAGACCTCGAACACGTCGTCAAGACGCTGCTGCGCCGCTACGGCGTCATCGCCTGGCGCCTGCTGGAGCGCGAACCCGCATGGCTGCCGCCGTGGCGCGACCTGGTGCGGGTCTGCCGCCGGCTGGAAGCGCGCGGCGAGCTGCGCGGCGGCCGTTTCATCGCCGGCGTCTCGGGCGAACAGTTCGCACTGCCCGAGGCCGTGGCCCGCATGCGCGAAGTGCGTCGCCAGCCCCCCGGCAACACGCTCGTCTGCCTCGCCGCAACGGACCCCGCCAACCTGCTCGGCACCGTGCTGCCCGGCCCCAAGCTGCCGCGCACCGCCGGCAACCGTGTGCTCTACCGCAACGGCCTGCCGGTCGCCACGCTGGTCGCCGGCGAAGTGGCGCTGCTGGTGGACATGCCAGCCGAGGAAAAGCAGCTCGCCACGCGCACCTTGTTGACGGAGCCGGGCGCACGCAGCTGGCTCGGCGCCTCGCCTGCCGCGCTGCCGGGCTGAGCCCACCCGCCGCCTTGCGTTGCATCCAGCAACGACTGGTACGCTGGTGTCGAATGGGCGCTCGCCGCGCCCTGGCAAGATCCCCGCCCACACGCCGGCCATGCGCTGAAATGAACTTCAAACAAGACTTCGCCGACGATCCCGAAGACCAGCAGCACACGCCTGCTGAACGCGCTGCCGCAGGCGCCCGCAGCACCTGGGTCAGCGTGGGGGTCAACCTGGTGCTCACCAGCATGCAGGTGACCGTCGGCATCCTGGCCAAGTCCCAGGGCCTGGTGGCAGACGGCATCCATTCGCTGTCAGACCTGGTGGCCGACTTCGTGGTGCTGCTGGCCGGCCACCATGCCCAGAAGGACGCCGACGAAGACCACCCGTATGGCCACCAGCGCTTCGAGACCGCGGCCTCGCTGGTGCTGGGTGCGCTGCTGCTGGGCGTCGGTGTTGGCATGCTGTGGTCAGCCTTCCGCAAGCTTGAGCAGCCTGAACTGGTGCAGCAGGTCCATGTGGTCGCGCTGTGGGTGGCAGGCGGCGCGCTGGTGGCGAAGGAGCTGCTGTTCCGCTACATGCTCTCGGTCGCCAAGCGGGTCAAATCCAGCATGCTGGTGGCCAACGCCTGGCATGCCCGCTCAGACGCGGCGTCCTCGCTGGTGGTTGGCATCGGCATTGCCGGCAACCTGGCCGGCTACCCGATCCTGGACCCCATCGCCGCGCTCATCGTCGGCTTCATGGTCGCCAAGATGGGCTGGAGCTTCGCCTGGGACGCGCTGCACGACCTGACAGACCGCGCAGTGGACGAGCAGGAAGTCAGCGCGATCCGGCAGACGCTGGCCGACACGCCCGGCGTGAAAAACGTGCACGACATCCGCACCCGCAAGATGGGCGACATGATCGTGGTCGACGCACACCTTGAGGTGGACGCGACCCTCAGCGTCGAAGCCGGCCACGACATCGCAGTCGTTGCCCGGCAGCGCGTGCTGCAACGCCACCGCGTGCTGAACCTGATGACCCACGTGGACCCCTGGCGCCGCCCGGACCTGGACCACGCCGCGACAGCGCCCTCGCCTGCACGCTGAACGGCGCTGGCGCGCATCAGCCGCGCCGGGCCTTCTCGATCGCCGCGATGTCGATCTTGCCCATGGTCATCATCGCGTCGAAGGCTCGTTTGGCCGCTGCCGGATCCGGGCCGGTGATCGCGTCCATCAGCACGCGCGGCGTGATCTGCCACGACAGGCCCCACTTGTCCTTGCACCAGCCGCAGGCGCTTTCTTGGCCGCCATTGGAAACGATGGCGTTCCAGAGGCGGTCCGTCTCCGCCTGGTCATCGGTCGCGATCTGGAACGAAAACGCCTCGGTCTGCTTGAACGCCGGCCCGCCGTTCAGGCCCAGGCAGGGAATGCCCGCCACGGTGAATTCGACCGTGAGCACATTGCCCTGCTTGCCGGCGGGATAGTCACCCGGCGCGTGGTGCACCGCAGTGACTTTGCTGTCGGGAAAGGTTTCGGCGTAGAAGGTCGCTGCATCAAGGGCCGTGCCGTCGTACCAGAGGCAGATGGTGTTCTTGCTGACCATGTCGGGTGTCTCCTGCAGGGTTGAGGCGAACAGTATGTCGCTGGCTGCGGGCCGCCAAGGCCATCGCCCCGGATGCGCTCATGGTCCTTGTTGGCGGGAACGGATGGCTGACCTCAAGTTTGAGGATGCCCGATGGCATCGGTCGGCGCGTGGCCATCGCACGAGCAACAGCGCGTCCGTTGCAGGGCGATACTGTCGACGACTGCCGCCGTGAGCCTGCGGCACACCAGAAGAAATTTGGGGAGCGTCTGAGTTGAGCAGCGGCAACTTTGACTTTCTGGCCAACTGGTCCACGCGGTGGATGAACGCCGAGTTCGTCAATCGCGCCTTCGCTCAGGACGGCGGTGCGAAGCAACTCGACCAGCTGCTTGGCGGGAAGCTCGAAGAAGTGATCGCAAAGCTGACCGAATCCTTGTGGGCCCAGGTGGCTTGAACGCCACTTCGCAAGCCCTCTTCATCACAGACGCAATAGACAAGATCCCTCATGGAAGTCAAAGCACAGGTTCACAACATCTCCAAGCTCAAGGACTACTACTTCCTCGTTCCTGACTATCAGCGTGAATACGTCTGGAAAGTGGACGACCAAGTGGAGCAGTTCCTCGGTGACATTGCCAACGAGTTCGAGCCAGGCGCCAAAAGTCAAAGCAGCTACTTCCTGGGTTCCATCATCATCGTCAGGAACGACGATGGGAAATACGACGTCATCGATGGCCAGCAGCGCCTCACCACCACAGTGCTGACGGTGTGTGCGTTTCGCGATCTGCTGAAGGGGCAGGCGAAGGGGCAGGCGCTCGATGCCATGCAGACCCACTACTTCCAGACCATTGAGAGCTGGCTGTCCGGCTTTGACATGGAAACCAATGAGGTTCAGGTTCGGCTCGAACTGCAGTACGAAGAAAGCCGTGATTTCCTGTCGAAACTCATCCAGGGCCAACTGGACACTACCGACGAGACCGCTTCTATCCAGAAGATGCGACAGGCGTATGAGCGCATACGAAGTCACCTGGAGCAATACCTTGCCACCGGCCTTCAGGCGCTGACGGAGTACGCACAATACTTCCTCACTAAGATCGACTTGGTGATCATCGAATCCGAAAACCTCAGCAGCGCGCTCAAGATATTTGAAACCATCAACCAGCGCGGCGCTGGGCTCAACGCGATGGACTTGGTGAAGAACCTGCTGTTTCGAGAGGCCAAGGAATCCGAATTCGCGCAGATCAAGCAGCGCTGGCAGGAGATCACTGCACACCTGAAACTCGCGGGTGAGGGCGATAGCCCACTGCGGTTCTTGCGCTACTTCCTCATGGCGCGCTACCACCAGGGCATCCTCCGTGAAGATGATATCTACAAGTGGATCATCTCCGCGGAAGGCAAGCGGGCGTTGGGATATGAACTGCAGCCCTTGAAGTTCGCCGCAGAGTTGGAGCGCGGATGCCGCCGATACGCCGCGCTGGTCCAGGCCACCGAGTTGCTCAATGATGGTGGCGAGTACCCGGCCGTCACACGCATCGGCTTCATCAACAAGGTCAAGTCTCGCCAGCACCTCATCCTGTTGCTGGCGCTAGATCATGCCTGTCCGGCCAGCACCATTAACTACCTGGCCGCGCAGATCGAAAGCGTGTTCTTCTACAGCATCACCCTTGGCATTCAGGCCAAAAACAACGAACGGCTCTTCTCCCAATGGGCCGCCAACCTTCGTGGACTCAAAGACGAAGCCGCCATTGCGACAGTAGTGGATGCCACGCTGCGCCCCTACCTTCAGGGCAAGCTGGAAGAGTTCCGTCAGCGCTTCCTGGCATTGCGAGATTCCGACTACGACCCGTTGTACCGCTTGCGCTACGTGCTAGGCCGCATGGAAAACACCTTGCTTGCCCAATGCAACACCCCGCAGAAGGGACTGCGGTTCATCGATGGGTTGCAAATCGAGCACATCCTGCCCCAGACCCCTCGAAATGGGTTGATCCCGCTCCACTGGGGTCTGGCGCGAGGCGAATACGACAACCATGTCTACCGTCTGGGGAATGTCACCCTGCTTGAGAGCACGATCAATCAAGCTGTGGCAAAACACAATGACCTGAACGGCCCCTGGTTCGCCGAGAAGCAGAAGGAATACGTCAAGTCCGGCTTGCTGAGCACCCAACTGCTGGATCACAACTTTTCGATTGGTGTGCGCACAGCGGTGAACCGCCTCAAGCCCAGCTACGGCTTCAACTTTGTAACCTGGGATGCGCAAGCGATCCAACAACGCCAGGGGCTTCTATTGGAATTGGCGATGGACACATGGACCCTGGGTGGTCGCCGCCTCGACGCATAGAAGCACATCAACGCCAGCCTGACTGGATTTTCTGCTATCGCCCCGGCGGCACCGAGGGCTCGTGATGCGCCGATTCGCTAATCGGCTGGAAGCCAGGTTGAAGGCTGCGGAAACTGCGGCGGGGCGGCTCACGCCGGCTTTGTTGGCCAAGGCGTTTCGGGAGGAATTGGTGCCGCAGGATCCGGATGACGAGCCGGCGAGTGAGTTGCTGCGGCGGCTGGCGGAAAGCCGGGCGCAAGGTGCCGGTGCGCGGGCGGGGCAAGCGGGCTGCGGCGAGCCAGGGTGCCTCAGCAGGCGCGTCCTCGTACCGTGCACTACCCGGCAGAGCCGCCGCGACGCCAATTGACCACGGTCAGCCCCGCCACGCGCGCAAAGTGCCGCTCGTTGTCGCTGACCAGCATTGCGCCCATCGCCAGGGCGTGCGCTGCGATCATTTCGTCGAAGTCGCCAATGGGCGTGCCGGCCAGGCGCAGTTGCGCGCGCAGGCGGCCATGGGCCTCGGCGGCAACTTGGTCCCAGGGGGCCGTGGTCGTCGCCGCAAAGAAGAGTTGCGCCGCACGCGCCAGCTTGGCGGCCTCCGGCCGCAAGGCCAGGCCGAAGCAGATTTCGGCGTGTGTGATGGCCGAGATGCACCAGGCAGAGCGGTCCAGGTCCTGCAGCTTCGCGTCCATCGCGGCAGAACCGCGCATGACGGCGCTCACCGCATTGGTGTCGAGCATGTACAGCGTCATGCGCCCTCACCGGCCGGCTCGTCGTCCATGCCGGCGAATGGATCGCGAGCCGCCCTTCCCTGTGCCCGCTCCGCCTGCGACAGGAAGCCCTCGGGCACCGCGCCAAGCTCCGCCCGCGCCGCCATGAACGCCGCGTAGGGCTCGCGTGGCTGATCGGAGAGCACCACATCACCATCGGCATTGCGGCGCACGTAGACCACATCCCCGGCAAACCGGAACTCGGCCGGTAGGCGGATGGCCTGGCTCCCGCCCGTCATGAACACGCGCGCCTGCTTGGCCATGGTCTGCTCCTCATGAGTCGATGTATGTACATGATATACATACACCCCATCGCCAACAACCCTGCCGCGCGCAGGATGTTGGCTTGTCGAAGAGAGCTGGCGCGTACCTCGATGAAAGCATTCGACAGGCTTGTCCCGTTCAACAAGCCAGGGCGAACGGCGGCCTGCAGCTCAGTGTGCCGGCGCGGCGCCGGCCGCAATCGTTTCCAGCCGCGCCACCGCCTCGGCCGGCAGCTGCAGCTCAGCCGCCGCCAGGTTCTCGCGCAAGTGCGTGACGGACGAGGTGCCGGGGATGAGCAAGATGTTGGGCGCGCGCCGAAGCAGCCAAGCGAGCGCGACCTGCATTGGCGTGGCGCCAAGGCGCTCTGCCACATCCGATAGCGTCGAAGACTGAAGCGGCGTGAAGCCGCCGAGCGGGAAGAACGGCACATAGGCGATGCCGTCGCGGGCAAGGTCGTCGATCAGGTCGTCGTCGTCGCGATGCGCCACATTGTAATAGTTCTGCACGCAGACGATTTCGCAAATTCGGCGAGCTTCCGCGATCTGCGCCGCGTTGACGTTGCTCAGCCCGATGTGGCGCACCAGGCCCTGCCGCTGGAGATCGGCCAGGACAGTGACTGGCGCTTCGAGCGATCCCTCGGCCGGGCGAAGCGCGTCGAACATACTGCGGAGATTGACCACGTCGAGCAC
>NZ_JBGGNH010000011.1:0-82422 GCF_041287625.1 Ideonella sp.
TCGGCAGCGTCGCCGCGCCCTGAGGCCTGAACAATGGCCGTCCCGCAGACGCTCGCCGGCGCGCTGCTCGCGCACCGCGACCTGAACGACATCGCGGCGCAGATCCAGCGCGGGGTGCAGACCTCCGAGGCCTTGCAGAAGTACGCCCTCGAGCTGTGGCGCGCGACCGCCGCGCCGGCCGACTACGGCGTCAGGCTGTCCGACCTCGACACCGCGCAGCTGATGCTGGCCGGCGCGAGCCCGCGCGGCATGAGCATGCTGCTGCGTGCGGCCCGTGTCACAGCCTGGCTCGAAGGCCGGGACTACGCCACGCCCGAGGATCTGCAGGCCGTGTTCGACGTGACCATCGCGCACCGCCTGTGCTTCCAGCCGGTCTACGAGATGCGGCGGCCCGAGATCGCCGCGCCCTTGATCGCCGGCATCCTCGGCAGCGTCGCCGCGCCCTGAGGCCTGAACAATGGCCGTCCCGCAGACGCTCGCCGCAGCGCCGCTCCGCGAGGTCCACTATCGCGTCGACGCGCCCGTGCTGGGGCACTTTCCTGGCCACCATCGCAGCAGGCGGGGCGACAGTGGCTTCGAGTTCCGCGGCCATGCGTCGCTGCTAGACGCGCCCGATCCGCGCCGCCTCGATCTGCACGCCAGTCTGCGCGACCCATTCGGCGACTGGCGCGTGCGCATCTACAGCCAGCGCAAATCCATCCCGGTCACGGTCGTTGCCGACCTGTCGGCTTCGATGGGCTTCAGTGGACAGGTGCGCAAGCTCACCGTGCTGGCCGACCTGGTCGAGAGCCTCGCGTGGTCGGCCTGGCGCACTGGCGACAGCTTCGGTTTTGTCGGCTGCGACAGCACGGTGCGCGCCGACCTGCTGCAGCCGCAGAGCCGCGCGCGCGGTGCCGGCGGCGAGGTCGCGCGCAAGCTGCGCCTGCTGCAACCCGAGGGGCAGGGTGCGCACGGGCTGGTCGACGCGCCGGGGCACCTGAGCCGGCAGCGCACGCTGCTGTTCCTGGTCTCGGACTTTCATCTGCCGCTGGACGTGATCGCCGGCTTGCTCGACGCCCTGGTCCTGCATGAGGTCGTGCCGACCGTGCTGTGGGACCCGCTGGAATTCACCCTGAGCGCGTCGCGCGGCCTGGTGCAGGTGATGGACCCAGAGAGCGGCAGCCAGCGTCTGGTCTGGTGGCGTCCGGCCTTGCGTGCGCGCTGGGAGGCCGCGCACGCGCAGCGCCGCGAGGCCTTGTTGCAGCTCTTCCGCAGCCGGCGGCTCAGGCCGCTGTTCATCGAAGGTGGGTACGACGCCGAAGCCGTCACCCGCCACTTTCAGTCATGACGCAACGCGCCCCTGCGCTGGCCGCCACCTTGCTGATCCTGGCCCTGGCCGGCCAGGCGGGCGCCGCGCCGCAGACGCTTGGCGCGCGCAGCGATGAACCGCGCGCCTTCGGCTACACGGTGGGCGACGTGGTCACCCGCCGCATCGCGCTGGAGGTGCCCAGCGGTTTGAGGCTGGACGAGGCCTCGCTGCCGCGCGCCGGCAGCCGGGGCAGGGCGCTGGAGCTGCAACGCGTTGCACTGCGCAAGTCGCTGACCGGCGTGCCCGAGGAACTCCAGCTCGACTACCAGGTCTTTCTCGCGCCGCGCGAGTTGCGTGTGCTGGAAATGCCGGCGCTCGTGCTGCGTTTCGAGGGCTCGCCTCGGGAGCAACAGCTGCGCATCGATGCCTGGCCGCTGACCGTTGGGCCGCTCACGCCCGCCGACCCGTCGCCTCGCGAAGGGCTGGGTGAACTGCGGCCGGACCTGGCACCGCCGATGCTCGACACGAGCACCGTGCGCACGCGCCTGGCGGCAGAGGCCGTGGTGGTCCTGCTGCTGCTGGCCTACCTCGCGCAGGTCTACCTGGTCCTGCCATGGTCGGCGCGGCGGCGGCGGCCTTTCGGTCGTGCGTGGACGGCGCTGCGGGCGCTGCCGGATGCACCTGACGCCGCGCAACGCCGCGCCGCCTACCAGCAATTGCACGCGGCCTTGAACGCGGTGGCCGGCGAGGTGCTGTTCGAGCCGGGCCTGGCCCGCTTTGTCGCACGGCAACCGCGCTTTGCGCCGCTGCGCGACGAGCTGGCCGGCTTCTTCGCCCAGTCGCGCGCGGAGTTCTTCGGCAGCGGCCCGCAGGCCGGCGACATGCGTTGGCTGCTGGCGCTCTGCCGCCGCTGCCGCGACCTCGAGCGGGGGGCGGCATGAGTTTTGACCAACCGCTCTGGCTGGTGTTGCTGCCGCTCGCGCTGCTGCCGCTGTTCGCCCAGACGCGGGGGGCCTTGCCCAACGCCTGGGTCGCGCTGCTGCCGCGCGACCGCGGTTCGCAGTGGCTGCACGGGCTGCTGCGCGGTGCGGCGGTGCTGGCGCTCGCGGCAGTCGTCGTCGGCATCGCCGGCCCGTACCGACCCGAGTACGAGGTCGAGCGGGTCGGCCGAGGCGCCGAGATCGTGCTGGTGCTGGACCGCAGCCGCAGCATGGACCAGAGCTTCGGCGGCGGTGCAGGCAAGCCGTCGGTGAGCGGTACCGGGCCGGAGGCGCTCGACTACTACGCGAAGCTGCGCGCCAACGAGGCGCGCGAAACCAAGGGCGTGGTGGCGCGGCGCGTGCTTTCGGAGTTCGCGGCCAAGCGGCCTGACGACCGATTCGGCATGATCGTCTTCAGCACCTTGCCCTTGCGGGTGCTCGAGTTCACGCAGAAGAGCGAGGTCATCCAGGCGGCGATCAATGCCGGCAACATCGGGCGGGGATTGTCCGAGACCAACATCGGGCTCGCGCTGGAGTCGGCGCTGGCCTCGTTTGGCGACCGGCCCTACACCGGCTCGCGCATCGTGATGCTGGTGTCCGACGGCGGCGACCGGCTGGACCCAGGCGCGCGGGACCGCATCGCGCAGCTCGCTCGCAAGACCCGGGCGGCGATCTACTGGATCTACATCCGCTCGGCGCGCAGCCCCGGGCTGCTGCCCGACCAGACCGAGCCGCCTGAGAATGCCGACGCGGTGCCCGAGTACTTCCTGCACCGCTACTTCCAGTCGCTGGGCACGCCTTACCGCGCCTACGAGGCTGGCACACCCGAGGCGCTGCAGCAGGCGATCGACGACGTGAATCGGCTGGAGAACCTGCCCATCACCTACCAGGACACGATGCCGCGGCGCGACCTGTCGGGCTGGGGCTACGCCACGGCGCTGGCCAGCGTGCTGCTGCTGCTCGGCGCCAACCTGCTGGAGCTGCGCCGATGGACCTAGCCACACGTCGCCGCACCCGCCAGGTTCTCGTGCTGCTCGCGCTGGCGTTCGGTGCGGCGCTGTTCGATGCGGCGCTGCTGTGGCGCGCGGCGCAGACGAACGCGCTGATCGCAGCCGGCCAGGCGGTCTCCGATGCGCCCGGACAGCCGCCCGAACTGCGCTTTGCGCAAGCCTATGCGCAGTCTCAGTCGCAGGCAGCGAGCGGCGCGCGCGACGCGGCGCTGAACCGCTACCGCGCCCTGCAGCCCGACCCGCGCGTTGGCGCCGCGGCCCGCTACAACAGCGCGAACCTGCTGGTGCGCCAGGCGATCGAGGTGCGTGCGAGCACGCAGCCCGGCCAGGCGATTGCGCTGCTCGAACTCGCGAAGGAGTACTACCGCGAGGTGCTGCGCGACGACCCGGCCCAGTGGGACGCGCGCTACAACCTCGAGCGCACGCAACGCCTGCTGCCCGACCCGGACGACGACGAACCCGGGCCGCTCGGCCAGGAGCGCAACCGCGAACGGGCCGTGACGACGATGCGTGGCCATTCGCCGGGGTTGCCGTGAGCATGACCGGCCTGTGGCAACGGGCCGTGGCGTCCTGGCGCGGGCACGCCGAGCGCTGGCTGCTGTCGGGCGCCGCCTGCGCGCTCGCCGCGTGCCTGTTGCAGCCCGGCTGGATGGTCGAACGGGCGCGCTTCGAGCACGTCATCGTGCTCGACATCACGCAGAGCATGGACGTGCAGGACGAGGTGCTCGACGGCAAACCGGTTTCGCGGCTGGCTTACGCCAAGCACGCGCTGCGCGCTGCGCTGCTGCGCCTGCCCTGCGGATCCAAGGTTGGCTGGGGCGTGTTCACCGAGTACCGGTCGTTCCTGCTGTTCGAACCGGTCGAGGTCTGCGCCAACCTGGGCGAACTGCGCGCCACGCTGGCAGGCATCGATGGCCGCATGGCCTGGAGCGGCAACAGCGAGATCGCAAAAGGCCTGCACAGCGGCATCGATGTCGCCAGGCAACTGCCGGGTCACCCGGCGCTGGTGTTCGTCACCGATGGCCAGGAGGCGCCGCCGCTGAACCCGCGCTACCGGCCAAGCTTCGACGACAAGCCGGGCGAGGTTGCTGGCCTGATCGTCGGCGTTGGCGATCTGCGCCCGTCGCCGATTCCGAAGAGCGATGCCAGCGGGCGGCCACTGGGCTTCTGGCAGGCCGACGAGGTGGCGCAGGCCGATCTCTACGGGAGCGGACGCGGGGGCAGCCTGAGCGGCGAGACCATGACCGGCGACGGCACCGCCGCCCCCCCCGCGCCGATGCTCGGCGCGACGCCCGGCAGCGAGCACCTGTCGGCGTTGCGCGAGCCTTATCTGCGCCTGCTCGGCAGCGAGCGCGGGCTGGCCTTCGTGCGCCTGGCGTCGGCCGATGCGTTGGCGGCGGCGCTCACCGCACCGGCACTGGCGAAGCCCACGCCGGTGCGAGCAGACGGCCGCGTCGTCCTGGCCGTGCTGGCGCTCGCGTTGCTGCTGGCGCGTTACGCGAAACTGCCGCGGCGCCTGGGCCGCCTGGACCGGCATGCGGCGGCTCGCGGCGTTCTGCTGGGTGTCGCGCTGTCAGGCGCGGTCGCGACGCCGCCCGCAGCGGCCAACGACCGCCCGTTCCAGGTCGCGCGCACCGCCGTGCTCGAAGACGATGAGCAGGTGTGGTCGTTCGAGTCGTGGGTGCAGCGCCTGGGCAAGGTGCGTGGCCTGTCGGTCGAGCCCGAGTACACCTTCGAAGCCGGCACCTCGGTGCAGTTCGAACTGACGCGCCGCCATGATCGCCGCGGCAGCGAAACCGGCCACGAGGCCGAGGTCGAGTTCAAGCAGCTGTTCAACGACATCGCGCGCGACGGCTGGGGCTGGGGCCTGAGCGCAGCGCTGGCCGCAGAGCGCACCCACGACAGCGGTGGCACGCTGCCGTCGGTCGGGATCAAGCTGCCGCTGTCGATCGCCCTGGGCGACAGCGGTGGATTCCTGCACCTGAATGTCGGCATCAGCAAGGCCCGCGACGCGCGCCGCAGTTGGAACGCCGCGGCCGGGATCGAACGCGAGCTGTTCAAGCGCACACTGTTCTTCGCCGAACTGGCACGTGAGGACGAGGCGACGTTCATGCAGCTTGGCGCTCGCCACTGGCTGCGCCGCGACAGGCTGGCGATCGACTTCGGCCTGCAGCAGCAGCGTGCCGATGGCATGCGCGCTTCGGGCTTTGTCGTCGGCCTGGGGTGGTACGACTTGTAGCGCGCCGCCGCAGCTGTATGCATGCTGCGCGGCGATGCAGCGTCTGCTGTTCGCGAAAGACCTCAGCCCGGCGCCTTCTTGCGCGCCGGCCGGCGCTTCGCAGCTGCAGGGCCCGGCGACTGGCCCAGCTGACGCTGGATCTCCGCCTGGCCCTGGTCGCAGAGAAACTCCTCGAAGGCCAGCGCCACGTGCGGCAGCTGGCGCGAGGCCAGGTGCATCACGTACCAGTCGCGCACGATCGGGTTGTCGGCCAGCGGCAGCAGCGCCAGCAGCCCGGCGTTGATCTCGAGCACGCAGGTGTGCATCGACAGGAATGCCGCGCCGAAGCCGGCCGCGCACATGCGCTTGATGGCCTCGTTGCTCGACAGCTCGGAGCCGATGCGCAAGGGCAGGCCCTGGTCCTTGAAGACGCGTTCGACCGTCGTGCGCGTGCCGGATCCGCGCTCGCGCACGAGGATGCGGGTCTCGGCGACGTCGGCCAGGCTCAGGCCGGGCATGGCCATCAGCGGGTCGCTGGGCGCGGCGAGGAAGGCCATCGGATGGCGCGCGAATGTGCGCGAGTCGGTTTTCAGTTCGGCCGGCGGGCGGCCCATGATCGCCACGTCGATCTCCTGGCCGGCCAGCATGCGCACGATCTCGTCGCGGTTGCCCACCTGCAGCTTGACCTTGACCTTGGGGCGGTCATTGATGAACGAGACCAGCAGCGGCGGCAGCAGGTACTCGGCCGTCGTCACCGTGCCCACGCGAAGCGTGCCCGAGAACACGCCGCGCAGCGTGGCCATCTCCTCGCCGGCCTCGCGCCACAGGTCGACGATGCGGCTCGCGTAGCCGGCCAGCAGTTCGCCCGCTTCGGTGAGGCGCACGCCTCGGCCGTTGCGCTGCAGCAGCGGCGTGCCCGCCGAGGCTTCGAGCGCGGCGATCTGGATCGACACCGCAGGCTGCGTCAAGTGCATTTCGTCTGCCGCGAGCGAGACGCTGCCCAGCCTCGCGACGGTGTGGAAAGCGGTCAGCTGGCGAAACGTGGCGTTGCGGGTGAGTGGCATGGCGACATATTAGCTTTTCGAGATGTCAGAGCGAATAGTTTTAATTATTCCAAATCGTTGATCTTGCCTACATTGCATCCATCGGCTTTCACCGACACACCCAACAGCAGGGGAATCCAGATGGGCAACATGACAGAGGCAGTCCAGATCACCGACGCGAAGAAGCGTTATTCGGCCGGCGTGCTCAAGTACGCGCAGATGGGCTACTGGGACGGTGACTACGAGCCCAAGCAGACCGACATCCTGGCGCTGTTCCGCATCACGCCACAGGATGGGGTGGACCCGATCGAGGCCGCCGCCGCGGTGGCCGGCGAGTCGAGCACCGCAACCTGGACCGTGGTCTGGACCGACCGGCTCACCGCATGCGACATGTACCGCGCCAAGGCCTACCGCGTCGACCCGGTGCCGGGCATTCCGGGCCAGTTCTTTTGCTACGTCGCTTACGACTTGTCGCTGTTCGAGGAAGGCTCGATCACCAACGTCGCGGCCTCGGTCATCGGCAACGTCTTCAGCTTCAAGCCCTTGAAGGCGGCCCGGCTTGAGGACATGAAGTTCCCGGTGGCCTACGTGAAGACCTTCGCCGGCCCGCCGACCGGCATCGTGGTCGAGCGTGAGCGGCTCGACAAGTTCGGCCGCCCGTTGCTGGGGGCCACCACCAAGCCCAAGCTCGGCCTGTCGGGCCGCAATTACGGCCGCGTCGTGTACGAGGGCCTGAAAGGCGGGCTTGACTTCATGAAGGACGACGAGAACATCAACTCGCAACCCTTCATGCACTGGCGCGACCGCTTTCTCTTCGTGATGGATGCCGTCAACAAGGCGAGCGCCGCCACCGGGGAAATCAAGGGCAGCTACCTCAATGTCACGGCCGGCACGATGGAAGAGATGTACCGCCGCGCCCAGTTCGCCAAGGACCTGGGCTCGGTGATCGTGATGGTCGACCTGGTGGTGGGCTACACCGGCATCCAGTCGCTGAGCCACTGGTGCCGGCAGAACGACATGATCCTGCACCTGCACCGCGCCGGCCATGGCACCTACACGCGCCAGAAGAACCATGGCGTGAGCTTCCGGGTGATCGCGAAGTGGATGCGGCTCGTGGGCGTGGACCACATCCATGCCGGCACGGCAGTGGGCAAGCTCGAAGGCGACCCGATGACGGTGCAGGGCTACTACAACGTGTGCCGCGACACGCACACGAGCGTCGACCTGCCACGCGGCGTCTACTTCGACCAGGACTGGGGCGCGATCAAGAAGGTGATGCCGGTCGCGTCGGGTGGCATCCACGCCGGCCAGATGCACCAGCTGCTCGACCTGTTCGGCGATGACGTGGTGCTGCAGTTTGGCGGCGGCACGATCGGGCATCCGCAGGGCATCCAGGCGGGTGCGACGGCCAATCGCGTCGCGCTGGAGACGATGGTGCTGGCGCGCAACGAAGGCCGCAACCTTTTGGAAGAGGGCCCGCAGATCCTGCGCGACGCGGCCAAGTGGTGCTCCCCGCTGGCCGCCGCGCTCGACACCTGGGGCGACATCACCTTCAACTACACCTCGACCGACACCTCCGACTTCGTGCCGACCGCCTCGGTGGCCTGACGAATCGACGAAAGAGAGCACGACCATGCGAATCACCCAAGGCACCTTCTCGTTCCTGCCCGACCTGAGCGACGAGCAGATCACCAAACAGGTCGACTACTGTCTCGCCAAGGGCTGGGCCATCGGTCTCGAATACACCGACGACCCGCACCCGCGCAACACCTACTGGGAGATGTTCGGCAACCCGATGTTCGACATCCAGGACGCCGCCGGCGTGATGCTCGAGTTGCGCAATTGCCGCAACACTTTTCCGAGCCACTACATCCGGCTGACCGCGTTCGACTCGACGCACGGCACCGAATCGGTGGTGGTGTCCTTCATCGTGAACCGACCCAAGGAAGAACCCGGCTTCCGCCTGATCCGGACCGAGGAGCCTGGCCGCACGATCCGCTACAGCATCGAGAGCTATGCGGCGCAGCGCGCCCCCGAAGGCGCCCGCTACTGAGAGCCGCCATGGACACCGCACTTGCTGTCGGCGGGCCGGGCGCCGGCCCGCGTTCCCTGGCAGGAACGGTCGACGTACCCGTCGGACCAGGGGCACCGGCTGCGATGCTCGAAAGCTCGGGCGCGCGCGCCGTGCTGGACAAGCTCGACGCGGAACTCGTCGGCCTGGCGCCGGTGAAGGGCCGCATCCGCGACATCGCCGCGCTGCTGCTGATCGACAAGCTGCGCGCCGAACAAGGCCTGCAGGCCACCAAGCCGTCGCTGCACATGTGCTTCACCGGCAACCCCGGCACCGGCAAGACAACGGTCGCGATGCGCATGGCCGAGGTGTTGAAGCAGCTCGGCTATGTGCGCAAGGGCCACCTGGTGGCGGTGACGCGCGACGACCTGGTCGGCCAGTTCATTGGCCACACGGCGCCCAAGACCAAGGAAGTGCTGAAGAAGGCGATGGGTGGTGTGCTGTTCATCGACGAGGCCTACTACCTCTACCGCCCGGAGAACGAGCGCGACTACGGCCAGGAGGCGATCGAGATCCTGCTGCAGGTGATGGAGAACCAGCGCGACGACCTGGTGGTGATCCTGGCCGGCTACAAGGACCGCATGGACACCTTCTTCGGCAGCAACCCGGGGATGGCCTCGCGCATTGCGCACCACATCGACTTCCCCGACTACAGCCAGGCCGAGCTGATGCAGATCACGCAGCTGATGCTGGCCCAGCTCAACTACCACTTCGACGCCTCGGCCGAGCCGGCGTTCGCGCGCTATGTGGCCTTGCGCAGGCAGCAGCCGCACTTCGCGAACGCACGCTCCATCCGCAATGCGCTGGACCGCATCCGGCTGCGCCACGCGACCCGGCTTTTCGAGTCGACCGAGGCCTTGTCTCGCGAGCAGCTCGCAACCCTGCAAGCCGAGGACATCCTCGCGAGCCGGGTCTTCGCTTCAACGGGAGAGCCTCAATGAAGCGTCATCAGGCCCTGACAGCGCGGCGGGCCGAGCGCCGGGCCGCTCCCAAGCCGGCCCGCATTCCCTCGGGGGATCGGTCGATGTACCCATCGGACGAGGGGCAGACATGACCATCGAAGCCCTGATCTTTGACGTCGACGGGACGCTGGCCGACACCGAAGAGGCGCATCGCGTCGCCTTCAACCTCGCCTTTGAACGCCACCGGCTGGGCTGGACCTGGACGCGCGCCGAATACCGCGGCCTGCTGTCGGTGACGGGGGGGAAGGAGCGCATCGCCTCGTACATCCAGTCCCTGCCGATGGGCACCGCCTTGCGCCAGCACCTGATGGCGCGAGTGCCCGAGATCCACGCCAACAAGACCGAGTTCTACAGCGCTGCCGTGCGCGAGGGCGGCGTGCCCTTGCGGGACGGCGTGGCCAGGCTGCTCGAAGAGGCGCTGGCGGCGGGCTGCCGGCTCGCAATCGCCACCACCACCACCGCGGTCAACGTCGACGCATTGCTGCAGTCGGCGTTTGGCACCCGCGGGCTGGAAATGTTCACCGTGATCGCCTGCGGTGACCAGGTGCCGGCGAAGAAACCAGCGCCCGACATCTACCGTCTCGTGCTCGCGACGCTTGGCATGGGCCCCGACCGTGCCGTCGCCTTCGAGGACTCGCCGAACGGCCTGCGCGCCGCCGTCGGTGCCGGCCTGTGGACGGTCGTGACGCCGACCTTCTGGACAGCGGGCGCCGACTTCTCCGCTGCCGGCCTGGTGCTGCCGCATCTGGGCGATCCGTTGCGCCCGCTGCCGGCCGAACCGGGCACGGCGCTGAGAACGCACGCCTGGCTGAGCCTGGGCGAATTGCAGCAGCTGGCGCGCCCGCCGCGTCCGCCGGATGCGGTCGATCTGCTTTACGAAGGAAGGTTTGCATGAACGAGACGATCCGCATCGCGCCCAGCCTGTTGTCGGCCGACTTCGCGAGGCTTGGCGAGGAGGTCAGCGAGGTGATCGCGGCCGGCGCCGACTTGATCCACTTCGACGTGATGGACAACCACTACGTGCCCAACCTGACGATGGGCCCGATGGTGTGCCAGGCGATCAAGCCCCATTGCCGGCGCGGCGACCAGCCTGTGCCGATCGACGTGCACCTGATGGTCAAGCCGGTCGACGCGCTGATCCCGTTGTTCGCGCAGGCCGGCGCCTCCATCATCTCGTTCCACCCCGAGGCCAGCGAGCATGTGGACCGCACGCTGCAGCTGATCCGCTCGCTCGGCGTCAAGGCCGGGCTGGTGCTGAACCCGGCGACGCCGCTGCACTGGCTGGACCATACGCTGGAGCAGCTCGACCTGGTGCTGCTGATGTCGGTCAACCCCGGCTTTGGCGGCCAGGCCTTCATTGACAGCGTGCTGCCGAAGATCGAAGCGGTGCGCCGCCGCATCGAGGCGACCGGGCGCGACATCTGGCTCGAGGTCGACGGTGGCGTGAACGCTGCCAACGTGCGGCGGGTCGCCGAGGCCGGTGCCGACACCTTGGTGGCCGGCTCGGCCGTGTTCGGTGCCGGCGACTACCACCGCGCGATCGCCGCGCTGCGCGACGGCGCCGGGGCGGCACGGCGATGAAGCGCTTCGACGCGATCGCCTTCGACCTCGACGGCACCCTGGTCGACAGCGCTGGCGGCATCGCCCACGCGCTCAATTCGGCACTGGCCGCCGAGGGCTTGCCCAGCTTCCCGCTGGACACTGTTCGTGCCTGGATCGGCGACGGACCGGACGCCTTGATCGCGCGTGCGCTGGCCACCGATGCGCTCGCGCCCCACGACAGCTACGAGCTGGCGGCCCGGTTGCGGCGCGGCTTCGACGCCGCCACCTTGCAGGCGCCGATGGCGGGCAGTGTGGTCTTCGACGGGATTCTCGCGGTGGTCGGCGAATTGGCCGCGCAGCGTCCGCTGGTCGTCATCACCAACAAACCGACGCCACTCGCCCGCGCCGTGCTCGACGGGGCGGGCTTGCTCGCGGCGTTCGCCGCGGTGCATGGCGCCGACACGCCGTTGCAGCGCAAGCCGTCGCCGCTGCTGCTGCAGCGGGCCGCGCGCGGGCTCGGCGTGGCGCCGCAGCGCCTGCTGATGGTGGGCGACGCGGCGGTCGACATCGCTGCGGCCCTCGCCGCCGGCTGCGCGGCGGCATGGGCCGGCTGGGGCTACGGCCATGCACCGGCGCAGCCCGCCGGCGATCTCTGGCGGCTCGGAAAGCCGCAGGACTTGCTGCGCCGGCTGGCGATGCCCATCGGCGCCAACAACACATCACATTGAAAAAAGGAGACTGCAATGCCCACCGGAGGAAGACCCACACTCACCCAGTTCCTGATCGACGAACGCCGTCGACACCCAGGCGCGACCGGTGACCTGAATGCGCTGATCACCGATGTCTCGCTGGCCTGCAAAGCCATCGCCCGCAAGGTGGCCTTCGGGGCACTGGCCGGCGCGCTGGGCAACGAGTTCAACGCGGCGGGGGAAATCAACGTCCAGGGCGAGGAACAGAAGGCCATGGACGTGCTCAGCAACGTGCTCTTCATCCGGGCGACCGAATGGGGCGGCCAGGTCGCAGGCATGGTGTCCGAAGAGATGGAGGAGCCGTACCTGCTGCCGCCCCAGCACGCGCGCGGCAAGTACCTGCTGCTGTTCGACCCGCTTGACGGGTCTTCCAACATCGACGTCAACGTGTCGGTGGGCAGCATCTTCTCGATCCTGCGTGCTGCCACGCCGGGGCAGGACCCGCAGCCGCAGGATTTCCTGCAGCCCGGCACCGAACAGGTCGGCGCGGGCTACGCGATCTACGGCCCGACGACCATGCTGGTGCTCACGCTGGGCCGTGGCACGCACGCGTTCACGCTCGACCCGATGCTGGGCGAATGGGTGCTCAGCCACCCGGACCTGCAGATCCCCGAGAGCACGCGCGAGTTCGCGATCAACGCATCGAACAGCCGCTTCTGGGAGCCCGCCGTGAAGCGCTACGTCGACGAATGCATGGCCGGCCAGACCGGGCCGCGCGATGCCGACTTCAACATGCGCTGGATCGCCTCGCTGGTGGCCGAGACGCACCGCATCCTGATGCGCGGCGGGGTGTTCCTGTACCCGCGCGACCGCAAGGACCCGGCGCGCGCGGGCCGGCTGCGGCTGCTCTATGAGGCAAGCCCCATCTCCTTCCTGATCGAGCAGGCGGGCGGCGCCGCGAGCACCGGGCGCGAGCGGCTGATGGCGGTGCAGCCGGAGGCATTGCACCAGCGAATCGGTTTCATCTTCGGTTCTAAGCAGGAGGTCGAGCGCATCGAGGGCTACCACCGCGACGAACCGCCAGCGGCCTTCGACGCGCCGCTGTTCGGCAGGCGCGGCCTGTTCGCTGCCACCGCATAGGAAGAATCACCATGTCTGCCAAACACCCCATCATCGCGATCACCGGTTCGTCCGGTGCCGGCACCACTTCGGTGACGCGAACCTTCGAGAACATCTTCCGCCGGGAAGGCGTGGCCGCGGCCGTGGTCGAGGGCGACAGCTTCCACCGCCACGACCGCGCCGCGATGAAGATCGCGATGGCCGAGGCCGAGAAGCAGAACCGGCCACACTTCAGCCATTTCGGTGAGGACGCGAACCTGTTCAAGGAGCTCGAGGCCTTGTTCGCGAGCTATGCCGAAAGCGGCACCGGCACCAGTCGCAAGTACCTGCACAACGAAGAAGAAGCCGCGCCCTTCAAACAGTCCCCGGGCACCTTCACGCCGTGGGCGCCGCTGCCGCCGAGCGAGTTGTTGTTCTACGAGGGACTGCACGGCGGCGTGACCACCGACAAGGTCGACGTGGCACGCCTGGCAGACCTGCTGATCGGCGTGGTGCCGGTGATCAACCTCGAATGGATCCAGAAGATCCACCGCGACAAGAGCACGCGCGGCTACTCGACCGAGGCGGTGACCGACGTGATCCTGCGCCGCATGCACGAGTACGTGCACTACATCTGCCCGCAGTTCACGCGCACCCACATCAACTTCCAGCGCGTGCCGGTGGTGGACACCTCCGACCCGTTCATCGCACGCACCATCCCGACCGCCGATGAGAGCCTGGTCGTGATCCGCTTCTCGGACCCCAAGGGCATCGACATGCCCTACCTGCTGAGCATGCTGCACGACTCGTTCATGTCGCGCGCCAACACGCTGGTCGTGCCGGGCGGAAAGATGGAACTGGCGATGCAGCTGATCTTCACGCCGATGATCATGCGCCTCGTCGAGCGGCGCAAGAAGCTGCTCTCCCACTGACCGGACACCGCCATGAACATGACCATGCATCCGACTTCCGACGCCTCCGGCACCCACGCACTTCGCGCGACCTGTGCCAACGCACTTCGCGTGTTGGCGATGGACGCCGTGCAGGCCGCGAACTCCGGCCACCCCGGCATGCCCATGGGCATGGCCGACATCGCCGAAGCGCTGTGGCGCCACCACCTGAAGCACGATCCTGCCGACCCGCTGTGGGTGGACCGGGACCGTTTCGTTGTCTCCAACGGCCACGGGTCGATGCTGCTGTACGCGCTGCTGCATCTCAGCGGTCATGCCTTGCCGATGGCCGAACTGAAGCGCTTTCGCCAGTTGCACTCGTTGACCCCGGGCCACCCCGAGGTCGGCGTCACGCCCGGCGTCGAGACCACGACCGGGCCGCTCGGCCAGGGCATTGCCAACGCGGTGGGCATGGCGCTCGCCGAGAAGCTGCTGTCCGACGAGTTCAACCGCCCAGGGCATGCGGTGGTCGATCACCGCACCTATGTGTTCCTGGGCGACGGCTGCCTGATGGAAGGCCTCAGCCACGAGGCCTGCTCGCTCGCCGGCACCTGGGGCTTGCGCAAGCTGGTCGCGTTCTACGACGACAACGGCATCTCGATCGACGGCGACGTGAAGGGCTGGTTCGGCGACGACACGCCGGGGCGCTTCGAGGCCTACGGCTGGACCGTGATCCGCGCCGTTGACGGCCACGACTTCGACGCACTGGACCGCGCCATCGCCGCGGCCCTGGTGTCCGAGAAGCCGGTGCTGATCTGCTGCCGAACGCGCATCGGCCAGGGTTCGCCGAATCGCGCCGGCACTGCGAAGGCGCACGGCGAAGCCTTGGGTGCGGCCGAAATCGCACTCACACGCGAGGCGCTGGGCTGGACGGCCGCGCCGTTCGAGATCCCGGCGCCGGTCGCCCAGGCATGGTCGGCGCTGGCGCGCGGTGCGGCTGCGCATGGCGAATGGCGAGAGCGCTTGGCGGCCTACGAGCGCGCCTACCCCGACCTTGCCCGCGAGCTGCAACGCCGCACCCGGCCGGCCGCTGCGCTTTCCGAGGAGACCGAGGCGGCCCTGGCCACCGCGTGCGCCGACGCTGAACGCCTGCGCGCCAGCGTGGCCACGCGCAAGGCCTCGCAAGACGTGCTGCAGGAAGTCGGGCCCGCCACACCGGAGTTGCTCGGCGGCTCGGCCGATCTCACCGGCTCCAACCTGACCGACTGGAAAGGCCACCGGCCGCTGAAGGGCCGGGGCACCGGCAATCACGTGCACTACGGCGTGCGCGAGTTCGGCATGGCCGCGATCATGAACGGCGTCATGCTGCACGGCGGCTTCCGGCCCTTCGGTGGCACCTTCCTGACCTTCTCGGACTACGCGCGCAACGGCGTGCGCATGTCGGCGCTGATGAAGCTGCCGGTCGTCTACGTGTTCACGCACGACTCGATCGGCCTGGGCGAAGACGGGCCGACGCACCAGCCGGTGGAGCATGCGTCGAGCTTGCGGCTGATCCCGAACGTCGATGTGTGGCGACCGGCAGATGCGACCGAGACGGCAGTGGCGTGGCGCGAGACGCTGCGCCGGACCGACGGCCCGGGCTGCCTGCTGCTGACGCGCCAGGCTTTGCCGCATGCGGGAGACGGCACGCGGCGGCTGGACTTGATCGCACGGGGTGCGTATGTGCTGCGGCGGCCTGCCGGCGAGCGCGTTGCGCTGCTGGCCAGCGGCTCCGAGGTTGGCGTGGCGCTGGCGGCGGCCGAGTTGCTTGCGGCCGACGGCATCGCGGCGCGCGTCGTCTCGGTGCCGTGCATGAACGTGTTCGAACGCCAGGACGCGACCTACCGCCGCCACATCGTGCCGCGGCACCTGGTGCGCATCGCGATCGAAGCCGGCAGCACCGGCCTGTGGTGGAAGTTCGTCGGCGAGGACGGTGACGTGATCGGCATCGACCGCTTCGGCGAGTCGGCACCGGCAGGCGAACTGTTCCGGTTGTTCGGCATCACCGCCGATCGGGTCGCGCAGCGCGCCCGCAGCCTGCTGGCCGGTGAGCCGAGCCGCACGACCGACGCCGCACCCGCTCTGGCCGACCGCTGAACGCCCATCCCACCCATTCAAAGGAGTTTCACATGGCCATGATTTCGCTGCGGCAACTGCTCGACCATGCCGCCGAGCACCAGTACGGCGTGCCGGCGTTCAACGTCAACAACCTGGAGCAGATCCAGGCCATCATGCAGGCCGCCCAGAAGACCGACAGCCCGGTCATTCTTCAGGCCTCGGCGGGCGCACGCAAATACGCCGGCGAGCCCTTTCTGCGCAAGATGGTCGAGGCCGCGGCCGAGATGTACCCGGACATCCCCATCGTGCTGCACCAGGATCACGGCGCGAGCGCAGCGGTGTGCATGCAGGCCATGCGCTCGGGCTTCACCAGCGTGATGATGGACGGCTCGCTGCGGGAAGACGCGAAGACGCCGGCAAGCTATGACTACAACGTCGGCGTGACGCGGCGCGTCGTCGAGATGGCGCATGCCGTGGGTGTCTCGGTCGAGGGCGAACTCGGCTGCCTGGGCTCGCTGGAGTCGGGCAGGGCGGGGGAAGAGGATGGTTCGGGTGCGGAAGGCCAGCTCACCCATGAGCAGATGCTGACCGACCCCGAGCAGGCGGCCGACTTCGTCGCGCAGACCGGCGTCGATGCGCTGGCGATCGCGATCGGCACCTCGCACGGCGCCTACAAGTTCAGCCGCAAGCCGACCGGCGACATCCTGGCGATCGACCGCATCAAGCAGATCCATGCGCGCATCCCGAACACCCATCTGGTGATGCACGGATCCTCGTCGGTTCCGCAGGAGTGGCTGGCCGTGATCCGCGAGCATGGTGGCCAGATCAAGGAGACCTACGGCGTTCCCGTCGAAGAGATCCAGGAAGGCATCCGCCACGGCGTGCGCAAGGTCAACATCGACACCGACATCCGCCTGGCAATGACCGGCGCGATGCGGCGGGCCATGGGGCGCGACACCGCCGAGTTCGACCCGCGCAAGTTCCTGAAGGACGCGATGACCGCCGCACGCGATCTCTGCGTCGACCGATTCGAGGCTTTCGGCTGCGCCGGCAGGGCGTCCGGGATCAAGCCGGTCGGGCTGGAGCTCAGCGCGCGGCGCTACGCCTGATTCGTCGCTGGACGAACGCGCGCGCAGGCCCCGAGAATGGGCCCCAAGGCCGCCCAGCGCGGCGCATTCCGCTGGGGCCAATGGATGATCAGATCGACGGGCGCGACGCCGTGAACCCGCTGTTGCACGACGCTGCGCTGCGCGCCTCGCACTATCTTGCAGGCCTGGATGAACGCCCGGTAGGCCCCGCGACCGATGCGGTCGCGCGGCTCGCCGAGCTGGACCAGCCGCTGAACGAGCACCCCCAGGCCGCCGACGCCGTGCTGCGGCGGCTGGACGAGCTGGGTTCCCCGGCCACGATGGCGAGCGCCGGTGGCCGCTTCTTCGGCTTTGTCGTCGGCGGCGCATTGCCGGTCACCGTTGCCGCCAACTGGCTCGCCACCGCCTGGGACCAGAACTCGGCCAATCCGACCGGCGCCCCGGCGACGGCCGCGTTCGAACTCGTTGCGCTGCGCTGGCTGCGCGAGCTGCTGGGCTTGCCGCGGGATGCAGCCGGTGCCTTCGTCAGCGGCACCACGATGGGCAACCTGTGCGCGCTGGCTGCCGCGCGCCACGCCGTGCTCGAGCGCGCCGGCTGGGACGTCGAGGCCGACGGACTGTTCGGCGCGCCGCCGATCACGGTGGCCGTCGGCGCCGAGGCCCACCCGACGCTGTTCAAGGCCTTGGGCGTGCTCGGGCTGGGCCGCAGCCGGGTCGTCACGGTGCCAGTGGATGGGCAAGGGCGCATGCGTGCCGAGCGCCTGCCGCGGCTGAGCGGTCCGAGCATCGTTTGTGTGCAGGCGGGCAACGTCAACACCGGCGCTTTCGACCCCTTCGCCGAACTGTGCGAGCGGGCCCACCACGACGGCGCGTGGGTCCACGTGGATGGCGCCTTCGGCCTTTGGGCACGGGCCGCGCCCACGCTGCGCCAGCTCTGCGAGGGCGTGGACCAGGCCGACTCCTGGGCCACCGACGCGCACAAGTGGCTGAACGTGCCCTACGACAGCGGGCTGGTGTTCGTGCGCGACGCGAACGCGCTGCGCGCCGCGATGTCGGTGACCGCCGCCTACCTGCCAACGACGGGCGGCGCCCGGCCGCCGTCCGACTTCACGCCGGAACTGTCGCGTCGCGCCCGTGGCGTGGACGTGTGGGCCGCTTTGTCGGCCCTCGGCCGCAGCGGCGTGGCGGCACTGGTCGAGCGCTGCTGCGCCCACGCGCGTGCCTTCGCGCAGGGCCTGCGCGGCGCCGGTTTCGAGGTGCTCAACGACGTCGCGTTGAATCAGGTGCTGGTGAGCTTCGGCGATGCACAGGTCACGCGTGACGTGATCGAGGCATTGCAGGCCGACGGCACCTGCTGGTGTGGCCTCACGCAGTGGCAGGGCCACGCCGCGATGCGCATCAGCGTGTGCTCCTGGGCGACCACCGACGCGGACGTGCAGCGCAGTCTGGCCGCCATCGTGCGGATCGCCAACAGGCGGCTTCGGCCATAACGAAAAAAGCCGACGCTTGGCGCCGGCTTTTTCTTGAGATGGTGCCGGAGAAAGGAGTCGAACCCTCGACCTTCTCATTACGAATGAGCTGCTCTACCAACTGAGCTACACCGGCGAAAACAAGAATTCTAGCAGGCATTTTTGACGGGTTGAATCGTCTGCTACCGGAAAAATTCAGGGCTGCGGCGCGGTGAGGGCAATGCGGCGTGACTGCCCCACCGCTCAGGTGCAAGCAAATGAAAGACATGGCCAAGCGGTGCTTTTTCACGGTTTGGCGCGCTCAGGCTTTGTCACCATGCGGGCGAAAACAAGGATTGCAGTCATGCGCAGGTTTCGCATCGGCGCCTGCGTGCTGCAGCCCTTGGGGGATCGCAACATGACCTTGCTGACTGAACCGCTGGCGTTTTCCACCGGGTCTGCCGAAGCGGCAGGCGGCGGCGCCGTGGCCATGGCGCAGGCCCTGGCCGCGCACCGCGCGGTGTTCGACCAACTCGATGCGCAGGCTGCGCCGCTGGCGGAGATGGCCGAGCGGCTGACGGCCTGCCTGTCGGCCGGCGGCAAGCTGCTGCTGTGCGGGCAGGGCGCCTCGGTGCCGCTGGCGCGCTACCTGGCAGGCCGGCTGGCGGGGCGCTCGGCGCGTGGGCGGCGGCCGCTGGCGGTACTGGCGCTGTCGGCCGACGGTGCGCCCTGGGGCGACGGCGACGGCCTGGACCTGTATGCGCGGCAGGTGCGGGGGCTGGGCCGCCCGGGCGATGCCTTGCTGGCGCTGAGCACTTCGGTGGAGCCGGAGACCGCCGGCACGCCGACGCTGCTGCTCAATGCGGTGCGGGCTGCGCGCGAAGAGGGCCTGTCCATTCTTGGCTTGCTGGGACCGGACAACCTGGCCTTGCAGCAGGCCTGCCACCTGAGCCTGCTGACACCGGCTGCGGCGCAAGTCCATCAGCAGGAAGCCCAGATGTTCCTGGGCCATTTGCTGTGCGGGCTGATCGAGGTCGGCCTGGGCCTGGGCTGATCAGTTGGTCTCGGTTCGAGCGGGGTGGTCGACGTGCTTGGCGGCGGCTTTCAGCTTGCCGGTGGCATGGCGGGCCCGTTCGACCATCGCGAAATTCGCCTCTTTCACATGGCCGTGGAACAGCAGGTTGCGGTACTTGATGATCTGCTGCAGCTCGCTGTAGAGCTCCTCGGAGATCACCTCGTGCTGGATCAAGGTTTCCGCCACCTGGCGCAGGCTGCCGGCGCCGGTGCCACGGCCGTCTGCCTGCGCTTCCTCCATGCCCTGGCGCATGGCCAGGTCGCGCAGCGAGCGTTCGAGCTTTCGGTAGACGCGGAAGAACTCGGTTGAGGGCGTGCGGTTGGCGGCGTCTTCGCCTTCCTTGAGCTGCGCCTGCTGCTCCAGTTCGCGCTCTGCCGCCTTCTGGTACTTGCGCGGGTCGATGATGGTGACCACGAAGGCCAGGCCGGCCACGATGGCCAGCGTGTCCATGAACGCGGCGCCGCCCATCAGCGCGTCCGGCGGCGGGATGTTGGCCCGGTTGACCCAGACCACCAGTAGGCTCAGCACGACCGCGATGGCCGTCAGCCAGGCCAGCCAGGTCAGGCGGCTGTGGTAGGACATGCGCAGCGCGTCGTGGATGTCCTGCAGCGAGTCGTCGCGGTCCCGTGCCGACTCGATCTGCGACAGCACCAGCGCGTAGCCGGTCAGCAGCAGGGCGACGAAGGTCGACACGCACTGCGCTGCTGCCGTGAACGTCCAGTAGATGAAGTCGGTGTTCATGGCGGCAGCGTGGGCTTCGGTGGGTTCAGCCCTTGGCCTTCTCGGCGTCGTGCTGCAGGTGGTAGTCGGTCACGCGCTGCACTTCGTTCTTCGAGCCCAGCACGACGCTGACGCGTTCGTGCAGCTTGCCCGGCTTCAGGTCCAGGATGCGCCGGCGGCCGTTGGTCGACAGGCCGCCGGCCTGCTCGATCAGGAAGCTCATCGGGTTGGCTTCGTAGAGCATGCGCAGCTTGCCGGGCTTGTCCGGCTCGCGCTGGTCCCAGGGGTACATGAAGATGCCGCCGCGGCACAGGATGCGGTGCACGTCGGCCACCATCGAGGCGATCCAGCGCATGTTGAAGTCCTTGCCGCGCGGGCCCGTCTTGCCGGCGAGGCATTCGTCGATGTAGCGCTTCACCGGGGTGTCCCAGTGGCGCATGTTGGACATGTTGATCGCGAATTCCTTGGTGTCTTCCGGGATCTGCACGTTCTCCTCGGTCAGCACCCAGGAGCCTTGCTCGCGGTCCAGCGTGAACATGGCCACGCCGTCGCCCACGGTCAGCACCAGCGTGGTCTGCGGGCCGTAGACGCAGTAGCCGGCCGCGGCCTGCTGGCTGCCGGCCTGCAGGAAGTCTTCTTCGCTGACGCCGCGCTGGGTGTCTGTCTTGCGCAGCACCGAGAAGATCGTGCCGATGGAGACGTTGACGTCGATGTTGCTCGAGCCGTCCAGCGGGTCGAACATCAGCAGGTACTCGCCCTGCGGATAGCGGTTCGGCACCACGTGGATGGAGTCCATCTCCTCGGACGCCATGCCGGCCAGGTGGCCGCCCCATTCGTTGGCCTCGATCAGCACCTCGTTGGAGATGATGTCGAGCTTCTTCTGCACCTCGCCCTGCACGTTCTCGGAGCCGGCGGTTCCCAGCACTTCGCCGAGCGCACCCTTGTTGACCGAGATCGCGATGCGCTTGCAGGCGCGGGCCACCACCTCGATCAAGAGCCGCAGTTGCGCCGGGATGTGCCCGTGCTCCCGCTGCTGCTCGACCAGGTATTGGGTCAGGCTGACACGTTGACTCATTGGATTGCTCCTGATGTTGAAACCGTTCGCCGACCCGCCGCCGCCGCGGCGGATCAGGCTCAGTCTTGTTGCAGCGCGCGGTCGATGATCTCGCGCGTGTCGCCGCTCAGTTCCTGCCTGGCGGACACGCGCGCAATCGCTTCGCGCGCGGCGCTGCGGTAGGGCTCGGCCAGGTTTCGCCAGCGGTCCAGGCCGCGGGCGAAGCGCGAGGCCAGCTGCGGGTTGATGGCATCCAGTTCGATCACGCGGTCGGCCCAGAACACGTAGCCTGCCGCGTCGGTGCGGTGGAAGGCGGCCGGGTTGAACGCGGTCAGCGAGAACAGCAGCGCGCGGGCGCGGTTCGGGTTGCCCAGCGTGAAGTCCGGGTGCTGCGTCAGCTGCTTGATGCGGGCGAAGACCTTGCCGCCGCGCTCGGACGCGCGGCCTTGCAGCGCGAACCACTTGTCCAGCACCAGGGCCTCGTCCTTGAACAGGCTGTGCATGCGCTCCAGCGCGGGCACGGCCAGCTCGGCATGGGCGTTGACCAGCGCCTCGATCGCGCCCAGGCGGTCGGTCATGTTGCCGGCGTCCTTGAAGCGCTGGTAGGCGCGGCCGGGCCAGACGCTGTCGCCGGTGGCCACGGCATGGCGCACCAGCATGGCCAGCGCCAGGTTGGTCAGCGCGCGCTGGCCGCTCTGCTCGGCGTTCGGCAGGTAGCCGCCGCGCACCTGGTAGTGCTCGAAGGCCCATTCCCAGTCGGACTGCAGCGCGCTGGCCAGCTGATCCAGCATGGCTTCGCGGGCCGTGTGCAGGCGCTGCGGGTCGATGTTCTCGACCAGGTCGGCCACGTAGATTTCCGACGGCAGCGTGAGCGCCAGTTCCTTGAACGCCGGGTCCAGCGAAGGGTCGCGCAACAGCGTGCGCAGGGCTTCGATGAAGGGCGCGTCAAGCACGGGGGTGTCGTTGTGATCCAGCGCGGCGCGCAGCGCGTTCACGCCCAGTCGCTGGGCGGCTTCCCAGCGGTTGAAGGCGTCGGTGTCATGCGCCATCAGCACCAGCAGGTCGGCGTCGGACAGGCCGTCCTTCAGCAGCACCGGGGCCGAGAAGCCGCGCAGCAGCGAAGGCACCACGTCACCGGTCGGCAGGCCGACGAAGGTGAAGCTCTGCTCGGCCTCGGTCATCACCAGCACGCGTTCGGTGCCGGACGGTGCATCTTCGCCTTCGAGCTGAAGCTGCAGCGGCTGGCCGTTGCGGTCCAGCAGGCCGATGGCGATGGGCAGCAGGTTGGGCTGCTTGAAAGGCTGGCCGGCCGAAGGCGTGTTGGACTGCGACAGGCGCAGCGTGTAGCGCCCGTTTTCAGCATCGCTTTCGCAGTGCGCGACCAGGCGCGGCGTGCCGGCCTGGGCGTACCAGCGCTTGAACACGTCCAGGTGCCGGGCCAGCGCGCTTTGCGGGTTGGCGTCGGCCATGGCCTGCGCGAATTCATCGCAGGTCACGGCCTGGCCGTCGTGGCGCCCGAAGTACAGGCTCATGCCGGCGGCAAAGCCTTCGCGGCCGACCAAGGTGTGCATCATGCGCACGACCTCGGCGCCCTTTTCGTAGACGGTGGCGGTGTAGAAGTTGTCGATCGCCTGGTAGACGTCCGGGCGCACCGGGTGGGCCATCGGGCCGCCGTCTTCCGGGAACTGGCGCTCGCGCAGCGTGCGCACGTCGCCAATGCGGCGCACCGCACGGGCCGAGGTGCTGCCGGCCATGTCCATCGAGAATTCCTGGTCGCGGAAGACGGTGAGGCCTTCCTTCAGCGACAGCTGGAACCAGTCGCGGCAGGTGATGCGGTTGCCGGTCCAGTTGTGGAAGTATTCGTGGGCGACGACGCTCTCGATGCCGTCGAAGTCGACGTCGGTCGCGGTGGCGGTGCTGGCCAGCACGAACTTGGTGTTGAACAGGTTCAGGCCCTTGTTCTCCATCGCGCCCATGTTGAAGTCGTCGACCGCGACGATCATGAAGCGCTCCAGGTCCAGCGGCAGCTTGAAGCGGGCTTCGTCCCAGACCATGGACGCGATCAGCGAGTTCATCGCGTGCTCGGTCTTGTCCAGGTCGCCGCGCTTGACGAAGATCTGCAGCAGGTGGTCCTTGCCCGAGCGGGTGCGCACCCACTGCTCGCGCGCCACCAGGTTGGCCGCGACGATGGCGAACAGGTAGCTGGGCTTGGGGAAGGGGTCGTGCCACTTGGCGTAGTGGCGGCCGGCGTCCAGCTCGCCTTGCTCGACCAGGTTGCCGTTGGACAGCAGCACCGGGTACTTCTTCTTGTCGCCACGCAGCGTCACGCTGTAGACGGCCATCACGTCCGGCCGGTCCTGGAAGAAAGTGATGCGGCGGAAGCCTTCGGCCTCGCACTGGGTGTAGAGCCCGCCGCCGGAGGCGTACAGCCCGCTCAGCTGGGTGTTCTTCTCGGGCGAGATCGTGTTGCGGATCTCCAGCGTGAAGGCATCGGCCGCCGGGGCGTCGATGATCAGCAGCGGGCCCTCCTGGCGGAACGAGACGCTGTTGCCGTCGACCAGCACCCGCAGCAGGTTCAGGTCTTCGCCATGCAGCTTCAGCGGCTGCACGTCCTGCGCGGTGTTGCGCTCGATGGTCAGCTTGCTGGAGACGATGGTCTTGGTGGCATCCAGGTCGAAGCACAGGTCCGCGCGGCGGATCCAGTAGGCCGGGGCCAGGTAGTCTTCGCGGCGGATCAGGGGGGCAGTGCCTTCACGCATCATGATGTTGGGCGTCCTCGTGGGTTCAGTTGTTTTCGGCGTGGGCGCCGGGTGCGGTCGGCCGGGTGGGCGGTCCGCCCCGGCCCAGGCGCCGGCCCGCGGGCCGGCGTCAGGTCAGGTCGGTTCGGTCAGTTCGGGCTCACAGGCCTTGCTTCAGGCTGGCGGCAATGAAGCCGTCCAGGTCGCCGTCCAGCACCTTCTGGGTGGCCGAGACTTCGACGTTGGTGCGCAGGTCCTTGATGCGGCTCTGGTCCAGCACATAGCTGCGGATCTGGTGGCCCCAGCCGACGTCGGTCTTGGTGTCTTCCAGCTTCTGCTGCTCTTCCATGCGCTTGCGCATCTCGAAGTCGTACAGCCGCGAGCGCAGGCGCTTCCAGGCCACGTCGCGGTTGCTGTGCTGGCTGCGGCCGTCCTGGCACTGCACGACGATGCCGGTCGGGATGTGCGTCAGGCGCACCGCAGAGTCGGTCTTGTTGATGTGCTGGCCGCCGGCGCCCGAAGCGCGGAAGGTGTCGGTGCGCACATCGGACGGGTTGATGTCGATCTCGATCGAGTCATCGACTTCCGGGTAGACGAACAGCGAGGCGAACGAGGTGTGGCGGCCGCCGGCCGAGTCGAACGGGCTCTTGCGAACCAGCCGGTGCACACCGGTCTCGGTGCGCAGGTGGCCAAACGCATACTCGCCTTCGACCTTGATGGTGGCGCTCTTGATGCCGGCGATTTCGCCCGGCGTCTCGTCTTCCATCGTCGCCTTGAAGCCCTTGCGCTCGCAGTACTTCAGGTACTGGCGCAGCAGCATGCCGGCCCAGTCGCAGGCTTCGGTGCCACCGGCGCCGGCCTGGATGTCGACAAAGCAGTTGCTCGGATCGGCCGGGTTCGAGAACATGCGGCGGAATTCGAGCTGCTCGACCACGCCAGCAAGCTTGGCAGCGTCGGCTTCGATGGCCTTCAGGCCGTCCTCGTCGCCGTCTTCCTTCGACATCTCGTACAGCTCGGTGTTATCCGAGAGGTTGCTGGTCAGGTGGTTGATCGTGCCGACCACCTCGTCGAGCTGCTTCTTTTCCTTGCCCAACTCCTGCGCCCGCTTGGGGTCGTTCCAGATGTTGGGGTTCTCCAGCGTGGCGTTGACTTCGTTCAACCGCAGTGTTTTGCGGTCGTAGTCAAAGATACCCCCGTAGATCGAGGGTGCGCTGGGTCAGGTCGGCCAGCGAGTTGCCAATGGCATTGATGCGTTCGATGTCCATGACGGATCCTTGTCTTCTATCTTGTCCAAACCCCGTATTTTCTCACGCCGGGCGCTTGGCTCGGGGTATATCCCGCCCTGGAGGCCGGCCGCAGTCGGCCGTTCGGCGGCGGGATTGACCCGACAATCCTTTCGGGGCCACCGAACGGCGCCCCGCTTGCCAGGCCGTATCGCAGTTTTTTGCCCATGACACCACCCCGCGAGTCCGAGCTCGGCGCCCCCGCTGCGGCAGCGCCGCTGCCTGGGCGTGCCCGCCTGCACTGGCGCAGCACCCGGCGCCTGACGCTGGCGCTGCTGGCCGTGTGGGCGCTGGTCAGCTTCGTGCTGCCCTGGCATGCACGCAGCCTGAATTTCGGCTTCTTCGGCTGGCCGTTCAGCTTCTGGATGGCCGCGCAGGGCGCGATGCTGGTCTACCTGCTGCTGGTGGTGGTGTTTGCGCTGCTGACCCGGCGCATTGACGACGAGCATGGTTTCGATGAGCCGCGATGAACCGGCCTGAGCCGCAAGTCGGCCGGCGGGCGCGCCACCGGCTGCATGCGATCTACTTCGGCTTTGCGCTGTGCTTCGTGCTGTTTGTGCTGGGCATGGGCATGCTGGAGCGGCTGGGCATGCCGCGCCAGTACATCGGCTTTGTGTTCCTGGCCGCGCCGGTGGTGGTCTATGCGGTCATCGGCGTGGTCTGCCGCACGACGGATGCAGCCGAGTACTACGTGGCCGGCCGCCGCGTGCCGGCGGTCTACAACGGCATGGCCACTGCCGCCGACTGGATGAGCGCGGCCTCCTTCATCGGCCTGGCGGGCACCTTGTACCTGACCGGCTTCGAAGGCCTGGCCTACGTGCTGGGCTGGACGGGGGGCTTCTGCCTGGTGGCGCTGCTGATGGCACCTTACCTGCGCAAGTTCGGCCAATACACCATTCCGGACTTCCTGGGCGCGCGCTACCAGGGCCATTTGCCGCGGCTGATCGGCGTGGGCGCGGCGGTGCTGTGCTCGTTTGTCTACGTGGTGGCGCAGATCTACGGCGTCGGGCTGATCACCACCCGGCTGACGCACATTGCCTCGTTCGAGATCGGTGTGTTCCTCGGCCTGGGCGGCATCCTGGTCTGTTCTTTCCTGGGTGGCATGCGGGCGGTGACCTGGACCCAGGTCGCGCAATACATCGTGCTGCTGCTGGCCTACCTGGTGCCTGTGGTCTGGCTCAGCGTCAAGCAGACGGGCGTGCCGTTTCCGCAGGCGGTCTACGGCCAGCAGTTGCAGAAGGTGGCCGAGGCCGAGGCGCGGCTGAAGGCCGACCCGGCCGAGCTGTCCGCCATCCAGGCCTTCCATGCCCGGGCCAATGCGCTGGGCGACAAGCAGCTGCACGCCACTGAAGCCCTGGCCAGCGAGCGGGCCGAAGTGCGCCAGCGCATTGCCGCGCTGCAGAAGGCCGACGCACCGCAATACCTTGTCCAGGCCGCCGAACGCCAGATGGCCGCCTTGCCCAAGGACGAGGCCGGCGCCATCGTCGGCTGGCGTGCCGAGCGCGAGGCACTGGAAGCCCGCGCGCGCCCGCTGGCCGGCATGCCGGACCACGCCGCCCAGTTTGCTGGCGACCCGGACGGCACACCCGGGCAGCAACACGCCTTCGAAGCCTCGCGCCGCAACTTCCTGGCCCTGGTCTTCTGCCTGATGCTGGGCACCGCCGGGCTGCCGCACATCCTCACGCGCTCGTACACCACGCCTTCGGTGCGAGAGGCGCGCCAGTCGGTCGCCTGGTCGCTGTTTTTCATCCTGCTGCTGTACCTGACCGCACCGGCGCTGGCGGTGATGGTCAAGTTCGAGATCTTCACCCACCTGGTCGGCACCCCGTTCGACGCCTTGCCGGCCTGGATCGCCAACTGGAACCGGGTCGACCCCGGCCTGCTGTCGGTGGTGGACATCAACCATGACGGCGTCCTGCAACTGGCCGAGCTGAAGATCGGCGGCGACATCATCATGCTGGCCACGCCCGAGATCGCCGGGCTGCCATACGTCATCTCCGGCATGGTCGCGGCCGGCGGCCTGGCGGCCGCGTTGTCCACGGCAGACGGCCTGCTGCTGACCATCTCCAACGCGCTCTCGCACGACCTGTACCACAAGGTGCTGGACCCGCAGGCCGGCACCGCGCGCCGCGTCATGCTGTCCAAGCTGCTGCTGCTGGTGGTGGCGCTGGCGGCCGCCAGCGTCGCCGCGCAAAAGCCGGCCAACATCCTGTTCCTGGTCTCGGCCGCGTTTTCGCTCGCCGCCTCGGCTTTCTTTCCAGCGCTGGTACTGGGCTTCTTCTGGCGCCGGGCCAACCGCTGGGGCGCCTCGGCCGGCATGCTGGCCGGCCTGTTCCTGTGCTTCGGCTACATGGCCGCCACCCACCCGTGGCTGCGAGGCCTGTTCGGCATCACCGCGCCCGCCGAGCTTTGGTGGGACATTCAGCCCGTTTCCGCCGGCGTCTTCGGCGTGCCCTTCGGCTTCCTGGTCACCATCATCGTCAGCCTGCTGACCCCACCTCCGCCACAAGAGGTGCAACAGTGGGTGGAAGACCTGCGGCACCCTGGTTGATCGAAACGCTGCGCTCGCTGTTACTGCATGCTTTTGGGCCGCTGGCGTTGGCCTGCATTTGATACCGCTCGATACACATTGCCCAGCCCGAAGTGGCGAGCTTCGGCATCAATGCCGTCAAGCTACGGCATGTGGTAAGGAGCCTTGTCGAGGCGCGACATGATGAGCTGCAGTAGAGCGCGGGCCGCACCCCGGGGCGCCCGCGACAGAAGTCCGCAACGGACTTCCGGGCGTCATCTGCGTGCTCGCTGGGCTGTGCACATTCAAAAGATCAGCGGTGATGCAGCAGATGAAGAAATATGTTCGCGGAGCGATCTGCCTGGGCTATTCCCTGGCCAGATTCTGGCTCCTGAAAATCTTCCACTTGAGGGGGTTTCAATTCACCAATGTGAATGTGATTTCTCCTTTCGCCGAGATCGACCTGGGCGCGAAAGCCAGACTTTCGCTGGGACGGATGGTGAAGATTCGGGGAGGTTCCAGGATCAGGGTTCGCGGCTCAGCCGAGGTTTCGATTGGCGCCAACACCTACCTGAACCATGGCTGCATGATCGTCAGCCACGAAAAAATCACCATTGGCGAAGGCGTTCAGTTCGGGCCCAACGTGATGGTGTATGACCACGACCATGACCGCTCGGGCCGGCGCGCCGATGGTTCGGGAAAACTCAAGTTCAAGACATCGCCGGTTGTCATTGGCGACAATGTCTGGGTAGGTGCCAACACCGTGATCCTGCGTGGCACGGTGATTGGCGACAACTGCGTGATCGGTGCCGGCAGTGTCATCAAGGGCCACTACGCCGACAACCAGGTCATCGTGCAGAAGCGCGAGACCGAGGTCACCGAAGTGCCGTTGCGGCCACGGCTCGAACTCTGCGAGGTGGAGGCCCGTCCGGTGGAGCCGCGCCCACGCTACGAACACCTGGCCAAGGCCGTGGACTGAGGGCGCGGCTCAATCCTTTTGCCGCGCCTTGTAGAGCATGTCCAGCGTGATGTGCCGGACTTCGAGCTTGCTTTGCTCAATGTGCACCCGCAGCAGGCGCTGGGCTTCATCGGCTCGGCGGCGGGTGATGGCGCGCAGGATGCGCGCGTGTTCGTCGTAGGTCGCGTCGATGCGCGCGGGTTTGGTGAAGTCCAACCGGCGGATGATGCGGATGCGGTCGGTGATCTCGCCATGCACGCGCAGCATCGCGCGGTTCGCACTGCCTTCTACCAGCCCGCGGTGGAAGCCTTCGTCCAGGTCGCGCACCGCCGTCGGATCTTCGGTGCGCTCGATGTCCGGCTGCAGCCAGATGGCCGCCAGCGCCGCCAGTTGCGGCCTGTCCTCGGCTTCGCACAGCCTGGCCACCGCATGGCATTCGAGCAACACACGCAGGTCGTACAGCTCGTCGAACACATCGAAGTCCAGCGGCGCGACCTGCCAGCCAAGCTTCGGGAAGACCTGCAGGAAACCTTCGCGCTCCAGGCGCTGCAGCGCCTGGCGCAGCGGCGTGCGGCTGACCAGCACGCGGCCGGTCAGGTCCGATTCGCTGAAGCGATCGCCCGGCATCAGGCTGAAGTCGAAGATCAGCGCCTTGACCTGGCGGTAGGCCTGTTCGGCAAGGCTGGGCGCAGGCGAATCGGCGGGCATGTCCGCGTTTGCAGGATCTGGCGGTGACTTCATGACAGCCGTCATGTTACGTGGGCGGCCACGGGATCATGCTGACGTGGGCGCTGACGATGCGCCAGCCCTCGGGCAGGCGCGCCCAGGTCTGGCTCTGGAAGCCGCGCAGCGCCGTGTCGCTGCGCAGGAACTCGACCAGCGCCACCGCCATGTCCGGCCCGAAGCAGTGGATGCGCAGGTTCTCCAACTGGCGGGTGAAGCCGGGCTTGGGCACGCTGTGGCGGTAGGCCGCCTGTTCGGCATGGCCGAGCTGCCGGTCGACCACGCCGTAGCGGGTCAGCCGCTCGTCTTCCCAGAAGAAGCCGATCAGCGCCGGCAGGTCGTTCTGCATGAAGGCCGCTTCGTAGGCGTGGAAGCAGGCCGTGACTTCGGCCAGCACGTCCGGCAGGTCGATGGCTTCGGGCGCCCAACTCATGCGCTGCTGCCTGCAAGGGACCGGCTGGCCAGGTAGGCGCGCCAGCCGCCGTGTTCGCTGATGTCCGGTGCGTCGGCCAGTGGCGCCGGCTCGCAGATGAAGCCCTTGACCCAGCGGCCGTCTTCCAGCTCGACCGAGCCCAGGCCCAGCGGCGGCGGGATCAGCGCCAGCAGCGAGCCGACCTGGTCCTGCGGCATCTCATAGACCTCCAGCTCGATGGCGTGGCCCGTCTCGCCAGCGCCCACGCGGGCCAGCGCCGGCTTGGGCGGCACCGTGCCGGGCAGCGCATGCAGCCGGTAGTGCGGCGCGCTGTGCGTGCGCGCCAGCAGCCGGCAGCTGCGCTCGCGCAACTGGTAGTGCAAGGGCAGGCCTTGCAGGTGCGCGCCGACAACGGCCAGCGCCAGCGTGGGCGTGCTGGCCGGCAGGTGGCGCAGCATCGTGTCGGAAGGCAAAGCCGGTCGCAGGCGCGCGCCCAGCACCATGTCGCCTTCGTCCAACCGGGCCTGCTCCCAGCGCCGGCCCCAGTCGGCCAGCGCGGCGTCGGCACCGCCAGGCGCGATCCAGGTCACGCCAAACGGCAGGCCGGCGGCGGTGAAGCCACTGGGCAGCGCGAGCGCGGCCATGCCCAGCAGGTTGACAAAGTTGGTGTAGCGGCCGAGTGCGCTGTTGCGCGCCACCGGCTGCTCGGCGACCTCGGCCAGCGTCGGGTGCGTGGGCGAGGTGGGCACCATCAGCACGTCGACCTTCTGCCACATCGGCGCGATGGCGCGTGCCAGTGCTTCAAGTCTGTAGCGGCCATCGAAGGCATCTGCCGCGCTGAATCGGCGGGCCTGGTTGATCACTTCCAGCACGGTGCTGTCCATCACCTCGGGACGGTGTTCGATCAGCTCGCGCACCGCGGCATAACGTTCGGCCACCCACGGGCCCTGGTACAGCAGCGCGGCAACCTCGAACAGCGGCGTGAAGTCCAGCGGCACCAGCTCGGCGCCCAGCGCGCGGGCCCGGCCCTCGGCCTGGCGCCAGGGCGCGCCGTAGCCCAGCACCGTGTCGAGCTCAGGCAGCAGCGGCACACCCAGGCGCGGCTTCTCCGGCAGCCAGGCCGGGCGCAGCGCAGGGGCGGGCAGGGGGCTGCCATCGTCCGGGCCGTCGATCAGTGCGGCGACCTCACCGGCATCGCCCAGCGTCAGCGCAAAAACCGAGACCACGTCCAGGCTCTTGCAGGCCGGCAGCACACCTTGCATGCCCAGGCGGTGCGGCGTGGGTTTCCAGCCGACGAGGTTGTTGAAGCCGGCCGGGACGCGGCCCGAGCCCGCCGTGTCGGTACCCAAAGCAAACGGCACGATGCCGCGCGCCACCACGCTGGCCGAGCCGGAGCTGGAGCCACCGCTGACGTAGTCCGCATCGAAGGTGTTGGGCACCTCGCCAAACGGCGAGCGTGTGCCCACCAGCCCGGTCGCGAACTGGTCCAGGTTGGTCTTGCCGATCAGCACCGCGCCGGCCGCGCGCAACCGCGCCACCACGCTGGCGTCTGCCGTGGGTTGGTAGGCGGCGGCCGGGCAGGCGGCGGTGGTCGGCCAGCCGGCGGCGTCGATGTTGTCCTTGGCGGCAAACGGCACGCCCCACAGCGGCACAGTGTTCGGGTCCAACGTGGCCAGCCGGGCCAGCTCGGCCTGCAGGCCAGCTTCGTCCAGCCGGGCGATCCAGGCCGGGTCGCCGGGCAGCAGCCTGGGCAGCAGCGCGCCCAGCAGCGCTTCGGCTGTGGCGCCGGCCGCATAGGCGGCGCGCCAGTCTTCCAGGGTCAACAGGGAAACGGGTTGGTCCGGGCTCATGGCGTGTTCTTTGGCAAATCGGTTCGAGGCACCTTCAGGTGGCGCCTTGCCAGTGGTCCAGCGCGGCGATCAGCGGGGCGGACGGCGCCGTCCACCCGACGATCCCGCCCTGGGCGTGGATCATCTCGATGGCCGCTTGTTTGAAGGCCGGGAAGTAGCTCTCGGTGCCGTCCTCGACCAGCAGGCAGTCGTAGCCGCGGTCATTGGCTTCGCGCATCGAGGTCTGCACGCAGACCTCGGTCGTCACGCCCATGAAGACCAGGTGCGTGATGCCCTGGCCCTGCAGCATCGCGTGCAGCGGCGTGGCGTAGAAAGCGCCCTTGCCGGGCTTGTCGACCACGATCTCGTTGGGCCGCGGCGCCAGCTCGGGGATGATCTGGTTGCCCGGCTCGCCGGCCACCAGCACGCGGCCCATCGGGCCTTCGTCGCCAATGCGCAGCGTGGGGTTGCCGCGCAGCCGCTTGGCCGGCGGGCAGTCGCTCAGGTCGGCCTTGTGGGCTTCGCGGGTGTGCACCACGAGGCCGCCCGCGGCGCGCCAGGCCTGCAGCACCGCCTGGCACGTCGGAATGATGGCCTGCAGCAGCGAGACGTCATTGCCCAGGCTGGCGCCGAAGCCGCCGGGTTCGACAAAGTCGCGCTGCATGTCGATGATGACCAGTGCGCTGGTCGCAGGCGTGAAGCTGTAGGCAAAAGGCTGGGCATTGATCTCGATCACGCTGGGACGGGCTGCGACTTCTGTTTCGCTCATGCGGCCTCCTGTGCCGGTTCGTGGTGCTTGCCGCCCATGAAGGCGCCCAGCGCGTGGCGGTCGGCCAACGCGGCCGGCACGTCGTGCACGATCTGGCCTTCGCTGATGACGACGATGCGGTCGGCCAGCGCCAGCAGCTCATCCAGGTCTTCGCTGACCAGCAGCACTGCCGTGCCGCTGTTGCGCGCCGCGACCAGCCGGCCGTGGATTTCGGCCACCGCGGCAAAGTCCAGCCCGAACACCGGGTTGGACACCAGCAGCAGCCGCGCCGGCTCGGAGAGTTCCCGTGCCAGCACCGCGCGCTGCACGTTGCCGCCCGAGAGGCTGCGGATGGGCGCGCGTTCGCCCTGGGTCTTCACGCCATATTCGGTGATCCATGAACGCGCCCGCGCCCGCAGCTTGCCCCAGCGCACCCAGCCGCCGGTGGCAAACGGCGGCTCGTCGAAATTGCGCAGGCCCATGTTGTGCGCCACGCTGAGTTCGCCCACGCAGGCATTGCGCAGCGGCTCCTCGGGCAGCGCACGCACGCGCAGCTTGCGGTTCTCGCGCCGGGTGGCGGCAAACGGCAGACCGCCCACCTTGACGCTGCCGCTGCCGCGCGCGCGCTGGCCGACCAGCGCTTCCATCAGCTCACGCTGGCCGTTGCCCGAGACGCCGGCCACACCGACGATTTCTCCCGCGCGCACCGCCAGACTGAGGCTGCGCACAGCCAGCTCGCCACGGTCGCCCATGACTTCCAACTGGTCCACTGCCAACTGGACTTCGCCAGGTTCTCGCACTTCGCGCGCCACCGCTTCACGCGGCGCACGGCTGCCCGGTTCGCCGCCGCCCACCATGGCCTGCGCCAGCTGCTCGTTGGTGCTGTCCGCCACCATGCCGGTGTGCACGAGCCGGCCGCGGCGCAGCACGCTCACGTCGTCGGCATAGGCGGTCACCTCGCGGAACTTGTGCGTGATCATCAGCACCGAGCAGTCGCCGGCATGGGCGCGCTCGCGCAGCGCGCCCAGCACCTCGTCGGCTTCCTGCGGCGTCAGCACCGAGGTCGGCTCGTCGAGGATCAACAGGCGCGGCTTCAGGAACAGCTGCTTCAGGATCTCCAGCTTCTGCTTCTCGCCGGCCGAGAGGTCCAGCGGCGTGGCATCCAGGTCCAGCTTGAACGGCGTGCTGCGCATGAACGCGCTCAGCTCGGCGCGGGCCTGTTTCCACGGAATCACGGCCGGCAGGTGGCCGCGCGCCATCAGCAGGTTCTCGGCCACCGTCATGCCCGGCACCACGGTGAAGTGCTGGTAGACCATGCCGATGCCCAGGTCGCGCGCGACGGTGGGCGAGGTGATCGCCTGCTCGCGCCCGTCCACCAGCACCGCACCCTCGTCCGGCAGGTAGTAGCCGACGATGCACTTCACCAACGTGCTTTTCCCCGCGCCGTTTTCGCCCAGCAGTGCATGCACCGTGCCGGGCCGCACGCTGAGCGAGCATTGGCCGAGGGCCGTGAAGGCGCCGAAGCGCTTGGTCAGGTTGTAGGTTTCGAGCGGAACAGCATTCATGCCTGCATCTCCCGGCGGAAAACGGCCAGCGTGTGCGCTTTCACGCGCACGAACTCGGGGTCGGACACGGCTTCGGGCGTGCGCGGCCGCGGCATGCTGAACGGCACCAGCTCGGCAATGCGCGTGGGCCGGCGCGTCAGCAGCAGGATCTGGTCGGCCAGGAACACTGCGTCTTCCAGGTCGTGCGAGACGATGACCATGCTCACGCCGGTGGCCAGGTGCGCCTCCTGCAGCTTGGCGCGGATGAACAGCGTCATCTCGAAGTCCAGCGCCGAGAACGGTTCGTCCAGGAACATCACCTCGGGCCGCGGCGCCAGCGCCCGCATGATGCAGACCGTCTGCATCTGCCCGCCGGAGAGTTCGTAGGGGTAGCGCTTCAGGTCGAAGCGGATCTCGAACAAGGCCACCAGTTCGTCCACGCGCTTCTTGACCTCGGCCGCCTTCATGCCTTGCCGGCGCAGCGGGTAGGCGATGTTGTCCCAGGCGCTGATCCACGGGAACAGCGCATCGCGGTAGTTCTGGAACACGTAGCCGATGCGCGTGTCCTTCAGGCTCTTGCCGTCGAACAGGATCTCGCCCGCGTCCAGCGGCACCAGCCCGGCGATCATGTTCATCAGCGTGGACTTGCCGCAACCGTTGGGCCCGAAGATCGAGACGATCTGGCTGCGCGGCAGGTCCAGGTTGAAGTCCTTGTACAGCACCTGGCCGGCGAAGGACTTGCACAGCCCGCGCACCGTGACATGGGTGTTCGGCGCTGCGCGCAGCGTCAGCACCGTGCTCTGAGGCGTCCCGAGCTTGACCTCCGTCGGAATGGCCGAGACCGGCAACTGGTCGCCGCTCATGCTTTTCCTCCCCAATGAATCAGCTTCTTCTCGATCAGCAGGAAGACCAGGTTCAGGCCGTAGCCCAGCGCGCCGGTCACCAGGATGGAGGTGTACATGTCCTTGACGTTGAAGACCTGCTGCGCGTCGATGATGCGGTGGCCCAGGCCGGTTTCGGAGCCGATGAACATCTCGGCGACGATGACGATGACCAGCGCCATCGAGACCGCACTGCGCAGGCCGATGAAGGTCTGCGGCAGGCTTTCCATCAGCATCACGTCCTTGAACACGTGCCAGCGCGACACGCCCATGATCTGCGCGGCCATCACCCGCGTCTTCTTGGCGTTCATCACGCCGTAGGCACTGTTGAACAGCACGATCAGCATCGCGCCGAAGCTGGCGATGGCGATCTTGTTGATGTCGGTGATGCCGAAGATCAGCATGAACAGCGGGATCAGCGCCGAGCTGGGCGTGGAGCGGAAGAAGTCGATCAGGAACTCGACGCTGCGGTAGGCGTTTTCGGCGCTGCCCAGCATCACGCCCAGCGGCAGGCCGATGGCGATGGCGATCGCAAACGCGCTCAGCGTGCGCAGCAGCGTGGACCACAGGTCCGGCAGGATCGCGCCGCTGGCGAATGTCTGCGCCAGGTACTGCAACGTCTCGCCTGGCGGCGGCAGCAGCACGGGCTTGACCCAGTGCGCCGAGATCATCAGCTGCCAGAACGCGAGCAGCAGCAGCGGCCCGAGCAGCGGCAGCCACCGCTTGTTGTAGAGGAATGCGATGGCTTGCATGGTCGGCTCCTCAGGCGGTGTACAGCAGCGACTTCACATCCAGCTTGCGGCTGAAGATCTTGCGCTCGGTGAACACGTCGAAGAACTTCTGGAAGTAGCCCAGGTCGCTGGCGCTGAACTCGTTGTACATCGTGAAACCGGACAAAGGCACCTCTTTTACCAGCGCTTCTTCGATGGCCGTGAAGCCGTCCAGGTGCTTGCGCGATTCTTCCGGCTGCTTGCGCACCCACTCCACCGCCTTGCCATAGGCGGCGATGTAGCGCCTGGCCAGGTCGGGCGAATCCTTCACGAAGGCGGTGGTGACGCTGGCGCTGCCGCCGAACCACGGCGCGTCCGCGTTGCCCAGCACGTACTTGGCGATCACACCGGTCTCCAGCACCCGGGCCAGGCCCTTCAGGCGGCCTGCGGTGCCGGTGGGCTCCAGCGTGTAGACCGCGTCGATCTGGCCGGCTGCCAGCGCCGGCACATGCTGGCCGACCGGCAGCTCGGTCACCGTCGGATTCGCAATGCCGTTTTTCTCCAGGATGATCTTGGCCAGCGTGACGTTCTGGATGCCGGGGCCGCTGGCGACCTTCTTGCCCGCCAGCTCGGCAATCGACTTGAGCGGGCTGTCCTTGGGCACGACAAATTCGTCCAGCACCAGCGACCTGTTCGACGGGTTGGAACAGATGATCTTGAACAGGTTGGGGCTGGTGATCTCGGCCAGGCCCAGCACCGCAGAAGCGGTGCCGTTGGCCGAGCCGTGGATGCGGCCGGAGATCATCGCTTCGGCCACCTGCTGGGCGCTGGCGAACTTCACGCCTTCGACGTTCAGCCCGGCTTCCTTGAAGATGCCGCGCTCCAGGCCCACGTACAGCGGCAGGCCGGAAGCGATGGGCCAGTAGCCGATCAGGATCTTGTCGTCGGCATGGGCGGCGGGCGCCACGCCCAGGGCCGCGAGGCCGGTTGCAGCGCTGGCGCCCGCAAGCAGGCGGCGGCGTTGAAGGTCTGAAGCCATGGTCAATCCTTGATGACGAGAGAGGTTCAGAAGCCGCGCAGCACTTCCAGCAGCGCGCCGGAATCAGAGACGGCGCCGAACACGCCGCCCTGCATCCTGATCATCGAAAACGCCGCGGCGTGGTTGGCTGGGTCGGTCGCGCCGGTGCAGTCGGTGAGCATCACGCACTCGAAGCCGCGGTCGTTGGCGTCGCGCATGGTGGTGTGCACGCACACGTCGGTCGTGATGCCGGTGAGGATCAGGTTCTGGATGCCGCGCACATGCAGCACCAGTTCCAGGTCGGTGGCGTAGAACGAGCCCTTGCCAGGCTTGTCGATCACAGGCTCGCCGGCAATCGGGTACAGCTCGGGAATGATGTCCCAGCCCGGCTCGCCACGAACCAGGATGCGGCCGCAAGGGCCCATGTCGCCAATGCCACGCCCCTCGGTGCCGATCTGCTGCGAGCGCCAGCGCTTGTTGGCCGGCAGGTCGGACAGGTCCGGCCGGTGGCCTTCGCGGGTGTGGATCACGTGCATGCCGATGCGGCGGGCATCCGCCAGCAGCACCTTCAATGGCTCAATGGGCGCGCGCGTCAGCGACAGGTCGTAGCCCATCTTGTCCACGTAGCCGCCCACGCCGCAGAAGTCGGTCTGCATGTCGATGATGACCAACGCGGTGTTGGCCGGGGTCAGGTCGCCGTTGTAGGGCCAGGCGTAGGGCGTGGAGGCAATGGTGGGCATGGACGAGTCCTCTTCAGAATGCTCAGCGCGAAACGTTCAATTCCATCGGCGCGCCCTTCACGGCGCGGCTAGGCGAGCAGGTGGCGATCAGGATGGCCAGCGTCAGCGCATACGGCACGGCGTTGAACAGGTAGTAGCCGCCGCTCACGCCGATGGACTGCAGCGCAGGGCCGATGGCGCCGGCACCGCCGAACAGCAGCGCCGCGCCCAGGCAGCGCCACGGGCTCCAGCGCGCGAAGATCACCAGCGCGACAGCGATCAGACCCTGTCCGCTGGACAGGCCTTCGTTCCAACTGCCCGGGTAGTACAGCGACAGCGACGCGCCGCCCAGCCCGGCGATGAAGCCGCCGGCCGTGGTGGCTGCGATGCGCACGCCGTTGACCGAGTAGCCCAGGGCGCGGGCGGCGTCGGACGAGTCGCCCGCCATGCGCACCACCAGGCCCCAGCGCGTGTTGCCGAAGCCCCAGGCCATCAGCGCTGCCAGCAGCACGCCCAGCGGAAAGAGCGCGTTGATGGACAGGGCCGACTGCACCTGCGGCGAACTGCTCCAGGCGCCCAGCACCAGCGAGGGAATCTGCGGCGCCTGCGGCTGGATCAGCGGTTTGCCGAAGTAGAAGGCCAGGCCGGAGCCCAGCAGCATCAGCGCAATGCCGGTGGCAATGTCCGACACCCGCGGCAGCGAGCACAGCAGGCCGTGCAGCAGCGCCAACAGCGCGCCGCAGGCACCGGCCACCAGCACGCCGACCCAGGCGGAGTTGCTCAGGTAGGCGCCGCCGAAGCCGGCCATGGCCGAGAACACCAGCACGCCTTCCAGCCCCAGGTTGATGCGGCCGGATTTCTCGGTCAGGCACTCGCCCAGGCTGACGAACAGGAAGGGCGTGCCCACGCGGATCGCACCGCCCAGGATTGCCAGCAACAGGTCCATCCAATCAGACGTGCTCATCACGCTTTCCCTCCAGCGGAAACCAAAGGCGCTGGGCCTTCATCGGCGGCGCGCGTCGGCAGCGGTACGACGGTCGACGTTGTGGTGGGCGCAGCGACAGGCGGCTTGGGCACCTTGCGCAAGCGCGGCAGTTGCGGGCGCTGGAACAGCTTGCCGCGCAGCGCTTCGGAAGCCAGGATCAGCACAAACGCAAAGCCTTGCAGCACCAGCACCGAAGCGTCTGGCAAATCCATGCGCCGCTGCAGCAGGCTGCCGGCCGCGCCGAAGCCGCCGAACAGCAGGGCGACCGGCGGAATCGCCCACGGGTTCTGCCGGGCCACGAAGGCGACCAGGATGCCGGTGTAGCCCAGGCCGGCGATCACCGACGCGTTCGCCGAGGTCTGCACCGCGGCGACCTCGATGCCACCGGCCAGCCCGGCGCAGCCGCCGCCGGCCGCGCAGGCCACCAGAATCAAGCGAGTGCTGGGCAGGCCGACCAGCCGCGCGGCCTTGGCATTGCCGCCGACCACGCGCAGCGCCATGCCGTGTGCGGTGAAGCTCAGCCACAGCCCTGCGAGCAGGCACAGCACCAGGCCGATCACCAGGCCCCAGTGCACGTCGCCCAACCAGCTGTCGAAGCCGTTGGCGCCCATGATGGGGCCGATGCGCAGGCCTTCTGCCAGCGGTTTCGTGGAAGGCTTGTTCAGGCTGGCCGGGTCGCGCAACGGTCCTTCAACGATGTGCTTGAACAGCGCAATCGCGATGTAGCCCAGCAGCAGGCTGGAGATCGTCTCGTTGACGCCGCGCCACTGGCGCAGTGCGCCCGCCAGTGCCACCCACAGCCCGCCGCCAATGGCTGCGGCCAGCATCAGCATGGCGCTGCCGAAGGCGTTGGCTGGCGGCGCGAAGACATAAGGCACCGCGGCGCAGGCCAGCGCGCCCACCACCAGCGCGCCTTCGCCACCAATCACCACCAGCCCGGCACGCGCCGGCAGCGCGACGGCCAGCGCGGTGAGCATCAGCGGCGCCGCGCGCTGCAGGCTGTTCTGCCACGAAAAGGCGTCGCCGAAGGCGCCTTTGAACAGCAGCGTCCAGGCCTCCACCGGGCTGCGGCCGCCCAGCCAGACGAACAGGCCGAACAGCAGCAGCGCGCCGGCCAGGGCCAGCACCGGCAGGGCGATGTTCTCAGCGCTGGCGTGCCAGGGCCGGGGGGCAGTGGACATGGGAATCTCCCGAGACTGCGAGGCGCCGCTGGGCGGCGGCGAGAGAGGGACCTAGACCTTGCCGACGACGCCGGCAACGAGGTAGTTCATGCCTTCCAGCTCGGCATCGGTCTGCTTGAAGACCTTGCCCTTGGGGATCACGACCTTGCCGGTGTTGTCCTTCATCTCACCCTTGAAGATGTCGAAGCTGCCCGCCATCATCGAAGCGCGCACGGCCTCAGCCTGCTTCTTCGCGGGCTCCGGCACCATCGCACCGTAGGGCGAGGACTTGACGAAGCCATCCTTGAGCCCGCCGCGCACGAAGTTCGGATGCGGCTTGCCGGTCTTGGCGGCGTCGATGATCTGCTTGTAGGCCGTGGTCCAGTTCCACTCGGCGCCGGTCAGGTAGGCGGCCGGCGCCAGCTTGGCCTGCGAGGCGTGGTAGCCGCAGACGAACTTGCCGCGCTTGGCAGCGGTCTCGACGATGACCTTGGGCCCGTCGACGTGCATCGTGAACACATCGATGCCCTGGTCGGCCAGGCTGTTGGTGGCCTCGGCTTCCTTCACGGGCATGGACCAGTCGCCGGTGAAGATCACCGTGGTGGTGATGTCCGGGTGCACGCTTTGCGCGCCCAGCGTGAAGGCATTGATGTTGCGCAGCACCTGCGGGATGGGCTTGGCCGCAACGAAGCCGAGCTTCTTGCTCTTCGTCATGTGGCCGGCGATCACGCCGTTGAGGTATTGCGCCTCGTCGATGTAGCCGAAGAAGCTGCCGGTGTTGGCCGGGTGCTTGCCGGCGGTCCACATGCCGCCGCAGTGGGCGAAGCGCACGTCCGGGAACTTGGCGGCCATGGCCAGCATGTGCGGGTCGAAGTAACCGAAGGAGGTGGGGAAGATCAGCTTCGCACCGTCCTGCGAAATCATGCCCTGCATGGTCTTCTGCACTGCGGTGGTCTCGGGCACGTTCTCTTCTTCCACCACCTTGATGCCAGGCCACTTCTTGACCTGGGCCACCGCCTCGGCATGCGCCTGGTTGTAGCCGTAGTCGTCCTTCGCGCCCACGTAGATGAAGCCCACGGTGAGCGGCGCATCGGCCGCCAGCGCCAGGTCACCGAGGCTCAGGGCGCCAAGCCCGGCGCCGGTGTGCTTGATCCATTGCCTGCGGTTCCAGTGCGCGTGCTGCTGCGTCATCAAAAGCTCCAGAAGGTGGGGTGACAAGCCGACCGACACACCACAGCGCCCTCGCACTGCATCGGTGTTCGGATTGAAGTTCTAGCTGGTATACAAGCAAAGCGCGGGCCAGCTTCGGCTTGATCGGCCTTTGCCTGGGCCGTCCAGTGCCAGCCGTCCGAAGCGCGCCGTGGCCCGGTCCGGACATGCACGCGGCCTGTGCGCAAGCGGGCGCCTGGCCGGGCCGGCGCGGTGCGCTGCACCGGCGGCGTGCGGCCATCTGCCAACTGCCGTGGAATAAATCCGCCGGTCTGGCGGTAAGACATGGCATGCGGCCCTTGAAGTGGCTGCGCCTTGTCCCTTCCAGGAGACTTCGATGCAACGACGTGACTTTCTTCACCTGGCCGCCGCAGGCGGTGGCGCGGTCTTCGCCTCCGGCCTGGCTGGCTGCGCAGGCATGCCGGACGCTGGCACCGCGGCCGGCAGCGACTTCTATTTCGTCCAGCTCTCCGACAGCCACTGGGGCTACGAAGGTCCGGCCAACCCGGACGCGCGCGGCACGCTGCCCAAGGCCGTGGCCGCGGTCAACGCCTTGCCCGAGCCGCCAGCCTTCATCGTCTTCACCGGCGACCTGACGCACACCACCGACGACCCAACAGAGCGGCGCCGCCGCATGGCCGAGTTCAAGGCCATCGTCGCCGGGCTGAAGGTGCCGGTGGTGCACTTCATGCCGGGCGAGCACGACGCTTCGCTGGACCGCGGCGCCGCGTTCCAGGAAATGTTCGGCCCCACGCACTACAGCTTCGATCACCTGGGGGTGCACTTCATCGCACTGGACAACGTGTCCGACCCCGGCGCGAAGATCGGCGACGAACAACTCGCCTGGCTCAAGGCCGACTTGGCCGGCCGCGATCCGCAGGCCCCGCTGGTCGTGCTGACCCACCGCCCGCTGTTCGACCTGGCACCGCAGTGGGACTGGGCCACGCGCGACGGCGCCCAGGCCATCGCGGTGTTGATGCCGTTCCAGCACGTCACCGTGTTCTACGGCCACATCCACCAGGCGCTGCACCGCATGACCGGGCACATCGCGCACCATTCGGCCCAGTCGCTGATCTTCCCGCTGCCGGCACCCGGCTCGCAGGACAAGCGCACGCCGCTGCCCTGGAACCCGGCCGTGCCGTACCGGGGCCTGGGCTGGCGCCAGGTCGAGGCCGAGCAGGAGGGCCTGCAGTACGAGATCGCGGACCTTCCGGTGGTGAAAGCATGAGCGGCACAAGACGGACGCTGTTGATCGGCGGTGCCGCACTGATCGCAGGTGTCGCGGGCGCCCAGCCGGGGCCGCGTGTGATCCGCATCGTCGCCAGGCGCTTCCAGTACGAGCCGGCCGAGATCGCGCTGAAGGCCGGCGAGCCGGTGCTGCTGGAACTGCAGGCGCTGGACTTCACGCACGGCTTCAACGTGCCGGCGCTGAATGTGCGGGCCGACCTGCTGCCGGGCCAGATCGTCAAGCTGGAGATCCGCCCGACGGCGCCCGGCAGGGTCGATTTCCTCTGCGACAACTTCTGCGGCAACGGCCACGAAGAAATGAGTGGCCGGTTCATCGTCAGTGCGTAGCATCGGGCCATGAACCGCCGCCAGGTCTTCGAGCAACAGGTGATGCCGCACCTGGACGCCGGCTACAACCTGGCGCGCTGGCTGCTGCGTGACCCGCAGGCCGCGGACGACGCGCTGCAGGAAGCCGCGATGCGCGCCTTCCGCTACCTCGATTCGCTCAAGGGCGATGAAGCGCGGCCCTGGCTGCTCGGCATCGTGCGCAACACCTGCCGCACGCAGATGGCCCGGCTGCAGAACGGCCCGATGCTGCTGGAGTTCGATGACGAGGTGTTCGTCGCCGAACTGCGCGCCCCGGTCACCGCCGAGCCGGCCGAACGCCTGCAGCAAAACCGGCTGCAGCGCGAGGTGGACGCTGCCATCCGCGCGCTGTCCCCAGCGTTGCGCGAGGTCATCGTGCTGCGCGAACTGGAAGACCTGGCCTATGCCGACATTGCCCGCATCGTCGACGTGCCGGTCGGCACCGTGATGTCTCGGCTGTCCCGGGCACGCGGCAAACTGCGCGAAGTCCTGGCCGCCCACCGGATGGACCCTTCATGACGCCGGACCCGCATCCCGAACGAGAAGACGAGCAGGACGCCGAGCTGTCGGCCCTGCTGCGCCAGCATGCCAGCCGGCACACGGCTGGCGGCGCGCTGCGCGCCGCCATTCACACGCAGGTGGCACTGGCCGACGCCAGCCGCGCCGCGGCCAAGCCGTCTCGTTGGCGGGCGCTGCGGGACGGGTTGGGTGCGACTGCCTGGCACAAGCCCGCGCTGGCCTTCGCCCTTGGGCTGGCCTGCGCATTGCCGCTCTCGCAATGGCACCGCATCGCAAACCCACCGGCTGTCGCCGCAGCTGAACAGCCCATCCAACCCGCCGAACTCGTCGCCAGCCATGTGCGCGCCCTCGGCGGCGGCCCGCTCTACCAGATCGCCTCGTCCGATCGCCACACCGTCAAGCCCTGGTACCAAGGCAAGCTGGACTACGCCCCGCCCGTGCCCGACCTGTCCCAGCAAGGCTTCCCGCTCGCCGGCGGCCGCATCGAAGCCCTGCACGGCGAAGCCACCGCCGTGCTCGCCTACATGCGCCGCCTGCACGTCATCGACGTCTACGTGCGCCCCAGCACCGAACCGGCCGCTGTGCCTGAACTCCGCACCGAACGAGGCTTCCATGTCGTGCAGTGGCGGAATGGCGGCATGCAGTGCTGGGCCGTGTCGGACCTGGAGGCCGCCGAACTGCAGAAGTTCGCGGCCGAGTGGCAGGCGAAGACCATCGGCCCCTGAGAGCGAATGGGTTCAGGCCTGCTCGTACACCAGCATCGCTGCCGCCAGGTCTTCCAGCGCGGTGCCGACCGACTTGAAGACCGTGCGCTCCTGGGTGTGCTGTCGACCGCTTGCGGGCTGGCGGCACAGGTCGGTGAGCGTGCCGCGCGAATCCTCCGGCTTCAGCACGCCGCTGGCCAGCGGGGCGAGCAGGTCGCCGCTCTTGCGCAGGGCTTCGTCGGTGTCCACCCAGAGCGAGGCGTCTTGGAAACAGGCGTCGTCGGCTTCGCGCATCGCGGGCGTGAAGCTGCCGATCAGGTCGAGGTGGCTGCCGGGCTGCAGCCATTCGCCGTGGATCAGCGGCGCGGTGGCCAGCGTGGCGCAGCTGATGATGTCGGCCTGGCGCGCGGCGGTGGCGAGGTCTTGCACCGCGGCGACTGGCAGGCCCTGGTCACGCAGCTGTGCCGCGAGCGCCAGCGCGGTGGCCGGCGTTCGGTTCCAGAGCCAGATCTGCTGGATGCCGGGCAGGGCGGCGCGGTAGGCCTCGGGCAGCAGGCGGGCGACTTGGCCGCTGCCGACGACCAGCAGTGTTCGCGCATCGGGTCTCGCAAGACGGCTGGCGGCCAGCGCCGAGGCGGCGGCGGTGCGGCGCGAGGTGATCTCGTTGCCGTCGATCAGGGCCAGCGGCAGGCCGGTGTTGGCGTCGTAGAGCAGGTAGCTGGCGGCCAACGCGGGCAGGCCCAGCGCGGCGTTGCCGGGCGCGATGTTGACCGTCTTGATGCCCAGGTAGCGGCCCGGGATCCAGGCCGGCATGATCAGCGTGGTGAGCTGTTCGCCAACCGTGTGCACGTGGCGCTGCGGCACCTCGCAGCCCTGGGCGAACAACGAGCGCAGCGCGGCGATCAGGGCCGGGAAGGGCAATGCGGCGCGGGTGGCTGCGGCGTCGAAGGCTCTCACGGTAGGCCGTTGCGGCCGTGCAGCTGGAAGCCTGGCCGCATGCTGAGCTGGGCGTAATAGGCATCCACGGCGGGCAGCAGCAGGCGCTCCTCCAGCGGCGTCATGAACCAGCGGTGCACCGACAGCCCCAGCACCACGTCGGCCAGCGTGAAGTCCTCACCCAGGACGAAGGCGCCGGTCTTGCTCAGCTGGGTGTCGAGGATCTGCATCAGCCGCGTCCAGTCGGCCAGGCTGCGGGCGACCAGCGCCGGGTCGGCATGGGCAGGGCTGTGGCGCACCAGGCCCATGAAGGCGTAGCGCCAGGCGTTGTTCAGGTCACCCAGCTGCCAGTCCATCCATTGCTCGACCTTGGCACGCGCGAGGGGTGTCGTCGGCAGCAGGTCGACGCGCTTCTCGCGGCACGCCAGGTAGCGGCAGATGGTGTTGGACTCCCAGAGCACGAAGTCGCCGTCTCGCAACACGGGAACCTGGGCGTTGGGGTTCAGCGACAGGAACAGCGGCTGGTTCAGCGGCAGCTGCGGCGTGCCCCATTCCTCGTGGGCAATCGGCAACTGCATCTCGGCGCACAGCCACAGCACCTTGCGCACGTTGATCGAAGGGGATCGGCCCAGCAAGGTCAGCATGGCGTGTGCTCCGGCGGTTGGGTTGCGGCAAGGCGGCTCGTGCAGGCGCGCATGGTATCGCCGCGCAGGCCGCGCTGTTGCAGTGCTCAGCGGTCGTGGCCGCGACCGTGGCCGTTGTCATGCCCGTGGCCATGGTCGTCGTCATGGCCCCGACCATGCCCGTGGCGGTCCCGGTAGTCGGGCGCGTAGACCTCGCTGTACCAGCGGTCCTGCACGAAGTACACCGGGCGGCCGCAGGCGTTGTAGCGGCCGCAGTGCTTTTCCCAGTGCTTCTCGTGGCCGGGCGGCACGCGCAGGTAAAGCGGCGCGTAGCGGGTCGGGCCACGCTGGATCAGCACCGGCTCGGCATAGATCAGCTCGGGCTGAGGGGCGTTGCCAATGTCGATGCGGCCATAAAAGCCGGGCTGGCCGATCTGGACCGACACGGCGACATCGGCGGCCTGGGCCTGGGAGGTGAAGAGCGCGCCCAGCATCAGTGCTGGGGCGAACGACAACAAACGGTACAGCATGGCAACAAAAGACCTGGCGGCCAGTAGGAGGGAGACCAGGCAGCGTAGCAGAGTGGCCCGGCCGGCCAGGGCAACAGTGGTGTCCAGCTGTCAGCTTGCCAACCGCTTGTGCTCAGCTTCGGGCGCGGCCGTAGCGGTCGGCGGCGTAGGTGTCGGACCAGGCCGAAGTCTTGCTCGGTGCCAGCCCTGCGGCCTTGGCCAGTGCCATGATCTCGCTTTCCTTGACCTCGGCCGCTGCCCCCTTGCGCCGCAGCACCCAGAGCTGGCAGCCCTCGGGCCTGGTCCTTGCCAGCGTCTGCAGCACCGCGAGGTCCTTGGCGGTTTCGACGACGACGAAGGCCAGCTGCGCCTGCGCCAGCGGCGTGTACTTCGGCGCCACCGGGTCCAGCACCCGCTTCAGTTCGGCGTGCGCCTGCGCCAGGTGCACTGGCAGGCTTTTGCTGACGCCCAGCTTGTCCGCCAGCGAGGGCGGGTGCAGGATCTTCTTGAGCCACAGCGCCGCCTCCTTCTCGCCCAGCGCCAGCGACAGCGGCCCCTGCCGCGTGTGCGCCACCAGCAGGTCTTCCTGCGTGCGCAGGTCCTGCAGTTCGGCCACCGCCAGCTTGGCCTTGAAGTCGCCCTTCAGCAGGATGGCGTGGCCCTCCAGCATGGCCTGCACCTCGCCCTTGTCCGGCCCCAGCGAGCCGTAACACAACACCACCCGTCCCATCGCTTTTTGCCTTTCGGAAAACGCCGCAGGACTGCCGGCTGGTGCCGCTCAGGGCTTCAGAAAGCCTTGCAGCAGCGTTGCCACTGCTTCGGGCTGGTCATGATGCACCATGTGTCCGCAGTCGCCCAAGGCATGCGCGCTGACCTGCGGCACGACGGCGAGGCGGGCCTCGAATTCGCTGTGCGGGTAGCGTGCGCCCCACCACAACGGGGCCTCGGTGTCGCGGCCTTCTATCCACAGCAGCGGCGCGGTGATGCGGCGCCAGCAGGCCAGCACTTCTTCGGCCTGGTACTGCAGTGCGCTGGGGTGCTTGTGGGCCGGGTCGGCCTGCAGATGCCAGAGGCCGTCGGCGCTTTGTTCGGCCCATTGCGTGGCCAGCCACAAGGCCTTGTCCAGCGGCAGGCGCGGGTTGGTCTGGCGCAGCCGCTCGGCCACCGCGGCGGCGCTCGCGTAAGGGCGCAGCGTGCGCGGGCTGCGCAGGCCTTCGAGCCACATCGTCAGCTTGGCCGGCGCATCCTGCGGCGAGCTGCGCGGCATGCCGAAGCCTTCGAGGTTGACCAGGCGGCGGATGCGCGTGGGGCGCAGGCCGGCGTAGCTCATCACGATGTTGCCGCCCATGCTGTGGCCCAGCAGGTCGACCGGCACGTCCGCGCTCAGGCCCAGCTCGCCAGCCGCGAGCAGGGCGTCCAGGTCGCCCAGGTAGTCGGGGAACCAGTAGCTGTCGCTGGCGGGGGTGTCGGTGCGGCCGAAGCCGCGCCAGTCGTGCGCCAGGATGTAGCGCGTGGGGCCTTCGAGGGTGGCCAGCGCGTCCACCACGAACTGGAACGAGGCGCCCACGTCCATGTAGCCGTGGCCCATCACCAGCGCCGGCCGCTCGGGCGTGATCAAGCCAGGGTCGCCCCAGGCCAGCACGTGGTGGCGCAGGCCTCGCACGGTGGTGTAGCGCGAGTGGGCCAGGCGGTGAGGGACGTAGGCAGCGGTCATGGCAGGAATGTAGGGGGTTTGCCGTGACAGTGCTGTCACCGACCGGCCAGGGCTGGGTGGGCTGGCGCGAGAATCCTGCAATGAACACCTTGCCCGATGCCTTTCCAATGATCCGCGCCGCCGAGCCGCGCGACCTGCCGGCCGTGGTCGGCCTGATCCACGAACTCGCCGAATTCGAGAGCCTGACGCACCTGTTCGAAGCCACACCGGAAGCGCTGGGCCGGCACCTGTTTGCCGAGCGTCCGCAGGCCGAATGCCTGGTGGCCCAGCAGGGCGAAGCGCTGGTCGGCTTCGCGCTGTTTTTCACCACGTTTTCGACCTTCAAGTGCAAGCCCAGCCTGTACCTGGAAGACCTGTATGTGCAGCCCTCGCAGCGCGGCAACGGCCTGGGCAAGCGCTTGCTGAAGCAGCTCGGTGCGCTGGCAGTCGCGCGCGACTACGGGCGCTTCGAATGGTGCGTGCTGGACTGGAACACCAGTGCGATTGCGTTCTACGAAAAGATGGGCGCTTCGCTGCTGCCGGACTGGCGCCTGTGCCGCCTGAGCGGCGACGCGCTGCGGGCCTTCGCCGAAGCGGCCTGAACGGCGCCGCGCTCCGGGCCTTCCCTCTGGCGGCCTGCGGGCGTCGGCCCTAGGCTGGCGCGATGAAACTCCTGGATTTGCCGCCGCCGTTGCCCACCGCGGTGTTCGATGGTCATGCCGCGCTGCATGCCGGCTTCCGCTGGCAGGTGCCGGCATTTTTCAACTTGGCCGAAGTCTGCTGCCGCCGCTGGGCGCGCAGCCGGCCGCAGGCAGTGGCCATCCGCAGCGAAGGGCTGGACGGCAAAGTCAGCCTGCTGCGCTACGGCGAGTTGCAGGCGCGGGCCGACCGGCTGTCCAACGCCTTGCGCCGGCTGGGCGTGAAGCGTGGCGACCGCGTGGCCGTGGCGCTGCCGCAGCGCGCCGAGACGGCGGTGGCCCACATCGCGGTGGCGCAACTGGGCGCGGTCAGCATGCCGCTGTCCCAGCTGTTCGGCCCGGAGGCGCTGGCCTACCGGCTGCAGGACGGCGAGGTCAAAGTCGCGCTGGGGGACGACAGCACGCTGCCGGCATTGCGCGAGGCGCGGGCCGAATGCGCGTCGTTGCGCGTGTTGATCGCTGTGCAAGCCGACGCGCAAGGCCAGGCCGAGCGCTCACTGGACGCACTGCTGGCGAGCGAGCCGGCCGAGTTCACGCCGGTGCGCACGCGGGCGGACGAAGGCGCGTTGCTGATCTACACCAGCGGCACCACCGGCCCGCCCAAGGGCGCGTTGATTCCGCACCGCGCCCTGATCGGCAACCTCAGCGGTTTTGTCTGCAGCCAGAACTGGTTGATCGATCCTGCTTCGCGCCTGAAGCTGGGCCCTGCCGGCGTGCCGGCGGACGCGGTCTTCTGGAGCCCGGCCGACTGGGCCTGGACCGGCGGGCTGATGGACGCGCTGCTGCCATCGCTGTACTTCGGCGTGCCCATCGTCGCCTTTGCCGGCCGCTTCTCGCCGGAGCGTGCATTCGAGCTGATGCAGCGCCACCGCGTCACCAACAGCTTCCTGTTTCCGACTGCGCTGAAGGCGATGATGAAAGCGGTGCCGGCGCCGCGCGAGCGCTACAAGCTGAAGCTGCGCGCGCTGATGAGCGCCGGCGAAGCGGTGGGCGACACGGTGTTCCACTGGTGCCGGCAGGCGCTGGGCGTGACGGTCAACGAGATGTTCGGCCAGACGGAGGTGAACTACATCGTGGGCAACTGCAGCCAGGCGCCGGGCTGGCCGGCGCGCCCGGGCAGCATGGGCCGCGCGTACCCGGGCCACCGCGTGGCGGTGATCGACGATGCCGGCAACGAGTGCCCGCGCGGCACGCCGGGTGACGTCGCGTTGCACCGGCTGGACGTGCACGGGCAGCCCGATCCCATCGTCTTCCTCGGTTACTGGCGGCGCGAAGCCGCGACGCAGGCCAAGTTCACCGAAGCGAACTGCCAGGGTTGGTGCCGCACCGGCGACAGCGCGGTGATGGATGCCGACGGCTACCTCTGGTACCAGGGCCGCAGCGACGACGTGTTCAAGGCGGCGGGCTACCGCATCGGCCCGAGCGAGGTCGAGAACTGCCTGGTCAAGCATGCCGCGGTGGCCAACGCCGCGGTGGTGCCCAAGCCGGACGCCGAGCGTGGCGCGCTGGTCAAGGCCTACGTGGTGCTGGCGGTCGGCTTCGAGGGCAGCGCGGCGCTGGTCGAGGCGCTGCAGCAGCATGTGCGCGGCCGGCTCGCGCCTTATGAATATCCGAAGGAGATCGAGTTCATCGAGGCGCTGCCGATGACGACCACCGGCAAGGTGCAGCGGCGCGTGCTGCGGCTGCAGGAAGAGGAACGGGCACGCGCGGCATTGCGCTGACGATGCTCAGTGTGCGCACTTGCCAGCCGCTGCGGCGGCCAGCAGGAAGGGCAAGGCCAGCAGTCCCGGGCCGCTTTCCTGCGGAGCCATGCAGTCTGCCGCCAGGGCGCCTTCAGTGGCGCTGGACAGGCGGCCGCTGGCGGTGGTGGGGGCAATGCCGGTGGCCGCGGCCGCGCGCTCGGAGAGCAGGGGGCCGCGGGCAGCGTCGCGGATCGCCTGCCGCGTGGCTGCGTTGTCCAGCAGCCGTTCCTGTCTCGGCGCGCTGGCCGGTGGTTCCGGCAGCAGGCTGAGCGTGGGCTCGGACCTCGGTGCAGCCAAGGGCGGGGCGGCCGTTGTCTCGGTCGCGTGCTGCGGGTGCTGGATGGCGACTGGAGGTCTTGCCGTCGGCGCCGTGGTGACATGCTGCGGCGCGTGGCCGGCAATCGGCGGTGCGACTGGCCGCAGCGCCAGCAACTGCAGCACGCGCGCGTCGGGCCGCTGGTTCACGCTGACCTGCACCGGCCCTGTCGCCGAGCGCCACAGCAGCACCAGCAGCGCATGGGCCAGCAGCACGGCGCCCCAGCGCAGCGCCCGGCGGCGTGGCGCAGGCAGCGGCCAGGCGTGAGCGGCTGCGGGTTCAGCCATCGGTGTCGACTGCAGGGGCGTCGTCGCCTGGCTCATAGACCAGCAGGTCGCCAGGCTGGCATTCGAGCACGCGGCAGATCGCGGCGAGGGTGTCGAAGCGCACGCCGCGCACCTTGCCGGACTTCAGCAGCGAGATGTTCTGCTCGGTGATGCCCACGTGTTCGGCCAGCTCGCGCGAGCGCATCTTGCGCTTGGCCAGCATCACATCGAGGTGGACAACGATGGGCATGCGGTGCTCAGACGAACTGCTCGTTTTCGGCGGCCACGCGGGCGGCCTCGGCCATGACTTTTGCGATGGCCATGAACACTAGCGCCATCAGCAGCCCGGCATAGTCGTCGGAGCCGAATGAAAGCTGGACTTGGCGTGTGCCCACCGGGTTGTCCAGCGACACCGCCACCGTCATCGCTGCGCCCGCCAGTGGCTGGCTCAGCGCGTAAGCCAGCATCAGCCAGCCCAGCCGCCGCAGGTGCCGCACGGCAGGCGCTGCAAACACCGCGCCCAGCCGGTAGTGGCCGAACAAGGCCCACAACTGCCACAGCACCGCCCAGGCCAGGCTCATCGGCCAGAGGCTTGCCGCCACCATGCGCCATCGCACCGCGGAGCTGAAGTCGCCGATCAGCAGCGAACGGACCGGCGCGCCGGCCAACCATTCGTCGGTTATCAGCGCCTCGGCCGGCGCCACCATGCGCCAGACCAGCACGGCGAACAGCAGCACCGCCCCGACCGCCACGAGGCCTTGGACCCCCAGCGCCAAGCGACGCAGGCGCTGCGCCAGTGAAGGCGTGGGACCCAGCAAGGGCGCGGGGGCAAGGTCAGTGGGCACAGGCTTGTTCTGCATGAATTTACTGTAAAACAATAAAAACACATCGTCAAACAGTCAGTGTTTGGCGGCGGCAAGAATTGCCCGGCTGCGGCAAACTCTCGGCTTTGCGTTTGTTCGAATGCCCACGATGAACCTCCTGAACCTTGGCCGCAGCGCGCTGCGTGTCAGCCCGATCTGCCTGGGCACCATGACCTTCGGCGAGCAGGTGGACGAACCCACCGCGTTTGCGATCCTGGACCGCGCTGTCGAGCGCGGCGTGAACTTCCTCGACACGGCGGAGATGTATTCGGTGCCGCCGCGCGCCGAGACTTTCGGCGCGACCGAAGCCATCCTCGGCCGCTGGTTTTCGCAGCGGCCCGGCATGCGCGATCGCGTCGTGCTGGCGACCAAAGTGGCCGGTCCGTCGCGTGGCATGCCGTGGGTGCGCGGTGGCGCGCCGGACCTGAAGCCAGAGCACATCCTGGCCGCTTGCGACGACAGCCTGAAGCGCCTGCAGACGGACGTGATCGACCTCTACCAGATCCACTGGCCCAACCGCAACGCGCCCAGCTTCGGCGCGATGTATTTCGACCCGCAGCAGGAGGCCGAATACACCAGCATCCACGACCAGCTCGAAGCGCTCGGGCAATTGGTGAAGGCCGGCAAGGTCAGGCACATCGGCCTTTCCAATGAGACGCCCTATGGCGTGGCCGAGTTCGTGCGTGTGGCCGAGCAGCACGGGCTGCCGCGGGTGCTGACAGTGCAGAACCCTTACTGCCTGGTGAACCGCCAGATCGACAACGGGTTGGATGAAGTGATGCACCGCCTGGGCGTGGCTTCCATCCCGTATTCGCCGCTGGGCTTCGGGCTGCTCACCGGCAAGTACGACGAGCGTGGCTTCGACGATCCGGCCAACACCGGCCGCATTGCCCGCTTCGAGCGCATGAAGCAGCAGCGCTGGGGCCGGCCGACGGCGCTCGCTGCAGCCAGGCGCTACAACGCGCTGGCTCGCGAGCATGGTCTCACGCCCACGCGCATGGCGCTGGCCTTCTGCTACACCAGCTGGCGGGTGGCCTCGACCATCATCGGCGTGACTTCGCTGGCACAGCTGGACGAGGACCTGGACGCTTGGAGCACGGCGCTGTCGCCGGAATTGTTGGCTGCGATCGATCAGATTCGCCTGGAAATCCGAGACCCCGCGCAATGAGTTGAGAAATGGCCAAGAAAGACAAGCACGTCAGCGAGACGCCCGCCACGCAGTGGCTGAAGAGCCACGGCGTGGCCTTCACCGAACACGTCTACGACTACGTGGACCACGGCGGCACGGCCGAGTCGTCCAAGCAACTGGGCCATCCCGAGCATGCCGTCATCAAGACGCTGGTGATGCAGGATGAAAAGGCCGAGCCGCTGATCATCCTGATGCATGGCGACAAGCAGGTCAGCACCAAGAACCTGGCGCGGGCGATTGGCACCAAGAGCGTCGAGCCTTGCAAGCCGGAGGTGGCACAGCGCCACACCGGCTTCCAGGTCGGGGGCACCTCGCCATTCGGCGTGCGCAAGGCCATGCCGGTCTACGTCGAAGCCACGGTGCTGGCGCTGCCAGGCATCCTGATCAACGGCGGCCGGCGCGGCTACCTGGTGGGCATCGCGCCCGCAGTGCTTAGCGAGCCGTTGGGCGCGAAGCCGGTCAGCTGTGCGATCTGAAATTGCTTGCAGCGTCGCCGCCGGGCACGCCAAACCGGTGGCGCACGCCTATATTGCGGGTCCATGCGCCGTCGATGCCTTGCTTGCCTTGTCTCCATTTCACTTTCAGGTCTGCTCGCGCTGCCCGGCCTGGCGCAGGCCCGCAGCTTGCGCATTGCCACCGGCGAACTGCCGCCTTATGCCACGCAGTCGCGCGCCGACCAGGGCATTGCGCTGAACATCGTGCGCCAGGCCTTGAAGGCTTCGGGCCACGAGGTCGTCTACAGCTTCATGCCCTGGGGCCGGGCGCAGGAAGAAACCAAGGCCGGGCTGTGGGACGGCTCGGCCTACTGGGGCCGGCGGCCTGATCGCGAACGCGATTTCCTGCTCAGCGACAACGTGCTGACCGAGCAGTGGGTGGTGCTGTACCGCGCCGGCCTGAAGCTGGACTGGCAGGTGCCGGCCGACCTGGCGCCCTACACCTTCGCGGCGATCCGCACCTACACCTACACGCCTGAGTTCATCGCCCGCTTCAACGACGGCACGCTGAAGGTGGACTGGACGCCCGACGACCTGGCCGGCCTGCGCAAGCTGGCGGCAGGCCGGGTCGACGCGATGCTGCTGGAGCGCAACGTGGCCTGCCACCTGATCGACACACAGTTCACGCCTGCCGAGGGCAAGACCATCCGCGCCCACCCGCGGCTGATCACCAACCAGTTCACCACCCACCTGATGCTGCCGCGCCGGTTGCCGGCCAGCCCGGCGCTGCTGGCCGACTTCAACCATGGCCTGGCGGCGCTGCATGCCTCCGGCGAGTACCAGCGGTTGCTGGGCGACGTGCCCTGCCAGGCCGGCTTGGCGCAGCCGGTCGTCATGAGCCGCTGAGCGGCGGGCGGTGAGGCTCAGGCCGTCTGCGGAGGCGCCTTGCCGGCCTGCAGCGCAGCGTCGATCTCGCGCAGCACTTCGTCGAAGGCCAGCGGCTTGGTGACGTAGGCGCGCGCGCCGGCGGCCAGCGCATTGCGCACGCTGCCGTCCAGCGCATCAGCCGAGACCATGATGACCGGCAGCGTGGCCAGTGCGGGCTCGCGCTGCAGCTTGGCCAGCAGCTCGGTGCCGCGGCCGTCGGGCAACTGCATGTCCAGCAGCAGCAGGTCGGGGCGCTGGGCGCGCAGCCCGGCCAGTCCCTCGCCGAGGGTGGTGTAGGTCACCAGCTGCAGGTCTTCGCGCTGCTCCACCAGTGCGCTCATCACCAGCGTGTTGACGGGATCGTCCTCGATGTAGGCCACGGTGTGCCGCAGGCTGCTGCCGCTGTGGAACGGCAGGGTCAGCTGCTGGTCGTCGGTGGGTGTGGCGGCCGGCAGCGTCACCCTGAAACGGGTGCCCACGCCGGCTTCGCTGTTGACCTCGATGCGCCCGCCCATCATGTCCAGCAGGCTGCGGGTGACGACCAGGCCGATGCCGGCACCGGGCTTGCCGCCCAGTTCGCGGCCCAGGCGGTTGAAGGACTGGAACAGTCCGGCCTGCTGCTGCTCGTCCATGCCCAGGCCGGTATCGCTGACCTCGATGCAGACCTCGCCATCGCCCGCGGGACTGACCTGCAGGGCCACGTCACCACCGGGCCGGTTGTACTTGACCGCGTTGCCCAGCAGGTTCAGCAGCACCTGTTGCACCCGCACCTCGTCGGCCATGGCCCATCGCGCGCGCGGGTCGACCTCGGCGCTGCAGTGCACCTGCTCGCGCACCGCCTCGCCAGCGACCAGGGCCATCGCGTCGTCCACCAGTGCCTGCAGGTCCACCGGGCCGCGGTTGATGCGCAGGCTGCCGGTCTCGATGCGCGAGAGGTCTAGCACGTCGGCAATCATGGACCGCAGGTGCCAGCCGGCACGCTCGATCAGCGCCACCTGGTTGAGCCGCTGGGCATCGGCCTGGATGGTGGGGTCCTGGGTCAGCGACTGGGCGAAGCCGACGATGGCGTTCAAGGGAGTGCGCAGCTCGTGGCTCATGCGCGAGAGAAAGTCGCTCTTGGCCTGGCTGGCGGCTTCGGCGGCCATGCGGGCCTGCTCGGAGCGGCGGCGCTGCACCGCGTCGGAAATGTCGGCAATGACGACGATCCAGGCCACGCCGGGTGCCTGCGCCTGTGGCGGGCCGTGGTGGGTTTCGCCCAGTGGCGTCAGCTGGATCTGCACCGTGCGCGACGGCCCGACCTGCGGGCTCAGCTCGGCGCGCAGCTGGGCCGGTTGGCCGGCGGCAATGCCGTCGCACAAGGCGTCGGCGAAGTCGCGCGCACCGCTGCCACTGTCCAACTGTGCCAGGCCTTGCAGCCCGTGGCCACGGGTGGGCACGGCCTCCAGGCCCAGCAGCTCGGCCAGCGCGCCGTTGGCGTATTGCACCCGGCCCAGGGCGTCCAGGCCGAGAAGGCCTTCGCGCAGCGAGCCCAGCATGGCCGAGCGCTCCTGCAGGCTGCCGCGCAGCTGCTCCTCGGCATGCTGGCGGCGCTGCATCTCCAGCACCCGCGCATGGTGGTAGCGCTCGATGCTGCGTGCCAGCACCACGATCTCGTCGCGGGTGTTGGCAGGTTGCGTCGTGGGCAGCAGCCTGGCCTGCAGGTCGTCGACGCGCAGGTTTCGCAGCTGCCGCACCAGTGCCGACAGGCGCGAGATCACCAGCCGGTGCATCAGCAGCAGCAGGCTGACGGCCACCGCCAGCACCTTCAGCAGTTCCAGCGGCAGCCTGTCGAAGGCGCGGCGCTGGATCTCGGCGTTGACCTCGGCGTCCGACTCCTGCACTGTCAACAGGCCAATGGACTGGGAGCGCATCGGCATCGACAGCGCCAGCTCGCGGCTGCGCAGCCCCGGGCCTGGGCCCGCACCCGCGCGCCAGGCCTGCGACTGCAGTTCGCCGCGTTCGTTGCGCACCTCGGCATGCACGATGCTGCCGTCCTTCACCAGGCCCTGCGTCATGCGCTGCAGCGCCGCCAGGTCGTAGTTCCACAAGGCGTTGGCCATCGGGTCCGCGCTCAGTGCCACCGCGGCGTCGGCCCGGGCCTGGGCCTCACGGGTCAGCAGGTTGCGCTCGTGCCAGAGCTCGAAGCCGCCGATCAGCAGGAAGATCAGCAGCGATGCGGCAGCCACCGCCAGCAGCATGCGCGTGACCAGTGAGGAAGACATCCTGTACAAGCGTGTGGACCTTCAGTGACCTTCAGCGACTTTCACCGAACGCGTGCACGGCGCTGGCCCGGTCGGCGCAGACGCGGTGAGCGGGTCTGCGAGCCCGATGGTAATCGCCCGCCGTGGGCGCCCGTGCCCGCCGGTCCCGGCGCGTGGGCAGCTTACACTCCACGCCCGGTATTTGATTGCGGTGTGCGGTTTCGCCATCGCCTGCTTCGATGGACATTGCGACCTCCCTGCTTGCCGTGGCCCTGGCCTATGCCATCGGCTCCCTGTCGTTTGCGGTCATCGTCAGCCGCTTCATGGGGCTGGAGGATCCGCGCTCCTACGGCTCGGGCAATCCGGGTGCCACCAACGTGCTGCGCTCCGGCAACAAGGCTGCCGCGCTGCTCACGCTGGCCTTCGACGCGCTCAAGGGCTACCTGCCTGTGGCAGTGGCCCTGCTGCTGGCGCCACGCTTCGGCTGGGGCGAGCTCACCATCGGCCTGGTCGGGCTGGCGGCATTCATCGGCCACCTGTGGCCGATGTTCTTCCGCTTCCAGGGCGGCAAGGGCGTGGCCACTGCGGCGGGTGTGCTGATGGCGCTGAACCCCTGGCTGGGCCTGGCCACGCTGGGCACCTGGGTCATCGTCGCGGTTTTCACGCGTTATTCGTCGCTGGCGGCCATCGTCTCCGCAGCTTTTGCGCCGTTCTACCAGATGCTGATCTGGGAGGTCTCGCCGCTGCTGCTGGCCATCACCGTGATGGGCCTGCTGTTGATCTGGCGCCATGGCGCCAACATCCGCAAACTGATGAACGGGACCGAATCCAGGCTGGGCCAGAAGGCGAGCGCGGCGACCGCTGCTGCGGCCACCGGGAAGAAGCCCGCGCATCCTCGTCCGCACTCGCACACCAAAGGAAAGCACTGAAATGATCCAACGCTACGAAGTCGGCGCCCGCATGTCCGAAATGGCCGTGCACAACGGCGTCTGCTACCTTGCCGGCCAGGTCGCCGAAGATGGCTCGCAGGACATCGGTGGCCAGACCCGGCAAGTGCTGGCAGCCATCGACGCGCTGCTGGCCAAGGCCGGCACCGACAAGACCAAGATCCTGCGCGCGCAGATCTTCCTGGCCGACCTGGCCGACTTCCCCGGCATGAACGCCGTCTGGGACGCCTGGGTGGTGGCCGGCAACACGCCGCCGCGTGCCACGGTGCAGGCCGCACTGGCCAAGCCGGAGTGGAAGATCGAGATCGTGGTGACGGCTGCGCTCTGAGCGGCCTGTCGCTCCACCATGAAAAAAGGCCTGGGTTCTCCAGGCCTTTTTCAATTCCCTACAAGCCCAACTTCGCCGCGTCCCCGCGCCCCTCGCGCACGATGACGGGTTCGTCGCCGCTGAGGTCGATCACCGTGGTCGGTTGCAACGGGCAGGCGCCGGCATCTACCACCGCCTGCAGCTGCTTCTCGAAGCGCGCGCGGATCTCGGCGGGTTCGTTCAGCGCTTCGGTTTCGCCGGGCGGGATGAAGGTGGTGGCCAGCAGCGGCTGGCCGAATTCGGCCAGCAGCGCCTGCAGCACGGTGTGCTCCGGCACGCGCAGACCGATGGTGCGGCGGGACGGGTGCGAGACCCGGCGCGGCACTTCCTTGGTGGCTTCGAGGATGAAGGTGAACGGGCCGGGCGTGGCCAGTTTCAGCAGGCGGTACTGCTTGTTGTCGACACGGGCGTAGTTGGCGAGTTCGGACAGGTCGCGGCAGAGCAGCGTCAGGTGGTGCCTGTCGTCGACCTGGCGGATGCCGCGCAGGCGCTCTGCGGCGGCCTTGTCGTCCAGGTGGCAGACCAGGGCGTAGCTGGAATCGGTGGGCACGGCGGCCACGCCGCCGGCATGCAGCAGCTGCGCGGCCTGCTTCAGCAGGCGCAGTTGCGGGTTCTGCGGGTGGACCTCGAAGTACTGGGCCATGGCTGCATTCTCGCAGCGCCGGACGGCCATTTTGACGGTGTCGTCAATGCCATCCACATACCGATGTCGGTGTGTGGCTCGGTGGGCAGGATCAACTCAAGCTGCGACCATCGGGTCTGCCTGCTGGGCGGCCAGGCGCGGCGCCCACAGCGACCAGATCGGCGTGACCTTGCCGGGCAGGTCCGGCAGCGTGCCCAGCGGCACGCGGCTTTCGCCGGGGGCGTGGAAGTCGCTGCCGCGCGAAGCCAGCAGGTCGAACTCCAGCGCCATGTCGGCGTATTTGACGACCTCGTCCGGGAAGTGGCTGCCACAGGTCACTTCCACGCCGCGGCCACCATGGGCCTGGAATTCGCCGAACAGCGCGAACTCCTCGGTCGGCGTGAAGCGGTAGCGGGCCGGGTGGGCGATGGCGGTCACGCCGCCCGCTTCCCTGACCCAGCGCAGCGCCTCGCCCAGCCCCGCCCAGCGGTGCTCGACAAACCCGGGCTTGCCTTCCTTCAGGTAGCGCGAGAAGACTTCCTGGATCGAGCTGCAATGGCCGTTGTCGACCAGGAAGCGGGCGAAGTGGGTGCGCGAGACCAGCTCGGGGTTGGCCGCGTACTTGATCGCGCCTTCGTAGGCGCCCGGAATGCCGGCGCGGGCCAGGCTTTCGCCCATGTCGCGTGCTCGCTGGTGTCTGCCAGCGCGCAACTCGGCCAGGCCTTGCACGATGCCGGGGTGGTGTTCGTCGAAATCGAAACCGAGCACGTGCACGGTTTCGCCGGCGAAGGTGACGGAGATCTCGACGCCGGTGACGTAGGCCATGCCCAGGGCCTCCGCAGTGGCCCTGGCTTCGGCCTGGCCGGCGAGTTCGTCGTGATCGGTCAGGGACCACAGCGCCACGCCGCCCTGGTGGGCACGCTGGGCGAGTTCGGTGGGGGTGAGGCTGCCGTCCGAAAAAATGGAGTGGCAGTGCAGGTCGGCGTTCAGTAGATGCACTGCAGCATTGTAAAAAACTCCGCCGCCCGTCTGCGGCGTCAGGGTCAATTCCGGCCGCTCATTTCGGTGCTTCGGCGGTGTAAATGCACGCGCCTTCGGTGCTGCGCATCGCCTGCACCAGGTCGGTCCGGCCAATGTCCTGCCAGTAGGGCTGCCCCAGGTCCACCACCGCGACCGGCAGCGGCAGCTGGATCCTGGCCTCCAGCAGTGCGCTCCACTGTGCAGGGTCTGGCTGGAACAGCGCATGCGAACGCTCGATGACCATCAGGTACAGGCTCCAGCCGCGCACCTGCGGGCTGGTCTTGCGCAGCAGCCAGGCCTTGCCAACTGCGGGCTCGGACTTCAGCAGCGCCAGCGTGTCGGCCAGCACGCGGGCGCTGAGGCGGGTGTGCAACTGGGCCGCGGTGCTGGGCAGCGTGCCGGTGTGGCGGCTGCGCAGGCCGGTGGGTGCGGCTTCGAGCTGCTGCTCGCCTTGGAAGCTGCGCAGCACTTTCTCGGCCCGCTCGGCCTCCAGCGCCAACTCGCGCAGGCGGGCGCGCACCGGCTTCAGTGCCTCGAAATCCTCGCGCTGTTCCAGTACCACTTCCAGCCGTTGCGCGGCCGGCAGGCGCCAGTGCGGGTCTGCCGCCAGGGCCTGGGTGTATTGCAGGCTTTCGCGGCCTTCGTTGGCCAGGCTTTGCAGCAGCTCGATGGCTTCGGCCTGGCTGGGCGTCGGATCCGGCCGCCTGCCGCGCGGCTGCACGGCGGGCCCATGGTCCAGCAGCGCACAGGCCAGCAGGTAGCGGGCCTCGCCGATCGCGTGGTGCCGGGCCATCGTCAGCCGCAGCGGCGCCAGCGCGGCGCCCGGGCCTTGCACCCGGCGCGCCAGCCGGGCCCAGAGCAGCAGGTCGGCCAGCGGCAGCGGCTCGTTCGCATCGGCATCGGCCAGCTCGTTCAGCAGGCGCTCGCGGCGGCGGTGGTCGGCATGTTGTTCGCGCCATTCGTCGCTCACCTGGTGGCGCCAGTCGGCGTCCAGCATGTCGATCCAGGGCTCCAGGCCGCTGCCCAGCAGCACTTCGGCGGCGCTGCGGGCCGGCACGACCGGTACTTCCACTGGCGCGGGCTGGGCGGCGGGTGCGTCGGCCTCGTCGCCAGCCTGGCCCTGCAGCCAGGCCACGCGCTCGCGCAGGCTGGGCTCCAGCGCGCGCTGGGTGTGCAGCAGCTTCAAGGCCTCGGCCAGCCAGCGGCGGGCGGCCGGCTGGCGCGGGCTGTCTCTGAGCAACACGCGCAGGCCGCGCAGCGGTGCTGCATCCGGTTCGGGGACGCGGGCAGCCTGTTCCCACAGCCGGGGCCAGAAGTCCTGGTCCAGGTAGCGCTGCTGCACGGCCAGCGCCAGCGGTGCCTGCAAGGCAGCCGCAGCGCCGGCCACCTGCACCGCGCAGGCATCGGCCGCGCGCTGGTGCAACTGGGCCAGCACCAGCGCGCGGGCCTCGAAGCCGGGGTAGAGGTGGCGGTAGAACAGGCGCCGGGCCAGGTCCGCGCCGGGCGCACTGAGGCGGGCAGGGCGCTGGGCGGGCGAGAGGCTGGCCCAGCGCTGATGCAGCCGGAAGATCCAGGCCAGGCGCGGTTCCACGCCGCGGCCCTGGTGGGCAAACTCGCGCGCCAGCACGCCGGCCAATTGCGGGCCGTCCAGCGCCATCAGCAGCGGCAGGCCCAGGCGCAGCCGGCGCTGCGGCCAGCCCAGCAGGCCCAGGCGCGGCGCCTCCTGCAGTTCGGCCTGCAGGCTGCTGTCGAGCTGCACGGCCAGCGGCGGGTTGCGGTGCTGGCGCCAGGCGGCGATGGCGCGGGGCAGCAAAGGCTGGGGTGGCGCGCCGGCCGGGCGGGAGGGCGCTGGTGGCGGTGCGCCGCGCAGCCGGTCCACGAGTGAAAATAGCCGCGGCGCCTGGTTGCGCGGCAAGGTCTTGCCGCCTGCAGGCAGCGCTTGCGGCCAGACGGCACTGGCCAATGTCCACCCCAGCAGCAGGCCGAGCAGGGCGACCAGCGGCGGCCACACCGCTTCGTCCATCCACCAGCCGGCCAGCGCAGCGGCCAGTGCCAGCACGGCCAGCAAGGCCGGCAGCGCGAGCGCCAGCCAGGCGCCCAGCGCCCAGGCCGCAGTGGCCTGCACAAAGGCGGCGGGGTCGTCGCGGCAGGCCAGCTCATGGCGGGCGACCTGCTGGCGCAGCGTCTGTTCCGGCGGCGGCCTGCGCGCGCCCAGGCTGGCGCTGCCTTGCGTGTGTTGCTGCACGGTCAATCTTCCTTTGCGGCGTCAGGCAGGCTGCGCCGATTTTTGGCGGCCCCTTGTGCCGCGCCGCTCTCTTGCGACGTGGCCGGTGCCGTCCCCAACGTGGGCTGATTCTGGGGCCGGCAAGCGGCCCACGCGCAAGTTTGTTCGACCATCGGCGGCCAGGTGCGGTCCGGCGGTTGGCCCTGGCTTGCCCGACTGGGTTGCCACAGCCGGCTCGCCTATGATGCTTGGTTGCGCCCACAAGGCACGCCCAATTCCCTGACGTTCCCATGAAGACCGAGCCGCTTGTTTCTCCTTCCACCGCCGAGCTGAAGGCCGCGCTGCAGTCCTGCGAGGGCGGCGGCAGGCCAACGCGGCTGGTCGAGTGTGCATTTGGCGACTTCACCTCGGTGGCCCGGGGCAAGCTCGTGCATGCCGACGACTTCACCGGCATGGGTGGCTGCCGCGCGCCTTCGGTGGTGATGGGACTGACGCTGACCGCCGGCGAGCCCGAGGCCGTGTTCGGCCCCTTGCTGCCCGACAGCTACGACGACATGCACCTGGTGCCGGACCTGCGCACGCTCAGCGCCCGGCCCGGCCGGCCTGGCGAGCTGACAGTGCTGTGCGAGCCCTCCGGCCCGCTGCGGTCGGCCAGCGGCATGGTGGACGCTTCGGCCTATTCGCCCCGCGCCGCCCTGCGCGTCGTGCTGGCCCGGCTGGACGCCGCTGGCCTGCAGGCGCTGGTGGCGCCGGAGCTGGAGCTGTTCCTGCTGGACCGCGACGCGCAGGCCCGCCTGAGCGCGGCCCGCGCACACGGAGGCTCGCTGACCCGCGAGCGTGCCTGCGAGGCCTTGTCGCTGGAGCGGCTGTCACATTTCGAGGTGTATTTCGACGAGCTGTACGCCGCCTGCGACCTGCTGGGCATTCCGGTGAACGGCCATGCGCACGAGTCCGCGCTGTCCCAGTACGAGGTGAATTTCCGCCATGGCGAGCCGCTGGCTCAGGCCGATGCGGTGTTCCGCTTCAAGCGCGTGGCCCGCGAGATCGCCGTGCGCCACGGCTACCTCTGCAGCTTCGCGCCCAAGCCTTTCCTGGACGAGCCCGGCACCGGCATGCACTGGCACTTCAGCGTGCAACGCAAGGCGGCCGAGTGGCCACACCTGTTCGCCGAGCCGGCCGGGGGCGACAGCGCCGCGCTGTCGCATTTCATCGGCGGCCTGCAGCGCGCAGCGCCTGCGGCCATGGCCTTTTTCTCGCCGCACGACATGGGCTACGACCGCATCGCGCTGAGCAATGCCTCGCCGTCACACGCCAACTGGGGCCATGAAGACCGCTCGCTGGCTTTCCGCATCCCGGCATCCGGCGCCAGCGCGCGCCGCATCGAGAACCGCTTGCCCGGTGGTGACGCCAATCCCTATCTCACGGTGGCCGCCACGCTGGGCCTGGGCCTGCTAGGCCTGCAGGCCGCCGAGCCCCCGATGGACGGCAGCGACGAACTGCTGCGCCTGCCCCGCAGCCTGCCCACCGCGCTGGACGCGCTGCATGCCAGCCCGGCCTTGCGCGGGCTGCTCGGTGACCCGCTGGTGGACGCCTTCATCGCCATCAAGCGCCACGAACACGCCGAACGCGCCGCACTCGCCCAGCCGCGCGAACAGTGGGATTTGACCCACTTGCTCGAATTGGGGTGAGGTCGGTCTGCCGCGTCAGAGCCCCGGCCGCGGCAGCGCCAGCCACTCGCGCACACTGCGGCGCTGCCACTGCCGGGTCGCATAGGCCGCCAGGTGGGCCGGCACCGCGTCGCCGTGCATCACCAGCCGGTTCAGCATCACCGCCAGATCCAGGTCGGCCAGGCACCATGCGCCGAACAGGTCGTCGCTGTGACCGTGCAGCAGCGCGTCTGCGGCACTGAACAGCTTTTGCGCAGCGGCTTCAGCTTCGGCCGACAGCGGTGCACGCCGCTGGCCGAAGAAGATCACCTCGGTCGGGCGTTCGACGCGGATCGGCATCAGGTCGCTGCGCAGCCAGGCCTGCACCTGGCGAGCGTGGGCACGTTGGCGCGGCGAGGTGGGGTAGAGGGCAGGGCCGGCGGCGGTGTCTTCCAGGAACTCGGTGATGGCCGAGGATTCGGCCAGGTTGAAGCCGTCGTCCTCGATCAGCGTGGGCACGCGCTGGGTCAACAGCGTGCCGGCCAAGGTCGCGGCCTTGTGGGCGTCTGCGCCCAGGTCCACGGTGTGCATCTCGAAGGGCAGGCCTTTTTCATGCAGCGCCACGAAGACCGACATGGCGTAAGGGCTGGCGTACTGGGCATCGACGTAGAGCTGGCGCATCAAATGGCGCGCGGCGCCCTGGGCGCCGCGTCTGTCAAAACGGAGGGAGGGGCAGCGTAGCACTGGTGAGTGAGCTCTCGCCGCAGTCGTTGCTTGAGCCTCCCAGCCTTTTGGAGGGACGGACGCTTGCCTCCAGTTGTCCAGCCTGGCTTCTGCGGCTCAGCGTTCACGTGCCGCCTTTAATTGCTTGGCGACCGTGTCATGCGGTGCCGCATTCAACAGCACCTCGCTGTAGGCTGCTGACTTTCCACCTTCTGCCCCTATAGACGCCGATCTGGGTTCTCGGTGCGTCCTCGCTCTGGACGGCTACCGCAACATCATCTTTGGCGGTGAAGCCTGATTTGTCGGAGGCGTCCAGCTTGAAGTGAAACTTGCTTGTTAAATTGGCACGGCCGCTGAAGCGTTCATCTGTGCCGAGGCCTGGCGTTTTCACATGCCGTTGTTGATTCCATCCTCTTCATTGAGGACATTGAGTGGCGGATACGGCCTCATTCCGAAACTGGTCCAAGCCTGGGCAGCATTCGGTGTCATGACGGCTTGGTAGACTCAAGCTCGCGTCGCGTGACGCATCCACATCTGAAGATGAGCGAGGGAATTGATCATGCAGAGTAATCATGGCGTCGTGGTGTTGGCGCTTGCCGTTTCATTGTTTGCTGGCGCTGGCCGCGCGGCGACCATTCAGGTTCCTCAGGACTGGGCCACAATTCAGGCAGGTATTCACCACGCATCGAAAGGTGATACGGTCCTGGTTGCGCCAGGAACATATTATGAGGGAATAGATTTTAAGGGCAAAACCATCACCGTGATCAGTAGCGGTGGTCCGGAAGTGACGATCATTGATGCAGGGCATCAACTGCCGGTGGCTCAATTTCATGCGGGGGAAACTCGCCAGTCGATGTTGAGTGGATTTACGTTGCAAAACGGATTTGGTGATTACGGTGGAGGTGTCTACATCAGTGGCGCCTCTCCCACCATTCAAAACAACATCATTCAGGCCAACTTTGCCTGCGAGGGCAATGGGGTGGCTGCCATGTTCTCCTCGGCGCTGATCTCCCGAAACAAGATTCGCAATAATCAGCAGTCAGGCTGCAGTGGTGGCACCTTTGGAGGCGGTGTTCTGATCCAAGGGAGCGGCGGGGTTGAGGTGTCGGATAACACCATCGAGAATAATTATACAGAATATGGCGGCGGCGGCATTGGTTTGTTTGCCGCAGGCAGCGTCACTATCGCCAGAAATGTGATCCGTTTTAATTCAACCTCGTATCAGGGCGGAGGCATCGCAACAGTAAATGATGTGAATATGGTCTTTGTTGACAACGTGATTTACGGGAACAAGTCTGGCCAGGGTGGCGGTATTTCCCTGTCAATCCCCTCAGGGTCGCAGGGTGGAAATTTTGTGAACAATACTGTTGTGGATAACACGGCCAACGAAGGGAGTGAAATATATACTGAGGGTTTCGCGCATGCTGTGCAGTTTACGAATAATATTTTCCGCACCACAATCGGCTCCTCTGGCCTTTTTTGTGATGCTGGATACGAGGCGATATCGCCCGTGTTTCTGAGCAACGATGTCTTTGCGTCGAACGGAGCGCAGACCGGCGGCATCTGCGCCAGCGCCGCTGGGCAGGGCGGGAATATTGCGGTGGATCCGAAGTTTGCCGGTGGTAGCAAGGCCAAGGCCTATCAGTTGGCCGCTGACTCACCTGCCATTGACGCCGGCAGGAAGAACGCCACGGCAGGCAAGAAGGATTTGCTTGGCAATCCGCGGGTCATGGATGGCAACGGGGACAGCGTCAAGGCCGTCGACATGGGGGCCTTCGAGCGGCAGACCCCCTGAACCTGTCGAGGCATGACGGGACACTTCGCGCCTCGTCAATGCCAGCTCGCGGCCCGCAAACCGGCCGTTCAACCTGCCAGATTCGCTGGTCTTGGAAAGTGCACGCGGAAGACTTCCGCCACCAGCGGATCGGCTTCGATGCGCCGCAGGAGTTCCGAAAATGCGCGCCGGTGCTGGTGCATGGCGCGCCGCGTCCCGGACCAGCGGCTCACGACGACGGCCAGGAGATCCAGGGCGCCCGGCTGCTCGCCGCCCAGGAAGGGCTGTGTCTTCGCCAAGGGCATGAACTGGTCGGCGAACAGCGTCCAGTGGTGATGCAGCTGGCTGCGGCTGCCGCGCCGCAGCGCTTCCTCGCCGTCCTTGAAACCGTCCAGCCAGCGCTCGGGGTAGTCGGTGATGCTGATGGCCGAGTAGCAGTTGGCGGCGATGTAGACCAGGCCGCGCAGCGCCTGCGCGCGCTCGGCCGGCGTGCCGGGCAGCAGGCCGCTGTCCGGGTGTTCCAGCCCGAGATGGATCAGGATCGCGGCGCTTTCGGTCATGACCGAACCGTCAGGCAGGCGCAGCGTCGGGATCTGCTGCAGCGGGTTGGCGGCGGCCAGTTGCTCGCGGGCGGATTCGGGCGCCCACGAGGCGGCGTTGACGAGCTCGAAGGGCAGGCCACAGCGGCGCAAGGCCAGTTCGACCGCGGCCGAGCCGGAACCGGGGTAGCCAAACAAGGTGTGCATGGACAGTCTCCTGCTGTTTGCTCAGGGGGATGGTCGTGCGAGCTGCCAGCGTGGCTCGCGGGCGATCTGCCGGTCCTGCCAGCGCGCGAACAAGGCCAGCGCCAGCAGCGCGCCGATGAAGGCGCAGAACATGTCGGATTGCGTGTCCCAGATGTCGCCCTGGGAGCCGAGGAATTCGTTGGCGCCCTGGCCCAGCGCGAGTGCTGCGGCCCATTCGATCAGCTCGTACCAGGCGCTGATGGCCATGGCCACACACACACTGAGGAAGCCGATCAGCCGGCGCCCGGCCGACACCCCACGCTGTATCAGAACCTCGCGCGCCACCAGCGCCGGCACCAGGCCTTGCGCCAGGTGGCCGATGCGGTCGTACGGGTTGCGCTCGGTGCCCAGCAGGGCCTTCAGCCAGAAGCCCAGCGGCACGCGGGCATAGCTGTAGGCGCCGCCGTAGATCAGGACCAGGCAGTGCACGGCGATCAGGCCCAGCAGCATGGGCGTGAACGGGCAGCGGCGTCGCAGTGCCCACAGCAGCGGCGCGGCAATGACGACCGGCGTCACTTCCAGCACCCAGGTGCCGCGGTCGAACGGCTGCCAGCCAGAGGCGACAAAGGCCAGGCCGACGAGGCCCCACAGCAGCGGCACGATCCACGGCATGGCGCGCGACCCATGGCTCATGCGCTGGCCTCGCGCACGTCGGCCACCGGGTTGCTGCCGAAGTCCGGCCGGGCCAGGAAGGCCAGCACCCGAGCCGCAGCGTCGGCCGGGCTGAGCAACTGGCCTCCGGCCTTCAGCGCGACGAAATTGGCGTGGTCAGGGAAGGCTGCCGGGTCGGCGGCGCGCAGCTGGTCCTGCATGCCGGTGTCGATCACGCCGGGCGCCAGCGAAACGACCTTGGCGCCGCTGGGTTGCAGGGCTTCTTCCAACGCCAGCGCGCGGCTGAAGTGATCCATGCCGGCCTTGGCTGCGCAGTAGGACGCGCTGCCGGCCATGGCGCGGCGGCCCAGGCCGGACGAGATGTTCAGCAGCTTGCGCGGCACCGTCCAGCCGCGGGTGCCGCGCAGGAACAGCGTGCTCAGCACCATGGCCGCTTCCAGGCCCACGCGCAGCACTTTGGCGGTGGCTGCAGGGTCGATGTCGGCCAGGGGCTGCAGTGGCGCGATCACGCCGGCGTTGTTGATCAAGGTGGCCTGGCTGAAGCGGCCAGGCGCCTGCGCCTGCAGCCACTCCAGCAATGCCCAGCCGGCGGCCTCGGGCTCGGCCAGGTCATGGCGCCACTGCAGCAGCGTGGCGCCGCGGCTCGCGGCCAGCGCATCCAGCGCCTCGCTGGGCTGGCGCGAGATGCCGATCACGCAATGGCCTTCGTTCAGGCACTGGGCGGCCATGGCTTCACCCATGCCGCGCGAGCTGCCGGTCAGGATGGTCAGTGGAGAGGGGTATGACATAGGGGGGCGAGGCTGTGAACTAGGGGCTGGAAGGCGGTTTGACAGGCTTTGGACAGGCTTCACAAGACTTGTTGTAGCAGCATCGGCCGCTTGGCGAATCAGGGGTCGATCCGACCCGCACTGCGGTGACATGCAGAGGGCCCTGAAGACGGGCGAACTCGGGCATTTGCCGCAGTCCTGAAATGCTTTTTGTTTTTCTCAGGAGTAGGTTTGTATGCGAGGAATCAGGCTCAGGATTTTGGGGGTCACCTTGACCGCCGCGGTGTTGCAGTTGCTGAGTGTCGGCGCGAGCGCGCAAGACCTCGGCACGGCAGCGCGCAAGCTGGTGCACACGCGTGAAGCATGCAGCAGGGACGTGGCCGAAGGCCATGCTCGCTGCCATGCGCACATCGTGCTGGATCGCAATGGCGAAGACCTGGTCACGGCGGCGCCCAGCGGCCTGAGCCCGGCCAGCCTGCGCTCGGCCTACAAGATCACCGGCAACGGCAGCGCGGCCACCGTGATCGCGGTGGTGGACGCCTATCACTACGCCAATGCCGAAGCTGACCTGGCGGTCTACCGCACGCAGTTCGGCCTGCCGGCCTGCACCAAGGCCAACGGCTGCTTCAAGCAGATCGACCAGAACGGCGGCACCAACTATCCGGGCACCAACAAGGGCTGGAACCAGGAAGCTGCGCTGGACCTGGACATGGTCAGCGCCATGTGCCCGTCGTGCAGCATCGTTTTCGTCGAAGCCTCGTCGACCAGTTCGGCCAACCTGGCCAAGGCCGTCAACACCGCGGCCGCGCTGCCTGGCGTGCGTGCCATCAGCAACAGCTACGGCGGCGGCGAGTCCGGCTCGACCAGCTATGAGTCGGCCTACGACCACCTGAACATCGCCGTGGTGGTGAGCTCGGGCGACAGCGGCTACGGCGTGCAGTTCCCGGCCTCTTCGCCGCACGTGATCGCCGTCGGCGGCACCTCGCTGAAGACCGCTTCGAACAGCCGCGGCTGGGTCGAGACCGCCTGGAGCGGCGCCGGCAGCGGCTGCAGCACCGTCTACGCCAAACCCTCGTGGCAGCTCGACACCGGCTGCGCCAAGCGCACCGTGGCAGACGTCTCGGCCGTGGCCGATCCGAACACCGGCGTGGCCGTGTACGCACCGAAGAAGTTCGGCACCAAGTCCGGCTGGCAGGTCTACGGCGGCACCAGCGTCGCCGCCCCGGTCATCGCCGGCATCTACGGCGTCAACGGCGGCCCGGTCACCTACGGCTCCGACCCCTACAGCCACACCAACTCGATCTTCGACGTGACCTCCGGCAGCAACGGTTCCTGCGGTGGCAGCTACCTGTGCACCAGCGGCACCGGCTACGACGGCCCGACCGGCCTGGGCACGCCGAACGGCACGGCTGGGCTCTGAGTTTCACTGACCCGGATCGCCCCTGTTGGGCGACCTGGTCAAGCCTCGAAGGCGCCGCTTGCGGCGCTTTTTTTTGCATCTCTCGTCGTTCGATCAGGGCGCAAGGTTCAGATGTCTTCTCAAGTCTGAGAGATAGACCGCGACTGCGTCGATGAATATTCGCGCCTTCGCTGGAAGCGTTTTTCGATTCGTGTACACGGCATGCAGGTCAACGCGGTCGGTTCCGTAACCTGTGAACAGGTGCGCCAGTGATCCGTCCATGACTGCAGGCGCTGCGAGAAAGTCCGGCAGCCGACCGATGCCGCATCCGTTGACGAGCGCGGGCAACATCGCCGCGACGTCCGGTATGACCGTTCGAGGCGTCACGTTGACCTCGATCGCGTCGCCTGAGGGTGAAGCGTATCGCCAGCGCGCCGGCTGATTGATTCGCGACAGGAGTCGATGGTTCATCAGCTCGTAAGGCTCGTTGGGAGTTCCTTGCGCAGCGAGATAGCCCGGGCTGGCGCATGTCCAAAGCGCCATGTTTGCGAGACGCCGCGCAACGAGTTCGGAGCTGGGCAGCGGGCCAATGCGCAGCGCAACGTCCACCTCCTCTGCGGCCAGATCGACCCTGCGATTGTCGACGTCAAGCACGAGATCCAGATCGGGATAGCGTTTCAGAAAGTCCGCCAACATGGGGGCCAGCAGGACCGCCGCGAGCGCGAATGGCACGTTCACCTTGAGGCTGCCGCGCAGCAAACCGGAGGTGCTGTCGACGCAAGCCTGCGCCTCTTCGGCTGCGGCAAGCAGCAAAGCGGCATGAGGCTGCAGGGCCAGCCCTGCATCGGTCATCTTGACGCGGCGTCCGGAGCGATCGAGAAGCGCGGCTCCCACGTCTGACTCGAGTCGGTTGAGCGCCCGGCTGACAGACGACTTCGGCAGTCCGATGGTGCGGGCTGCAGACGACAGCGATCCGCTGTCGAGCACGCGCAGAAAGATGCGGAGATCGGAGAGTTCCATCCCTCAATCGTTCCAGATTCGGAACGAGCCGTCCACGCTTTGCGGCTATGCCCGGGGCATGGCACTCCCTACGATCAATCGTCACTTCAAGAGAACGAACCATGGCAAACGAGATCGTCACCCTCGCAGGCGCAACAGGCGACCTGGGTGGGCGAATGGCAGCGGCACTGGCGAGACGCGGCGCGTCGGTGCGCGCGCTGCTGCGAGCTGCCGAGGCGGCTCGCGTTCCTCGGTTCATCCCGTCCGAAGTGGCTCTCCAGGGATGGCTCGATGACTTGGCCGATCGGATCAGAACCATGCGCGCCGCGGATCCGGCCAGCGAACCGCGCGTCTTTCCGCCGTTCCAGGGCATGCAATACCTGCACAACATGTTCTCGGACAAGGGAAAGCTCGAGCCCTTGCACAACGACCGCTACCCGGATGTTCGCTGGACGGCCATTCGCTCCCTTCTGGAACAGAAAAAGGATCAGGCATGAGCGATACCCACATTTCGCCGTTCCATCTTGCGGTGCCCGAAGCGCAGTTGCTCGATCTGCAAGATCGGCTGGCTCGCACGCGGTTTCCCGACAGGGAAACGGTGTCCGACACATCGCAGGGCGTGCGTCTTTTGTCGATGCAAGCGCTGTGCGAACACTGGCGCACGCGCTATGACTGGCGCGCGACTGAGGCATGGCTGAACACCACGGGGCAGTTCACCACCCACATCGACGGACTGGACATTCACTTCCTGCATGCACGGTCGCCGCATGCGGGCGCACTTCCGCTGGTCATGTGCCACGGCTGGCCCGGTTCGGTGCTGGAGTTCAGGAAAGTCGTCTCATCACTGACGCATCCGAGCGCACAGGCGGGCGAGCCTGCTCAGGCCTTCCATGTCATCGCGCCGTCGATGCCGGGATTTGGTTTCTCGGGCAAGCCCGTCTACGCCGGTTGGGGGCTGCCGCGCATTGCGGACGCGTGGATCGAGCTCGTTCGTCGTCTCGGCTACGGCGATCGTTGGGCGTTGCAGGGCGGCGACCTGGGCGCAGGCGTGTGCGACGCCATCGCCCGCAAGCGGCCAGCGGGATTGGTCGGCATGCACCTGAACTTCGCCATGTTCATGACCACGCCGGACGAGGCGGCCGAGGCAACGCCCGAAGAGAAAATGATGCTCAAGGACGCCGGCCAATTCTGGGATCGGCTCTCGGGCTATGCGAAGGTGCAGTCGACGCGCCCTCAGACGATCGGCTACGCCTTGGCCGACTCGCCGATGGGCCTGGCAGCCTGGATCTACGCGATGTTTCAGGACACAGGAGGGACGCCAGGCGATGCCGAGGCGACGTTCAGCCGCGACGAGATTCTGGACCACGTGATGATGTACTGGCTGACCGACAGCGCTGCCTCCGCGGCTCGCCTCTATTGGGAATTGGCCAGCGCTGGCGGGCCGGCGGGCGGGCAGCCGCCCGGCCCGATCGCGATTCCCTCTGGATTCACCATGTTGCCCAAGGAGCACGTTCGCAAGTCGCGACGATGGCTCGAGCGTCGATATACGGGCCTGGTGTACTTCAACGAGGGCGCCGCGGGGGGGCACTTCGCGGCCATGGAACAACCCGACATCCTGGTTGCCGACATCCGCAAGACGTTCGAAACCCTTCGTTGAGTGCGTTTTGCCCTCAGATGCTCGGCGAGCAGGGGACTTGGAATGGGCGCGTGAGGCCACAGCAGCCGGTCATAGAACTCGCCGTCGCAAACGCTCAGAGACGCCAAGGAAGGTCTTGGCAGTGCCAGCCCCGTTGGCCTCGGAAGATGATCAAAACGGCGCAGGCGCTTCCAGTGCCAACGGCTCACCGCTGACCGGATGCGGCAGCGTCAGCTGCCATGCATGCAGCATCAACCGCGGTGATGCAGCCTCTACCTCCGGCGGCGCATACAGCTCGTCGCCGAGGATGGGATGCCCGATCGCTTGCAGGTGGACGCGCAACTGGTGCGAGCGGCCGGTGATGGGGGTGAGCAGCAGGCGGGCGGTGTCGGTGGCGGTGTCGCGGGACAGGCAGCGCCACAGCGTGGTGGATGGCTTGCCGTGCGTCAGGTCCACCATCTGCCGCGGCCGGTTCGGCCAGTCGCCGATCAGCGGCAGGTCCACGCGGCCCTCGTCTTCGGCGGGCAAGCCGGCCACCAGCGCGAGGTAGCACTTTTCGGTCTGGCGTTGCTCGAAGGACTGGCTGAGCGTGCGCTGGGCGGTGGCGCCGCGGCCGAAGACGAGCACGCCGGAGGTGCCCATGTCCAGGCGGTGCACGGTGAGGGCATCGGGGAAGAGGACTTGCACGCGCGAGGCGGCGCAGTCGGCCCGCTCGGCGCCGCGGCCGGGCACCGAGAGCAGGCCGGCGGGCTTGGCTATGGCGACCAGGTGCTCGTCGGCGAACAGCACTTGCAGCGCGATCTGCGGCGGTGCGTAGACGATCTCAGCCACGTTCAATCAGGCCTGAGGCGGAGAGCCATGGTGCGACAGGCAGCCCCGGCGAATCGGGCAGACGTTTCATGGCGGGGACAGCAGCGAAAGGAGCCGCGATCTTAGCGAGCGCGGCGCCTCTGTCTGTCACTCGTGCCGCAGTGCCTCGATCGGGTCCAGCTGCGCTGCGCGCCTTGCCGGCATGAAGCCGAAGACCACGCCGATGGCGGCGGAGAAGCCGAAGGCCAGCAGGTTCACGCTGGCATTGAAGCCATAGGGCACTCCCAGCAGCGAGGTCAGCCCCAGCGAGGCCAGCGTGGCCAGCACCAGGCCGACCAGGCCGCCCAGCGAGGACAGCACGACGGCCTCGATCAGGAACTGCAGCAGCACCTCGCGTTCGAACGCGCCGATGGCCAGGCGCACGCCGATCTCGCGGGTGCGTTCGGTCACGCTGACCAGCATGATGTTCATGATGCCGATGCCGCCGACCAGCAGGCTGACCGCGGCCACGGCGCCCAGCAGCGAGGTCATCAGCTGCGTGGTGCCTGACAGCGTGGCGGCGATCTGCGCGGTGTCCAGCACGTTGAAGTTGTTCTCCTGCCCGTCTGCCAGTTTGCGCCGCTCGCGCAGCAGCGTGCTGAGGCTCGCGGTCACGGCCTCGCTGTCCACGCCATCGTCCATCGAGACCAGCAGCGTGTTGATGCGGGTGTTGCCGATCACGCGGCGCTGGGCAGTGCGCAGCGGCACGATGATGGTGTCGTCCTGGTCCATGCCCATCGCAGCCTGGCCCTTGGAGGCCAGCGTGCCGATCACCTCGCACGAGAAGCTCTTGATGCGCACCTGCTGGCCCACCGGGTCCTCGTTGTTGAACAGCTCGCGCTTGATGGTGGCACCGACCACACAGACGGCCGCGCCGGCGGTCTGCTCGTCCTCGTTGAAGATGCGGCCGCTGGCCAGGGTCCAGTTGCTGGCGGCGAAGTACTGGTCGTTGCTGCCTGTGATGGTGGTTGCCCAGTTCTTGCCATTGGCGATCACGGTGACGGCCGAGCGCACCTCGGGCGCCACGGCCTTCAGGCCGGCGACCTCGTCGCGGATCGCGTCCACGTCGGCCTCCTTGAATGCCGGCGCGCCGGTGCCGCCGCCCGGGCCCAGGCGCTGGCCGGGGCGGATCTGCAGCAGGTTGCTGCCCAGGCTGCTGATCTGCTCGCGCACCGCGCGCGTCGCACCATTGCCGACCGTGACCATGGTGACCACCGCGGCCACGCCGATGACGATGCCCAGCACCGTGAGGAAGGAGCGCAGCAGGTTGCGGCGGATGGCCCGCAGCGAGAGCAGGAAGGTGTTGCCCCACATCAGGCCTGGCCCTCGCTGAGCTTGGCGAACTGGCTGGGCGGCGCGTCGTGCGGCGCCTGGTATTCGTCGCGCTCGATGCGGCCGTCGCGGAAGTGCACGATGCGCTGGGCCCAGGCGGCCATGTCCGGCTCGTGGGTGACCATCAGCACGGTGATGCCGTGCTCGCGGTTCAGCGCACGCAGCAAGGCCATGATCTCTTCGCTGCGGGCGCTGTCGAGGTTGCCGGTGGGCTCGTCGGCCAGCAGCACGGTGGGCTGCGTGACGATGGCGCGGGCAATCGCCACGCGCTGCTGCTGCCCGCCGGACAGCTCGGCCGGCGTGTGGTGCTCCCAGCCGGCCAGCCCCACCTGGGCCAGCGCGGCGCGGCCGGCCTGGTGGCGCTGGGCCGCCGCTTCGCCACGGTACAGCAGAGGCAGCTCGACGTTCTCCAGTGCCGAGGTGCGCGAGAGCAGGTTGAAGCCCTGGAACACAAAGCCCAGGTGGCGGCGGCGCAGCCGGGCGCGCGCGTCGCGGTCCAGCCGCTCCACGTGGATGCCGGCGAACAGGTACTCGCCGCTGGTCGGCGTGTCCAGGCAGCCCAGCAGGTTCATCACGGTGGACTTGCCTGAGCCGCTGGGGCCCATGACCGCGACGAACTCGCCGGCAGGGATGTCCAGGTCCACGCCCTTGAGCGCCTGGAAGGCGATGTCACCCTGGCCGTAGGTCTTGGTCACGCCGCGCAGACGGATCAGCGGGCCGCCAGTGGGCAGGTCCTGGGCGGTGCTCACTTCGCGGCTCCGCTGGCCTGGCCCGTCTGCTGGCTGGTGATGACGGACATGCCTTCCTGCAGGCCCTCGCCGCTGACTTCGGTGAGCCGCCCGTTGCTCAGGCCCACGGTGACGGTCAGCGGTTTGGGATGACCGTCTTCCCCACCTTCAAGAACCCAGATGCGCTTGCTGCTGCCGTTGTCCGCGTTGGCCTTTGCCGGCTTGCCGCCGTTCTGGCCACCGGCGCCGCCGGGCCGGCCGACGCCGGGCGGGCGCGGCATCAACATGGACATGATGCCGGCGCCGCCGCTGGTGCCTGCGCCTGGCGCGCCGCTGCGCTGCGTGGGCGTGTAGTTCAGCGCACTGCGTGGCACCAGCAGCACGTTCTTGTGCTCGGTGGCGGCAATCGTCGCGGTGGCGGTCATGCCGGGGCGCAGCGTCTGGTCGGGGTTGTTCACGTCCAGCTGCGTGGTGTAGGTGACCACGTTGTCGGTCGTGGTCGAGCCGAAGGCCACGCGGGTCACGTTGGCCGGGTACTTGCGGCCCGGCCAGGCGCTCACGGTGAACTGCGCCGTCTGGCCTTCCTTGACCTGGCCCACATCGGCCTCGTCCACATTGACCGAGAGCTTCATGCGGCTCAGGTCCTCGGCCATCGTGAACAGCGTGACGGCCTGCAGCGAGGCGGCCACCGCGTTGCCCGGCTCCACCGCGCGGGTCAGGATCACGCCGTCGATCGGCGAGCTGATGGAGGCCTTGGCGAGGTTGGTCTGGTTGGTGCTGAGGGCGGCTTGGGCCTGGGCCACGCCGGCACGGGCTGCGGCTTCGGCCGAGACCGCGCGGTCCAGCGTGGCGCGGGCGGCGTCCAGCTCGGTGGCGGCCGGCGTCTTGCCACCAGAAAGCTTGGCCACCTGTTCCAGCCGGGCCAGTGCCAGGCGCGACTCTTCGCGTGTCGCCTGCGACTGCAGCACCGTGGCCTGCGCGCTCTGCAGCGCGGCCTTGGCGGTGTTGACCTGGTCGATGAACTTCGCGGTGTCCAGCTCCACCAGCACCTGGCCCTTCTTGACCCGGTCGTTCACGTCCACCAGCACGCGGGTCACGGTGCCCGAGAGTTCGCTGCCGATGCTGACCGAGCGCGTGGGCTGCAGCGTGCCGTTGGCCGTCACAGTGAGGGACAGGTCGCCGCGCTTGAGCGGCTCGGTGACATAGCGCGGCGCGTCGGCCTCGGCCCGGTGGCCCAGCCACAAGGCCACGCCAACGCCAGCGAGCGCCAGCAGCGCCACCGCCACCCAGGTGCTGCGGCGGCGCCAGCGCGGGGTGGTGTCGCCGGCCAGCCAGTCGGGGGTTTGCTGGCCGGGATCTTGGGGGGAGGAAGACGTCATGGAAGGGGACTCTGGAGATGAAAGGCGGCTCGTTGCTTCAGCGGCTGGCAACCGGCACGCTGCTGGCGGACGGGACAGGCTCGACGTCTGGCGTCCAGCCACCGCCCAGCGCGGTGTAGAGCTGCACCAGGTTTTGCGAGAGTTCGGTCTGCGTGCTTTGCAGGCTGGTCTGCGTGCTCAGCAGGTTGCGCTGGGCTTCGAGCAGGCTGGCGGTGTCGATCAGGCCGGCCTGGTGGCGCGCGCGGGTCGCTTCCAGCACGTTCTGCGCGGCGGTGGCGGCCTTGCGCAGCGTGCCCACGCGCTCGCGGCTGCCGCGCACGGCCACCAGGCTGTCCTCCACATCCTTCAGCGCCGTGAGCACGGCGGCCTCGTACTGGATGCGCGTGGCGTCCAGCGCGGCGTCCTGCTGGCCCACCAGCGCCTCGCGCTGGCCGCCATCGAACAGCTGCCAGCTGAAGGCCGCGGCCAGGCTGGCAATCCCCGCACCGCTGGCGCCCAGGCCGGCCAGCGTGAGCGCCTGCAGGCCGGCCGAGCCGCTGAGCGAGAACGACGGCAAACCTTCGCGCCGGGTCTGGTCGCGGCGCGACCATTGGGCGGCCACCGAAGCCTCTGCCGCGCGCAGGTCCGGCCGCTGGCGCAGCAGGTCCGCCGGCACGCCCACGGCCAGGCGGTCCACCAGCGGCTCGGTGTTGGGCATGGCCGAAACCTGGGCCAGGCTGCCTTGCAGCGCCTGCACCGTGCGGCCAGTCAGCAGCGCGAGTTGGCTTTCGTACTGCGCGACTTCGGTGGTCAGTGACGGCAGGCTGGCGCGGGTCTGCTCGGTGCTGAGCCGGGCCTGGTCCAGGTCCAGCCCGCTGGCAAGGCCGGCCTGCACGCGCCAGCTGACGAGCTGCGAGCTGTCTTCGAAGCTGTCCAGGCTGGCCTGGGTGATGCGTTGGCGGGCCTGCGCGTCGCGCAAGCCGAGATAGGCCAGGCCCACCTCCGAGGCCAGCGAGACCTGGGTCGCGTAGAGGTCCTGCGTGGCGACCGCGACGTCGGCACCCGCGGCGTCAATGGCGGCTTGCTGCGAGCCGTTCAGGTCCGGGTTCCAGCTGGCGCTGAGGCCGACCTGGAACTGGTTGCTGTTGGCGTTGTTGCCGTGGCTGCGGCTGGCCGAGGCCGAGGTGCCGACCTGCGGCCGGGCACCCGCCACGGTGGCTGCGCGCGCAGCCTGCGCCTGGGCCAGCGTGCTGCGGGCCACGCGCAGGTCGGTGTTGCGGGCCAGCGCCTCGCGCACCAGCGCGCTGAGGTCGGCATCGTCGAACTGTTGCCACCATTGCGCGAGCATCGTGCCGTCTGCCGGCTTGGCCTGGCCTGGGCCGGCGCGCAGCCAGCTCATTGGCAACAGCGGCGTGGCTGTTGCAGCGGCGGCGCTTGCCGGTGATGCATCGGCCGCCGCGGCCCAGGCGGGCAGCGCAAGCGCCAGGCTCAGCGCCAGCAGCGCGGGCCGGCAGCGGTCAGGCAATGGGTGTGAAGGCATCGATCCCTGCATGGTGTCCAGAGGTGGGTGCGAGCAGCCTCAGCCCACCGAATGTCCAGATGCTCGCCGCGTGCTGGAAGGGCCGTGCGTCCGCTTTGTAAAGTAAAGTGGATTGATCGGTCCATCCCGCTGACTGCGATAACTTCCGCGGTGGCAGGCGCGGACCCGGCCTGCATACTCTTCACAAACCGGGGCCTCTCGGATGAATCTGCGGCTTTCCTGGCGTTCGGGCGCGAGACTGGCGGCGCTGGCCCTGAGCTGCTGGGCTTGCCTTGTCTCTGCCAAGAAACCAGCCGAGGCGAACGCCGGCTACGCGGTCAGCGGCAGCTGCGCGGGACATCCGGCGGTCACGTCATTCAAGGTCGCGCCGGGCTTCTGCGTGGGCCTGGTGGCGAGCGACCTGGGTGCGCCACGGGGCGTGCTGCCTTTGCCGGACGGGCGGGTGCTGGTGACCGACCGCGGGCCATGGGATGGCCAGCGCGGGCGATTGCTGGCGTTGAGTTTCAGCGCGCAAGGCGAGGCCAGGCTCAGTGTCTTGCTGACCAAGCTGGACCGGCCGCATGGCTTGCAACTGGACGCCGCTGGCCGGGTGCTGCTTGGCGAGTCCGGCCGAATCAGCGTGGTGGACTTTCGGCCCGACGGCGCGGTGCTGAAGCCGCTGATCGAGCATCTGCCCACGGCTGGCCGGCATCCGCTGAAAGCCTTCATCGTGGCGCCGGACGGAGCCTTGATCGTCAACATTGGTGCACCGACCGATCACTGCGAAACCCCTGACGACGCGGCCGCATCAGCGCCGATGTCCTCGGGCTTCGTGCCTTGCACGGTGGCCGAAGGCGATCAGCCTCAGGCCGCACTGTGGCGCTACGAACGCGCCAAGGGTGAGCCAGAGCGCTGGGCAGGCAAGGTCCTGGCGCGCGGCCTGCGCAATTCGATGGGCCTGGCCTACAGCCGGCCTGACGGTGCGCTGTGGCAGGCCGAGAACAGCCGCGACACCTTGCCCGGCCCGGTGCGCGATTCCGCCACGCGCCCGTTCGATGAACTCAACCGCGTGGTCCAGGGCCGGCACTACGGCTGGCCGTATTGCACCGAAGGCAATCTGCGCGACCCGGCCTTCGGCAGCTTCGACTGCAAGCAATACACCGCGCCTGAACGCCTGCTGCCACCGCACTCGGCCCCGCTGGGCATGCTGTTCTACGACGCGCCGCAGGCGCCCGCCGCCTGGCGCAAGTCCCTGGTCATCACGCTGCATGGCTACCGCGCCACCGGCCACCGCATCATTGGCTACCCGCTCTCGCCCAAGGGCCAGCCCGCGGCCAAGCCGATCACCTTGGTCGAAGGCTGGGACGGCGCTGCAGGCCAGCAGCCGATGGGCGCGCCCACCGACATCAAGGCCGACTCGCAGGGCCGGCTGTGGGTGACCGAAGACCGCAACGGGACGCTGCTCGTGATTGCGCCGGTTGTCCAGGACCCAAGGTGAGCTGCGTCACAAGCTGAATCGCCTGCGCTGTCCCGTCTTGTGCCGTTTTCGCGTACACCGTTGACGAAGGGGCGTCGCGCTCCATCCGTCTGAAGACCGACAAACAGGGGAGCCGGGGCACCATGAACATCTCGAACCGCAAGGGGGCCAGGCGGCTTGCCTGGGTGGCGTTGGCCGTGCTGGTGGTGCCGGTGTGCCTGCAGTTTTTCAACCACCGCGCTGTCAGCGGCAAGCTGTGCGGCGCAGCGACGCGATGCACGGGCGACAACCATTGGTCCCGTCTGGACGTGCAGGCCGACATTCCCAAGTTGCCGGCTGCGCTGCAGGCCTCCGCGGTCCAGGCAAGCGTGCACACTGGCCTCGTGCGCAGGGCCTGCGATGGCGGCTGGACGGCGGCTTTTGGAGCGCGCATCGAGCTTGACGCGATTTCAGTTGGCAAGCTGGTCAGCACGCAGGGGGCTTGTGTGGACGTGGGGCGCAGTGAGCTGCATGCCAGCGTGGCCGGCGCGCAGTTGACGCTGGACAGCTGCCGCGTTCTGCTGTCGCCGCTGCGCCTGGACTGGGACGACAGCTTGCGGGTTTCGCTGGCGGGGCAGCCCGCACCCGATGCTGTCGCGGCATGCGCCGCATCGCTGCCGCCTGGCGGCCTTTCGGTGCTGGCGCAAACGCTGGGGGACTTGAAGCTGAGTGCCACAGCCGAGTACGGCTTGCCGTTTTCGAAGGCCGATTCGCTGGCTGGGCTGTCGGTGCAAAAGGTGCTGTCCACCGTGGCCACGGCGCAGGAACTGCACCTGGCCTCGAGCAGCGGCACTGGCCAACTGAGCCTGAAGACTCGGCCGGCGGCGGACGCTGCGCAGGCTTCGCCCGAGCTGACGCTCACGGCAGGCGTGGAGGGCGCGTTGCGGGCCTTGCTACCTGAGGATCTCGGTGCCTTGATGGCCCCCGGCCACCCGCTGCAGGTCCGCTGGAACCTGGGGCATGAATCCGGTGTGATGGTCAACGGCCAGGCCATCGTCCGCAAGGCCGCGCAGGTCCGCCCGGCCGGCCTGGTGACGCTGGGCGACGAGTGCAGCACGCCGGTGCCGGAAGCCGGCCGGTCGCTGTTTTTCGTGCAGGCCAATGACCGCGGCGAGGCGCTGGCGCCGCCGCAGACGCAGGCGGTGCAGGATGCGGTGGACCAGGCCAACGCAGGAGCCGGCGCGCTGGTCGCGCTGTTCGTGCACGGTTGGCAGCATTCGGCCGACAAGGCGGACAGCTATGTGTGCGACTACGCGGACCTGATCAGCGGCATCAGGGCGATGGAGCAGGCGGCGGCGCGGGCTTCGGGCCGTGCGCCGCGGCAGGTGATCGGGGTTTTCTTCGGCTGGCCAGGCGCGCCCTATGACAGCGCCGTGGCCAATGTGGTCACCACGTTCTGGGATCGGCTTCAAGCCGCCGACAGGCTGGGCGGCGCGCAGGCCGTGTTGCCGCAGCTGATGGCAGGGCTGGCTCATCGGGTGAGCTCGGCGCCGCGGGACCCGCGTGCCGACCGGCGCAGCGCGTTTGTCGTGGCCGGCCACAGCATGGGCGCGCGGGCCGTGTTCAGCGCCATTCGTGGCGGCCTGTTGCAAGCGAGCGATGCGGCACCGGCCGCGCCGCGGCCTGACCTTGTGCTGCTGATCAACCCGGCGTTCTCGGCTGAGCTTTACCGTGCGGTGCACGACGAGCAGGCGCAGTGCAAGCCGGCCGCAATGCCGGTGCTGCTGTTCTCATCCGAAACAGACGGCGTGACCCGCGAGGTCTATCCCGCCGGGCAGGCCATGTCCTATGCGCCCGACGCGCCGCAGACCGCTCCGTTCCTGGAACACATCTACACGGCGGCCAACTTCCCGGCCTTCGTGACGCACCGGCTGCGCATGGAGGTCTTGCAAGGCGAAGCGCCGAAAGCGCAAGGGCCACAGACGATCCTGCGCGGCTTCCAGCGCGCGCCGGCCCGGTCCGACGAGCTGTATGCAGACAACCCGGTCACCGTGTTCCGCCAGCCGTCGTCAGGCTATCCAGCGCTGACAGACGCCTGGTACCGCATGCGCCTGGAGCCGGTGGACGACAGCGCCAGCATCTGCCCCGCAGGCGGCTCCAAGGTCATCGAAGTGGACCAACGCATCGTGCCCGACCACGGAACCATCTTCACGCCGCCATTCATGGAGTACGTGGTGCGTGCACTCAACCACGGGACCGCGGGCTTGCAGCACAAGACCGCGCCGTAGCCGCCGAGCGCGCATGAAAAAGCCACCCGAAGGTCAATGCCAGTCAGTTAAGCCCTGACTGGCATTTTTTTGATGGGTACTTGCTGCGACTGGAGCGTTTGACCACACGTGGGAAGCTGCGTCCGGCACGGCGAGGTGGCAGCACGTAGTAGCGGGCCTGATCCAGCAGGCGTTGCAGGTGCTGAGGCAAGGTGCCGGCACGGGCCAGATGCACCGTGTTGATGGCCCCGACGATGGCGTGCCGGGCCGTGTGGAAGCTGATGCGCACGGGCTCCACCCCCGCATGCTGGGCCATCAGCCGCATCCACCGCCGCAGCAAGGTGTGAGCGATCAACACGCCCCAGACCTCCTGCGTCACCAACTCTGGCTGCTTGCTGCGCAGCACACTGGCGCCTTGCTGCAGCGACTGCTTGATCTCACGAAACCCCAACTCGATCTCCCAGCGCTGGCAGTAAAGCTGGGCCATCTCGGGCGCGCCAAACCACTCAGGGTCGAGCATGGAGGTGATGAAGCGGCGCACCTGCCCATCTTCGCCGCTGACCTGGATCAGCCGCGCTTCCCAGTGAGAAGGCAGTTCGGGGCGCAGTTTCCTGGCCCTTGCCGAGACCGGCATGCGGATCAGCCAATCGCCTTCACCCAAGGTCTGCACGATCTCGTAGCGCAGGTTGTCCCGCGCACGCATGAGCCAATGGCGCTGCTCGCCGGCGTGCTGCCAGTCCAGCAAAAACGCCGCTGAGAAGTAGGCTCTGTCGAACAGCGTGATCGAGTGGTCCACGCCGCGCAGCTCAGCCGCCAGCGTCAGCTCGCCGCAATGGTAGTCGCCCAGCCGGGCGTCGAGCAGTTCGTGGCTGTCCGTGTCGAGCAGGCACACACCACGCACCATCGGCCAAGGTTGAGGGCCGTATTGCGTCTGGCCACTGCCCAGCGCCTGGCGGTTGTCTGCGCTATCGGGCGCAGACCACACCACGCCATCGACGGCCAACACGCGCAAGGTCTCTTCGTGCACCGGATGGGCTCGTCCCCACGCCTGGGTGAGCAAGCCAAACAAATGCGCCATGGGCTCGGCGCCCAGCCTTTGGCGAGCCGCCACGCTGCTGCTGGGCACAGGCAGCTCTTGCCCATCAAGGGTGAGTGCCATCTCCTGCACCACTTGCCACAGCGGCATGTGGCGAAACAGTGCCAGACCAATGACCAGCCACACAGCATGATCGGCAGGCAGTTTGCGTCGGCGGATGGATGCCTTGCCTGTGGCCGTCAGCGCCTGCTCGATCCAGGCCGGATCGAGCAAAGCCCCCAGTTCGGCAATCCCGGCAGCGGGCAAGCTCGCCAGCGTTTCGTCCAATGTGTTTTGCAGCAGGCCAGACAAAATGAAAAAGGGAACGTGTTCGACACGTTCCCTTTTTAGCCTGCTTCAGGCCTT
>NZ_JBGGNH010000012.1:0-151974 GCF_041287625.1 Ideonella sp.
TGCGCCTTCAGCCGCTCGATGATCTTGAACACCTCGGCGACGAGGATCGGCGCGAGGCCCATCGACGGCTCGTCGAGCAGCACGACCTCCGGGTTCAGCATGATCGCGCGCGCCATCGCGAGCATCTGCTGCTCGCCGCCCGACAAGGTGCCGGCCAGCTGCGTGCGGCGCTCCTTCAGGCGCGGGAACAGCTCGAGCGCGCGCTCCAGGTCGCCGGCGACGTCGCCCTTCGGGCGGCTGCCCGTCAGGCGCGGAAATGCGCCGAGCGTCAGGTTGTCGGCGACGGTCATCGTTGCGAACACGCGCCGGCCCTCAGGCGAATGCGCGAGGCCGAGTTTGGCAATGTGGAACGACTCCATGCCGTCGATGCGCTTGCCGTTCAGCGAGATGTCGCCGGCGCTCGGTGCAATCATCCCGGAGACCGCGCGCATCGTCGTCGTCTTGCCGGCGCCGTTGCTGCCGATCAGCGTGACGACCTTGCCCTTCGGCACTTCGATCGAGATGCCGTGCAGGACCTGGACCTTGCCGTACCCGGCGTGCAAGTTGTTGATGGTCAACATGATGGGTTTCCGTCCTATGCCGCAGCCAAGCTGTCGACGGCCTGGCCACCAAGATAGGCCTCGACGACCTTCTCGTCGGCCTGCACCTGGGCCGGCAGGCCCTCGGCGATCTTCTGCCCGAAGTCTAGCACCGACACCGTGTCGCAGATGCTCATCACGACGTCCATGTGATGCTCGATCAGGATCACCGTGATGCCGTGGTCGCGGATCTTGCGGATGAACGTGACCAGCTCCTTGATGTCGGGTGCGGTCAGGCCGGCCGCCGGCTCGTCGAGCAAGAGCAGTTGCGGGTCGAGCGCGAGCGCGCGTGCGATCTCGAGCAGCCGCTGCTTGCCGTAGGGCAGGTTGCGCGCCTCCTCAAACGCGAGATCGGCAAGCCCGACGAACTTCAGCAGGCCCATCGCGCGTGCCACCGCGGCCGCGCTCTCGCGCCGGTAGCGCGGCGTGTGCACGGCCACGTCGAACAGGTTGCTCGCGAACGTGTGGTGCAGGCCGACCTGCACGTTCTGCAGCGCCGTCATCTCGCCGAACAGCTGCACGTTCTGGAACGTGCGAGCGATGCCCGACAGCGCAATGTCAGACGAGGTGCGGCCGACGAGCGTGCGCCCGCCGAAGTCGATCGCGCCGGCGGTCGGCACGTAGATGCCGGTCAGCACGTTCATCATCGTGCTCTTGCCCGAGCCGTTCGGCCCGATCAGGCCGTGGATCGTGCCACGCTTGACGACCAGGTCGACGTTGTTCAGCGCCTTCAGCCCGCCGAACTGCATCAGCACGCCGCTGGCCTTCAGGATCTCTGGCGACGCGCCGACTGCGGCGTTCGACACCGCGTCCGCCGGCGCCGGAGCGGCTTTGGCGTCGTCGACCGGTTTGGCGCGCTGCAGGTTCAGCGCGCTGCGCACGAAACCGACGATGCCGTCCTGCAGGTAGTACACGACGAACAGCGTGATCACGCCGAAGATCGAGAGCCGCCAGTCGGTCATCGTCTGCAGCTTGAACGACAGCGCCGCAAGCGCGATCGTGCCGACGACCGGGATCGACATCTGCGGCATCGTCATCTTGCCGCGCCGCACCGCGACGACGGCGCAGACCAGCACGATCGCCGCCAGCGCCACCGAGACGTAGCGGAACAACTCGATGTCGTCGAGCAGCTTGGGCAGCAGCACGATGACGGTCGCACCGAGCAGCGCGCCGATCCGGCTCTTGCGTCCGCCCATGATGATGCCCAGCAGGAACAGCACCGTGAGCTCGAAGTTGTACGAGTTCGGCGAGATGTACTGTTCCGAGTACGCATACAGGTTGCCGGCCAGGCCCGCGAAGCCGGCGCTGATCACGAACGCGTAGACCTTGTGGCGGTACACCGAAACGCCCATGCAGTCGGAAGCGACCGGGCTGCCGCGCAGCGCCTCGAACGCACGCCCAAGATGCGAGCGCAGTGTGCGGTGCACGACCACCAGCGCGAGCACCATCAGCACCAGCACGACCCAGTAGAACTCGCGTTCGTCGAGCTTGTGACCGAACAGCGCGGGCTTGTCGAGCTTGATGCCGAGCGGTCCCTCGGTCAGGAAGCTCATCTCGTTGATCAGGATCTGGATGATCGTGCCGAACGCGAGCGTGACCATTGCGAGGTAAGGGCCGGAGACGCGCAGCGCCGGCAGTGCGAGCAGGGCGCCGAAGCCGGCCGTGATCAGGATCGCGGCGGGCACCGTGATCCACAGCGATGCGCCGAGCTTGAACACCAGCACGCCGGCCACGTAAGCGCCGACGCCGAACAGCCCCGCATGCCCGAGCGAGACCTGGCCGGTGTAGCCGACCACGATGTCCAGACCGAACAGCACGATCGCGTAGATCATGATCGTCTCGATCAGGTGGATGTAGTACGGGTTCTGCACGCCGAGCGGGAACAGGGCGAGCGCGGCAATCCCGACGATTGCGAGAAGAAGGTGATGGCGTTTCATGGTCAGACCTTCTTGATCGCGGTCTTGCCGAACAGGCCGGCGGGGCGGACTGCGAGAACGATCAGCAGCAGCACGAGGCCGGGCACATCCTTGTAGCCGGTGCTCAGGTAGAAGCCGGTCGTCGTCTCGGCGATGCCGAGGATGATGCCGCCCACGATGATCCCCATGCCGCTCGTCAGCCCGCCGATGATCGCGACCGCGAACGCCTTCAGGCCGAGCACCGCGCCCATCGTGGCGCCTGTCAGCGTGAGCGGCGCGATCAGCACGCCGGCGAACGCGGCCGTCATCGACGACAGCGCATACGAGAACGTGATCACGAGGCCGGTATTGATGCCCATCAGCTTCGCGGCATCGCGGTCGTTGAAGGTCGCGACGACGGCCTTGCCGTAGATCGTCTTGCGGTTGAAGAACTCGACCGCGAGCATCATCAGGATCGCGCCGCCGACGACGAGGATCTCCATCGGCAGCACATTCGCACCGAGGAACTTCAGCGGCGACTCAGGCAGCGGCGACGGGAACTTCAGGTCGTCCCGGCCCCAGATGTTCTCGGCCACGTTCTTGAAGATGATGCCTAAAGCGATGGTGGACATGATCCAGCCGAACTCGGACTTGATCTTGATGGCAGGCCGCACGCCAATGCGCTCGACCACCGCGCCCTGCAACGCGCCGAACACGCAGACGATGGGAATCATCAGCCAGTAGTTCACGCCCAGGCCGACCAGCGTGAGCCCGACCAGCGCGCCCAGCATCAGCGCGTCGCCTTGGCCGAAGTTCAGCGTGTCCGAGGTCGCGAAGGTCAGCTGGTAACCAAACGCGATGACGGCGTAGATCATGCCCAGCGCAATGCCGCTGAACACGAGTTGGGTGAGGATCTGCATGGACTTCCTCTTCAATGAGGGATGAACCCTTCGACAGGCTCAGGGCGAACGGGCGGGGCGCAGCGGCCTCGCCGGTCACCGCGGCCACCACCGTTCGGGCTGAGCTTGGTCGAAGCCCTGGCCCTTCGACAAGCTCAGGGTGAACGGAAAACAAGGCACCTCTCCCCCGTTCCGGCTGAGCCCGCTTTTCCGTTCGGGTTGAGCCCCACTTTTCCGTTCGGGCTGAGCCTGTCGAAGCCTTCTTCGATCGATCTCATGCCTGTGTCGCGCGAGCCCTTCGACAGGCTCAGGGCGAACGGAGGAGTGGTGCGCCGGCCCTTCGACAAGCTCAGGGAGAACGGAGGTCGGACTCAGGGTGAACGGAGGTCGGACTCAGCGAGAAAGGGGGGCGGACTCAGGGCGAAAGGGGTGGGCAGGTGCGGTCGGCTTACTTCTTGACGGCTGTCAGCGCGCCCTTGGCGTTGACGTCCTTCACGCGCACTTCGGAAGCCTTCTTGAAGTCGGCCTCATAGGCGTAAACCACACGCTGGCCCTTGACTTCGCCGAACACCGGGATGTTGGCGGTGATGGCCTCGTGGTCGGTCTTGGTGAAGGGCTTGTTGTAGGTCGTGACCACGCCGTCCACCGGCGTCTTGAGGTCTTCCAGCGCGGCCTTGATCTTCGGGCCGTCGGTGCTGCCGGCCTGCTTGATCGCGGCGGCCAGCAGGTAGACGGAGTCGTAGCCTTGCGCAGCCGAGACGGGCGAATCGATGCGGCTGTTCTTCGGGTTGAAGGTCTTCAGGTACGAGACGATGAAGGACTGGCGCTTGGGCGTCGTCGGCTCCTGGATGAAGGTCTGCGGCATGCGCGCGCCTTCGCCGCCGGGGCCGGCGTTGTCGATGTAGTTGGCCATCGACAGCGTCCAGCTGCCGATGATGGGCACCTTCCAGCCCAGCTTGGTCATGCCGTTGGCGATCTGCGCCAGCTCGGGGCCGATGCCGTAGGTCAGCACCGCCTCTGCACCGGCTTCCTTGGCCTTCAGCAGCTGCGGCGTCATGTCGACGTCCTTGATGTTGAACTTCTCTTCGGCGACCGGCTTCATGCCCTTGAGCTCCAGCGCCTTGACCAAGTCTTGCCGGCCGAGCTGGCCGTAGTTGGTCGAGTCGGCCAGGATGGCGAGCTTCTTGTAGCCGCGGCGGGTGACCGCCTCTTCCACGATCATCGGCGCCTGGATGCTGTCGTGCGCGGCGTTGCGGAAGATGTAGTTCTCGGGCTGGGTGTCGAACTGGTGGGTGATGGCCGAGCCGGTGGCCACGTTGTTCATCACCGGGATCTTGGCTTCCTGGTAGAAGCGCTGCGAGGCCAGCGCCACGCCGGTGTTGATGTAGCCGACGGTGGCGGCGACCTTTTCCTTGTTGATCAGCTCCTGGGCGATCTGCACGCCGCGCTCGTTCTTGGCCTCGTCGTCGCGCTCGACCAGCTCGATCTGCCGGCCCAGCACGCCGCCGGCCTTGTTGATCTCTTCGGTGGCCAGGCGCACGCCGTCGCGCATCGAAACGCCCATCGAGGACGAACCGCCGGTGAAGGGGCCGGCGACGCCGATCTTGATCGTGTCGGCGGCCTGTGCGCTGGCGAAGGCCGCGGCGAGCGCCAGGGTGATGAGGGGCAGGCGGAAATGCGTTGCTTGCGAGGTCATCGGCTTGTCTCCGGATTGTGTAAAAGCGAGTGGAACGAGTGTGTAACTCCGCGCATCTGCGCGCCACCGCTGCAATACCTAGAGCCGCCGCGTGGCTTTACGCACTCGTTTTCACGCGCTCGTTTGCCCGCTCCGGCAAGACCCGATCAGGGAAAGCACCGCGACCTGTGCGGCATGTCGAACCGCCGCTCACCCTCCGGTGCGCGCGGCGTTTTCGACTGCGTACTTGATCAGCTCGGCCTGGCCGGCGAGGTTGAGCTTGCGCCGGATGTTCTGCCGGTGCGACTCGACGGTGCGCACGCTCAGGTTCAGCGTGTTGGCGATCTGCTTGCTGGCCAGGCCCTGGCCGAGGAAGCTGAGCACATGCTGTTCGCGGTCGGACAGCAGCGGCCGCGAGCTGGGGCCGCGGAACAGGCGCGCGGCCATCGCCGGGCTGAGAAAGGTGCCGCCGGCAAACACGGTGCGGATCGCATGCAGGATCTCGGAGGACGGCGAGTCCTTCAGCACGTAGCCGCGTGCGCCGGCCCGCAACGCGCGCTGCGCGATCTCGGTGCCGTCGTGCATCGAGAGCATCAGCACCACGCGCTCCGGGTCTTCGTCCAGCAGCCTGGCGGTCAGGTCAATGCCGCTTTCGCCGCCCTTCATGCCCACGTCCATCAGCACCACGTCGGGCGCGCCATCGGGCGGGCAGTCGCGCAGGCGCGCGAGGGCTTCCGTGCTGTTGCCTGCTTCGGCGACGACGGTGAGGTCGTCGGCCATCGCAAAAACTGCTTTGAGGCCGTCGCGCACCACCGCATGGTCGTCCACGATCATCAATTTGATCTGGCGCTCAGGGCTGTCGGTTGGCATGGGGTTCCTGTCGGGAAAAACGCGTGATCACGGCCTTGGGCACGTTGGCCAGCAGCAGCGTCTGGCCCGGGTGCGAGCTGATGCTGAGCGTGCCGTCGATGGCGGCCAGGCGTTCGCGCATGTGGCGCAGGCCCAGGCCGCGGCTGGGGTGGCGCTGGAAGAATTCGGTGTCGAAGCCGCGGCCGTTGTCCTGCACCCGCAGTTGCAGGCCGGCAGGCGTGTAGTCCAGCTGCAGCTCGACGCGGGAGGCCGCGGCATGTTTTTCGATGTTGGCCAGCGCCTCCTGGGTGACGCGGAACAGCACGGTCTTGATCGCCTCGGGCAGGTCTTCGACAGCGCCGTCTGTGCGCAGCGTGAAGCGCGTGGCGCTGTCGCCCCACATCTCCTGCGCCATCTGCGCCAGCGCGGCCGGCAGGCCCAGCGTGTCCAGCATCACCGGGCGCAGCCGGTGCGACATGCCACGCACCTCGACCAGCGCGTCGCGCAGCCGGTCCACCGCGCGCTGCAGCGCGGTGCGCGCGGCAATGGCGCGTTCGTCGCCCAGTTCTGCGGCATTCAGCCGCTGCAGGGCCGATTCGGCCAGCAGCTTGACCGAGACCAGGGTCTGGCCGGTGCCGTCGTGCAGCTCGCGGGCCAGGTAGGCGCGCTCGCTTTCCTGGCTGCTGACGAGCTGACGCGTCAGCAGCGTGAGCTTGGCGTCTGCCAGCCGCAGCTCGTGCATGTTCAGCCACAGGCCCACGCCGAAGATCAGCAGCAGCCCGGCCACGCTGATGCCGGCGATCCAGCGGGTCGTGGTGTTGACGCTGGCCGCCAGCTCCTCGTCGAGCTGGGCCAGCACCTGATCCACGTCGTCCACATAAAGCCCCGTGCCGAACCACCAGTGCCAGCGCGGCAGCGGCGTGACATAGGCGACCTTGGCCGCATCGGCATCGCTGGAAGGCTTGTGCCAGCTGTAGTCCACGAAGCCGCCGCCGGCCTTGGCCTTGTCCATCATCAGCTGGATCGGGAACTGGCCGTAGGCGTCGCGCAGCCGCGTCAGGTTGCGGCCGACCAGCTCGGGCTGGCGGGCGTGCATCAGGTTCACGCCTTCGTCGTTGTAGAGGAAGAAGTAGCCGTCGCTGCCGTAGTCCAGCGCGGCCAGCTGGCGCATGACCTGCCGCTTGATCTCGTCGTCGTCCCGGCCAGTGTTGTAGAGCGGGCTGATGGTGCTGAGCGCCAGGGCGACGAAGTGCCGCAGCTCGGACCTCGCCGCATCCAGGTAGGCCCGCTTGACCAGCGCCTGCTGCCGCTTCGCCAGCAGTTCCTCCTGGTGGCGCTGGGCCACCGCGATCAGGCTCATCGCCGCGATCAGCGGCGTCATCGCCAGCAGGACGACCTTGTGGGTGAGGCGCATGCGTCAGTCGGGAAAGAACGCGGAACACTTCATGACGCAGCCGGCGCCGGGCCGCCCCAAGGCGGCTGCGCAACCCGCCCGGCGGGTGGCTTCGCGTATTCGCGAAGCCGGGTGCTCAAAGTTCGGCTTTCAGGTAGTGCGCGCCTGGAACGGGATTGAAGTAATACGGGGGAATCTCTTCAAAGCCCAGCGAGGTGTAGAGGCCGCGGGCGGATTCCATCTCGTCCAGCGTGTCCAGCAGCATGCAGGAATAGCCGGCCTGGTGGGCGTGGTCCATCAGCGCCTGGGCCAGCAGCCGGCCCAGGCCGAAACGGCGGAAGGCGCGGCGCACATAAAGGCGCTTCATCTCGCAGGCGTTGGCGTGGTCAGCCTCGGCGCAGGGGCGGAAACCGCCGCAGCCGGCCAGCGCGCCGTCCACATAGGCGAGCAGCAGGTGGCCGGCAGGGCCGGCGTATTCGCCCGGCAGCGATGCCAGCTCCTGCTCGAAGTCCTGGAAGCCCAGGTCGATGCCCAGGCCGTCGGCGTATTCGCGGAAGATGCTGCGCGTCGCGTCCAGCTCGGCTGGCGTTCGCGGGCAGATCAGCAGGATCTCGGGTGGGTCGTTTGGGGACACCAGGCGTCGGGCGGCGAGCAGCGCGCCAAAAGCAAGCGGAAGCGCCAGTCTAGCGGGCAGCGCATCCATCGGGATCCTCCAAAGGTTCGGGATTCCCCGCCAAATCCTGCTGCGAATCAAGGCTTTGCCATGCCCGGAACAATGGCGGGCATGAAGATCGACTTTGTCTCCGACGTTTCCTGCCCCTGGTGCATCATCGGCCTGCAGTCGCTGCAGCAGGCGCTGGAACGCATAGGGCCCGAGTTGCCGGTCTCGCTGCACTTCCAGCCCTTCGAGCTGAACCCGCAGATGGCGGCCGAAGGCGAGGACATTGGCGAGCACCTGCAGCGCAAGTACGGCGCGAGCGCGGCCCAGAGCGAGGCCAACCGCGAAAACATCCGCCAACGCGGCGCGGCGCTGGGTTTCGAGTTCCGCATGGACAAGCGGGCCCGCATCTACAACACCTTCGACGCGCACCGGCTGCTGCACTGGGCCGGCGAGCAGGCAGACGGCCTGCAACTGGCGCTGAAGAAGGCCTTGTTCAGCGCCTACTTCACCGAAGGCAAGAACCCGGGCGACCATGCGGTGCTGCTGGACGCCGCCGAGGCCGTGGGCCTGGACCGCGCGGCCGCCGAGACGGTGCTGAAGAGCGACACCTACGCCGCAGAGGTGCGCGAGCTGGAAGCCCACTGGCAGCAGGCCGGCATCCACTCGGTGCCGGCCGTCATCATCAACGACCGGCACCTGATCTCCGGTGGCCAGCCGCCCGAGGTGTTCGAGCGGGCGTTGCGGCAGATTGCCGCGGAACAGGCCTGAGCCGCCTCAGGTCCTGTTCGACAGCTGCTCCCAGCGCTCCATCGCTTCGAGCAACTGCTCGTCCAGCTCCGCGTGGCGCTGGGTGACTTCGGCGATGCGCTTGGCGCCCTGGCTGTACAGCTCGGTGCCGGCCAGCATCGCGGCCAGCTGGGCCATCTCTTTTTCCACCGCGTCGATGCGCGCGGGCAGTTCGCCCAGTTCGCGCTGCTCCTTGAAGCTGAGCTTGCGCTTCTCGGCGACAGGCTGGGCGGCAGCGGGCGCGGCGACCGGTGCCGGTGCCGGCGGCGTGGGCGCAGGAGCCGAGGAGCGGGCCGCCTGCGCACGGACCTGCGCGGTGCGTGCGGCCTGGGCCTGCCAGTCGGCAATGCCGCCTTCGTATTCGCGCCACTGGCCATTGCCTTCGGCGACCAGCGTGCTGGTGACGACGTTGTCGACAAAGCGCCGGTCGTGGCTGACCAGGAACACGGTGCCGTCGTAGTCCTGCAGCAGCTCTTCGAGCATTTCCAGGGTTTCGATGTCCAGGTCGTTGGTCGGCTCGTCCAGCACCATCACATTGGCCGGGCGGGCGAACAGCCGGGCCAGCAGCAGCCGGTTGCGCTCGCCGCCGGAGAGGCTCTTGACGGGCGAGTTGGCGCGCGCCGGGGCGAACAGGAAGTCGCCCAGGTAGCTCATCACGTGCTTGCGCTGGTTGCCGATCTCGATCCATTCGCTGCCGGGGCTGATGGTGTCGGCCAGCGTGGCCTCCATGTTCAGCGCCTCGCGCATCTGGTCGAAATACGCGACCTGGATCTTGCTGCCTTGCAGCACGCTGCCGCTGTCGGGCGCGAGCTCGCCGAGGATCAGCTTGAGCAGGGTCGTCTTGCCGGCGCCGTTCGGGCCGATCAGGCCGATCTTGTCGCCGCGCAGCACGGTGCTGGAGAAGTTGCGCACCACCTGTTTGTCGCCGTAGGCCTTGTTGACGTCTTCCAGCCGGGCGACGATCTTGCCGCTGGCGCCGCCGGTGTCCACGTCCAGCCGCACGCCGCCGATCACGTCGCGCCGCGCGGCGCGCGTCTCGCGCAGCTTCTCCAGCCGGCCGATGCGGGCCACGCTGCGCGTGCGGCGCGCTTCGACGCCCTTGCGGATCCAGACCTCTTCCTGCGCCAGCAGCTTGTCGGCGCGTGCGTTCTGCAGCGCTTCGGCTTCCAGCTCGCGCTGCTTGGCCGCCTCGAAGGCGGCGAAGTTGCCGGGGTAGCTGCGCAGCTGGCCGCGGTCCAGTTCGACGATGCGGGTGGCCACGGCGTCCAGGAAGGCGCGGTCGTGGGTGATCAGCAGCAGCGCGCCGCGGAAGTTGTTGAGCAGGCCGGCCAGCCAGTCGATGGCGTTCAGGTCCAGGTGGTTGGTCGGCTCGTCGAGCAGCAGCACGTCGGGCGTGGCGACCAGCGCGCGGCCCAGCGCGACGCGCTTGCGCAGGCCGCCGGACAGGGTGTCCACCACGGTGTCGGGGTTCAGGTCCAGGCGGTGGATGGTTTCGTCCACGCGCTGTTCCCAGTTCCAGCCGTCCAGCGCTTCGAGCCGGGTCTGCAAGGCGTCCAGGTCCTCGCCGTCGGCATGGGCTTCATAACGCTCGCGGATCGCCTTGGCCTCGGCCACGCCTTCGCTGATGGTCTCGAAGATGGTGGCGCCGGGGCGCAGGTGCGGTTCCTGCGGCACGTATTCGCGGCGGATGCCGGTCTGGATCTGCATCACGCCATCGTCGGGCTTTTCGAGGCCGGCGAGGATCTTCAGCAGCGAGGACTTGCCGGCGCCGTTGCGGCCGATCAGGCCGGTGCGCTCGCCCATGTCCAGGGTCAGGTCGGTGCCGTTGAGCAGCGGCACATGGCCAAAAGCGAGGTGGGCGTTCGAGAGGGTGATCAGGGCCATGGGAGCTGCCGGAGGCAAAAAGCAAGAAGGCCGGCCGGTCGGCACGGAAGGCGGCGCGGCGCGCAAAGCCACGCGCCGGCCAACCGGGGATTATCCGGGCTGGACAGCGCGCCGTGTTGGCTGCGGACATCGGCCACCAGCCGACGCTGCAGCCAGCCCGGCCCGGCGCGACTTGTTGGCAGTCTGGCCCGATTCGAAATAAATGGGGTCAGACTCCCTTTTCGTTTGCTCAAGTCAGGCCACCAGGGGCCGAGAAAGGGGGTGGACACCTGACATGCCTGTTTTCTCCCACCTTTCTCCTGGCGCCGCCGCCCTTGCAGCGCTGCTGCGCGCCGGGCTGCTGGTGCTGGCGTTGCCGTGGGCCTGCGGGGTGCAGGCGCGGCCAGCCGTCTGGCAGCAGCAGGACGCGCTGGTGCTGGACGACCCGCATGCTGCCGAACGCTGGACGCAGCACGAGTTGGCGGCGGCGCGCATCGCTGGCAATGCGGACGGCCAGTTCTGGCTGCTGCTGGGCGCCGCGAGCGTGCAGGACCAACTGGAAGACACGCCCGCGCAGCTGGTGCTGCTGCACCAGGCCGAAGGCTTGCTGAAGGCCTGGCCCGGGGCGGGCGAGCTGCACAAGGCCTGGCTGGCCCAGGCGATGATCCTGGCAGACCTGCGCGAGAAGCCTGCCGCCGAGATTGCTGCGCGCATTGCCGCGCTGCGCCGGCAGATCGAGCCGCTGAAGGCGTCGGACCTGCAGTGCGAGCTGGCGTCGCTGGACCTGTGGGCCATGGTGTATGCCGGCAACAATGACGAGGCCTGGGTGGCGGGCGAGGCGCTGGAGCGCTGCGCGCATGCGGTGGGCAGCCTGGACCAGGAAGTCTCGGCGCTGCTGCAGCTTGGCACGCTGACCAGCCAGGTCAGCGGCAAGGTGCCGGCCGCGGGCCAGGGGGAGGACTATTTCCGCCGCGCGCTGGCGCTGCTGGGCGACCGGCCGGCGCGCTTCATGCGCAGCCTGCTGGAGTGGCAGCTGGGCAATGCGCTGGTCTATTCGCGGCAATTGCCGCAGGCCAGGGCGCACTTCGAGAACGCGCTGGTGCTGAGCCGCGACCTGCAGGACGAGGCCGGTGTTGCCGCAGCGTTGATCAAGGTGGGCGAGCGGGTGCTGGAAGACGGCAATGCCGAAGCCAGCCTGAGCATGGCGCGCGAGGCGCAGGCCTTGATGGAGGCGCAGCACAACGAGGGCCGGCTGCTGTCCGCACACGTGCTGGTCGTGCGCTCTCTGACGGCGCTGCGCCGCGCCGACGTGCTGCATGCGATCGAGCAGGCCAGGCCGCTGGACGCACCGGCGCGCATCCCGTTTCGCCGCATCGAGCTGGCCACCGCGATGGCCGAGGGGTTTGCGTCGCAAGGCCTGTATGCCAAGGCCTATGCCGAATTGAGCCGCGCCAACCTGTTGCGCAACGAGGCCAAGGAAATCCTGCGCGACAGCCAGATGCTGCGGTTGCAGGCGCGCTATGAAGGCGCGCGGCGCGACGCCGAAAACGCCGACCTGCGCCGCCGCTCGGAAACGGCCCACCTGGAACTGGTGGCCCAGGCCGCCACGCGGCAGTCCTTGTGGGCCGCGTTGACGGCCTTGCTGCTGCTGCTGGCGCTTGCCGCCGTGGTGGTGGTGCGTGGCTGGCGCAAGCGGCGCAACCTGGCCGAGCTGGCCATGCGCGACGAGTTGACCGGGCTGCCGAACCGGCGCGCCATCAAGGCGGCCGGCGAGGCGCAGCTCGCGCAGGCCCGCCAATGGCAGCTGCCTTTCAGCGTGGCGCTGATCGACCTGGACCATTTCAAGCAGGTCAATGACCGCCTGGGCCATGCGGCAGGGGATGCGGTGCTGCAGGCGCTGGCCGCCGCGGCCGGCAGGGTGCTGCGTGGGCAGGACCGGCTGGGTCGCCTGGGCGGCGAAGAGTTTTTGCTGCTGATGCCGGGCACCACGCTGGGCGAGCTGAACTCGGTGTTCGACCGGCTGCGTGCGGCTTTCACCGCCTGCGAGATTGCCGGCCTGCCGACGCCGCACGGGGTGCGATTTTCAATGGGCGGCGCCGAATGGCAGCCCGGTGCCGACTCGCTGGCCGCGCTGATCGACGCTGCGGACCAGGCGCTTTACGTGTCCAAGGCCGCAGGCCGGGACCAGCTTTCGTTGGCCGAGCCGGCGACGGTGCCGTTGCGCATGGCCGTGCCGGCCTGAAGCGCGCCAGCCCGGCCGGTCAGCTCGGCCGCCCCCCGGCTTCCAGTGCGTCGACAAACAGCGCTGCCACGTCCACGCCGGTCTGGTTCGTGATCTCCTGGAAGCCGGTCGGGCTGGTGACGTTGATCTCGGTCAGGTTGTCGCCGATCACGTCCAGGCCGATCAGCATCAGCCCGCGAGGCGCCAGCACGGCGCCGATGGTGCGAGCGATTTCCTCGTCCCGCGCACTGATGGGCTGTGCCACGCCTTTGCCGCCGGCCGCCAGGTTGCCGCGCACCTCGCCGCCCTGCGGAATGCGGGCCAGGCAGTGCGAGACCGGTTCTCCGCCAATCACCAGCACCCGCTTGTCGCCGGCTTCGATCGCTGGCAGGAAGCGCTGCACCATGATGGTTTGGGCACCGTCGCGGTTCAGCGTCTCGATGATGCTGCCCAGGTTCAGGCCGTCGTCCTTGACGCGGAAGATGCCCATGCCGCCCATGCCGTCCAAGGGCTTGAGGATGATGTCGCGGTGCTCGGCGTGGAACTCGCGCACGTCGGCTGCAGCGCGGGTCACCAGCGTGGGCGGCGTGAACTGCGGGAACTCGAGAATGGCGAGCTTTTCCGGGTGGTCGCGCAGCGCACGCGGCGAGTTGAAGACCCGCGCGCCTTCGGCTTCGGCGCGTTCCAGCAGGTGCGTGGCGTAGAAGTATTCGCTGTCGAACGGCGGGTCCTTGCGCATCACCACGGCGTCGAAGCTGGCCAGGTTTCGCACCAGCTCCGGGCCGGCCTCGAACCAGTCGTGCACGTCCTTGCCGGAGCGGCCGGTCAGCGTGACCTGGCGCAGGCGCGCCTGCACGGTGCCGCCGCTGCGCCAGTGCAGGTCCTGCGGGCCGCAGGCGAACAGCACATGGCCGCGCCGCCGGGCCTCGCGCATCATCGCGAAGGTGGTGTCCTTGTAGGTCTTGAAGTGATCCAGCGCGTCGGCGACAAAAAGCAGGTTCATGGCGGCAGCCCGTGACAAACTGAGGCGCAGTGTGCCCTGAAGCGTCAGCCATTGCCGGCAGGTTCGGGCTTGACCTCTGGCGCCGGAAGCATTCTGATACCGCTTGAGCGTCAGCCGAAAGGCCTCGATTGCGTTATACCCACAGGCTTCAAGCCTTCAACGTCGTACCCGCAGGTACCCACAGTATTTGCCCCACAGCCTCCTGGAGGAGCTGACAACAATGAACCCTTCCACCACCGTTCCCTCGTCTTCCGCCAGTTCCGGCCTGCCGCGCGCCATCTGGGTCGCTGGCGGCCTGATGGCCGTGGCCATCGCGGCGCTGGCCGGCACTGTCGTCTGGCAGCGCAGCCAGATCTCTGCCGCGCCGACCAGCGAAGTGGCCACGCTGCCAGCCACCCCGGCCACCTTGCTGGACGACGCCGCCAGCGCGCCGATGGCGGCAGCGACCGCGCCGGTGCCGCAGCAGGCCGAAGTGGTCGAGCCGGCCGTCAAGCCGGTGGCCGCTGTCAAGCACGCCACGCCGAAGCCGGCGAAGCCTGCCAATGCCTACCCGGCCAACAGCAACACCACTACCACCGCCAAGGCGGAGGACTATCCGGTCGAAGCCCAGCCGGCACCGCCCGCACCGGTGATCTGCGCGACTTGCGGCACCATCGAATCGGTCGAGACGGTGACCGTTGAAGGCAAGGGCTCTGGCGCTGGCGCTGTCGCGGGCGGCGTGGCCGGTGCCGTGATCGGCAACCAGTTCGGCAAGGGTGGTGGCCGCACTGCGGCGCGCCTGCTGGGTGCGGTCGGCGGCGCGTTTGCCGGCAATGCCATCGAGAAGCATGCCCGCACCGAAACTGTCTACCGCATGCATGTGCGCATGGACGATGGCACCCGCCGCACCATCACCCAGCCGCAGCCGGTCTCGGTCGGTACCGCGGTGACGGTGGAAGGCAATTCGATGCGCGTCGGCCACTGAAGCCTGTCGGCATCTCCCGATGAGAAAAGGGCCTGCGGGCCCTTTTCTCATGGCGGGACGAATCCCTCAGCCAGCCTGCCGCCTGGCACTGCTGAGCAAGGCCACGGCACCCGCGATGACGCCCCAGAAGGCCGAACCGATGCCGAAGAAGCTCAGGCCGGACAGCGTGACCAGGAAGGTCAGCAAAGCTGCGTCTCGGTGGCGTTCGGCGCTCAGCGCGTTGGCCAGCCCGGCGCCAATGGTGCCCAGCAGCGCCAGGCCGGCGACGGCGATCACCAGCTCCTTCGGGAACGCGCCCAGCAAACCGGCCACCGCACCACCGGCCAGGCCGACGACGATGTAGAACACGCCCGCCGCGGCCGAGGCCATGTAGCGGCGCGCCGGGTCTTCATGTGCCTCACGGCCCATGCAGATGGCCGCGGTGATGGCCGCCAGGTTCAGCGCGTAGCCACCAAACGGCGCCAGCAGCAGCGAGGCCACGCCGGTGGCGCCCACGGTGGGTGAAACAGGGATCTGAAAGCCGGCGGCCCGCTGCGCCGCCACGCCGGGCAGATTCTGCGAAGCCATGGTCACGACAAACAGCGGCAGGCCGACGCCGATCAAGGCGTGCAGCGAAAACTGCGGCGTGGTCCACACCGGCCGGGCCCAGCCCCAGGGCACGTCGCCCAGGTGCAGCAGGCCCTGCGCGGCCGCCAGCGCAATGCCGGCCGCCAGCACACCCGGGACCGCATAACGCGGCCACCAGCGCCGGCCCGCGAGGAAGGCCGCGGCCATGCCCAGCACCAGCAGCGGCTGGGCACGGCTGGCCAGCACCGCGTCCAGCGCAAAGCGCGCCAGCACGCCGGCCAGCAGCGCCGAGGCAATCGCCATCGGGATGCGGTCCATGATGCGTTCGAACCAGCCGGTGTAGCCGACGATGGCGATCAGCAGCGCACAGGCCATGAAGGCGCCAATGGCCTCGGCCATCGGCACGCCCTGCGTCGCGGCGATCAGCGCGGCGCCCGGCGTGGACCAGGCGGTCAGCACCGGCTGGCGGTACCAGAGCGACAGGCCCAGGCTGGTGAAGCCCATGCCCAGCCCGAGCGCCCAGATCCACGAGGCAGTCTGCGCCGGCGTGGCGCCCAGGGCTTGTGTCGCAGCGAAGATCAGTGCGACCGAACTGGTGAAGCCCACCAGCACCGCGACGAAACCCGCCACGGTGGCCGAGAACGACGCATCTTTCAGCAGTCGCTGCAGCACTGGTTCAAATCTCAACCTTGGCGCCCAGCTCGACGATGCGGTTGGACGGCAGGTTGAGGAAGTCGGCCATGTCGGTGGCGTTGCGGTGCATGCCGGCGAAGAGCTTTTCGCGCCACATGGCCATGCCGTCGCCGAAGGTCGGGATCACGGTTTCGCGCGACAGGAAGTAGCTGGTGTCCATGTCATCCATCGGCACGCCGCGGCCTTCGAGCAGGCGCAGGGCTTCCGGCACGTCGGGGTCGTTCTTGAAGCCGAAGTTCAGCGTGACCTGCCAGCAGTCGTGGCCCATCGAATGCACGGTCAAGCGCTTGTCGAAGCCGACCCACGGCACCTCGTGGTGCCGCACGGTGACAAACAAGTTGTGCTCGTGCAGCACCTTGTTGTGCTTGAGGTTGTGCATCAGCGCATTCGGCGTCAGGCCTTCCTCGGCAACCAGGAAGACGGCGGTGCCGGAGACGCGCACCGGCGGGCTGACGAACACGGCTTCGAGGAAGCCTTCAAGTTCGATGGCGTCGTCGCGCACGCGATGCCGCATGATGGTCCGGCCCTGCTTCCAGGTCAGCATCAGCAGGAACATGCCCGAGCCGATGACCAGCGGGAACCAGCCGCCTGCGATCAGCTTCAGCAGGTTGGACAGGAAGAAGGTCAGGTCGATGACAAAGAAGAAGCCGGTTACCGCGATGCACAGCAGCAGCGGATACCGCCAGCCGTAGCGGATCACGAAGAAGGTCATCACCGTGGTGATGGTCATGTCCAGCGTGACGGCAATGCCGTAGGCGGAAGCCAGCGTGGATGAGCTCTTGAACAGCGCCACCGCCAGCACGATGAAGACGAACAGGCCCCAGTTGACGAAGGGCACGTAGATCTGCCCGGTGTCGCGCACGGAGGTGTGGCGGATCGTCATGCGCGGCAGGATGCCGAGTTGGATGGCCTGCTTGGTGACCGAAAACGCGGCCGAGATCAGCGCTTGCGAGGCGATCACGGTGGCGGCGGTGGCCAGGAACACCAGCGGCAACTGGGCCCAGGCGGGCGCCATCATGTAGAACGGGTTTTCGACCGCCTCAGGGTGCTCCAGCAGCATCGCGCCCTGGCCGAAATAGTTGATCACCAGCGCCGGCATGACCATGCTGTACCAGGCGATGCGGATCGGCTTGCGGCCGAAGTGGCCCATGTCGGCATACAGCGCTTCGCCGCCGGTCACGCACAGCACGACCGCGCCCAGTGCGATGAACGACACCAGCGGCTGGTCGATGCAGAACCTCGCGGCATGCAGCGGGTTCAGCGCCACCAGCACCGCAGGATTCTCGATGATGTGCGGCAGGCCGAGCCAGATCAAGACGGCGAACCAGACCAGCGTGATCGGGCCGAAGAACTTGCCAATGCCGCCGGTGCCGAAGCGCTGCACCGAAAACAGTCCTGTCAGCACGAGCAGCGTGATCGGGATGATGAAGCTGTGCAGCCCAGGCGCCGCGACCTCCAGGCCCTCGACGGCAGACAGCACCGAGATGGCCGGCGTGATGACACCGTCGCCGTAAAAGATCGCGGTGCCGAAAAGGCCGACGACCATCAGCACCCGCCGCAGCCGCGGCTGGTCGCGCACGGCCGTCGTCGCCAGCGCCAGCATCGCGATCAAGCCGCCTTCGCCGTTGTTGTCGGCCCGCAGGATCAGCAGCACATACTTCAACGAGACGATGATGGTCATCGTCCAGAAGATCAGGCTGAGCACCCCCAGCACATTGCCATGCGTGGCCGGCACATGCCCCGCATGAAAGACTTCCTTGAGCGCGTACAGCGGACTGGTGCCGATGTCGCCATAGACCACACCCAGCGCGGCCAGCGTCAGGGCGGCCAGCGCGGCGGGTGACTTGGGTGGGGCGGATGAACTCAAGCGCAGACTCGGCGAAACGGAGCCGCTATTGTGCGCCGCCTACCTGTGCAGGAAGCGTCTTTCCAAGCCCACGTGATCGTGGTATGCAGCCCTGATCCGGGGGGCGTGCCAGGGCTGCGTTCAGTCGTAAACCTCGGCGTCCGGATCGGTCGCTTCGAGTTCGTACGAGGCGGCCAGCATGGCCAGGCGGCCGATCACGCCGTACATGTAGAAGCGGTTCGGGGCGCTGGCGCCGGGGCGGCTGCCGGGCTTGGGCAGCAGATGGCTGTCGGAAAAGGCCAGCGGCACGAAGCTGGCGCCGGGGGCGTTGAGGTTCTCGTCGATGCCGCGGTCCGCGTGCACCCGGTAGAAGCCGCCGACGACGTAGCGGTCGATCATGTAGACCACCGGTTCGGCGACCGCGTCGTTGACGCGCTCGTAGGTCGGCACGCCTTCCTGGATCAGCACGTCGGTGACTTCCTGGCCGTCCTTGATCACGCCCATCTTGTTGCGCGTGCGGCGGTTGACCTCGTCGAGCTCCTTGGCATCGCGCACGGTCATGATGCCCATGCCGTAGGTGCCGTTGTCGGCCTTGACGACGACAAACGGCTTCTCGTTGATGCCGTATTCCTTGTGCTTGCGGCGGATCTTGGTCAGCAGCGCATCGACCTGGGTCTGCACCGCATCGATGCCGGTGCCGTCGGCCCAGTTGACCGGGCCGCAGTGCGAGAACATCGGGTTGATCAGCCAAGGATCCATGCCCAGCAGCTTGGCGAACTTCTTGGCCACTTCCTCGTAGCTGCGGAAGTGATTTGTCTTGCGGCGCACGGCCCAGCCAGCGTGCAGTGGCGGCAGCAGGTACTGCTCGTGCAGGTTCTTCAGCACGTCCGGAATGCCGGCTGACAGGTCGTTGTTCAGCAGGATGGTGCAGGGGTCGAAATTCTTCAGGCCCAGGCGGCGCTGGCTGCGCTCCAGTGGTTCCAGCGTCAGCGTGCTGCCATCGGGCAGTTCCAGCGTGCTGGGCTCGGTGATGGCTTCGTCCAGCGTGCCCAGGCGCACGTTCAGGCCGGCCTGGCCGAAGATCTGCACCAGGCGCTGCACGTTCATCAGGTAGAACATGTTGCGGCTGTGCTTCTCCGGGATCAGCAGCAGGTTCTTGGCCTCCGGGCAGATCTTCTCGATCGCCGCCATCGCCGCCTGCACCGCCAGCGGCAGCATTTCGGGCGTCAGGTTGTTGAAGCCGCCCGGGAACAGGTTGGTGTCGACCGGCGCCAGCTTGAAGCCGGCATTGCGCAGGTCCACCGAGCTGTAGAACGGGGGCGTGTGCTCCATCCATTCGAGCCGGAACCAGCGTTCGATCGCCGGCATGGACTCCAGCATGCGCAGTTCCAGTTCATTGATCGGTCCGGTGAGGGCGGTGACGAGGTGCGGAACCATGGTGTTTTCTGGCGTGTGCGGCGGCGGGAGACAGCGGAACGCTTGCACGCACGCCAGGGCCGTGTTTGCCTGGGTGCGACAGGGGACTCTTTGGAATTCTGGCAGATGGCGCGGGAAGCGCCGCGTTTGCAAATCGGGGTTGGCGAGCCAAATTGCAAGATCCGCATGAGCAATGCAGATAAAAAAGGGGACTGCCTTTCCAGGCAGTCCCCAACTCGCTCCGAACTTGTGGGCACCAGCGACTCAGGCGCTGGCGCCGCGTGGCATCACTTGTTGTAGGCGGTTTCGCCGTGCGAAGAGATGTCCAGGCCTTCGCGTTCCTGGTCTTCCGGCACGCGCAGGCCGATGACCAGGTCGACGATCTTGTAGGCGACCAGCGAGACCACGCCCGACCACACGATGGTGATCAGCACGGCCTTGGCCTGCACCCAGACTTGCGATGCGATGCTGTAGGCATCGGGGGCGATCATGCCCACGGTGACCCAATCGGCCACGGCGCTCGGGCCGCCGAGGTTCGGCGAATTGAACACGCCGGTCAGCAGCGCACCCAGGATGCCGCCCACGCCGTGCACGCCGAACACGTCCAGCGTGTCGTCCGCGCCGAGCAGCTTCTTCAGGCCGGTCACACCCCACAGGCAGGCAAAGCCGGCGATGACGCCGATGATCAGCGCACCACCCACACCGACGTTGCCAGCTGCCGGCGTGATGGCGACCAGGCCGGCGACGGCGCCGGACGCAGCGCCCAGCATCGAGGCCTTGCCCTTGTGCAGCGCTTCACCTACCGACCAGGCCAGCACCGCAGCAGCGGTGGCGACAAAGGTGTTCATGAAGGCCAGCGCAGCGAAGCCGTTGGCTTCCAGCGCCGAGCCGGCGTTGAAGCCGAACCAGCCCACCCACAGCAGGGCGGAACCGACCATCGTCAGCGTCAGGCTGTGCGGGGCCATCGATTCCTTGCCGTAGCCCACGCGCTTGCCGATCATGTACGCACCGACCAGGCCAGCAACGGCGGCGTTGATGTGCACCACGGTGCCGCCGGCGAAGTCCAGCGCGCCCATCTGCCAGATGTAGCCCGCCTTGGCATTCATCGAGTCCACCACGTTGGCGGCGGTGTAGGCGTCCGGACCCATCCAGAACCAGACCATGTGGGCGATCGGCGCATAGCTGAAGGTGAACCACAGCGCCATGAACAGCAGCACGGCCGAGAACTTGATGCGCTCTGCGAACGAGCCGACGATCAGCGCGCAGGTGATGCCTGCAAACGTCGCCTGGAAGGCCGCGAAGACGATCTCGGGGATGTAGACGCCCTTGCTGAAGGTCGCGCCGTTGGCGAAGGTGCCAGCTGCGTTGTCCCAGATGCCCTTGAGCATCAGCCGGTCAAAGCCGCCGACGAAGGCATTGCCTTCGGTGAAGGCCAGGCTGTAGCCGTAGATGACCCACAGCACGACGATCATCGAGAACGTGACCATCACCTGCATCAGCACCGACAGCATGTTCTTGCTGCGGACCAAGCCGCCGTAGAACAGCGCCAGGCCGGGCACGGTCATCATGATCACCAACAGCGTGGAGACCATCATCCAGGCGGTGTCGCCCTTGTTTGGCACGGGAGCCGGTGCGGCAGCAGCGTCAGACGCAGCCGGCGCAGCTTCGGAAGCGGCGGCTGCAGGTGCTGCAGCGGGCGTGGCTTCGGAGGCCGCGGTGGCGACGGGCGCCGAAGCAGCGTCCTGTGCCAGGGATGTCCCCGCAAAGCCCAGGGCGGCAAAGCCCAGGGCGAGGGAAGCAATCAGCTTTCTCATGGTGTGTGTGTCTCTTGGTCGGTGTGCTGGCGGATCTCAAGGAAACGAAGGGCCGTTCCCGAGTTTTCTTGACCCCCTCGGGGGGCCTGACGCGAAGCGGCAGGTCTGGGGGCGCTCAGTATCAGAGGGCGTCTTTGCCGGTCTCGCCGGTGCGGATGCGGACGACTTGCTCGAGGGCGGAGACGAAGATCTTGCCGTCGCCGATCTTGCCGGTGCGGGCCGAGGACTCGATGGCCTCGATTACGCGGTCGACCAGCGCGTCGTCCACGGCCGCTTCGATCTTCACCTTGGGCAGAAAGTCCACCACGTACTCCGCGCCGCGATACAGCTCGGTGTGGCCCTTCTGACGGCCAAAGCCTTTCACTTCAGTCACCGTGATGCCTTGCACGCCGATGGCGCTGAGGGCTTCACGCACTTCGTCAAGCTTGAAAGGCTTGACGATGGCAGTCACCATTTTCATTGTCTGCTCCAGAGGTTGGGGCCGGGTTGCGCAAGGCGCTACCGGCCGGGGGATTCAATCGATCAGAGGCCTTGCTTCATTGCAAGCGCAAGCGAATACGTTGGGCCGGCGTCGCGCAGCCGGGTTGTAGATCGCGCCAAGCTCGTCATCGGTGGCATTGCAAGACCGGTGCCTTCCATGGCCCTGCCTGGGCGAGCGGTGAAGCCAACGCGCGGGTTGGCGGTCCAGCCTTCGGCGAACTTGTAGTTCGCGCTCGGATCGAGATGGCCCGGGTTCTGGGCATCCTGGAAATCGAAGCCCTTGTCCGCCGTCTTCCACGCGTGACCGATGCGAACCATCAGGCTCGCATCCGCACTGGTGTGCAAAGTTGACAGACTCGGCGCAGCAGGCGCCGTCAAGGACTTCTTCATGCAACGGCTCCGGGGTACTTGATGAGTCCGCGGTTTATGTGGGGTCGGGTCGGGGTCAGCGCCTGGAGAACTGCAGCTTTCATGCCCGCAACCTGAAACTGCCTGATACCGGCTTGTATGCGCCTGTACGGCAAGCTGCACCGGTGTTTGTTCTAAGTTGGTGCGATCCAGGGGATGGTGAGGCACCAGATTTGTGCGAATCGCCTTTGTCTCCCTCCACAGCGGGATTGCCGGGGCTTCTCCCGTTTGGACAATGGCAGGCAGCCCCCACGGGGGGACAACAATCAAACCAGGGAGGGCCGCATGACGTTGGCCGTGATCAGCAGCCGCGCCCTTGATGGCGTGCAGGCGCCGCCGGTTCAGGTGGAAGTGCATCTGGCCAATGGCCTGCCCAGTTTCACGCTGGTCGGGCTGGCGGACACCGAGGTGAAAGAGGCGCGGGAGCGGGTGCGGGCTGCGCTGATGGAGAGCGGGTTCCAGTTCCCGCACAACAAGCGCATCACCGTCAGCCTGGCGCCGGCAGACCTTCCCAAGGAGTCCGGCCGCTTCGATTTGCCGATTGCACTGGGCATCCTGGCGGCGCAGGGCGTGGTCGATCCGGCCCGGCTGGCGCGCTTTGAATTTGCCGGGGAACTGTCGCTGGCAGGCGGCTTGCGCCCGGTGCGCGGCGCGATTGCGCTCGCGCTGGCGGTGCGGCGCGCTTCGCCCGACTGTTGCCTGGTGCTGCCGACCGAAAGCGCGCGCCAGGCCGCCCGGGTGCCGGGCCTGGACATCCGCGAGGCGGCGACGCTGGCCGAGGTGGTCGAGTCGCTGCTGCCCGACGGGCAGGCCCTGCCGCGGGCGCTGGGGGAGGTTGATCCGCCATCCCGGCCCGGGCCGGACCTTGCCGAGGTGCGTGGCCAATCCGCAGCGCGGCGGGCGCTGGAGGTGGCGGCGGCTGGCGGGCACAGCCTGTTGTTGATCGGGCCGCCGGGCTCCGGCAAGTCCATGCTGGCCCAGCGGCTGCCCGGCTTGCTGCCGCCGCTGGACGATGAGGAGGCGCTGGAGAGCGCGGCCTTGTGCGGGCTGGGCTCCCACGGACTGGAGGCCGGTTGGCGCACGCGCCCGGTGCGTGCGCCCCATCACAGTGCGAGTGCGGTGGCGTTGGTGGGGGGCGGCTCGCCGCCACGGCCAGGCGAGATTTCGCTGGCCCACGGGGGCGTGTTGTTTCTGGACGAACTGCCCGAATTCGCCCGCACGGCTTTGGAGGCCTTGCGCGAGCCGCTGGAGACGGGGCACATCACCATTTCGCGGGCAGCACGCCAAGCCAAGTTTCCGGCGCGCTTCCAATTGGTGGCGGCAATGAATCCCTGTCCTTGCGGGTGGCAGGGCGCGTTTGCGGCAACAGGGCGTGCCTGCCGTTGCTCGCCTGAGGCGATCCTGCGCTACCAGGCGCGCCTGTCCGGCCCGCTGCTCGACCGCATCGACATGCAGGTGGAGGTGCCGGCGGTGCGACCGGGGGAACTGCTGGACGGGGCAATGGGCGAGTCCTCGGCGGCGGTGGCCGAACGCGTGCTGCTGGCGCGGCAGCGCCAGCACAGCCGCCAGGCGGGCCTGAATGCCGCGCTGGATGCCGGTGCGCTGGACCGGCTGGTCGAGCTGGATCCGGCTGCTGCGGCGTTCGTGCGGGCTGCGGCCGAGCGGCTGGGCTGGTCCGGCCGCGGCCTGCACCGGGTGTTGAAGCTGGCCCGCACCATTGCCGACCTGGCCGGGTCCCCCACGGTTTCAGTGGCCCAGGTGGCCGAAGCTGTCCAGTACCGGCGCGCGCTGCCGGGGGCCTGATGGCGCCCCTGGACCTGCCGCTTCGCGCCAGGCTCCCCGAGGGGAAGGAGGAAGCTTGGGGCGGCCCTGAACTGTGTGAAGCAGGTTTGTGCGCAGCAGCACACACATTAGGGGGTGTGCAGGCAGCAGCGTCGCAGGCGCCCTACCTTAAACTTGACTTTCTAGTGAAGCACGAGCCCGCGGGCACGCGTTGCGTGGGTGGCGTGTTCGACCGTTGCCTGTTATCTGTTGTCTGATCGTTCCGGAGTCCGCCGCCCGTGTCACGTCCGCTGGCCATTGCCTTTCTGGCCTGCAACAAGAACCCGGGGCGGTTCCGCGAGGACGCGTCTTTTGTCTACCGCTGCGAGAACCTGGCGGCAGCGCTCGCCAAGCAAGGCCACAAGGTCCTGTGCGAGCATTTCACGCGCTTTGACTGGGCCTCCCGCCCCGACGTGGTGGTGTTCCACCGTCCGCAGCTTTCGCCGCGTCTGTGGCTGCTGATGAACTGGTTGCGCCAGCGCGAGGTGCGGCTGGTGGCCGATGTGGATGACCTGATCTTCGACCCCGCGATGGCGCACCTGAGCCCGGCCGTGTTGAGCGGCCGAGCCACGCTGGCCGCGATCGAGCAGCGCTTCAAGCGCCACCGCCAGGCCTTGCAGCGTTTTGGCTACCTCACCGTGGCGACCGAGCCGCTGCGTGACGAGCTGCTGGCGCTGCCGGTGCTGAGGCAGCGGGCGCAGGTGCAAGTCGTGCCAAATGCGGTGCACCACAGCTGGAGCGCCCTGGGCCGGCAGCTGAGTGAAGACGAAGATGGCCCGGCGCCGGTGATCCGCTACCTGCCCGGCACGCGCAGCCATGAGCGCGACTTTGCGCAGATCGCTGCGCCGCTTGCCGCGGTGTTGCGCGAGCGCCCTGGTGTGCGACTGGAAATCGTCGGTCCGCTGGATGGCGAGCTGGCGCTGCCGCCGCACCAGGTGACGCGGCGCGAGAAGCTGCCGTTTGACCGCTACCACCAGGCGGTGCGTGGCGCGCGGGTCAATCTGGCGCCGCTGGAAGACACCCGCTTCACCCGCTGCAAGTCGGCATTGAAGGTCATCGAAGCCGGATTCTGGAACGTGCCGACGGTTTGCTCGCCGCTGCCCGATGCACGGCGCCTGGTCCACGCCGGGGCCCATGCCGCCAGTACGGATGCGGAGTGGCGTCTTTTGCTGGCACGGTTGCTGGACGATGACGGCTTCCATGCACAGCACGCCACCGGCTTGCGGGCGCGGGTGATGGCCCATGCCAATGTGCACAGCGTCGCTGCCGAGTGGCTTCAGGGCGTGATGCTGGCGCCGCGCCCGCCCGCTTCGGCGGCGTTGCGGGCGTGAGCCGCGCCTTCCACCGGGCGGGCGGACTGTTCACGACAGCGAGCCGCGCAGCCGGATTCTGGCGTTTGTGCCTCGATCTTCCGATCAGCGGCTGGTGCGCCTGGCAGCGTCGCCAGGGGCGCTATCGGCGGCGCTTGCTGGCTTGGCGCTGGTGGTTGTTTCGCAGTTGGCCGCGTCCGGCCAGCTTGTTGCAGCTGGCCTTGTGCCGGCGAGATTTTGGATTGGCTTTGCCCACACGTTGGCGAGCGCCCCTGACGGCTGCGCTGCCGTGCTTGGGGCCGGCTGCGGCGCTGCGTGCCCGCGAGCTGCTGTCGGCGGACGTCGGTCCGGTGCAGCAGGCCATGGCCGCACGGCGCCAGGCCTTTGCCGGCTGGCTGGCAGGCCGGCGTGCGGCTGGCGGCGTGTGCGTGGTCGGCAATGCGGCCGGCTTGCGGGGCAGCGCGCTGGGTGAGCGCATTGATGCGCACGCGGCGGTGTTGCGCTTCAATCGATGGCAACCGACTGCCGTCGACGGAACAGCGGTGTCTTCCGTGGACGTTGGCCTTGCCTGGCAGGTCTGGGTGTTGGCGCCAGACCTGCAGCAGGCGCCCCCGGCCGGGCTGGAATGGGCCTTGTTTTCCGGGCCGGATCCTTGCGCAGCCTTGCCGCGCTGGCGGCAGGCGCGGGCGCTTGAACAACAAGCCGTGCCCGTGCTGACCGTGCCGCTGGCCGTCTGGCGTGCACTGGTTCGTGAACTGCAGGCACCCCCCAGCGCCGGTGTGCTGATGCTGGCGTGGTTGCATCAGCTCGGGGCGGGATGGCAAGGTCTGTCCACCGCAGGCATAGGCTGGGGCGCCACGCCCCTGGGCGGGCATCATCTGTTGGCCGGGCACGCCGCCGGCCGGCGCCATCGTTGGGATGCCGAGCGCGCGCTGCTGCAGCGCTGGCGGGCCGAGGGCCTGAGCGACCTGGCGCCGCCAGTGCCGGGGTTGGTCGCATGAGGTGCCCAGCGCCCGCCCACCCCGTACGGGGGACGGCCTGCCTGGTCAAGTGGGATACATTCGCCGCAGGCTTTGCCCGGCCCGGCGGGCTGTCCACACGCGCGCGACGCTGGCCCACGACACGGCAGCGTGGCGCTCGCGTTCGCGCTGGAATCATGCAAACGAAGATGTCGGGAAATCACAGAGGTCGGCCTTGATCGAGGTGCCGCAACGGGCGCTGGATGCCAAGGTGATGCTGCACAGCATCCGCCTGCTGCGCGCCGCTGCCCGTCTGCTGGGCCGGCGAAAGCCGGCGCTGCTGGACTTCGAGGTCGAGTTGACCCGCCTGCTCGGCCTGTTTGATCGCGACCACTATGTCGCGCAGGTCGAGCAGGCCAGCCTGAACGGCATGACGCCGCTGCGCCACTACGTCCTGCATGGCGACGCCGCTGGCCTGTCGCCCAGCCCGCTGTTCGACATCCGTCACTACGACGCCCATTGCGGACCGCGGCATGGCATCAACCGGCTGCTGCACTACGGGCTGGTGGCGAGTTACAAAGGCTTGTCGCCCACGCCCTGGTTCGACATCGACTACTACCTGCGCAGCAATCCTGACGTTGGCGCGCGGCCGATCGACGCGCTGAACCATTTCCAGCGCTGGGGCTGGCGCGAAGGGCGCAATCCGCTGCCGGGGCTGGACATGCGGAGGTTGCTGAATTCGCGGCCGGAGCTGCGCATGGTCAAAGGCAGCGTGCTGGCCTTGTTCGGTTCGGAGTGGATGGCGCTTTACATGCAGGAAGGCGCCAGCCAGGCTGCGTTGCGGGCAGTCGAGCGCTCCCCGCATTTGCGTGAGCCCGACATGCTCGATCCCGCGCAGTGGGTCAGCGTGCAGCCGCGCCAGTGGGACAGCGCGCCGGTGGTCGACGTCTTCGTGCCGGTTTATGGCGGACTGCAGGAAACCTTGCGCTGCCTGCACAGCGTGCTGACCGCGCCAGTGCGCACGCCGCATCGGTTGGTCCTGATCAACGATGCCGGCCCGGTGCCGGAGCTCAACGCGATGCTGCGCAGCCTGGCCGCACGCGACCTGTTCGTGCTGGAGCAGCACCGCAGCAACCAGGGCTTCGTGAAAACGGTGAACCACGGCCTGCGGCTGTGCCGCGACCGCGATGTCGTGATCCTGAACAGCGACACCGTGGTCTACAACGACTGGCTGGACCGCCTGCTGGCGCATGCCGCCGAACATCCCCGCCTGGCCAGCGTCACGCCGCTGTCGAACAACGCGACGATCTGCAGCTACCCGGAGACCTTGGGCGACAACCGCATTCCGCTGGAACTGACGCCGCAGGAGATCGACCAGCTGGCCGCCGAGACCAACCGGCTGCAGCATGTGAAAGCGCCGACCGGCGTCGGCTTTTGCATGTACATGCGGCGCGAGGCAATCGATGACATCGGCGGCCTGGACGAGCGCAACTTCGGGCGCGGGTATGGCGAGGAAAACGACTGGTGCCAGCGGGCGATCCGCCGCGGCTGGTCCAACGGCATCGCCTGCGACATCTATGTGCGCCACGTGGGCTCGGTCAGCTTCAAGGGTGAGGCGCTGGAGCGCACCCAGGCGGCGATGAAGACGCTGGCCAGGCTGCACCCCAAGTACGAGCCGGACGTGCTGCGTTACATCGCCGACGACCCGTCCTGGATGCACCGGGCGCGGCTGGACCTGGCGCGACTGGCGCGGCAGTGCACCCAGCGCAACGTGCTGCTGGTCTGCCACAACCGCGGCGGCGGCACCGAGCGCCACCTGCTGGAGCAAAGCCGTGAGTTGCTGAACGAAGGCTGCGGCGTCTTCGAGCTGCGACCCTCGCCGCAGGCCGGCTGCGTTTCGCTGCTGCATCCTGGTCTCTTCGGCTTGCAGAACCTGGCCAGCCTCCCGCTGCGGCCCATGGACATGCTGGTCGAAGCCTTGCAGCGGCTGCAGATCCACGAGCTGCACATTCACCATTTGATCGACTTCCCCCCCGAGACCGGCGCGCAGCTGATCGAGGCGGCGCAGCGCCTGGGCATCGAGATCCGGTTGGCGGTGCATGACTACTACACGCTGTGCCCACGGGTGAACCTGGTGAACCTGGAGGGCCGGTTCTGTGGCCTGCCCGGCGACGACGACTGCAACCGCTGCCTGACGCAGGACCAGCTGATCCAGCAGACCGGCACCATCCAGGTCTGGCGCGGCGAGGCCCGCAGGCTGCTGCAGGCCGCCAAGCAGGTCGTTGTGCCGTCGGAGGACGTGGCACGTCGGCTGACGATGCTCGCCGCCAGCACTGCGGTGCGGGTGGCCCCGCATGAGGCGGACCCGCCGCCCCGGGTGTCGGCGTCGGTGCTGGTGCCAGCGGATCAGCCGGTGCGGTTGATGGTGATCGGCGCGATCAACCGCATCAAGGGCTACGACGTGCTGTTGGGGCTGGCTGAAACGGCAAGTCGTCGCGGCTTGCCGCTGGAATTCTCGCTGCTGGGCTATTCGTCAGACGATGGCCGCCTGGCCGGTGCCGGGGTGAAGCTGCTCGGTCGCTACTTCGACAACGAGCTGTCAGAGAAGATCAGCAGCTTCGATCCGCACCTGATCCTGGTGCCTTCGGTCTGGCCGGAGACCTATTGCTATGTGCTGTCCGGTGCCCTGCGCAGCGGCCGACGCATCGCGGTGTTCGACCTCGGGGCGCAGGCAGATCGCGCCCGGCTGCACGATCCACAGCATCTGGTGCTGCCGCTGCGGCTGGCCGATGAGCCGGAAGAACTCGCCGATTTGTTGCTGCGGGCGATGCGGGCGCCGGATCCGACGGGTGCGGCGCTGGGCCAGCAGAGTGCTGCAGGCGGAATGTTGCTGCGACGTGAAGGCTGAGTGCGGGTGCGGTCGTCTGGCTGTCACAGACCTGTCGCGCGCGGAAAGATGCGGCATTCGCCTCGCAAAGCTCCGTTTTGGCGGCTTGGCTTGCCGATATGGGCTGGGGTAAAGTCCGCGTCGCGCTGCCTGCGGGTTTCTCCCGGGCGGCGCGCTTGCTTGTAGGTCCGTATGGTCTGTGTCCGTAGGTCTGCCATCAAGCCTGAAGCCGAAGCAGCGTTTCCTCGCGCTACAGGCCTTGCGCGTTCCGCGTCTCCATACGTTTCCATGCATCTCAAGCTTCAGTTCTGTCCGTCACCGTGATCAAGCGCACCCCCTGGCAAATTCAACGAGCTGTGATCTTTGCGCTGCTCATGCGCGAGATCAAGACCCGATTCGGCGGCCATTGGACGGGGGTGGTCTGGATGTTGGGCGCGCCATTGGCGCAGATGTTCGCGCTGGTGGCGGTCAACACCTTCCTGCGTGGACGATTGACCCGCGGCACCTATGACTACGCGATTTTCCTGATCATCGCCTTGATTCCCTATCGGCTGTGTTCTGGCCTTTGGGGGCAGTTGATGACCGGCATCACTTCAAATTTGGGGCTGTTCAACTACCGGCAGGTGAAGCCTTTCGACACGCTCATCGCGCGGACCATCCTTGAGGTGGCAACCGACGTGATCGTCTTTGTGCTGACGCTGATGATCCTGGCGCGGCTCAATTTCTCGCCGATCCTGCCCGACAGCCTGATCGGCTACCTGGGCACCTGGATGGCCTTCATCCTGTTCGGTACCGGCATGGGTCTGGTATTGGCGACGCTGATCGGTCCGCTGCCTCGCCTCGGCCTGGCGATCGGTTTGCTTTCGCTGCCTCTCTATCTGACGGCCGGGGTGATCTTTTCGGTCCACGGCTTCACCAGCGAAGCGCGCTACTGGCTGTTGTTCAACCCGCTGCTGCATCTGGTGGAGTTGGCGCGAGCAGCCTTCCTGCCAGGGTATGTGCCGTTGCAGGGTGTCAGCCTGACCTATCCGTTGATGTGGACGCTGACCTTGTGGGCCATCGGGATCTGCATGTATTGGTTGCGCCGCGAGCGGCTGGTTGCCGGCGAATGAAGGTGCGCCATGATTGAGCTGGTCAACCTCACCAAGTACTTCCCCACGCCCACCGGGCGGCACTATGTTTTCAGGGACCTGAATTTCACCTTCCCCGACGGTGCCAGCATCGGGCTGATGGGGCGCAATGGCGCCGGCAAGTCAACGCTGATGAGCATCATCGCTGGCGTGGTTTCGCCGGACAGTGGCCGGGTGCGAACCAGCAACACGCTTTCCTGGACCGTCGGCATGGGCGGTGGCTTCCAGGGCTCGCTGAGCGCCCGCGACAACGTCCGGTTCGTTTGCCGGCTCTACAGTTCATCTCCCGCAGAGACGCGTGAGCGGGTGAAGTTTGTCGAGGATTTTGCCGACATCGGCAAATTCTTCGACATGCCGATGAAGACCTACTCTTCGGGCATGCGCAGCCGGGTTACCTTTGGCTTGAGCATGGCCTTCGAGTTCGACTACTACCTGATCGATGAGGGCATGTCGGCGGGAGACCCCATCTTCAAGCGCAAGGCCGAGGCAGTCTTCAAGGACCGGGTCAAGAATTCGAACCTGATCCTGGTGTCGCATGTGGTGCGCGACATCCAGAACATGTGCGACGTGGTGGTGGTGCTGGAAGATGGGCGCGCCACGCTCTACAGCGACGTGAAGGAAGGTCTGGAGATCTACCAGAACATGCAACAGCGCCAGAAATCTGCGCTCGGCCGGAGCCCTGCGGCGCCGGCTGCGCTTCCACCCGCGGCGCCCCTGCCCGCCGGGGCCGACAACTCCTTGCCGCCTGCCACACCATGAAGTTTTTCGACATCGTCACGCCGCGCCGATTGAGCCTGGCCCTGTTTGTGGTGCCCGCCGTGTTGGCCACGGTCTATTACAGCTTCGTCGCCGTCGATCGATATGCCAGCCATGCCGTGCTGAGTATCCGCGACACCTCGTCCGGCGGGTCCAGCGGCGGTGGGCTCTCGGCCGCGAGCTTGCTGCTGGGGGGGGGTGGGGCGCCCGTCTCGCTGTCGGATGCCTACATGCTGGAGAGCTACATGCACTCCATGGCCATGATGCTGAAGATGGACAAGCAGTTCAATCTGCGGGCGCATTACAGCCAGCCCAAGCTGGACCTGTTCTACCGCATTTCAAAGGATGCCGAGCGCGAGAGGTTCCTCGACTATTTCAACAGCCGCGTGTCCATCACGCACGATGAAATGTCCGGGCTGCTGACTGTCGAAGTGCAGGCCTTCGATCGGGAATTTGCGCAGAAGCTGGCGCAGGCCATGATCGACGAGGGTGAGGGCTACATCAACGAAAACTCCCACCGGGTGGCCCGCGACCGCATGGCGTTTTACGAGGGTGAGGAAGCGAATTCGCTGAAACGCGTGCGCAGTGCCAAGGGTGATGTGCTGGCCTTCCAGACAAAATACAAATTGCTGGATCCGCTGTCCCAGGCGGTTGCGGCCAACACGTTGACGGCCAGCTTGCAGGCGGCCCAGGCAAAGCAGGAGGCCGACCTGAAGGCTGCTGAGGCCTTCATGAGCCCCGACAGCCTGCAGGTGCGCAGCTTGCGCAGTCAACTTGGGGCGACACAAGCCCAGTTGGAGGTCGAGCGACTGCGCGCCACCGCGGCCGTCAACGGCAGCCAGTTGCCCGCGCTTGCGATCGAATACCAGGGCTTGTTGCTGCAAGCCGGCTACGCCGAGGACGCCTACAAGAGCGCCCTGCTGTCGGTGGAACAAGCCAGGCTGGAAGCATCGCGCAAGCTCAAGACAATCCTGGTGCTGGAGTCGCCAACCTTGCCGGACTTGGCCCTCTATCCGCGCCGCATCATGGATTGGCTGACCGTGTTGGCTGTTTGCACCATGCTGTTCGCCATCGTCCGCCTGATCTATGCCACGGTGCGCGAGCACCAGGATTGAATGTCATGACCAAGTCTTTTGTCATTGCTTCGCTGACTGCCCTCTGCGTCATTGTGGCATCGCCCCTTGTGCAGGCGCAGCAGAGCATCACCTTGCCGCCGGGCGTCACGCTGAATACCGCGGCCTTGCAGAGCCCGGCCACGCAAGGCCTGACGATGCAGGCGCCGTCTGTGACCCCGGCTGCGGCAAGCACGCCTTTGCCATCGCTGCCAAGTGATGGTGGGGTTGGCAAGTCCGTGGTGTTCGGCTCGCAGATCTTCAGTGGCCGCTTCGCGCAGTCCAGCAGCGGCTTCAATCCTGATTACCAGATCACCGTCGGCGACCGGGTCAGCATTCGCATGTGGGGAGCTGTCACCCAGGAGGGTGTGCAGGCGGTCGATGCGCAAGGCAACATCTTCTTGCAGAACGCCGGCCCGATCCGCGTGCTGGGGGTTCGCAACGAAGACCTGAATCGACAGGTCGACGAGTTGGTCAAGAAGACCTTCAAGGCCAACGTGGGCGTCTATGCCACGCTGGAAGCGGCCCAGCCCGTGAAGATCTACGTCACTGGTTTCGTGCGCGCGCCAGGCCTCTATGGCGGCCTGTCGTCGGACACCGTGCTGACCTACCTCGACTTGGCCGGTGGCATCGATCCGGACCGTGGCAGCTATCTCTCGGTGCAGGTTCTGCGGGGTGGCAAGCCGAGGGCGACCATCGACCTGTACCGCTTCCTGCTGGATGGCAAGATCGACCGCATCCAGCTGCAGGACGGGGACACCATCGTCGTTCGGCCGCGTCAGTACGCGGTGGCGGTGCAGGGCGAAGCCCAGAACGCCTACGTGTTCGAACTGCCCAGGCAGTCGGTGCCGGCGTCCGAGCTGATCGCGCTGGCACAGCCAAAGGCCGATGCCACCCATATCAGCATCGTGCGCAACACCGGCGTGGAACTGAAGAGCGAGTACTACCCGCTGGGCAGCACCGCCAATGTGCAGATCCAGAGCGGCGATCTGGTGACCTTCACCGCCGACAAGTACGCCACCACGCTGTTGGTGCGCATCGACGGCGCGCAACTGGGTGAGCGCGCGCTGGTGATGCCCAATGGCGCGAAACTCAAGGACGTGATCGCGCGTCTCTCACCTTCGCCGCAGGCAGACCTGAGTTCGCTGCAGCTGTTCCGCAAGTCCGTGGCCGTGCGGCAGAAGCGTTCGCTCGACATCTCTCTGCACAACCTGGAAACCGCCGCGCTGACCGCACGTTCTTCGACCAGCGAAGAGGCGGCGCTGCGCCAGGTTGAGGCCACCCTGATGCTTCAGTTCATCACCCGGGCCCAGCAGATCCAGCCCTTGGGGCAAGTGGTGCTGAGCGATCGTGAACAGGCCGATCAGCTGCCGCTGGAAGATGGTGATCTGGTGGTTGTACCTGAGCGCAGCAACATGGTGCTGCTCAGCGGCGAGGTGCTGTTTCCGAACGCGCTGGTGTACCAGCCAAATGCGGCGGTGGACGACTACATTGCCTTGGCCGGCGGCTACACCCAATCGGCCGACACCTCCAAGCAGATCCTGTTGCACCGCAATGGCAGCGTGGCTCCTCCCGGTACCACGCCCAAGCCGGGCGACGAGATCATGATCCTGCCGAAGATCGAATCCAAGAGCATCGAGGTGGCCCGTGGCATCACGCAGATCCTCTATCAGATCGCGATCGCAGCCAAGGTGGCGATCGGCTTTTAACTGTCAGTGACATCGTGTCCGGCTGCCCAATCGGCCGACGGTGTGTCCAACAGCTCCCTGGCGCACGGCGCGGGCTGGTTGTCAAAGTCGGAGGGAGCCTGTGCCTGTTGCCCGGATCACGTTGGAGCGCCATTGGCCTGGGATGCTGGAGGGCTGGTCCGCAGATGCTTCGGTCAATCCGGGCGAGCTTCAGTTGCTGCTGCGCGGCAAGCCTGTGGCAGACGTCGTGCTGCAACGTCATTCGCGCGCGGATGTCAAGGCTGCATTGGGAGGTCAAGGTGACGACGCCTATGGCTTCAGTGTCTACCTGACGCCTCATCTGGCACGCTGCGCAGCGGCGGGCGATTTGCGCTTGCGCCAGGGCAGTGTTGAACTGGCCTTGCCAATCGCCGGCTCCATGGAGCAATGGGCGAACTTCCTGCGCGAACTCCCTGATGGCGATGCGCGCGAGGAAAGCGTGCTTTGGTTGATGCACCATGTGGCGGTGGCCGGTGGCCCCTCCAAGTTGTTGGGGCCTGCTGCCGACTGGCTCCGGCAGGAGGCCCGAGCCCGGCATCTGGAAAACGAACTGACCCAGCCTGACTCTGCATTGGCCCGGCATGTGCCGTCCCCGTTGCGTGGCCAGATCGAGTCCATGGAGGGGCTGGTGCTGGCCGGGTGGCTGCAGCTGGACGCCACCTCGGGGCAGGCGCTGTGCCTGCGGACCCCTTCGGGCAACTTGTCAGCCAGTGTCATCCGCGTTCATCGCGACGATGTGCGTGCGGCGCTGGGGCTGCAAGATCCCATGCTCGGATTCGAGCTGGAGCTGCCGGCAGGCATCTGGCGTCATCGGGACTCGGCGGGGGCCTGCCAGTTCCGGCTGGCGGTCGGTTCACGATCCTTGCCGCCTCTGCCCAGGCGGTTGGACGTCAGTCACCTTGTGAGTCACTTCGGCCGGTTGGCGGCGTTGCCGGTTCTTGAGCTGGCGGGTTTCGAGGGACAGTACCAGGTGATGCAAGCGCTGGAGCACTTGGCCGCGGCCGAGGCCTGGGACCTGCTGCCGGATCTCTTGATGCGTTTTGCCAGGCGGCAAGCCGAGCGCTTTGGCTTGACGAACCTGCTGCCCGCGCAGGCCACTTTGCCTGATCGTTCGCCGATGGTGCTGCCGCAACCTGACCAGGCGACGATGCGACAACTGCAACGCGCCCTCAGCGATGAGATGGGGCAGCCTGGTGCCACGGCGGCGACCAGCCTGAAAGCGGTGCTTGCGCGTCATCCCGTGGCCGGCGAGGTGCAGGATCGCTTTCTGCGAGCGCTGATTCCTGTCTTTGCCGGTCAGCGGGACTACGCCAGTCTGCGGCCGCTGTTGCGAGTCAGTCAGTTGCGGGAGCTTGCGGACTCGGACGAGGTATGGTCTTTGTCTCAGCTGTTGCCAGAGCTGGTGGCGACTTCTGACTACAACGCAGCGGCGACGCTGGTCAAGCGACTTGTGAAGGGCAAGTCTGGCTGGCTCAATACCGAATGTGTTGGCCAGGCGGCGGACTTGCTGTTGCAGGAACTGGGCAGCTCGTCCGTTGACGACCGACAGGCGCTGAAACTGGTTGAGAAATTCCTGGCCCTCTTGGCCTCCATGAGCGAGGCTGGTTACTGGGGTCGTTTGCACGACCAGCACATCGTGGATGCCCAGGTCTCGCTTTTGCTGCTGGCGCCCGTGCTGCCGGCAAATGCCGCGTACGCTGTCCTTCAATCCTGCCTGAAGCTGTTTGCGCTGGTCCCCAGCTTCTGGACCCGACTGGAGAGTCGCTGGCCTGCGGGTCTGCTGTGGCCTCCTGAGTTGCGCTCGGTTCATCGTGGTTTTGTATCGGTGAGCGAGGGCCTGAGGTCGGACTTGTCGCCCACACGTGCGCAAGCCCTCTTGCTGCAATTACAGCCTTTCCGGGCCTGCGGCAACATCGACGTGCCGCAGTTCTCGCGGGACATTCTGCAGGCAGCGGTGCCGCAACTGGACACCGAAGTGGCCGCGGATGTGCTGCCGTTATGGGCTGAGACCGACGGCTTGGGCGCGTCTGAATCCTTGCGGTTGGCGGCACATCCATTGTTGCCTCCCGCGCTGTTGGCCGGGAAGGACGACTTGGTCGACCGCATGAGGGCTGCAGGTGGGGTGACGCAGCGGGCCGGACGAGAACTGCAGCAGCGGTTGCTCCGCGAACTGCGCACATTGGCCAGCGACGCCACGCAGCCTTTGCCGTCGCTTGCCACATGCCGTCGCTTGGCGGGACCTGCCCACGATTTTGTTGGCGTGCAGTTGGCGGCGTGGCGCTGGTGCATCGGCCGGGTTCGCTGGGACGCTGCCCAGGTTGACGCTGAATTATCGGAATTGCGGGCCTGGTGGATGACCGCGCACATGAGCTTGCCGGTCACGCCGTGTGGCGCCGTGATCGCCCAGCCTTCCCACGCTGTGCCTGCGCCACTGTGCAATGCGTTGTTGTTGCTGCAGGCAACGCCGGCAGCCAAAGGCAGTCTGCAAGAAAGCCTCGTCCAGGAATTTCTGTCCGTGCTGCCAGCCGAAGACGCCTGGGCGCTGACCTTGCCCACGGGCGAAGCGTTGCGCTTTGCCTCGCCGGCATGGTCTTCCCGCACATTGGTGGTGGTCTACTCCTGCCGCGCCAATCTGGCCACGCGGGTCGAACGCATCCGGCAGACCTGGGGCCGAGACCTGACCGCGAGGGGCATTCCCTGGCTCATTGCCGTGGGCGACGGTCACGGTCAGATCGAGCCGGACGGTGTGCTCGGCCTTCGGGTGTCGGACCATTACGAAGACCTGCCGGCCAAGAGCCTGGCCTTGATCGATTGGGTGTGGCGTCACACCAACTTCGATCACCTCTACAAGATCGACGACGACTGCCACCTGGCGGTGGATGCGTTTTTCGATCTTTGCCCTCATTGGGGGGCGCACTACCTCGGCCGGCCCTTGCATCGGGCCGAGGGCGGCACCGACCGGCGCTGGCATCAGGCCAAGTCGCACGATGCCCGCGCAGCGAACGCGATCGACAAGTCGCCCGAGCCCTCGGTGTATGCCGACGGTGGCACGGGCTACCTGCTGTCGCGCCTGGCCATGGGGCGGTTGTGCAAGTTGCTGCAGACCACTCGGGGCGCGCGCCTGACCCGCAGTGTCTTCATGGAAGACAAGCTGGTGGGCGACCTGCTTCGGGCGGCCGATATCCCGCTGACGGATGCTGGCTACGAGACTTTGCTGCGCCGCAAGCTGGGGCACAACGCAGTGCCAGTGAATTGCTGGCAGAACACTTTCTATCCTGGCCCCCTCAGTCCGACGATGCTGACGCATCTGGACGATGCCAACGCGCTGGACGCCGTTCACCAAGGCCTGTCCCAGGCCGTCGTTGCGCCATTGCGCATCTGGCCCACTTGCCAGGCACCCAGCCTGACGGACCGGCACGGCAAGGCCTCTGGCCAACTGGAGTTGCTGTCACCCGCTTCGGTGGTGCGGGCCATGCACGAGCAGGCTGAACTGCTGGTGGTGGCCGTGGCGCGCAATGAGCGGGTCCTGATGCCGCATTTTCTCCAGCACTACCGCAAACTGGGCGTGCGCCACTTCGTTCTGATCGACAACCTGTCGGATGACGGCACGCGCGAGTATTTGCTGTCGCAGCCGGACGTTGTGCTCTATTCCGTCGATTCGCAGTACCGACTGTCGCACTATGGCGTGGCTTGGCAGCAGGCGGTCCTGGCTGCCCACGGGCTGGGCCGCTGGGCAGTGTTGGCCGACATCGATGAATTCATGGTCTTCGAAGGCTGCGAGCAAACGCCGCTGCTGGACTGGTTGCGGCAACAGCAGGCGCAAGGTTTCGATGGTGTGCGGGGTGGCATGATCGACATGTACCCCGCCGGCAGCCTGACCTCGGCGGACTTCGAGCAGGTCGCGCCATTTGACGCTGCGCCCTATTTTGATCGCCACCCGCTGCTGCCATGGCGACTGGGCAGTGGCTGGTATTCGAATGCGCCCAGCACCGTGAGTGCGCTGCGGCATCGGCTGATTCCCGGCTCTGCGCCCAACCAGTACACCTCGCAGAAGCTGATCGCCTTGCGCTACATGCCCTGGGTGCGCCTGTCGCAAGGTGTGCACTACGCGTCTGGTGTGAAGGTGTCGCCCCAGCATGCCTGGCTGGCGCACTTCAAGTACCACGCGGGCTTTGCCCGCAAGGTGCAGGAAGAGGTCGCGCGCAAGCAGCATTTCAATGGGGCGGAAGAGTATCGCCAATACATGTCGCTGCTGGCCGAGGCCAGTGGCACGCTGTATTCGACCGTGCATTCCACGCGCTATGTGGACAGCTCGTCGTTCACAGGTCTGATGCCAGACGTTGGGCTTCGCTAGCTCAGTGACGGAGAATCGGTTCATGAGGCCCGAACCCTTTTTCCTTGTCGGTTGTGTCCGTTCAGGCACAACCATGCTGCGCGATCTGCTGCGCCGCCATCCCAACCTGGCTTGCCCGGAAGAAACACATTTCTACCGCTGGGGTGACCCGATGGGCACCGACAACCTGCGCAAGGTGTTGTCCAGCAACCCCGTGCTGCGTGAGCACCGCAAGATCGACCAGATTCAGGAATCGGAATTCACGCGCATGATGGAACAGAGCACCTCGCGCGCCGACCTGTACCAGCGCTACATGCAGTGCTACATCGAGCGCAACAAGCCGCAGGCCGGTCGCTGGTTTGACAAGACGCCGCAGAACGTCTACGGCGCGATGCTGATGGCCTGCTCGATGCCGGATGCCCGCTTTGTTCACATCGTGCGCAATCCGCTGAATGTCGTGGCCAGCCTGCGGCTGGGCAAGGTCATCAAGGTCGGAGCCCTGCTGGGCGCCATCAACTACTGGACCGAGGCCGAGCACATCATGCGCGGCCTGAAACAAGCCTTCCCGGACCGGGTCTACGAAATGCGCTATGAAGACCTGATGGACGATGGTCCGGGCCACACGCGCCTGCTGATGTCTTTCCTCGGCGAAGCCTATGACCCAACCTGGTTCGCTGACTTCGTCATGACCCCTTCAGACCATCGCGGTGCAGAAGTGCTCTCGCCCGAGGACACTCAGGTCGTGCTGCAGGCTTGCGAAGCAGGCATGCGCCGGCACGGTTACCTGCCGGCGGCGAGCGGCGTCGTGTCGGCTTGACCTGCGGCGGCATGCCTGTATCGGTGCAGATGCGCCCCCGCGTCCTGCTGGTCTGCTTCAACCGCCTGGCCCCGGCGGACCAGGGCAACTCGCGGCGCATCCTGCAGCTGCTGCGCATCTATCGGAGCTTGGGCCACGAGGTGGACCTGCTTTATCACGCCGACGAAGGGCACGACGTGGGCCTTTCGCAGGCCATGCGGGCCCAGTTCGGCCTGGTGCGGGTGGTGCCTGCTCGGGCCAGCAAGCGCATCGGCGCGGATCACGCCTGCCGCCTTTCGGACTGGTATGACAGGGGGCTGGAAGCCCCGGCTCTGGAAATGCATCGCTTGCGCGTGTACCAGGTTGTGCACGTCAACTACGTCTGGTACGCGCCGCTGCTCCAGTGTTTCGGCGCCGGCGTGGCCAAGGTGCTGGACAGTCATGACCTGTTTGCCGACCGCGCGGCCCGGCATGTCGAGGCCGGCCTGCCACCGGCCTGGTTCAGCACCACGCGTGCTGAGGAGGACCGTGCCTTCGAGATGGCCGATGTGGTCCTGGCCATCCAGCACGAAGAGGCCAGAGAGATGGCCGCGCGGGGCCACCGGCACATCTTGTACCTGCCTTGGGTGGAAGTCCCGGTGCGAGACTTCGTTCCGCGCCCGGATGGGCCGAGCAACGGCGCAGGCGGTGTGCTGACGCTGGGTTACCTGGGCAGCGGCAACATGTGGAATGTGCGCAGCCTGCAGGCACTGGCTGAGGCGCTAATGCAGCGACCCCTTCGCGGGCGACCGGCTTTCCAGTTGATCGTGGCCGGCAGCCTGGCTTGGCACGCTGCCAAGCTGGGCAACACACCTGGGCTGGTGCCCTACGGGTTCGTGAAGGAACTGAGCGGTTTCTACGCGTCGGTCGACGTGGCACTCAATCCGATGGTGGGCGGCACCGGCCTGAAGATCAAGACGGTGGAGCCGCTGGCTTATGGCTGCCCTGTGCTGGCCACGCAGTCAGGAATTCACGGGCTGAGCCAGGTCTGGCAGCTGCCGGTGTTCGAGTCACCGGCCGAACTTGCAGAGTTCCTGGTGACCGAACTGGCCCCGCACGCTGCGGAAGGCCTTGCGCAGCTGCGCGAGCAGGCGCTGCGCACACGCGTGGCCTGGCAAGCGGAATGTGACCGGCAGGCGGGCCACTTCACGCGCTGGCTGGTCCAGCGTCTGGCCTCGCACGCGGTGCGGCCACCAGCCGTGGCATGACCGGCAAGGCCGCGTGCGCGCCGCTCAGGCTTTCAGCAAGCCATCCGCAGGCTTGATGGCTGCAGAGCCGGGGAAGACGTCGCGTTCGATCGCCGTACTGGCGACTCTCAGATGCTCGCCCAACAGCGCCTTCATCGGCGCACGCAAATCGGTCGTCACCTTCAGGTCCCGGCCCTCGAATCGCTGGGCTGCGGCCAGCCCGGGCCAGTCGGCGATCACTCGCCCGCCGCGCACCGCGCCCCCCAGCAGGAAGGCCGCGGCACCGGTGCCATGGTCGGTTCCGCGCGTGCCGTTGACTTCGACCGTACGGCCGAATTCGGTGGCAACCATGATCACCGTTCTTCGCCAGGCATCGTTGGCACCTGGCGCCGTGAGCCCTGTACGCAAGGCGGCCAGCCCGGTGTCGAGCTGCCGCAGGTTGGCCGACAGGCGACCCTTGGGCGCGGCCTGGTCGGCATGGCTGTCCCAGCCTTCGATCTCCAGCACGGCGACCTGCGGCCCCTGATCCTGCGCGAGGAATTCGGCCGCGCGCGCGCACAGCGCCGGAAATGCGGCGGACGCCTTGCCACCGGCCATGCCATCCGCCATCGCGTCGCCGTCTGCGCCATCGCGCAAGCCCCTGGCGCGTTGCAAGGCCGCGGCCAACACCGCGTCGTTGCCATACATGCGCGACAGGCGTTGCAGCAGGTCGTCCGAAGGGTCGGGCATGCGTGACGGCGCCCAGGTGTCGATGTTGCGGCTGCCGCGCAGCACCAGCGGCACGGCGGTGTTCATCGCCAGACCCTTGCGCGCGTCGGCCTGCAGCGCACGCCCCAGCCAGCCGTCCTTCAGCTGATAGGGCTGCGTGCCACCGGACTCCAGCACCTGCTGGGCGTCGAAGTGCGAACGCTCGTGGTACGACAGGCCAACGGCATGCAACACGGCAGCCTCGTTGCGCTGGTACATGCCATGCAGTTCGGTCAGCGCCGGGTGCAGCGCGAACACGCCTTGCAGTGGCAATGGTGCGCTGGCGTATTCGGCCAGCGGCCCACGTGCGCTGGCGAATGCCGGGTCACCGATGGCCGGCACGGCGTAGAGGCCGTCCAGTCCGCCGCGCAGGATCACAAATACCAGGCGCGGGCCGCCAGGTTGCCCCGGTCCGGCCAGCGCCAGGGTAGACAAGCCAGAGGCAGCGCCGAGCAGTGCGCCGGCGCCAGCTGCGCGCAGCAAGCCGCGCCGTGAAAACGAGAGGGAAGCATCGAAGCCGGTCATGGCCATTCTCCTGACGAGGCGCGGCTGGTTCAGCGGCGCTGGAATTCGGGCGACATCAGCAGCAGCGACAAGGCTTGGCTGCCGTCCGCCGCGCGGGCAAGTTGCTGGCCCGTCTCTGCGCTCAGCAGCGGCCCCATGCCGTCCCGTGCCAGTGCGCGGGCGTCGAGTGCGGTGCCGAAGCGGGTCACCAGCCCGGTGCTCCATTCGATGCGCTTCCACAGCGCGTCCGGCCCCAGCCAGTCCTCGGCCTTGTCTGACCAGCCCGCAGGCGAGGGCGGCTCATGCAGCACCTGGCCCATCACCGAGACCTGCCCGTCGCGTGCGGGTTGCAGCCAGCGCTGGTCCAGTTGCAGCATGCGGGCGCTGGAAACGGCAAACTCCTCCGGCGTCTTCAACTTGACCAACTGCGGTTGCCAGGCTTCCGGGGAAGCCAGCAAGGCCTGATACATCGCCGGCAGCTCACCCTTGCTGTCGAGGTAGGCAGCCGCCAGGCGGTTGACCAGCGCGGGTGGTGGATCGTCGGCGACGAAATGCCGAGCGAGTTTGGTGGCCAGGAAATGCGCCGTTGCCGGGTGCAGTGCCAAGTCGTGCAACACCATGTCCAGCGCCTGCTGGCCCGCGGGATAGGTCTTGCCGAGCAGGTGCTTGTCGCCGGGTTCGTGCCGGTTCGGCTCGAACGCCACCGGTGCGCTGGCATCTGCGCGGTCCGGCGTGGTCCAGCCGGTCAGCACGCGCGCAAATTCGGTCACGTCCGCCTGGGTGTAGGCGACCTGGCCGTTGGTACCAGGCCGGCTGCTTTCCGCGCCGAGCGTGTGCAGCTCCAGCACCTCGCGCGCCAGGTTCTCGTTCAGGCCGGTGGCCCTGGGCTTTTTGTCGCCCGCCGGCTGGCGCATCGCGGCGCGCGAATGCGGGCCCACCGAGCGCTGGTTGTCCAGGTAGCGCAGCATCGCAGGGTGAAGTGTCGAGGCGTGCAGCAGGTCCTGGAAGTTGCCGGCAATGTGCGGGCGGATCGCGTCGCGCTCGAATGCGCCGACCAGGCCGCGAACCTTGGCCGCCTGGCCGGAAACGCTGAAGTGATTGATCCAGAACAGCGCCAGGCGTTCGGCGAAAGGACGCCGGGTCTGGCTGGCAGTCAACAGCCTGGCGTAGACGTCTTGCGCCGCGATGTCGCGCTGCGCTTCCCGGGCGGCGGCGTCGACACGGTTGGGATCGTCCTTTTTCTTGACGCCGGGATGCATCTCGGCGCGCGCCTTGGCGTGGTCGGCCATGGCGGCCGCATCCGGAATCGCCACGCCCTGGCGTGCCGCCTTGCGGGCGGTTTCCGCGCGCGCGCGCATGGCTTCTGAAGTGCTGGCCAGTGCGCCGCCACGTTGTGGGTCAGCCGGGCCGATCTGGCCTCGCAGCCAGGCCAGCGGATCCGGGCCGACGACGGCCAGATCGGGCTCACCGAGGCCGAAGCGGTGCGCGGCCAGGGCGGCTTGAAGCGAAGAGGTCATCGGTCACTCCGAATGCAGTCTGCGGGCCACTTCCCGCAAGCCGCTGCCACGAGGCAGACCACGCCCAACGTTTCAGGGCCGTGGTACGCCGACAGGGATGGCGCAACAGCCCCGCGGCAGGCTTCGGATCAAGCCTTTCGTTTGGTCTCGTGGACAGGGCCTGCCGGCTTGCCGGTCCGGGGCGCACCGGGCTCCTTGCTGACGGCCTTGGCGCCAGCGGCGGGCTTGCCAGGCATGTCACCGGGCGCCGTCGACACGGCTGCGGCGTGGGACTCCCGCCGCTTGAGGCGGGTGGCTTCACGTTGGCGCTCCGCTTCCATTTCCTCTTCGGTGCCGTAGCCGTGCATCAGGCGACCGGTCTGGCACAGCGAACGGACCTTGGCGAGCTCGTCGTCCGTCAGGATGCCTGCCTCTTCGTGCCGGACTTCCTTGGTCACCACGTCGGCGAAATGGGCCGCGTCGAAGGGTTCGCCGATGAAGGCCAGTACGTCGCGAATGCCTTCCAACGGATCCGCGGTGAATTTTTCGTAACTCAGTGTGAGCACGCGCCTGGGGTGGGCCCGCTGCAGCAAAGCCAGGTTTTCAATGGCTTCGTTCCAGTAACTGCAAGCCCCCACCAGGTCGTCCATCTTCATGACCTTGCCGATGCGCAGGCTGGCGACCACGTTGACCGGATTGCGCACGATGTGCAGGAACTTGCCGCGCGGAAACTCACCCGCCAGCATTGCCGCGCCGTAGGCGTTCTGCGGCGACTTGTCGAACCAGCGCCTGGCTGTCGGCTTGCGCAGCGACACATAGTGCTGGATGTAGCGTGTGCACAAGTCAGCCCGGCTGGTGGATGCCTGCAGCATGGCTTCGAATTCGGCCTCAGTGACGCCGTCGAGTTCCCGGTGGCGGCGAAGCACCGGATTCTTGGTCACCACATGCCGGTAGCCGGGACTGCCGAAGGGGTCGCTCCAGCGAAAGAAGTGGGTTTCTTCCGGGCTGGCCAGATTCGGATGCAGGCGCAGGATGTTGCGCAACATCGTCGTGCCGGAGCGAACGCAGCCAATGATGAAAAAAGGTGGGCCCGATACCTTGGAGGTTGCTGCGGATGTCATGCGTGCTGCTGTTCGAAGGACACGGTCAGCCGTGGGTTGCCATGTTGCAACCGGGTCTGCGCGAGTGGCTTTGACGAGAACCCTGCGCGTGGGCGTGTCTTGCGTCGTGCAATCTGAGTGCAGGGTCAGCATATCATTGTGACTCCGCATGCCGGAGCCACAGTCTGTGGATCGGCGACACCCAGTGTTTGAGGTGACAAGTTGAGAAAAGTCGGTCCATCACGCAGTGACAAAGTGAGACAGCTGACGCTTGAACTGCGCTCGTTGCAAGATCGCATGAACAAGACCGTCGAAGCGCTGTGTGGCGAAATTGGTGCTGCGCCTTTGCAAATCGCCGACGAGCCAAACGTGCGGCAGGAATGGTTGTTTGTTCCAGCGTGCTTCCAACTGCCCGAGACGGCTCCACTGTGTCAGCAGCCGGGCCGCGGAGCCAGTGTTGCTGCAGGTGCGGCGTTTTACAGCGATCGCCGCGGCGGTTACGTGCAGGTTGTTCAGCAGCCGCTTACCGCGGATGTGGATGCTGGTTTTGGCTATGGCTTGATTGTTCAGGTCGCGGAATTTGACGGCGATTGGTTGTCGCTGGTATTTGATGCGCAGCCGTTGATTGCTCAAAGCCGTGCGGGCAAGGCCCGGTTGCTGCTGTCAGCGCACGCGCAGACCGAGCCCGCCATGCCGGTCAAGCTGCGCTGCAGCTTGACGGTCGATGGCCAGGTGCAAAACCGCGATTTCGAGCTGCATGCCAATGCCAACATGAGCTTCGAAGCGGACCTGGGGCACTGGGTACCGGCAGATGTTTCCATGCTGGCCTTCCATGTGATCTTCACGCCAGCGGCGCGCAGTATCCTGAGCTTGCGGCGCCTCTCGGCCGTGCTGGTGGTCGATGAAACCGCGATGGCGGTGCCAGTCGCTTCGTCCGATTCCGACGGCATCTTCGAGGTGGCGCCATGAGCGCCGCTGGCATGACGGCGCGGGGCGCGCGCATCGACTGGGCCAAGGCTTGCGTGATCGGTTTTTCGGTGCCGGCCGATGCTGGCGAAGTGTTCGACGTGGTCGAACTCGCACTGGACGGCCGGGTGGTGGCCACCGCGGTGGCCAATCGTTCGGTGTTCGAGCTCGCGCAGGCCTTGACGGGGCTGCCGCTGCCTTCGCGCGAGGCGTGTGCCTTCGAGTTGCGGGTGCCGTCGGGCAGCCTGCTGCCTTCGCAGCTGAGCCAGGACAGCGTCAAGCTTACGGTGCGCAGCACGCGCGGCGAGATCGTGTTCGAACATGCGCTGCAAGGCCCGCAGGAACTGCTGCAGCTGGCCGATGGTGCGCCGCTGGACCTGCTGTATGAAGTGCAGTTCCGCGGGGTGCGCGACGGCGCCTTGCATGGCGTGGTGCTGGACAAGCTCGGCGCGGGCAGGCAGCCAACGCTGTACTGGCGACTCAACGATGGCCCGCCAGAGCGGCTGTGGCTGGAAAGCGCGGGCGACGGGCGGGCGCACTTCTTTCTCTGGGACCTGCCGGTCAAGGCGCTGAGCGAAGGCCGCAATTCGCTGCACCTCACTGGCCGCGACGGCCAGCCGCTGGCGGTCTATCCGATCCAGCTCGGTGCGCAGGCCGAAAGCGAACTGCAGCGGCGGGTGGTGGCGTTGGAAGCCCAGGTCGGCTTCCTCAATCACTTGATGATGTCCCAGCCCAGCGAGGCGCTGCCGGCCCGGCTTGCGCTGCTGAAAAGCGAGATCGTCGGCATCTGCTCCGAAATGCTGACCCTGCAGCGCGCCAACTTCGAGCGGGAGGCCCTGGCCGCCGTGGAAATGGGGCTTGCCGCCCGTGCCGCGCCGGCAAGCCCGGCGCCCGCACTGGGCCGGCTCGGCCTGCGCCTGGGCCGATGAGACGGCGCCCACCGGCGACGCCGGCGCAGGCGGCGGCCGCTGAAGCCAGCGTGGTCCGCGCACGTCGCCGCCTGTATGTGTTTTCGCCATTGCCTCCGCAGCGCAACGGCCTGGCCGACTACCTGGTCGAGTACCTGGGCTTGCTGGCGCAGGACTTCGAGGTGCTTGCGGTCACGCAGGCCCGCCATCTGCTCGATTCGCAGCAGGCGTTGACTTCGCTGCCGATCACCTTGATCAGCGAGTCGCAATTCCTGGCACGCCAGCCCGATCCGGCAGCGCAGACGCTGTTCAACCTCGGCAACAACGGCGACTGCGTCTACATGCTCGATCACCTTCGCGCCTTTCCCGGCGCCGTGATCGTGCACGACGTGTCCTTGTTCTACCTGCACCAGCTGGCATTGCAACGCGCCTGGGCCAACAGCCTGTTCGGGCATTGGCTGGCCGAAGAAGGCCATGCCATTCCCGGTGAGTTCCTGCATCGTGACGGCGCACTGCACAGCACGCCCGGCATGCTGTACCAGGAGTGCCTGATGCTTCGCCGAGTGGTTGGCGCCGGGCAGGGCGTGATGGTGCACACGCGCTATGCCGAGCGCCGCCTGCGCGGGGCCGTTCATGGCCTGCCGCTGGGCGCCGAGCAAGGGCGGCCACTGCTGCGCATGCCGCACTTCGTGCTGCCGCCGCCAGCGCTGGCGGTGGACAGGCGCGCCGAGGTCTTGGCAAAGTTCAGCGTCTCGCCCGATGCTTTCCTGATGCTGGTGCCGGGTTTTCTGACCGGCAACAAGATGCTTTACGAAGTGCTGGCTGCCTTTCGCCAGGTCCAGGCGCAATGCCCTGGCAGCCAGCTGCTGTTGGCCGGCGAAGAGCGGGCCGACGAATACCCGGTGTCGCAGCGCATTGCCGGCTGGTGGCCCGAAGGCGACCGACCAGAGGTGAGTGGCTATCTCGAAGCGGACGAACTTGATGTGCTGCTGGGGCGCGCCGACCTGTCCTTCGTGCTGCGCTATCCGACCTATGGCGAGTCCTCAGGCATCCTGCCCCGCGCCGCACTGGGTGGCGGGCAGGTGTTGACGGTCGACATCGGCGCCTACCCCGAGTTTCAGTCGCCTCAGGTCCGGACGGTTCCCGTTGGCAGTCCTTGCGTGCCCGCGCTGGTCGAAGGCATCTTGCGCGCTTACCGGATGTGGCAACAAGACAGCCCTGCCGCCCGCGCCAGCCGGCAGGCCGACGAAGCCTTGCGCCAGCAAGCGTTGACGCCCGCGCTGCTGTACCCCGGCCTGCGGGACTGGCTGCACGAATCCTGGCGCTTGACGCAGCCCGGTGAGGCGGTACGGTCTCCGACCGTGGGGGTGGCATCTTGAGCAGCGCCGAAGCCTGGCTGGACCTGATCGCCGCCGCGCTGGTGCCCGCGGCCGCCGCAACCGGGCCGGCCGTGGTCGTGCACGAGGACCACCGCTGGCTGCCGGCGGTGGAGCAGGGCCTGCCCACCGCTTGGTTGCAGCCGCACCAGTCGCCATGGGCAGACTTCCATGCTGCGGCCCATCGCCTGCCAGCAACCCGGCTTCGCATCGGGCTGGACAGGCGCGGTGGCGAGGCGCTGGAACTGCTGCAGCGTGCTGCGCTGGGCGTGGTCGTGTTGCCACGCCGCGCCGAATCGCTGGAGGCGCTGCAGCCGTTCCTCGCGCAGCTCCAGCCCGATGCGCCCTGGCTGGTTGCGGGCGAAGCGGAGGCGCCTGCGTGGCGCTGTGTCGAGGACACGTCGCGCCAGTGGCAGGCCCTGCCCGCGCCCCGGGGCTGGCGCCTGCTGGTGGGTCGTCCTCTGGCCGCCGCCGCGCAGGCACTGCAACTGGATGCGGACTATCAGCTGCCGCTGGCCAGGCGCTTGCTCGCAGCGCTCGCGGACCGCACGCCGGCGGGCCTCTCACTGCAGGTGACGGCGCAAGGCCATCCCCGCCTCCAGTTCCGCCCGGTTGCGGTGAGTTGCATTGCCACCTTGGCGGAGCCGATGCTGCATCACGTGCTGGTGAAGGACCGTGCCTTGTTCGGGGCACGAGGCGAAGCCACCGTGGTCCTGCCGTGGGCGGGGGCTGATCGGGTCCGGCTGCTGCTGCGCAATGTGCGCAGCAAGGTGGACGATCTGCACGCCGCATGCCAGGGGGCGGACCTGCCGCCGGCCGCGGTGCATTACACCGAGCACGGGGCGCTGGTGGATTTTGTGTTCCCGGCCGGTCGGCCTGGCGGGCAAGCCATGCTGCACCTGACCTTGCCAGCGGCAGCCTTGCCACCCGACGATTTCTGCGACATCGGCGCTGCCGAATTCAGCCTGGAGCTCAAGCCATGACGGTGCAGGCGCCGCCGCCGCCACGCGTCCTGCTCGTCACCTTCAACCGCCTGATGCCGGCCGACCAGGGCAACTCGCGGCGCATCATGCAGCTGGTCGGTGTCTACCGCCGGCTGGGCTACGAGATCGACCTCGTCTATCACAACGAGGAAGGGCTGGACGCCGGGCTGTCGCAGGCCATGCAGGCCGAGTTCGGCCGGGTCCAGGTGCTGGCTTCGCGGGCCTCCAAGCGCATTCGCGAGGGCCACTTCGCACTGTTGTCCGACTGGTACGACCCGGCGCTGGCGCAGGTCTGCCAGGAGATGCACAGCCTGCGCGGCTACCAGGTGGTGCACGTCAACTACGTCTGGTATGCGCCCTTGCTGACAGGCTTCGGGCCGGAAGTCGTGAAGGTGCTGGACAGCCATGACCTGTTTGCCGAGCGCAGCGAGAAATACCGCCTTGCGGGCATGAAACCCAGCTGGTTCAGCACCACGCTGGCTGAAGAAGACAGCGCGTTCCGCATGGCCGACGCGGTGCTGGCGATCCAGCGCGGTGAGGCGCAGGAAATGGCGGCGCGTGGGCATCGCCATGTCCTGTACCTGCCGTATGTGGAGGCGCAGGTTCGCCCGTTCGAGCCACCGGCGCAGGTGCCGCGGCTGCGGCTGGGCTACGTGGGCAGCGGCAACGACTGGAACGTGCGCAGCATGCAGGCCTTTGTCGCGGCGCTGGCGCGCAAGGCGCCGGTGCTGCCGTTCCAGGTGGCTGTCGCCGGTGGCATCTGCCGCCATGTGCGCGAGATGCCGGGCCTGGTCAACATCGGCTTCGTCAAGGAGCTGGGTGGCTTCTACGACGGGATCGACCTTGCACTGAACCCGATGGTGGGCGGCACCGGCCTGAAGATCAAGACGGTCGAGCCGCTGTCCTTTGGCAAGCCGGTGCTGACGACCCCGTCCGGTGCCGAAGGCTTGGCCCACCTGTGGACCTTGCCGGTGCTGGATTCGCCCGAGGCGTTGGTGGACTACCTGTTCGACACGCTGCTGCCCGACCCCGTGGCCTGCCTGGCGGCGCTGCATGCCCAGGCGGTGACCAGCCGGGCAGCGCTGGACGAGGAATATGCCCAGCAGACAGGGCGTTTCTCGCGCTGGCTGGCGCAGCGTGTCAGTGCCGCGGCCCTGGCCAGCGCCTGAGCCCTCGCAAGCTCAGGACTGGGTGACCAGCTCGAAGTGCTCGACCATCGGCGGGCCGGCGAAAAACGGGCCGACGATGGCGCGCCATTCGGCGAAGGCCGGCGACTGGCGAAAGCCCACGGTGTGCGCTTCCAGCGTGTCCCAGACAATCTGCAGCACATAGCGCTCGGCACTTTCGATGCCGCGGTGCACGTTGAATCGCTGCACGCCGTCAACCTTGCGGATTACCGTGGCGAGGGCCGTCTGGATGGCCGCTTCGAAAGCGGCCTGCTGGCCGGGCTGGATGCGGATGTCCGCGAGTTCGAGGATCACGCTGAGGCTCCTGAAAGAAAAAAACAGCAAGACGGAGAAAGTCTGCCGTGACAAAAGACGAAGGCCCGTGAGCCGCTCGTTCCGAGGCCAAGTGTGCCGCGCGCCGCACGGCGTTGGGCCGGCGGGGATAATCGCAGGCTTTTCCGGCCAAGCCCACAGGAGCCCGCGTTGAACCGTCCCGATGACTGGCAGCATGACCACGAAGTGGGCGGCGATTCCCTGCTGCCCCCGCCTGCCACCCACGACACCACGCGGGTCGACGACCTGCGCATCGGCGCGGTCCGCCCGCTGATCTCGCCCGCCTTGCTGCTGGACGACATGCCGGCCCCGGCTGCGGCGCAAGCCGTGGTCGAGCAGGCGCGCAACCAGCTGGCCGCGGTGCTTTCCGGCGAGGACGACAGGCTGATCGTCGTCGTCGGCCCGTGCTCCATCCACGACCACGAGCAGGCGCTGGCCTATGCGCGCCTATTGCGCGTGCTGGCCGACGAACTGGCCGGCGAGCTGAAGATCGTCATGCGGGTCTACTTCGAGAAGCCGCGCACGACCGTCGGCTGGAAGGGTTACATCAACGACCCACGGCTGGACGGCAGCTTCCGCATCAACGAAGGCCTGCGCCGCGCCCGCCAGCTGCTGCTGGACGTGGCCGCCCTGGGCCTGCCGGCCGGGACCGAGTTCCTGGACCTGCTGAGCCCGCAGTACATCGCCGACCTGGTCTCCTGGGGCGCCATCGGCGCACGCACGACGGAGAGCCAGAGCCACCGCCAGCTGGCTTCAGGCCTGTCCTGCCCGGTGGGCTTCAAGAACGGCACCGATGGCGGCGTGAAAGTCGCGTCTGACGCCATCGTCGCCGCTGCGGCGCCGCATGCCTTCATGGGCATGACCAAGATGGGCCAGGCCGCCATTTTCGAGACCCGCGGCAATGCCGACTGCCACGTCATCCTGCGCGGCGGCAAACAGCCCAACTACGCCGCGGCCGATGTGCAGTCCGCCTGCGACGTGCTGCGCAAGAGCGGCCTGCGCGAGCAGGTCATGATCGACTTCTCACACGCCAACTCCGAGAAGCAGCACCGGCGGCAGGTCAACGTCGGCGAAGACGTGGCCGCGCAGATCGCCGCGGGCGACCGGCGCATCACCGGCGTGATGATCGAGAGCCACCTCGAAGAAGGCCGTCAGGACCTGGTCGCCGGCCAGCCACTGAAGACCGGCGTCTCCATCACCGACGCCTGCATCGGCTGGGCCGACACCGAGCCCGTGCTGCGCACGCTGGCCCGCGCGGTCGCTGCGCGCCGCGCCCGCGCCGCAACCTGAAGCCGGCCGGCTGGGGGCTTCCCCCGGTCGGCCCCGCGTCGCCGCAGCCGCGCAGCAGCGCGCGCCAGCTCAGCGGCACCAGGCCCAGCGCGCGCAACACGGTGGGCGTGAGCATTGCAGGCATGGGCGGGCTCAGCGCATGAAACCAATGCCGCGACGCTGCCGCACCTCGGGCTTCACGCGGTGTTCGCTCTCCAACTGGGCCAGGAATTCGTCTGGCGCAAACGGCGCACCGAGGATCTGCACCTGTTGCTGCACGGCGGCGAAATCGCCCGGTACCAGCTGGTCCAGTGCGGCCAGGCGCTGGCGCTGCTCGCCGGTCAGCGCCGCCGCGTCACCCGCCAGCGCTTCTGCGGCGAACATCTGCTCGCGCTGCTCGGGCCGCAGCGCCAGGAAGCGAACCTTGAAGGCAAAGCGCCGCAGCGCCGCCTCGTCCAGGTCCTCGAACAGGTTGGTGGTGCAGATGAAGATGCCGGCAAAGCGCTCCATGCCCTGCAGCATCTCGTTGACCTCGGTCACCTCGTAGTGCCGCTCGGCCAGGCGCCGGCTGCGCAGGAAGCTGTCTGCCTCGTCCAGCAGCAGCACGGCTTCTTCGGCCGCGGCTTCCGCGAACATGCGGGCCAGGTTCTGCTCGGTTTCGCCGACGTATTTGCTGACCAGGTCGCTGGCCTGGCGCTGCAGCAGCGGCTTGCCGAGCTGGTTCGCCAAGTGCTCTGCCAGCGCAGTCTTGCCGCTGCCGGGCGGGCCGAAGAAACACAGTGCACCGTGACCACGCCGGCGCAGCGCCTCGATGATCGCCGCGGGTGCGAATCGGCTTTCGAGGTTCAGCAGCCCAAGCTGGTAGTCGGTGACGATGCTGCGCGCCGGCCGACCTGCGCCGGCGTCGTGGCCCAGCGCCTTGTCCGCATGTGCCAGCTGGCGCTCGATCAGGTATTCGGTCGTCGGCTGGGCGGCCGCCATGCCTGCAGCTTGCGCACCGGCGCCGGCCAGCTGCGCAAAACGCACGGCGGTGCGCAGCTGCGCCGGGGTCAGGCCCCGCCGGCTGGCGAGCTTGGCGGTGAAGTCTGCACTCACATCCGAGCCGGCCAGCGCGCGCATCACCAGCGCCTCGCGCGCGCCCGGCGGCGGCGAGTTCAGTTCGAGGTGGTACTGGTAGCGGCGGCGGAAGGCTGGGTCGATCTGCTCGATGCGGTTGGTCACCCAGATCACCGGCACCGGGTTGCTCTCCAGTACCTGGTTGACCCAGGCCTTGCCGGAGACGCTGGCGCTCGCGGCGTCCCCCGCATCCAGCCGGGCCAGCAGCTGCGCGGTGTCGCCATGCAGCGGCGGGAACACGTCTTCCACCTCGTCGAACAGCAGTGCCACCTGGACATGGCCTTTGAGGAAGGCCTGGCTGATCTGCAGCGAGCGGTAGCGGTCCCGGCCGGAGAGGGCGTTGCCATCGCGGTCGGCATGCTCGACCTCGTACAGCGCCAGCCCGGCGGCCTGGGCGCATACCTTGGCCAGCTCGGTCTTGCCGGTGCCGGGCGGCCCGTAGAGCAGGATGTTGACGCCCACGGCATGTTGCGCCACGGCCGCCCGCAGCAGGCCGGCCAGCACCTGCACGTCATCGGCCACGAAGGAGAAGTCGCCCGGCTTCAGCTCGGTGGCACGGGCCGGGCGGGTGAAGACGGCCATCAGGTCGTCCGGCCCGCGGTATTCGCGCATCAGCACCGTGGGCAGTTGTTCGCTGACCTTCATCAGGTCGGCCAGGTCCGTCACGTTGTGCTCGGAGATCAGGTTCTCGACCATGCCGATGCGCTCCAGCCGCGAGCCGGCGCGCAGTGCCTCTGCCACCTCGCGCGCGTCCACGCCGGCCACGCGGGCCAGCGCGGCATGGGCCTCCTGCGCGCTGGAGACCTTGAATTCGAGCAGCAACCCGCGCAGCTCGCGCTGGTAGCGGGCCAGCGTGCCGTACAGCAGCAGCGCGCGCTCTGCCGGGTTCAGCTGCAGCAGCTGGCCCAAAGCCGCGATGTTCTGCTGCACCAGCGTCGAGTGTTTCTTCAGGTCGCGCGCCAGCCAGTCAGCGGTGCTGTTGAGCACCGCCATCAGGTCCTTGGGCGTGTCCTTCAGGTAATCGTCCAGGTAGAAGAACAGCGTGCCCTCTTCGTAAGGGCCGTTCCAGCTGCCGTGGCGGGCGAGGAAAGTGGCGTCGTCCAGCTTGTCGTGGCCGAGCCAGGGGCCTTGCGGCAGGCCGCGGCGCTGCAGGAAGCGGCGCAGCCGGTGCAGCACCGGCTGGGGCCAGACGAGGTGGCGGCCGGTCAGGCTCAGCAGCGCGCTCCAGTCGCGCCGCAGCGGGAAGCGGCTGACCTGCGCCAGCGTGAGCGCCAGCACGAAATGCGAGCACATGCGGTCCAGCACCGGCGCCTGGCTCAGGCCTGGCGACAGCAGCAGCTGGGATTCCGGCACACGTTCGACCATGGATTGCCTCGCAGCGGCGGGCCATGCGGCCCGGCGAGGCCGATCTTGGCGCAGCCGTGAGGGGCCGGCAAGCCCTGGGCGGCCTGGCTTCAGCTCAGCCGAAAGGCTTCAGCAGGGCATCAATGCAGCGCCATCGGTTGCTGGGCCAGGCCGGCATAGGTCGCGACAAAGGCTTCCAGCGTGTCCTCGTCAGCCTCTTCCTGCACCAGTGCCTGGGCCCGGGCGCGGAAACCGCGGGCCAGTTCACCGTCGATGAAGATGCCCTTGCGGGCGGCCTTGTCGACGATTTCGTAGCCGCTGGGGCCGCTGTCGCTCGGTTCACCCGCCGGGGCGCCGCTCGCTAGCTCGGCCGCGTCGATCTCCAGCACGGCGAAGCTGTCGGAGTTGTAAAGCATGTGCATCAAGGGCTCCTCATGAGGAAACGCCGGGCCGCCCCAAGTTTCCTCATCCCCCACGGGGGGCCTGACGCGAAGCGGCAGGTCTGGGGGCGCTGTCTCGGGTCTTGCCACTGCAGATGCCGACCCGTGAGCCGATTTCAAGGGCGGCCTGCGTGACCAGGCTGCGGTGCCGAGGCAGAAGTCTCGGCGGGTGGCGGCAGGCCGTCCTGCACTGTGAGCATCAGGCTGGCTTCGCCTGGCACCGTGGTGAAGCGCAGCTGCGCGGGCAGCATGCCGCGCTCGCGCGCCAGCCAGACCTCGATGCGCTGGTCATACGGTCGCTGCGGCTCGCGCACCAGCCGCCAGGCGGGCCAGGCATGGGCCTGGCCGGGCAGAATCAGCGGCGGGCCGGCCTGTACCTCGAACTGCCAGAATTCCAGATCACCACGCACGGTGGCCACCGGCAGCGTGACCAGCGTGCCCACGTCGACCCCGTTGCCCAGCGCCTGCACGATCATCGGCAGCTGCAGCAGCCAGCTGGCCCTGTCCTGCGTGCCCGGCACCAGGCGCTGCATGCCGCTGGGGCCGGAAAAGCTGATCAGCCGCTTCTCACGCTGGAAGTTCACCGCGTGCTGGTCCTTGCCGCGCTTGCGCTCCACCATGCGCACCGGCAGCAGGCCCTGGTCACCCAGCTCGCCGCTGCTCTGCCAGTCCTGTTCGCCGCGCCCGCCGGGCAGGTTGACCTGCCAGTGCAGCGTGTAGTGCTCGCCCTGCGCGTCCGGCTGCCACTGCAGTTCGGCCTGGCCGGGCTGGCCGTCGTTGCGCTGCGCGCTGTAGCGCAGTTGCAGGGGCTGCGGCAGCGTGAGCGTCGGCAGTTCGGGCATCAGCCCGCCGATGTCCGGCAGGCCGGGTTCCGCGCCTTCCTGCGCCACGCTGTCCGGCGAGGCCGGCTGCACCGCCGAAGCCGTGGTGCTGGCGACCGCCGGCGGCCGGGCCGTGGCCTTGGGCTGCGGTTTTGGCGGCGCGGCATGCGGCTGCACGGCCGGTGCGGCAGCGGCCGGCGGCGGCAGCGGGCGCACGGCGGCCAGCGTGACGCTGGCGCTGCGCTTCGTCGGTGCCATGGGTGGCGTCCAGCGCCAGTCGCGCCAGCTCGGCGCCAGCAACAGCAGCCCGTGCACCACCAGCACGGCGGCCACGATGCCCGGCAGCACACCGCGATGACGGGGTGCGGCGGGCGGGGGCGGAAGGGCGTTCTGCGCGGTCACAGGCGCATTGGACAATACTGTCGCGCCACTTCCGCTTTCCGATGAAACTCGCCACCTACCAAGACGGCTCGCGCGACGGGCAACTGGTCGTCGTCTCGCGCGACCTGAGCACCGCCCATTACGCCACCGGCATCGCCAGCCGGCTGCAGCAGGTGCTGGACGACTGGAACTTCCTGTCGCCGCAGCTGCAGGACCTGGCCATCACGCTGAACCACGGCAAGGCGCGCCATGCCTTCCCGTTCGAGCCGGCCAAATGCCTCTCGCCCCTGCCGCGCGCCTACCACTGGGCCAGCAGCGTGGCCTACTTGCAGCACCTGCAGTTGGGCCATGCGCAGCGCGGCGAGCCAATGCCTGAAGCCCTGCTCGGCGAGCCGCTGCTGGCACCGGCCGCCAGCGATCAATTCCTCGCGCCCTGCGCCGAGCAGCGCTTTGCCAGCGTGGCCGGCGGGCTGGACTTCGAGGCCGGCCTGGCGGTGATGACCGGCGACCTGGCCGCCGGCGCTTCCAGCGCACAAGGCCTGGACGCCGTGCGCCTGCTGCTGCTGAGCACCAGCTGGTGCCGCCGCGAGGTCAGCCCCACCAGCCCCGCCAGTGCCGGCCTGCTGCAAGGCCGGCCCATGACGGCCTTCGGCCCGGTTGCCGTCACGCCCGACGAATTGGGCGAAGCCTGGCAGGGCGGCAAGGTCTCGGCCACGCTGCAGGTCAGCTGGAATGGCCGCAAGATCGGCCAGTGCGACACCGGTAGCGACATGAGCTTCCACTTCGGCCAGCTCATCGCCCAGCTCTCGCGCCAGCGGCCGCTGGGTGCCGGTTGCCTGGTCGGCAGCGGCCCGGTCAGCAACCAGGACGCGGCCAAGGGGGTGGCCTGCCTGGCCGACAAGCGCGCGCAGGAAATGCAGGCTCACGGCGAGCCGCGCACCGCCTACGCCGAATACGGCGACACGCTGTACGTGGACCTCAAGGGCCGCGACGGCCTGAGCGTCTTCGGCGCCATCGAACACAGCGTCACCGAGGCGGAGTAAGCGCATGCCCTTGCCGATCCGCCACCTGCTGGCCTGTTGCGCACTGTTGCTCGCCGCGGGCTCCGGCTTGCCGGCGGGCGCAGCCGATCCCGTTGCCGAGCCGCCCGCCTCGGCGCCCGCGCCAGCGGCGTCCCAGCCTGTCGACCCGGCCTGCCCGCCGGCACCAGTCGAGCCCACCGCCGAGGAAGTCCGCCAAGCCATGGCCCAGGCGCGCGACCACGGCCTGCTGTGGAAGCTCAAGCGTGATGGCCGCACCTCCTGGCTCTACGGCACCGTGCACGTCGCCCAGCGCGACTGGATGTTCCCCGGCCCGGCCGTGATGGCCGCATTGCGCGGCTCACAGGAACTGGCGCTGGAGCTGGACCTGCTGGACCCGTTGATCATCGAGCGCCTGACCGCGCTGACCCGCCAGCCGGCCGATGGCCCGCCACTGCCCGCCGCGTTGGCTGAGCGCCTGGTCAAGGCCGAGCAGCAGGCTTGCCTGGGCAGCGCGCTGCAAGGCCTGCGGCCGGAGATCCGCGTGGCCACCTTGACCGCGCTGGTGCTGCGTGGCGAAGGCCTGGACCCGAGCTGGGGCGTGGACAACTTCCTCGCCGGCATGGCCCACGGCATGGGCAAGAAAGTGCACTCGCTGGAAACGCCCGAGCGCCAGATCAAGCTGCTGTTGGGCGACGACGCCGCGGCCCGCGAGGCCATCGTCGCCGAAGGCCTGGACGAACTGGCGCAAGGCCAGGCCCAGCGCACTTTGCGCCGCCTGGTCAACGCCTGGGCCGGCAGCGACTTCGACACGCTGGCCACCTACCCGCAGTGGTGCGACTGCCTCAACAGCCCCGAGCAGCGCCAGGCCATGCGCAGGCTGCTGGACGAGCGCAACGTCGCGATGGCCGCGGCCATCGCCCGGCTGCACCAGCGCGCGCGCGGCGTGTTCGTGGCGGTCGGCGGGCTGCACATGATCGGCCCGCACGGGCTGCCGGCGCTGCTGAAGGCCCGTGGTTACGAAGTCGAGCGCGTGCGCTTTGCAGCGCTCCCGGGGCCGGGCGCAGAATCGGCATCGCCGGCCCGTGTGGCCACCCCGAAATAGAAACCAGCAGGAGACAGCGCCCATGTCAGAGACCCCCTCGTTCATGAAGATGGTGCCGGGCTTCGAGTTCCTGCAAGGCATGGTCAAGAACGCCGGTGCCGCGATGCCGGCCATGGGCCAGTGGGTCGCGCCGACGCTGAACCTCGAAGAGCTGGAAAAACGCATCAACGAGCTGCGCACGGTGCAGTTCTGGCTGGAGCAGAACGCCCGCCTGCTGGGCACCACCATCCAGGCGCTGGAAGTGCAGCGCATGACGCTGTCGACGCTGAAGACCATGAACGTCTCGATGGCCGACCTGCGCGAGTCGATGATGCTCAAGCCGCAGGCTGCGGCACCCAGCCCCGCACCCTCGGCTTTCGCTTCCGCCTTTGCATCGCCACCGCCAGCCGCAGCGCCCGCGCCGGAACCCCCAGCAGCCGCGGAGACCGAAGCGCCGCCGGCCGGCGTGGTCGACCCGATGCAATGGTGGGGCGCGCTGACCAAGCAGTTCGGCGAACTTGCCGCCTCGGCGATTGCCGAGATGCCGCGCCAGGCCGCTGCAGCCTCGGCCACCGCCGAGCCTGCGCCCGCTGCTGCCACGAAGAAGACCGCTGCGCCGCGCAAGGCCCCGGCCCGCAAGGCGGCACCCCTGGCCGTAGCGGCCCCCGCCCCCAGGCCGCGCAAGCCCCGCACCGGCGCCTGAAGCGCCTCCCTCCTCCCTCGATGAAGCTGCCCCATGAATGACACCGGCTTGTCCGGCTTTCTGCAAGCCCACGCCACGCACCCGGACGCCCGCATGGCGCTGGCACTGGTCGCTGCGCAGCTCGAAGCCCAGCGCCAGCTGCGGCCCGAGTTCCGGCCCACGCTGGCGCTGATGTACCTGACCGAGGCCTACGCGCGCCAGGCCGAAGCCCTGCTGGCCGACGCGCAAGGCCGCTGGCCCGGGCTCAGCGTGGTCGGCACAGTCGGCACAGGGATCGCGGCCTGCGGTGTCGAGTACCACGACGAGCCGGCGCTGGTGATGCTGATGCTGGACCTGCCGCCGGGCAGTTTCCAGGTCTTCAACGGTCGCCGTCCACTGGACGAAACCTGGCAGACCGGCGCCTGGAGCGCGCTGGTGCATGCCGACCCGGCCACGCCGGAGCTGGCCGAACTGCTGGTCGAGCTGGCCGAACGCACCGGCGGGCGCTACCTGTTCGGCGGCCTGGCCAGCGCCCGCCAGGCCCACACGCTGCAGCTGGCCGATGGCGTGTTCCGCGGTGGCCTGTCCGGCGTGGCGTTTGGCCGCGAGGTGTCCTTGCTGTCGCGTGTGACCCAGGGCTGCGTGCCGCTGGGCCCGGTGCGCACGGTCACCCAGTCCGACCGCAACCTGGTGCTGCAACTCGACGGCCAGCCGGCCTTGCCGCTGCTGCTGGCCGACCTCGGCGTGGCACTGACGCCGCCCGAGCCGCTGATGCAGCGCCTGCGCGGCACGCTGGCCGGCCTGACGGATGCCGGCGAGCAGGCGCGTGGCCTGGGCGGCCAGTTCGGCCAGCACACCCGCGTGCGCCACCTGATCGGGCTGGACCCGGGCCGCCAGGCTGTTGCCGTGGCCGACCTGGTGCAACCCGGCCAACAGCTGGCCTTCTGCCGGCGCGACGCCGACGCCGCCCGGCGCGACCTGGTGCGCATCTGCGCCGAGCTGCGCGAGGAAGTGGAGGGCAGCGACGACCTCGAAGCCAGCGGCCTGATCGGCCCGCGCCAGCGCATGGCCGGCGCGGTCTACATCAGCTGCACCGGCCGCGGCGGCGCCTTGTTCGGCGGCCCTTCGGCCGAGCTGCAAATCGTGCGCCATGCGCTCGGCGAGGTCCCGCTGGCAGGCTTCTTCGCCGCCGGCGAGATCGCCGGCCACCACCTGTACGGCTACACCGGCGTGCTGACGGTGTTCACCACCGCGGCCTGAGCCCGGGCCGCGCGGCCGGTGATTCCCCCGATTTCAGTTGGCATTGTTTCGACCGGCCTGCCTTCGCCAGCGCAGTAAAGTCGGGCATCGCCTTTTTGCGGGGCGCCTGGGCACCAGGCTGGTGTCAACCAGCTGCTGCCGGCTTTTTGCTGCTGATGCCTCCTGACACGGGGCTGCTTTGCGATGACAGCTGTGACCGATGGGGTTCTTGGCGAAACGGTGCCTGACCGGCGTGCGCGGCAGGCCGAGGTGCTCGCCGCGCTGCAGCCGCTGCTGCCTGCCCATGCGCTGCTGTGGCAGGCCGAGGAAACCGTGCCCTATGAGTGCGACGCGCTGACGGCTTACCGCGAGCGGCCGCTGTTGGTGGCGCTGCCGGAGACCGAGGCGCAGGTGGCGGCGGTACTCAAGGCCTGCCATGGCTTGAACGTGCCAGTGGTGGCGCGCGGTGCGGGCACCGGGTTGTCCGGCGGGGCGATGCCGAACGCGATGGGCGTGACGCTGGGGCTGGCCCGCTTCAACCGCATCGTGCAGATCGACAAGTACAGCCGCACGGCGGTCGTGCAATGCGGCGTGCGCAACCTGGCCATCAGCGAGGCGGCCGCGCCGCACGGGCTGTATTACGCGCCCGATCCTTCGAGCCAGATCGCCTGCACCATTGGCGGCAACATTGCCGAGAACTCGGGCGGCGTGCATTGCCTGAAGTACGGGCTGACGCTGCACAACGTGATGAAGCTGCGCGGGTTCACCGCTGAGGGCGAACCGGTGGAATTTGGCGGCGACGCGCTGGACGCGCCGGGGCTGGACCTGCTCAGCGTGGTCGTGGGCAGCGAGGGCATGCTGGCGGTCATCACCGAGGTGACGGTGAAGCTCACACCCAAGCCGCAGCTGGCGCGCTGCATCATGGCCAGCTTTTCCGACGTGCGCCATGCCGGCGATGCGGTGGCCGCCATCATCGCCGCCGGCATCATCCCGGCCGGCCTGGAGATGATGGACAAGCCGATGACCGCCGCGGTGGAAGACTTCGTGCACGCCGGCTACGACCTGGAGGCCGCGGCCATCCTGCTGTGCGAGAGCGACGGCACGCCCGACGAGGTCGAGGAAGAAATCGGCCGCATGAAGGCGGTGCTGGCCGGCGCGGGCGCGACCGGGCTGGCCGTCAGCGAAAACGAGGCGCAGCGGCTGAAGTTCTGGAGCGGTCGCAAGAACGCCTTTCCGGCCTCGGGCCGCATCAGCCCGGACTACATGTGCATGGACTCGACCATCCCGCGCAAGCGCCTGGCCGACATGCTGCTGGCGATTGCCGAGATGGAGAAGAAGTACCGTTTGCGCTGCTGCAACGTCTTCCATGCCGGCGACGGCAACCTGCACCCGCTGATCCTGTTCGACGCCAACGACCCGGACCAGCTGCACCGCTGCGAGCAGTTTGGTGCCGACATCCTGGAGACCAGCGTGGCGATGGGCGGCACGGTGAGCGGCGAGCACGGCGTGGGCGTCGAGAAGCTGAACTCGATGTGCGTGCAGTTCAGCCCCGAGGAGCGCGAGCAGATGCTGCGGCTCAAAGCGGCCTTCGACCCGGCTGGCGTGCTGAACCCCGGCAAGGTCATTCCTTCACTGCATCGTTGCGCCGAATATGGCCGCATGCATGTGCGCAAGGGCTTGCTGGCCTTTCCGGAACTGGAGCGCTTTTGATGAGCGAGCCCTCATCGACAGAGATGAACGAAGCCACCGGTCCGGCCCCGGACGCCGTGCCGCGCGACCTGCCGCCCGCCGTCGAGGCCCGTGCCGAGGTGGCGCTGGGCGCGTCGATTTCTGCCGAGGCCGGTGCCGCCAGCGTGCCGGCCATCGAGCCCGCGCTGCGCCACCTCATCGAGGCGGTGCGCGAAGCCGCGGGGCACGGCCGGGCGCTGTGCCTGCGCGGCAGCGGCAGCAAGGACTTCCTCGGCGGCCCGCTGCTGGGCGAGCCGCTGGACCTGCGGCCGCTGCGTGGCATCACGTCTTACGAGCCGACCGAGCTGGTGGTGACGGCACGTGCCGGCACGCCGCTGGACGAGCTGGAAGCGGTGCTGGCCGAACACGGACAGTGCCTGCCGTTCGAGCCGCCGCGGCTGGGGCGCGATGGCGCGGGCCTGTCGCTGGGCGGCACGGTGGGCGGCATGGTCGCCTCGGGCCTGGCTGGCCCGGCGCGCGCGGCGGCGGGCTCGGTGCGCGACCACGTGCTGGGCGCCTGCCTGCTGAATGGCCGCGGCGAGTTGCTGCGCTTTGGCGGCACGGTGATGAAAAACGTCGCCGGCTATGACGTGTCGCGCCTGCTGGCCGGCTCGATGGGCGTGCTGGGCGTGATTTGCGAGGTTTCGCTGAAGGTGCTGCCGCAGCCGCCGGCCACGCTGACGCTGCGCTTCGACATGGACCAGGCCAACGCGCTGCGCCACCTCAACGAATGGGCCGGCCAGCCGCTGCCGCTGCAGGCCAGCGCCTGGTGGGACGGCATCCTGGTGCTGCGCCTGGCGGGCGCCGAAGCTGCAGTGGCCTCGGCCGCGCAACGGCTCGGCGGCGAGGTCATTCCGCCAGCGCTGGCCGCGGGTTTCTGGGACGGGCTGCGGGACCAGCGCGACGAATTTTTCCTGCATGCCGAGTCGGTGCTGGCGGCGGGTGACAGCGAGTCCACTGGCTTCTCGCTGTGGCAGCTCTCGGTCGCCCCGACCGCGCCGCGCCTGGAAGTGGCCGGCGAGACGCTGCTGGAGTGGGGTGGCGGCCGGCGCTGGCTGCTGAGCCGCGAGCCGGCCCAGCGGGTGCGTGAAGCGGCACTGGCCGCGCGCGGCCATGCCACGCTGTACCGCCGCGGCACTGGCGTCGAGGTGCCGGACGGCGCGGTCTTCGCACCGCTGTCGGCCCCGCTGCTGCGGCTGCACCAGCAGCTCAAGGCGGCCTTCGACCCGCAGCGCATCTTCAACCGCGAACGCCTGCATCCGCAACTCTGAACGATCGATGCAAACCCACCTCGCTCCCGAATTCGCCGGCACGCCAGACGGCGAGGCCGCCGAGGCCATCCTGCGCAGCTGCGTGCACTGCGGCTTCTGCACCGCCACCTGCCCGACCTACCAACTGCTGGGCGACGAACTGGACGGGCCGCGTGGCCGCATCTACCTGATGAAACAGGTACTTGAAGGTGCGCCTGTCACCGAGGCCACGCAAACCCACCTGGACCGCTGCCTGACCTGCCGCAACTGCGAGACCACCTGCCCGAGCGGCGTGCAATACGGCAACCTGGTGGACATCGGCCGGCGCATCGTCGAGCAGAAGGTCGAGCGGCCGGCGGGCCAGCGTGCGCTGCGCTGGCTGCTCAAGGAAGGGCTGACCTCGCCGGCCTTCGGCCCGGCGCTGGCCGTGGGCCGGCTGGTGCGCCCGCTGCTGCCAGCCGCGCTGAAGGCCAAGGTGCCGCCGCGCGCCGGCCCCGAGGCGCACCGCTGGCCCACCCGCCAGCATCCGCGCAAGGTGCTGATGCTGATGGGTTGCGTGCAGCCCGCGCTGATGCCCAACATCAACTCTGCCACCGCCCGCGTGCTGGACGCTGCCGGCATCCAGACCGTGGTGGCCGACGAGGCTGGCTGCTGCGGCGCGATCCGCACGCATCTGAACGACCACGAGGGCGGGCTGAACGACATGCGCCGCAACATCGACGCCTGGTGGCCGCTGGTCGAAGGCCTGGGTGGGAACAGCAAGGTCGAAGCCATCGTGATGAACGCCAGCGGCTGCGGCGTCACCGTCAAGCAATACGGCCACGCGCTGGCCGGCGACGCGGACTATGCCGACAAGGCTGCGCGCATCGGTGCGCTGACGCGCGACCTCAGCGAGTTGCTGCCCGACTTGGTGCCGAGGCTGCAGCCGCTGCTGCAAGGCCGGCTCACGCGCGAGCAGCAGGCAGCCGGCAAGCCGGTGCCGCTGGCCTACCACCCGCCCTGCACGCTGCAGCACGGCCAGCAGTTGCGCGGCGGCGTGGAGACCCACCTGGGCGCGCTGGGTTTCGACGTGCGCAGCGCGCCGGTCGACAGCCACCTGTGCTGCGGCTCGGCCGGCACCTACGCCATCCTGCAGCCCGAGCTGTCTGGCCAGCTGCGCGAGCGCAAGCTCAAGGCGCTGGCCGGCGCCCCGGGCGACACCATCGTCTCGGGCAACATCGGCTGCATCCAGCACCTGGGCGCGACCAGTTCGCGGCCGGTGCGGCACTGGGTGGAAGTGCTGGACGACGCGTTGAGCGCTGCCGCTGGTGGCTGAAGGTGCAGGCCAACAGGTGCGCGCTGGCCTGCATGCGGGCGCGATGCGGCCGGCGCTCGGTCGGTGGTGCTGAGGCGCCGGCCAATGAAGCGCCCGATTAAGCTGACTTATTCACACTTCCGCCCCCTGTTGGTGCGGCCCTGGCTGGCATAAAGTCGGGCGCGCAGCATTGCGGAGGGCGTGCAGGTGAGGCAGCAGCAGGATCGGCCATGCCAGCGCCGGGCAGGGTGGCACCAGAGTGTGGGCTTTTGGCTTGGCGGGATGGCGTTGGCCTTCGCGGGCAGCGCCTGGGCCGCTGGCCCGGCCGCGAGCGAACCTGGCCCCGCTGCGTCCGCCGCCGTCGCGCCTGCCGTGGCCGCGGTGCCGGGAGCCGGCCGTCCGGCCAGGCCGGACTGCAACCGCAGCTACAGCCTGGCGCTGCACGAACACGGCCTGCTGTATTCGGCCCAGACCGGCCAGGGCATCGACCAGGACATGGCGACAGAGCTGGCGCGCCGCAGTGGCTGCCGCATCAGCGTCTCGGTGATGCCGCGGGCCCGCATCTGGCAGCTGATCGAGGCCGGTTCGCTGGACTTCAGCCTCTCGGGCATCACCAATGAAGCCCGCGACAAATACGCCGCCTTCGCCTGGTATTTCGCCAACCCGTACCACCTGCTGGTGCGCAAGGACGCGCATGTGCGCAGCATTGCCGAGTTCGAGCGCAACGATCGGCTGCGGCTGGGCGCCATCCGCAGCTTCCGCTACAGCCCGCAGGCCAACGAGCTGATGGACGGGCTGGCTGCTGACGGCCGCGTCAGCTACGCGACCGGGCTGGACCCGCTGTACGAGATCCTACTGGCCAACCGGGTGCAGGCACTGATCATCGAGCCCTTCGACTTCCCGATGGTCGAGGGCGGCCGGCTGCGTGAAGAGACCAGCCTGCTGTCGTTTGGCGACCCGCCGGTGCCGCACGGGCTGATCATGTCGCGCCGCGCGCTGTCGGCTGGCGAACAGGCGGCCTGGCGCGCGCTGGTCGACGAGATGCGGGCCGACGGCACGGTGCAGCGCATCTTCGAGAAGTACTTCAAGCACGAACTGGCCCGCAGCCTGACCCAGTTCTGAGCTGCACCCACGATGCCGCAGTCCCTGTTGTCCCGCTGGTTCCGACGCGCCAGCCATTGGCTGGGCCAGCGGCCACGCGGCGACACCGCGCAGGCCTGGTGGCTGCGCGCCGGCTGGCTGCCGCTGTTCGTCGGGGCGCTGTCGCTGGCGGTCACAGGCTGGCTGTGGCGGCATGAATACCAGGTCCGGCGCGAGCTGCTGCAGTCGGCTTTCCATGCCTCGCTGCGCCAGCTCAGCGGCCGCATCGACCAGCGCCTGGCCAGCTACGAGCAGATGCTGCGTGGCGCGCAAGGCCTGCTGGCCGCGAAGGGTCCGCTGAGCCCGCCCGAGTTCGAGCGCTACATGGACTCGCTGCTGGCCGGCAGCAACCACACCGGCCTGCGCGCGCTGGCCTACCACCCGGCGCCCGGCGTGCCGGCCGAACTCGCCGGCACGCGCCTGTCGGCCCCCGGCCAGCCCGGCGACCCCGGCCACTTCGCCGGCAACCCCTGGCTGGACCCGCAGCTGCGCCCGGCCATGCTGCAGGCGCGTGACGCCGGCCAGGTGGCGCTGAGCGGCCGCGTGGCGCTGGTGCCGCGCGCCGGCCAGCCGGCTGGCAGCGGCTTCCTGATGTTCCTGCCGGTGTACCGCGGCGAATCCGGTGCCGCGCTGGCCGGCGGACTGGCCACGCCCGGGCTGGACCTGGCGCCTGCGGCCCGGCAGGCGCGGCTGGTCGGCTGGGCCTGGGCCACGTTTTCGGTCGAGGACATGATGTCCAGCCTGTACGGCGAGCGTGTGCCCGGGCTGGGTTTGAGCCTCTACGAAGGCGTCACGCCCGAGCCCGCTGCGCTGATGTACCAGGCCAGCGGCAGCCAGCCCGACGATGGTGGCGACGCCGTGGCGGTCGGGGCGCCACTGGATGACGAGCGCAGCGCGCCGATGGAAGCCCAGGAATACCTCGCGCTGGCCGGCCGCAGCTGGACCCTGGTGGTGCGCAGCGAGCCCGAGTTCGAGCGCCGCATGGGCGGCGGCGCCGCCCGCACCATTGCCGCTGCCGGCCTGGTCCTGAGCCTGTTGCTGGCGGTGCTCACCTCGCAGTTGCAGCGTGGCCGTGCACAGGCGCTGCGGCTGGCGCGTTTTGCCACCGGCGAGCTGCGCGAGAGCGAGGCGCGCTACCGCCGCATCGTCGAGACCACCAGCGAAGGCATCTGGATGCTGGACGCCGAAGGCCGCACCAGCTTTGCCAACCCGCGCCTGGCCTTGATGCTGGGCTGGCCGCTGCGCGCGTTGCAAGGCCAGCCGCTGGGCGACTTCCTTGCCGCCGACAGCCCACCGCTGCCACAGCTGCCGTGGCTGCGCGAGGGGCCGCCGGCCCACGGCGCGGAGCCTGTCGGCACGCCGGTCGCCTTGCCCACGCTGCAGTGCGAGCTCTGCCTGCGCCGGGCCGACGGCCAGCTGCTCTGGGCCGAACTGTCGTTCACCTGCATTCCGGCCGCGGCCGGCCAGCCGCCCGGTGCGCTGGCCATGGTCAGCGACATCACTTCTCGCAAGCAGGCCGAGCGTGAGCAGGCCAGGCTGGAGGCGCAGCTGCGCGAGTCGCAAAAGCTCGAAGCCATCGGCACGCTGGCCGGCGGCATTGCGCATGACTTCAACAACATCCTGGCCGCCATCCTCGGCAATGTCGCGCTGGCCCGCCAGCAGCTCGCGGCCGGGCAGGGCGAGCGCAGTGCCCACGAATGCCTGGGCCGCATCGAGGAGTCCGGCAGCCGCGCGCGCAGCCTGGTGCAGCAGATCCTGGCCTTCAGCCGCCAGCAGGCCCCCGCGCTGCTGAGCCAGCCGCTGCAGCCGCTGGTCGAGGAAACCGCCCGGCTGCTGCGCGCGACGCTGCCGGCCGGCGTGCAGCTGGAGCTGGCGCTCAGCGGCACCCCGCTGCCGGTTCGTGCCGACGCGACGCAGATCCAGCAGGTGCTGATGAACCTCTGCACCAACGCCTGGCACGCGATGAATGGCCGCGGCAACGGGCGCAGCAGCGGCCGCATCGAGATCGGCCTGGCCGCCCAGTCCCTTGGCGCGCCGCTGCCCGAGCGCCTGGCCGGCCTGGTGCCCGGCGACTACGCCAGGCTCTGGGTGAGCGACGACGGCTGCGGCATGTCGGCCGACACGCTGGCCCGCCTGTTCGAGCCCTTCTTCACCACCAAGGGCGTGGGCCACGGCACCGGCCTGGGCCTGGCGGTCGTGCACGGCATCGTCGCCACCCACCGCGGCAGCATCACGGTGGACAGCAGCCCCGGCGCCGGCAGCTGCTTCACGCTCTACCTGCCGCTGGCCGCCGACGGCCACGCGCCACCGCCCAGCGCGCCGGTTCCTGCGCCCGCCAGCGCGGCGGGCCAGGGCGAACACGTGCTGGTGGTCGACGACGACCCCGCCATCGGCCTGATCGTCGAACGCCTGCTGCAAACCGCCGGCTACCGCGTCACGCTGTTCGAACAGTCGCCCGCCGCACTCACCGAACTGCAGCACAACGCCGCTGCCTACGACCTGCTGCTCAGCGACTTCAACATGCCCGAGCTCTCAGGCCTGGAACTCGCGCAGGCCAGCGCCGAACTGCGCCCCGAGCTGCCGGTGGTGATCAGCTCAGGCTACCTGTCCGACGAAGTGCGTCAGGCGGCCAGGGAGGCTGGCGTGAAGGCGCTGCTGCAGAAGGAATTCAGCGTGGAGCAGCTGCCGGCGCTGGTGAGGCGGGTGCTGGACGAGCGGCCCTGAGCCCGCTGCGGCAGGTTCAGCGCCGGACCTTGCAGTCCTCGGTCAGCACCGTCAGTTCGACAAAGCGCGGACCCGCGCGCTCCTGCGGCGAGAAGCCCACGCGCACGCCGCCCAGGTCCACATCGCGGAAGCTGTCCAGCGCCGCGGCCAGCTTGGCCGACGTGGGATTGGGGCCGGCCTTCTTGAGGCCTTCGACCAGCAGCTTGGCATTCAGGAAGCCTTCCATGGCGGCGAAATTGACCGGTGGCGGCGATTCCATGCCCTTGCGAGATGCCTGGAACTCGTTGACCACCGCCACGCCGATGTTGGTCGGGTGCGGCACCACCTGCGAGATCGCCACGCCGCGGCACTCGCCGGCCAGCTCGGTGAAGAACTCCTGGCCGTTGACGTTGGACACGGCAATGAACTGCGGATGCGACCCCCTGGCCCGCATGGCGCGGATGAACAGCGCGCAGCCCTTGGGTGTGCAGGCCATCAGCACGGCCTGCGGCTCGGCCGCGGCAATCTTCGCGACCGCTGGCGCCACCTGCATGTCCTGCCGGTTGAAGCTTGCCGAAGCGACCTCGGTGATCTTCTGCGACTTGATCGCCGTCTCGAAGTGGTCGCGAACCTCCTTGCCAAAGGCATCTTCCTGGAAGAACACCGCCACCCGGCTGATGCCCATGGTGCCGATCTGCTGGACGATCTTGGCCGCCTCGTCGGCGTAGCTGGCGCGCAGGTTGTAGACGTAGTCATTGCCCGACTTGCGCAATGCTGCCGCGCCGGTGATCGGTGCCACCAGCGGAATCTTGCGTTCCTGCACCATCGGGAGCACCGCCTGCACCGTGGGCGTGGAGCGGTAGCTGAACAGCGCGATGACGTTCTTGTCGTCGATCAGCGTCTTGGTGTTCTCCACCGCAAGCTTCGGGTCGCGCTTGTCATCCAGCGAAATCAGGTGGATCTTGCTGCCGTTGACCCCGCCGCGCGCGTTGACGGCCCGGAAATACGCTTCCGCGCCTTCCACGTTGTCCTTCGCGGAAGCCTCCCCCGAAAGTTCGGCCGACTGGCCGATCAGGATGTCACTGGCGTGGGCGAGCTGTGCACTCGACAGCAGGCTTGCGGCACAGAGCAACAGCCCTGCGTGCAGCAGCCCGGACAGGCGGCGGGAAAATGGCATTCGGCGCTTTCGATGAAATCAACCCCAGATCCGGCCGGCATTGTGGCCGCGACGCGTCGCCGTTGCTGGCTGCGCTGTTGCTGCGACGGCACATTCGGCGTAGTCACCGCCAACATTCGCTGCGAGAAATGAATACGTCCGGGGGGTCGGGTCGGCCATTCACATCAGGAGCTGTTTTGAGACAAGTCAGCATTGGCGGCACAAACAAGCCTGGACTGCTGGCCCGGTTGGAGGCGGCGGGCGTGGCGCTCAACGAAGCAGGGCAGTTGCTTTTTGCGGACCCGCGTTTCACGACCAGGCCGAAGGCTTTGTCGGGCAGCCGGTCACGCAACATCGCGCGCCGCCTGGCTCCCTCACGGTGGCGTCGCTGCCAATTGCTGAAGATGACGACACGCCCAGGGGCTTTTATCTTCGGCGGATCGACGGCGTGCTTTGGTTGAGGCGCTACCGATCCGGCGCGGACCACCTCTGGAGCCAGGAAGACCGTTTCATCTTTTGCCGGGCGTCTGACTGAAGCTGTGACGCACCCGGCGCACCCGGCGCACCCAGCGCCTTTGCATCTCCACCCCCGGCGTTTCTTCGCCGGGCTGGTGACAGCATGCGCGACGGTGCTAGGCCCCGTCTGCATCTACGCCGTGATTGCCTTCGCCACCATGGTGGCCGGCAGCCGCGGCCCTGTGGTGCCGGCGCTGCTCGGGCTGGCGGCGCTGGTCGTCTGGGGCCTGGTGCTGCGAGCCAGCATGAAGGCGCTGCTATGGAAAGGTCCGGCCTTGGTGCTGGATGCCAAAGGTGTGACCGATCTGTGGCGCAAGCGACCAACCGTGCTGTGGTCTGCCATCGCCGATGCGAGGGTGGTGGACAACGAGGGTGATGAGCTGGTGCTGCGCTTGCGTGAAGACGCCGCGGGCCAGCCGGCAAAGATTTTCATCGACTTGGCCAGGTTGCGCCACGACCGAAAGACAGTGGAGCGAACTGTCGATGCGCATCTTTCTCATGCAAACCAGCCCCGCATGCCAACGCGCGGCGCATGATGCCTCGTGGCTACGTTGGAGAAGGTGATGCGCACGACCCTGGCAATCGATGACGACGTGCTGGCCGCAGCGAGGCAGCTTGCCAATCGAGAGCAGCGGACCCTCGGCGAGGTCATTTCGTCCCTTGCTCGTCGTGGGTTGCCTGACGATGTCTGGTGCGAGCGGAATGGCATCCTGCTGCTGCCGGTCCGCAGGAGCGCCCAAGCCGCGACGCTCAAGTTGGTGAATCAACTCAGGGACGGGCAGGCTTGACGCCCCGCTGGGCGGTCAATCGTCCAGCGCCAATCCCATACACACCGACTCCGCCCGCCCGACATACCGCCCCCATGGCGCGCATTCCGTGAAGCCTTGCGCGGCGTAGAACCGCCGCGCCCGTGTGTTCGCACGGCGGGTTGCGAGGCGCAGTTCGCGGTAGCCACGGGTCCAGGCTTCGTGGGTCAGCCAGGCGAGGACGGCTTGGCCGATGCCTTGGCCGCGTTCGCGGGCGTACATGCGCTTGATTTCGGCACAGCGGGGAGTGGCGCCTTCGCCATCGGTGGCCGGTAGCGCCAGCGGGCGGAAAGCGCCGCAGCCGATGGGTTCACCGTTGCCGGTCCGGGCGAGTGCAAAAGTGCTGCCTTGTGGTGACCAGTTGGCCAGGCCGCTGCGGCCATCGCTGCCGTAGTTTTGCAGCAGCTCGGCAGAGAGGGCGTCCAGCAGCGCTTGTGCCTCGGGCGCATCCGGTGTGCCGGGGCGGACCTGCAGGCCGCCGGTGCCCAGGCGCTTGAACATCACGCGGGTCGCCCCCGCGCCGCCTGCTGTCGTCAAGGCGTAGTCGGGGATGAAGCCGCTGCGCTGGTAGCCGCGCTGCCAGTACAGGCCTTCGGCGGGGCTGGCGCGCCAGGTGTCCAGCACGATCAGGCGCCGGCCGCGGCGCGCGACTTCGGCTTCGGCGGCGTCCATCAGCCGGCTGGCAATGCCGGCGCGGCGCGCCTCCGGGTGCACCATCAGCTTGACCAGGTCCACCCGGTGCGCGCCGTTCTCAGGCTGTTGCCAGACGACCTGCACGCTGCCGACCACGCGGCCCTGCTGCAGCGCCCACCAGCCGCTGCGCTCGCCCCGCGCCGCTGCCTCGCTGCAGTTGCGCCAGAAGGCGAGCGCGGTCGCTTCGCTTGGCGTGTCGACCCAGCCGATGCTGGCGCCGGCGGCCACGCTGGCTTGCAGTAGCGCGGCCAGCTGGCCCAGTGCGCCGTCTGACAGCTCGGCCGGCCAGCCTTCGATGCGGGTGTCTTCAGCTGCTGACATGGCAAATCGCGATCAGGTAGTGGGCCGGCTCGCTGCCGGTGGACTGGAAGCGGGAGCTGCCCCACAGGCGGTAGCGCAGGCTGTCGCCGGGTCGCAGCGGGTGGGCTTCGTCCTGCAGCGTCAGCGTCAAGGCGCCGGACTGCAGCCACAGGTGGTGCTCCAGCCCCTGCACGCTGGGCTGCTCGTACAGCACGCTGGCGCCGAGTGGCAACTCGCCCTCGATCAGCTCGCCGACAAAACCCGCACCGGGCGGCGAGACCATGCGGCGCCGGAAACCGGTTTCCGGGTCCACCCACAAGGCCTGCTCGCTGCGCGGCAGTGCCCGCACCGGCGCGTTTTCCAGCTCGGCCAGCAGGCGCGACATCGGCAGCCCGTAAGCGGCGCACAGCCGGTTCAGCAGGCTGGCGCTGGGGCTCGTCTCGCCACGCTCCAGGCGCGACAGCGTGGCGCGGCTGATGCCGGTGCGCTGGGCCAGGTCGTCCAGCGACCATTGCTGGCGCTGGCGCAGGCTGGCCAGCCGTTCGGACAGGCGCTGGTCCAGCGTGTCGTCGGTCGTGGCATCGGACAAGTTCTCAGAATTGATCGCCATTTCCCGATTGTGGAACAAATTCCCCAAATTGGGAATTCCTCTCAATCGAGAGAATAAAGATCAGTGACTCACGGTGCCTGCGGGCAGCCCAGGGACGGCTGGCGCAGCCTCACGCGCCAAGTCGATCAGCGTGCGCCAGTTGTCCAGCGACTGCAGGTGGGCGTAGACCGGGGCCAGCCAGCCCTTGTCGCGCCACTGCGCCAGCGTCTCGGCCGGCAGCTGGTTGAAGCGGGCTTCGTCAATGACCTGGAAGCCGTCCAGGCGCAGGGGGCGGCCGTCGTGCAGCGTGATGTCGGCATGTTTGTCCACCAGCAGGCCGGCGGCGGCCACGGCCTGGCAGAAATCAGCCGTGAGCAGGCGATGGGCCTGGTAGTCGCGGCAGAAGGCCAGCGCGCTGCGCGTCGTCGCGGTGGGTTGGCCTTCGCTGTCGAAGAGCGCGGGCGCATCGGCGCCCACCGCCACGGTGGCGGCCTCGTCAATGCACAGCGTGAGCTCCTGGCGCGCGCTGTCCTCCAGGAAGATGAAGGGGTAGCGGCGCAGGTAGGCCGGCACATGCGGGCCGGCCAGCCAGCGGCCGGCGGTGTCCACGCACAGGTTCTGCCGCGTGCGCAGGCCCAGCACCGCGCTGGCCTGCGGCACGCTGTTGCCGGTGAAGACGATGGGCAGCCGCCGGCCGGCGGCGGCCATCTCTGCCGCCAAAAGAGGTACTGCATTGGCCTCGGCAGCAAAGCCGTAAAGGCCGTTGCCGGCGAAGCCCAGGCCGCTGTGCAGGCCGGGCTGCAGCACCCGGGGCTGGCGGTAGAGCAGCGCCAGCGAGGCTGCGGGTGCGGTGCCTGGCGTCATGGCTTCTTCTTTTCTTCGTCGGTGTTGCCGCTGCCGTTCTCCGCGCCGCTGTTGCCAGGCAGGCCTGGCAGAAGGTTGGGCGAGAGGGCGGCGCTCAGCGTCAGCACCTGCGGCGCCGCGTACACGCCCAGCGCGTTCGGCGCCAGCCCGGCGCTGGTCACCACCTGGGTGAACAGTGCATTGGCGCCCGGCGTGCTCGGCACCACGCTGACCGGCACCGTGGTGGCCACCAGCCGGTTGATGACCTCCACCGGGCCCCACGGCGTGCCATTGACGAAAAACGGCGCATTGACCAGTGCGCTGTCGATCATCGAGGCCACGACCGCGCCGCCCTTTCCATTGATGCGGCCGAAGAGGCTGGCCGAGGTGGCGTCGGTCACCGTCAGGCTGGCGACGTCGATCTGGTGGGCGCTGTTGCCGTCGGCCAGGCCGATCAGCAAGGCGCCGGCCGTGCTGCTGTAGGGCAGGCCGCTGCCGGCCACCGGGCCGTGGCCGGCGGCCAGCGTCAGGTGCGTGGCCGGGCCGCTGAGGCCGCTGATGGTGATCGTGCCTTCGGTTTCGATCAGCGCTTCGCCGCTGGGCAGGCTGGCCGGTGCTGCGAGCGTGATCGGCCCCTTGGCCACCCGCACCGAGGCTGGCAGCACGATGCCTGCGCCGCCGGTCTGCGTGAAGCCGGTGGCAGCCTGCACATTGGCTTGCGAGGCAAAGTTTGCGGTGCCGGCGCTGTCGGTGTTGACCAGCGCGATGGCGCCGCTGGTGGCCGTGACCGCCTGGGCGAAGCTCAGGCTGCCGCTGCTCAGGTTCAGGCCGCCTGCGCCATCGGCGGTCAGCGTGCCGAGGAAGCGGGTCAGCCCACCGGTGTTGACGCTGACCTGGTCGGCATGCACGTTGCCGGAGAAATCCAGCGTGGTGCCGGCATGCACCGTCAGCGCGCCCAGCACGCTGCTGGCACCCACCGCGCCGCCCAGCGCAATCGCGCCTGCGTCGCTGGCCAGCGTCAGGTTGGCGTGGCTGGCGCTGTCCACGGTTGAGCCCAAGGTCAGCCCGCCCGCGCTGCTGTGCAGCACGGTGTCACCTGCCAGCTGCACGGCACCGGCGTACTGCTGGTCGCCCAGCGTGGTGACGTCGCCACCCAGTGCGCTGCTGCCGCTGACGGCCAGGCCGGCCAGCGCCTGCTGAGCGCCCAGTGTGCCGAGGCTGGCGTCGCCCACGATGTTCAGTTGGTGCGCGCCATCGGCGCCGGCGGCCAGGCTCACGCTGCTGCCGGTCAGCGTGGTGTCGGCGCCCAGCACGGCGCGCTCGCCCCAGCTTTGCGTGCCGGTGGTGTTGACCGAGCCGCCGTTCAGCGCCAGCGTGCCGGCCGCGTCGGTGCTCACCGAAGCTGCCTGCACGGCGCCGCCCAGCGTGGTGGCGCCGCTGCTGTCCAGCTGCAGCGCGCCCAGGCGGGTGGTCTGGCCGACCGGGCCGGCCAGCGTGATCGCGCCGCTGCCGGTGCTGATGCTCAGCGCATGCGCGCCGTCCACGCTGCCGGCAAAGCTCACCGTGCCGTTGTCCGTGGTGATGCGCGTGTCGGCTGCCAGCGTGGTGGCGCCGCTGACTGCCAGGCCGGCAAGTGCCTGCTGCGCGCCCAGCGTGCCGAGCACCGCGTCACCGGCAATGCTCAGCTGGTGCGCGCCATCGGCGCCGGCTGCCAGGTTGATGCTGCTGCCGGTGAGCGTGGTGTCGGCGCCCAGCACCGCGCGCTCGCCGTAGCTTTGTGCGCCGGTGGTGCTCACCGCGCCGCCATTCAGCGCCAGCGTGCCGGCTGCGTCGGTGCTCAGCGAGGCGGCCTGCACGCTGCTGGCGAAGGTGGTGGCGCCGCTGCTGTTGACCGTCAGCGCGCCCAGGCCGGTGGTCTGGCCGACGGCGCCGGCAAAGCTTGCGTCGCCGCTGCCGGCGTTGACCGTCAGCGCCTGCGTGCCGTTGACGCTGCTGTCAAAGGCCACGCCTTGTCCGCTCAGCGTGCTGTCCGAGGCCAGCGTCACTGCGCCGGCATAGTGCTGCGCGCCGCTGGTGCTGACATTGCCGCCCAGCTGCGCTGCGCCGTTGACCGTCAGCGAGCTCAGCGCGGTGTTGCCACCCACGCTGGCCAGCGTCGTCAGGCCGGTGCCGGCATCGACCGTCAGCGCATGCGCACCGTCCAGGCTGCCGGCAAAGCTGACCGCGCCGTTGTTCGTGGCGATGCTCGTGTCGGCCGACAAGGTGGTGGCGCCGCTGACCGACAGCGAGGCCAGGTTGGCCAGGTCGCCGCCCAGGCTCACGCTGCTGCCTTGCAGGTGGGCTGCGAAGCCGCCTGCGGTCAGCGTGCCGTCCAGCACCAGCGCGCCGTTGCCAGCCAGCAGGCTGCGGTTGCCGGCCAGCGTGGTGCCGCCGTGCAGCGCAATCGCGCTGCCGCTGAGGTCGCCGTTCAGCGTGGTGGCGCCGGTGTAGCTTTGTGCGCCGCTGCTGCTCACGCCTTGCACGCTGATGTGCTGGCCTTGCAGCGTCACGTTGCCGGCCTGCGTGATCGCATGGGCCACGCTCACGTCGCCGCCGGTGCTGGTGAGCGACAGGCTGCCGCCGTTGCCCGCCGAGAGACCCGTGGCGCTGGTGATGTTGCCGCTGCCGGCCACCGAGATGCTGCCGTCGGCGGTGCTGAGCTGGCCCAGCGTGACCGCAGCGGTCGGCGCCAGCCAGATGTCGCCCGTGCCGCTGACCTGGGCCGAGACCAGCGCGGCGCTGGTGCCGAAGGTTTGGCCGGCGCTGCCAATGCCGCTGGCGCTGGCGAGGTTCAGCGCGTGGCTGGTCAGCGTGGCCGCGCCGCCGGTCAATGCGCCGTGGCTGGCCGTCAGGTTGATCGTGCCGTTGCTGCCGGCGTTCACCGTGGCCACCGTCAGGTCGCCATTGCCGGCCGTCAGCGAGACGGTGCGGCTGGCGCCGCCGGCCACGACCGAGCTGGCGCTCAGGCCGTTGCTGCTGCTGGCGCTGATGTCGCCGTTGGCCGTGGCCAACGTGGTGCTGGCCAGCGTGCCGGTGTTGTTGACCGTCAGCGCGCCGGTGCCGGTGAGCTGCGCGTCCAGGCTGCCGACGGCGGTCGTCAGCTGCGTGCTGCCGCCGGCCGAGCCGCTGCGCAGCACCAGGCTGTTGGCGTTGACCTGCAGGTTGCGGCCGTTGCCGGAGGTGATGACGTCGGTCGTGCCGCTCAGGCGCACCGCGCCGGTGGTGGTGATGGCGGAGGTTGGCAACACCAGCGTGCCGCCCGCCGTCAGCGCCAGGTTGCCGCCTGAAAGCTGGATGCCGGCGCTGGCGTCCAGGTCGCCTGCGGTGGCCACGTAGGCCGAGCTGCCGCTGCCCAGCGACAGCGCGCTGCCGCCCAGGCTCAGCGTGCCGGTGCCGAGGTTGCTGACCGAGACCACGCGGTTGCTGCCGGTGGTGCCCAGCGCGCTGAGGCTGCCGACATCGAGCTTCACCGGCGAGCCGGCGCCGGTGGCCAGGTTGCTCACTGCGCCAACGTCGCCGCCGGCCAGCAGGCTGGCGCTGTGGCCGCTGACTTGCGTGCCGCTGCCGCTGGCCAGGATGGACCCGGCCGACGACAGGCTGACCGTGCCGTGGTTGGCGCCAGCCGAAACGTTGACCAACGTCAGGTCGCCGCTGCTGGTGCTGATGCTGACGTCGTTGCCGCTGGCGTCGCTTTGTGCGGCCACCAGCGTGGCGGTGGTCGGGCCGGTGGTGGTGAGGGCCACCGCGCCGTTGCTGGCGACGATGGAACTCAGCGTCACGCCGCTGGCGTTGTCGTCGTCGATGTAGATGCCGTTGGCACTGCTGGCGCTCAGCGTGCCGGCGGTCGTCTGCAGGCTTTGCGCAGCGCTGCCCACACCGGCGGTGCCGGTCAGGCTGACGCTGCCGCCGGCCACGCGGGTGTTGCGGTTGCCGTCGTCCTGCACCGAGCTGCCAGCGCCGGTGGCGCTCACGGTGACCGCGCCGCTGCCGGCATTCACGTTGCCGAGGATCAGTTCGGTGCCGGCGGTGCTGGTGGTGACCGAGATCGCGCCGCCGCTGGAGCGGGCGTTGGCCAGCAGCAGGTCGGCCGAGCTGGTGATGTTGATCGCGCCGCCGTTCGAGTCCACCGACGACAGCACCGAGGGCGCCGCCGCGTTGAGGTAGATCGCGCCGCCGCCGCTGCTCACCTGCACCCGCTGGCCGCTGGCGGCCATGCGGTTGCTGCTGTCGCCCACGCCGGTGGCGCCGTGCAGGCTGACGTCGAAGCCTTCGACCAGCACGCCCGAGGTGGCGATGATCTTGCCGGCATTGGCCGACAGGTCCACCGCGTTGAAGCGCGCATTGCTGCCGCCCGAGACGCTGCCCACGGTGATGTCGCCAGCGCTGGCGGTGACGGTGATGTCATTGCCCAGCGCGTCGGTGTCCGAGCTCATTGCGCTCAGCTTGATGTTGCCGGCCGCGGTGACCTGGGTCGCGCCGTTGTGCACCGCCGTGGTCAGGCCGCCGTTCAGCGTGCCGGTGCTGCTCAGGTAGAGCGAGCCGGTGCCGGTGACGCTGGCGCTGATGGCATTGCCGGCAGAGCCGTTGACCAGCACCGGCGCGAGCTCGGTGCCAATGCCGTTGGCCGCGCTCAGCGTGATGGCCGCGCTGGACGATCCGCCGGCCAGCGTGGCGCTGCCGGCCAGGATGCTGCCGGCGCTGGCGGTCAGGCTCAGCGTCTTGTTGCTGCCGTAGCTCAGGCTGCCCAGCGTCAGGTCGCCGCTGCTGGCGGTCACCGCCAGATCGCCCGAGGTGCTGAGGCTGCCCAGGCTCAGCGAGCCGGCCTGGCGCAGGAACAGGCCGCCGGTGCCGCTGCTGGCCGTCACGCTGCCCACCGCCAGGCCCAGCGTGCTGCCGCTGCTGCCGATGTGGCTGCTGCTGCCGTAGGACTGCAGCGTCAGGTTGCCGGCGGTGATCAGCGAGCTGCCGTTGATGGCGTCGATGTTGCCGTCGCCGCTGCTCAGGTAAGCCTGCAGCAGCACCGCGCCGCTGCCGGCGTTCAGGCTGCCGATGCTCAGCGAGCCAATGCCCAGGTAGCTGAAGTCCACGCCGGTGCTGTCGTTCAGCGTGTTCAGCGTGGTGAGGTTGCCGCTGTCGCTGGCGCTGAAGCTCAGGCCGCTGGCGATCACGCTCAGCGTGCCGCTGCTGCCGGTGCCGGTGTAGTTGGTGCGGTCGATGACCAGCGTGCTCAGGTCGGCCGCGTCGGTCACGTAGATGCTGCCGGGCGTGTTGAGCGTGAGCTGCGGCGTGTTGAGGTTCAAGCGCGTGCCGCTGCTGCCAATGCCGTTGCCGGTGCCATAGCGGGCCGACAGGTCCACGCTGGTGCCGGTGATGGTGTTGCTGCCGTTGATGCCGGTGATGCTGCCTTGGGACGAGCTCATGGTCACCGCGCCGCCGCTGGTGACGTTGCCCAGCGACAGCGTGTAGCCGCTGCTGAGCGTGACGGCCGCCGGTGCCGTCACCGAGCTGGCCGCCAGGTTGTAGCTCTCGCTGATGGCGATGCTGCCGCTGGCGCCGTGCGCTGCGCTGGCCGAAGCCGTCAGCGTGGTGGTGCCGCCGCCATTGGCCGACAGGCCGACGGCGCTGGTGCTGCCGATGGAGCCGCTTGCGGTCAGTGCCACCGAGGTGGTGTTGTAGATCGAGCCGCTGAGGATGGAGCCGCCCTGGTTGTTGATGCTGACGGCGTTGCCGCCGGCATTGATCGAGCCCAGCGCGATGTCGCCCACGTCGTTGGCCAGGTTGAAGCCACCGGTGCTGCTGATGCTGCCCAGCGTGGTGCGGCCATGCAGCGCCAGGTTCACGCCGCCGCCCTGCGCGGTGGCGCTGACGCTGTTGACGGTCGCGTCGATGGCATTGCCGCTGCCGGTGGCGCCCACGGCGCCGCCATAGCTCACCATGCTCAGCGAGGCCGCCTGCACCTGGGTGTTGGGGTCGCCATCGCCGAGGATGCCGCCGCTGCCGGTGCCGGTCAGCGCGACCGTGCCGGTGCTGCCGAGGTCCAGGTTGCCGACCTGCATCGCCCGGTCGCTGGTGAAGCTGAAGGCCAGGCCAAGGGTGTCGTCCAGGCTGGTCAGCGCGGTGCCGGTCACGCTGTCGGTGGCGCTGAAGAGCTGGTAGGCCGCGCCGGTGATGGGGGTCGAGACGATGCTGTAGCTGCCGCCGTAGCCCACCGGGTGCGTGGTGCTGATGGCCAGCCGGTCGATGTGGGTGTCGGACTCGATGTTCAGCGCGCCGGTCGGGCTCAGGCTGACCAGCGGTGCCGTCAGGTGGATCGGGTTGCCCACGCTGCCGATGGCGCCGCCATTGCTGGCATAGAAGGCGGCGCTGCCGGCGGTGATGCGGTGGCTGCTGTCGGCGTCGCCGAGGATGTCGCCGCTGCTGGTCAGGCTCACGGTGCCGGAGGCGGTCACATCGACCACGTCCACCGCCTGGTCGCGCCGGGTGTTCAGTGCGAAGTTCAGGCCGGTGCTGTCGGCCAGGTTGTTGAGGTGGGTGATGCCGTTGTCGCTGATGTCGAAGCTCAGCGAAGGCGCCGTCACCTGGTAGACCGGCGCCGTGCCGCCAGCGGTCTGCGAGCTGGTCAGCGACAGGCTGCTCAGGTCCTGCGCGTTGTCGGCAAAGGCATTCGCGCCGGTGATGATGGCCAGGCCCAGCGCATCGGTCTGCATGCGGGTGCCGCTGCCGCCGGCCGCACCCACCGAGCCGCCAGCCGACAGCGTGATGCTGCTGGCGGTCAGCAGGCTGCTGCCGTCGTTGGTGATGGCGGTGGTGCTGCCGGTGCTGTAGAGCCCCAGTGCGCGCCCGGCCTGGGCGTTGACGCTGCCCAGGCTCAAGGCCACGTCGGTGCTCAGCGTGAAGTCCAGGCCGCTGCTGTCGAGCAGGTTGGCCAGGTGGTACTGGTTGCCGCTGCCGTTGTCGCTCAGGTTCAGCGTCAGCCGCGGTGCGGTCACCGCGATGGTGTTCTGCACGCCTGGCGTGGCGTGCGTGGAGGTCATCGCCAGCGCATACAGGTCGGACGCATTGGCCACGTCGATGTTGCCGCGCGCCACCAGCGTCAGCCGGCGCACGTCGGTCAGCAGCGTGCCGCTGGCGCCGATGGACTGGTTGGCGCTGAGCTTCAGCGTGGGCGTGCTGAACAGGCCGCCGCTGCCCTGCAGCAGCGAGCCGCTGGTGGTCGCCACGTCGGCCGAACTGCCCACGGTGTTGGCCAGCAGGCTGAGGCTGCCGTTGTTCGAGAGGTACAGCGTGGAGCTGAGGCTGCTGGCCAGCGTGCTGGCTGCCGTGTACAGCGGCGTGCTGCCCTGGTAGCCGAAGGCGCTGCCGCCGTTCAGGCTCAGGTCGCCGGTGGTGATGCTGGGGCTGCCGGCACTGGCGCCGCTGCCGCCCTGGACGTAGCTGCTGCTGTTGAGCGTGACCTTGCCGCCGGAGCCGGTGTTGACGCTGCTGGCGGTGATCACGCGGTCGGCCTTGAGCGCCAGGTCCAGGCCGCTCTGCGCGATGTTGGTCAGCTGGAAGGCGTTGTTGCCGGTGGTGTCGCTGATGCTGAAGGTCAGCCCGGTCGAGCTGATGGCGTAGCTGTGCGTGCTGCTGCCGCTGGTGTTGTGGCGCGCATCCAGGTTCAGGCTGGTCAGCGTGGTGCTGTTGGAGACACTGACATTGCCACCGGAGGCGATGCTCAGGTTCTTGGTGCTGGTGCTCAGCGTCGCGCCTGCGCCCACACCGCCGTTGTAGCCCGTGGCCGACAGCGTGATGGTGCCGCCGGTCAAGCTGCCGCTGCTGCGGTTGATCTGGGCGTTGGTGCCAGTGGGCGCGCTGCGCGAGGTCAGCGAGATCGATCCCGTGGTGCTGGTGCCGGCGTCGATGGTGGCCACGCTCAGTGCCCGGTCCACGCTGTAGCTGAAGTCCATCGCGCCGGAGACGGCCATCCCCAGGCTTTGCGTGTTGCCGTCGGTGACCGCGAAACTGTTGAGGTTGCCGGCGGTCACGTCATAGCCGAACGTGGCAGCGGTGCCGTGCGTCAGCGTCATGTCCAGCTTGGTGAGGTTCTGCGCGTCGTCGAGGTAGACGTTGGCGCTGCCGTTCAGGATCACGGTGGGCGAGTCGACACGCAAGGCCGTGCCGCTGCTGCCAATCGAGCCGCCGCCTGCGGTGCTGGAGGTGGCCGTCAGCAGCACGCGGTTGCCGGCAATGGTGCCGCTGCCGCTGTTGCTGCTGATGTTGCTGTTGGCACCGCCGCCGCTGGTGGCGAGCGTCACGTCGCCGGTGGCGGTGATGGCGCCGACCTCGATGTTCTTGCGCGTGCTGAAACTGGTGCTGGCCAGCGCGGTGCCGCTGAAGTCCAGGCTCTGGGTCGTGCCGCTGTCGGTGATGCCAAAGGTCTGGCCAGCAGCGGTGATGTCGAACACGCTGGCGGTGCCGGCGGCAGTGGTGGTGTTGGTGCTGATGAGGTTCAGGTCGGTCAGCGTGCTGTCGTCTGCAATGTAGACGTTGCGGCCGGCGCTGGCGTTCAGCACCGTGGTGCCCTGCAGCGCGATGGCGCTGGTGCTCGTGCCGATGGAATAGGCGCTGCCGGCGGTGAGGCCCACGGTGCCGGCGGCGATGTAGGAACCGTAGACCGCGTCGTTGCCGATGTCGGTGGTCGAAGTGAGCGTGGCCGAGCCGGCGGCGCCCAGGTCGAGCTGGCCGACCTTGACGCTGCGCTGGCCGCTGAAGCTGAAGGCCAGCGGCGTGCTGCTGCTGACCTGCTGCAGGTCGTGGCTGCCGGCGTCCTCGGTGATCAGCACGCTCTGGCCCGCGGCCGTGCCGATGCTGATCGTGCCCGCAGAGCTGGCCGAGCGCGTGAGGCTCAGCGTGTCCAGCGTGGTGCTGTCGTTCACCGCCACGTCGGCCTTGGCCGTGACCAGCAGCTTGGGCGTGGCAACGTTCAGCGCCGCACTGCTGCTGCCCACGCTGCCGGCCGCCGCCGCCAGTGTGACCTGGCTGCCGCTGAGGCCGGTGCCGGTGTTGGCATCGTCCAGGACGCTGCCGCTGCTGGCGGTGACGGCGATCGCGCCCGGCGCGCTCAGCGTGCCCAGGCTCACGTCGCCGCTGGTCTGGGTGTGGGTGATGCCACCGCTGCTGGTGGCCACGCTGGCCAGCAGCAGCGCGCCGCTGTCGCGCAGGAAGACGTCGCTGCCGGCGCTGGCATTGAGCGTGCTGCCGGCGGTGCTGGTCAGCATCAGCGGTGCGCTGCTGGTGCCGATGCCCTTGGCGGCGTTCAGCGTCAGGCTGCCGGTGCCAAAGCCGATGCTGTAACCGCTGGGGCTGTAGATCCCGCCCTGCGCCGAGGTGAGGCTCACCGCCTGGTTGGTCGCGGTGAGGTAGCCGCCGAGCGAAACGTCGCCTTCGAGCGCGTTGATCACCACCGGGCCGGTGGCGGTGATGGTGCCGAGGGTCAGCGTGCTGGTGGTGTTGGTGCTGCCGGTGGGCATGGGCACTTCGACATACACGCCGCCGGCCGTGGCGCTGGCGGCCAGCGTGCCGGTGACCACGTCCATGTGGTCGCTGCCGCTGGCGCCGACGGCGCTGCCGGCTAGCGTGGTGCTGTTGGCCAGCACGCGGGTGCTCTTGTCGCCGTCGTCCTTGATCGCGCCGCCGGTGGAGGTGAAGCGTGCCGTGCCGGTGTTGGTCAGGTTGACCGTGCCCAGCGTGATGTCGCGGTCGCTGGTGAAGCTCAGCGACAGCGAGGAGTTGTCGGTCAGCGTGCTCACCAGGTGGCCCGCCGCAGAGTCGGTGACTGCCAGCTTCAGCGAAGGCGCGGTGATGGCCATGCCGTAGCTGGTGCTCGCGTCCGGGTGCGAGCTGGCGATGGTCAGCGAGCTGAGGTCGGCAATGTCGCTGACGTAGAGGTCGCCGCGGGTGGTCAGCACCAGGCTGCCGGCATTGGCGCCCATCGGGTGCAGCGAGCTGCCAACGTTGCCGGCTGTGGCGCTCAAGCTCAGCGTGCTGCCGGCGGTGATGCGGCTTTTGGCATTGCCGTCGTCCACCAGGTTGCCTTGCGTGGCCGTCAGGCTCACCGAGCCGGCACCCTGCACCTGGCCGATGACGGCGCCCTGGTCGCCGCTGAAAGCCAGCGAGCTCAGTGGTGCGCCCACCAGGCGGTTCAGCGTGTACTGGCTGCCGTTGTCGGTGACGTCGAAAGTCAGGTAGTCGGAGCTGATCTGCAGCGTGTTGACGCTGCCCGGCGTGGTGTGCCGGTTGGTCACGCTGAGGCTGGTCAGCGTCTTGTTGGCGTTGTCCACGTACAGGTCGCCGGTGCTGGTGGCGGCCAGGCCGGTGGCGCTGGTCTGCAGGGCGTGGCTGGCGCTGCCGATGCTGCCGCTGGCGCTGAGCGTTGCCGTGCCGGTGCTGATGCGGGTGGCGCTGTTGCCGTCGTCGAGGATGGCCCCGGCGCTGGCGGTCAGGCTGACCTGGCCGGAAGCCGAGGTGCTGACGTTGCCAACGGTGATGTCGCCGCTGCTGTTGGTCACGCTGACCAGGCTGCTCGGCGTGGCGATGCGGTCCAGCGTGACGGCGCCGGTCTGCGTGATGCTGATGCTGCTGGAGCCTGCCTGCACGTCCAGGTGCGAGGCGGCAGTGCGCACCGAGACGCTGCCGCTGTTGGCGGCGTTCAGCGTCACGGTGTTGCCGGTGATGGTGCCGCTGCTGCCCAAGATCGAGCCGCTTTGCGTGGCCAGGTTCACGTCGCCCAGGCTGCCGGCGTTGACGGTGCCGATGCTCATCGAGCCGGTGCCGGTGGCCGTCACCGTGATGTCGTTGCTGGCCGACGAGGTGCCGGAGCTGAGCGAGCTCAGCGTGCTGCTGCCCCCGACCGTGATGTCGATCGCGCCATTGCCCGAGCTGATGCTGGACAGCACGCTGGACGTGGCCGAGGTGGCGGCGTAGATGCCGCCGGAGGCCGCAGTGGCGCTGAGGGTGCTGGCATTGGTCTGCAGCCGGGTGCCGGCCGAGCCGATGGCGCCGCCGGCGCTGAGCTGCAGCGTGCCGGCGGCGATGCGGGTGGTGGCGTTGCCGTCGTCCAGCAGGCTGCCGCCGCTGGAAGTCAGCGCCAGCGTGGCCGTGCCGGCGTTGACGCTGCCGGCGCTCAGGGTGCCGGTGGCGCTGATGGCCGAGCTGCCGGTGGCGTCCAGCCGGTCCAGCGCCAGCGCGCCGGTGTTGGCGACAAACGCGCCGCCGCTGCCGGCGCTGGCCACCAGGTGGCCGGTGCTGGTGTTGATGGCCTGGCCGCTGGTGCCGACGGCACCGTTGTTGCCGTTGCTGCCCTGCGCGGTGAGCGTGACGCTGCCGGCCGTCAGCGCGGTGCCGGCCGTGCCGGTGAGGTTGCCGCCGGTGCTGCGCAGGTCCAGCGTGCCAGCGCCGACGTTGAGCGTGCCGAGTTGCAGCGACCGGTCCGACGCGAGGCCAAGGTTCAGGCCTGCGCTCTGGCTGACCTGGGTGACGCCGAGGCTGGCGCCATCGGTCATCTGCAGCAGCAGGTTGGGCGCGCTGACCTGGTAGGCGTTGGCGGCGCCGGGCGCCACATGGTTGGCGGTGAGCGAGAGGCTGGCGAGTTGCGTGTCGCTGCCGGCCACGATGTCGCCACCCGAGGCCAGCGTGAGGTTCCCGGTGTGGGTGTTGATGGCGTTGCCGCTGGCGCCGATGGCGCCGCCTGCCGCGCTGAGGGTGACCGCGCTGCCGCTGAGCAGCGGCGTGCTGCTCGCGGCGTTGCGGATCGAGCCCACCGTGCTCTGCACCGTGACCGCGCCGCTGCCGGCGTTGATCGCGCCGGCGAGTTGCACGTCGCCGGTGGCGTTCAGCGTGATCGCGCCGCCGTTGCTGGTCAGCTTGCCGATGTTGCTCAGCGTGCTGCCAATGCCGAAGGCTTCCAGCGTGATGCTGCCGCCTTGCGTGCGCAGCTCGGTGCTGGGGTCGATGAACTGGATGCCGCCGTTCTGCGTGGACTGCAGGCTCACGCTGTGGCCCGCGGTGGTGGCGAAGTTGATCAGGTGGTTCGCCATCGCGTCCACGGTGATCTGGCCGGTGGCCTGCAGCGTGATGTTGCTGCTGCCCGAAAGGCTTTCGAGCAGGCCGCGCGAGACGGTGTTCAGCGTGTTGCCGCTGCCCTGGTTGGCATCGCCCGCGGCGACCGTTGCGTCGGTGGCATTGCCGTCCTGGCTGCCGCCGGAGGCCGTGTCGGTGATGCGCAGGTCGGTCGGGTCCAGCAGCAGGTTGCCGGTGGCGCCGTGCGTGGCGCGCAGGTCCACGTGGCCGGTCAGGCCGATGTTCTTCTGGCTGGAGATTTCGGCAAAGCCGCCGTTGCCGCCGGCCTCGCCGCCACGCGCCGAGATGCCGCCGTCGAACACCGTCGTGTCGGCCGACCAGGCGGTGATGCTGCCGCCGTCGCCGCGCGCGAGTGCGTCTGCCTTCAGGCTGGCGCCGGCTTCGACGGTGGTGGTGTTGCTCTTGCCGGCGTAGCCGCTGGCGCGGCCCCGGCTGCCCAGCGCGATCTCGCCGCCGCCGGCCTGGCCGGACACATCCAGCACGGCGCCGGCAACGACGCGCACCGCCTCGCCGGTGACGGTCACATGCCCGCCGGTCTGGCCGGTGGCTGACACGCTGCCGCCCACCACCACGCCGCCGTGCTCGCCGCCGCCTTGCCCACCAGACAGCACAATGCGTCCGCCCTGGCTGCCAACGGTGGTCGCGGCAATCACACCGCTGGTGTTGATGACGTTGTCGATCACGCCCTGCACCGCGTTGGCCGCCAGCAGCACGCTGCCGCCGTCGGCGCGGATCACGCCGGTGTTGCTGACCAGTGCCGCGACCGGCTGGCCGTTGGCGTCCACGGGGTGTTGCGTGACGGCCGAGCCCGCGCTGAAGCTCAGCAAACCGTCGCCCTGGAAGTCCAGCGTGAAGCGCTCGGCACCGGCCAATGCGATGCGGCCCAGGCGGGCCTGGATCACGCCGCTGTTCTGCACGCTGGGGGCGACCAGCGCGGCCAGGCCGCTGTCCTTGATGCTGATCTGGCCGGCGTTGACGATGCCGCCGGTGGCCAGCGGCGAGGGCGTGTTGAAGTTGAAGCGGCCGGCGAGGAAGTCGCGGTCGCTGATGTTCGAGGTGGTGGCCACCAGGCCGCCCACATCCACCCGCGAACCGGCGCCGAACACGATGCCGTTCGGGTTCACCAGCATCACGGTGCCGGTGGCATTGAGCTGGCCGAAGATCGCGCTCGGGTCATTGCCCAGCACGCGGTTCAGCGTCACGCTTTTCAGCGAAGGCTGGATGAAGTTGACCGTCTCGCCAGCGCCGATGTTGAAGCTGTCCCAGTTGATGATGGCCTTGCTGCTGCTCTGCTGGATGTCCAGCGTGGCCGGCACGCTGCTGACGATCTGCACATTGCCGGCCACCACCTGCGCGCCGGTCGGGTTGGCCAGCGCCAGGCCTGGCGAGGCGGCAGCGCCGGCCAGCAGCGCCAGCTGCGTGAAGGCCACGCCGTGGCCGCGGTTCAGGTGCCAGCGCAAGGCGCGGCGCACGCGGCGGGGCAGGCGAACGAACAGCAGGTCGCGGGCAAAGCGGGCACGCGCGGCGGGGGCGCGGGGAGTCAGGGTGCGGTGGGTCATGGAGGAACCTGCTGGATGTTCAGAACTGGGCGCTGAGGGTGGCGAACACGCGGGCGTTGCGGTTGCCCTCGGTTCGCACTTCCGTGCGGAAGGGTTTGGCCACTTCGAGTGCCGCCATCACACCGGGCAGCAGGTTGGCGCGAGCGCCGAGGCCCCAGGAGGCGAGCGCGTGAGGCCCGCTGATGGGGTTGCCGTGGGACGTGGCGCGCAGCCGGCCGCCGTCCATGAAGCTGTAGACCTGGGCGCCGTTGGGCAGCGCTGGCATGTCCGGGCTGTAGCGCAGTTCCAGCGCAGCCGCCACGCCCTGGTCGGCGGCGATCTCGCCGTCGTTGTAGGCGCGGCCGAAGCTGGCGCCGCCCAATGCCATTTCCTCGCTGGCCAGCAAGGCCTGCGGCGTCCATTGCGCGGCCATCGTGGCCTGCAGGCTGGTGCGGGCACCGAGCTGCTGCAGCCGCGTCAGTTCGGCGGTCAGCTTGAAGAAGTCGCTGCGGCCGTTGACGCGCGAGGCGGTGGGCGCGCCGCGCTCGCTGGCGCCCGCGAAGTCCAGGCCCTTGTGCAGCGTGACGCGGGCGGCGGTGATGCCGTCCCAGGCGTCGGTGAGGTCGTAGCTCAGGCCCACGCGCAGGATGCGCAGGCGGTCGCGGGTGAACGCGGTGCCGGCGATGTCGGTGTCCACGTTGCGGGCCTCGAACTGGCCCACCAGGCGCAGGTTCTCCAGCCGCGAGCGGATCACCGGCTGCGTCACCGTCGCCTGGCCCGAGGCAACCTTGCTGCGAACGTCCAGCGGGTCCAGTTCCCGCCCGGGGTGCGAGCGAGCCAGCGAGGCGCCGAGGCCGAAGGTGGTGCCGTCGTCCGCCAGCAGCGTGTCCCAGCCGGCGGCCACCGTGTGGCTGCGGTCCGGGTGCAGGGCGCTGTGGGCGCTGAGGGTCAGGCGGTCAGCGTTGCTGCCAATGGCATTCCAGGCCAGCGCGGCGCCGACTTCGCCGCGGCCCAGGTAGGGCGAGGCGCGGTTGTCGATGGAAGCCGAGCCGTCGAAGTCTCGCCTGGCGGTGGTCACGAGCAGTTCCGAGCCGCCCAGCGCGTCGGCCGCGGGCGACAGCGTGGCGCGCACGGTCAGGCCGGGCAGGTCATTGGCCAGCAGCAGCCGGTGCTCGATCTCGGCCACGCTGATGGGCTTCACGTCCTTCAGCGGCGCCAGCAGGCGCCGTACCGCCGCAGCGGCCGAGCCCACGGCCTCGTCGACCACGATGCTGCTGACATGGCCCTCCACCACCTGGATGCGGAACACGCCGTCTTCGATGGTCTGCTGCGGCACGATGACACGCGAGGTGACGTAACCGGCCGTGCGGTAACGCAGCTCCAGCGCCGCCGCAACCTCGAAGGCGCGGGCCACGCTGATGGTCTGGCCCAGCAACTCCGCGTACAGCGCCCGCAGGCTCTCGGCCGGGTAGGCGCTGGCGCCGGTGATGTCCACCCGCTGCAAGGTGAAGCGCAGCTGCTCGGCCCCCTCTGGCGCACGGGTGGCCGGGGCCTGCGGCACTGCGACGGCGGCGCCCGGGGCCTGCGGCACCAACTGCGGCGGTTTCAATGGCTCGCGGCCGGGCTCGGCGCCGGGCGGCAACTGGCTTGGCACGACGACCTGCGACCAGGCTGGCATCAACGGCAGCGCCAAGGCCATGGCGAGCGCCAGCCGGCGCCATTGGAAAACTGCGGTTGCAGGGTGGCGGGCAGGGTGGCGGCAAAGGCTCATTCGATGCGTGGCGGTTGGTACTGCGGGACCGTGGACGGGAAAGGGACGGGAGATCGAGGTCGCCAGGCAGTGTTCGTGTAAACAGGCCGGTGGTATCCCTTGAGCTGCGCCCGTGTTACCGCCCTTTCGTTGATTGACATGGGTATTCCGGTCGCATCGCGCCGCTTCGCGCGCGGCCAGCGACGCCGCGGCAGACATTTGCCACAACCTTGCCCGCCCGTTGCAACTGGGCCCTTTTGCCTCGATGGCGGACAATCCCAGGTCGTTTGACTTCACTGACCCGGGCGTCGCCTGTTTTGCGGCCCACCCGGTTTTGCCATGACCTACAGCGTCAAGGAAATCTTCTATACCTTGCAGGGCGAAGGGGCCAATGCGGGCCGTGCCGCGGTGTTCTGCCGCTTCGCCGGCTGCAACCTCTGGACGGGCCGCGAGGAAGACCGCGCCAGCGCCGTCTGCCAGTTCTGCGACACCGACTTTGTCGGCACCGATGGCACGCTGGGCGGCAAGTACCGCACGGCCGAGGAACTGGCCACGCTCGTCGCGGCCCAGTGGCCGGCCAACACGCGCGGCCAACGCCTGGTGGTGCTGACTGGCGGCGAGCCGCTGCTGCAGGTGGACGAGGCGCTGATCGCCGCGCTGCATGCCGAGGGCTTCGAGATCGCCGTCGAGACCAACGGCACGATTGCCGCGCCGCTGGGGCTGGACTGGATCTGCGTCAGCCCGAAGGCCGGCAGCACGCTGGTCCAGAAACAGGGACAGGAATTGAAGGTTGTCATTCCCCAGGCCGGGCTGGACCTGGATGCATTGGCCGCGCTGCCGTTTGCGCACCACTTCGTGCAGGCCATGGACGGCCCGCTGGCGCGGCGCAACGCCGAGATCGCCACGGCCCACTGCATGGCCGACCCGCGCTGGCGCCTGTCGGTGCAGACGCACAAGGTGCTGGGCATCCGATGAAATTCGAACTCAGCCAGCGCTTCTATTTCGAAGCCGCCCACACGCTGCGCCGCACCGTGGACGTGGCGCCCAGCCTGCGCATCCACGGCCACACCTACATCGCCGAAGTCACGCTGTCTGGCCAGCCCGGGGCCGATTCCGGCATGGTGGTCGACCTCGCCCACCTGCGCCGCGCCATCGAAACCCTGCGCCTCGAACTCGACCACCGCCTGCTCGACGAAGTCCACGGCCTCGGCCCCGCCACGCTGGAAAACCTCTGCGCCTACATCTGGCGCGCGATGGAGCTGCTTTACAGCAGCAAGCTTGCTCGCGTTGAAGTGCGGCGCGAAGCGAGCGGGGATGCCTGCCGGCTGGTTCGCTGAGGATTGGGGCTGCGCGCTTTAGCGCGGCGGGGCCGCAAGTCTTGGCGCAAGGGAGGCTGTTTCAGGGCCGGCAAGGCGAACTGTCGAATACCTGCTTACGACCCTTTGCGGTCTTCGAGTCGGCTGATCTCGGCGCGGCGAAGCGGACGTTCAAAGCCCTTTCGGCGCTTGCCTCAGCAAGACAGCCAAAGAACTCTCTTGGCGTCTGGAAGTTGGCGCTTCAGGGCGAAGTGCCAGCCGCTGCGGGCGCCGGCGCGATGAACAGCCGCGGGTCGAACTTGAACGGGTGGCGCTCGATGTGGAGGGTGACGGTGGCGTACGCCGGGTGCGCGGGGTTGAGCAGCAGGTTCCGCTCGCCGGGCTCGATGTAGGACGGCACCCATAGCCCCAGGCTCGCGCCCGAGGCAACCCAGGTGTTGCCGATGGTCTGGGTGGCCGTCTCGTCGTCGCGCCAGTCCGCGGGCAGGCCCAGCGTCTCGACCTCGATCAGGGGGGCGGCCGCGGGAATCTCCAACCGCATGAGCGCCTGGTTCTTGGGGTTGGCGCCGTTAGCGTGCACGCGCTTTTCGAGCTGGCACAGGGCACGGCTCGAGCCGCAGTAGACGACCTGGTTGGGCCCCTTGGTGTGCCAGCGGCCGTTGCCCTGCGTCGAGCCGTAGCCCAGACTCATGAGCAGGATGTTGAGCGCTGGTGCCGGCGTGTCGCAGTAGCCGATGCGGTAGACCGTGGTCAAACGACGCCACCGTACTTGACGGCGCTGAGGATGTCCTTGACGCGTTCGGCGCCAAAGCCGGACTTGGCGCAGTCCAGCGGCGTCTCCCCGTCGAGCATCGGGTGTGGCTGGCGCAGCCACGCAGCCGCTTCTTCATCAGTCTCGAAGGTGTCGCGTGCCATCGCGTCGAGCTCGAGCAGGCGCAGCATGCTCTCGGCCGCGTAGGTCGGAAGCACGTCGTCCTTGGCCACCTTGCGGTTGGCCGTGGCGCGGTCCATTCCCAGGACACCCGCGGCCGCGCCCTTGCCGATGCCCAAGTGGTCGCTCAGCGGCTCCAGGCTGCGGCTAGGGATGCCCAACTTGACGATGACGTAGGCTTGCTTGGCCGACAGGTGGTCAGGGATCGTGAAGAGCTCGACAGCAGACTTGCGGTGCACGTGCGCGTGCCCACCAAGCTTGGAGTCGATCTTGAACGCCCTACCGACGCCCTTGACGTCATTCAGGTCGCCCTTGGCGGCAGCCTTGCCACCCGCCCGCGGCGCCGGGCCCACCTCGTTGTTCGTGATGATGATGTTGTCGCCGAGCTCGATGTGGGCCCTGCCGACCTTGGACAGGACAATCGACCAGAGGTTGTGCAGCGGGGAAGCGGCGGTCGAGGACATGAGGAGCTCCGGTGTTGCGTTCATTTGCATCGCCAGTTTAGTGCATTTGGATCAACTTGTCCATGAGCCGTCCGGGCGCCAGGGGCCAAAGCCGCCCATTGCCTCGACCGCTCCTGGCCGGCTGCCGGCGCCTACGAGAGGCAGCTGCCCGCGGTCTTACGTTCAAGGATGGGACGACGCCCGACGCGCGCATTCTGGCGCAGTCGCATGCACTCGTGCGGGTCCATGCGCATCCCGTGGCGGGACCTGCGCCGAGTCTTTTGTCGGAAGAAGCTCGTGGGCCGCCGTCACCCAGTTCGGGCTGTCTCCTGGTGGCCTCCGGGGCCCCGGCTTTTGGCCTTGTTGTTGTCCGGGAGGCGCTGGCGGCAGCGGCGGGGTGACGGTCGGGCGCTGGCCGTTGGGTGGCCTGGGTGCTTGGGTGCTTGGGTGGTGGGCCGGGGCGGCGGGCGCCCTGCGCGATGTCCCGGAGACCCCGCCTGCGGGTCGAGAGTTTGTGCGCAGACGCCCGCCGTGACGCGTCGCGCGTCCTGGGGCGGTGTGGCCCTGGCGCTCAAGCCTTCACTTCGACCACCGGTTCGAAGCCGCCGAAGATCATGCGTTTGCCGTCGAAGGGCATGGGCGGGTTGCCGGGTGTGGCCGGATCCATGCGCGGGTCTTCCATCATCTTCTTCATGCCGGCGTCGCGTGTGGCCTTGTCCGGCCATTCGACCCATGAAAAGGCCACCGTCTCCTCGGCCGTGGCCTGGACTGCGCGGCGGAAATCGGTGACTTTGCCGTCGGGGACGTCATTGCCCCAACTTTCAATCACGCGAAGTGCGCCCAACTCGATGAACATCGCGTCGAAATGGCGCGCGTGCTCGATGAACTTCTGCTTGTTGGCGGTGGGGACCGCGATCACGAAACCATCGATGTATGACATGTCTTCGCTCCTGTCTGCCAAGTTGACCGGTCGGCGCGCCCGCCTGGGAGCGCCCTCGTATCCCATCGACGAACGACGGGAAGCCAAATCGACATGGTGTTCCCGGCAGGAGAGGAGGATAAGCATCCTGTGGCGGCGCTGGCGCCGTGCGGCTGCGGAATATCCAGGTCCGCAGAGTCAGCGGGTTCTTTGGACGGCTGGCTCAGGTGGCGCGCCAGCGCTCGTGCCAGGCCTTGAACACCGCAGGCCGGATCGCGTAGCGGGCGAAGTTGCCTTCGTGCAGGCTGGCCAGTTCGGTTTCCACCACCTGGTTGAACATGGGCTGGTCCTCGGGTGCGACATGCGCGGCGGACCGGCCGGCAATGCGTGCCGCCGCTTCGGCCTTGCGCACGCCCGAGCGCACCAACCAGGCTTGCTCGTACGGGTCCGCAATTGCGGCGGCGGTGGCCAGGATCTGGTCAAAGCATTCTTCGATCAGGAACGGCACTTCCAGCAGATGGAAGGTCAAGCCTTCGATGCCGACCGAGATGTAGCGCAGCCGGCCGGCGGCCAGCGGGTCAGCCAGCAGGTTGTCCGGCCCTGTCTACCAGCAAGCGCAGCCGGTATTGCAGCGTGTGCCGCGATGGCGGGGACGCCGGGGTTGCAGGATCTTCTGCGCCGAGCAGGCCTCAGCTTGGCTACCCAGGGCAGCCACGATGGCGGTGAGATCATTTTCCGGTGGCGGCTTGGCCACGATGGCGACCTTCCATGCGCAACAATTCAAGCCGTACGCGCAAGAACGAATCTACGCGCAATGTTTGTTGCGCGTAGAGATGCTCAAGGAAGCGCCGGGCCGCCCCAAGTTTCCTTGTCCACCGGGGGCTGGGCGCAGCCCCCTGCACAGGGCCGCTTCAGAACATCTCGGCCGAGCTGCCCTGGTCGCGGTCGTAGTGGCCGGTTTCGGCGTGGCCGGTGTTGGTGTCGGCCTGGGTTTCGAAGCAGAAGAAGCGGTCGCGCCCGAGGGACTTGGCGGTGTAGAGCGCCGCATCGGCGCGGGACAGCAGGGATTCGATGGTGGTGCTGCCATCGGGCACGCAGGTGCTGATGCCACCCGAGACGGTGACGCAGCGCTGGCCGTTGGCCGGGTGCGGCAGTGCCAGCTGGCGCATGGTCTTCTGCAGGCCCTTGGCGAACAGCATCGCGCCGGAATGCGAGGTGCCGGGTAGCAGGATGACAAATTCCTCGCCGCCGAAGCGAGCGGCCAGGTCGCGCGGCCGGCGGCAGGTCTCGCCCAGCAGCTGGCCAATGCGGCGCAGGCACTGGTCGCCCTGCAGGTGGCCGGCGGTGTCGTTGTAGAGCTTGAAGTTGTCGACGTCGACCAGCATCAGCGTCAGCGGCTGCTTTTCGCGCCGCGCGGCGCGCAGTTCCTCGTCCAGCCGCGCGTCCAGGCCGCGGCGGTTGGTCAGTCCCGTCAGCGGGTCGCGCACCGAGAGGGCCTGCAGGCTGGCGTTGCTGGCCTTGAGTTGATCGGTCAGCTGCACCAGCTGGCGTTGCTGGCCGCACAGGCGCTGCATCGCGCGCAGCTTGGCATGCAGCACCACGGGAGAGACGGGCTTGAACAGGTAGTCGTCGCCGCCGGCCTCGATGCCGGTGGCCAGGTCGCGGTCGCCCACCAGGCCGGACAGGAAGATGATGGGCGTCCAGCCTTCGGGTTCGGTCTCGCGCATCTTGCGCGCCGCCCAGTGGCCGTTGTGCACCGGCATTTCAACGTCCAGCAGCACGGCGTCTGGCCGGCATTGCACGAACAGCCGCACGGCGGACTCGGCGTTGTCGGTTTCCAGCACTTGGTGGCCCCGGGCTTGCAGCTCCGCCGAAAGCACCATGCGGTGCGATTGCTGGTCATCGACCAGCAGGATCTTCAGAGGAGCCTCCGTGCTTGCAGCCATTGCGTACCACCTTCGCGGGGGGAGTCCCGCATGGACCACTTTTATCGGACGGTGGCAGCGGAAATTGAGCTCAGGCGTAAGGCGTGCCCGCCATGGCGGCTTTCAGTGCAATGCTGCCTTTGTCGACCAGGGCGAGAAAGACGGCTTTGGCTGCCGCCGTGTCTTGCCGCTCGCGGAAGGTCTGGTGAGCCTGGAGGAAGGCCACGCTCCAGATGGCCAGCAACAGGCCGGCCGCCAGATGCGCGTCGGGATCGGCAGCTTCGCGCCCCGCGCATTCGGACAGCGCCAGCGCGACGACTTGCGCCAGCTCGTCGCGGATCGCCCTGGCCCTGGCCTTGAGGGTTTCGCTGCCCGCAATCGTTTGCACGAAGCCTTGGCTCAAGGCCGAGAACTCGACGTATGGGCGCTGTTCGGCCACCAGCCGGTGCGCGAGCAGGCGCAGCGTTTCGATGGGCGTGACGCGGGCATCGCGCTGGCGCAAGGCGTTGCGCAAGACCTCGCGGCCCTCCTCGTCGCGGTCAAAAAACATGTCCTCCTTGCGGGGGAAATGATTGAACACCGTCATGCGGCCAACGTCCGCGGCAGCCGCGATCTCGTCCACCGTCACCCGATCGAAACCGCGTTCCAGGAAGAGGCGCGTCGCGGCGTCGGAGATGCTTTGCCGCGTGACGAGGCGTTTGCGGGACCGGCGGTCGGGGGGCGTTGACATCCAAATATTGTACCGAGTACATTAAATGTACTAAGTACATGTTTGGGTGAAGTCCATGGATGAGCAGGTGGATGTGGTGGTCGTGGGCGCAGGGCCGGTCGGGCTGCTGACCGCCATCGAGCTGACGCTGGGTGGCGTTCGCGTGCGGGTGCTGGAGCGCCTGGCCGCGCCCAGCCTCGTTGCCAAGGCCTTGGGCATCGGGCCGCTGGCCGTCGAGGCCTTGCAGCGCCGCGGCATGGCCGAAGCCATCGCCGCCGCAGAGGCACGCAGCTTGGCATTGATGAACCGGCCTGCGGCGAGTGCGGCAGGCCCGCGCTACATCGGTCATTTCGCCGGGCTCTCGCTGATCCGCGCGGACGCGCAGAAAGAGCCCGATCGGCGCGGTCGCCCGGTGGACCAGCCGGCGGTGGAAACCATGCTGGGCGAGCTCGCGCAGACCCTGGGCATCGAGCCGCGCCGCGAGTGCGATGTGACGGGCTTTGTGCAGCAGGCCGATGGGGTTGACGTGGCCTGGTCATCCCCGGCGGGCGACGGCCGTGTCCGTTGCGCCTGGCTGGTGGGTTGCGACGGCGGGCGCAGCCGCGTGCGCAAGATGGCCGGCTTCGCCTTTCCCGGCACACCGCCCACGATGACGATGTACCAGGCCGTGCTCGATGTCGACCTGCCCGAACGTCTGGCGCCCAGCGGCTGGCGCCGCACCGAGGCGGGCGTGTTCTCCTACGGCTTCCTGCCGCGCCGCCTGGTCATGCTGGACTTCAGCGGCCCGCCCGCGGACCGTGACGCGCCGGTCGCCACGGCGGAGATCGAAGCCGTGCTGCGCCGCATCAGCGGTGCAGATGTCCGCGTGGCGGCACTGGAAAGCGCCAGCAAATGGACCGACAACACGCGGCTTGCAGACAGCTATCGCCGAGGCCGGGTGCTGCTCGCCGGGGACGCAGCCCATGTGCACACGCCGTTTGGCGGCCAGGGCATGAGCCTGGGGCTGGTGGACGCGGCCAACCTCGGCTGGAAGCTCGCCGCGGTGATGCGAGGCGACATGCCCGACAGCCTGCTCGACACCTACACCGCGGAGCGGCGCCCCGTTGCCGAAGCGGTGCTGGCCAACACGCTGGCCCAGGCCGCCATCATGCGGCCCGATCCCCAATCCGGCGCGATGCGGGAACTCATGGCCAAGCTGCTGCAGTTCGATGACGTCAACCGCTTCATTGGCGAGATGACGAGCGGCCTGTCCACGCGCTACGAGCTCGGATCCACGCGGGACGAGGTGGGCCGTTTGATCGGCGACCAGGCGGTCCGCCACGGCGAGGTGGAGGTTTCGCTGTACGCGCTCATGCACGCCGGTGCCGGCGTGTTCCTCGACGCATCCCCCGACCGGCAGCTTTCGAGCCGCGTGGCAGCGGCGACCGACAAGGTCTGCTGCGTCGCCGTCGATGGCGGCCCGTCGATGCTGATCCGCCCCGATGCCTGCGTGGCCTGGGCGGGCGATGGGAGCGGCACGGAAGGCCTGGCGGATGCGCTGCGGCGCTGGTTCAACCCGGCGCTGGACGGCGATGCCTTTGAACCCGTCAGTGCGGCGCCGGCTCGGCAATCGCCGGTGGCTCGGGCTTGACCCGCAGCGCCCACATCACGCCGCCGATCAGCAAGGCAACGCCGGCGAGCGTTGCGGGTGCCGGCCACTCGCCACGCAGCAGGTAGGCGTAGCTCAGCGCAGACAGCGTCTCGAACACGATCAGCTGCCCGGCCAGGTGCGGCGGCAGGCGCTGGCTGGCCTCGTTCCAGCACAGCGTGCCCAGCCACGAGGCGAACAGGCCGATGGCGAACATCAGGCCCAGGTAAGGCAGCGGCCGCGGGCCCAGCGGCATGGCCCAGGGCGCATCGGTGGCGGAGAAGTACAGCCAGGTCCCGGCGTAGCCGATCAAGGCCATGGGCAGCGTTGCAAGGCCTTGCGCAGTGGCCCAGGTGCGCGGGCTTCGGTCCGCATGGGCCCTGAGCCAATCCGCGTTGCGCAGCGGATACCAGGTCCAGCAGATGACGCCGCCGATGGCCAGCAGCGCGCCCAGCGCGTAGCGCGCCAGGTCGGCGTGCGGGTCGGCCTGCAACTGGGCCAGCTCGGTGCGGTTGACCAGCGCGATGCCCAGCGCAATCAAGCCCAGCGAGGGTGCCAGCCGCGCCCACGGCAGGCGTTCGGACGTGACGCCCTGGCCGCCGGCGCGCAGGTTGGCACAGATGGCGATGACCACCGGCAGCGTGCCGATGATCATCGTCGGCAGCGGCCCGCCGGCGCGCTGGATCGCGGCCGACAGGCAGAGGTAGTAGATGACATTGCCGACCAGCGACAGCTTCAGCGCTTCCAGCCAGTCGGCCCGGCTCAGCTGGCGCAGCGCGGCGCGGTCGAACCAGGCCAGCGGCAGCGCGATCAACCCGAACGCCAGGTAGCGGCCAAACGACAACATCACGGCCGGGTAGTCGGCCAGCAGCAGCGGCCCGACAAACACCAGGCCCCACATCAGGCCGGCGGCCAGCGCAAACAGGGTTCCGATCAACATAGGGGCGCGAGCGTACACGCAGGCCGACGCCGGGCCGCCCCAAGGCCGCCTGCGAACCCTCTTGGAGGGTGGCGCCGCGTCCTCACGGAGCCAGGTGTCCACCGGCCGCCAGCGGCAGCAGCTGCCAGGCCATCAGCAGCATCACGGCGCCGATCAGCGCGTCGAAGACCTGCCAGGCCCGGGGCTTGGCGAACAGCGGCGCCAGCTTGCGCGCGCCGAACCCCAGGCCGGTGAACCAGATCAGGCTGGCGCTGCTGGCGCCGACGACAAAGGCCGCGCGCGCCGCGCCGCTGGTCTGCTGCGCGCCGACCGAGCCCATCAGCAGCACCGTGTCCAGGTAGACATGCGGGTTCAGCAGCGTGAAGCCGGCCAGCTGCAGCAAGGCTGCGCGCAGCGACAGCGAGCTGCCCTGGGCCGCTTGCAGCGTCGAAGGCTTGCGCGCCTGCCACAAGGCGCGCAAGCCATAGGCCAGCAGGAACAGCACGCCGGCCGCTGCCATCGCCTGCGCCAGCTGTGGCCGTGCGCCCAGCAGGCCTGCGAGGCCGGCCACGCCGAGCGCGATCAGCAGTGCATCTGCCAGCGAACAGGCCAGCACCAGCGGCGCCACGTGTTCGCGGCGCAAGCCCTGCCGCAGCAGGAAGGCGTTCTGCGCGCCGATCGCGACGATCAACGAGCCGCACAGCAGCAGGCCTTGCAGCGCGGGGCCGGCGAGGGACGTGGGAGCGAAGGCAGGGGTCAAGGACATCGCCGCGCAGCATGCCCAAGACCGCCGCAGGCCGCCAGTTAGACTTGCTTCAGCCCCTGAAGCGCTGCTTCGGCCCTCTCTTTTTCCACCGGCCTCGAATGCTCGACTACGCCTTGTTGGACGCCCTGGCCGCGGTGGTCCGCGAAGGCAGCTTCGAGCGCGCCGCGCGGGTGCTGAGCATCACGCCTTCGGCCGTCTCGCAGCGTGTGCGCCTGCTGGAGCAGCGCCTGGGGCAGGTGCTGGTGGTGCGTGAACAGCCGACCCGCGCGACCGAGGCTGGCCGCGCCTTGTGCCGGCATGCCGAGCAGGTTGCCTTGCTGGAGCGCGGCCTGGCCGATGCGCTGCCAGGGCTGTTACCGGGCGATGCTGCACCGGCTGCGCGCGTGACGCTGCCGGTGGCCGTCAATGCCGACAGCCTGGCGACCTGGTTTGTCAACGCCGCTGCCGCATTGGCCGAATCTCAGCCGGTGCTGCTGGACATCAGCCTGGAGGACCAGGACCACACCGCCGAGCGCTTGCGTTCGGGCGAGGTGGTGGCGGCCGTCACCGCGCTGGCGGCGCCGGTGCCGGGCTGCCGCAGCGTGCCGCTGGGCAGCCTGCGCTACCGGGCGACGGCGAGTCCGGCCTACGTGGCGCGGTTCTTCTCGGAAGGCGTGAACCTGCAGTCGCTGGCCGCCGCGCCTTGTCTGGTCTTCAGCCGGCGCGACCGCCTGCAGGACAGCTGGATGCAGCTCGCTTTTGGCGCCGCGCCGCCGGTGCCCACGCACTGGCTGCCGTCCACGCAAGCCTTTGTCGACGCGAGCGCTGCAGGGTTGGGCTGGGGCATGAACCCGGAGCCGCTGGTGGCGGACCGGCTGGCGCGTGGCGAGTTGGTGGAGCTGCTGCCGGGGCGCGGCCTGGACGTGGCCTTGTACTGGCAATGCCGGCAAGGATTGCCGCTGGCAGATGCCTTGCGCGACGGCGTGTGCAGGGCCGCGGCGCAGGTGCTGCTGGGCGCCGGCGAGGCCTCCCGATAAAGGTGCCTATTTTCCGGCGCGTGCCGTGAAGCTGGCCCGCGCGAGGGCTGGTGAAATGTTGCAGAAACAGGGCTGGCGCCCGCCTCGCGTACAGTTCCGCCCGTGAACTCTCCTGCATTGATCGAACTGAAAGCGGTTGATCGCCGCTACGAAACCGGGCTGCTTGCCTTGCAAGGCATGGACCTGCGCATCGCGCCCGGTGAATTTGTCAGCCTGCTGGGCCCCTCGGGTTGCGGCAAGAGCTCGGTGTTGCGCCTGCTGGCCGGGCTGGACCTGCCGAGCAGTGGCGAGGTGCTGCGCCAGGGCGCCGCGGCCACCCGCGGCCCCGTGCGCGACGCCGGCTTCGTGTTCCAGGAACCGACGCTGATGCCCTGGGCCAATGTGGTCACCAATGTCGAACTGCCGCTGCGCCTGCAAGGCATGGCGGCCGAGCCGCGCGAGGCTGCGGCACGCGCCGCGCTGGCCCGCGTGGGCCTGGGCGAGTTCGCCGAGGCCATGCCGCGTGAGCTGTCCGGTGGCATGAAGATGCGGGCGGCGATTGCCCGTGCGCTGGTCACGCAGCCGGCGCTGCTGCTGCTGGACGAGCCGTTTGCCGCGCTGGACGAGATCACTCGCTTCGCGCTGAACGAAAGCCTGCTGTCGCTGTGGCTGCCGCAAGGCGAAAAGACCAAGGTGCCGGCCTTCACCGGCGTGTTCGTCACGCACAGCGTGTTCGAGGCGGTGTTCCTCAGCCAGCGCGTGCTGGTGATGAGCGCGCGGCCGGGCCGCATCACCTGCGACCTGCGCATCGAAGGCCCGCGCCTGCGCGACGCCTCGTTCCGCCAGAGCCCCGTGTTCGTCGATGCCTGCGCGCGCCTGAGCGAAGCGCTGGCCCGCGCGGCCGAGGAGCCGGCGCTCGGTTGATCGTGGTCCACGCAGCATCTGCTTCCGCAAGCCGGCACGAGCAGACGTTGCGCTGGTTGCTGCCGCTGCTGGCGGTGCTGCTGTTCCTGGGCGGCTGGGAAGCGGCCGTGGCCTGGTGGGAGATCCCGCCCTACCTGCTGCCGGCGCCCTCGCGGGTGCTGGTCACGCTGTGGGACAACCTGGGCTCGCTGATGGCGAGCTGGTGGGTCACGCTGCGCATCACCTTGATGGCGCTGGCGCTGGCCTGTGTGGGCGGCGTGGGCGTGGCGGCGGTGTTCGCGCTGTCGCGCTGGGTCGAATGGAGCCTCACGCCGTTTGCCGTGGTGCTGCAGGTCACGCCGGTGATTGCGGTCGCGCCGTTGATCATGATCCTGACCGACAGCGCCACCGCCACGGTGCTGATCTGCGCCTTCATCGTCGCCTTCTTCCCGCTGCTGGCCAATACCCTGACGGGTTTGCGCAGTGCGGACGCCGGCCTGCGGGAGCTGTTCCGCCTGTACCACGCGAGCCGCTGGCAGACGCTGCGTTTCTTGCTGGTGCCTTCGGCGCTGCCGTATTTCCTGTCCGGCCTGAAGATCGCCGGCGGCCTGAGCCTGATCGGCGCCGTGGTGGCCGAGTTCACCGCCGGCGCCGCGGGCCGCAACACCGGCCTGGCTTCGCGCATCCTGGAAGCGGCCTTCCGCACCGAGATCCCGAAGATGTTCGCCGCACTGCTGCTGGTCTCGTTGACCGGCGTGCTGATCCACGCCTTTTTCGAATGGCTGTCGCGGCGCCTGCTGCGCGGCTGGCATGACAGCGAGCGAGGGCGCTGAGGCCTTCAGCTTGCAGGCGCTGGCTTGCGGGCCGTGCCCACCATACCGACGATGCCTGGCATGCGCTCGCGCATCAACTCGATGAACCGCTGCAGCTTGGCCGGGTAGAAGCGCGCGGGCGGGTAGACGAGATGGACCGGCAGCGGCGAGGCGCGCCAGTCGGGCGCAAGGTGCACCAGCCGACCCTGGGCAATGTCGCCGGCGACGATCCATGCCGAGGCGATGCAGGCGCCCAGGCCGGCCAGTGCGGCTTGGCGCAGCGCGTAGAGGCTGTCGGTCGCCATGCGCGGCTGGATGGCGAAGCGCTGCTCACGGCCATCTTCCCGGTGCTGCAGCGTGACCTCGTTGCGGTAGTAGGTCTTCAGCGCCAGCCATGGCAGCTCGGCCAGCGGTGCATGCGCCGCGGCCGGGCCGGCCGGCAACAGCGACGGCGCCGCGACCACGATGCGCGGCACCTCGGCCAGGCGGATCGCGATCAGCGCCGGGTCGTCTACCGAGCCCACCATCACCGCGCAATCGATGCCTTCGGCAATGAAGTCCGGCCGGCGGTCGTGCAGCAGCCAGTCGACCGACACCTGCGCGTGGCGCTGCAGGTATTCGGTCAGCGGCGCCACCAGCTGGTCCTGGCCGAAGGCATGCGGCACGACCACGCGCAGCAGGCCGCGCGGCGCATCGCTCGCGCCACGCAGGTCGTCTTCCAGCGCGCGCCAGCTTTCCAGCAGTTCCTTGGCATGGGCGAAGCAGCGCTCGCCGTCGCCTGTCAGCTTCATGCCGTGGGTGGAGCGCTGCAGCAGCTTCAGGCCCAGCGCCCGTTCCAGCGCCTGCAGCCGGCGGCTGACCGTGGGCTGCGTGGTGCCCAGCTGGGTGGCGGCGGCCGAGAGGCTGCCGGCTTCGACAATGCGCACAAAGGTCTGCATCAGTTCGATGCGGTCGGCGCCGGGCGCGGGCAGGTTGGTCATGCGCCAAGCGTATAGCGAATCTGCATCCGCGGCGACTACCGTTCCGGGGCGCGCGAGAAGACACTGGCAGCCATTCGCGCAATCACAGGGTTTTCACCATGACCTCCATTCCTTCCGTGCATGCCCAGCCCGCGCCGGCCCAAGCCGGCGTGCCGGCCGGCCTGGTGCTGCTGCTGGCCACCGGCACCGGCCTCAGCGTGGCCTCGCTGTACTACAGCCAGCCCATGCTCGGCGTGCTGGGCGCCGACCTGCAAGCCGGCACGCGCGCCGTGGGCCTGGTGCCCACGGTGACGCAGCTGGGCTACGCGCTCGGCATCCTGCTGCTGGCGCCGTTGGGCGACCGTTTCGACCGCCGCAGCGTGATCCTGGTGAAGGCGGTGCTGCTGACGCTGGCGCTGCTGCTGTGCGGTGTGGCACCTGGCATTGCCGGCCTGGTGGCGGGCAGCCTCGCGGTGGGCCTGACGGCGACGATGGCGCAGGACCTGGTGCCGGCTGCGGCCACGCTGGCGCCCGAAGCGCAGCGCGGCAAGGTGGTCGGCACGGTGATGACCGGGTTGCTGCTGGGCATCCTGCTGTCACGCGTGGTCAGCGGCTTCGTGGCGGAGCACTTCGGCTGGCGCGCGATGTACCTGGGCGCGGCGCTGGCCATTGCCGCCGTGGGCGTGGCGGTCTGGCGCGGCCTGCCGCGCTTCACGCCCACCACGCAGCTGGGTTACGGCGCGCTGCTGGGCTCGATGATCGCGCTGTGGCGGCGCCATCCGGGCCTGCGACGCGCGGCCATGGCGCAGGGCCTGCTGTCGATGGGCTTCAGCGCCTTCTGGTCCACGCTGGCGGTGATGCTGCATGGCAGCTTCCACCTGGGCAGCGCTGCGGCCGGCGCGTTTGGCCTGGCGGGTGCGGCTGGTGCACTGGCGGCGCCGCTGGCCGGCCGGCTGTCGGACCGGCGCGGGCCGGAGCTGGTGATCCGCCTGGGGGCTGGGCTGGCTGCGCTGTCGTTCGCCGCGATGCTGCTGGCGCCGCTGTTTTCATCCATGTTTTCGGCTGGTGCGCAACTCGGGCTGATCGTGGCCAGTGCCATCGGTTTCGACTTCGGCATCCAGGCCGCGCTGGTGGCGCACCAGACCATCGTCTACGGCCTGGAGCCGGCCGCGCGCAGCCGCCTGAATGCGCTGCTGTTCACGGGCGTGTTCATCGGCATGGCCAGCGGTGCCGCGCTGGGCAGCCTGGCGCTGTCGACCTGGGGCTGGAGCGGCGTGGCGGTGCTGGCAACGCTGGCCAGCACCGGCGCGCTGGTGCTGCGACTGGCGCAGCGGCGTGCATCCTCACGCTGATGCTGCATCGGAACCTCGCCGCCGCTACCATGCCGCATCGTTGGAGGAGCATCACGATGACGAGTACGAACTGGACGGCGGCGGCCCTGGCCGCCTTGGCGATGGCCGGCAACAGTGGCCTGGCGCAGGCGGACGACAAGGTGGTCTTCGCGACCAACTGGAAGGCCCAGGCCGCGCACGGCGGCTTCTACCAGGCGGTTGCCGACGGCACCTACAAGAAGTACGGCCTGGAAGTGGAAATCCGGCCCGGCGGCCCGCAGGTCAACAACCGGCCGTTGCTGCCCGCCGGCAAGATCGACTTCCTGATGACCGGCAACCTGCTGCACAGCTTCGACAACGTGAAGAACGGCGTGCCGGTCGTCACCGTCGCCAGCCTGTTTCAGAAGGACCCGCAGGCGCTGATGGCCCATCCCGGCCAGGGCTATGTCAAGTTCGAGGACCTGAAGAAGGCCCCGGTCGCCTGGATCGCCAAGGACGCGCAGTTCTCGTGGTGGGCCTGGCTGAAGGCCGACTACGGCTTCAGCGACGAACAGCTGCGCCCCTACAACTACAACCTCGGTCCTTTCCTGGCCGACAAGAAAAGCGTGCAGCAGGGCTACGCGGTCGAGGAGCCCATCAGCATCCAGAAGCAGGGCGGCTTCAAGCCCATGACCTTCCTGCTGGCCGACCACGGCTACAGCACTTACAGCACCACCATCGAAACCCGGCTTGATACGGTGCAGAAGAACCCGGCCCTGGTGCAGCGCTTCGTCGAGGCCTCCATCATCGGCTGGGTCAACTACCTCTACGGCGACCACAGCAAGGGCGACGCGCTGATCAAGCGCGACAACCCCGAAATGGACCAGGCCACCATCGACCAGTCCCTGGCGCTGATGAAGGACCTGGGCGTGGTCGACAGCGGCGACAGCCTGACGCAAGGCATCGGCGCGATGAAGCCCGAGCGCGTGAAGGACTTCTACGACAAGATGGTGCGCGCCGGCCTGTACAAGGCCGGCGAGGTCGACCTGGGCAAGGTCGCCACCTACCAGTTCGTCAACAAGGGCGTGGGCGTGGCCTTGAAGAAGCAACTGGGCGGGCAACCCTGAATTCCAGCGGGGTCAGTTCGCGGCCAGGCCGGTCGCGGTGCTGACCAGGCCGGTGAAGCTGGTGCCGGCGCTCAGCACGCCGCCCTTGCCGATCGTGAAGTTGGCGATGCCAGGCACGCCGCCGTTGCGCACGTAAAGGTGTTGGCCGTCGGCGGCGACCGTCAGGTCGGCCGGCGCGGTGCCGGCGCCGGTGTTGCCGGCCACGGCCGCGCTCAGCGTGACCATGCCCTTGCTGTCGATGCGGTAGCTGGACACGCTGCTGCTGCCGGTGTTGGCCACATAGGCCCACTTGCCGCTCGGCGTGATGGCGACCCAGCAGGCGGCGCTTTGCGTGTCCGGCACCGCGGCGCTCATCACGCGCGGCACGGCCGGCGAGCCGTCCTTGAAGCGGTAGGACGAGACGGTGCTGGCACCGGCTGCGCCGCCCACCGCTTCGCTGACCACCATCACGTTATTGGCGCTGAACGCGAAGCCAAACGGCGTCTGGCCGGGCGAGTTGGTGACGATCGGGCCCTTCAGCGAGCTGTCGGCATGCACGTGGTAGCTGCTGAGCTTGTTGGTGCCCTTCTCGGTCACGACCAGCGCCTTGCCGTCCGCGCTGAAGCTGACCTGGGCCGGCATGGCGCCGGTGGCGACCGACAGCGGCGCGACCGCGCCCGCCACCGGCGTCAGCTGGCCGTCCGCCAGCGTGAAGCCGGCCACGTTGCCGGCGCCGCCGCTGTTGAGCACATAGACCTGGCCTTCGTGTTCGGTGACGCTGATCGGCGTGAGGCCGGCGGAGTCGACGGTGGCGCTCAGCGTCAGCGTGTCGTCGCCCAGCGTGAAGACCGAGACGGTGTTGTTGCCGGCGTTGACCACCAACGCGTACTGGCCGTCGCCGCTCAGCGTGACCGCGCCTTGCGAGCCCAGGCCTTTGCCCAGGCCCAGGCCGCCAGTGGTGGTGTGGGCGACGACACCCAGCTCGCCGGTGGCGGAAGGCGCCAGCACCATCAGCTCGTTGCCTTCTGCGGCATTGCTGCTGGTGAAGACCTTGTGGCTGTGCAGGCCGGGCACGGCCACGGTGTCGGCAAGGGCGGCCGTGGAAGCGAAGGCCGCGATGGCCAGGCCGATGGTGCTCAGGGTGAGGCGGGAAACGGTCATGTTGATCTCCGGGAGGAAGCGAGGAATGCGGTTGAACAAAGAGGTGCCTGTGTCGGGGCGCATGGCCTGCCTGGCCCTGCGTTGAGCCGCAGTCTCCGGCGATGGTGGTCGCCAGTTGTTCACGCAAAGATCAACGCTTCGTGATCTCTGTGTCAGCGCCTTGCCAGCAGCCCATCGGGAGTGGCCCGCAGGCCTTCAGGCGTTGACCGGCGCGAGCTGGAACGAAAAAACCGCGCCGCGCTCGGAGGGCTGCAGCCGGATCTGCGAGCCATGCAGCTGCAGGATGCGGCTGACGATGACCAGGCCCAGGCCGCCGGCGCGGCCACGCAGCCCGGTCTGGAAACTGGGCCGCACGAAGAGGTGTGGTTTCAGGTGCTCGTGCACGCCGGGTCCGTCGTCGCGCACCCGCACTTCCACTGCCTGGCCCAGCGCGCGCAGCCGCAGCTCGATCAGCCCGCCCGGCGGCGTGTGGCGGATCGCGTTGTCGATCAGGTTGGTCAGCACACGTTCGATCAGGCCCACGTCGGCCTCGACCTGCGGCAGCGCCGGCGCAATGTCGGCCTGCAGCCGCTGGCCGCGCGCCTCGGCGGCCAGGGCGAACTTCTGGCAGACGTCCTGCACCAGGTCCGGCAGCGCGAAGACCTCGCGGCTCAGTGTCACCGCGCCGTATTCCAGTCGCGCCAGTTCGAACAACTCCTGCGCCAGGCGTCCGACCTGCCGGCTCTGCCCGATGGCCACGTCCAGGTAACGCGCCCGTTCGGCTTCGCTGAGCAGCGCGGCCTTGAGCTTGAGCGTTTCCAGGTAGCCGTGCAGCGAGGTCAGCGGCGTGCGCAGGTCGTGCGAGATGTTGGCCACCAGCTCGCGGCGCTGCTGGTCCTGGTTGTTCAGGTCCTGCCACTGCGCGGCCAGGCGCTGCGCCATGTGGCCGAAGGCCTGGCGCAGCCGGCCGATCTCGTCGTTCGACGGCGGCTCGCCGGCCAGCGCCTGCTGCGCGGCCTCCAGCCCGGCCAGGCCTTCGTGGTCGAAGTGCTGCACGATGCGCGTGAGCCGCTGCAGCGGCCGGGTGATGGCGCGCAGCGCGAGCAGGCCGGCAAGCAGCGCCAGGCCGGTGATCAGCGCCATCGCGCCGATGTGGGCTGGCGCGTCGGCCCAGGGGTGCAGCAAGGCCTGGTGCTCCTCGCCGATCAGCACCACGTAGACATAAGCGGCGAGCCGGCCGTTGGTCCACAGCGGCGCGGCGCTGAAGACCTTCTGGCCGGTCTCGCTGCGCGGGTCGTCGCCCCAGACCGGCAGCGGCGCGCCGGCCAGCAGTCGTTGCAGCGGCGCCAGGTCCACCTGGTGGCGCTTGAGGTGGCCGGGCGGCGCAGCCTCGGCGAGGATGCGGCCATCGGTGCCGAGCAGGTACAGCTCCACGCTGGGGTTCACGTCCATCAGCTTGCTGAACAGGCGCTGCACATTGGCCGCATCGGGTCCGTCCGGCAGCATCAACAGCTCATGGCCGGCGATGTGCCCCGCCAGCCCCAGCGACAGGCGCTGCACCACCTCCTGTTCGCGCTGCTCGCCGGCATGGATCTGCAATGCGGTCGCGGCCATGCCGCAGGCCAGCAGCAGGCCACCGAACAAGAGCGCCAGCCGGGTGGAGAGCGAGCTTGCCCTCGTCGTCATGCCGGCGCCTCTGCTGCGAAACGGTAGCCGCGGCCCCACACGGTGAGCACGCGTTGCGGCAGCGCAGGGTTGTCTTCGATCTTCAGGCGCAGCCGGTTGATGTGGGTGTTGACCGTGTGTTCGTAGCCGTCGTGCTGGTAACCCCAGACCTTGTTCAGCAGGTCCATGCGCGAGAAGACCTGGCCAGGGTGGCGGGCGAAGAAATACAGCAGGTCGAACTCGCGTGGCGTCAGTTCGATCAACTTGCCGTCCCGCCGCAGCTCGCGCGCCAGCGGGTCGATCTCCAGCCCGTGCAGCGACAGCGCGCCGGACTCGATGCGCGCGTCGCGCGCCAGCGCGTCGGTGCGGCGCAGCAAGGCCTTCACGCGGGCGGCCAGCTCCAGCATCGAAAACGGCTTGGGCAGGTAGTCGTCGGCGCCCAGCTCCAGGCCCAGGATGCGGTGCACCTCGCTGGCCCGGGCGCTGATCATGATGATGGGCGTGTAGCGCGCCATCGCCCGCGCGCGGCGGCAGATCTCCAGCCCGTCCACGCCGGGCAGCATCAGGTCCAGCACCAGCGCGTCCCACTGGCTGCGCGCCAGCAGCTCAGCGCCCAGGTTGCCGCTGGCCGCGTGCGTCACGTCCAGGCCTTCTTCGCGCAGGTGCATCTGCACCAGCTCAGCAATCGGCGCGTCGTCTTCGACCAGCAGGACTTTTCGAGCGGCAAGGTGGGACATGGTTGGGCTCAGGCGTGGGCGAGCACCCGCGCCCAGCCATTGTTCGGCCGGGGCGGGCGCACAGGTTTCACGTTTTCTTGAACCTTTTCAGGTCCGGGAGAACGTTGGTCGAGTGAGGCCGTGAAACCTGACAGGCGCTGGCGGCGATGGACGAAAAAAAGCCCGGCGCGCGAGCGGCCGGGCTTTTTGGAGAAAGGCGAGATGCGGCTTACTTGAACCGGTAGGTGGCGCTGGCGTAGAAGAAGCGGCCGCGCGGGTCGGTGTAGCTGGGGTCGTAGCCGGACAGGAAGAACCAGGCCTGTTGCGAAAACGGCGGGGCGGTGTCGAACAGGTTCTGCACGCCGCCGCGCAGCGTGAAGTCCTTGGTGATGTCCCAGCCGCCCGAGAGGTTCCACAGTGTGTAGGCCGAGACGCGGCGATCGTCCTTGCCGATGATGTGCTGGTCCTTGTAACCCGACAGGTAGTTGTTGGACAGCGTGGCCGAGTACGGGCCCTGTTCCCAGTCCAGCGCCACCGTGTGCCGCCAGCGCTGCACCACGCCGTCGTTGACGAATTCGCCGAGGTTGCTCACGAAGGGATCGCCCTTGCCGGTCTGCTGCTTGGACGAGACGGTCCAGGTGCCGTTCAGCCGCACGCCGAAGGTGCCGACACCGCTTTGCAGCTTGCTGAGCGACAGCCCGATGTCCAGGCCGGAGACGCGCTGCTGGCCACGGTTCTGCTTGACCAGGTCGATGTAGCAGATCGAGTTGTCGTCTTCGTCCAGGTCGTCGCCGCAGACGCGCATGAAGTCGCTGGCCGGATCGCCAGCCGGGTCGTTGTAGCGGTGCACCAGGCTGCCGTACTTGTCCAGATTGGCCAGGATCACGTCCACGCCAATGGTGCTGATGGTGTCCTTCTTCTGCACGTTCCAGTAGTCCAGGCTCACGCTCATGCCGCGCTGCGGCTCGAACACCGTGCCCAGCGTGAACTGGCGCGAGCGCTCGGGCTTCAGCTTGGCATTGCTGTAGTTCAGCGTGGTCCAGAGGTCGGAGCAGTCGGTGACCGTGTTCTCCGGGTCGTTGGCCAGGCAGACCGGGTCGGTCACGGTCGCGGCAGAGCCTTCGGTCACTGGGCGGTAGAGCTCGGACAAGCTGGGCGCTCGGAAACCGGTGCCAGCCGATGCACGGAACATCAGCTCCGGGCTGGCGGTGTACTTCAGGCCGATCTTCGGGCTGGTCGCACTGCCGGTGACTTCGTAGTGCTCATAGCGAACAGCGGCTTGCAGTTCGAGCTGTTTGGTGATGGGCGCGCTGATTTCGCCGAAGACGGCGCCAACGTGGCGCGCCGCGCCGAAGTCGGCGTTCTGGCCCTGCGAGGTTTCGCCGAGGATCAGGTCGTCAGCCAAGGCCTGGGACTGGTGGTAATTCTGACGTTCGCGGCGGAATTCGCCACCCACGGCAAGTGCCATGTCACCGCCGGACAGGGCCAGCACCGGGCGGGAGGCCTTGAAGTCGAGGCTGTCGGTCTGGCCGGTGGCGTGGCGCACCTCGCCGCGGATCTGGGCATCGCCGTACAGCGAAAGGCCGGCCGCCCCGGATGGGCCGAACGGGTTCAGAGTGCCGTCGGCAAAGCCATCACGGATCATGTCCTCGTTCAGGTAGCCGTTGTGGTCGCGGTCCGAGACCAGGCTGCTGCTGTGGTTCAGCGCCACCTCGTAGTCCCACTTCGACAGCGTGCCATTCAGGCCCAGCACATAACGCTGGCCGGTCGAAACCAGCTCGCTGGTGCGCAGGCCGGCCTCCGCCAGCCGGGTGCGCACGGTGATGATGCGGTCTTCGTCGTCCGGGGCCAACGTGTTCAGGCTGGTACCGGCCAGCCCGGGCACCAGCGAGACGTCCATGTCGGCATCGATGCGGTTCGGTGTGCCCGAATACAAGGTGCGCGCGCGGGCCCAGGACGCTTCGCCAAAGAGCTGGTGGCCGCCGCCCAGATCCAGCGCGCCACGCCCGAAGAGGCTGGTCTTGGTGGACTGCGGGTACAGCTCGATGTCGCGCATGTAGTCGTAGGTGCAGCCATCCGCGCCGCCAATGCCGTTCGGCAGATAGAGCGTGGCGGGCGGGTTGCACCCGGTGGCAGCGGCAGGGTTGATGGTTTTCGAGTCGATGACGGTCTTGCCGTTGCTGGAATAGCCTTCGTCGATCAGCCGGTCGCGCTGTGAGCTGCTGAGGGTGATGTTGCCGGGGAAGGTGGCGCTGGAGAGCAGGTCCGGCAGGCGCTCCGGGATTTTCAGGTCCTTGATGAAGTGCCGCTGGCGTGCGTTCAGGCTGTCGGTCTTCTGCACGTCGAAGACCCCGAACAGGTTGAAACCGTCGCGGCCGTAGTCGCCCAGCCCACCCGACAGCGTGGCCGAGCGCTTGCCGCCGCCGCCTTCGCCGGTCTTGCCGACGTAGGCGCTGATCTCGCCGCCCTGGTAATCGCGCTTGGTGATGAAGTTGATCACGCCGCCGATCGCGTCGCTGCCGTACAGCGACGAGGCGCCGTCCAGCAGCACTTCCACGCGGTCGATGGCGGCGGCTGGGATGGTGTTCAGGTCGACGCCTGCGCCGTCACCCGGTGACGCGAAGTTGGCCATGCGGCGGCCGTTCAGCAGCACCAGCGTGGACGAGACGCCCAGGCCGCGCAGGTTGGCCGCGTTCAGGCCGGATTGGTCGCGGAAACCGCCGTAGGCGATGCTGCCGCCATCGGTCAGGTTGTTTGCGCTTGCGCTGATGCGGCTGACGATCTCGGCGGCCGTGGTCAGGCCGGCCTTGTCGATCTCCTTGCGCGTGATGACCTGCACCGGCAGCGCCGTCTCGCCGTCGATGCGCTTGATCGCCGAGCCGGTGATCTCCACCCGTTGTGGCTCGTCGGCTGGTGCCGTCTGGGCATGCAGCAAGGCCGGGGCCGCGCCGGAAAGCAGCAGGGCCACAGCCTGGGCGCAGGCCCGAAGGCGCGTGGGGCGGTGGGCAGCCGCGTGCGGCGTGACGGGTCGGTGCATGAAGAAGATCCTCCGAAGCGATGTGTTGTGGTGTGTCAGGGTGGTCTGCCAGTCTAGGAAGCGTTCGCGCCGCATGTCACGGCGCTTTCACCGAGCGTCGCAATTCAGCAACTTGGCTTCACAAGGGATTGCATGGGGTGTTTGCGCCGGGGCCGTAACGAGGCCCGCAATCTCGACGCAATCCCACGCGTGGCGTTTGTTCCAACGGAATGCGGTGCCAAGATGCGCCATGGCGATGCGCCGCCTCCGGGCAGGTGCGTCAGCCGCTTTCGTGGTTCAGATGGATTTGGGATGGGTTTGGCATGAGCGTGCGCCGCGAGACGGACAAGAGGGATGGCAAGGCGTTGAAGCGCATGGGGCACCACCGGCTGCTGCTGGCTGGGCTGGCGCTGAGCCTGGGCTTTGGCCTGGTGCCTGGGCTGCATGCCCAGGTGGCGGTGGCGGGCCGCGAGTCGGTCGGGGCGGTCACACGGGCAGGCGGCATCACCGCCGGGGCGATCCCGTTCCAGCAGGTCAAGGGCTACGCGGTGGTCATCGGCGGTGCGCTGAAGGATGACAACGACGAGGTCTGGGGCCGGCTGGTGGAGCTGGCCGGCGGGCGCGGTTCGCGCTGGGTGGTGTTTGGCACCGCCTCCGAGAACCCGGACAAGACCGCGCGCCGCATCGGCGACCTGCTGGAGCGCCGCGGTGCGGTGGCCGAACAGCTGCCTGTGGCGCCTGCGCTGAAATGGGTGGACCTGGACAAGGCGGTGCGCGATCCGGCGCTGCTGGAGCTGGTGAAAAACGCCAAGGGTGTGTTTTTCTCCGGCGGCGCGCAGGAGCGCATCGTCGACACCTTCAACCCTGGCGGCAAGCCCACGCCGATGCTGCAGGCCATCTGGGACGTGTACCGCCGCGGCGGCGTGGTGGCCGGCACCTCGGCCGGCGCCGCGGTGATGAGCACGGTGATGTTCCGTGACGCACTGAGCGTGCTCAGCGTCATGAAGGGCCAGCTGCGCGACGGCAAGGAAGTCGACCATGGCCTGGGCTTCGTCGGCCCGAACCTGTTCGTGGACCAGCATTTCCTCAAGCGAGGCCGCTTCGGCCGCATGATCCCGCTGATGCTGGCCAAGGGCTACAAGCTCGGGCTGGGCGTGGACGAAAACAGCGCGGCCATCGTGCAGGGCGACCTGGTCGAGGTGATTGGCGGCAAGGGCGCGCTGCTGGTGGACCTGGCCGATGTGCAGACCAACCCGCAGCTCGGCGCGCTGAACCTCACCGGTGCCAAGCTCAGCTACCTGGACCGCGGCGACCACTACGACCTCGGCACGCGGCAGATCACGCCGTCCGAGCGCAAGCAGCGTGGCCAGAAGCTGGACCCGAACGCCGCCGGCTACAAGCCCGACTTCACCAACGAGCCCTTCTACATCGACATGCTGGGCGACACCACGGTGGCCAATGCGATGGGCTTCCTGATCGACAGCAGCCAGAAGGAAGTGCGCGGCCTGGCCTTCGATCCCAAGGCGCAGCCCGGCGACCCGCTGCCCGACCTCGGCTTCTCGTTCCGCCTCTACAAGGGCAAGGACACGCTGGGCTGGTACTCCGACGAGCAGGGCGGCGACGACTACAGCGTGGTCAATGTCTACCTGGACCTGCAGCCGGTGCGCATGGCACGGCCCTTGTTTGCACCGTGGACCGGCCGCTGAGCGCGCACCCCGCGCCGCGCGATACTCCGGCCTTCGTTTCGGTCCCCGTGCGCTTTTTCTCCCCAGGAGCTTTTTGCACCATGCAACGCCGCCCTCTCTTCATCGCCTGCTTGTTCGCCGCCCTCGGCACGTTCGCCAGCGCCGCTGCGCTGGCCCAGGCTCCGGACTGGAAGAAGGTCCGCATCGGCGTGGAAGGCGCCTACCCGCCGTTCTCGGAAGTGGGCACGGACGGCAAGCTCAAGGGCTTCGACATCGAGATGGCGCTGGCGCTGTGCGCCGAGATGAAGGCCGAGTGCACGCTGGTGCAGCAGGAATGGGACGGCATGATCCCTGCGCTGCAGGCCAAGAAGTTCGACGCGATCATCGCCTCGATGGCCATCACCGAAGAGCGCAAGAAGGCGGTCGCCTTCACCAACAAGTACTACAACACGCCGGCCCGCTTCGTCGGCAAGGGCAACGCCAGCACCGATGTGTCGCCTGCCGGCATGAAGGGCAAGAAGATCGGCGTGCAGCGCACCACCATCCACGACCGCTACGTCACCGCCTTCTACAAGGACAGCGAGATCGTGCGCTATGCCAAGCAGGACGAGGTCTACCTGGACATGGCGGCCGGCCGCGTCGACGCGACGCTGGGTGACTCGGTCGCCGAAGACGGCGGCTTCCTGAAGCGGCCGATCGGCAAGGGCTTCAGCTTCATCGGCCCGGCCATCGAAGACACCAAGTTCTTCGGTGACGGCTCCGGCATCGCGATCCGCAAGGCTGACACCGCACTGGTCGACAAGTTCAACGCCGCCATCGTCTCGCTGCGCGCCAATGGCGGCTACAAGAAGATCCAGGACAAGTACTTCGACTTCGACGTCTTCGGCAAGTAAGGCGGGGACTCGCGCTTGGACTTCCTGCACGGCTACGGCCACAGCCTGCTCGAGGGCGCGCTGCTGACACTCGCGGTGGCGCTTGGCTCGCTGGCCATTGCGCTGGTGCTGGGCCTGGCCGGCGCGCTGGCCAAGCTCTCGAAGGTGCGCGCATTGCAGTGGCTGGCCACGGCCTACACCACGCTGGTGCGGGCCGTGCCGGACCTGGTCGTGATGCTGCTGGTCTTCTACGGCGGGCAGGTCGCGGCCAACAGCTTTGCCGAGCGCATGGGCTGGGACAGCCTGGACATCAACCCCTACGTGGCCGGCGTGCTGACCATCGGCTTCATCTTCGGCGCCTACCTGACCGAAGTGCTGCGCGGCGCCTTCCTGGCCGTGCCGCCGGGCCAGCGCGAGGCCGCGGTCGCCTACGGCATGACGCCCTGGCAGGTGCTGCGCCGCATCGTCGGCCCGCAGATGCTGCGGCATGCGCTGCCCGGCCTGTCGAACAACTGGCTGGTGATGATCAAGAGCACCGCCATCGTCTCGCTGATCGGGCTGTCGGACCTGATGGCGCGCGCCAAGGGCGCGGCCGGCAGCACGCGCGAGCCCTTCCTGTTCTACATGGCGGCCGGCGGCATCTACCTGCTGTTCACCAGCCTGTCCGAGCTCGGCTTTGCGTGGCTGCAGAAGCGGCTGTCCATCGGCACGCGGCGCGTTTCTCTCTGAGCGTTGAGAAGTTGAACTGACGATGGATTTCGACGCGATCCGCGAAAGCCTGCCGCTGTACTTTCACGGCGTGCTGGTCACGCTGGAACTGCTGGTCGCCGCACTGGCGCTGGGCATGCTGGGCGCGCTGCCGCTGGCCATGCTGCGCAGCCTGCCGTCGCCCTGGGCCAACAAGCCGGTCTGGCTGTTCACCTACGTGATGCGCGGCACGCCGATGCTGCTGCAGCTGTTCATCCTCTACTACGGGCTGGCGCAGTTCGAGTGGGTGCGCGCCAGCATCCTGTGGCCCTGGCTCAGCTCGGCCTGGTTCTGCGCCATTGCGGCGTTTGCGCTGAACACCTGCGCCTACACGACCGAGATCCTCCACGGCGCGATCAAGGCATTGCCGCACGGCGAGATCGAAGCGGCCAAGGCGCTGGGCATGTCGCGTTGGGTGACCTTGCGGCGCATCGTGCTGCCTTCGGCCTTCCGCCGCTCGCTGCCGGCCTATGGCAACGAGGTGGTGTTGATGATGCACGGCACCTCGCTGGCCAGCGTCGTCACGCTGGCCGACCTGACGAATGCCGCCAACGAGGTGCATTCGATCTACTACCTGCCCTTCGAAGCCTTCATCACCGCTGCCGCGTTCTACGTGCTGATCACGCTGGTGCTGGTGGCCCTGTTCCGCCAGGCTGAAAAGCGCTGGCTGCAGCCGCTGCTCCCGCGCTGAATCTGCCGCACTGAAACTTCAGTTGTCGTACCCATGAAAACCGTCACCCATTCCCTGCTCAGCCCCGTGCCCGGCACCCGCCGCGAACTGGTCAGCCTGCACCACGGCGAGCCCGGCCGCGGCCCCAAGGTCTACATCCAGGCCTCGCTGCATGCCGACGAAGTGCCCGGCATGCTGGTCGCCCACCACCTGCGCAGCCAGCTGGCGGCGCTGGAGGCCGCGGGCCGGCTGCTCGGCGAGATCGTGCTGGTGCCGGCGGCCAACCCGATCGGCATCGGCCAATGGGTGCTGCGCAACTACCAGGGCCGCTTCGAGCTGGGCAGCGGCGAGAACTTCAACCGCAACTATGCGGACCTGACCGAGGCGGTGCTGGCGGCGGTCGGCGCGCAGCTGGGCGCGGACGCGAAGCAGAACGTCGCGCTGGTGCGCGGCGCGCTGCGCGAGGCCGCGGCGGCATTGCCGGTGGCCACCGAGCTGGAAAGCCTGCGCAAGACGCTGCTGGCGCTGGCCATCGACGCCGACGTGGTGCTGGACCTGCACTGCGACGGCGAGGCCGTGCTGCACCTCTACACCACGCCGGCGACCTGGTCCACCGCCGAGCTGCTGGCGCGCTGCATCCGCGCCGAACTCTCGCTGCTGGCCGAGCGTTCCGGTGGTGACCCGTTCGACGAGGCCTGTTCGATGGTCTGGCCGGCGCTGGCCGCCAGGCTCGGGCCGGACAAGCCGCTGCCGCCTTCGTGCATGGCCGCGACCATCGAGCTGCGCGGCGAGGCGGATGTCTCGCACGCCCGCGCCGAGGCGGACGCAGAAGGCATCGTGCAGTTCCTGGTCGCCTGCGGTGCGGTGGCGCCCGAAGCCAAACCGCTGCCGATGCCGGCGCTGCGCCGCGCGCCAACGCCGCTGTCGGGCTCCATCCCGCTGGTCGCGCCGCACGGCGGCATGGTCGTTTTCCTGCAGCCACCGGGCACCGAGGTGCAGGCTGGCGAGCCACTGGTGGATTTGATCGACCCGATCAGCGGCGCGGTCACCACGCTGAACAGCCCCGTCACCGGCCTGTTCTTCGCACGCGACCTGCGCCGCTTTGCAGTGGCCGGCATGACGCTGGGCAAGGTGGCCGGCGAGCAGGCGTTGCGCCAGGGCAAGCTGTTGTCCGCCTGAAAGCCATCGCATGCAAATTTCCGGCGGTCTGCAGGTCCAGAACCTGCACAAGAAGTTTGGCGACCGCGAGGTGCTGCGCGGCGTGTCGCTGCAGGCGCAGCGCGGCGACGTGGTCGCCATCATCGGCTCCAGCGGCTCGGGCAAGAGCACGCTGCTGCGCTGCCTGAACCTGCTGGAGCAGCCGCACGAAGGCACGCTGAGCCTGAACGGTGAGGTGCTGCAGCTCAAGCGCCAGCACGACGGCAGCCTGGGCGCAGCCGATGCGAAGCAACTGCAGCACTGGCGCACCCGGCTGGCCTTTGTGTTCCAGAGCTTCAACCTCTGGCAGCACCGCACGGCGCTGGAGAACGTCATCGAAGCGCCCATCCACGTGCTGGGCAAGACCAAGGCCGAAGCCACCGAACGCGGCGAGGCGCTGCTGGCCCGCGTGGGGCTCACGCACCGCCAGCACGTCTACCCGGCGCAGCTCTCCGGCGGCGAGCAGCAGCGCGTGGCGATTGCCCGCGCGCTGGCGATGGACCCGGAAGTGATGCTCTTCGACGAACCCACCTCGGCGCTGGACCCGGAGCTGGTCGGCGAGGTGCTGCGCGTGATGCGCGGCCTGGCCGAGGAAGGCCGCACGATGCTGGTGGTCACGCACGAGATGGAGTTCGCCCGCGAGGTGGCCAACCACGCCATCTTCGTGCACCAAGGCCTGATCGAGGAAGAAGGCAAGCCGAAGGAAGTGCTGGTGCGCCCGCAGAGCGAGCGGCTGAAGCAGTTCCTCTCCGGCGGGCTGAAGTAGAGGCAAAGCGCAGTGGCCTGACACGCCCGCGTCATCGGTGATTCATAAGCTGGCCGGTCTTTCCGGCTGGACCTGCTTGTCACCATGACCCCTCAAAATCTCCTCCCCCGCGCGCTGTGCCTGGCCCTTGGCTGCACGCTGGCCTTCGGCGCCACCGCCGCGACCACGACCGCCTACTGGTACCAGACCAAGACGCCGTACCAGCCGCAGCAAGAGGCGTCGACCTACGAGGCCGCGCCGGCCGGCTTCAAGCCGGTGTTCACGCAGATGCTGGCCCGCCACGGCTCGCGCGGCCTGTCCAGCCTGAAGTACGACCTGGCCGTGCACAACATGTGGCTGCAGGCCCAGGCCGATGGCGCGCTGACCCCGCTGGGCGCCGCGCTGGACGCGGACGTGATGGCCATCATGAAGGCCAACTCCCTGCTCGGCTATGGCGTGGAAGGCATCTCCAAGCCGGGGTATGGCAACGAGACGCAGTTGGGCATCAGCGAGCACAAGGTGCTGGCCCAGCGCATGGTCTCGCGCCTGCAGCCGTACTGGAAGCAGGTGGCCAACAACTCGGTGGCCAAGCCGCGCCAGATTGTCGTCGTGACCTCCGGCGTGGACCGGGCCGTCGACAGCGGCCACTACTTCACCGAAGGCCTGCTGGCCGCCAAGCCGGGTCTGGAAAAGCTGGTCACCACGCCGGCCGCGCCTGGCCCGTACCCGGACGTGGGCACGCCCGTTGCGCAGCCGGCCGGCACCGACCGCTTCGAGTTGTACTTCCACAAGCTGGTGCCCGCGACTGACCTGGTGACCCACACCAGCGACCCGCACTTCGTCACCTACACGGACAGCCAGGCCTACCAGGCCTACAAGGGCGCCGATGCCGACCTGCTGTCGCGCCAGGCCGCGCTGCAGGCGAACCCGGCGGTGGGCGCGGCCGGCCGGGTGGTGCTGGAGCGTTTGTTCGCCAAGGCTTTCGTGGACAAGATCGAGAACGGCACTTATGGCTTCGCCAACACCGGCACCTACAGCTTCACCAGCGACGATGGCAAGTTCACGTCCACGCTCACCGGCGACGGCAAGACCAAGATCAACAGCCTGGCTTCGGCTGCCGCGCTGCTCTACGAGCTGTATTCGATTGCCCCGGCGATGAAGGCCGAAGCCGGCGTGAACTTCAAGCCTTACATGCCGCAGGACCAGGCCGAAGTGGTGGCCGAGCTGAACGACGCTTCGGACTTCTACGACAAGGGGCCGGGCTTCACCGAAAAGGGCAGCGCCACGTACAAGATGGCGCAAGGCCTGGTGGACGACTTCTTCAAGGAAGCCGATGCGATCGCCGCCGGCGACCTCTCGCACGCCGCCAAGCTGCGCTTTGCGCACGCCGAAACGGTGATCCCGTTTGCCTCGGCGATGGGCCTGAAGAACGTGCTGCAGCAGGTGCCGCTGGCGCAGACCTACAGCTACGCCAGCAACCCGTGGCGCGGTGTCTACGTCTCGCCGATGGCCGCCAACATGCAGTGGGACCTCTACCGCAACAAGGCCGGCCAGGTCATCGTGAAGATGCTCTACAACGAAGCCGAGACCGACTTCAAGGCCGCCTGCGACGGCGCCAAGCTGCCCGGCACGCAGCACTTCTACGACTACCAGCAGCTGCGCGCTTGCTACGGCTACTGAAATGAAACCGGGGGCGCGATGCCCCCGGTTTCAGCTGCAAAGCATCAGAAAGGTACCCAGTCCGTCGGGTACTTCCAGAAGTCCTTCAAGAGGTAGTTCATCGGCAGGTTCAGCGCAACCTGCTTGGGCGGGATGGGTTGCAGGAACCACTTGGCGTAGATCGCGTCCGCCTCGTGCGAGGTGATCAGGCGCTTCATTTCCTCGTCGACGATGGCCTTCAGCTCCGGGTCGTTCTTGGGCAGCATGATGGCCAGCGGCTCGATGGTTAGGAACTTGCCCACCACCTTGAGCTTGTCCGGTTCCGGCCGGCTGGCCTTCAGGCCGAACAGCAGCACATCGTCCATCGCGAAGCCGTCGGCTTCGCCGTTCTCCACCATCTGCACCGCCCTGGCATGGTCCGGCGCTTCCAGGATCTGGATGCCCAGCAGCCGCTCGTTGTTGTTCTGGGTGATGGACTTCAGCGCAGTGGTGCCAACGGTCGAAACCAGCTTGCGGCTGCCGAAATTGTTGAGGTCGTCGATCTTGCTGTTGGCCAGCACCATGTAGCGGGTGCCGGTGATGTAGTGCGGCACGGTGAAGGCCACCTTCTGCCGGCGCTCGGCGTTGTTGGTGGTGCCGCCGCATTCCATGTCGGCCTTGCCATCGGTGATGGCCGCCACACGGGTGGCGGGGGTGACCAGCAGGTACTCGGTCTGCAGCTTGGCCAGGCCCAGCCGCTTGCGGATGACCTCGGACAGGCGGCTGCACAGGTCAAGGGCATAGCCGACCGGCTGCTTGTCGGGCAGCACATACGAGAACGGCACCGAAGACTCGCGGTGCGCGATGACGATCTTGCCGGTCAGCTTGATGCGGTCCAGCGACGGACCGGCCCAGCTGCTGGCGCTGCCGCACAGCAGTGCAGCGGCAAAGAGGCAGGCACTGCGCGAAGGCAGGCGGCGGGGCGCAAACATTGGCGAACCTTTCGTACGGCAAGGCAAAAGCGGGATGACGACGGTGCGCCCGGAGAGGCGCAAGCGGGTCAGGCTGGCGCAGATGGAATGGTACCGAGGCGGCGTGCTTGATCAGCAAATGTCGGGCCACACCATCGGTTCAAACCCGTGCGGCACGGGCATTGCTTCACGCTGGACCACCGGCGGCCCTGCGGCCGAACGGACCGGGAGCGCTTGGCTACACTGCGCCGAACCCAGCCCCGCGGAGCTGGGTGCCGGCAGCGGCTGGCCCCTTCGCAACAGAGGCGACGATGCAAGAAGAAAACGAACTGCGTGAATGGCTTGAGCAAGTGCGCAGCGGTGCGTTGCCGCGGCGCCGCTTCCTGGCCCAGGCCACAGGCCTCGGCCTCTCGCTGCCGATGGCCGCGGTGCTGCTTGGCAGCGCCGGCCTGGCTGGCGCTGCCGAGCCGGCCTACAAGCCGACCAAACGTGGTGGCGGCGGCCCGCTGAAACTGCTGCTGTGGCAGGGCCCCACGCTGCTGAACCCGCACTTCGCCACCGGCACCAAAGACGAAGAGGGCTCGCACATCTTCTACGAGGCGCTGGCCCGCTACGACGTGGACGGCAACCTGGTGCCGGTGCTGGCGGCAGAGGTGCCGAACAAGGAAAACGGCGGCATTTCGGCCGATGGCAAGAGCGTCACCTGGAAGCTGAAAAAAGGCGTGACCTGGCACGACGGCCAGCCCTTCACCGCTGATGACGTGGTCTTCAACTGGCGCTACGCGACCGACCCGGCCGTCGGCGCCATCACCTCCGGCCACTACCTGGGGCTGAAGCTGGAGAAGGTGGACGCGCTGACCGTGCGCGTGCTGTTCGACAAGCCCTCGCCGTTCTGGCCGCGCACCGCCAACGTTCAGCTCATTCCGCAGCACCTGTTCTCCGCCTACATGGGCGCGAAGTCGCGCGAGGCGCCGGGCAACCTGAAGCCGGTTGGCACCGGGCCGTACAAATTTGTCGACTTCCGACCGGGCGATTCGGTGCGCGGGGTGCTGAACCCGAGCTACCACCGGGCCAACAAGCCATTCTTCGACAGCGTGGAAGTCAAAGGCGGTGGCGACGCCGTCTCGGCCGCACGCGCGGTGCTGCAGACCGGCGAATACGACTACGCCTGGAACCTGCTGGTCGAAGACGAGATCTTGAAGCGCCTGGAAAACGGCGGCAAGGGCCGGGTGGTGTTTGCCGCTGGCGGCTCCACCGAAGCGCTGTTCCTGAACTACGCCGACCCGAACACAGAAATTGACGGCGAGAGGTCCAGCGCCAAGTCGCATCACCCGCTGTTCAGCGACCCGGCCGTGCGCCAGGCGATGGGGCTGTTGATCGACCGTGCCGGCATCCAGAACTTCATCTTCGGCCGCGCGGCGATTGCCACGCCCAACTTCATCAACAACCCGCAGCGCTTTCGCAGCAGCAACCTGAAGGCCGAGTTCAGCCTCGAGAAGGCCAACGAGGTGCTGGACGCCGCCGGCTACAAGCGCGGGGCTGATGGCATTCGCGAGAAGGGCGGCAAGAAGCTGAAGTTCCTGTTCCAGACCTCCATCAATGCGCCGCGGCAGAAGGTGCAGGCCATCATCAAGCAGGCCTGCCAGAAGGCGGGCATCGAGCTGGAACTGAAGTCGGTGGTGGGCAGCGTGTTCTTCTCTTCGGACGTGGCCAACCTGGACACCTACGGCAAGTTCTACGCCGACATGCAGATGTACTTGACGAGCCAGGGCCAGCCCGACCCGGAGCCACACATGCGCCGCTTCGTGTCCTGGGAGATCGCCTCCAAGTCCAACAAGTGGCTGGGCCAGAACCTGGGCCGCTGGCGCTCGGATGAATTCGACAAGGCCTACCGCGAAGCCGAGGTGGAGATGGACCCGGTCAAGCGCGCCGCGCTGTTCATCCGCATGAACGACATGATCGGCCGCGATGGCTACGTCGCGCCGCTGCTGAACCGGCAGTCCGTCAGCGGCCTGGCCCATAAACTGGTCGCACCGCTGACTGGCTGGGAGGTGGACATGAGCACGTTGGCGGACTGGTACCGCGACAGCTGATCCATTCTTCGTGGGTCCGTATTTCCTCCGTCGCCTGCTGATTGCCGTGCCCAGCCTGCTGGGCATCAGCGTGGTGCTGTTCGCCGTGCTGGCGCTGGCGCCGGGTGATCCGTTTTCGGAGATGGCCACCAATCCCAACGTGCCGCCCGAGGTGCGCGAGGCCTTGCGCCAAAGCCTGGGGCTGAACGATCCCGTGTGGCAGCGCTACGGCCACTGGCTGTGGGCGATGCTGCATGGCGACTGGGGCTTCTCGTTCATCAGCCGCGTGGACGTGGACACGCTGATCTGGCAGCGCGTGCCGGTGACGCTGGCGGTGATCGGCGCGTCGCAGCTGCTGGCGCTGGCGGTGGCGCTGCCGGTTGGCATCATGGCCGCGACACGGCCGTATTCCTGGTTCGACAAGCTGGCCAACACCTTGGCCTTCATGGGCTTCTCGCTGCCGACCTTCTTCACCGGCCTGTTGCTCATCCTGCTGTTCTCGATCAAGCTGGACTGGCTGCCGTTTGTCTACCGCGCCGACCTTCCGGCCACCGGCTGGGCCTGGTGGTGGGAACAGCTGCGCCAGACGTTGATGCCGGTGCTGGTGCTGGGCCTGTTCCAGGCGGCGGGCTGGACGCGCTACGTGCGCTCGGCGGCGCTGGACGTGATCCGCCTGGACTACGTGACCACCGCGCGCAGCAAGGGCCTGCCCGAGCGTTTGGTGGTGCTGCGCCATGTGGCGCGCAACGCGCTGATCCCGGTGGTCACGCTGGTCGCGCTGTCGATGCCGCAGGTCTTTGGCGGCGCCATCGTCACCGAGCAGATCTTTCGCATCCCCGGCATCGGCTCGCTGCTGATCGACGCCATCCTGCGCAACGACACGCCGGTCATCATGGCGGTCACCTTTGTGCTGGCCTGCCTGGTGATCCTGTTCAACCTTGTCGCGGATCTGCTCTATGGCTGGCTCGACCCTCGCATCAGCTACCGCTGAGCCGGCCGCTGCCGTGGCGCCGCGCCCGGTGGTCTGGCCCGCCCGCGAGGCCTGGCGGCGCTTTCGCCGGCATGGCCTGGCGGTCTTCAGCCTGGTGCTGCTGGCGCTGATGGTGCTGGCCGTGGGGCTGGGGCCGCTGCTGTGGCCGCTGGCCATCAACGACATCGACTTCGCGGCCCGGCTGGCCACGCCGTCTGCAGCGCACCCGCTGGGCACCGACGACCTGGGCCAGGACCTGCTGTCGCGGCTGCTGTACGGCGGGCGCATCAGCCTGGCGGTGGGCCTGGCGGCGATGGGCATGGCGATTGGCGTGGGCACGCTGATCGGCGCCGTCGCCGGCATGTCGCGCGGCTGGGTGGACACCGCGCTGATGTGGCTGACCGACCTGTTCCTGTCGCTGCCGCAACTGCCGCTGCTGCTGCTGGTCATCTACCTGTTCCGCGAGACGCTGAAAAACGCCTTCGGCCCCGAGCTTGGCGTGTTCCTGCTGATCGTCGGGGTGATCGGCGCATTTTGCTGGATGCCGGTGGCGCGGCTCGTGCGGGCCCAGTTCTTCAGCCTGCGCGAGAAGGAATTCGTCGAGGCCGCGCGGGCACTGGGCGCGAGCCGCGCGCGGCTGGTGTGGCGCCACATCCTGCCCAACGCACTGGGCCCGGTGATCGTGGCCGGCACGGTGGACGTGGCCGGCGCCATCATTGCCGAGAGCACGCTGTCCTTCCTTGGCCTGGGCTTTCCGCCCGACATCCCGACCTGGGGCCGCATCCTGTTCGACGCCAAGGACTACCTGGACATCGCACCGCACTGGGCGCTGTTCCCCGGCCTGGCGATCTTCGTCACGGTGCTGGCCATCAACTTCATTGGCGACGGCCTGCGCGACGCGCTGGACCCGCGCAGGGTGCTGTGATGGCGCTATTGGAAATTCGCGGGCTCAAGACCCACTTCCAGACCGACGACGGCTGGCTGCATGCGGTCGACGGTGTGGACATCGCAGTCGAAGCCGGGCAGACGGTCTGCGTGGTCGGCGAGTCCGGCTGCGGCAAGAGCGTCACCGCCAAGACGGTGATGAAGCTGATCGACATGCCGCCAGGCCGCATCGTCGCCGGCCAGGTGCTGTGGCAGGGGCGTGACCTGGTGCCGCTGGACGCTGCGGCCATGCAGCGCGTGCGGGCCAAGGAAATCGCCATGGTCTTCCAGGAGCCGATGACCTCGCTGAACCCGGTCTACACCGTGGGCCGCCAGATTGCCGAGAGCGTGCGCCTGCATGAAGGGCTGAACCATGCCGACGCGATGGCCCGCGCCGTCGAGATGCTGCGCCTGGTGCGCATCCCCACGCCCGAGCGCCGCGTGAACGATTACCCACACCAGTTCAGCGGCGGCATGCGCCAGCGCGTGATGATGGCAATGGCGCTGGCCTGCAGCCCGAAGCTGCTGATCGCCGACGAGCCCACCACGGCGCTGGACGTGACCATCCAGGCGCAGATCCTGGACCTGCTGCAGGAACTGAAAGACCGGCTGGGCATGGCGGTGCTGCTGATCACGCATGCGATGGGCGTGGTCGCCGAAGTGGGCCAGCGCGTCGTGGTGATGTACGCCGGCCAGGTGGTGGAAGAAGCCGGCGTGGAAGACCTGTTCGCCCGCCCGCGCCACCCCTACACCCAGGGCCTGATCCGCTCTATCCCGCGCATTGACCGCGACGCCGTGCACAAGACCCGGCTCGAAGCGATTGCCGGCAGCGTGCCGCGCCTGATCAACCCGCCTGTCGGCTGCCGCTTCGCGCCGCGCTGCCGCCATGTCACGCCGGCCTGCACCACCGCGACGCCACCGCTGCGCGAGGCGGCGCCGAGCCACAAGGTGGCCTGCATCCTGGATTTGGTGCCATGAACAGCATGCCACTGCTGAAGGTCGAGGGTCTGGTCAAGCAGTTCCCCATCCATGGCGGGCTGTTGGGCCGCGAGGTCGCGCGTGTGCATGCGGTGGACGGCGTCAGCTTCGAGCTCGCGCATGGCGAGACCTTGGGCATCGTCGGCGAATCCGGCTGCGGCAAGAGCACGCTGGGCCGCAGCATCCTGCGCCTGGTCGAGCCGACTGCCGGCGAAGTCAGCTTCGAAGGCCGCAGCGTGACCCGCGCCAGCCCGGCCGGGCTGCGCGCGCTGACGCGCGACATGCAGATCATCTTCCAGGACCCGTTCGCCAGCCTGAACCCGCGCATGTCGGTGCGCGACATCGTCGGCGAGGCGCTGGTCATCCACAAGCTGGCCGGCAATGCGCAGCAGCGCGAGGCGCGGGTGGTGGAGTTGCTGGAAACGGTAGGCCTGTCGGCCGACCAGATGCGCCGCTTTCCGCACGAGTTCTCGGGCGGCCAGCGGCAGCGCATCGGCATCGCCCGCGCGCTGGCCGTCAGCCCCAAGCTGGTGGTCTGCGACGAAGCGGTTTCGGCACTGGACGTGTCCATCCAGGCCCAGGTCATCAACCTGCTCGAAGACCTGCGCGAGCAGTTCGGCCTGGCCTACCTCTTCATCGCGCACGACCTCAGCGTGGTCGAGCACATCAGCCATCGTGTGGCCGTGATGTACCTGGGCCGCATCGTCGAGATCGCGCCCGCCAAGGCGCTCTACACCGAGCCGCGCCACCCGTACACCGAAGCGCTGCTGTCGGCCGTGCCCATTCCGGACCCGACGGTCAAGCGTCGCCGCATCCCGCTGCAAGGCGACGTGCCCAGCCCCATCCATCCACCCACCGGCTGCCACTTCCACACCCGCTGCCCACTGGCGCAGACCGCGCAGTGTCGCGAGCAGCGGCCTGAGCTGAAGCAGGTGGCGGACGGGCACTGGGTGGCCTGTCATTTGCGCAGCTGAACGAGGCAGCGCTGCGCGCAGGCCCTGGCTGCACTCCGCCGCCGGCTGCCGCCCAGGCGGTGGCTTCTCAGCCTTCGAACAGATCGCTGCCGCGCTGCGGCGGGGTCACGCCCAGGTGGCGGTAGGCCATCAAGGTGGCCACACGCCCACGCGGCGTGCGCTGCAGGAAGCCTTGCTGGATCAGGTAAGGCTCGATCACGTCTTCGATCGTGCCGGGCTCTTCGCCAATCGCCGCGGCCACGTTGTCCAGGCCGACCGGGCCGCCATCGAAGCGGTGCACCACGGCTTCGAGCAGCTTGCGGTCCATCAGGTCGAAGCCGCGTGAATCCACGTCCAGCATCTTCAGCGCGGCGTCGGCCATTTCGCGGGTGATGCGGCCGGTGCCCTTGACGTCGGCATAGTCGCGCACGCGGCGCAGCAGGCGGTTGGCTATGCGCGGCGTGCCGCGGCTGCGGCGCGCGATCTCGGTCGCGCCTTCCACGTCGATGGGCGCATTCAGCAGGCCGGCCGAGCGGGTCACGATGCGGGCCAGCTCCTCGTCGGTGTAGAACTCCAGCCGGGTGACGATGCCGAAGCGGTCGCGCAGCGGGTTGGTCAGCATGCCGGCGCGGGTGGTGGCGCCCACGAGGGTGAAGGGCTGCAGGTCCAGCTTGATCGAGCGGGCGGCGGGGCCTTCGCCGATCATGATGTCGATCTGGTAGTCCTCCAGCGCCGGGTACAGGATTTCCTCGACCACGGCCGAGAGCCGGTGGATCTCGTCGATGAACAGCACGTCGTTCTTCTCGAGATTGGTCAGGATGGCGGCCAGGTCCTTGGGCTTTTCCAGCACCGGGCCGCTGGTCTGGCGCAGGTTCACGCCCAGCTCGTTGGCAATGATGTGGCTCAGCGTGGTCTTGCCCAGCCCCGGCGGGCCGAACAGCAGCACATGGTCCAGCGCCTCGTTGCGCTTCCTGGCCGCGCCAATGAAGATCTCCAGCTGTTCGCGCGCCTTCAACTGGCCGACGTATTCGTCCAGCCCCTTGGGCCGCAGCGCGCGTTCCTGCGCTTCTTCCTGCGGCGTCACCGGCTGCGCGGTGACCACGCGGGCCGGCCGGCTGGCAGCGGGGCCGAAATCGTCGGTCTGGATGGACATACAGGGATTATGGCCGGCCGGGACCGCTGCGGCTCAAACCCTGCATTCGTCGTTTCGTCGCAGTCAGCTTGATGCGCCCGTGCCGCGGTGGGAGGCTTGGCGCCTCCCATGTCCGGCGAAAAGTCCCATGCTTCTTCACAACCTTGTGCCCGCCCGTCGCCGCTTGTTCGGCGCTGGCATCCGGTTCGCCGCGGTCTCGGTCATTGCCTTCAGTCCCGCCCTGCAAGCCTTTGCCGCGGAACCAGCACCTGCCGAGCTTCGCACGCAGCTGGATGCGCTGCTCGCCAGCGCAGTGCCGGCCGATGGGCCCGGCGCGGTGATGCTGGTGGCCCGTGGCGAGACGGTGCTCTACCGCAGCGCGCGTGGCATGGCCAGCATCGAGCTGGGTGTGCCGCTGTCGCCGGACCAGGTGCTGCGCATCGGATCGGTGACCAAGCAGTTTTCGGCGGCGGCCTTGCTGCAACTGGTGGACCAGGGGCTCGCGAAGCTGGACGATCCGCTGTCCAAATACCTGCCGAGCTACCCCGGCGGAGACGGCATCACGCTGCAGCAACTGCTCAACCATACCTCGGGCGTGAAGAGCTTCACCAGCCTGCCGCGCTACATGGGCAATCCAATTCGGCGGGACCTGAGCACCGCGGAGATGATCGCCGAGTTCAGCGGCCAGCCGGTGGACTTCGCGCCCGGCGCATCCTGGGCGTACAACAACTCCGGCTACGTGCTGGTGGGCGCGGTGATCGAGGCCATCACGAAGAAGGCCTGGCACGCGCAGGTGGCGGCCATGCTGCAGCCGCAGGGCCTGGGCCGCATCCAGTACGACGATCCGGATCGCGTCATCCCCGGCCTGGTGTCGGGTTACAGCAGCGGCGCCGCAGGCGTGGAGCGTGCGGGCCTGGTGAGCATGACGCAGCCGCACGCGGCCGGTGCATTGGTCAGCACGGTGGACGAACTCTGGCGCTGGAACCTGGCCCTGCACCGCGGCCAGGTGCTGAAGCCGGCGACCTACCTGCGCATGGTCACGCCGGAGGGCACCCCTGCGCAGAAGGCGGCCTACGGCGATGGCATCTATGCCGAGACGCTGCGCGGCCAGCCCATGCTGCAGCACGGCGGCGGCATCCATGGCTTCAAGTCGGTGCTGATCTGGCTGCCGGCAACGCAGCTCAGCGTGGTGGTACTGCACAACAGCGACAGCAATGCGCTGAACGTCGGCACGCTGGGCCGGCGCGTCGCGGCCATTGCCCTGGGCCAACCCTTTCCGGATGGCCCCAAGCTGGACCTGCCGGTGAGCGAACTGGAGAAACTGCAAGGCGTGTGGCGCACAGCTGGCAGCTCGGCCGCGGCGGACGACCGCGTGTTGCGTGTGAAGGACGGCGCCTTGTATGCGCAACGCGGTGAGGGGCGGCCACTCAAGCTGCGGCCCATCGCCGGCGGCCTCTTCCTGTTCGAAAACGCCCTGCACCGCCTGGAGGCCGTGCCTGGCAGCGAGACGCTGCGCTACTTCGATGGCGGCGAGGGCGAGGGCGAAACCTGGCGCCGGGTCGGCCCCTTGCCGCACTGAGCACTTCCGGCGGACCGGCCTGATGGCCGTCGCCGCTCAGGCGTAGGTGTCGACCTGCAAGCCGAGGCGGCGGACGGGGTTGTCGTTCTTCCTGGCTGCCAGCGGGTCGGCCGAGCCTGCCTGCGGCTGCGCGTCCTTCGACTCGCTGGACTTGGCTTCGCCCGCCTTGCGCTTGGCCTCGGCGTCTTGCGTGGCCTTGTTCTGCAGCGCGGTGATCTGCTGCTGGACCGACAGCATCTGCATCTGCAGCAGTTGTTGCTGCTTCTGCTTGTCGTCCGCGCTCAGCGTGTCGTCCTTGGTCAGGTCCTTCAGGTCCTGCGCCAGGCTTTGCAACTGCTTTTGCAGCGCGGCGATCTGCGAGGCGGTGGTGGACGAGCTGCCGCTGCTGGCGCTGGCGGCATTGGCGACGGTGGTGGAGGCAGCGACTTGCATGGCGGGTCCCTGATGTGACGCACCGTTTGCGCGGTGCATGGCCAGGACTTCGGCCTGGCTGTCGCGAAGCTGTAGGCGGTTTACACAGTCGACATGAATCCCCGTCTTCCCATTCACATTGGCGCAGGCCCCAGCGAGTTGCGCAGCACCAACTCGGGCTGGAATTCGCGCACCAGCGGCAGTGACATCGCGTAGCACTGGTTCAGCAGCATGCGGCAGGCGTTCAGGCCCATGTCGCCGATGGCGATGCGGATGCTGGTCAGGCTGGGGCTGAGGTAGTCGGCCATTTCATCTGCGTCGTCGTAGCCGATCACCGAGACCTCCGCCGGCATGCGTTTGCCGGCGGCGTGCAGCCGGGCGATGGCGCCCATCGCCATCAGGTCGTTGCAGCAGAACAGGCCGGTGAACTGCGCGCCGCTGACCAGCAGCGCACCGCTGGCCTCCCAGCCACCTTTGGCCGTGAAATGGCCGTCGACACAAGGCACCTGCTCGCGGGCTATGCCCGCGGTGGCCAGTTCGTCGAAAAAGCCTTGCAGGCGCTGCCGGTTGTCCGGCGCCTCGGCCAGCCCGGCAATCACCGCCAGCCGGCGGTGGCCGTGGTCCAGGAAGGCCCGCGCCGCGAGCCGGCCGGCGGCGTGGTGGTCCACCGAGAAACACGCGGCCTTCATGCGCGCCACCTCGCGGTTGACCACCGCCACGTGCGGGAAACGCTCCTGGATGGCCAGCAGGTCGGCGTCGGTCAGCGCGTTGGTGGTCACCAGGATGCCGTCGCAGCCGCGGTCCATCAGGAAGCGCACGCCGTCCTGGGCCTGGCGGCGCATGCTGGCCTGGCCACAGCCATTGGCCGCCACCATGTGGCGCTCGTGGCTGCGCAATTCGCTTTCCACCGCGTGCAGCATCGGCCCGTAGAACCGGCCCTTGAAGTCCGGCACGTAGACGCCGATGGTGCCACTGACCTGGGTGACCAGCGCGCGGGCAATGGTCGACGGCCGGAAGTCCAGCGCCTGTACCGCAGAGGCCACACGCGCCGCCGCCTTGGCCGAGAACGAGCCGCGGCCGGAGAGCACCCGCGAAGCGGTGCCCACGCCGACACCGGCGAGCTGGGCCACATCCTTGATCGTCGGCATCTGTCGGTGGGTGGCGCTGTGGCTGATGCCTCACGGTGTCACGTCCGCCGGCCAGCGGCAATCCCCCATTGGATCAGTCCGTCGGGCGCTGCGGTGCTGCCGCATGCCCGCATTCAGTTGGCAGGGTCAAGCACGGCGGTCCACTATCATTAGGTGTTTCCCCTGAGTTACCTCGCTGCCGTTCGTTAACCCGCGAGTCGCGCCGCCTGGCCTGTCGTACTTTCAGAAGCCGTCCCTGGACGGACCTCCATGACCCTTGATTCACGAGTTTCGCTGCGCGATGACCCGGTGCAGCAGCTGGCCTGCGGTGATGTGTTGTTCGAGGCCGGTGGCATGGGCACGGTCTGGCAGCTGACGGCCGGCGCGCTGCGGCTGGACCGTGCCACGGCAGACGGCCAGCGTTTCATGCAGATCGTGCTCCCCGGTGACCTGATCGGCCTGGAATTGCTGGCGGCCTACCCATATGCCAATACCGCGCGGGCCATCGTGCCCAGCGAAGCCCGCCGCCGGGTGCTGGCCAGTGACGCCGAGCGCCGGCTGGTGCTGATGGAGGGCCTGCTGCAGCAGCAGCGCCGCGGCGAGGACCTGGTGGCGCTGCGCAGCAGCTCGGCGCAGGACCGGCTGAAGGCCTTGCTGCTGATGCTGGCGCCGGAGGACGATGCGCCGTGGATAGCCGAGGAGGCCCACACGCCCCTGCCGACCATCAAGGACATGGCCGCCATCATCGACACTTCGCCCGAGACCGTGTCGCGCATCTTCGCCAACCTCAAGCGCACCCAGATCCTCGACGGCCGCGAGCGCCAGAGCGCCCGCTTCAGCCGCGCCCGCCTGCGCGAAAGCGAATGGCCGGCCGGCATGACGCGCAGCGACGGCGGTGCCCGGGTGCGCGATCATCTCGGCGCCTGAGCCGGTGCTGCCGCATCGCACAGCCGTCAAACAGCAGGAGACAACACCGATGCCGTCTTTCAAGACTTCGCCATTCACCACCCGCGTCGCATTGGCGCTGGGCCTGCTCGCCGCCAGCGCCGCAGCGCTGGCCGAGCCGCCGGCCGTGACCGAGCTGTGGGTTCGCGGCACCGTGGCGCAGCAAAAGGCCACTGGCGCCTTCATGCAGCTGCGGTCGGCCCAGGGCAGCCGGCTGGTCGGCGTGGCCACGCCGCTGGCTGGCGTGGCTGAGGTGCACGAAATGAAGATGGTGGGCGACGTGATGAAGATGGGCGAAGTGCCCGGCGGTCTGGATCTGCCGGCCGGCATCACCGTGAAGCTCCAGCCCGGCGGCTTTCACGTCATGCTGATGGACCTGAAGCAGCCGCTGAAGGCCGGCGACCAGGTGCCGCTGACGCTGACCTTCAAGAACGCCGACGGCAAGAGCGAGCAGCTGACGGTGCAGGCGCCCGTGCGCGCGCTTGGCGCCTCAGCCCCGGGCCCGGCCCTCGAGCATTGAACCGGAAGGGCCTCAGCCCAGCGACTTCAGCGCCAGCTTGATGCCTTCGCTGACGCCCACGTCCGGGGGCAGCTTCTTCAACGCCGCTGCGGCGTCCTTCTCGTTGTAGCCCAGCGCCATCAGCGCCTGCACGATGTCAGCCTGCGCGTCGCTCGCCACGCTGGCGCCCACGCCCGGCAGCTCGGCGCCCAGCTTGCCCTTGAGCTCCAGCAGCAGCCGCTCGGCCGTCTTCTTGCCGATGCCCGGCACCTTCTGCAGCCGCGCGCCTTCCTGCCGCGTCACCGCGCCGGCCAGGTCCGAAACCGACAGGCCCGACAGGATGGACAGCGCCGTGCGCGGCCCGATGCCGCTGATCTTCACGACCTCGCGGAACGTGGCGCGCTCCTCTGCGGTCAGGAAGCCGTAGAGCAGGTTCGCATCCTCGCGCACCACCTGGTGCACCAGCAGCGTGACCTTCTCGCCCAGCCCCGGCAGGTTGTAGAAGGTGCTCATCGGCACGTCCACTTCATAGCCGACGCCTTGCACGTCGATGAGCACCAGCGGAGGGGACTTTTCCGCAATCAAACCCGTGAGACGACCGATCATGCGAGGGATTATCGTTTGGCTCACAATCGCGCCCCAATGATCCTCCGCCACACCTTTTCCCCGCTCGACAACACCCGGCTGGCCCATCTTTGCGGCCCGCTGGACGAGCACCTCCGCGCCATCGAAGCCATGCTGCCGCTGACCATCACGCGGCGGCAGGGCGCGTTCAAGATCGATGGCAGCAAGCGTGACGCCGAGCGGGTCATGGCGATGCTGGAGATGCTGTACGAGCGGGCGAAAAAGCCCATCACCGCCGAGACCTTCCAGCTGGCGCTGGACGACCTGCGCCGCGGCGGCGCGCCGGTGCACCTGCCGGACGCGGCCGAGGGCGACATCGTGCTGCACACGCGGCGCGCCGACCTCACCGCGCGCACGCCGAACCAGCTGCAGTACCTGCGCCACATCATGGCGCACGACATCAGCTTCGGCATCGGCCCGGCCGGCACCGGCAAGACCTTCCTGGCGGTGGCCGCGGCGGTGGACGCACTGGAGCGCAGCTCGGTGCAGCGCATCGTGCTGACGCGCCCCGCGGTGGAAGCCGGCGAGCGCCTGGGCTTCCTGCCGGGCGACCTGACCCAGAAGGTTGATCCCTACCTGCGCCCGCTGTACGACGCGCTGTACGACCTGATGGGCTTCGACCGCGTGACCAAGGCCTTCGAAAAGGCCACGCTGGAGATCGCGCCGCTGGCCTTCATGCGCGGCCGCACGCTGAACCATTCCTTCATCATCCTGGACGAGGCACAGAACACCACGCCCGAGCAGATGAAGATGTTCCTGACCCGCATCGGCTTCGGCTCCAAGGCCGTGGTGACCGGCGACGTCAGCCAGATCGACCTGCCGCGCGGCATGCCCAGCGGGCTGATCGACGCCGCCGAGGTCCTGCGCGACGTCAAAGGCATTGCAATGACCCGCTTCACCTCGGCCGACGTGGTGCGCCACCCGCTGGTGGCCCGCATCGTCGACGCCTACGACAGCCAGCGCGAGGAGCGCGACCGCCTGGAAGAGCGGCAGCGCAAGCTGGAGACGCGCTGATGGCCGCCGCCAAGCCAGCGCTGAGCCTGTCCTTGCAGTTCGCCGACCCGGCACACCGCGGCGAGCTGCCGCGCCACAAGGTTGCGCGCTGGATCCGCGCCGCGCTGGAAGCCCCGGGCGAGATCACGGTGCGCATCGTCGGAGAAGAAGAAGGCCGCCGCCTGAACCACGAGTTCCGCCAGAAGGACTACGCGACCAACGTGCTGACCTTCGACTACGAACACGAGCCGCTGGTGATGGCCGACCTGATCCTCTGCGCCCCGGTGGTCGAGAAGGAAGCCAGGGAACTCAAGCTCCCCGTGGCCGACCACTACGCCCACCTGCTGGTGCACGGCACGCTGCACGCCCAGGGTTACGACCACGAGGACGACGACGTCGAGGCCGAAGCCATGGAAGCCCGCGAAACCGAGATCCTGCTCGGCCTGGGCCTGCACGACCCGTATCCGGACAAACGCTGAGCGCCTGACCGCCTTCGTTCACTGCCGCGAACGCGTGCCCAGGTAGCGCTTGCGCCAGAAGAACAGCCCCAAGCCGATGCCGATGCCAAACATCACGGCCACGGCGATCCAGAAACCGTCCTGTTTGTGGATCAGCGGCAGCCACTCGAAATTCATGCCGAAGATGCCGGTGATCAGGTTCAGCGGCAGGAAGATCGCGGTCAGCACGGTCAGCGTGCGCATGATGTCGTTGGTGCGCTGGCCCAGGGCCGAGAAGTGCATCTGCACCGCGGCCTCGGCCGACTGCTCCAGCCTGCGCACATGGCTCAGCACGCGCTCGATGTGCTCCAGCACGTCGCGCGAGCGCACGCGCAGCAGCTCGCGTTCGCGCCGCTCGGCGACCGAGGCTTCTTCCGGCCATTCGTCCAGCGCGTCTATCCACTCCTGGATGGCGCTGCGCTGGTCCTCGCAGGTGTCTTCCAGCAGGTGCAGTGCTTCTCGCGAGCTGAGGATGAGCTGCCAGTCGGCGAAGCGGCTGTTGGCCTTCAGCAGTTCCGCCTGCAGCGTGCCGAGGTGGCGCGTGAGCAGCCGGCGCAGTTCCAGGTAGCTGTCCACCATGTAGTTCACCATGCGCAGCATCAGGTCGGCCGGGCTGGTGGGCAGGCGCGCCGAGCCGCGCAGGTCGGACTCGCGGGAGTGCTGCTGCAGTCGCTGGGCGAAGTATTCGCGCACCATGCAGTCGGCCGGGTGCACGGTGATCAGCACCCGGTCGAACACGGCAAAGCCGACCGGGCTGGTGTCGATCGCGGCCAGCGCCTGGTGCGCTGCGGCCAGCGTGCCGGCCTCGTGTGGCGGCGCGGGCGGGCGGCCCATGGCGGGCACGGGGGTATTGGGCGGCAGCACGGCGCCACCAGCCCCGGCGGAGAGCCGGCGGAAGACCAGCATGTCGTACCAGGAGGTGTCGTCGTAGTGAGAGGGCAGCTGGTTGTTCAGCAGGTCGCTGACGTGCAGGTCCACCAGGCCGGCGCCGGTCCAGTGCTGCAGGTGTCGCTGCAGTTCGCCGACGCGGGCTTCGAACTCGCGCCTGGCATTGCCGATCCAGAGGTAGCCCTGGGCCGGCAGCGTGGCCGGCAGCTGTTCGAGCTCGGTGAAGTGCTCGTTGTCGATGTGGAAGATGCGCATTCGCCGTGGCTCAGCCGGCCTTCAGCAGCCGGGCCGCGTCGAGCGCGAAATAGGTCAGCACGCCATCGGCGCCAGCGCGCTTGAAGGCCAGCAGCGCTTCCATCATCACCGCGTCGTGGTTCAGCCAGCCATTGGCGGCGGCGGCCTTGATCATCGCGTACTCGCCGCTCACCTGGTAGGCGAAGGTCGGCACGCGGAATTCGGTCTTCACGCGGTAGACGATGTCCAGGTACGGCAGGCCGGGCTTGACCATCACCATGTCGGCGCCTTCGGCGATGTCCAGCGCCACTTCGCGCAAGGCTTCGTCGCTGTTGGCCGGGTCGATCTGGTAGGTGTATTTGTTGCCCTTGCCGAGGTTGCCGGCCGTGCCCAGCGCGTCGCGGAACGGGCCGTAGAAGGCCGAGGCGTACTTGGCCGAATACGCCATGATGCGAGTGTGCACATGGCCGGCAGCTTCCAGCGCCTGGCGGATCGCGCCGATGCGGCCGTCCATCATGTCGGACGGCGAGACGATGTCGGCGCCAGCCTCGGCATGCGAGAGCGACTGCCTGACCAGCGCCTGCACCGAGATGTCGTTCAGCACATAACCCGACTCGTCGATGATGCCGTCCTGCCCGTGGGTGGTGAACGGATCCAGCGCCACGTCGGTCATCACGCCGAGTTCCGGCAAGCGACTCTTGAGTGCGCGGATGGCGCGCTGGCACAGTCCTTCCGGATTCCAGGCTTCTGCACCATCCAGGCTCTTGGCCGCAGGTGTAATCACCGGAAACAGATCCAGCGCTGGAATTCCGAGCTCGAGCGCCTGTTCGCCGACCCTCAGCAACTCATCAATCGACAAACGCTCCACGCCGGGCATGGACGAAATCGGTGCGCGGCCGGGCAGTTCGTGAATGAAAACCGGAAGAATGAAGTCCGCCGGCGTAAGCAGGTGCTCACGAACCATGGCGCGGCTGAAAGCGTCCCGGCGCAGGCGGCGGGGGCGATGGGCGGGATAGGCAGGCAGGTTCACGACAGGGCCATGTAACAGGTTGGTGGATGTGCGCAACAACTCGCGCGCGACGTGACGTTTTGCAGTGGTTCCGTATGGTAGCGACCAAGGACAGAGTGTTACAGTTCGTTCTGAGCGCAGCCCGAAAGGGAGGCGCTCCCTGCTTTTCCTCCCTGAGCAGGTGCCTTCACGTGATGACAGCGTCAAGGCTTTTCAGCCCCGGCCCACGGCCGGGGCTCTTTCTTTTCTGGCCCCGGTTTTCCCGGTAACTGCCAGGTAACTGGATCCTGTCCCGGTTCTCCAATCGGCATTTCCAGGCCATTCTCTGCGCAGCCCATAATTCTCCGCATGAGTCATGCGTATCTGTGGGTCAAGGCGTTTCACCTGATTTTCGTCGCGAGCTGGTTTGCCGGGTTGTTCTACCTGCCCAGGCTGTTCGTGAACCTGGCGATGGTGCCGGCCGACAGTCATGCCGAGCGCGAGCGCTTGCTGCTGATGGCGCGCAAGCTGTACCGTTTCTGCAGTTTCCTGATGGTGCCGGCGCTGCTGCTGGGCCTGTGGCTGTGGCTGGGTTTTGGCGTGGGCAAGGGCCCGGGCAACGGCTGGCTGCATGCCAAGCTGGCCCTGGTGGTGGTGGTGATCGGCTACCACCACATGTGCCGCGCGCTGCTGCGCGACTTCGAGCAGATGGCCAACAAGCGCAGCCACCGCTGGTTCCGCGTGTTCAACGAGGTCACGGTGCTGCTGTTCATTGCCATCGTGCTGCTGGTGGTGGTGAAGCCTTTCTGAGGTTCGCACGGCCTTGACCGATCCACTGCCAGCCCCCGCCGCGGCCACTGCCAGGCACCGCAGCTCCGCGATCCCGCTGGCCGCGGTCTACACCGGGCTGCTGGTCTACGCCAGCCTTTATCCGTTCATCGACTGGCGCTGGCCGGGCGCGTTGGGATGGCTGGAACTGTTCCGCCTGCCGTTCCCGCCCTGGCGCGACCATTTCGACATGTGGGCCAACCTGCTGGGCTACATGCCGCTGGGCGGCCTGCTGTGCCTGGCGGTGATGCGCAGCGGCGGCCGTGCGCGCTGGGCCTGGCTGCTGGCGGTGCTGGGCGGCTCGGCGCTGTCGTATGCGATGGAGGTGACGCAGCAATTCCTGCCGCGGCGCTACCCCTCCGGGCTGGACTGGGCGCTGAACAGCGCCGGGGCGCTGGCCGGCGCCTCGCTGGCGGCGCCGCTGCAGGTGCTCAGGCTGATCGACCGTTGGCAGGCCACGCGGGACCGCTGGTTCTGGCGCCGCAGCGGCAGTGCGCTGGCGCTGCTGCTGCTGTGGCCGCTGGGGCTGCTGTTCCCGGCGCCGTTTCCGCTCGGCATGGGCCTGGGCTGGGAGCGGGTGCAGGACGAACTGGTGGGCTGGCTGCTGGACGTGACCTGGGCCCAGCAGGTGCTGGAAATGGTCAGCGACATTCCGGCGCCGACCGAGCGGTTGCCGCTGGTGGTCGAAGGCCTGGGCATGGTGCTGGGGCTGCTCGGGCCTTGTCTGCTGGCCTATTCGATCACCCGCACCGGCTGGCGCCGAGCGGTGATGGCCCTGGGCGCGCTCGCGCTGGGGTTGGCGGCGACCACGCTGTCGGCCGCACTGAATTTCGGCCCCGGCCATGCGGCGGCCTGGCTGGCACCGGGCGTGGTGCCGGCGCTGTTGGTCGGCCTGCTGCTGGCGCTGGCGCTGCTGATGGTGCCGCAGCGGCTGGCGGCGGCACTGGGCATGGCGGCGCTGCTGCTGCTGGTCACGCTGGTCGCGCAGGCGCCGGCCGATCCGTACTTTTCGCTCAGCCTGCAGGCCTGGGAGCAGGGGCGCTTCATCCGCTTCCACGGGCTGGCGCAATGGATAGGCTGGCTGTGGCCCTATGCGGCCATCCTGTGGCTGGCCGGGCGGGTGGCCTCGGCAGAAAGCATGTGGCCGATGGAACAAAGCACGCCCGCCGGCACTCGCAGACAAGCCCGTGCGCGGCCTTCGAACTGAGCCGCGCTGCCCCCTACTGCCTACAATCCCGCCAATGAGTTACTACAAGCACCACGTCTTCTTCTGCCTCAATGAGCGCAGCAACGGCGAGGAAAGCTGCGCCCAGCATGGCGCACAAGCCGGCTTCGATCACTGCAAGAAGCAGGTCAAGGCACAGAAGCTGGCGGGCGTGGGCGGCGTGCGGGTCAACAAGGCCGGCTGCCTGGACCGCTGCGCTGGCGGCCCGGTGATCGTCGTGTACCCGGAAGAGACCTGGTACACCTTCGTGGACAACGAGGACATCGACGAGATCGTCGAGTCGCACCTGAAAAACGGCAAGCCGGTCGAGCGGCTGAAGCTGGCGCCCGAGGTCGGCCGGTGAGCGCCGCCCCTGGCCTGGCACCGCGCATGAGTGCCAACACCCAGCCGCTGCGCATCGGCGGCCCGGCCGGCGTGCTGGTGGGGGCGGTGGACGAGCCCGCGGCCGGCGTCGCACTGCGTGGCGTGGCGGTGATCTGCCACCCGAACCCGCAGCAGGGCGGCACGATGGACAACAAGGTCGTGCAGACCCTGGCGCGCGCCTTCATGCAGCTGGGCTACCGCGCAGTGCGCTTCAACTACCGCGGCGTGGGCGGCTCCGAAGGCGAATGGGACGAGGGCCGCGGCGAGGTCGACGACGCGCTGGCGGTGATCGCCGCGCAGCGCGACCCCGCGCTGCCGCTGGCACTGGCCGGCTTTTCGTTTGGCGGCTACATCGTCTCGCATGCCGCCCGGCGCCTGGCCGACGATGCCAAGGCCGAGCGGCTGGTGCTGGTCGGCCCCGCCACCTCGCGTTTCGACATGACCACAGTGCCGGCCGACACGCTGGTGATCCACGGCGAGACCGACGACGTCGTGCCGCTGTCGGCAACTTTCGACTGGGCCCGCCCGCAGTCGCTGCCCGTCGTGGTGGTGCCGGGCGTGGGCCATTTCTTCCACGGGCAGCTTCCGCTGCTCAAATCGCTTGTGGTGAACGCCTGGCGCTGAGCCTCGACCACCCAGGCATTGACGACCTTTTCGGTCCTTGCTGATGAAATCCCTGCATTCCCTGTTGCTCGGCGCCACCATGGCGCTGGGCGTGACGCTGAGCGCCCATGCCCAGGCGCCGCAGCCGCCTGAAATCGCCTCGCGCGGCTACCTGCTGATCGACATGACGGCCAACCAGGTGCTGGCCGAGCGCAATGCCGACGCTCAGGCCGAACCCGCCTCGCTGACCAAGCTGATGACGGCCTACGTGGTCTTTGGCGCGCTGCGCGACAAGAAGCTGTCGCTGGAACAGCGCCTGCCGGTCTCCGAGCGGGCCTGGAAGGAGCGCAAGGGCGGCGGCTCGCTGATGTTCATCGACACCACGATGACGCCGACGGTGGACGAACTGCTGGGCGGCCTGATCGTGCAGTCGGGCAATGACGCTGCGGTGGCGCTGGCCGAAGGCGTGTCCGGCAGTGTCGAGGCCTTCGTGGCAGTGATGAACCGCCAGGCCCAGGCCTGGGGCCTGACGCACACCGCATTCAAGAACGTGACCGGGCTGACCGAAGCCGGCCACTACAGCACTGCGCGCGACTTGGCGGTGATCGCCCAGCACATCATTCGCGACTTCCCCGAGCGCTACCCGTACTACTCGATGAAGCAGTACACGTACAACAACATCAAGCAGCCCAACCGCAACCTGCTGCTGGGCCGCGATGCGACCGTCGACGGCATGAAGACCGGCTACACCGACGCCGCAGGCTACTGCCTGCTGGCCTCGGCCCAGCGCGACTTCCCGAACGGCAAGCGCCGGTTGATGTCGGTGGTGATGGGCGCGGAGTCGATGCAGGGGCGGGCCAACGAAAGCCAGAAGCTGCTGAACTGGGGCTACACCAACTTCGACGCGGTGCGGCTGTTCGAACCCGGCAAGGCGATGGCCACCGTGCCGGTGTGGAAGGGCAAGAGCCCGGAAGTGAAGCTGGGCAGCGAAGGCGCGGTGTTCGTGGCCGTGCCCAAGGGTGAGGGTGACCGCCTGAAGACCAGCGTCGAACGCACCGATCCGCTGGTCGCGCCGCTGACCCAGGGCCAGCGCGTGGGCACGCTGAAGGTCACCACGGCCGGCGGCGCGCCGGTGGCCACCGTGCCGCTGGTGGTGCTGGAAGAAGTGCCGCAGGCCGGCATCTTCGGCCGCGCCTGGGATGCCATCCGGCTTTGGATCAAGTAACCTCCAGGTCCTGCACCCCTGCGGAGATCCCGATGACCGTGCTGCCCGATACCCTGTGCGAGCTGAACGGCGAGCTGCTGCCGCTGTCCCAGGCCAAAGTCTCGGTTCTGGACCGCGGCTTCCTGTTTGGCGACGGCGTCTACGAGGCCATGCCGGTCTACGGCCACCAGCTGTTCCGCTTCGACGAGCACATGGCACGGCTGGCGCGCAACCTGGACAAGCTGCGCATCGCCTCGCCGACCGACCGTGACGGGTGGCTGGCGCGGCTGCGCCGCGTCATCGCTGCGCAGCCGGCCGATGACCAGGTGGTTTACCTGCAGGTCACGCGCGGCGTGGCGCTGCGCGACCACGTGATGCCGGTGGACATTGAGCCCACGGTCTTCATCATGAGCAACCCGATGAAGCCGGTGCCGGCCGAGCTCCGCCACCAGGGCGTGGCCTGCGTCACCGCACGCGACTTCCGCTGGGAGCGTGGCGACATCAAGAGCACCTCGCTGCTGGGCAATGTGCTGGCGCGCCAGGTCTCGGCCGATGTGGGCGCCGCCGAAACCCTGCTGCTGCGCGACGGCCTGCCGGGTGGCCCGTGGCTCACCGAAGCCTCCACCTGCAATGCCTGGATCGTGCAAGAGGGCGCGCTGCTGGGCCCGCCGATGAACGAGCATGTGCTGGAAGGCATTCGCGTGCAACTGCTGCGCGAGCTGTGCGAGGAAGAAGGCATTGCCTTCAACCTGCGGCCGATCAGTGAATCTGACCTGCGCGCCGCCGACGAAGTGCTGCTCAGCTCCACCGGCAAGGAAGTGCTGGCCGTGACCAAGCTGGACGGCGAGGCTGTCGGGCATGGTGCTCTGCGCGGCAAGCCTGGGCCTGTCTACGGCCGCCTCTACGAAGCCTACCAACGGGCCAAGCGCGAACAGTGCGCCTGAGCGGCGCCAACTTGCAAGTCGCCGCGGCGGCCTTATCTATCCGGTCATGTCGACCAACACCATGTCTTCCTACATCCCGCCCGAGCAATCGCTGATCGAGTACCCCAGCGCCTTTCCGATCAAGGTCATGGGCGCGCACGTCGAAGGTTTTGTCGATGCGATCATTTCAGTGGCGCTGCAGTTCGACCCTGGTTTCGACCCTGAAACGGTCGAGAAGCGGCCCAGCAAGGGCGGCAACTACCTGGGCGTCACCATCACCGTGACGGCGACCAGCCGCGAGCAGCTCGACGAGCTGTACCGCACGCTGACCACGCACCCGATGGTCAAGATCGTCCTCTGACGCGCGTGACCCCGCTCGGAAAACGGCGCCTCGGCGCCGTTTTTCATGGCGACTTCGGAGCGGAAGCGGCCTCTGCGGCGGCCCGGGCGTCCAGTTCCTTGACCTTGTACGGCGCGGCCTCATCGCCAGCCGCCGCGGCCCCGGCGTACCAGTAGCGCGCCAGCCGCAGGTCCTGCGTCACGCCATCGCCCTTCTCGTACAGCGAGGCGAGGATGTACATCGCGCCCATCTCGCCGCCATTGGCCGCCTGGCGGTACCACTGCGCAGCCTGGCTGCTGTCGGCCGGCGTGCCGCGGCCCATCAGGTAGGCCGTTCCAGCGGCCACCGCGCCGTCCAGGCTGCCGGATTCGGCCGACAGCTTGTACCAGGCCAAGGCCTGCACCAGGTCCTGCTTGCCGAGCCTGCCGCTTTCGAACAGCTCGCCCAGCGCGTATTGCGAGGTCACGAAGCCACGCTGCGCGGCCATCAGCAGCAGCTCGCGCGCGGTTTGCACGCTGCTGTCGGGCAGCTCGCCACGCAGGTGCATCGCGGCCAGGTCGTGCATCGCGCCGGGGTGGCCTTGCCTGGCGAGCACGCCAAAAGCCTGGGCGGCGCCGGTCAGGTCGCCTTGCACGTACAGCGTCAGTGCCGCATCGAACGGGTCCGGCGCGGTGGCCTGCGCGGCACTGGCCTGAGCCGTCAGCGTGGCAACGGCGACCAGGGCAGCAGCGCCCAGCAGGCGGCGGATTCGGGCGGTGGCGTGCGGCAACATGCCACGACGATAGCGCGGCTGGCTTGACCTTCGCCGGCGCCCGGTTGGTCCGATGTCGGACAATTGCACACCATGCTGACCGCCACGCTTGCGCCATTCCCGCCGCCGCTGCTGCGTGACTGGGGCCGCGTGCCGTACCAGCAGACCTTCGATGCGATGCGCGCGTTCACCGAGGCCCGCGGCCCCGACACGCCCGACGAGTTTTGGCAGGTCGAGCACCCGCCGGTTTTCACCCAGGGCGTGGCCGGCAAGCCCGAGCATGTGCTGGGCGCCGGCGACATCCCGGTGCTGCAGAGCAACCGCGGCGGCCAGGTGACGTACCACGGGCCTGGCCAGGTGGTGGTCTACCCGCTGGTGGACCTGCGCCGCCTGGGTGTGTTCGTCAAGGAATACGTGTTCCGCCTTGAAGCCGCGGTGATCCAGACGCTGGAACGTTTTGGCGTGCTGGGTTTCCGTGTGAGCGGAGCGCCCGGCATCTACGTGAACCTGGCCGACCCGTTCAATGCGGCGTTGCCAGCCGGTCCGCGGCTGCACGAATTCGCCGGGCTTGGCAAGATCGCTGCGCTCGGCATCAAGGTCAGCCAGCACTGCACCTACCACGGCGTGTCGCTCAACGTGGCCATGGACCTGGAGCCGTTCCGGCGCATCAACCCCTGCGGCTACGCCGGGCTGCAAACGGTCGACCTCGCTACACTGGGCGTGCGCGCCGAGCCGGCCGAAGTCTCGGCCCTGCTGTGCGAGCGGCTGCGCCAGCACCTGAGCCCACCCGCTTCGGCACCCTGAGCGGCGCCACCTGCCAGCCGCCGCCAGCCCCGTCCCTGTCCCCCAGCGCCTCGCGCGCCAGCCCTTGCAAGGCCTCCATGTCCACCGACAACGTCACCCACGAAGCCAAGACCGGCGCCGATTACGATGCCAGCGCCAAGCAGAAGGCCCAGGCCAAGACGGCGCGCATCCCGATCAAGATCGTGCCGGCCGGCGAGATGCTGAAGAAGCCGGACTGGATCCGCGTCAAGGCCGGTTCGCCGACCACGCGCTTCTACGAGATCAAGCAGATCCTTCGCGAGCACAAGCTGCACACCGTCTGCGAAGAAGCCTCGTGCCCGAACATCGGCGAATGCTTCGGCAAGGGCACAGCCACCTTCATGATCATGGGCGACAAGTGCACCCGGCGCTGCCCGTTCTGCGACGTGGGCCACGGCCGGCCCGATCCGCTGGATGTGGACGAGCCGGCCAACCTGGCCAAGACGATTGCCGCGCTGAAGCTGAAGTACGTGGTCATCACCAGCGTGGACCGTGACGACCTGCGTGACGGCGGCGCCGGCCACTTCGTCGAATGCATCCGTCAGGTGCGCGAGCTGTCGCCGCAGACGCAGATCGAAGTGCTGGTGCCGGACTTCCGTGGCCGCATGGACCGCGCGCTGGACATCCTGAAGAGCGCGCCACCTGACGTGATGAACCACAACTTGGAGACCGCGCCGCGCCTGTACAAGGAAGCGCGCCCCGGTTCGGACTACCAGTTCAGCCTGACCCTGCTCAAGCGCTTCAAGGAAGCCGTGCCGAACGTGCCGACCAAGAGCGGCATCATGGTCGGCCTGGGCGAGACCGACGAAGAGATCCTGCAGGTCATGCGCGACATGCGCGCGCACAACATCGACATGCTGACCATCGGCCAGTACCTGGCACCCAGCGGCCACCACCTGCCGGTCAAGCGCTATGTGCACCCGGACACCTTCAAGATGTTCGAGCAAGAGGCCTACAAGATGGGCTTCACGCACGCCGCTGTCGGCGCGATGGTGCGCTCCAGCTACCACGCGGACCAGCAGGCCGCGCATGCCGGCGTGGGCACCGTCGAGGCGAACTGAGCGGCGGTCCGGGCGCAAGCCCGGACCTCTGGACGCTCAGAATGACTTGCTGATGCCCATCAACACGGTGCGGCGCTGGCCGTACTGAGGCGCACCGACGCCAATGCCCGAGCCGTCGCGGATCTGGTAGGTCCGGTCGAACACATTCAGCGCCGACAGCCGCAGCTCCACCGGACCGACCGCCGTGCCCAGGTCGAAGCTGCGGTGCGCGGACAGGTTCACCTGCGTGTAGCTCGGCAGGTGGCTGCTGTTGGCAAAGCCGTTGCGCAGGCCGCTGCCGAAGAGCAGGTCGGCCGAGGTGGCCAGGCCGTTGGACCACTGGTAACTGGCGCCGGCCGACGCCGTGGTCGCCTGGTCATGGTCCAGGTGCACCCAGTTCGAATTGATGTAGTCGATCTCGTCCTGCTCGAAATTGAACTGCCCCGTCTCCAGCCCCTTGCCCAGGGCCCGCGCGAAGGCCACGTTGGCATAGGCGCTGAAAGCCTCGTTGCGGTAGGTGGCCGACAGCTCCAGCCCGTAGACGCGGGCGTGGCTGTAGTTGAAGGCCGAGTAGATCAGCGCGTTGCCGAACTGGCCCTCGTCCTGCAGGTGGCGCACCTGGCGGTAGTAGCCGTCCATGCCAACGGTCAGGTGGCTGTCGATCTGGCGTTCGATGCCCAGGTCGTAGTAGTTCGAGCGCTCGGAGCGCACGGCGGTGTTGGCGTCTGTCGGCAGCGCATTGGTCGTGCCCTGGAATTTCTGAATCGAGGTCTGGTCGATCTGCTCGGTGGGCGGCGGCGTGAAGTAGCGCGAGTAGCCGGCGTGCACCCGCGTCATCGCGTCGATGTCGTAGACGACGCCGACGCGCGGGCTGAGCTGCTGCTCGTCGACGACGGTGCGCACCTGGTCGTAGCGCAGGCCGTAGTTGACCGTCAGCGCCTTGACCGGCTGCCACTGGTCCTGCAGGTAGACGCCCCAGGTGTGGCCCTTGAGCTGCGCATCGTCGGAGATGCTGAGCGGCTGGTCGCTGGTCTGGTTGCCGTTGGCATCGGCCGGGAAGACCAGCGAGTTGTTGCGCGTCGCGCCCTTTTCAGACTGGTAGAACATGCCGCTGCGCAGCGTGTGCGTGGCATTCAGGCGCCAGCTGGCGTCGGCCTGCAAGCCACTCGCGCGGTTGCTGCGCGCCACGTCGGCCGCCACGCCGTTGAAGGCCAGGTCGCCCACGTCGTCCGGCCGGTAGTGCACGTCGGTGTAGCGGCTGAACAGGGCCACCTGGTAGTCCACGTCCTGGCCCAGGCTGCTTTGCAGCGACAGCACGCCGAAGTGGTTGCGCTCCTTCTGCCGGGCATCCAGCGTCGCGGAGTCGATGTTGTCGTGGCCGGCCAGCGAATAGTCTGGTGCCTGGCCGGCCACGTTGGGGATCTGGAAGCGGTTGTTGGCGCCACCGAGGATCAGGTTGACGCGGGTCTCGGGCGTCAGCACATACGAGAAATAGCCGAAGCCGTTGCCCTGCTCGGTCTCGTCGTGCAGTGCGTGGCGCGAAGACGTGGGGTTCTCGATGCCCTGGTCGTCGTGCATCGCCGAGCCCACCATGTAGTAGCTCAGCGCGCCGACGCTGCCGCCCAGTTCCAGGCTGCCTTCGCGGTGGCCGTTGCTGCCGCCCAGCAGGCTGATCTGCCCGCCGTTCTGCTGGCTCGCACCCTTCGAGTGGATGTCGACCACGCCGGCGGTGCGGTAGCCGTACTGCGCCGGCAGCGCGCCGGTCAGCACCTGGATCTGGTCGGCAAAACGCGTCTCCAGCGCCTGGCCGAAGCCGCCAATGGCCTCGGGGATCACGATGCCGTCGATGCGGTACTGCAGGTCCGCGTGGTCGCCGCGCACGTGCAGCTGGCCGTAGGAGTCCTGCACCACGCCGGGCGCCTGCAGGATGACCTGGTTCAGCGGCGTGTCGGCGCCCATCGGCAGCTTGGCAATGTCCTGCTGGTCGAAGCGGTAGATGGAACTGCCGGTGTCGGGCGACAGGCCGTTGCGCGCAGCGTCCAGGCGCTGGCGCTGAGAGGAGATTTCGACGCGTTGCGGTGTGGGCGCGGCGGTTGCGGGGCCACTGTCGGTGGCCGCGACGGTCTGCGCGTGGACCGGCAGGGTGAGCAAGGGATAGGCGAGCGCCAACGCGAGCGCCAGGCCCGTGCGAGAAGGGGTGAACATGCAAACAGCTCCTCTGTCGCGGGCCTGGGTTGAATGGCCCGCGAGCAGTTGATTCATCGAGTGATGTGCACGGCTGCACAGCGCCGGGCGGCCCCTGGGAACAGGAGTGGACGGCCAGCGCGCGCAGGTGCAGACAACGTCCGGCACCGGGCCGGGCGTCAGCAAGCGATCAGAGGAGGTTCGGAGGGTCCCGGGCGCTGTGCGCGGGGACGTCGGCGTCGCGGGCCCGGAAGCTCAGCGAGGCGAGCCACGCATGCGTGGCGGGCGGCAGTTGCAGCGACGGGACCGAGGTCGCGACAAAGCTGGCAACTTGCGCGAAGGCCAGGCAGTCGTCGCAGGCGCTGCCCGCAACATGCGCCTTGCCGGTCTGGCCGGCAGACGGCTGCGAGGTGGCGAGGTGGCTGATCTCGTGCAGCACCGCGCCCTGCTGAGCGATCAGCAGGAACAGCGAGAGCCACAGGGAAGACCAGATCTTGCGCACGGGCGGCATTGTGCCTGCACGGCGCAGGCGGCGTGGCGTCAGGCGCTCTTTTCTGCGATCAGTTCGCCAATCAGCTGGTGCAGCGAGGCGAAGTCGGGTTCGCCGACAAACTTCTTGACGATGCGGCTCTGCTTGTCGATCAGGAAGGTGGTCGGCGTGAGCTGGACCTTGCCGAACTGCTGGGCGATGGCGCCGGTGTTGTCGATCGCCACGTTGAATGGCAGCTGGCGCGACTTGGCGAAGTTGTCCACGTACATCGGCGGGTCGTAGCTCATGGCCACGGCCAGCGTGTCGAAGGCCTGGCCCTTGAACTTCTCGTGCGTGGCGACGATGTTGGGCATCTCGTGCACGCAGGTCGTGCAGCTGGTGGCCCAGAAGTTCACCAGCATCACCTTGCCGCGCTGGCCGGACAGATTGGCCTGGCGGCCGTCCAGCAAGGTGTAATGCACGTCAGGCGCGCTTTCGCGTGCCGCGCAGCCGGCGAGCAGGCCACTGAACGGCAGCGTTGCCAGCAGGCTGGCGCTCAGAGCAAGATGGTGGCGTCTGTCCATGGGGAGAACCTTCGTATGAAGCGCAGAGAGTTTACGGCGACGGCCGGCATGTTGCTGGCCGGCATGGGTGGCGCCCGCGTCGCCGAGGCGGCTTTCCTCAGCGAGGCCGATGCTTCGCTGGGCGTGAAGACCGCGCTGCAGCGCGGCGCAGAGGCTGCGGTCGGCCTGCTGGGCCAGACCGATGGCTTCCTCGGCAACCCGAAGGTGCGCATTCCGCTGCCCGGCATCCTGAACGACGCAGCCCAGTTGCTGAAGCTCTCGGGCCAGCAGAAGAGGGTGGACGAGTTGATCACCGCGATGAATCGCGCGGCCGAGGCGGCAGTGCCGCAGGCTCGCGAGCTGCTGGTGGCGGCGGTGAAAAGCATGTCGGTGCAGGACGGGATGAAGATCGTGCGCGGTGGCGACACCTCGGTCACCGACTTCTTCGCCACCAAGACGCGCCAGCCGCTGGGCGAGAAGTTCCTGCCCATCGTCACGCAGGCGACCGAAAAGGTGTCGCTGGCCAGCAAGTACAACGCGGTTGCCGGCCAGGCGATGGGCTTTGGCCTGGTGAAGAAGGAAGACGCCAATGTGCAGGCCTACGTGACGCGCAAGGCGCTGGACGGGCTGTACCTGATGATTGGCGAAGAGGAAAAGAAGATCCGGCGGGACCCGGTTGGCACGGGAAGCGCCATCCTGCAAAAAGTCTTCGGCTAGCCCGGCTTCCAGCGTCGCGCTGGCTCAGCTGTTGCGCGTCAACTCGAAGATCAGCGCCGAAGGCAGGTAGTTCAGCACGCCGTGGCGGCCGATCTGGGCCTGGCGCTGGGCGCTGTCGGTTGACAGCTGGCAGTGGTCGCCTTCTTCGGCGATTTCGATGCAGACGAAGTCAGGCTGCTCTGCGGCCAGGAGTTCGCGCAGACGGGCGAAGCGTTGGCCCGCGAGCACGGATTCGCAAATGATGCCGTGCGGCAGCGTTTCGCGGCAAAAGCGCTCGGCCTCTTCGACCGAACTGACAAAGTCCAGCACCAGGCCCATGTGACGCACGGCTTCGCGGATGTCCGAGCGCAGGTCGCGCCGGCCGGCGAGCACCAGCAAGTGGCTGCCGGCCAGCGGCTTGGAGTCCAGCGAGGGGCCGAAGCCGGAGGACAGCGGATCCGGATCGGTCGCTGAAACGCTGACGTCCGGCGCGGCGGCTTGCAGCGTGTGAGTGAACTCCAGCAGCAGCGTGCAGCTGCCGGGGCTGTCGATCCGCTCGATGCGCAGCTCCAGCGCCCAGGCGATCTGTTCGACCAGGCGCCAGGCCAGGCCGTTGGGCGGACCGGGCCGGCGCAGCGGGAAGTGGCAGCGCAGGCAGGCGTTGGGCGGCCAGGGCAGCAGTTCCAGCCGGCATTCAATGTGGCTCTGTGCGTGCGGCAGCGCCCAGTCCAGCATGGCTTGCAGCAGCGCGTGCAGCAGGCTGGCATCGGCCAGCACCGAGGCGGGCTGCATGGCGGGACGCAGCTCGATGCCGGCGGCGTTGGCGGCGGGGCCGTGTTGCTGCAGCAACTCGCGCAGCGTCTGCGTCAGGTTCACTTCCTCGGCGCTCTGGTTCACGCTGCCGGAGGCGATGCGCGAAAGCTGCTGGCCGACCATGCCCAGGCGACGCGCGCGGCCGATTTCTTCGGTCAGCTGCTGCAGGCCATTGCGGTCGATGCGGCCGGTGCTGGTCAGCTGGTTCACCCGTTCGAGCGCGTCCGACAGCGTCTGCCCGACTTCGCTGCCCATCTCGTCGATGACTTGCAGCCAGTGCGACGGCAAGGCTGCGGCCTGGGCTTCTGGGAGGAGGTTCGTCGCGGCGAGGTGCAAGCCGCCGGGCAGCGGATTGTTCATCGTGGCCATGGTCTAGGAAGGGAGCGGGGCAGTGTGCGCCCCTGGGTGGACGCTTGCCAAGCGCTTACATTCCTACGAATGAGGGATGCGACGCCGCGGAAGCGGACTTTGTTCACGGTTGGCGCTGGCTTGGCGATGAGCGGCTTGCTGCCGCTGGGTGCTTGCGCGCCGGCGTTGGATTGGCGCGAAGGCCGCGTGGCCGATGCCGGCCTGCAGTTCGTGCTGCCCTGTCGGCCCGATCATCACGAACGCACGCTGCCGCTAGCTGGCGCGCCGGTCACCCTGCAGATGCAGGTCTGCGAGGCCGACGGCCAGACCTTTGCGATCAGCGCTGCGGACGTGGGCGAGCCGGCGCGCGTTGGCCCGGCGCTGCTGGCGTTGCACGCGGCGTTCGAGCGCAACCTGGGGTTGGCGGCAGCTGCGGCAGCTGCGGCAGCCTCGGCGCCAGGCTGGCAGCCGAGCGGCGCAACGCCGCAGCCGGCGGCCGGCCGCTGGCCGCTGTTGGGCAAGACGCCGGCTGGCGAAACCGTGCATGCCCAGCTGGCGTTGGCGGCGCATGGGACCTGGGTGGTGCAGGCGACGGTGCTGGCGCGCCGGCCGCTGTCGACTGAGGCCACGCAGGCCTTCACTGAGGGCTTGCGCTTTGCGCCTTGAGCCCGCTCGTCAGCAAAAGACCGCACCGATGCGCGGGGCAGGGCAGGCCCGGGCGCTTTGTTGATAATGGCCGCCTCTGCGCGGCAGGCGCCTGGTCCAGCCGGCCGGCTTCTGCCGGTCTCGCGTCCGGTGCCGGGCGCTGTTTCAGTTGCTTTGGATCACCTCAATGCCCGGTCTCCTGATCATTGCCCATGCGCCGTTGGCGTCGGCGTTGTATGGTGTGGCCGCGCATGTCTATCCCGACGGCCTGACCGGGCTGGCGGCGCTGGACGTGCCGCCGGATTGGCCTGTCGAGCAGGTCGAGCAGGCGGCTCGCGAGGCGCTGGCCAGTGTGCGAGACCCGCAAGCGCTGATCCTGACCGATGTTTTTGGCGCCACGCCTTGCAACGTGGCGCAGCGCTTGGCAGACGGCAACGAGGTCCGCCTGGTCACCGGTGTCAACGTGCCGATGATGTGGCGCGCCTTGAGTTACCTGCGCGAGCCGGTGGATTCGCTGGTCACCCGCGCGGTGGCGGGCGGCACCCAGGGCGTGATGCAGGTGGCCGCGCAGCGACCCCAGAACCAGCCCCAATCTTCACGACTGCATGATCAAGACCACGCTCACCATCAGCAATAAGCTGGGCCTGCACGCCCGCGCCTCGGCCAAGCTGACCAAGCTGGCCAGTGGCTTCCAGTGTGAGGTGTTCATGAGCCGCAATGGTCGGCGGGTCAATGCCAAGAGCATCATGGGCGTGATGATGCTGGCCGCGGGGCTGGGTGCAGAGGTGGAGCTCGAAACCGAAGGCGCCGACGAGCAGGCGGCATCCACCGCCATTGCGGCGCTGATCGCCGACAAGTTCGGCGAAGGTCAGTAAAGAATCAGCCGGCCGTGAGGGCCGGCCGTGGCCAGCCAGGCTTGCCGGCTTGGCTTCAGAGCGCGCCGAGGAAGTGGCGGCGGTAGCGGCTGGGCAGGTCCTGCAGGCGCATCAGCATCGGCAGGTCGGCGGTGTTGAAGTCCGGGTCCCAGGCCGGTGCACCCAGCACCTTGGCGCCGCAGCGCAGGTAGCCCTTGATCAGCGGCGGGGCCTCGATGTCCAGCGTGCGGTTCAGTTCCTGCACCGGCAAGGCCAGGCGCGGGCGCACCTGGTATTCCAGGCCGACCATGTGGGTTTGGCTCAGGCGTTGCCACAGGCTCGCGGCCGCATGGCCGCCGTCACGCATGCTGATGCTGGCGCAGCCGACCATGGTGTCCAGGCCGTTGCGGTCCATGAAGGCCGCGAGTGCGCCCCAAAGCGCCAGGATCACGCCGCCAGCGCGGTGGTCGGCATGCACGCAGGAGCGGCCGAGCTCGGCCATGCGCTCGCGCATCGGGCGCAGGCGGGTCAGGTCGAACTCGGTGTCGCTGTAATAACCACCGGCGCGGCGCGCGGCGCCTGGCGTCAGCACTCGGTAGGTGCCAACGACCTGGCCAGGCTGGTCGCCTTCGGGCAGGCTGCGCACCAGCAGGTGTTCGCAGAAATCATCGAACAGGTCCACGTCCAGCCCGACAGGCGTGCCGGCCGGTGGCTGCAGGCGGGCGCCCATCTCGCCAGCGAAGACCTGGTGGCGCAGGCGCTGCGCCTCGCGCACCTCGTCCTGATGACGGGCCCAGCTGACGGTGTAGGGTGCGTCCGCCATTGCGGCCGGCTGCGCCGTGGCCACGGCGGGCTGGGCGGCAGGCGTGGCGGTTCGGCGGGCGCGCAGCGGCAGCATGCCGATCAGCGGCAGGGTGGGGGTCGGCAGCTCTCTCATCGGGGGCATCTCCGTGGTCATGATGGTGATGCTCGCCAGAGGCGATGACCCGCGCGTGACGCATGCATGACCAGTCGATGACGCCCGTTTTCCCTCACTGCGTCAGGCACGGCTGGCTGCTACATTGGTTCGCATGAGCATCCAGGTTTTTGGTCTGCCCGTGTCTCGCGGTGTCGCCATCGGGCGCGCCGTGCTGGTGGCGTCCAGTCGGGTCGATGTGGCCCATTACTTCATCGACCCGGCTGACGCCGAGCGCGAGTACGAACGCTTGCGCGATGCACGCACGGAGGTGTCCGCCGAGTTGATGGCCCTCAAGCAGGAGGTGCCCGAGGAAGCGCATGCCGAATTGGTGGCGCTGCTGGATGTGCACTTGATGATGCTGCAGGACCCGATGCTGGTGGAGTCGGCCCAGCCGTGGATCGCCACCCGGCACTACAACGCCGAATGGGCGCTGTCGGCGCAGCTGGAGGTGCTGACGCGGCAGTTCGACGAAATGGAGGACGACTATCTGCGCGAGCGCAAGGCGGACGTGGAGCAGGTGGGCGAGCGGCTGCTGAAGGCGCTGACCCGCGGCACCGGGCTGTCGCCGGGGGCGCTGGCCAATGCGGGCGCGCGGGACTTCGCGGGTGAAGATCCGCTGGTGCTGGTGGCCAACGACATTGCGCCGGCCGACATGCTGCAGTTCAAGCGCAGCGTGTTCACCGGCTTTGTCACCGACGTGGGCGGGCGCACCTCGCACACGGCCATCGTCGCGCGCAGCATGGACATCCCGGCGGTGGTTGGCGCGCGCGAGGCCAGCCGCATCGTGCGGCAGGATGACTGGGTGATCATCGACGGCGATGCCGGCATCCTGATCGTCAACCCGCCGCCGATGGTGCTGGAGGAATACCGCTTCCGCCAACGCCAGGTCGAACTGGAGCGGGCGCGCCTGAGCCGGCTGCGCCACACGCTGGCGGTCACGCTGGACGGGCAGACGGTCGAGCTATTGGCCAACATCGAGCTGCCGCGGGATGCCGCGGCAGCGCTGGAAGCAGGCGCGGTTGGCGTGGGCCTGTTCCGCAGCGAGTTCCTGTTCATGAACCGCGCTGGGCGGCTGCCGGACGAGGATGAGCAGTTCGAGGCCTACAAGGCCGTGGTGCTGGCAATGGGCGGCATGCCGGTGACGATCCGCACGGTGGACGTGGGCGCTGACAAGCCGCTGGACCGAGCGTCCTCCCAGGAGCCGCGCCACGATCACATGTTGAATCCGGCGCTGGGGCTGCGGGCGATCCGCTGGAGCCTGTCCGAGCCGGACATGTTTTCAGAACAGTTGCGGGCCATCTTGCGGGCGAGTGCGTTCGGTCCGGTGCGCATCTTGATTCCGATGGTCGCGCACCTGTCCGAGGTGCATGCGGTCAAGCAATGGATGGACAGGGCACGCGAGGAAGTGAATGCGCGGGGCCAGGCGATTGGGGAGGTGACGCTGGGCGCGATGGTGGAAGTGCCGGCGGCAGTGCTGATCCTTCCCAGCCTGCTTCGCACCTTCGATTTTGTGTCCATCGGCACCAATGACCTGATCCAGTACACACTGGCCATCGACCGCGCCGACGAGGCGGTCGCCCACCTCTATGACCCTTGGCATCCGGCGGTGCTGCGCCTGATCGCGCAGACCATTGCCCAGGCCAATGCGATGGGCAAAGGCGTCAGCGTGTGCGGCGAGATGGCGGGCGACCCTGCCTTCACCGAGCTGCTGCTCGCCATGGGGCTGCGCAGCTTTTCGATGCATCCAGCGCAGATCAGCAGCATCAAGCAGCGTGTGCTGCGCGCCGATGCGCGCACCCTGCAGCTCGTGCTGCCAGTTGTGCTGGATGCCGACTCGCCACAGCAGGTCTGCGAGGCCGCGATGCGTACTTCTTCAAAAGCCGCCGCAGACAGGCTTGCGTCCGGTCCTAGAACGGTGCTACAGTAGAAGGCTTCGCTGCTCGCAACTAAGAACTAACTTCGGTGGGTTTGAGGTGGTGGCTAGCGGTGACGAGATTTGATCTTTCGGCTGGTTTTCGGTCCTTTGGCCCAAAACAAGTTTTGTTTGTCTTCAGGGCGCGAAACTTGAGTCGAAAAAGAAAATGAAGAATAAGTCTTGACGACGAATTCGACAGGTTCTAAGATCCCATCTCTTCGCTGCTGGCGCAAATAAAGCAAATGCAGCGAGTTGATCGAAAGATCATAGCTCTTTAACAAGTAACAGCCGATAAGCGTGGGCGTTGGAGTCGAGTGCTGGTGCCGCAAGGTGCCAAGTCTCTTGGACTTTAAACGCTCATGGAAGTGAAGTTCACTTCAATTCTTTGAGCAAATTCAAGATCGAACTCA
>NZ_JBGGNH010000013.1:0-97339 GCF_041287625.1 Ideonella sp.
TTGTAGCCCATCACCGCAGGCACCGCGACGGCCAGGCCGAAGGCGGTCATGATCAGCGCTTCGCCGACCGGGCCGGCAACCTTGTCGATCGAGGCCTGGCCCGAGATGCCGATGGCCGTCAGTGCGTGGTAAATGCCCCAGCCCGTGCCGAACAGGCCGACGAACGGTGCGGTGGAGCCGACGGTGGCCAGGCCGGTGTAGCTGCGTTGACCCGACTTCTGCGGGTCCTCCGAAAAAACCATGGACATGGTGGTCAGCCCTGTGTGTTGAGCTCGGCGATGAAGTCGTAGGTGTCGCCGCGGTAGAAGGATTGGGACAACTCGATGGCACGGCCATCGCGCAGGTAGCCCAGGCGCTCGACCAGCAGGCCGGCATCGCCCGGCTGGGCCTGCAGCAGCCCGGCCTGCTCGTCATCGAGCAGCAATGCACGCAAACGTTGCAGCGCGCGCACCGGTCTGTGGCCTGCGGCCTCCAGGGCGTCGTAAAGCGAGTTTTGTACCGATGCCAGCGAAGGCAGCGCCGAAGCCAGCACGGTGGCGTATTCCAGCGCCATCGGCGCGTTGTCGGCATAGCGCAGGCGGTGGAAGCGGAACACTGTGGTACCGGGGCTCAGCGCCATCTTCAGCGCTTCCTCTGGCGAAACCGTGCCCTCGGTGCGGCGCAGCCACTCGCTGCGCGGCGTGCGGCCGCGGGCGCGCATGTCTTCCGAGAACGAGGTGAGCTTGGAGAAGTTCTTGTCGATGCGGGCGCTGACGAAGTTGCCCGAGCCCTGCCGGCTGACCAGCAGACCTTCTCCGGCCAGCCCGTCGATCGCCTTGCGCACGGTAATGCGCGAGACGCCCAGTTCGGCTGCCAGCTGGCGCTCCGAGGGCAGCGCGTCGTCCGGGCTCAGCACGTGCTGCTCGATCGCGTCGCGCAATGCGCGCTGCAACTGCTGATAGAGAGGCTGGCTGCTGCTTGCATCCAGCAAGGGCAGCAGGCGTTCGGCCAGGGTCGGGCTCATCGGTCAGCACATCTCCGTATCGGTCAGCTGGGAAGTGTAGCGAGGGCTCTGCAGACAACATTCAAATAGTACCACTGCAGTACCAGCTGATGCCAGTGGATGTGCCCCGGTTTGCGCGCATCGGTCCGGACGAAATCCAAGTCTCCCTGCAAAGAGGGCGGAGAAGATACGGATCAGGGTCTTCCTCAGTGAAAAGTGGTAGCAAATTGGTTTTGTTTGGTAGTACATTGGTACTCATCAATTGACCCGCCCCACACAACAGAGGAGTCCATGAAACTGCAACTCAACCCTGTCGCCGCCGCCGCACTGTTTGTGGTGAGCACGGCTGCCCTGTCCCAGACCGCGCCCGCCCCGGCCGCCGCTGCCAGCGCGCCGGACGATGGCGTGCAACAGGTCGAGGTCACCGGCATTCGCGCGGCCATGCAGCAATCCCTGCAAAGCAAGCGCAATTCCAGCTCTCGCGTGGAAGTGATCACCGCGGAAGATGTGGGCAAGATGCCGGACAAGAACGTGGCCGACTCGCTGCAGCGCATCCCCGGCGTGACGACCACCAGCGCCGGATCGGCCGAAGGCTCTTTCGGCGAAAACGAACATGTGCAGTTGCGCGGCTTGAGTTCGCAGCTCACGCTGACCACGCTGAACGGACACCTGGTTTCGACCGGGGACTGGTACGGCCCGAACATCGCCGCCGGCGGCCGCAGTGTCACCTTCACGCTGCTGCCGTCCGACCTGATCGGCCGCGTGGTGGTCAACAAGTCCTCGCGTGCCGACCTGCCCGAAGGCGGCGCCGCCGGCAACGTGGACATCGAGACCCGCCATCCGCTGGATTTCAAGAAGACGCTCTCCGGCGTGGTCACGCTGGAAGCCGCGCACTCGGAAGCAGCGAAGAAGACCGATCCGTCTTTGAGCGCGCTGATCAACTGGAAGAACAACGACAGCAGCTTCGGCATCCTGGGCCAGGTCTTCTCGCAGACGCGCCACCTGCAGCGCGCCGGCTCCGAAGGCGTGTGGTGGGACAAGACGCCCGCCACCTACCCGATCGCCGACCTTGCCGGCAAGAACGTCAGCTACCTGAGCGGCGCGGTGCTGTTCGAGCAGGAGCGCAAGCGCGAAGGCGGTTACCTGGAAGCGCAGCTGAAGGTGGACCCGCGGCTGAGCTTCAACCTTTCGGGCTTCTACTCGACGGTGGACGCGAAGAACTACAACACCAACTTCATGGCCGACACGGTCAACCCGTTCAACGGCCCGGGATGGAACGGCAAGACCGGCACGCCCACCGGCGACTACACCGTCAACAACGGCACCATCAGCAACGTCTTCTTCGGCAAGGATGCCTTTGCCAACAACGGCGGCTCGGCCGGCGCCTTCTCGGCGGTGGAAGACGTGGCCATCCGCCCCGACGCCAAGACCGACTCGAAGTTCATCAACCTGGACGGCAAGTGGTTGGTTTCCGACAACCTGACCCTGACCAGCAAGATCGGCACGACCAACGGCGGCGCCCGCACCAAGGACGTCGGCTTCGAAGTCTGGAGCGGCTGGGACCAGGGCTCCGGCTACTCGGTCAACAAGGACGGCATCCTGATCCTCAACGTGCCCGGCGGTGACACGCTCACCAAGACCGGCGCCGGCATTGGCGGCTGGGGCTCTTACACCTCGTCGGCCGACCGGGAGAACTACGCCCAGCTGGACGCCACGCTGCATCTGGACAACGACTTCGTTCACACCGTCAAGTGGGGCGCCCGCGCCACCTCGCACCGCCGTTCGCTGACCAAGCTGAACATGCAGCTGGACGCTGCGGCGAAGAGCGAGGACCTGATCACCGACGCTGCCATCACCCACTACAGCGACAACTGGTACGGCGGCCTGCCGGTCAACCCGACGCCGGGCTTCAGTCCCTGGAAGATCAGGAACGACTTCGTCGTCGACTGGATGAACCAGTACGCGACGTTTGCCGGCCACGCCACGCAGCAGGAATTCGACATCAAGGAGAAGACCGGCGCCGGCTACGTGATGGCCGAGTTCTCGCCGGCCGACACCATCAGCGGCGACTTCGGCGTGCGCGTGGTCCGCACCAACGAGGACATCGAGGCCTTCCTGCCGGGCGGCCAGCCCAGCTACAAGAAGAGCTTCACCGACGTGCTGCCCAGCCTGAACCTGCGTGCGGACCTGGGCAAGGACCTGGTGGGCCGGCTTGCATTGAACCGCGGCCTGTCCCGCCCTGACTACGGCCAGCTCGCCGGCAACGACCTGCGCGACCTCCAGCACAACGGCGTCGGCAGCAACCCGTACCTGGACCCGATCCGCAGCAACAACCTGGACCTGTCCGCCGAATGGTATTTCGCGCCCAAGTCGGCGCTGGCCGTGGGCTTCTTCGCCAGCAAGCTGGACGGGGTCATTGCCTACGGTCACCAGCAGCTGGACTACATCGACGCATCGGCACCGGTTCCCGGCACGGTCGCGACGTACGACATCTCCAGCCCCGTCAACACCCAAGGCCGCATGACCGGCTTCGAAGTGATGTTCCAGGCCGGCCTCGGCATGGGCTTCGGCGTGGACTTGAACTACACCCGCTCGAACGGCAGGCAGACCGACAAGCTCGCCACTGGCACCTGCAACGGCTCGGCCACCGAGGATTGCACGCTGTATGGCACCTCGAAGGACGTCTACAACGTTGGCGCGTACTTCGAGAACGACAGCTTCAGTGCCCGCCTGGCCTACAGCCACCGCTCGACCTACAAGCTGGGCAACCGCGGTGGCGCCGACTACTTCCAGAACGGCAACGGCCAGCTGAACCTGGCGCTGAACTACAACGTCAACGACATGATTGCGCTGACCTTCGAAGCCCAGAACCTGACCGACCCGCTGCTGAAGGTCTACAAGACCGACACGACCCAGGTCGCTGGCGTCTACAAGGCTGGCAAGATGTACTTCGGCGGTGTCCGCGTGAAGTTCTGAATGAGGCCCCGAGGGCCGGGCGGCGGCTTTCCATTGAGGCTTCCCTTATTCGAGACAGTTTTGGATCCATTCGCACTGAGCCTGTCGAAATGCTTGCGTCGAGGTACGCGCCGGCTCCCTTCGACAAGCTCAGGACGATCGGAAATACAGGCTCAGCCCGAACGGGGGGGCTATGTCACGAATTTTGAAAACATCAATGAGCCTGCCGCCCTCTTTCATGGGCACCCATTCAGGCACCCCAATACGTGATTCCCTTCCGCCCCCTGCTGCCAACCGCCATTTTGGTTCTGAGCGCCCTGGCCGGCTGCGCGATGCCCACGTCGCCCGCCGGCCAGCCGCCGCTGCGCTACGTGCCCTACCTGCACATCGTCCAGGGCCTGGACCCGGCCACGCACGCGCTGCGCAGCGTGGCCGGCGAACAGCGGCCCGCGCCGCTGGTGCAGGCCGGCCGCAATGCGCTGCCGGGCCGGCCGCGCGAAGTGGTGTGGGCATTCGCAAGCGGTGAATGCGGTGCCGAAGACTGGGGGCCAGGCATCGATGCCACGAAGCTGGCCGCCGCCAACACGCCGGCCTTCGCCCAGGCCGGCATGCGCTACCGCATCTCCACCGGCGGCCAGGCCGGCGTGTTCACCTGCGCCAGCGACGCCGGCATGCAGGCCTTCACGCAGCGCTACGCCAGCCCGGCGCTGGCGGGCTTCGACTTCGACATCGAGGGCGGCCAGACCGACCAGCAACTGGACGACCTCGTGCGCACCGCGGCCAACGCCGCCCGCGCCCACCCCGAATGGCAATTCAGCTTCACGCTGGCCACGCTGGCTGGCAGCGATGCGCGCGGCGCGAACCTCAACGCCACCGGCGCCAAGGTGATGGCCGCACTGAAGCGGCATCGCTTCGACACGGCAGTCGTCAACCTGATGGTGATGGACTTCGGACCGGCGAGCGCGGCGAGCTGCGTGCTGCGTGCCAGCGACAGCCGCTGCGACATGGGCCGCTCAGGCTTGCAAGCCGCGCTGAACCTGCAACGCGAGTTCGGCGTGCCGCTGCCGCGCATTGCGTTGACGGCGATGCTCGGCGTCAATGACGTGACGGAGAACGTGTTCACACCGGAAGACGCGGCACTGCTGCTGGCCGATGCGCGCACGCATCGGCTGGCCGGCGTCTACTACTGGTCACTGGAGCGAGACGCGCCTTGCCCGGGTGGCGCAACGGCGGTCTCGTCGAAGTGCCATTCACTGCCAGGCCTGGCCGCTGGCGCTTTCGGCAAGATCGGGCTTTGACTCAGTCCTTCGCATAGTCATACGGCCCACCCTTCTCCAACGCCCGCTTGTAAGCCGGCCGCTGGTGGATGCGGTGCAGCCAGTCCATCAACTTCGGCCGGCTCGCATCCAGCCCGGCGCGCGAGGCCGAAGCCTCCAGCGGAAAGCTCATCTGGATGTCGGCCGCGGTGAAGTCCGCGCCCGCGAACCAGGGCCGCTGCGACAGCTCGGCTTCCATGAAGTCCAGCTGGGACTTGATGTTCGGCTCGACCATCATGGTCAGCACCTTTTGCGCAATGCCGCGGGCAATCGGCTTGACGAAAAACGGCATCGGCGCGGTCTGGATGCGGCCGAAGATCAGCTTGAGCAGCAGCGGCGGCATGGCCGAGCCTTCGGCGAAGTGCAGCCAGTAGGTGCAGCGCTGGCCTTCCAGCGTGGCGACCGGCGGGCGCAGGCCACTGGTGGCGCCGTAGGTCGCCAGCAGGTACTCGATGATCGCGCCGCTCTCGGCCATGGTCGCGTTGCCATCGGTGATCACCGGTGACTTGCCGAGCGGGTGGACCTGCCGCAGTTCCGGCGGCGCCAGCATGGTCTGCTTGTTGCGCTCGTAGCGCTTGACCTCGTACGGCAGGCCCAGCTCTTCGAGCAGCCACAGGATGCGCTGCGAGCGCGAGTTGTTCAGGTGGTGGACGACGATCATCGACACGGTCTCCTCTTTTTGATCCTCAACCCTGGCGGCCGAGCCAGCCCAGCACGCCTTGCGCCGCCACCTTGCCGCTGGCCATCGCCGCCGTGAGCAGGTAGCCGCCGGTGGGCGCTTCCCAGTCCAGCATCTCGCCGGCACCAAACCAGCCGGGATGCCGCTGCAGCATCAGCTGCGGCGTCAGCCCGGACAGCGCCAGCCCGCCCGCGCTGCTGATGGCTTCGTCCAGTGGCCGCGGTGCAGTCAACATCACAGGCAGCGCCTTGATGCGGCCAGCCAGCCAGGCTGCGTCGCGCGAGAGGTCCTGCCACTGCTCGGCCGACAAACCCTCGCGCAACAGCCCTGCCTTCGCGCCGGACACCCCCGCCTGCTCCTTCAGGTGATTGGCCAGCGAGCGCGTGCCGCGGCCGCGCGACAGCGCCGTGACCAGCTCGTCCAGGCTGCGCTGCGGCATGAGGTCCAGCGCCAGTGTGGCGCTGCCGCTAGCGGCAATCTTGTCACGCAACAAGGCGGACGCGGCATACACCAGCGAGCCTTCCAGGCCGCCCGCGGTCAACACGCATTCGCCCAGCCGTTCGAAGCGCCGGCCATTGTTGCCCTCGAACAGCAGGCGCACGTTTTTCAGCGGCGCGCCGGCATGGCGCTCGGCCAGGTGCGGGCTCCAGGCGACGTCGAAGCCGCAATTGGCCGGCCGCAAGGGCCGCACCGGCACGCCTGCCGCCTGCAGTGGCGCCACCCAGGCCCCGTCCGAACCCAGCCGCGCCCAGCTGCCGCCCCCCAGTGCCAGCACCACGGCACCTGCCTGATGACTGATGGGACCTTGCGGACCTTCAAAGCGCAGCGGCTGCGCCAGCGCGGGCTGCCAGCGGTGCCGCATGTGGAACACGACGCCGGCCACGCGCAGCCTGTGCAGCCAGGCACGCAGCAGCGGCGCAGCCTTCATCTCCTTGGGAAACACCCGGTTGGAGCTGCCGACAAAGGTCTCGATGCCCAGGCCGGCGGCCCAGTCGCGCAAGGCCTGTGGCGACAGCTGCTGCAGCCATTCGCCGACCTGCGGCGCGGCCTCGCCATAGCGGCTGACAAAGCCGGCCAGCGGCTCGCCATGGGTCAGGTTCAGCCCACCCTTGCCGGCCAGCAGGAACTTGCGACCCACCGAGGGCATGGCGTCGAACAGGTCGACCTGCAGGCCGGCGGCGGCCAGCACTTCGGCGGCCATCAGGCCGGCGGGACCGCCGCCGATCACCGCGACACGCGGCGTTTCGCCGGGCACGGCGGTGTGAGAAGCATCATTCATGGGTGCTGCAGTCTATGCCAGCGGCACCCGAGGCCTGCGCATAATCGGCCCACCGGCGCCCGCCACTGATCCTCATGACGCCCTGCCTGTTCCTGCTCAGCGACCATGCCTGCCCCGCCCTGCTGCACCCGCAGCTGGTTTCGCATTTGCGCTGGCGAGACCTGCAGGCGAGGCCCGAGTTGTTGTCCGAGCTGGTGCAGTGCTGGCATGCGCAGCCGCCTGGCGAGGCCTTCTGGGTGCTGGACCTGCCGGACGGGCAACACGCGCTGCTGCTGGACGCCTTGCGCGGCGAAGGCCTGGACTTGTCGCCCTGGCTGCTCTGGCTGCCGGACGACGGCCAACCTGATCGCGAAGCACAGCTGGCACGCGCCTGGGACGCCGGTGCCTGGGACGTGCTGGACGAAGCCGAGCCGCAGGCCATCTCCCGCACGCTGCGCCGGCTGCTGATCCAGGCCCGCACCCAGAGCGGCCCGGCCGCCAGGCTGCGCCAGCTGCGCAGCGAGCTGCAGGCCTTGCGCGCCAGCCTGGACAACCTGCCCGCGCCCATCTTCGTCAAGAACGCCGCCGGCCTCTACACCGAGTGCAACCAGGCCTTCCTGGACTACCTGGGGCTGACCCGCGAACAGGTCATCGGCCGCACCGTCTATGAAGTGGCGCCGCCAGCCCAGGCGGCCACCTATGCCGAGGCCGACCGCCAGCTGCTGGCCGCCGGCACGCGGCAGATCTACGAAGCCCAGGTGCGTTGGGCCGACGGCAACCTGCGCGAAGTGATGTTCCACAAGGCCGTCTACCGCGACGAATTCGGCCGCCCGGCCGGCCAGGCCGGCGCAATGTTCGACATCACCGAACGCCGCCAGCTGGAACACCGCCTGCGCCACCTGGCCGGCACCGACGTGCTGACCGGCCTGCACAACCGCCGCAGCTTCATCGAACAAGCCGGCCAGCGACTGCGCGACGCCTGCCAGCGCGGCCAGCCCATGGCCCTGCTGCTGCTGGACGTGGACCACTTCAAGCAGGTCAACGACGAACACGGCCATGCCGCGGGCGACGCCATGCTGTGCCACTTGACGCAGCTGGTCCGCGCCACGCTGCGGGCCGACGACATCTTCGCCCGCGTCGGCGGCGACGAATTCGCCGTCGTGCTCGACGGGCCGGAACACGCGGCCAGCCTGGCCCAGCGCCTGCCGCTGCTGTTCAATGAACATCCGCTGACACTGGGCGAGCGCCAGCTGCCCTGCCGCATCAGCCTGGGCGCCGCGCTCATCCGCCCCGAGCAGCACACGCTGGACAGCGCGCTGAACCAGGCCGACCTGGCGCTTTACGAAGCCAAGCGCCAGGGCCGCAACCGCTCGGTGCTGATCGACACCCACACCAACGGTGAATAGCCGCGGGTGCAGCCGCTACCATTGACCGATCTTCCCCTCTGGCTGACCGCCACAAGCGGCCACACGCCGCCTCCCGCCACCATGGACATCTACCTCGACGCCAATGCCACCACCCCGGTGCTGGCCCAGGCCCGCACCGCCGCCATCCAGGCGATGGTCGACGACTACGGCAACCCCAGTTCCATCCACAGCACCGGGCTGAAGGCCAAGGCCTTGATCGACGGCGTGCGGGCGCTGGCCCGGCGCCTGCTCGGCGCAGGTGACGGCCAGCTGCTGTTCACCAGCGGCGCCACCGAAGGCATCCAGACCGCCGTGCTGTCCAGCCTGGGCGCGCTGCGCGAGCGCCGCGAACGCGGCGAGCCCGTCGGCAGCCTGCTGCTGTACGGCGCCACCGAACACAAGGCTGTGCCGGAAGCCCTGAAACACTGGAACCGGCTGCTCGGCCTGGGCCTGCAGGTCCAGGCAATTCCGGTGGGCACCGACGGGCAACACGACCTGGCCTGGCTGGCCGGACATGCAGCGGACGCAGGCCTGGTTTGCACCATGGCCGCGAACAACGAAACCGGCGTCATCAGCGACCTGGACGGCATTGCCGCCACGCTGCAGGCCGCCGGCAGCCGCGCCTTCTGGATGGTGGACGGCGTGCAGGCACTGGGCAAGCTGCCGCTGCGCCTGGCCGAACGCCGCATCGACTACGCGCCGTTTTCCGGCCACAAGCTCTACGCACCCAAAGGCATCGGCCTGCTCTACGTGCGGCCCGGCGCGCCGTTCACGCCGCTGCTGGCTGGCGGCGGCCAGGAAGGCAGCCTGCGCTCTGGCACCGAAAACATGTCCGGCATTGCCGCGCTGGGTGCCGTGCTGGCCGCGCTGGAAGACGGCCGCACCTTCCGCAGCGGTGCGCAGCTGCAGCGCTTCCGCGACCGCCTGGCCGAGGCCTTGCTCGCCGCCTTCCCCGGCCTGGTCTTCAACGCGCCGCTGGCCGGCAGCCTGCCCACCACGCTGAACTTCTCGGTGCCCGGCCTGCCCAGCCGGCTGCTGCTGGACCTGTTCGATGCGGCCGACGTGCGCGTGAGCGGCGGCTCGGCCTGCAGCGCCGCGCAGGCCGCGCCCAGCTTCGTGCTGCAGGCCATGGGCTTGCCGGACTGGCAGACCGCCAGCGCGGTGCGCCTGTCCTTTGGCCCGGCGGCAGACGAAGCCTTCATAGCCGAAGCCGTGGCCCGCATCGCCGCCTGCGGCCTGGCGCTGCGCCGCAGCTGCCTGGCTGGCCCCAGCGAAGACCCGCTGGCCAGCGACGGCGTGCTGCAGCTCAGCGCTGGCGGCGCCAGCAGCTGGCTGCTGGTGGACGGCGAACGCCGCCAGGCCTGGGTGCTGGACCCGCAGCCCGAATTCAACGAGCGCGTGGCGCGGCTGCTGCGCTGTCACAGCTTGCAGCTGCATGCCGTGCTGGACACCCGTGCACCGCTGCTTGCCGCCACCGCACGCGCCGACCTGCTGCAGGCCTGCGACGCCGCCAACCTGGCGCAGCTCGCCGCCGATGCCGATGCCCAGGGCTGGCCTGGCCGCAGCGACGCGGTCTACACGCTGGCGCCGCCCGCCAGCGCGCTGCAACTGAGCCGACTGCAACTGCCGGCCGACGCGACGCACCCGGACGGCCCGCGCGCCGCGCAGCCCGTGTGGCTGCTGCAACGCGAAGGCGCACCGGCACTGGCCTTCGTGGGTGGCGCTGCCGAGCACCCTGCACTGGCGCAGCTGCTGCCGGCTGGCACCGTGCTCTGCAGCGAGGCCACCGGCCCGGCCGCGCTGCGCCGCATCACGGCAGCCAGCGAGCCTGCGGCCCAGCCAGCGATCTCGCCGGCCACGCTCGCCGCCTTCGTGCGCAGCCAGCCGGGGCTGCGCCTGGTGGACGTGCGCGAGCCCTACGAGCAGCTGCTGAGCGACATGCCGGCGCTGCACGGCGCCGAGCTGCAGGCGCTGCCGCTGTCACGCCTGGCCGACCCGGCGCAAGGCGCGCCGGCCTGGCTGGCCGAACCGGGCCGGCCGCTGCTGTTCTTCTGCCGCAGCGGTGGCCGCAGCCTGCAGGCCGCGCAAACCCTGAGGCGCCTGGGCCACCCGGCCGCCTGGACGCTGGAAGGCGGCCTGGCCATGTGGCAGGCCCAGGGCGAGCCGGTGTTCATGCCGGCGATCTGAAGCCAGCGCCAGGTCACGCTGCCACTGCCACTGCGGCTGCGAGGCTTCCCGCAGGCAGCCGTCAGGCGGCAGTTCCCAATCTCATGTGAGCGCCGTGGGCATGGCCGCGCCGCTGTTCTGTTCATAGCCCCGTGGGTAACATGAAACACCGGCCCGCAACGATGTCTGAACGATGTCTGCGCGCCGGTATACCCAGTCTCCCCGAAGGGCAAACATGACCGATCAGACCCAAGCCGGCGGCACGCAGACGCTGATGCGTGACATGGGGCTCACCGATTCAGCCATCGAGCGGCGAAAGAGAATCGTCGGCCTCGAACCGGCAGACCTTGTGCGCATCGCGGCAGTCAGGGAGGTCGTGACGCAGCACACCGAAGACTGCGTGGCGACCTTCTTCAATCACCTCTCCGGCCTGGACGAGGCCCGCCCCTTGATGGCGAGCCGCAAACTCGTGGAGAAGGCCCGCGCACTGAAGGCCGAGCACCTGGCTGCAATGGTGCAAGGCAACTACGGATCCAGGTATGTCGAGCAACGCCTTGAACTCGGTGTGCTCTACGCCCGCGCCGGACTCGATACACGCACCTTTCTCGGCGCCTTCCACCAGTTGCTGAGGCACATCGGCAACGCGATCATGAAGCAGTTCGCGCAGGACCCTGCGGAAGGGTTCGAGAACTTCATGGCGCTGAAGAAGGTCGCCTTTTTCGACATCGGCATCATTGTCGACATCCTCGTGTTCGAACGCGAGCGCATCATCCGCCAGCAGCAGGAGGCGATCCGCGAACTGTCGACGCCGGTCCTGCAGATCCGCGAACGGCTGCTGCTGCTGCCCATCATCGGGGTCATTGACACCCAGCGCGCGCGGCTGATCACCGAAAGCCTGCTGCAGGCCATACGCGCCAACCGCGCGAAGGTCGTCGTCATGGACGTCACGGGGGTCGCGACCATCGACTCCAAGGTGGCGAACCATCTCTTGCAGACCGTGGCTGCGGCACGGCTGATGGGGGCGCTGGTGATCGTGACCGGGCTCACCGCGGACGTGGCGCAATCGCTGGTGACGCTGGGGATCGAGCTGTCCTCGCTGAACACCGTGGGCGACCTCCAGGGCGGCCTCGAAGAGGCCGAACGCATCCTCGGATATCGCATGCTCTCGACGGATGCCGTGGTCGCCGCCTCCCTCGGAAGGGCCTGAAGCCGTGGCCGTTCCGATCCTCAAGCAGGGCGCCGTGCTCATCGCCTCGATACAGGCGGCGCTCTCGGACCAGGACCTTGTCCGGCTTCAGGAAGAATTCGCCGAGCGGGTCGGGCGGCTGCGCAGCCGCGGTGTCATCATCGATGTGACGGCACTCGACGTGCTCGACTCGTTCGCGACGCGCACGCTCCTGGCCATCGCCTATACCGCCAAGCTCCGCGGCGCGCACACCGTGGTGGTCGGCATCCAGCCCGATGTCGCCTTCGCGATGGTCCAGCTCGGCTTGTCGCTGGACGGTGTGGCGACGGCGCTCGACCTCGAGGAGGGGCTCGCGGAAGTCGACAAGATGACGCGGCTGGGAGGTCACGGTGACCGTTGACGTGACGGTGTCCATCGAGTGCGAAGCGGACATCGTCTCCGCTCGCCAGAAAGGCCGCGAGCTTGCCGCGGCCACCGGATTTTCGAGCACGGACCAGACGATGATCGCGCTCGCCATCTCCGAGATCGCGCGCAACATCGTCACCTATGCCAGGCAAGGCAAGGTCAGCATCGGGCTGCTGGATGAAGGTGGCCACCGGGGGGTATTGATCATCGCCTGGGATGAGGGTCCCGGGATTCCCGACATCGAGCTGGCGATGCGCGACGGCTACTCCACCGGCAGGAGCCTGGGCGTCGGGCTGCCCGGTTCAAAGCGCGTGATGGACGACTTCGAGCTCGTCTCCGCGCCGGGCCGGGGCACGACCGTGACGATGAGGAAGTGGCTGCGATGAGTGGCGCCGTGCCTGACCTGCATCCGATCATCCAATGGGGATGGGCGGGCAGCGCACTCGAATCGGCTTCGGGCGACCTCCATGTCGTCACGCCGTTCGTCGGCGGCACCCTGGTCGCCCTTGTCGACGGACTCGGGCACGGTGCAGAAGCAGCGGAAGCCGCTGCAGCGACGGTGCCGCTGCTGGAGGCCCATGCGGGCGAACAATTGCCGAGGCTCCTGCAGCGCTGCCACGAAGGCCTGCGCAAGACACGCGGCGCAGTGATGAGCCTGGCCTGCTTCGACTCGCAGGACTCGTCCATGACCTGGGCAGGCGTTGGCAACGTGGCGGCCGTGCTGCTGCGCGTGAACAGGCTGCTGGCAAACGGCAATGAAGCCAGTGAGGCCCTGGTCTCGCGTGGCGGCGTCGTGGGCTACCGTCTTCCGCCGCTTCAGGCCAAGGCATTGCAGGTCGCGCCTGGCGATACCCTCGTCATGGCCACCGATGGCATCCGCTGGGGATTCACGGCAGGCCTGGAGATGGCATGTGCTCCCCAGGAGATCGCAGAAGCCATCCTGGCCGGCTTCGCCACCGGGGCCGATGATGCGCACGTCGTCGTCGCGCGCTATGTGGGAAGCCCGGCATGAGCAGAGCGCAGGCCAACGGGTTCCAGCAGGAGTACGTCCGGGCACTCGAAAACTACCTCCAGGCCGGCGGTGAATCTGCGCTGAGCAATGCCTATGAGCTGGGCCGGCGCGCCATCTCCGAAGGGCTGGGCGTGCTCGACATGGCACGTCTTCACGGCACCGCGCTGGAAGAATTGGTGCTCTCCGCGCCTGCCGCGGACCAGGCACGGTTTGGCCGCGCGGCGGCGGAAATCTTCAAGGAGCTGCTCTCTCTGTTCGAGATGTCTTTTCGAGGCTATCGCGAGGCCAACGCAGAGCTGCAGCGGCTCAACGAGACGCTTCGCCAGCAGAAGGAACAGCTGGAGCTTGCCAACCGGGAACTGGAGGCGTTCAGCTATTCCGCCTCGCATGACCTGCGCAATCCGCTCGGCGGCATCGAAGGGTTGAGCCGCTTCCTGCTCGATCATTCAGCGGACGCGCTCGACGACCGGGGGAAAAAGTGTCTCGAGCTGATTGGCGAGTCCGCACAGCACATGCGGCAGCTGATAGACGACCTCATGTCGCTCTCGCGCGTCAATCGCAGCGAGTTGCACCGCGTCGACGTGGACCTGAGCGCCATCGCCGACGGCATCCTCGCCCGGCTGCGTGACGCAGCGCCCGGGCGCATTGGCAAGTTCGAGGTCCAGCGCGGGATGCACGCCAACGCCGATCACAACCTGCTCGCGGTCGTGCTCGAGAATCTCCTGGGCAATGCCTGGAAGTACAGCGCCAAGCGCGAGTGCGCGGAAATCACGTTCGGCTGCGAGGAACGCCATGGCAACGTGACCTACTTCGTCAGGGACAACGGCGCGGGCTTCGACATGGCCTACGCCGGCAAGCTCTTCATTGCCTTCCAGCGCCTTCACGCCGCGAGCGATTTCGAGGGCAGCGGCATTGGCTTGAACATCGTCCAGCGCATCGTTCGCCGCCACAGCGGCCACGTCTGGGCCGAAGGACGGATGGACAGCGGCGCGACCTTCTATTTCACGCTCGGCGGCGAGGAGAATCCGTGACCGACCGGCCACCGCCCGCGACCCGGTACAGCGTCTTTGTCTCCCACGAGTCCGACGTCGCGGTCGCCAGGCGACGTGCCCGCGAACTGGCCGCGCAGCAGGGACTCTCCGAGGTGCGGTCCGAAGCGCTCGCAACCGCGGTGACCGAACTCGCGCGCAACATCGTCGTTCATGCGAGGAGCGGCGAGCTTCAGTTCAGCGCGGTCGGGAACGCACCGAGGCGCGGCGTCGTCGTCACCGCTCGCGATGCAGGGCCAGGCATCGAGGACGTCGAACAGGTGATGCAGGACGGCTTTTCGACGGCGCAAGGCCTGGGCCTCGGTCTTCCCAGCGCGCGCCGGCTCGTCGACGAGTTCGAGATCGAATCCGAGATCGGCACCGGGACCACCATCACCCTGCGGCAATGGACCTCCGCCATGCTGCGCGACGATGCCGTTGGCCGCGCGGCACCACCTGCTGCAGGTGCTGGAAGCGCGTGAGCTGCCGCTGATCGAGGACGCGCCGATCAACGGGTTGGCCCGGCCGCGCGGACACCGGAAGGCCGCCTGGCGCTGTGGCGCTCCCGGCGCGAGCCGCGTTCATGCCGGCGATCCGAAGCCGGCACCCGGCACGCGCAACCGCCGCACCCAGCGCCAAAGCCGGGCGGCTGTGCCGGGTTGGGAAGCCTCCCGCAGCGACACGCCCAGCCGTGCGGCACCGCGCCAGATGCGCGGCTCGGCCTCGACCAGCACCGTCACGCCGGCCGGCACCGCGACCTCCTCGCCCACCGACAGGAACACATCGTCCCCACAGCCGGGCCAGGTCACCCACACCGCACCGGCCTGCACCTGCAGCCGCCACGGCGCCGCAGAAGCGCCCAGCACAGGCCCTGCCCGTCCGGCCGGGCCCAGGTGAACCAGTTGGCCCTGGGCCAGCACAAAAGACGCGCCCGGATCGACCAGGCGCAGCGAGACAGGGGCGGTGGTGGTGTTCATGGGCTCAACCTTAGGCAGGCCCGCGCCAGGCGCACAGGCACAACGCCGCAGCTTGTGGCGGTACAGATGCGGTACCTCTGCTGTTCTGTACCGGTCGATTCGGCCGCCGGCTGTACCGGTCCGTCCGGCAGCGCCGGCCGCAGAATCAAGGCCATGCCGCCCGTCGAAGCCGCTGCCACCCCAGAGCCCTCCCTGTACGCGCAGCTGGCCGAGCGCATTGGCGCGCTGATCGCCAGCGGCGCGCTCAAGCGCGGCGACCGCCTGCCCTCGGTGCGCGACATGGCGCAGCAGCAGGGCGTGTCCATGGCCACCGTGCTGCAGGCCTATCGCACGCTCGAAGACCGGCGGCTGGTCGAGGCCAGGCCACGCTCGGGCTACTTCGTCACGCTGCGGCGCATGGCCGCTGCTACCGGCCGCGGCAGTTCGCCCGCCCCGCAGGCGCTGACCGAAATGACCCAGCCGCCCAACCAGTCCCAGCCGGTGGAGCTGCCGGACATCGTGGACCGGGTGATGGCCGCCGCCAGCGACGCGGCCATGGTCTCCTTCGGCGCCGCCTGCCCCGGCGGCGACATGTTCCCCAGCGACCGCGCGCGCCGCGCCATCACCCGCGCCGCGCAGCGCCACCACCACGCGCTGAGCCGCTACCCGTTTGGGTCCGGCACGCCCGCACTGCGCGAGGCCATTGCCCGCCGCGCGCTGGCCATCGGCTGCCAGCTGGACCCGGCCCGCATCCTGGTCACCAACGGCTGTGTCGAATCCATCAGCCTGTGCCTGCGCGCCGTCACCCAGCCGGGTGATACCGTGGCGTTGGAGTCGCCCACCTACTGGGGCTTTTTGCAGATCCTGCAAAGCCTGCACCTGCGGGCGCTGGAGATCCCCACCGACCCGCGCAGCGGCATTTCGCTGCCAGCCCTGGAACTGGCGCTGGACACCCAGCCGGTGAAGGCCGTGCTGGTGGTGCCCACGCTGTCCAACCCGCTGGGCGCGACCATGCCGCTGGCCGCCCGGCGCCAGTTGCTGCAGTTGCTGGAAGCGCGCGACGTGCCGCTGATCGAGGACGCGCTGATCAACGACCTGGCCGGCCGCGCCGAAGGCCGCCGCGCCGTGAAGTCCTTCGACACGCGCGGCCAGGTGATGCTCTGCAGCTCGTTCTCGAAGACGCTGGCGCCGGGCCTGCGGCTGGGCTGGGTCGAGGCCGGCCGCTGGTCGGCACAGGTGCAGCGCCTCAAGTCCACGCTCAGCGGCGGCCACACCGAGCTGGTCGAGATCGCGATGACGGACCTGCTGAACCAGCCCGGCCACGAACCCGCGCTGCGCCAGCTGCGCGCGCTGCTCGCCAGCCGCCTGGACCAGGCCCGCCGCCTGATCGCCGCAAGCTTCCCCGCCGGCACCCGCATCACCGCCCCCGAAGGCGGCTTCACGCTGTGGCTGGAACTGCCCCGCGCCGTCGACGCGATGGCCCTGTTCCACGCCGCCTTGTCCGAAAAGATCTGCCTCGCCCCCGGCCCGATGTTCAGCAGCACCGCCCGCTACAACCACTGCATCCGCCTGGGCCTGGGCCGTGCCTGGGGCACGGTGGAGCAGCAGGCGCTGCAGCGCGTGGGGCAGCTGGCCAGGCAGATGGCCGACGCAGCAGGCGCAGCGCCCAAGGCGGCATGACGATGCAACTGCTGCCGCTGCGCCTGTCGCCCGGTGCGGACCTGCGCCAGGCGCTGGAAGACGCCGCGCGCCGGCCGGACGTGGGCGCGGCCTTCGTGGTCTGCGGCATCGGCAGCCTCACACAAGCCAGGCTGCGCTTCGCCCAGGCCGACACCGAAACCGCAGTCGAAGGCCCCCTGGAAATCCTCAGCCTCAGCGGCAGCCTGGCAGAAAACGGCGTGCACCTGCACATGGCCGTGTCGCGGGCGGATGGCACGGTGCTGGGTGGGCATGTGGGTCACGGGAACATCGTCCGCACCACGGCGGAAGTGCTGCTGGCGCTGCTGCCGGAGTGGCAGTTGACGCGGGAGTTGGACCCGCACACGGGCTACCTGGAAATGGTGGCTAGGCGGCGCGCACCGGGTCAGGTGTAAGGCGGTTCCGGTCCGCCAACGTCCTGATTCTTGAGGTGGCAAGCCTTCGGAGATCGAAGTAGCCTGCGCCACAGGCGCCAAACGCAAGCCACGGCCCGCAAGCCATCGTTCGCAAACGCCCAACAAAAATCGGTGACGAGGGACAGCCATGTGGGCACGGGTATTCGGGCGCTTGGGTTTGCCACTGCTGCTTCTGATCGCAGTGGGCCTGTGGATGCGGTTCGACATGCAGCAGATCCCCGAAGGCCAGCGAGACTTTGCCTGGGGCGACCTGCAGCACGCAAACGCCTGGCTGAAACCGGTGGCGTTTGCGCCTCAAAAGCTACGCGAAACAATCATCAGCCCCGCAGCTACCTTGAACAGCGTCTACTGCGTGAACAGCAGCAAGTGCTGGGCAGTCGGCAACGTCGGCACCATCCTGGCTACCACCGACGGCGGCGCCTCCTGGCAGCCCCAGGCCAGCGGCAGCTCCCAAAACCTCACCAGCGTGAACTTCAACGCCGACGGCACCCGTGGCTGGGCCGTGGGCGAAGGTGGCACCATCCTGGCCACCACCAATGGCGGCGCCTATTGGAAACCCCAGGCCAGCGGCAGCCCGCAAAACCTCACCAGCGTGAGCTTCAGCGCCGACGGCACCCACGGCTGGGCCGTAGGCGAAGGCGGCACCATCCTGGCCACCACCGATGGCGGCGCCTCCTGGAAGCCCCAGGCTAACAGCAGCTCGCAACGGCTCACCAGCGTGAGCTTCAGCGCCGATGGCGCCAAGGGCTGGGCGGTGGGTTCCGGCAGCACCATCCTGGCCACCACCGATGGCGGCGCCTCCTGGAAGCCGCAGGTCAGCGGCAACTCGGAATACCTCAGCAGCGTGAGCTTCACAGCCGATGGCACCCGCGGCTGGGCCGTGGGCTGGGACGGCACCATCCTGGCCACCACCGATGGCGGCGCCTCTTGGAAGACACAGGCCAGCGGCAGCTCGCTATACCTCAGCAGCGTGAGCTTCAGCGCCGATGGCACCCGAGGCTGGGCCGTGGGCGTAGGCGGCACCATCCTGGCCACCACCAATGGCGGCTTCTCCTGGAAGTCCCAGGCCAGCGGCAGTTCGCAAGGCTTCCGCAGCGTGAGCTTCACCGCCGATGGCTCCCGGGACTGGGCCGTGGGCGAAGGTGGCACCATCCTGGCCACCACCGATGGCGGCGCCTCTTGGAAACCCCAGGCCAGCGGCAGCTCGCAAAGCCTCAACAGCGTGAGCTTTAGCGCCGACGGCACCCGTGGCTGGGCCGTGGGCGACGGGGGCACCATTCTGGCCACCACCGATGGCGGCGCCTCCTGGAAGCCCCAGGCCAGCGGCAGCTCGAAAATCCTCAACAGCGTGAGCTTCAGCGCCGATGGCACCCACGGCTGGGCCGTGGGCGACAGCGGCGCCATCCTAGCCACCACCGATGGCGGCGTCTCCTGGAAGCCCCAGGCTAACAGCAGCTCGCAATGGCTCACCAGCGTGAGCTTCAGCGCCGATGGCGCCAAGGGCTGGGCGGTGGGTGCCGGCGGCACTATCCTGGCCACCACCGATGGCGGTGCCTCCTGGAAGCCCCAGGCCAGCGGCAGCTCGCAAGTCCTCACCAGCGTGAGCTTCAGCGCCAATGGCACCCACGGCTGGGCCGCGGGCTACGACGGCATCATCCTGGCCACCGCCGATGGCGGCGCCTCCTGGGTCACCCAATCTTCAAGCACGCCTCCTTGGGTGGATGCTGGGGTGGGTGACCTAGCTTTGCTGCTGCCCAGCCCGGCTTCATGGCTGGCGCTGGTCAGCGCCATCGCGTGGCTAGCACTCTGCCTGGCAAGCATCAGCACCCAACTCGACACCCTCCGCCATGGGGACGAAGGCGGGGTGCATGACAACCCGATTGACCACCCAGACGACGACAGACTGGCCATGGCGGGCTGGGCCAAGGCGCTGGCCATGTTGCTGCGCAACCAGGACACGGCCCCGCCGCTGGCGGTGGCGGTTTGCGCGCCTTGGGGCATGGGCAAAAGCTCGCTGCTGCGCATGCTGGCGCGGGAACTGAAAGCCACTGACGCGCACCCTGTGTGGTTCAACGCCTGGCATTACCGGGAAGACACCCAACTGCTGGCGGCCCTGATGGCGCACATCAAGCAGCAAGCCGGCACCAGCGGCCTGACGCTGCAGGGGCTGCGGTTTCGGCTGCATTTGCTGTGGCTGCGGGTGCTGCGGCAATGGTGGCCTTTGGCGCTGCTGGTAGGAGTCGCTGCCTTGGCCCTGCTGCAGTGGCCGGAAGGTGCGCGCTTGCTGGTCGACGCGCAATTGGCCCAGGTGAACCAGGCCCTGGGCGCCAGCCTGCCGGCTTGGCTGCTGGCCTTGGCAGCCCCGCTCAAGCAACTTGCACCCGCAGCCGGCACGCTGCTCGCGCTCGGGCTGCTGCTGCACACGCTGGCTTCCAAGCTCAGCCCTTTCACAGCGCCGCTGCAAAAGCTGATGGCCAAGAGCGAGGTGGCCGACACAAGCTCGGATGCGGGAAAGCGCTACCTGTTTCAACGCGAGTTTGAGGAGGTGTGCCAGGCACTGGGCAAGGGCAAGCTGGTGCTGATCATTGACGACCTGGACCGGTGCGACCCGGAGCAGATCGACAAGGTGATGAGCACGCTGAACTTCCTGTTCAGCAGCGCCGACTGCCATGCCGTGCTGGGCATGGACTGGCACTATGTGAAAACCGCGGTGGGCCTGGCCTACAAGGACATGGCCAAGGCTTTGCAACCAGAGGCAGCTGAGGCGGCAGGCCGAGAACACTTCGGCGAACGCTTCCTGCGCAAGATCGTGCAGCTGCGGCTGAGCTTGCCCGCGCACTCCGCGGCCAGCGTGGTGCTGCGCGAGCGCGCATCGGGCTTGCCCGAAACCCGATTGCAGCCAGCCACTTCGCTTGCCTGGCGGGCCAAGCGGGTGGCGCTGGCTTTGCGCAGGTTGTGGCGCGGCCGGCGGCAGCAGGCTGCCTCAGCAGCACTGCGCTCCTTCATGGGAAGCTTGAAGCGCGGCGTGGGCACCGCCGCCTGGGCGCTGCTCGCTGGGCTGCGCCGCAGTGCACGCCGTTGGTCGCCTGGCGCCGCGCAGAGCGCTGCCGGGCGGGTGCTGGTGCTGGCGCTGGTGTTTGGCTGCACCTGGGGCGTGGGCCAACTGCTCGCGGACCGGTGGCAAACCACCGCCGCGGCGGCTCCCCAGTTGCCGGGCGCAACAACCACCCAGCCAGTGCCCCCGCCAACGACAACCCAACCCGACAAGGAGCGCCGGCCGGTCAATTCAGGCCCGGTCACGGTCCTGCAGCCCGAGCCCAACACCGCGCCAACTGCCGTGTGGTGGGCTGGCCCCGTCCTGGGCCTGCTGGCGGCCGGGCTGTGGCTGATGTGGGCTTCCCAGTTGATTCGCGATTCAGCCAGTTTCCGAGAAGCCATCTTGGCCTGGCAGCAGGCCCTGCGGCCGGTGCTGAGCACGCCACGCGAATGGCGCCGGCTGCAGAACATGGCTCGCTTCGCCGCGATGAGCGTGCGGGTGGCCGAAGGCGACGGCAGCGGTTGGCAGCAGCTACTGCTGCGCTGGCGCCACCGCTATGGCGCCTGGCTGCGCAACAGGCCCTCGCTGACGCGCACCCTGGTGGAGCAGCAGGAGGCGCTGATCGTCAGCTTGCTGGCGGCGGATCTGCTGGCCGAAGGCGATCTGGTGAAGGGGCTGCATGCGCATCTCTCGGCTTGCCGGGAAGCCGCTGGGCAGAACGAGCAAGGCCACGCTTTCCGCGATGGCGTGAGCGAACGCAGCCAGCACACGGGCTGGCCCAAAGCGCCAACCGATGTCACGCTGGACTGGCTGACCAGCTACGGCGAGGCGCTGGCCACCACCTCGGGTAGCGCGGTTGATGTCGCTGCGTCACCGGGCGCCGGCCCATTGCCCGGCACGGTCACGCGGGCCGCCTGGTACACCAGCGACAACCCTTGGCCTGCCCAGCTCCGGCAGGAGATGAATGCGCTGCTTACGCTCGCGCCGACGCAGGCGCCCTGGCTGACCCTGGGCGAAACAGCGGCATTTCTCTCCAGGCTGAGGGCCTTGCCGACGGATACCGAACTGCCTGATGACGCGCAGGCGCTGAAAAGCCGGCTTATCGCATGGCAGCGCTGGTTGCGTTTCGCCAATCTCGTGGACATCGCCCACATGCTGCGCAAGGAAAGCCGGGATCTGCACGCCGCCTCGCTTCCGCCGAAAACTGGGACCGCGCCCACGCTCCGTTACTGACAGGGTTCAAATCGACATCAAGTCCCGCACCCCATTGGCCTCCATGTCCTCGCCACGCCCGCGGGCGATGATTTCGCCGCGTTCCATCACCAGGTACTGGTCGGCGAGTTCAGCGGCGAAGTCATAGAACTGTTCGACCAGCACGATGGCCATGGTCTTGCGGTCGGCCAGCATGCGGATGACGCGGCCGATGTCCTTGATGATGCTGGGCTGGATGCCTTCGGTGGGCTCGTCGAGGATCAGCAGCTTGGGACCGGCGGCAAGCGCGCGCGCGATGGCGAGCTGCTGCTGCTGGCCGCCGGAGAGGTCGCCGCCGCGGCGGTTGATCATCTGCTTCAGCACCGGGAACAGCTCGAACAGCTCGGGCGGAATGGGCGTGCCGGCTTTCTTGTAGGCCAGGCCCATGCGCAGGTTTTCCTCGACCGTGAGGCGGCCGAAGATCTCGCGGCCTTGCGGCACATAGCCCACGCCCTTGCGCACGCGCTCGTAAGGCGTGTCCTTGGTGATGTCCTGGCTGTCGAGCTGGATGCTGCCGGTCTTGATCGGCACCACGCCCATCAGGCTTTTGAGCAGCGTGGTCTTGCCCACGCCATTGCGGCCCAGCACCACCGTCACCTCGCCGAGCTTGGCCTGAAAGCCAAGACCGCGCAGGATGTGGCTGCCACCGTAGTACTGATTGAGTGAATCTACTTTCAGCATTTGGTCAGCGCCCCAGGTAGACCTCAACAACCTTCTCATTCGACTGCACATCGGCCAGCGTGCCCTCGGCGAGCACGCTGCCTTCGTGCAGCACCGTGACCTTCTTCCAGCCCTGCGTCAGTTCGCCGACAAACTTCATGTCGTGCTCGACGACAACCAGTGAGTGCTGGCCTTCGAGCGACAGGAAGAGCTCGGCCGTGCGTTCCGTCTCCTCGTCCGTCATGCCAGCCACCGGCTCGTCCAGCAACAGCAGCTTGGGGTCCTGCATCAGCAGCATGCCAATCTCCAGCCACTGCTTCTGACCGTGGCTCAGCAGGCCGGCGGTGCGCTGCGCCTCGGGCAGCAGGTGAATGAGTTGCAGGATTTCGGCGATGCGGTCCAGCTGGGTGCCGGTGAGGCGCGAGAAGATGCTGGCGCGCACGCGGCGGTCCGCCTTCAGCGCCAGCTCCAGGTTCTCGAACACGCTGAGCTGTTCGTAGACGGTGGGCTTCTGGAACTTGCGGCCGATGCCGATCTGCGCAATGTCGTTTTCGCGCAGGCGCAGCAGGTCGATGTTGGAGCCGAAGGAGGCGGTGCCCAGGTCCGGCCGCGTCTTGCCGGTGATGACGTCCATCATTGTCGTCTTGCCGGCGCCGTTGGGGCCGATGATGCAGCGCAGCTCGCCAACATTGATCGCCAGGCTCAGCGCATTGAGGGCCTTGAATCCATCGAAGCTGACGGTGATCTCGTCCAGGTACAGCGCCACGCCGTGGGCAAAGTCCGGCTGGGCGCCGTGCAGCACGCGACCGAAGGACGCGTCGCGTCCGCCTGACGAAGCTTCCTGCAACTTGGCCTGCGCAGCGGCGAGTTGCGCGGCGCCGGCTTCCTGCAGTTCGGGGGTCATGCGCGGGCCTCCTGGGCGATCTCGGTGACTGGCTCTGTACCTTGTTCGGCGGCCTTTGACCGCTTGAGCCTGGCCGACGTGCTGGCGCGTTCCCGCAGTTGCGCGGCCAGCCCCACCAGCCCGTTCGGCAGGAACAGCGTCACGGCGATGAACAGCGCGCCGAGGAAGTACAGCCAGAACTCCGGGAAGATCTGCGTGAACGCGCTCTTTGCACCGTTGACGAAAAACGCGCCAACGATGGGGCCGATCAAGGTGGCCCGGCCGCCGACTGCGGCCCAGACCGCGATCTCGATCGACGACGCCGCACTCATCTCGCCGGGATTGATGATGCCGACCTGCGGCACGTACAGCGCACCGGCCACGCCGCACATCATGGCCGACAGGGTCCAGATCGCGAGCTTGTAGGCCAGCGGGTCATAGCCGGTGAACATGACGCGGGTTTCGGCATCGCGGATGGCCTGCAGCACGCGGCCGAACTTGCTGTTGACCAGGTAGCGCGCCATGACCCAGAAGCCGATCAGCACCAGCCCGGTCAGCACGAACAGCACCATGCGGGTGGACGGCTGGGCGATGGGAATGCCCAGGATGCGCTTGAAGTCGGTGAAGCCGTTGTTGCCGCCGAAGCCGGTCTCGTTGCGGAAGAACAGCAGCATGGCCGCGAAGGTCATGGCCTGCGTGATGATGGAGAAGTACACGCCCTTGATGCGCGAGCGGAAGGCGAAGAAGCCGAAGATCAGCGCCAGCACGCCCGGCACCGCGACCACGCAGATCATCTGGAAGATGAACGAGTCGCTCCAGGCCCAGGCCCAGGGCAGTTCCTTCCAGTCGAGGAAGACCATGAAGTCCGGCAGGTCGCTCTTGTAGTTGCCGTCATGGCCGATCTGGCGCATCAGGTACATGCCCATTGCATAGCCGCCGAGCGCGAAGAACAGCCCGTGGCCCAGCGACAGGATGCCGGTGTAACCCCAGATCAGGTCCATCGCCAGCGCGCAGATCGCGTAGCACATGATCTTGCCGATCAACGCCACCGCGTAGTCGCTGAGGTGGAACACACTGCCTTCAGGCACCACCAGGTTCAGCAGCGGCGCCATTACCGTGACAACGATCAGCGCCAGCATCAGCCCGGCCCAGCCGGCCTTGCCGAGCAGCAGCCCGCGTTTGGGAGGAGGAAGCTTCAAGGTGGTCATCTCACTCATTCCATTGATTCGTCAGGCGTGCCGCAATCAAGCTTCAGCACTTCTACCCTTCATGGCGAAGATCCCCTGGGGCCGCTTCTGGATGAAGACGACGATGAAGACCAGCACCATGATCTTGGCCAGCACCGCGCCGGCCCAGCCTTCAAGCAGCTTGTTCAGCACGCCCAGGCCCAGGGCCGCGTAAACGGTGCCGGCCAGTTGGCCCACACCGCCGAGCACGACGACCATGAAGGAGTCGACGATGTAGCTCTGGCCCAGGTCCGGGCCGACGTTGCCGACCTGGCTCAAGGCGCAACCGGCGAGGCCTGCGATGCCTGCGCCCAGCGAGAAGGCATAGGTGTCGATGCGGGCGGTGTTGACACCCATGCAGGCGGCCATGCGGCGGTTCTGCGTGACACCGCGAACGAACAAGCCCAGCCGCGTCTTGGCAATCAAGAGCGCCACGCCGCCCAGCACCGCAAAGGCGAAGACGATGATGGCCAGGCGGTTGTACGGCAGCGTGAGATTGCTCATCGCGGCCACGCCACCCGACATCCAGGCCGGGTTTTCGACCGGCACGTTCTGCGCGCCGAACAGGCCGCGCACGCCCTGCATCAACACCAGGCTGATGCCCCAGGTGGCCAGCAGCGTTTCCAGCGGCCGGCCATAAAGCCAGCGGATGACCAACCGCTCCAGCACCGCGCCGACCAGCGCCGCGGCCAGGAACGAGGCCGGCACGGCCAGCAGGATGTACCAGTCGAACAGACCCGGCAGGTAAGCCTTGAACAGGTTCTGCACCAGGTAGGTGGCATAGGCGCCGATCATCATCAGCTCGCCGTGGGCCATGTTGATGACGCCCATCAGGCCGTAGGTGATGGCCAGGCCCAGCGCGACCAGCAGCAGGATGCTGCCCAGGCTGATGCCGGTGAAGACCACGCCCAGGCGCTCGCCCCAGGCCAGACGGGCCGAGACCTTGTCGACCGAGCTGAGGAGGACGCCGCGCACTTCGGCGTCGCTCTCGCCACCTTCGGCCAGGCGCGCCTGCAGCAGGCTCTTGACCTGCGACATGCCGCTTTCGCCCAGCGACCGGGCCGCGGCCAGGCGCTGGGCCTTGTCCGGCGAAGCAATCTGCAGCGCAGCGCGCATCAGGCCCAGGCGGTCTTTCAGTGAGGGGTCGATTTCGGCGGCCAGCGCCTTGTCGATCAGCGGCAGCTGGGACGGGTCCAGCGTGTCCTTGGCGAGTTCGGTCACCGCTTCGCGGCGCAGCGCAATGTCGGGCGACAGCAATTTGAGACCGGCCTGCGCCGCCTGCAAGGCGCCGCGCATGCGGTTGTTGTTGACCACGTCTTCCGCGTCTTCGGGCAGCGTGGCGGCGGCACCAGTGGCCGCATCGCTGACCTTCTCGCCATCGACGATCAGCACCTGCGCCGGCGCGAGCTTGACGGCATCGTCCAGCAGCGCCGCAACGAGCTTCGGCAGCCCCGCATCCGCACGCGCGACAGCGTCATTCAACGCCGCCACCCGCGCATCCGTGTCCCCCGCCGCAATGGCCTTCGCCTGCTCCGTGGTGAGTGCGTGCGCAGGCAGCGCCGCCGACAACACCAGCCCGAGTCCCGCAAGAAATCGAATCATCTCGAGAACCCTCGATTGAGAAGAAACGCGGGCCGCCAACGCCGCCCGCGCCTTCAAGCAGCCGCCGTGGATCCGGCTCCGCCGGTCCACTGGTGGCGCCCCCTGGGGGGCCGCAGCTGTGCTGCGGTAGGGGGGTTACTTCTTTTCGGGGATGTTCTTCTTGCCCTTGTTTTCCGGGATGTAGTCGCTCCACGGATCGGCCACGACCGGGCCCGGGGTCTTCCACACCACGTTGAACTGGCCGTCGGCCTTCACTTCGCCGATGAAGACCGGCTTGTGCAGGTGATGGTTTTCCTTGTCCATCGTCGAGGTGAAGCCACCCGGTGCCTTGAAGGTCTGGCCGGCCATCGCGGCGATGACCTTGTCGGTGTCGGTGGACTTGGCCTTGGCAACCGCCTGGGCCCACATGTGGATGCCGATGTAGGTGGCTTCCATCGGGTCATTGGTCAGCGGCTTGTCCTTGTGGCCCGGGATGCCCTTGGCCTTGGCGTAGTCGCTCCATTGCTTGATGAAGGCTGCGTTGGTCGGGTTCTTGATCGACATGAAGTAGTTCCACGCGGCCAAGTGGCCGACCAGCGGCTTGGTGTCCACGCCGCGCAGCTCTTCTTCACCGACCGAGAAGGCCACCACCGGCACGTCGGTCGCCTTCAGGCCCTGGTTGCCCAGTTCCTTATAGAAGGGCACGTTGGAGTCGCCGTTGATGGTCGAGATGACGGCGGTCTTCTTGCCTTCGCCAGCGAACTTCTTGATCTTGGCGATGATGCCTTGATAGTCGGAGTGGCCGAACGGGGTGTACTCCTCCATGATGTCGGTGTCGGCCACGCCCTTGCTGTGCAGGAAGGCGCGCAGGATCTTGTTGGTGGTGCGCGGGTACACATAGTCCGTGCCCAGCAGCACGAAACGCTTGGCGCCGCCGCCGTCCTTGCTCATCAGGTATTCCACTGCGGGAATGGCCTGCTGGTTCGGCGCCGCGCCGGTGTAGAAGACGTTCTTGCTCAGCTCTTCGCCTTCGTATTGCACCGGGTAGAACAGCAGCGAGTTCTTCTCTTCGAAGACCGGCAGAACCGACTTGCGCGAGACCGAGGTCCAGCAGCCGAAGACGACGGCCACCTTGTCCTGGTCGATCAGCTGCTTGGCCTTCTCGGCGAACAGCGGCCAGTTCGAAGCCGGGTCAACGACGACCGGTTCCAGCTTCTTGCCCAGCACGCCGCCCTTGGCGTTGATCTCGTCGATGGTCATCAGCGCGACGTCCTTCAGCACCGTCTCGGAAATGGCCATGGTGCCGGACAGCGAGTGCAGGATGCCGACCTTGATGGTGTCTTCGGCCTGGGCCAGCGAGGTGAAGCCAAGCGCGCAGGCAGCCGCGGCCAGCGCGGTGATCGAACGGCGGGACATTTTCATGGGTGGGTGCTCCGAAACCTGTGGGGGATGTGTCAGCCAAGCCTCTGGGGCGAGGCGGTGTGCCGTGTCTCACGGCTGACGCAAGCTTAGGAGCAGCCCGGGTTCGCACCTATACGCAGCTTGGCGTATAGGTGCCGCGTGCAAGGCAGGCAGTGCCGGTTCAGAGCGCGAGTTCGGCGTCGGCTTCGGTCAGCAGTTGGCGGTCACGGCGGGCCAGCAGTTCGCGGTAGAAGCCGAGCATCACCTGGCTGCTGACCGCGACGTCGTGGGCCGACAAGTCGGGCCGGTGGCGAGGCCGGGGCCGCGCCACATGGCCGGCCAGCAGCCCGGCAAGGGCTTGCGCGTCGCCGATCGGGAACAGTTCGCCACCGTGGTCCTCGACCAGCTCGCGGCAGCCGTCGGCCGTCGACGTGATGACCGGCGTGCCGGCGTCCATGGCTTCGAGCACCACGCGTGGCAGCGGCTCGAAGCGCGAGGGGCAGACAAACACGTCGAAGGCCTGGTAGCAGTCCTTCACGTCGGCCCGGAAGCCCAGCAGTTGAATGCGCGCGTCGCCTTCCGCCTGCGCCCGCAGCTGGGTTTCGGCGGAGCCTGTGCCAAACAGCACCAGCTTCAGGCGGTGGAGTTCCGGGCGGCTGCGCACTGCGGCGATCAAGGTGTCCCAGCCCTTGACGTCGGTCAGCCGGCCCACGCCGCCCACCAGCAGCTCGCCGGGCCGCACGCCCCAGCTGGCGCGCAGCGCGGCAACTTCGTCCGCAGACAGCCGGCGGTGCGGGGTCAGCGAGTTGTGGGCCTTCAGCGCGCGGCCTGCATAGTGCTTCGGCAACTGCTGCAGTTGCCAATGCGCATTGCAGACCAGGCCGTCCATCTGCAGGAAGTGCGGGCCATTGACGCCAATGTGCAGCGTGGAAACGGACGCGCAGGGCGGCTTCAGCCGGGCGACCAGGCGGGTGGCCCGGCGCAGATGACAGTGCACCAGCTCGGGCCGCCAGCGGCGCAGCACGCGCCCCAGCTGCCAGCCGGTGAACCAGAAGCGCGGCAGCTCGAAGCACTGGACCCGCGGGTCGAGGTGGTCCTTGATGCTGGCGCCATGCTTGCGATGGTCCTTGCGCAGCACCAGGGCCACGTCGTGGCGCTCGCACTGCGCGTTGCAGGACTCTGCCGTGGAGCGCTCGGAACCAGCGAAACCGCGGGACAGGACGATGTGCAGGATTCTCATGGTCGGCGGGTTGCCAGTGGCAGATGCATGCCAGCTTCAACGGGCCGCGCGACGCGGCGATGACAGTACCAAAGGCATGGACAGCGTGCCGACAGCTCGTCTCGGCACAGCCACAGCGATCACTTCACACGCCGGCGACACGCAGCGCCAGGGCGCTCTGCCACAATCTGCACAGCCGTACATAAAAGCATGAAAGGACCGTCGTGGGGACGTTCGTCATCAAGTCATGGAAGAGCGGTAACAAGCCTGTCGATGAACAGGGCAACTATGTGCACATCGTGGGCCGCAACGGCGGCCTGCTGGCATGGTTGCTCTCCCGGCTGCGCGTGGATCCAACCACCCGCATCGCCGTCGGCATCGAGCGGCTGGAGTTCACCCGCTCATCGCTGTCGGGCGTGGAGGCACGCCTGATCCCGCTGGAAAGCATCTCGTCGACCTACTACGGCTATCACAAGCCGTGGAAGACGGCGCTGTCCATCGTGCTGCTCTTTGGCCTGGTGGCAGGCTCGCTGATGCGAGAGCCCAGCAGCGGCACGATCGGCGCAGTGGTCATCGGCTTCGGCCTGCTGTTCGCCGCGGCCTATTACCTGCTGAACCGCACGCTGACGCTGGGCTTCATCGAGCACAGCGGCGTGGTCAGCGGCATCCAGTTCAAGCGCTCGGTGATCGAGGGCCAGGACATCGACGAACACGAGGCCAGGCAGATCTGCAAGCTGGTGCAGCGCCTGCTCGAAGCCCGCCAGCGCAGGATGCAGACGCCGCAACCGCAGATGGCGCAGGCCCAGCGCTACGGCTGAGGCGTGCGAGCAAACATCTCGCCAGGCGGCGCGAGCCCGATCAAGCGATCAAGCCAGGCCAGCGCCGCTGCCTGGGCGGCCGGCGATGCCTGGTCCAGACTCTGGATGCAGACGTACAGCAGCCCGGGGGTTTGTTCCACAGCGTGCAGCCGCCGGGCCAGCTGTTGCGGCGACAGCGAAGCCGGCTTGATGTTGGCGGTCTGGGACGCTGGCTCCAGCCAAGCCGTGCCGGCACGCATTTCCAGGTGGCCAGCCAGCATCTGCGCCAGGAACTGGGACGCATCACGCAGGCGCGGCGAGATGTTGCGGCGCAGGACTTCCGGGTGGTCGTCGAAATAGCGCGCCAGCGTGCTGCGCCGCAAGGGATGCGGATGATGGTCGTGCTCCAGGAAGCGATGCTCGTAGCCGGCGAGCCGGGCAGCCAGCGCCTGCGCATCCTGGTGGCTGGGCCGCTTGTCCTGGGCTGGCTGGCCGGTGAGGGTGGCCCAGTATTTCCGCAGGCGGCGCGACCAGCGCAGTTCCGGCGCAGAACGCCAGCGGCCATGCAACACCGGCTTGCCGTCCCGGAACCAATGCTCGGGCCGGACCGGCTTGACCAGCATGAAGTCGTCATTCAGGTAGACGAACTGCTCGGCCAGACCGGGAATGCGGTAGAGCACGGTTTCGATGGAGCGGCTGTTGAAGCTCGGCGTGACATCGTCATGCCCGGCGAAGATCTGCTGGTGGTCCACCCGCACCAGCTTGTCGCGCCACTCGGCCGGCCAGTGCTGCGCACGCTCGAACAGCGCCGGCACCTGTTCGTCGGTCACCACATGGATGCGCCGCAAAAACGGCGCGAAGCGCAGCAGCGAGACCACGCAATAGTCGATCTCGCCAACCGACTGGAAACGCGTGGCAGCGGCTGCCACCGGCTGCCGGCCGATCTCGCTCAAATACGCATTGAGCTTCGCCTTGTGCCGTGGATCGCTGCCGTCGACCCAGGTGATGACGGCGTCGATCTCGGCGTGCGCGCCAGAAGACGAAAAGTTGCCAGTAGAACGGATGCGCGAATCAGCAGACATCCGTGGGATTGTCGGCGATGCCGCGACACGCGCGAACGGTACACTGCCTCGCCTTTTGACCTGCCCGCGCCCATGCCGTACGCAACTGACGCTTCTCCGTTCACGCTGCGCCGCCATCGCCTTGCAGCCCGCCTGCGACGCGCCGCCAAGCGGCTCGTCAGGCCCCTGTGGATGGCTCATTTGCGCCGACAAAACGCGCGCAGCCGGTCACCCATGACCGCACCAGGCGGACCGGTTCTTTCGATCACGACCACCTCGGTCCGGTTGCCCACCGTCTTCTACACGCTGGAGGCCATCGCCAACGGCGCACTGCAGCCCAGCAGATTGGTGCTGTGGCTGGACCAAGGCCTCATCGACAAGGGGCTGCCAGCCTCGCTGGTGCGCCAGCAGTCGCGTGGACTCGAAATTCGCGGCTGCCGGGACGTTGGCCCTCACACGAAGTTTTTCCCGCAGGTGATGTCTGACCCTGCGCCCAGCCTGCCGCTGGTCACCGCAGACGACGATCAGTTGTACCCGCGTCAATGGCTGCAGACATTGCAGCAGGCGTACCGAACCGACGACACTGCCCTGCACTGCTTTCGCGCTTATGTGATCGCACTCACGACAGACGGGCACCTCCAGCCCTACAAGCGCTGGCCCAAATGCCATTCGACGCAAGCCAGCCTGCTGCACTTTGCCACCGGCGTGTCCGGCATCATCTACCCGCCTGCGATGCAACTCGCCTTGCGCGCCCGCGGGCTGGACTTCCTGAGCTGCTGCCCGCGGGCGGATGACATCTGGCTCAACGCGGTCGCGCTGTGGGAAGGCTTTCCTGTGAGGCAGATCGAGCCGGTGCCGGTGAACTTCTACGAAATGCCTGGCTCTCGGGCACAGGGCCTGGCGCGCAGCAATGTGGACCAGGGCGGCAACGACCCTCAGCTGGATGCGACCTACCGGCGCGAAGATCTGGCAAAGCTGCGGGCACTGGCGCGCTGAGGCCGGCTCACTCCCCGCCCGGCCGCCGCACCTTGCCCAGCGCCAGCGCCGCGGCGGCGGTGCGGGTCTCCACACCCAGCTTCTCGAACACGTGCTCCAGGTGCTTGTGCACGGTGCGCGGGCTGGTGCCGAGGATGTCGCCAATGTCGCGGTTGGTCTTGCCCTGGATCACCCAGTACAGCACCTCGGCCTCGCGGGCGGTGAGCGGCAGCGCCTGCGACAGCGCCTGCAGCAGCGCCGTCTCGGACTCTTCGCGCAGCACCAGCAGCCACTCGCCTTCGCTGAACTGCTCGCCGTTCATCGGGTGCAGCGCAAAGCTGATGCGCTGGGCGGCGCGGGCCACCGTCAGCGCCTGGCCTTCAGCGCCAGCCCGGCGGCGCGGCGCCTCGCGGGCCAGCCAGGCCTGCACCTCGGCCGGCATGGCCAATTCAGGCACCTCAGGGAAATAACGCGCCATCAGCTCGCGCGCCAGGCCCGTCTGCCAGACGCGCTTGCCGTCGCGCTCGCGGGCCACCAGCGTGGCGTGGCCGAAGGCATCCAGCGCATTGCGGGCCTGGCGCTGGCTGCGCGCGCTTTGCAGGTGCGTGGCCAGCCGCGCCAGCACTTCGCGGGTGCGGATGGGCTTGGTCACGTAGTCCACGCCGCCGGCGGCAAAGGCCGCGACCACGTGTTCGGTGTCGGTCAGGCCGGTCATGAAGATGATGGGAACGGCGGCGGTGACCGGGTCGGCCTTGAGGCGGCGGGCCACCTCGAAGCCATCCATGCCGGGCATCACCGCGTCCAGCAGCACGATGTCCGGCCGGGCCTGGCGGGCGCTTTGCAGCGCGGCCTCGCCATGGGTGGCGACCAGCACGGTGTAGCCGGACTCGTCCAGCGCGTCGTGCAGCACCGCGAGGTTGTCCGGCACGTCGTCGACGATCAGCACCCGCTCGGCGGTGCCGGCGTCCAGCCCGGTGCCGGGGCCTTCATCCAGCACGGCGGAGGTCATCGAGCGCTTTCGTCAAGGTGTGGTTGATCGCATCGAGCTGGAAGCCGCGCGCCAGTGCGCGCAGCCGGGCGACAAAGGCGGCGGCTGCGGGGTGTTCGGCCTCGATCTGGTCGAGCTTGCGGGTTACGCCGCGCACATAGCCCAGGCCAACCAGTTCCTGCAGCGCTTCCAGCGCCTCGGCTGGCGGCAGCACCTCGGCAACGGGCTCGACCACAGGTTCCGCGCGACGCGGCGCGGCGTCGATCCAGCGCAGCTGCAGCCGGCTGCCCAGCCAGTCCAGCAGGTCGGCCAGGCGCACCGGCTTGACCAGAAAGTCCGACGCCGGCAGGCCGACGATGTTGTCCAGTCCCTGGTCGAAGGCATTCGCCGAGATGACCGCCACCGGCGCGCTGGACAGCGCCTGTGCGCGCAGCCGCCGGATGGTCTCCCAGCCGTCGATGCCGGGCATCGCCAGGTCCATGAAAATCGCGTCCGGCTGCAGCGTGGCCAGCCGCGCCAGGCCTTCTTCGCCGGAGGCTGCCTGCTCGATCACAAAGCCCAGCGGCTGCAGCAGGTCGGCCAGCAACTGCCGGTCGGCCTCCTCGTTGTCGACCACCAGGATGCAGCGGCGCGGGCCCTCGTAGCCGATGTGCGCGGCGCGCGGTGCGTTGGCCTGGCCGCCCTGCCCTCTTTGCCCGCCCTGCACCTCGGGCAGGAACAGGCGCAGCCGGAAGGTGCTGCCGTGGCCAGGCATGCTGTGCACCGTCATCTCGCCGCCCATCAGGTCGGTGAGCATCTTGCTGATGGTCAGGCCCAGGCCGGTGCCGCCAACGCTGGCGCTGCCGGCAGCAGAGCCGCGCACAAAGGGCTCGAAGACCCGTGCCAGCTCGGCCTCGCCCATGCCGGGGCCGGAGTCGATGATCTCGACGCGGGCCATTTCACGTGCGTATGAAACGCGCAGCGTGACATGGCCAACGGTCGTGAACTTCACGGCGTTGCCCAGCAGGTTGATCAGGATCTGGCGCAGCCGGCGTTCGTCGGCCCGCACCCATTCGGGCAGCGTGTCGCCGCCCTCGAAGATAAAGCGGATGCCCTTGCCTTGGGCCTGCAGCTCGAACATGCGGGCCAGCTCGTGCAGGCGGTCGGCAAAGCGCATGGGCTTCAAGTCCAGCGTCAGCTTGCCGCCTTCGATGCGGGCCACGTCCAGCGTGCCTTCGATCAGGCTCAGCAAATGGTCGCCGCCGCGGCGGATCACGCTGACGGCCTGGCGCCGGTGCGCCGGCATGCTGTCGTCGTCTTCCAGCAGCTGGGCATAGCCGAGGATGCTGTTGAGCGGTGTGCGCAGCTCGTGGCTGATGGCAGTGATGTAGCGGGTCTTGGCCTGGTTCGCTGCGTCGGCCACGCGCTTGGCCTGCTGCAGCGCCAGGTCGGTCTGCCGGTGCGAGGCAATTTCACGCATCAGCGCCTCGGTCTGGCGCAATGTTTCTTCCTGCGCCACTTGCCGGCTCTTGTGCGCCAGCACCAGCCACCAGGCGACCACGGCCGAGACCAGCAGCAGCGCCGCATAGGCCTTCACGAAGCTGCCCTGCAGTGAAGGCGCCAGCCGCGCCGCGACTTCGCCGCCGCGCTCGACCAGCACCTTCAGCTCCTGGTGGTACAGCAGGCCGAACAGCGCGCCCAGCGCCGGCACGATCAGGCCCATCAGCAGCAGGTACTGACCCAGCCCGGTGTCCACCTGTGGCGCCAGGCGCTGCGGCAGCACGCGCAACAGCAACTGGCGCCAGCCTTGCCAGAAGCGGTCCACCGCGCGTTGTTGCGGCTTGCACTGGTCGCCACAGCGAGCGTCCAGCGTGCAGCACAGCGAGCAGATGAAGCCGCCATAGGCGGGGCAGCGCGCCATGTCCTCGCCCTCGTAGCTGCGGGCGCAGACCACGCAGGTGTGGGCGCGCAGCCGGGCGTAGCCGCCGCGGCCGTCGCCGCGGTTGGTGTGGCTCTCGGGCGCTTCCGGCTCGCGCGCCAGGTAGTAACGCCCGCCGGTGTACCAGGCGATCAGCGGCGACGCGACCAGCGCCGTGACCAGCGCGATCAGTGCCGAGAAGGCCTGGGCCATGGCGCCAAACGCACCCAGGTGCGCGGCGACCGACAGCAGAGAGGCCAGCCCCATCGCGCCGACGCCGACCAGGTTCACGTCATGCAAATAAGCGCGGCGGAACTCGATGCCGGGCGGGCTCAGGCCCAGCGGCTTGTTGATGACCAAGTCGGCGACGACCGCCATGATCCAGGCGATGGCGATGTTGGAGAACAGGCCCAGCACGCCGCCCAGCGCCTGGAACACATCCAGCTCCATCAGCATCAACGCAATGCCGATGTTGAACACCATCCACACCACGCGGCCGGGGTGGCTGTGGGTCAGCCGCGAAAAGAAGTTGGACCAGGCCAGCGAGCCGGCGTAGGCGTTGGTGACGTTGATCTTCAGCTGCGAGACGATGACAAAACAGGCCGTGGCGGCGACCGCCAGGCCGTAGTGCGGGAACACGTATTCGTAGGCCGCCAGGTACATCTGGTTCGGGTCCACCGCGCGGTCCACCGGCACCGAATGTTCGATCGCCAGCCAGGCCAGCAGCGCGCCGCCCAGCATCTTCAGCACGCCCGGCAGCACCCAGCCGGGCCCGCCCACCATCACGCCGAACCACCAGCGCTTGCGGTTGGCCGGCGTGAGCTCGGGCATGAAGCGCAGATAGTCGACCTGCTCGCCCATCTGGGTGATCAGCGCCACGCCCACCGTCATCGCCGCGCCAAAGGCCTGCAGCGAAAAGCCAGGGAAGCGGCCGCTCTCGCCGGCGTAGGCGACCAGCCCTTTCAGCAGGCCCGGGTTCTCGCGGAAGACGTAGAAATACGGCGCGACCAGCATCAGCAGCCACAGCGGCTGGGTCCAGACCTGCAGCCGGCTGATGACGGTCACGCCATAGGTGACCAGCGGAATGACCGCCAGCGCACAGAGCAGGTAGCCCCAGACCGGCGGGATGTCGAAGGCCAGTTCCAGCGCGTAGGCCATCACCGCGGCTTCGAGCGCAAAGAAGATGAAGGTGAAGCTGGCGTAGATCAGCGAGGTCAGCGTGGAGCCGAGGTAGCCAAAACCGGCGCCGCGCGTGAGCAGGTCCATGTCCACGCCGTGCCGGGCGGCATAGACACTGATCGGCAGCCCCGCCAGGAAGATCACCAGCCCCGTGGCCAGGATGGCCCAGAAGGCGTTGGCAAAACCGTAGCGCACCAGCAGCGTGGCGCCCACCGCTTCCAGCACCAGGAAGGACGCGGCGCCAAAGGCAGTGTTCGCCACCCGCCATTCGGACCACTTGCGGAAGGCGCGCGGCGTGAAGCGCAGCGCGTAGTCCTCCATCGTCTCGCTGGCGACCCACAGGTTGTAGTCGCGCCGGATCTTCACGACCTGCTGGTGCACAGCGGGCTGGGCATCAGGTGGCGGCGGATCCAGGGCGGCGGTGGGCAAGGAGGCGTTCATGGGGCAGTGATCGGAATGCAACTGTCGATCAAGATCCGCACCATGCCGCGTCGCGGCCTGTCGCCCAGCGATGGGTCAGGCCGACGGTCGGATGTCACGGCTGGCATCGCGACCCTGGCAACCCCCGCACCGCCGCGGGGCGCCATGCACCAGGGCCGGGTTTCAGTCCCAGGGCGCGGTATCGGTCGCCAAGGCGGACGAAGCGTCTGTCGCGGCCGGCGATGCGACCGCAGCGGGCTTGGCCGCGGGTGCCGCACCAGTCAGCTCGGAAGGCAGCTCACCGGGCTGCAGCTCGCCGTCCAGCGCCTCGATCAGGTCCGGGATCAACTGCACCAGCTCGCCGGTGGTGATGGCCACATCGGTGTCGAAGGCGTCCTCGGGCCGGTCGGCCGAGCCTTGCTTGCCTTCGAAGACGACATCCTCGAACTTCAGCTTCTTGACCTGCAGCTGATCGGTCAGCACAAACGAGATGCGCTCGGCCCAGGTCATGGCCAGGCGCGTGGGCTGCTTGCCCAGCTCGATGTGCTGGCGCACCTCGTCCGTGTCCAGCGGATGGCGGGCATAGCGCACGACGGACTTCATCTCGTCGGTGGACTTCAGCTCGCACTCGCGGTCCACGCTGAAGCCGGCCGGGGGCTCGCCGCTGGCCAGCCAGTTGGCCATGGCCACGGCGGGCGAGCAGCGGGTCTGCAACAGCTGCACCGCAAAGCCGGGCAAGGCCTTGACCAGGTGCGTGACCACCGTGTCGGCGCGGCTGGCGCTGCCGGCGTCGAGGATCAGCAGGCGGTGCTCGGGGTCGATCCAGGCCTGCGCGGCGGACTGCTTGGTGAAGGCCATCGGCAGCAGCTCCAGCGTGGCCTGCTCCTTGAGCTCCTTCTGCTGCTTCTTGCCGGGCTTGCGGCCGGTCTGCAGTTCGATGTGGTGGGCAATCTCGTCGGTGCGGCGCTTGACGACCGACGACGGCAACACCTTCTGCTCGACCATCAGCTTCGTCAGCCATTGGCCGCCAATGCTCTCGACCAGCGGTGCGTGCACCACGCCACGCGGCGGCGTCCAGCCCGAGGACGTGGGCTGCGTGGCGCCGCAGGGCACAAAGGGTTCGTGCTCGAAGGCTTCCAGCGCGGCGCCGAGGTCCGGCACCCAGTCCGGGCCGATGCGGTAGACGATCAGGTTCTTGAACAAGGCAAAGCAATCCAGGAAAAAGAAAACCCCGCGCAGGCGGTGCGCCTCGCGGGGTTGTCAGTGAAAGAAGGTTCAGGCCAGCTTGCCGTGGCAAGCCTTGAACTTCAGGCCACTGCCGCAAGGGCAAGGGTCGTTGCGGCCGACGCGCGGCATCTCGCCAGCCACCGTGGCCGGATCGGTCTCGGCGCTGATGCTGCCGTCTTCGTTCGGATGGGTGTAGGTGATGTTGCGCAGCTGCTCGGCCTGTTCCTCGATGGCCTCGGCCGCCTGGCTGACCTGCTCCTGCGTCTGCACGCGCACGGTCATCAGCACGCGGGTGACTTCCATCTTCACGACGTTCAGCAGCTGGGCGAACAACTCGAAAGCCTCGCGCTTGTATTCCTGCTTCGGGTTCTTCTGGGCATAGCCGCGCAGGTGGATGCCCTGGCGCAGGTAGTCGAGTGCAGCCAGGTGCTCGCGCCAGTGCGAGTCAATGGCCTGCAGCAGCACCATGCGCATGAAGGGCGTGAACTGCCCCTCGCCGACCAGGTCCAGCTTGGCCTGGAACGCGGCGTTCGCAACGGCCTGGACCTTCTCCAGCACTTCCTCGTCGGTGATGCTGCTGGCACCGGCGACCAGGGCCTGCAGCGGCACGTCCAGCTGCCACTCTTCCTTCAGGATCTTCTCCAGGCCTGGCAGGTTCCACTGCTCTTCGACGCTGTCGGCCGGCACGAAGTCGCGTGTCACGTCCTCCATCGTCGCGGCGCGCAGGTTGGTGATCTGTTCGGTCAGCTCGCTCGCTTCCAGGATCTCATTGCGCTGCTGGTAGATGACCTTGCGCTGGTCGTTCGAGACGTCGTCGTATTCCAGCAGTTGCTTGCGCACGTCGAAGTTGCGCGCCTCGACCTTGCGCTGCGCGGACTCGATGGAGCGCGAGACGATGCCGGCCTCGATGGCCTCGCCTTCGGGCATCTTCAGCCGGTCCATGATCGCGCGCACGCGGTCACCGGCGAAGATGCGCATCAGCGGGTCTTCCAGCGACAGGTAAAAGCGCGAGGCACCCGGGTCGCCCTGGCGGCCGGAGCGGCCGCGCAACTGGTTGTCGATGCGGCGCGATTCGTGGCGCTCGGTGGCGATGATGCGCAGGCCGCCGGCTTCCTTGACCGCGGCATTCAGCCCCGCCCACTCGTCCTTCAGCAGCTGGATGCGCGTGGCCTTGTCGGCCTCGGCAATCGCGTCGTCGGCCTCGATGAACTGGATCTGCTTCTCGACATTGCCACCCAGCACGATGTCGGTGCCACGGCCTGCCATGTTGGTGGCAATGGTGATCACGCCAGGCCGGCCGGCCTGGGCCACGATCTCCGCTTCGCGGGCATGCTGCTTGGCGTTCAGCACCTGGTGCGGCAGCTTCGCCTTGGTCAGCAGCTCCGAGACCAGCTCGGAGTTCTCGATCGAGGTCGTGCCGACCAGCACCGGCTGGCCACGCGTGTGGCAGTCGCGGATGTCTTCGGTGACGGCGTTGTACTTCTCGCGCGCGGTCTTGTAGACCAGGTCCAGCTCATCCTTGCGGATGGTCGGCCGGTTCGGCGGGATGACCACGGTTTCCAGGCCGTAGATCTCCTGGAATTCGTAGGCTTCGGTGTCGGCCGTGCCGGTCATGCCGCCCAGCTTGCCGTACATGCGGAAGTAGTTCTGGAAGGTGATCGAAGCGAGGGTCTGGTTCTCGCTCTGGATCTGCACGCCTTCCTTGGCCTCGACGGCCTGGTGCAGGCCGTCGGACCAGCGGCGGCCTGTCATCAGGCGGCCGGTGAATTCGTCGACGATGACCACTTCGCCGTTCTGCACCACGTAGTGCTGGTCGCGGTGGTAGAGGTGGGTGGCCCGCAGCGCTGCGTACACATGGTGCATCAGCGTGATGTTGGCCGGGTCGTACAGGCTCGCGCCTTCGACCAGCAGGCCGGCTTCGGCCAGGATGCGCTCGGCGTTTTCGTGGCCGTCCTCGGTCAGGAAGACCTGGTGGCTCTTCTCGTCGACCGTGAAGTCGCCAGGTTCGATCACGCCTTCGCCGGTGCGCGGGTCGGCTTCACCGATCTGCTTCTTCAGCTTGGGCGCCACGGCATTGATGCGCACGTAGAGCTCGGTGTGGTCCTCGGCCTGGCCGGAGATGATCAGCGGCGTGCGGGCTTCGTCGATCAGGATCGAGTCGACCTCGTCGACGATGGCGTAGGCCAGGCCGCGCTGCACGCGCTCGCTGGGCTCGTAGACCATGTTGTCGCGCAGGTAGTCGAAGCCGTATTCGTTGTTGGTGCCGTAGGTGATGTCGGCAGCGTAGGCGGCCTGCTTCTCGGGCTTGTCCATGCCCGGCACGTTCACGCCCACGCTCAGGCCCAGCCAGGTGTACAACCGGCCCATCCATTCGGCGTCGCGGCGGGCCAGGTAGTCGTTGACCGTCACCACGTGCACGCCCTTGGCAGGCAGCGCATTCAGGTAGACCGGCAGCGTGCCCATCAGCGTCTTGCCTTCGCCGGTGCGCATTTCGGCGATCTTGCCGTTGTGCAGCGTCATGCCACCCAGCATCTGCACATCGAAGTGGCGCATCTTCAGCACCCGCTTGCCGGCCTCGCGCACGGTGGCGAAGGCCTCGGGCATCAGGTCGTCCAGCGTTTCGCCTTTTTCGAGGCGGGCGCGGAATTCGGCCGTCTTGCCTTGCAGCGCCGCGTCGTCCAGGGCCTGGAACTGCGGCTCCAGCGCGTTGATCTGCTCGACGACGCGGCGATATTGCTTGAGCAGGCGGTCATTGCGACTGCCGAAAATCTGGGTAAGAAGCTTGGGCAACATGCAGCGTCAGGGCCTGGTGATTCGGGTGGCGACAGCGCCCGCGGTGGCCGAGATGCCGGCCACGCGAGCCACGGCCTGCACAGATGCGCGCAGGCCATGTTCCAGCGGATGCAGATGGGGGCGGCGCGCAATCTTGCAAGCGCGATGCGCTTCGCAAAAGCGTGCGAGTTTAGCACCGGGGTGTGGCAGGCCTGAGCCCCGGCCAAGGGGTGCCGGCAGCACCTCGCAAGGCCCGGAAAGGGGCAATCAGTGGGTGCCGAGCGGGCCTGACGGCGTCGGCACCAAGGTCCGCTGCGCCAGTGCCGGCAGTGCAGGCGCCGGCCCGGCGGCGAGGAACTTGGCCGGGTCCTGCGGCACGCCGTCGACCACGACCTCGAAGTGCAAATGCGGCCCGGTCGAGCGGCCGGTGGTGCCGACACGCGCCACCGGCTGGCCACGCTTGACCAGGTCACCGGCCTTGACCAGGATGGCCGAGGTGTGCGCGTAGCGCGTCACCAGGCCGTTGCCGTGGTCGATCTCCAGCAGGTGGCCGTATTGCGGGTGCCAATCGGTCGACAACACGACACCGCCAGCGGCGGCAACGATGGTGGTGCCGACATCGGCCGCGAAGTCCAGCCCGGTGTGCAACGCCGGACGGTTGGTAAAGGGGTCGGTGCGGAAACCGAAGCCGGAGCCGATCACGTCGCTGGCAATCGGCCGGCTGTTGGGCACCATCAGCGCGCGCAGCCGGGTCTCGAACAGCCGCGACTCGGCGAAGGTCAGCAGGTCGGTGCGCTGCTCGGCCTGGCTTTCCAGGCCCTGCAGCGCCAGGTTCAGCTGGTCCAGCGTCGGGTGGTCCAGCGGCACATAGGGGCCGCCAACACCGGGCGCAGCGCGGAAAGCGCCACTCGCAGCCGGTCCGGGCGCTGGCGCCGTCATCACCTTCAGGTCATCGGGCTTCACACCGGCCAGCCCGGTGACGCGGTCGCCCATGGCTTCCAGCTTGACCATGCGGGCCTGCATCTCGCCGACCTTGACGGCCATCGCGTCCAGGTTCTCGCGCATGAAGCGGTCGCGCTGGGCAATTTCGTCATGCACCACCAGCTTGACCAGCTGGCTGACGATGGGCCAGCCCTCGCGCGCCGCTTTCAGGAAGATGAAGTGGTAGACCGCGCCGGAGGCCAGCAGCAGCACCAGCACCAGCGCCGCAATGGCCAGGCCCAGCTGCATGCGGCTGAAGCTGACCACGCGGGTGCGCGCCAGTCCGCCGTGGGTGATCATGATCTGCATCGCTACACTCCTGCCATGCCGCTGCCCATGCACCAGCCCTTCACTCGCCCCATTGCCGAAGCACTGGGCGCCAATGCCACGCTGGGCCGGCTGCTGGAGCGCCTGCGCGAATCGGAAGCCCGCATGGCGACCGTGCGCCTGGTGCTGCCGGCCGCGCTGGCGGCCCATGTGCGGCCCGGCGTGCTGGACGACGAGGGATGGAACCTGCTGGTGCCCAACAGCGCGGTGGCCGCCAAGCTGCGGCAATGCCTGCCGCTGCTGGCGCAGGTGCTGGCCGATCAAGGCTGGCCCCGCCGCGAGATCCGGGTCAAGGTTCAATCCGAACGAGCCTGAACGACGGGCGCGCCGCGTGGCGTGGTGCCGGCTATCCGAATCGAACGGATGACCTACCGCTTACAAGGCGGTTGCTCTACCAACTGAGCTAAGCCGGCACTTTGAAACTCTTCGGGAGCCGCGATTCTAGGCGTGCTTTTGGCGCTGGCGAGCCAGCCCCAAAGCCGATTTGAATGGCCCCTGTGCAACAGGGTGTAGAGGCTGGGTGAGCGGCGGTTGCGCCGCCGCTGCCGCCTACTTGATGCGCTTGAGCGCCGGCCGGCCACCGCCGGGTGTGGCGGGTGGCGGCGTGTCGTCGCTTGCGTCGGGTGCCGTGGCAGCAGTTGGCGCGGCGGGTTCGGGCTCCGGCGCCGGAACGGACGCCAGCGGCGCCGGCCGGGCCGGTGTGCTGCCGTTCGCCTCGGTGCCGGCCAGGCGCAGGCCGCGCGGCGCGCGCTCAGCCGGGTCGTCACCCGCCTGTGCGTCGCCGCCTTCGTCTGCAGCCGGTGCGCTGACCGGCATCGGGAAGGCCATGCCCTGCCCGTTTTCACGGGCGTAGATGGCCACCACGTGGTCCACCGGCACGACGATCTCGCGCGCCACGCCGCCAAAGCGCGCCTTGAACTCGATGTAGTCGTTGCCCAGCTTCAGGCCACTGGTGGCCTCGAAGCCGACATTGAGCACGATCTCGTTGTTCTTGACGTACTCCATCGGCACCTGCACGCCACGGTCGACATACACCGCCAGGTACGGCGTGAAGCCGTTGTCGGTGCACCAGTCATGCAGGGCGCGGATCAGGTAGGGTCGGGTCGAACTGCCCTGGGCGTCCGAAGGGGTGACAGGACTCATGAAACCTTCTCTGCTTACCGGCGCACGCTCACTTGCGCATGACCTTTTCGGAAGGCGTCAGCGCCTCGATGTAGGCCGGGCGCGAGAAGATGCGTTCGGCGTACTTCAGCAGCGGCGCAGCATTCTTCGACAGGTCGATGCCGTAGTAGTCCAGGCGCCACAGCAGCGGTGCGATGGCCACGTCGAGCATCGAGAAGTCGTCGCCCAGCATGTACTTGTTCTTCAGGAAGATCGGCGCGAGCTGGGTCAGGCGGTCGCGGATCTGCGAGCGGGCCTTTTCCAGCTGCTTGTCGGTGCCCTTGATCCCGCGGCTTTCGAGGATGTTCACATTGGAGAACAGCTCTTTCTCGAAATTGAACAGGAACAGGCGCACGCGGGCACGGGCCACCGGGTCGCCGGGCATCAGCTGCGGATGCGGGAAACGCTCGTCGATGTACTCGTTGATGATGTGCGACTCATACAGGATCAGGTCGCGCTCGACGAGGATGGGCACCTCGTTGTAGGGGTTCATCAACGCAATGTCTTCCGGCTTCGCGAACAGGTCGACGTCACGGATCTCGAAGTCCATGCCTTTCTCGAACAGCACAAAGCGGCAGCGGTGCGAGTAGGGGCAAGTGGTTCCGGAATAAAGCACCATCATGGAGGTGGGCTCCTTCAAATAGCTGTGTCGACGGCAGGCGCCGAAAGAAGAAAACGCAGTGGGCCTGGATTGAACCCACTGCGCATGGTGTCTGGCCGCGAACGGCCAAGCCGCGTATTTTCGGCTATTTTATTTCACGTCTTTCCAGTACGCCGCATTGAGGCGCCAGGTCAGGGTCGTCAGCACCGCCAGGAAGATCAACACCCACACCCCCAAACGCACCCGCTGGTTCTGGGCCGGCTCGCCCATCCACTGCAGGTAAGCGACCAGATCGGCCACTGCGCTGTTGTATTCGGCGGTGCTGAGCTTGCCCGGCGCCAGCGGTTCGAAACCCTTGAAATGGTGCTCGGTCTTGCCGTGCTCGTGCGGGTCAGGCACTTCCTCGTAAACCGCCTTCTGCGGACCTTGCAGCTCCCAGAGCACATGAGGCATGGCCACACTGGGGAACGCGGTGTTGTTCCAGCCGGTGGCTTTGCTCTCGTCGCGGTAGTAGCTGCGGAGGTAAGTGTAAAGGTAGTCGGCACCACTGCCCTGGGCGCCCGCTCGCGAGCGGGCGATCACGCTGAGGTCAGGGGGCGCCGCACCAAACCATTCCTTGGCCGACTTTGCATCCAGCGCAACCTTCATCGTGTCGCCGACCTTCTCGGTGGCGAACATCAGGTTGGCCTTGATCTGCGCCTCGGTGAGGCCGATGTCGCGCATGCGGTTGTAGCGCATGTAGGCCGCACCGTGGCAGTTCAGGCAGTAGTTGACGAACAGCTTGGCGCCGTTCTGCAGCGCCGAGACATCGGTGACGCGCTCGGTCGGGAACTTGTCCCACGGCACGCCGCCTTCGTTGGCCTGCGCCGCCCCCACCAGGGCGCCGGCCATGCACAGCGCCGCGACGGCGCCGCCAATGTGTTGCTTGAGCTTGATCATGTTTGTATGGCTCCTGCTCGGGCTCAGTGCGAGTGGAAGGTCACGCGGTCGGGCACGGCCTTGAAGGTGCCCAGCTGACTCCACCACGGCATCAGCAGGAAGAAGCCGAAGTAGTACAGCGTGCCGACCTGGGCGACCAGGGTGCCCATCGCGGACGGCGGCTGGATGCCCAGGTAACCCAGCACGAAAAAGAACACGACAAACACCGCGTACAGGTACTTGTGCCAATCGGGCCGGTAGCGGATGGACTTGACCGGACTGTGGTCCAGCCAGGGCAGGAAGAACAGCATGATGACCGCACCGCCCATCACGACCACGCCCCAGAACTTGGCATCGAAGCCGGCGAAGACGGCGAGGCCTGTGAACTTGAAGGCGCCAAAACAGGCCAGCGCAGCGAACGCCGCCGCCGCGATGCCCAGCTTCACACCCGACGAGAAGCGGCCCCGCACGATGGCCGCCAAGGCAGCCAACACGACCACGGCGTCAAAGGCCAGCAGCATGTCGTCGGTGGTCGCACGCAGCATCGAGTAGAACGGCGTGAAGTACCAGACCGGCGCGATGTGCAGCGGCGTCTTCAGCGGGTCCGCCGGGATGAAGTTGTTGTACTCGAGGAAGTAGCCGCCCAACTCCGGCGAGAAGAAGATGATGGCGCTGAAGACCATCAGGAAGACGCCGACGCCCAGCATGTCGTGCACCGTGTAGTACGGGTGGAACGGAATGCCGTCCAGCGGCCGGCCCAGCGCGTCCTTCTTGGCCTTGATCTCGACACCGTCGGGGTTGTTCGAGCCCACCTCATGCAGCGCGATGATGTGCGCCACCACCAGGCCCAGCAGCACCAGTGGCACGGCGATCACGTGGAAGCTGAAGAAGCGGTTCAGCGTCGCGTCGCCCACCACATAGTCGCCGCGGATCAGCAGCGCCAGGTCGTTGCCGACAAAGGGCACGGCGGCAAACAGGTTGACGATGACCTGCGCCCCCCAGAACGACATCTGGCCCCAGGGCAGCAGGTAGCCCATGAAGGCCTCGGCCATCAGGCACAGGAAGATCGCGCAGCCGAAGATCCAGACCAACTCGCGCGGCTTGCGGTATGAGCCGTACAGCAGGCCGCGGAACATGTGCAGGTAGACGACGACGAAAAACGACGACGCGCCGGTCGAGTGCATGTAGCGGATCAGCCAGCCCCATGGCACGTCCCGCATGATGTATTCGACCGAGGCGAAGGCCTGGGCCGAATCGGGCTTGTAGTGCATCACCAGGAAGATGCCGGTGACGATCTGGATCACCAGCACCAGCATGGCCAGCGAGCCGAAGAAATACCAGAAGTTGAAGTTCTTCGGCGCGTAGTACTCCGACAGGTGCTCCTTGTAGAGCTTGGACGCAGGGAAGCGGTTGTCCACCCAGGTCAGCAGCTTCTCACCGGTCGACGCGTCTGCCGGCGCGACTTTGAATTCAGCCATGATTGCCTTTCGTCCTCTTGTCTCGGGTGCCCGTTCAGGCCTTCTTGTCTTCGCCGATCAGCAGCTTCGCGTCGGAGAGGTACATGTGCGGCGGCACTTCCAGGTTGTCGGGCGCAGGCTTGTTCTTGAAGACACGGGCCGACATGTCGAAGGTGGAGCCATGGCAGGGGCAGAGAAAACCGCCCTTCCAGTCGTCGGGCAGCGAAGGCTGCGGGCCGGCGACGAACTTGTCGGACGGCGAGCAGCCCAGGTGGGTGCAGACACCGACCACCACCAGCACTTCCGGCTTGATCGAGCGGTACTCGTTCTTCGCGTAATCCGGGATCGGATAGGCCGTGCGCTCAGACTTCGGATCGGCCAGCTGGCCATCGAGTCCCTTCAGCGAGGCCAGTTGCTCAGGCGTGCGGCGCACCACCCAGACCGGCTTGCCGCGCCACTCGACCGTCATCTTCTCGCCCGGCTTCAGCGCGCTGATGTCCACCTCCACCGGGGCGCCGGCTGCTTTGGCGCGCTCGGAAGGCGCAAAGCTGCTGACGAAGGGCACGGCCGTTGCCACGCCACCGACCGCACCCGCACAACTCGTGGCGATCAGCCATGTGCGTTTGCCTTGGTCCACCGCGTTGTCACTCATGGGGATCCTTCTCTGGGACTCTGTTGGAACTGCTGCAAGGACTGCCGCCCTTCGCAATCCGGCTCTGGTTAGCCGGTGAGTTTAGCGGACGCATTCGCTGTTCAATTTGCGATTTCTCAATCTTGTTGGCGACTCGTGGCTCTCACCGTTGACAGCCGGCCGGCCTGCGCAATACTGCTGTTGCATGTACCAAGGGGTGTACCCTAAGGCGCGATACTGTGGGCCGCGGGAGAACCCGTCATTGAGACCAATCAACGAGGAGCAAGGCCGTGGGATTTGCCACCGAATTCAAGGAATTTGCCATCAAGGGCAATGTCGTCGACCTGGCAGTCGGCGTGATCATCGGCGGCGCTTTTGGCAAGATCGTCGATTCGGTGGTGACCGACCTGATCATGCCGCTGGTCGGCCTGGCGATTGGCGGGCTGGACTTCTCGAACTACTACATCCAGTTCTCGGGCGCGCCCGCCGCCACGCTGGCCGAGGCCCGCAAGGCGGGTGCGGTGTTCGCCTATGGCAACTTCCTCACCGTGCTGCTGAACTTCGTGATCCTGGCCTTCATCATTTTCCTGATGATCAAGCAGATCAATCGCCTGAAGGCCGCCAACACCCCGGCCCCTGCACCCGCTGCACCGGCACCCACGCCAGAAGACGTGCTGCTGCTGCGTGAGATCCGCGACTCGCTGAAGCGCTGAAGTCGCCTTGGCTTGCCGGCCCCGGCTTCAGTTCGGGCCGGCAAGCCGGCGGGCCATGCGCACCGCAGCCTCGAAGCTCGCCGGGTCTGCCGAGCCGGTGCCGGCCAGGTCAAACGCGGTGCCGTGATCGGGGCTGGTGCGCACCAGCGGCAGCCCCAACGTGACGTTGACGCCTTCTTCCACGCCCAGGTACTTGACCGGGATCAAGCCATGGTCGTGCGTCATCGCCACCACGAAGTCGAATTCGCCGGGGTGGCCGGCGGCATCCCGCGCCCGCATGAACACCGTGTCCGGCGCATGCGGCCCGCTGACGTTCAGCCCCTGGGCGCGCGCCGCTTCAATCGCGGGGCGGATCAGGCGGATCTCTTCGTCGCCAAACAGCCCGCCCTCGCCCGCATGCGGGTTCAGCCCGGCCACCGCAATGCGCGGCGACGCCATGCCGAAACGCTGACCGGCGGCGTGCGTGATGCGCAGCGTCTCCAGGATCAGGCCAGGCGTTTCCAGCAGTTCGATGGCCCGCCGCAGCGCGACGTGAATCGTCACCAGCACCACCCTCAACTGCTCGTTGGCCAGCATCATGCGCACCGGCGGCAACGGTTCGTCCGGCTGACCGCACAAGGCCTGCAGCATCTCGGTATGACCCGGGTAGGCCACGCCGGCCGCGCTCAGCGCTTCCTTGTGGACAGGTGCCGTGACGACGGCTGCGCCCTGCCCTGCCCTGACCAACGCCACCGCGGCCTCGATGCAGCGCGCTGCAGCCGCGCCCGCCTTGGCATTCACCTGGCCCCAGGGCAGCTCAGCCAAGCCGGCGGGCATGCCTGCAGGCACGATGACGGCCAGTACGCCTGCCGGCACCGCAGCCAGGTCCCCAGGCGTGTCCAGCTTCGCCACGGGGCAGGCATGACCGACGGCTTGCAGCGCCCGCCGCATCACGGCGACATCGCCGATCACCACGGCCCGGCCCAGCGTGCGGCGCACAAAAGCCCTGGCAATGATCTCCGGCCCGATGCCACAGGCGTCGCCCATCGTCAGCAGCAGCGGCGTGTCGGTCTTCATGCCGGGTTCTCGATCTCGATGAACACGTGCGCCAGGCCGAGCTGCCGCGCCACCGCACCGGCCAGCGCGGGCGCGCCGTAGCGCTCGGTCGCGTGATGGCCGCAGGCCAGGAAGGCCACACCGGTCTCGCGCGAAAGGTGCGCCTGCGGCTCGGAAATCTCGCCGGTCAGGAACAGGTCCGCGCCGGCGGCAATGGCCGCCTCGAAATAGCCCTGCGCGCCGCCGGTGCACCAGGCCAGCCGGCGGAGCGGCCGGCCATCGCCGGGCAGCAGCAGCGGCGGGCGGCGCAGCACAGCGCCCACCTCGTCGGCCAGCGCCTGTGCGCTGCCGGGCACGCCGGCAGCGCGTGTGCCCAGGAAGCCCAGCGACTGCTCGGCAAAGCGGCCGTCCGCCGTCCAGCCAAGCTGCAGCGCCAACTGCGCGTTGTTGCCCAGCTCGGCATGCGCGTCCAGCGGCAGGTGGTAGGCAAACAGGTTCAGGCCGCTGGCCATCAACCGCTCGACCCTGGCCTTCAGCCAGCCGGTCAGCCGCCCGTCCTGGCCACGCCAGAACAGGCCGTGGTGCACGATCAGCGCGTCGGCACCTGCCTCGATGGCTGCCTCGATCAAGGCCAGGCTGGCGGTGACGCCGGAGACGATCTTGCGCACCTCCGGCTTGCCCTCCACCTGCAGACCGTTCGGCCCATAATCCTTGAAACGCTCAGGCTGAAGCCACTGGTTGAGAAGGCTCTCGATCTCGGCTCTTGCGGCCATGGGCTCCATCCTTCCAAGTCATGCGCAGAATCTGGCTCATTTTCTCCCAGGCCGTCACCGTCGCGGTGGCCATGGTGTTTGTGGTGAGCACCCTCAAGCCGGGCTGGCTGCAGCAGCGCCCGCAGGCCTGGTGGCCCAGCAACACCCGCGCCGAAGGCGGCACCGTGCCGGTGCAGATTGCAGACGTCAACGTGCCGGTCCAGCCGCTCAGCGCGGCCGCGCGCAAGGCCTCGCCCGCCATCGTCAGCGTGACGGCCAGCCGCAGCGCCAAGCCTGGCGCTTCGGCGAACCCGCAAGACCCGTGGTTCCGCTTCTTTGGCCAGCGCGGCAAGCCGCAGTTGATGCCGCAGGAAGAAGCCGAGCCGCAAGTCGGCCTGGGCTCGGGCGTGATCGTCTCACCCGAAGGCTACCTGCTGACCAACAACCACGTGGTCGAAGGTGCGGACCAAATCCGCGTGCGGCTGTCGGACGGCCGCGAGGCCAAGGCCAGGCTGGTCGGCACCGACCCCGAAACCGACGTCGCGGTGCTGAAGATCGACCTGGACCGGCTGCCGGTCGTGAGCCTGGGCCAGATGGACCAGTTGCAGGTCGGCGACTCGGTGCTGGCCATTGGCAACCCGTTCAACGTCGGCCAGACGGTGACCGGCGGCATCATCAGCGCGCTGGGCCGCAGCGGGCTGGGCCTGTCGACCTTCGAGAACTTCATCCAGACCGATGCCGCGATCAATCCCGGCAACTCCGGCGGCGCGCTGATCGACGTCAACGGCAACCTGATCGGCATCAACACCGCCATCTACTCACGCAGCGGCGGCAGCCTGGGCATCGGCTTTGCCATCCCCATCGACCTGGCGCGCCAGGTGATGGAAGGCCTGGTGCGGGATGGCCAGGTCACGCGAGGCTGGATTGGCGTTCAGCCGCGCGACCTGGACCCTGAATTCGCGCAGAGCTTCAAGATCCCGGTCGACGAAGGCGTGCTGATCACCGGCGTGCTGCAGGACGGCCCAGCCAGCAAGGCCGGCATGAAGCCCGGTGACGTGGTGGTGCGCATTGCCGGCCAACCGGTCCGCAACACCTCGCAGTTGCTGAACGTGGTCGCGGCACTGAAGCCGCTGAGCGACACGGTGATCGGCGTGCAGCGCGGCACCCAGGCCCTGGACCTGACGGTGCACGTCGCGCAGCGCCCGAAGGCACAGGCCCAGGCGCCTCAGGCACCCGGGCCGATGGACGAGGAAGACGACACGCAGTGAGCGCCTGCGTCACGCGGCGGCAAGGCGCCGCGTCCGACCCATCGGCGCGTCAGGTCGACGACGAGGACGACGAAGCGTCGGCGTCCGGCGCCTGGGTGTGCTTGATGAACACCTTGGCGGCGATCAGGCCCACCTCGAACAGCAGGCACATCGGGATCGCCAGCGAGAGCTGCGAGACGACGTCCGGCGGCGTCAAGATGGCTGCGATGATGAAGGCCAGCACGATGAAATAGCCGCGGAACTCGCGCAGCTTCTCGACGCTGACCACGCCCATGCGCGTCAGCACCACCACCACCACCGGCACTTCGAAAGCAGCGCCAAAGGCGATGAACATCGTCATCACGAAGCCCAGGTAGGCCTCGATGTCAGGCGCGGCCGTGATGCTCTTTGGCGCAAAGCCCTGGATGAACTTGAAGACCTGGCCGAAGACAAAGAAGTAGCAAAAGCAAACGCCCAGCAGGAACAGCAAGGTGCTGGACACGACCAAGGGCAGCACCAGCCGCTTCTCATGGTTGTACAGGCCAGGCGCCACGAAGGCCCAGACCTGATAAAGCACCACGGGCAACGCCAGCAGGAAGCCGGCCATCAAGGTGATCTTCAGCGGCACCAGGAAAGGCGAGATCACGTTGGTCGCGATCATCGTGGCGCCGGCTGGCAGCGAGTGCACCAGCGGCGCGGCCAGCAGGTCGTACAGGCCACCAGGGCCTGGCCAGAGCGCCAACACGCCAAAGGCGATGCCGATGGCAATCACCGACTTGACCAGGCGGTCGCGCAGCTCGATCAGGTGCGAGACAAACGGTGCTTCGGTGCCCGCCAGTTCGTCTTGGGGTTCAGGACTGCTCATGTGGAAGACGAAGATCCGCTGTGGGGTGGGCGGAAACGCGCCACACGGGCCGCACCGGACTGGGCATGCTGGCGCACGCCATTGCGTTGCTTGTACCAGCGCGGCACCGCACCGCGCTTGACGCGCCAGTGCTTGCGCGGCGGCTGGTAGACGGGCGGCGGCGGGCTCCATTCCGCCGAGGAGGAGGAGGCGCCGGCGCTGCCGTTCAGGCCATCCGCAGCCTCGGACCAGGTCTTTTCCAGTTCGGTGGAAGCCGAATGGATTTCCTGGCGCACGCTGTTGCTGACGTCGTTCGCCGCGGTCTCGAACTGACTCTTCATCTTCTGAAGCTCCTCCAGTTCGATCGAGCGGTTGACCTCGGCCTTCACGTCGGCCACGTAACGCTGCGCCTTGCCCACCAGGTGGCCCACGGTGCGGGCCACGCGCGGCAGCTTTTCAGGGCCGATCACGATCAGGGCGACGGCCCCGATCAGCGCGATCTTGTCGAAACCAAAATCAATCATGCGAGACCCGGGCGGACATCACGAGGCGACGCGGCTGCGCCCTGAAGGCGCCTGCAGCGACGTTGCAGCCAAGTCGGCCGCTCAGGACTTGCGACGGGCTTCGACGTCCACCGTGTCGGCGTCCGCGGGCTTCGGGCTGCCAGTGACTTGCTGGTTCGGCGGCACCGCAGCATCGCTGCCACCGTCGCGCATGCCGTCCTTGAAGCCCTTGACGGCGCCACCCAGATCGGAGCCGACGTTCTTCAGCTTCTTGGTGCCAAAAATGAGCACCACAACAACCAACACGATCAGCCAATGCCAGATGCTGAACGATCCCATGACGATTCTCCAGAAAGCGAATGCGTTGATTCTACGGGGCCGTCCGTGACGGCCCTCGGGCAGGAGGCGCAAAACGCCCCTGCGGGAAGATGGGGTCGCGGCAGCACGGTGCAAGCCGTGTCCGCCACGCCCGGAGGGTCTTGGCTGAGAGGAAGCGTCCTGTCAGCTCACCCTTTGGCCCATGGGCGAGGCCCGCCCACGGCATGCATGTGCAGGTGAAGCACCTCCTGCCCGCCGTCCACCCCGGTGTTGATGACCTGCCGGAAGCCGTTGGTGACACCCGCCTCGGCCATCAGCTTGGGCACCAGCACCATCAGCTTGCCCATCAAGGCCTGCTCGGCCGGCGTCACGTCGACCATCGAGACGATGTGGCGTTTCGGGATCAGCAGCAGATGCACCGGCGCCCAGGGCTGGATGTCCTTGAAAACCAGGACCTCGTCGTCTTCAAAGACCTTCTGCGCCGGGATCTGGCCGGCGACGATCTTGCAGAAGATGCAGTTCGGATCGGCACTCATGTCAGACCGGCACCGGCATCGGCTTGCCGTCGCTCCAGTTCAGGAAGCCCTTGACGATGCGGTAGATGACCCAGATCGAGTCGGCGAGCAACACGATGAAACCCAGGCCCAGCATCCAGATCGTGCCAAAGCCCAGGAAAGCCCACAGCAGGCTCCACCAGAAGGTGCGAATCTGCCAGGTGAAATGGCTTTGGTAGATCGTGCCGTGCGTCTCTTCGCGCTTGATGTAGTTGATGATGATCGCAATGATGGCCGTCAGCCCCACAAACGCCGAGACCGCGTACAGCACGTAGGTGACCAGCGTGATCTGCTTCAAGCTGGCCAGGCGCTCGGCCGATGGCGTGGTGTCGTAAACCTGGTTCATGAACCCTCCTGTTGTTCCCTGACTTGCGCCTTGCGCGCGGCAAACTCTTCCAGGCCGGACAGGCCTTCGCGGCGTTCCAGCTCGGCCAGCACCTCGGCCGGCGACAGACCGAACTGTGCCAGCGCAATCATCGAATGAAACCAGAGATCGGCCACCTCGTAGACGATCTTCTGCTTGTCGCCATCCTTGGCCGCCATCACGGTTTCGGTGGCCTCTTCGCCGATCTTCTTCAGGATCGCGTCCGTGCCCTTGTGGAACAGGCGCGCCACGTAGCTCTTGTCCGGATCGCCCTGGCGGCGGGTCTCGATCACGGCATGCAGCCGCATCAAGGTGTCCTGGGAAGTCATCGTCGAATCTCGGTGAAAGTCTTGGGAATTCTTGGAAAAAGGCAACTCAGCGATAGATGCTGCCGGGGTCTTTCAACACCGGGTCGACCGCCTGCCACTGCCCCCCTTCCAGCCGCTCGTAGAAACAGCTGTGGCGACCGGTGTGGCAGGCAATGCCGGGTTCGTGTCCGTGCTGCGTGATCTTCAGCAGCACGACGTCCTGGTCGCAATCGAGGCGGATCTCATGCACCGTCTGGAAGTGACCGGATTCTTCACCCTTGTGCCACAGCTTCTGCCGCGAGCGGCTGAAATACACCGCCTGGCCCAGCGCCGCCGTGCGCGCCAGCGCCTCGCGGTTCATCCAGGCGAACATCAGCACGTCGCCGCTGCCCTGCTCCTGGGCGATGACAGGCACCAGCCCGTCACGGTCCCAGCGAATGTGATCCAGCCAATCCATGGGGCCAAGTGTAGCCAGCTGGCCAGGGGCGACACTGCTCATCCGCGATGGGTGGCGCCAGGGTGGCCCCGCTCTTCGGCGAACCACTGCAGGACGGGAATGGTGCCCGGCAGCACAGGCTGGCTGGTCACCGGCAGTTGCTCCCAGGCCATGGCCTGTTGCTCGCGCATCTGGAACTCGCCCTGCCAGTCGAAGACCTTGCAGAAATGCAGCCGCACGCGGGCATGCGGATAGTCCATCACCAGCTCGCGCCAGGCATGGCTCTCGCCAATCATGATGCCCAGCTCCTCGTGCAGCTCACGCGCCAGTGCCTGGTGCACGCTTTCGCCGGCTTCAAGCTTGCCACCCGGGAATTCCCAGTAGCCGGCGTAGACCTTGCCCTCGGGCCGCGAAGTGAGCAAGAAGCGCCCTTCGTTGCCAGCAGCGTCGCGCTCGATCAGCACGCCCACCGCCACGTCGACCGGCGTGCGCTCCGTTGCAGCGTCGCTCACGATGCCTCCTCGACGGCGCCGATCGCACGCCGGCCGGCCAGGTCGCGGGCGAACTGGTAGGCCACGCGGCCCGAACGCGAACCACGCTCCAGCGCAAACAGCAGCGCCTGCGGCCGGGCCGCGGCAATCGCGGCTTCGTCCAGCCCCAGGTGCGACAGCCACTGGTGCACGATGGCCAGGTACTCGTCCTGGCTGAACGGGTAGAAGCTGATCCACAGCCCGAAGCGCTCGGACAGCGAGATCTTCTCCTCGACCACTTCGCCCGGGTGCAACTCGCCGTCCTCGGTGTGGCGGTAGCTGAGGTTGTCCTTCATCGTCTCGGGCAGCAGGTGGCGGCGGTTGCTGGTCGCGTAGATCAGCAGGTTGTCGCTGGCTGCGGAAACCGAACCGTCGAGGATGGACTTCAGCGCCTTGTAGCCGGGCTCGCCTTCCTCGAAGCTCAGGTCGTCGCAGAAGACAATGAAACGCTCGGGCCGGCCGGACACCAGCTCCACCAGGTCCGGCAGATCCACCAGGTCGGCCTTGTCGACCTCGATCAGGCGCAGCCCTTGCGCCGCGTATTCGTTCAGGCAGGCCTTGATCAGCGAGCTCTTGCCGGTGCCGCGCGCGCCGGTCAGCAGCACGTTGTTGGCGGTGGCGCCGGCGACGAACTGCGCGGTGTTGCGCTGCAGCCGCACCTTCTGGCCGTCGATCTCCTGCAGGTCCGCCAGCCGGATGCCGGCCACCAGCCGCACCGGCTCCAGCCGCGCCTGGCCCTGGCGCTTGCGGTAACGGAAGGCGGCCGAGGCGGCCCAGTCAGGCGCCGGCAGCGGCTGCGGCAGGTTGGCCTCGAGGCGGGCCAACACCCGCTCGGCGCGCGCCAGCAGCGGTTCGAGATCGTCCAGGGTCATGGGCGGCAAGTGTAGGGGAGGCCCTTCGCGATCCGCGGGCGCAGCCTTGCCGCCCGCGGCCGTTCAAGCGCGCTCGCTCAGGGGCAGACGGTGCCCGCGTCCACGCGCACGATGCGCGGCTTGCCGAGGTTGGCAGCGGCCGGGTCGTACGGCGGGTTCGGCGCCTGGGTGCCGGCCAGGTAGGCGGTCAGTGCATCGATGTCCTGCCCGCCGCCCACGCGGTTGGTGCCACCCTTCAGCACGCTGAAGCCATCGCCGCCATCGGCCAGGAAGTTGTTGACCGTGACACGCCAGGTCTTGCCCGGGTTCAGCACGGTGCCGCTGGCGTCGACGATGGTCTCCGTGCCGGCGCTGGTGGTCACCGTCAGGTTGCGCACCTTGGCGCCGCAGGCCTGCGCGTTGTCCCACTCGTAGTGCACGCCATTGGACGGCAGCAGCACCTTGGAGAAGGTGACCTGGCCGAAGCAGTTCGGGAACTGCTGCTCCAGCGTGTCGTGCAGCTGCTGGTTGTTCAGCGTCAGCGTCACCAGGCTGTTGCCGAAGGGCTGCACGGTGAACGATTCGCTGTAGGTCACGTTGCCGTCGCCTTCGCCAACGGGGCTGCCGGCGTAAATGAAGCCGGGGCTGCGCACGCCGCCCGGGTTCATCAGCGCCAGCTGCGCGCCGCCGGCCTGCACGGTGGCGGCCAGCTGAGAGTCGGCGATCAGGTCACCGGCGGGCATGTTGCAGGCGGCGTCCTTGGTGTTGGGCACATCGGCGGCAATGCGGCCGATGACCTGGTTGGCGACCGGCGCCACCAGCGTTTTGTAACCGGCGACGATGCCGGCAATCTCGGGGTTCGGCGTGATCGCCACATTGCTGCGGTCGACCACGACGTTCTTCGCGGCCACGGCCACCACATCGCGGTTGCCGCGCTGCAGCGTCAGGTCGATGTCGGTCAGCACGCGGCCCTGGGTGTTGGCGCTGGTGACCGGGATGTTTCGGCCCGAGGCCAGCGGCAGCTGGCAGTTGTAGGCCGCGTGGGTGTGGCCGCTGATGACCAGGTCCACTGCGTCGTCCAGCTGGCCGACGATGGCCGGGATCGGCGAACCATCCAGGTTGCCGACGCAGCCGTTGATGTCCACCGGCGTGGTGCCCGTCTGTGCGCCGCCCTGGTGGATCAGCACGACGATGGCTTCGACACCGGCCGCCTTCAGCACCGGTACCAGGTTGTTCACCGCGGTCGCCTCGTCGGTGAAGACCAGGTCCTTGATGCCGGAGGGCGAGACGATCTGCGGCGTGTCCTTCAGCGTCATGCCGATGAAGGCCACCTTGATCTTCTTGCCTTCGATGTCGAAGGTGCGCGTGCCATAAGGCGGGAACAGGGTTTCGCCGTTCTTTTTCTTGACCACGTTGGCGGCCAGGAACTTGAATTTCGCGCCTTCGAACGGCACCGGCGTGCCGACGCTGGCGCCCTTGCAGGTGTTGGCGGTGTCGGTCGGGTGGCAGCCGCCCTTTTGCATGCGCAGCAACTCGTCCTTGCCTTCGTCGAACTCGTGGTTGCCGACGGCGTTGAAGTCCAGACCGGCGCGGTTCATCGTCTCGATGGTCGGCTCGTCATGGAACAGCGCCGAGATCAGCGGGCTGGCGCCGATCAGGTCACCGGCCGAAACGACCACGGTGTTCGGGTTCGCGGCGCGGGCGGCGGCAATGTAGCCGGCCACGTAGTCCACGCCACCGGCGGGCACCGCGGCGGTACCGGCATTGGTGAACGTGCCGGGCGATTCCAACGCGCCGTGCAGATCGTTCAGCGCGAGGATCTTGATGGTCAGCGTCGGCTTGGCCTTGGCGGTGGCTGCCGGGGCTGACGGCGCAGCGGCGGTCGCCAGGCCAGGCTGGGCACAGGCAGCCAGCGCAACGCTGGCGGCCAGCAGGCTCATCTTGAAAACGGACATGGCAATTTCCCTGGGGTTCATGTGGTGCCCTCATTGGAGATTGCCGGCGTGACATCTGCTTGACGCCCCCACGACCGGCACTAGGGATTGCCCTTGGCCCGCCAGCGCCTCAAGCTTGGTCAACTGCAACAAGACGTGAGCGCCGCAGCGAGCGGCTCCGCCATTCAGCCGAGCAAGTGCAAGGCCACGTCCAGCTGTTCGGTCGGCATGCGCTTGAAGCCGCTGCGCGCGTAGCGCTGCAGGCGGCCGATGACCAGGCAGGTCAGCGCCGAGGCCTGGCCGTTGGCTTGCACCGTGGGCGTGGCCACACCGGCCTGCTCGGCCGCCACGCGCAGGCTTTGCCGCAACTGGGATTCGACCCGGTCGAAGAACTGGCCCATGCGCAGCCCCAGGCGTTCGTTCTCGAAGACCAGCGCATCACCCACCATCACGCGGGTCATGCCGGGGTTCTTCTCGCCGAACTGCAGCAGCACCTGCACCATGCGGTGTGCCTGCAGGGCGCCGGTGATCTCGCGCTCGGCGATCTGGTTGATCAGCGTGAAGACGCTGGATTCGATGAACTCGATCAGGCCCTCGAACATCTGGGCCTTGCTGGCGAAGTGGCGGTACAGCGCAGCCTCGCTGACCGACAGGCGTGCGGCCAGCGCAGCGGTGGTGACGCGGTCGGCGCCGGGCTGCTCCAGCATCGCCGCCAGGGTCTGCAGGATCTGCACCCGGCGCTCGCCCGGCTTGGGCCGTTTACGGGCCACCGCCACGGCGGGCTCGCCAGCGGCTGCCACCGCGGCCAATGGCGCTTGCGCAGCAGCAGACACCTCGGGCATACCCGGCACGGACAACTCAGACGCTTCGGGCATTTCGGACATCACAGCACACTTCGCAACTGTTGAAGCGAGCGGATTCTGGCATACACATAGGGGGGCCGGCGGCGCCAATTTTTGGGCTCCGGCGGCGTGTGTGCAGCCCTCAGCCAGCGCTGCATCCAGACCGTGCGCATGCCCAGCGAATGCGCCGCCTTCTGGTGCGCCAGCGTGTCTTCCACCAGCACACAACGGTGCGCCGGCACGCCAAGCCGGGCCACCAGCGCCTGCAGCATGCGTGTGTCCGGTTTCGGCCTCAGCTGGCCGAACATCGCCATCTGCTCGATCGCGATCACACCGTCGAACAAGCCACGCAACCCCAGCGCGCCCAGCACCCGCTCGGCATAGGCCAGCGGCGCATTGGTCAGCACCAGCCGCGGGCCGCGCAGCCGCTGCAGCGCCGCCACGTCGTGCGCATGCGTCTGCAGCTGCTGCTCCAGGCCGGGCAGCACGTGCGTGTCCTGCAGGAAATGGCCGGCGTTGACGCCATGGTGGCGCACCAGGCCAAGCAAGGTGGCGCCGTAGCGCTGCCAGTAGAGCTGGCGCAGCCGGTGCGCCTCGCCGGCCTCCAGCCCAAGCTCGCGCGTCATGTAGGCGCCCATGCGTTCGTTGATGCCGCGAAAGGCCGAGGCAGACGCGTTGTGCAGCGTGTTGTCGAGGTCGAACAGCCAGACGCGCTCGCCCTCGCGCAGGCGCGCCACGCGGCGCACGGCTTTCAATGCGAGCGGATCATCGTGCCGTAGGCCTGCTCGGTCAGGATCTCCAGCAGCATCGCATGCGGCACGCGGCCGTCGACCACGTGCACGGTGTTCACGCCGCTCTTGGCCGCGTCGATCGCGCCGGCCAGCTTGGGCAGCATGCCGCCGCTGATGGTGCCGTCGGCGATCAGGTCGTCGATGTCGCGCGCCGTCAGCTCCGTCAGCAGCTCGCCAGCCTTGTTCAGCACGCCCTTGATGTTGGTCAGCATCATCAGCTTCTCGGCCTTCAGCACCGTGGCCAGCTTGGACGCCACCAGGTCGGCATTGATGTTGTAGCTCTCGTTTTTCTCGCCGAAGCCGATCGGGCTGATGACCGGGATGAACTGGTCGTCCTGCAGCGCCTTCACCACCGCCGGGTCGATGGCGGTGATCTCGCCGACCTGGCCGATGTCGTGTTCCTTGCTCGGATCGTCCTTGTCGGCCAGCTTCATCTGGCGGGCCCGGATCAGCCCGCCGTCACGCCCGGTCAGGCCCACGGCCTTGCCGCCGGCGGCGTTGATCAGGCCGACGATGTCCTGCTGCACTTCCCCGCCCAGCACCCACTCGACGACTTCCATCGTCTCCTCGTCGGTCACGCGCATGCCCTGGATGAAGGTGCCCTTCTTGCCGATCTTGGCCAGCGCCTCGTCGATCTGCGGGCCGCCGCCATGCACCACCACCGGGTTCATGCCGACCAGCTTCAGCAGCACCACATCCTCGGCGAAGTCCTGCTGCAGGGCCGGGTCGGTCATGGCATTGCCGCCGTACTTGATGACGATGGTCTTGCCGTGGAACTTGCGGATGTAGGGCAGCGCCTGGGCCAGGATCTCGGCCTTGTCGCGCGGCTGGATGTGGGCAAGGGCGTCTTCGGCGGGCAGCGTGCTCATGGTGGTGCTGGCGGGCGCGCCAGTGCTGAAAGGGGATTGGCCGGCATTCTAGGGATTTGCGTTGCCGGGGGGCCGCCGAAATGAGCGGGAAGCCGGCCGAAAGCAAAAAGGCCTGCCGCATCGCTGCAGCGGGCCCCAGGGCAACACCTCAACAGCCAGAGGTCACGGGAAATTGATCACATTGACCGGCACCGTGGCCGTGCCCTGCGCTGCGCCACCGGTGTTGTTGATGACGTGGTCGATCACGCCCACGCCGCCCAGCGAGACGGTCAGCGCGCTGTGGAACTTCACGCCGGCGACGGCCGGCACCTCGAAGGCATGCGCCGCGTGGATGCTCGGGTTGACGTTGAAGTAGCAGTAGCTGCCCACGCCCCAGGCCTCGTGCGTGGTGACGTTGTCGGCCACCTTGTAGGCGGCGTAGCCGGTGGCATCCGCCCGCCAGGTGGCCTGGCTGGGCGGGTCGTAAGGCATCTCGTTCTGGAAGAAGATGGTCTTGCCGCCCTGGCCGTTCCACACCACGTTGAACTTCTGGTAGTGCTCGACGAACAGGCCGGTGGCCAGCACGTTGTTGCCGTTGACCAGCACGCCGGTGTCGGCCGTGTTGATGGTCCAGCCGGTGGGCTGGCTGCCATGGTCCGCGCGCCAGGCCCAGATGTGGTCGACGATGACGTTGTTGCTGTTGACGACCAGGCTGGTGGTGGCCTTGCCGGCGACCGCGCCGCCGATGCGGAAGTACACGTCCTGCACCGAGCTCGGGTTGGCCGCATGCGAGACCGCCGAGGTGCCCGGGCCGAAGGTGAGCAGCGCGGCGCTGTTGACCGTGCCGGCGTCGAACAGCAGGCCGGCGATGGACACGCCGTCCACGTCGGCGACCGACATCGCGTTGACGCCGTTGTCCGGCACCAGCGTCGGGAAGCCGATGCCCAGCACCACGGTGCCGGCCCGCGTCACGCGGACCGTGTCGTTCAGGTGGTAGGTGCCTGGCGTGAAGAACAGGTTCAAGCCTTGCGCCAGCGCGGCGTTCAGCGTGGCGGCGCTGTCGGCCGGCTTGGCGACGTAGAACTGGCTCATCGGGATGGACGTGCCGGCGGTCGCGCCATTGGCCCAGCTGGCGCCGGACGCATTGGTGCGCGTGCTGGGCACGAACACGCGGTACTTGCCGCTGCTGTCCACGTACAGGTAGGGCTTGTCGCGCGAGACCGGCGTGGTGGCCAGCGCGGTGTAAGGCGGTGACGGGAAGCTGGTCGCCGGGCCGCCGACGACGCCGGAGAACACCATGTTCCAGACGCCGTCGTACCAGTTGCCGAGGTTGCTGTCCCGCGTGTACCACTGCTGCTGCGAACCGGAGGCGATCAGGCCGTCGACCTTGCTGTCGGCGATGTAGCCGCCGCTCGCGTAGCCCTGGCCATCGCCCTGGTTGGACGGGCCCAGCACGAGGTTGCCCAGGATGTGCATGCGGCGCATCGGCGCGGCTTGCGAGACAGCCCAGCGGTTGGTGCCGCCGTTGGGAATCAGAGCCAGGTTTTCGGCCGAGCGCCAGAAGTTCTGCGTCGCGTTGCCCTGGTCGCCGTAGTTCCAGCCGCTGTCCACGTTGACGGTGCCGCTCAGCGTCACGTCGTCCGGGTTCTGGCCCAGACCGGCGATGGCGGTGTAGAAGCCCAGGTTGGCGAACACGCCGTTGTAGCTGCCGGGCTTGAACAGGAAGGCATAGCGCTGGCTGCCGAACTGTGCGGTGGGGCTGTTGAGCTGCGCATTGAAAGCCGCGTCCAGCTTGGACTGGATGGTGGCGATCGGCGTGGCCGGGTCGAAGATCGACACGTTGGCGCCGAAGTCCGGCGTGTCCGAGGTCGGCGGCGGCGGCGTGCCGCCGACGGTGTAGATTTCCTGCGGCGTGTCATAGGCCGGGTTGCCGTTGTTGTAGGTGAAGTTGAACTTCAGCACGGTGCCGGAAGCTACGCCGGTGACGGCCTGCTCCCAGCGCGCGTTGACCGACGAATACGTCATGCGCACGTTCAGCTGTCCGCCGCTGTTGAGGCTGTAGTGCGCGTCGACCCAGGTCGTCGCGACGTTGGACTTGAACCAGATCGTCGCGGTGCTGCCCGAGACGGCCACGCCGTCGGTGTAATCCGCAGCGCGGGCCGGCAGCGCGAAACTGCCCAGCAGCAGCGCGCAGATCGACAGCCAGACCCAGGCGAGTGACCAGGTCCGGGCTGCCCGTGGGCCGCGACGCCAGGTGCCGTCTCCCGCAATTCCCATGGATGCATGCATGCCGTTGTCTCCTTCATCATTTGCTGCGCCACAGCGGGCGCATGGAGGGCAGGCCCGCTGGCGCGACGCCAATCAACCGGCCCACGAAACGAAGCGGGGCATCGGACTGCCTGCCGGCGGCTTCGCGGGCGGATTCTGGAACCGATTCCAATTTCACCCATCAGGGCCGCAACGGGCAACTTCGCACCAGGCGTGTCTGGCGTGTCAGGATGTTTTGCCATGCCCGCGCGACGCTGCCGCGGCACCCTTTCAAAGCTGGCTCGCGCAGGTGCTGCAACAGCTCCGCAACAGTTACGGTTGCTCACAGGCGGCTGCGGCGCGGCTGCCCGGTCTACCATCGGGCGTCGCTGCTGGCGCCGCCGGTCATCCCGCAGCGCCACTGCAGCGTTGCAGACAGGCAAGGAGAAAACTGAAATGAGCACCTGGACCCCGCGTTGGGCCCGCATGTTGACCGGCCTGTCCCTGGCTGGCTTGGCCCTGGTGGCGCATGCCACCGATGGCGAGATCCGCAAGATCGACACGGCGCAGGCCAAGGTCACGATCAAGAGCGGCGCGATCAAGAACCTCGACATGCCCGCGATGACCATGGTCTTCAAGGCCCGTCAGCCCTCGTTGCTGAACGGCCTGGCCGAAGGTGACCTGGTCGTCTTCGAAGCCGACAAGGTCGATGGCCAGTACACCGTGACCGCGATCCGCAAGAAGTGAAACCTGCAGGCGCACCGGCCTCAAGCTGGCGCGCCTGCGTTGTTTTTTGACTGGAGAGACTCGCCCATGCCCACCCACCGCAAGGATTTCGACCCCGCCAGCCTGTTCGACGGCCCGTTGGCCGACGCGGTGAAAGCCTCGGCGCAGCAGATCTGGCTGGCTGGCGTGGGCGCGTTTGCCAAGGCCCAGGAAGAAGGCAGCAAGGCCTTCGACACGCTGGTGCAGGAAGGCGCCGAGTTGCGGCGCAAGCGTCAGACGGCCCAGGGCGCCGCCGAAGACAAGCTCGGCGAGTTCGGCGAAACGCTGAACGCGATGGCCGGCGAGGCGATGCACAAGGCCGGCGCTTCCTGGGAAAAGCTGGAAGCCAAGTTCGAAGCCCGCACCGCGCAGGCGCTGAAGAAGATGGGCGTGCCGACCGCGCAGGACATGGCCTCGTTGAACGCGCAGGTCGAGGCGCTGACGGCCCAGGTCGCCAAGCTCAGCACCCAGTTGCACAAGACCAAGCAGCAAAGCGCCAAGGCGGCTTCCGGCCTGCGGGCCAAGAAGGCCGCGGCAGCGGCCAAGCCGGCACGCAAGGCAGTGCGCAAGACAAGCGATGGCGCCAGCGACTGACCGCTCCACGCTCGCCAAAAACAAAGACGGCCCGTGGGCCGTCTTTTGCTTGGGCGGCGAACCGCGGCTTCAGCCGAGGTAGCGCTGCGTCAGGTGGGCGCGGAAATGCGCCGGGTTCAGCGCCTCGCCGCTGGCGCGCAGCGCGAGTTCGTCGGTGGTCCAGCGGCTGGCCTGCTGCCAGATGTTGCGCTTGAGCCAGTCGAACACCGGGCTGAGGTTGCCGGCAGCGATCTGCTCGTCCAGCGCCGGCATTTCGCGCCGCATGGCCGCGAACCATTGCGCGGCGTACATCGCGCCCAGCGAATAACACGGGAAGTAACCGAAAGCGCCGGTCGGCCAGTGCACGTCCTGCATCGGGCCATCCTTGTAGTTGCCACGGGTGTCCTGGCCCAGCAGATCGCGCATGCGCTCGTCCCACATGGCCGGAATGTCCGCCGCCTCTGCCTCGCCTTCGATCAGCGCACGTTCGATCTCGAAGCGCAGGATCACGTGGGCCGGGTAGGTCACCTCGTCGGCCTCGACGCGGATCAGGCTGGGCTTCACGCGCGTCAGCAGCTTGTGCAGGTTGGCCGGCTCGAAGGCCGGCTGTGCGCCGAAGGCCTCGCTGACCAGCGGCGACAGCAGCCTGGCAAAACCCGGGTGGCTGCCCAGCTGCATCTCGAAGGCCAGGCTCTGGCTTTCATGGATGGCCATCGAACGCGCCAGCGCCACCGGCTGGCCCAGCAGGTCGCGCGGCAGGTTCTGCTCGTAGCGGCCGTGGCCGGTCTCGTGCACCGTGCCCATCAGGCTGGGCAGGAAGTCGTCTTCGTAGAAGCGCGTGGTCAGGCGCACGTCTTCCGGCACGCCGCCCGAGAACGGATGGGTGCTGACGTCCAGCCGGCCGGCCGAAAAGTCGAAGTCCAGCAGCTTCATCACGCGCTCGCACAGCGCGCGCTGGGCCGGCAGCGGGAACGGGCCGACGGCCGGCACCACCGTCTCGCGGGCCTGGCGTTCGCCCACTGCGCGGATCAGCTCAGGCAGCCAGGTGCGCAGTTCGCCAAAGACGCGCGCCGCAGTGGCGCTGGTCATGCCGGGCTCGTACTGGTCCATCATCGCGTCGTACAGGCCCAGGCCGCTGCGCTCGGCCAGCAGCCGCGCTTCCTCGCGCGCAACCGCCAGCACCTGCTGCAGGTTGGGCAGGAAGCCAGCCCAGTCATTGGCCGGCCGTTGGCTGCGCCAGGCATGCTCGCAGCGCGAGGTGGCCTGCGAGCGGCGCTCGACCAGCGCTTCTGGCAGCGCATTGCTGCGCCGCCACTCGCGCGACATTTCGCGCAGGTTGGCGCGCTGGGCTTCGTCCAGCGGCTCGGCTTCGGCGCCGCTCAGCTGGGCCTGCAGCGTCGGATCGGTGCGCATGCGGTGCAGCAAGCCGGCCATTTCGGTCAGCGCATCGGCCCGTGCCTGGTTACCGCCAGGCGGCATGTTGGCGGCCTGGTCCCAGGAGGCCATGCTTTCCAGATGAGTCAGCCGGTGCAGGCGGCCATAGGTGCGCTTCAGCGCTTCGTAGTGCGGAGTGGCGATCGACATCGGCCCATTGTGGGCCCGGCCGTTGTCACAATCCGGCGGAAATGAGCTTGACCGCTCCCCCTCTTGGGGGATGGCACGGACCAACACCGGCGGCTCAAGCCACAGCCGGCCCAAACCAGTGCAGCGCCAACGTGGTCATCACCAGGTAGCGGCCAGCCTTGCCGATCAGCATGTAGCCAACGCAAGGCCAGAACGGCAGCCGCGACCAGCCGGCCAGCGCGCACAGCGGGTCGCCCACCAGCGGCAGCCAGCTCAGCAGGCAGGCCTTGGGACCAAAACGCTGCAGCCAGGCCAGCAGCCGCATCTCGCGCGGCGGGCGGTGCTTCACATGCTCCCAGGCCTTCTCGGCACCGTAGCCAGTCCACCAGCTGATGGCGCCGCCCAGCGTGTTGCCGGCGGTGGCCACCGCAATCGCCGGCCAGAACAGGTCCGGCTGCAGGTAGAGCAGGCCCAGCAGTGCAGGCTCGGAGCCCAGCGGCAGCAGCGTGGCCGAGATGACAGCCACCACGAACAGCGTCGACAGGCCAAAGCTCGGCAGCGCCAGCCAACTCAGCAAGGATTGCAACCAGACATCCACATCCATGCGGAGATTGTCACCGCCAGTGTGTCCGCCAGCCGTCGGCCCAGCCCCTATAATCCTGCCTCCTTTTTGAGCAACCGGCGCGCCGCCTGTCGGACACGCTCGCCCCCGACTCCACTCCCCTGCTTTCGCACCGAACCCATGCAGCTTGGCCCCTACACGCTCCCGAACGCCTTGTTCGTCGCCCCCATGGCCGGGGTGACGGACCGGCCGTTCCGCAAGCTGTGCAAGCAGCTGGGCGCGGGTCATGCGGTCAGCGAGATGGTGACCTCGCGCAAGGATTTGTGGCAGTCGCTGAAGACCTCGCGCCGGGCCAACCATGAAGGCGAAAGCGCGCCGATCGCGGTGCAGATCGCCGGCACCGAGCCGCTGATGATGGCCGAGGCAGCGGCCTACAACATCGACCGCGGCGCGCAGATCATCGACATCAACATGGGCTGCCCGGCCAAGAAGGTGTGCAACAAGTGGGCCGGCTCAGCCCTGATGCGCGACGAAGCCGGCGCGCTGGCCATCGTCGAGGCGGTCGTCGCAGCCTGTGCGCCGCGCGGCGTGCCGGTCACGCTGAAGATGCGCACCGGCTGGTGCGACACCGAGCGCAATGCACTGGCGCTGGCCCGCGCCGCCGAGAGCGCAGGCATCGCGATGCTGACCCTCCACGGCCGCACCCGCGAGCAAGGCTACAAAGGCTTTGCCGAACACGACACCGTGGCTGCCGTGAAGGCCGCGCTTCGCATCCCGGTGGTCGCCAACGGCGACATCGACTCGCCCGAGAAAGCCGCCGCAGTGCTGAAGCACACCGGGGCCGATGCCTTGATGATCGGCCGCGCCGCGCAGGGCCGGCCGTGGATCTTCCGCGAGATCAGCCATTTCCTGGCCACCGGCGAATACCTGCCACCGCCGCCGACGCGCGACGTGCAGCGCTGGCTCACCGAGCACCTGCTGGACCACTACCAGCTCTATGGCGAGGAAGCCGGCGTGCGCAGTGCGCGCAAGCACATCGGTTGGGCGGTGCGTTCACTGCCCGGCGGCGAGGCCTTTCGCGCGGTGATGAACACGCTCGACGATGGCCAGGCCCAGCTGCGCGCCGTGCGCACCTTCTTCGACGACCTGGCCGACATCCACCCGCTGCTGCCTTCGCTGCCTGCTTCGGCAGCCAACCAGGACCTGATCGAACAACAAGCCTGAACCCGGCCCTCGGACATCCCGCCGGGATGCCCGGCGGGCCTGCTTTTCTTTTCCCCTGAGGACCGGCAGTCGTTTGCCGGCCAAGCTGCCAGAGCCATGAGCAAAAAGAACATCGAGGAGTGCGTCCGCGAGACGCTGGAGCAGTATTTCCAGGACCTGCACGGCGCCGAGCCGCATTCGCTGCACGACATGGTGATCCGCGCTGTCGAGAAGCCGATGCTGGACGTGGTCATGCGCCAGGCCGAGGGCAACCAGAGCAAGGCCGCCGAATGGCTGGGCATCAACCGCAACACGCTGCGCCGCAAGCTGCTTGAGCATAAGCTGCTCAAGTGATTCACACCGCCGTTCGGGCTGAGCCTGTCGAAGCCCTTCGACAAGCTCAGGGCGAACGGAACCGACACCTCTTCTCTCTCCGTAACGCCATGTCCCAACTCACTGCCCTGCTCTCGGTCTCCGACAAGACCGGCATCGTCGAATTCGCCCAAGCACTGCACGCACAGGGCATCAAGCTCTTGTCCACTGGCGGCACCGCCAAGCTGCTGGCCGGCGCCGGCCTGCCGGTCACCGAAGTCTCGGAAATCACCGGCTTTCCCGAGATGCTGGACGGCCGCGTGAAGACGCTGCACCCGCGCGTGCACGGCGGCCTGCTGGCCCGCCGTGACGTGCCCGAGCACATGGCCGCGCTGAAGGAACACGGCATCGGCACCATCGACCTGCTCATCATCAACCTCTACCCGTTTGCGCAAGCCACCGCCAAGGCCGACTGCACGCTGGAAGATGCGATCGAGAACATCGACATCGGCGGCCCGGCGATGCTGCGCGCCGCCGCGAAAAACTGGCAGGACGTCGCCGTCGTCATCGACCCGACCGACTACCCGCAGGTGCTGGCCGAATTGAAGGGCAACGGCCTGCAGCGCGCCACCAAGTTCAGGCTGGCCAAGAAGGTGTTTGCGCACACCGCCGCCTACGACGGCATGATCACCAACTACCTCACCGCGCTGGAAGCCGGCGCGGAAGAGAAGACCGCCGAAGTGCCGGCCCGGGCCGAGTACCCGGAGGTCTTCAACCTGCAGCTGAGCAAGGTGCAGGGCATGCGCTACGGCGAGAACCCGCACCAGAGCGCGGCCTTCTACAAGGAGGCCAAGCCGGTCGAGGGCACGCTGTCGCAATGGACCCAGATCCAGGGGAAGGAGCTCTCCTTCAACAACATTGCCGACGCGGACGCGGCCTGGGAATGCGTGAAGGCCTTCGATCTGCCGGCCTGCGTGATCGTCAAGCACGCCAACCCCTGCGGCGTGGCCGTGGGCGCCACGCTGCTGGAAGCCTACGAGAAGGCGCTGAAGACCGACCCGACCAGCGCGTTCGGCGGCATCATGGCCTTCAACCGCCCGGTGGACGCCGACGTGATCGAGGCCATCAACGCCAACAAGCAGTTCGTGGAAGTGGCGATGGCGCCGGCCTTCACGCCGGCCGCCCGCGCCGCCTACGCCGCCAAGCAGAACGTGCGCCTGCTGGAACTGCCGATCAGCAAGCTGTCCAACCCGCTCGATTTCAAGCGCGTGGGCGGCGGCATGCTGCTGCAGTCGGCCGACACCATCGACATCGTCGGCGAGCTGAAGGTCGTCACCAAGCTGCAGCCCACCGCGCAGCAACTGCAGGACCTGCGCTTTGCTTGGACCGTGGCCCGCTTCGTCAAGAGCAACGCCATCGTCTTCTGCAAGGACGGCATGACCTTCGGCGTTGGCGCCGGCCAGATGAGCCGCCTGGACTCGGCCCGCATCGCCAGCATCAAGGCCCAGGCTGCGGGCCTGAGCCTGGTCGGCACGGCCGTGGCCAGCGACGCGTTTTTCCCGTTCCGTGACGGCCTGGACGTGGTCGTGGACGCCGGCGCGACCTGCGTGATCCACCCGGGCGGCTCGATGCGCGACGAAGAAGTCATTGCCGCCGCGGACGAACGCGGCATCGCGATGGTGCTCACCGGCACGCGCCACTTCCGCCATTGATCCCCCCAAGGGCGGCGCGAATCTCGGGTCGCCTTTTGCGGGTGTCCGACCATTGCCCTCGGGCACTCCGAGCATGTCACCAAGGCCATCGGACGGGCCATCATGCCGGTGTCTGCGCACTGCTGAAGCAAGCGCATGGCATGACCCGCCAGCCGGCTAACATCCGCCCCCATGACCAGAGCCGACCTCGCGGGCCAGTTGCTGGCCTTCATTGCCAGATTGATCACAGGCGCCCAAGGGCACTGGAAAGGCTGCCCGCCGCAGGCACTGCAGCGCATCTACTTTGCCAACCACCAAAGCCACCTGGACTGGGTGCTGATCTGGGCCTCGCTGCCCGGTGAGCTGCGCGCGCAGACCCGGCCGATCGCGGCCAAGGACTACTGGACCGCCTCGCCGTTCAAGCACTGGCTGACACGCGAGGTCTTCAACGCCGTCTACGTGAGCCGCACCCGGGCCAAGGAAGGCCCGGATGCACAGGACCCGCTGGAGCCGCTGGTGCAGGCACTGCAGGGCGGCGATTCGCTGGTCATCTTTCCCGAAGGCACACGCAGCAACAAGGGTGAGCCGCAAGCCTTCAAGAGTGGCCTCTATCACCTGGCCACGCAGTTCCCGAATGTGCAGCTCATTCCCGCCTGGATCGCCAACGTGCAGCGTGTGATGCCCAAGGGCGAAGTGGTGCCTGTGCCCATCCTGTGCACTGTGACCTTCGGCGCGCCGATGGCGCTGAACCCCAGCGAAGACAAACGCGCATTCCTGGACCGTGCACGCGCGGCCGTCGTCGCGCTGCGGCCGGCGGGAGGCTGAAGCCCATGCATGACCTGCTTCAACTCAGCACCGGGCATCAGATCGGCTTGCTATTCGTGATCGTCTTCGGTGTGCTCGCCGGCCTGACCACCTGGGCCACGCTGCGCAGCTTGGGAGACGCGCCGCCCGAGATCCAGCTGCGCCATGACCGCTTCGTGCGCGAGCTGCGCGCGATGTGGATCGGCCTCGTCACCTTCTGGCTGGCCTGGCTCTCCGGGCCGATTGGCGCCACGCTGCTGTTTGGCGTGTTCTCGTTCCTCGCGCTGCGCGAGTTCATCACGCTGATGCACACCCGCCGCAGCGACCACCGCAGCCTGATCTTCGCGTTTTTCATCGTGCTGCCCATCCAGTACGTGCTGGTCGGCGGGCAGCATTTCGACCTGTTCTCGGTCTTCATCCCCGTCTACGTGTTTTTCGTGATCCCGGTCATCAGCGCGCTGGCCGGTGACCCGGGCCGCTTCCTGGAACGCAACGCCAAGATCCAGTGGGGCATCATGGTCTGCGTGTTCGGCCTGTCGCATGCGCCTGCGCTGCTGCTGCTGGACTTCCCCGGCCATGCCGGCCGCGGCGCCTTCCTGCTGTTCTTCTACGTGCTGGTCGCCATCGTTGCCTACTTCGCGCAGGAAACCCTGAGCCAGCGCCTGCGCCGCCGCCCAGTGGCGCGCGCCATCAGCCGCAGCTTCTCGCTGCAGGCCTGGGCGCTGGGCGCGGCGGTCGGCGGCGTGACGGGCGGGCTGCTGTTCTGGATCACGCCGTTCAAGCTGCCGCAGGCCATCCTGATCGCCACCATTGCCGCGGCCGCCGGCAACATCGGCGAGTTCGTGATGCGGGCGCTGAAAAAAGACGCAGGCGTCGCCTGGTGGGGCAACCGCGCCTCGGTCACCGGCGCGGTCGGCCTGCTGGACCGGATCGCTCCGCTGGCCTTTGGCGCACCGGTGTTCTTCCATTCGGTACGCTGGTACTTCAAGCTGACACCATGAGTGTTCCAGTCCGCGTCTTGGGCATCGACCCGGGTCTTCAGTGCACCGGTTTCGGCGTCGTCGAAATCGAAGGCAGCACGCTGCACTACATCGCCAGCGGCACCATCCGCACCACCTCCGGCGTGGCGCTGGGCGACCTGCCGAACCGGCTGAAGATCATCTTCGACGGCGTGCGCGAAGTGGCCGAGCGCTACCAGCCGACGCAGGCCTCGTGCGAGATCGTGTTCGTCAACGTCAACCCGCAAAGCACCTTGCTGCTGGGCCAGGCCCGCGGCGCAGCGCTGACCGCGCTGGTCACGGCCGGCCTTTCGGTGGCCGAGTACACGGCGCTGCAGATGAAGAAGTCGGTCGTTGGCCACGGCCATGCGCGCAAGGAGCAGATCCAGGAAATGGTGATGCGGCTGTTGCGCCTGCCCGGCCTGCCCGGCAAGGACGCGGCCGACGCGCTGGGCCTGGCGATCACCCATGCCCACGCCGGTGGCTCCTTCGCTGCAATGGCCCAGGCCACCGACCTGAAGCGCCGCACCCATGCGCAGTTCAAGGGCGGCCGCACCTACTGATTCGGTCACGCCGCGCGATGCGGCGTGACGCCGGCCGCATGAACGGCGGCGTGGCTTTCAGGCCCCAACGCCCACCGCATGACGCCGCGTGCTGCAGCACAGCATGCCGCGTCGCCATTTGTGCGCCAGGGCTCACAAATCGGCCTGCAAAACCCGAATTGGCTGCCGCTTTGTTGCCCAGCCACACGCCACCGCCAGGCGGCCCGCTGCTGCCCTTGCTGGCCGCCCTGGCGGCGGTAGGCCTCGCGGCAGCCCTGACCCTGGTGTTGGGCATCCGCCTGATCACCCGGCCCATCGCCCGCATTGCCGACGCGATGACCGCGACGCCGGTTGCTGGCCGGTCTCTCCCACGACCTGCGCACACCGCTGGCGCGGCTGCGCCTGCGGGTGGATGTCGAATGCCCCGCCACGGTGGCCGAGCGCATGGCACCGGACTTTGACGCGGTCGAGCGCTTTGTCGGCCAGTTCCTGGGCTTCGCCCGCGGCAGCGCCGAGATCAGCCTGGGCCAGCCCCGGCTCCTGACCGCGCAGCTGCGTGCGCTGGCCACGCAGTACGCGGCACAAGGTGTTCAGCTGCAGATCGAGGACAGCGCAGGTGCCGAGCGCACCGGCTACCCCGACCTCGCCATCCAGCGCCTGCTGGGCAATCTGGTGGACAACGCGCTGGCCCATGGCCGGCCGCCAGTGTGCATCGTCGCGGAGGGGGATGCCGACGAATGCAGGCTCTGGGTGCGGGATGCCGGCACCGGCCTGCCGCCCGCAGGCTTGAGCGAAGCGCTGCAGCCCTTTGTGCGCATGGGCCCCGGCAAGGGGCGCGGTGGCCATGCGGGGCTGGGCCTGGCCATCGTCGCGCAGCTCAGCGCGCAGGTGGGCGGGCGAGTGACGCAACAGCCCTTCGACGGCCAAGGCCACGCCCTGGGCGTGGCACTGCCTCGCCAGCGCAGCTGAGCCACGCACGGCGACCGGGGGAAGGGCTCACTGCCCTTCGTCCACCAGCGAGAGGTAGACCAGCGTCTGGTTGAGCAGCTGGTAGGCAATCTCGCCGAAGGTGGCCGGGCCTTGTACGCTGACGGTCTGCCCCTCCAGGCCGCCGTAGGCATAGTTCAGCACGCAATTGCAGCTGAACACCTGTTCGCCGGGAATGTGGTGGCTGGCCAGTGCCGTGGCAAAGGTGCTCACATAGTTGCCCACCGGCCGCGCCGGCCGATAGACCGTGCCGGGAAAGACCGGCGCATAGAACTCCACGCGCCGGGACTGGGGGTCGAGCTTCCGGATGCACACGTTCACCAATGCGCCGCAATAGTCGGCCACCAGAGGCAACTGCGTGTTGAAGCCACGCTCCACCATCCAGTCGTGCAGGTTGTGGCTGCGGCCATCGATGCGGCAATCGCCTGCTGAAAACCCGCCCTGCGTGAATTCGATGGCCGGCCCGGTCTCGGGCGAGACCGGGTTGACGATGTCCACATGTACCAACTTGTCAGCAGGCACCGGCACGTGCATGGCGACCGCGCCATCCTCCAGCGCCAGGCCGGTGCTGCCGTCGAAGACCAGCGGCTTGGCCCGGCCTAGGTCGTCGAGGTGCACGCCCGAAACCCAGCCCACCAGCGGGCGCAGGTACATCTCGGCATAGCCGGGCGCCTCCTGCGCGAAGGCCTCGTGGGCGCTGCTGAAGGCCGGCATCACGATGAGCGTGAAGCCATGCTCAGGCCCGTCCGTGCAGACCCGCTCCAGGGTCTTGCGGTCGTAGCGCATGATGCGCGGGCCACTGCCGGAGATGGGCAGCTCGGTGACGAACAGCGCTTCTCGCGTGGTGGTGCCGCGCTCGGCCATGAAGTACGGGATCGTCCCGCCTATCCAGGGGCCGCGCGGCAGGCGCCGCAGCAGCGCTTCGTCCGCCGCAATGCAACACGGGCGTCCGGCGCGGATCAGCTCGGTGGCCTGCGCCAGGCTCATCAGGCGATGTTGCAAGCTTGTCTTGGTGCTCATGCCGGGCCGTTTCTTCAGTGAGCGCGCCAGTTGCGCAGTTGGGAAATCTCATAGCTCAGCGAGCCCTGATGGCGTGCGAAGTAACGATGGATCTCGACGAGCTTGAGCATGCGCACATCGCTGTCCTGGATGACGCGGATCTGCGAGCGCAGCTGGGTCAGCAGCAGGCGCAGACCCAGGGCACGCACATCCAGCGAACACTCGCCCTGCAGCAGCGCCAGCCACAATGGATCGGTGGCGTCCGGCAGCTCGAAGCCCTGCCCGGCGGGAGAATGCACGCCGTCTGCCGAGACAGCAGCCGTCCGCGCGACTGGCGCAGCGACGGCCCGCTCCATGGCTGCCGGGACCTGTGCCATCAGGCCGGTGAGCTGGCCGAATTCGTGGCGCAACACGGCCTGGCTGCGAAGGAAATAGCGGTGCAGTTCCTGCGCTGCCTGGCGATGCAGGTCCGCATCGCCATGCAGCGCCGCTTCGCGCTGCAGCTTGGCCAGCAGCAGCCTCAGGCCAAGGGCCTTCACATCCAGCGACACCCGGCCCATCAGCAGCGCAGGCCACAGAGGTGAACCCTCCGGCGGCAGGCCAGGGGCCGCCGGCGGCGCAGCCGTGTTGCTGCGGCCCTGGTCCAGCCGAAACTTGTGACGCCACAGGTCCGCGAAGGGCAGTTTCAACAACACCGAAAGCTGTTCGGTGGTGGCACCGGCCAGCAGCAGATCCATGATGAGACGCTGCAGGCCACGCGTGTAGCCGGGCGCCTCTTCACCTGTCCATGCGGTGGCAGGCAAGGCGTCGCCGTCGCGCAGGCCCACCTGCACCCGGCAGCGCCATCCGGCCAGCGTCACATGCTCCCAGCGCAACTGCCGCCGCACGGGGACCGCGGCGCGCCGGCCGAACAGCCCCTGGGGAGGCGGCGGCCGCTCGATGTGCACCGTGACGGTTTGCGTGCCGCTGCTGCGCTGCACATCCATCACTTTCCAGGGCGCGTCCACGCCGAGGAGTTCGGCCATCAGCGGTCGATCATCGTCCTTCATCAGTGATTCCCCTCGCACCTGGCTTTAGGCTTGGTCAAATGATTGTGGGAGCGCCGTTTGCCCCGGACAACGAGGGTCGACCCTCGAACGCGGCGCGCCCCCTCGGTTTTTGCACACAATCCGCGCGGCGCGGCATGGCGCCGTGCCGGCTTGGCAGCAAAAGGCGTTGAGTTACGCTAGGCGTCAGCTCAGCCACTTCTCTGAACGGAACACGCCCCATGGGACAGCTCATTGAATTCAAGCGTGCCGATGGCCTCAGCGCCAAGGCGTACTGCGCCGAAGCGCCGGAGCCCGTGGCCTCGGTGGTGGTGATCCAGGAGTGGTGGGGCATCAACGACCAGATCCGCGGCGTGGCCGACAGGCTGGCCGCCGCCGGCTTCAGCGCGCTGGTGCCCGATCTCTACAAGGGAAAAAGCACCGTGGCGCAGGAAGAGGCCCACCACCTGATGACCGGCCTGGACTTCGGCGATGCGGCCGCGAACGACGTGCGCGGCGCGGTGCAACACCTGAAGGCCCAGGGCCTGGGCAGCGGCAAGGTCGGGGTCACCGGCTATTGCATGGGCGGTGCGCTGAGCTTGCTGTCCATGGTGATGGCGCCCGAAGCCGACGCGGCCGTGGTCTGGTACGGCTACCCGCCGCTGGAATTCATCGACGCCAGCAAGATCGGCGCTCGCCCCTTGATGGCCCACTGGGCCACGCAGGACAAGGCCTTTGCGCTGAGCGGCGTCGAAGCCCTGGAGGCCAAGCTGAAAGAAGCCCAGGTGCCCTACGAAGGCCACCGCTACCTGGCGCACCATGCCTTTGCCAACGAGACCGCCGTGGGCCCGGGCCGACTGGCCATGACGCAATACGACGCCGCCTGGGCCCAGATGGCATGGGATCGCACCCTGCGCTTCCTTGGACAGCAGCTCGGCTGAGATGCAGGCCGGATCGGACACCCAACACCCTTCAGGATTTTTCGATGCCTCATCCCATCAGCACGCAATGGCTCGCCGTGGGCGGGCCGGACGGTTCCTTTGACGCCTACCTGGCGCTGCCACCCGGCGGCAGCGGCCCCGGCCTGCTGTTGCTGCAGGAGATCTTCGGCGTGAACCCGCACATCCGCAGCGTGGCCGAGCAGTACGCGCAGGACGGCTTCGTGGTGCTGGCGCCGGACCTGTTCTGGCGCCACGCGCCACGCGTCGAGCTCGGCTATGACGGCGAAGACGCCAAGCGTGCCTACGAGCTGATGGGCACCGTCAAGTCTGACCAGGTGCTGGGCGACATGAAGGCCACGCTGGACGTGCTGAAGGGCCGCGCCGAGTGCAGCGGCAAGGTCGGCGCGATCGGCTATTGCATGGGAGGCCGGCTGGCCTTCAGCGCCGCGGCGATGATGCCTGTCGACGCGGCGGTCGCCTACTACGGCGGCGGCATCCAGAACCAGCTGGCGCTGGCGCCACAGGTGCGCTGCCCGGTGCAGTTCCACTACGGCGAACAGGACGACCACATCCCGCTCAGCGCCGTGGAGCAGGTGCGCGGCGCGATGGCTGACCACAAGGGCACCGAATTCCACGTCTACCCCGGCGCCGGCCACGGCTTCAACTGCTGGGCCCGCGGCAGCTACCACCCGCGCAGCGCCACGCTGGCCCACGGCCGCAGCCTGGCTTTCCTGGCCCAGCAGCTGTACTGAGAGGCTGAGCCCGGGGCAGCGCCCAGCGCCCAAAAGAAAACCCGGCCAGGTGCGCTGCGCCTGCCGGGTTTTTTCATCGCGGTGCCGAGCGGCACCCGCGGTCACTTCGCGGCCGAGGCCGTCTGTTCGGGTGCCATGCGCTCTTCGCCGCCCAGCGCCTTGTACAGCGCCAGCCGGTTCAGCAGCTCGGACAGCCGGGCCTGCACCAGCGACTGCTCGGCCGTGGCCAGCGAACGCTCGGCGTCCAGCAGCTCCAGCTGGCTGGCCGCGCCGGCCTCCAGCTTCATGCGCGTGAGCCGGGTGCGCTCGCGCTCGGCGTCCAGCAGCAGCTGCTGGGCCTGCACCTGGCGGCGCCATTCGCCCTGGCCGTTGAGTGCGTCGGCAGCTTCCTTGAACGCGGTCTGTACCGCCTTCTCGTACTGCGCCACCGCAATGTCACGGTTGACCTCGGCCACCTTGACGTTGGCCTGATTGCGGCCGGCATCGAACAAGGTGAGCGCCGCCTGCGCGGTGAAGGTCCAGGCCTTGGTGGCGCTGTCGAACAGGTTGGACAGCGAGTCGGTCACGCCACCGAAGCTGCCGCTGAGCAGGATCTTCGGGAAGTAGGCGGCCCGCGCCGCGCCGATGTTGGCGTTGGCTGAGCGCAGCGCCTGCTCGGCCTGGATCACGTCCGGCCGGGCCAGCAGCAGTTCGGAAGAAGCGCCAGCCGGCACGTCCGCCAGCCACTCGCCGGTGGCCATGGTGGCGGTGTTGGCTGCCGTCGCCGCGGTGGACAGCGGCGCCGGGCCGGGCAGCAGCTGCGCCGGCAGCGGCGCGCCGACCGCCAGGCTCAGCGCCGTCTCGTCCTGGTTGCGCAGGCGCTGGTACTGGGCAAGCGTGGCCTTGGCCTGGGCCGCCAGTGACTGCGCGGCACGCAGGTCCAGGTCCGACGCGGCGCCAACCTGCGCGCGCAGGCTGGTCAGCTTCAGCGTGTCCTCGCGCGAGGCCAGGGTCTGGCGCGCCAGCGTCAGTTGTTCCTCGTCGGCAGCCAGCGTGAGCCAGGCAGTGATGACCTGCGTGACCAGCGACAGCCGGGCCGCGCGGCCACCGGCCTCGGTGCCCAGCAGCGTGGCGTTGGCGGCGTCGGAGTTGCTGCGGATGCGGCCGAACAGGTCCAGCTCGTAGCTGCTGACGGCCAGGCCGCCGGTCACCGTGGTGGCCTGCACCCCACTGCTGTTGGGCGCGCGCTCGTACTGCAGCGCGCCACTGACGGTGGGCAGGAAGTCGGCGTCGGTGATGCGCAGCTGGGCGCGGCTGCGCTCGACCTGCAGCATCGCCACGCGCAGGTCGCGGTTGGCAGCCAGCGCCCGTTCGACGACTTGGCGCAGCCGGTCGTCGCGCACCAGGTCGTGCCAGGCCGGCAGCGCCAGCGGGGCAGATGGGTCCGCCCCACCGGGCAGCGTGGCCGGCACCGGCAGCGCCGGGCGCTGCAACTCGGGGGTCAGGTTGATGCAGCCGGCCAGCAAGAGGCTCGCGACCAGCGGCAGCGCGGAAAAGGCGAAACGATGGCGGCGCATCAACGGCCCTCCTGCTTGTCGGTGATCGCGGCGACAGCCGCGGGGTCTGGCTTGCCGCCGGAGATCGACGCGCCATGGTGGCGCAGCTCATGGCCGCCCTTGAAGATGCGGCGCACGACGACGAAGAACACCGGCACCAGCAGCACCGCGAGCACGGTGGCGGTGATCATGCCGCCGATCACGCCGGTGCCGATGGCACGCTGGCTGGCCGAGCCTGCACCGCTGGCAATCGCCAGCGGCAGCACGCCGAGGATGAAGGCGAACGAGGTCATGATGATCGGCCGGAAGCGCAGGTGGCAGGCCTCCAGCGTGGCCGCCAGCAGGCTCTTGCCCTCGGCTTGCAGATCCTTGGCGAACTCGATGATCAGGATCGCGTTTTTCGCCGACAGGCCGATGATGGTGATCAGGCCGACCTTGAAGTACACGTCATTGGGCATGTCGCGCAGCCACACACCCGACAGCGAGCCCAGCACGCCCAGCGGCACGACCAGCAGCACGGCCACCGGAATGCTCCAGCTTTCGTACAGCGCCGACAGGCACAGGAAAACCGCCAGCATCGAGAACGCCAGCAGGATGGTGGCCTGCGAACCCGAGAGCTTTTCTTCGCGTGATTGTCCAGTCCACTCGAAACCGAAGCCGGACGGCAGCTGGGCGACGAGCTTCTCCATCTCGTCCATCGCCGCACCGGTGGAATAGCCGGGCGCTGCGTCACCGCTGATCTTCATCGCCGGGTAGCCGTTGTAGCGCACGGTCTGGATCGGGCCGTTGACCCAGCGGGTCGACGTGAAGGCCGACAGCGGAACCTGCTGGCCCTTGCTGTTGGGCACGTAGAGCTTGAGCACGTCTTCGGGCGTCATGCGTGCACTGGCCTCGGCCTGCACCACCACGCGCTGCAGCCGGCCAGCATTCGGGAAGTCGTTGACGTAGCTGGAACCCAGCGCGGTCGACAGCACGGTGCTGATGGTGTCGAAGGTCACACCCAGCGCCGCAGCGCGTTCGCGGTCCACGTCCAGCTGCAGCTGCGGTGCGTCTTCCAGACCGTCCGGCCGCACGCCAGCCAGGATCTTGTTCTGCGAGGCCATGCCCAGCAACTGGTTGCGTGCCGCCAGCAGCGCCGTGTGTCCCTGGCCGGTGCGGTCCTGCAGCCGGAAGCTGAAGCCGGTGGCGGTGCCAAGTTCGGGGATGGCCGGCGGCGACAGCGGGAAGATGAACGCATCGCGAATGCCCATCAGCGCACCGAAGGCACGGCCAGCCAGCGCCTGTGCGCTGTGCTCCTTGCCCTTGCGCTCGTCCCAGGGCTTGAGCGGCACGAAAGCCAGCGCGGCGTTCTGGCCGGAGCCGGAGAAGCTGAAGCCCAGCACGCCGACGACCTTGTCCACCTCAGGCTGCGACAGGAAGAAGCCTTCGACCTGCTTCATCACCGCCTCGGTGCGCGACAGCGCCGCGCCCGGCGGCAGCTGCACGTTGACGATCAGGTAGCCCTGGTCTTCATTGGGCAGGAAGGACGTGGGCAGGCGGGTGTACATCAGGCCGACGGCACCAAGGATCACCGCATAAATGACCAGGAAGCGGCCTGCGCGCGGCAGGATGCGCGCAACCACCGACTCGTAGCTTTTGGTGGTGCGCTTGAAGCCACGGTTGAACCAGCCGAAGAAGCCTTTCTTCTCGTGGTGGTCGTGCGGCACCGGCTTGAGCAGCGTGGCACACAGCGCAGGCGTCAGGGTCAGCGCCATCGTGGCCGAGAACAGGATGGACGCCACCATCGCCAGCGAGAACTGGCGGTAGATGTTGCCCACCGAGCCGCTGAAGAAGGCCATCGGCACGAAGACCGAGACCAGCACCACGGTGATGCCGATGATGGCGCCGGTGATCTGGCCCATGGCCTTGACCGTCGCGTCGCGCGGCGAGAGGCCTTCCTCGGCCATCAGCCGCTCGACGTTCTCGACGACCACGATGGCGTCGTCGACCAGGATGCCAATGGCCAGCACCATGCCGAACAGCGTCAGCACGTTGATCGAGAAGCCCAGCGCCAGCATCACTGCGAAGGTGCCGGTGAGGGCGACCGGCACGACGATGGTCGGGATGATGGTGTAGCGGATGTTCTGCAGGAACACCAGCATCACGATGAACACCAGCACGATGGCTTCGGCCAGCGTCTTGACCACTTCCTCGATCGAGATCTTGACAAACTTCGAGCTGTCGTACGGCACGTCGTAGCTCACGCCTTCGGGCATGAACTTCTGCAGCTCGACCATGCGCTCCTTGATCGCGGTGGCCGTGGCCAGCGCATTGCCGCCAGGCGACTGCTGGATGCCGACGCCGGTGGCCGTCACGCCATTCAGGCGCGAGGAGCTGGCATAGGTCTGGCCGCCCAGTTCCATGCGCGCCACGTCCTTCAGGCGCACGGTGGAGCCGTCGGCGTTGGCACGCAGCATGATCTGGCCGAACTGCTCGATGGACGCCAGCTGGCCGTTGACGTTGATGGACGCGAACAGCGTCTGGTCCGCCACGGTCGGCAAGGCGCCGATGCTGCCGGCCGAGACCTGCAGGTTCTGCGCGCGGATGGCATTGTTGACGTCCGCCGCCGACAGGCCGAAGCCGACCAGCTTGGCGGGGTCGATCCACACGCGCATCGCACGCTCGGTGCCGAACAGCTGGGCCTGGCCGACACCCTGCACGCGCAGCAGCTCGGGCACGATGTTGCGCGCAGCGTAGTCGCCCAGCGCCACCGGGTCGTAGGCCGGGTTCTTGGACGTCAGCATCACGAACAGCAGGAAGTTCGAGCGCGCCTTGTCGACGCGCACGCCCTGCTGCGTGACCGCGCCGGGCAGGCGCGGCGTGGCGCGGCTCAGGCGGTTCTGCACTTCGATCTGGGCAATGGACACGTCCGTGCCCGGCTCGAAGGTGACGGTGATGGTGCCGGCGCCGGTCGCTTCAGCACTGGACTCCATGTAGATCATGCCGGGCGCGCCATTGAGCTCCTGCTCGATGACAGTCAGCACGCTGTCTTCCAGCACCTGGGCCGAAGCGCCCGGGTAGGCCGCGGAAATGACGATGGAAGGCGGGGCCACCGTGGGGTACTGCGCAACCGGCAGCCGGGTGATGGCTGCCGCGCCGATGACCACGATGAACAAGGCGAGGACCCACGCGAAGATGGGTCGGTCGATGAAGAAGCGGGAATTCATGCGCTGGGCACTCCGCTCAATGGCTGGCGGCCGAAGCCGCCGACGCAGCAACAGGGGCCGACGGCGCGGCAGGCGCGCCAGAGGCGGCAGCGGCCGGCGCCCACGGCACAGGGCTCACGGGCGTCTTCGGGCGGATCTTCTGGAAGCCATCGACGACGACCTGTTCGCCGGCCTTCAGGCCGCTCAGCACCACCCACTGGTTGCCGTGGGAGCCGCTCAGCTGCACCGGGCGCGGCTCGACCTGCTTGTCGGCGGTGACGACCAGCACCGTGTCGCCGGCGGTGCCACGCGTCACCGCCTGCTGCGGCACCAGGATGGCGGCGTCGCTGCGCGCCTGTTCGATGCGCACCTTCACGTACAGGCCGGGCAGCAGGTCGCCCTTTGGATTGGGCAGCTCGGCGCGCAGCGTGACTTGGCCGGAAGTGGCGTCCACCGTCAGGTCGCTGAACAGCAGCTTGCCCGGCAGCGGGTACTCGCTGCCGTCGTCCAGCAGCACCTTGACCTTGGTGCTGGTGCTGGACTGCAGCTTGCCGGCCTCCATCGCGCGCTTCAGGCGCAGCGCTTCGGTGGCCGACTGGGTGAAGTTGACGTAGAGCGAATCGATTTGCTGCACCGTGGCCAGCAGCGTGGCTTCGGTGGCGCTGACCAACGCGCCTTCGGTGACCTCGGCGCGGCCGATGCGGCCGGTGATCGGCGAGATCACCGCGGCGTAGTCCACATTCAGCCTGGCCTGCGTCACACCCGCCTTGGCCGCGGCCACGTCGGCCACCGCCTGCTTCTGCGCGGCCTGCGCGGCAACCCAGTCCTGCTGGCTGATGGCCCGGGCGTCGGCCAGCGGCTTGTAGCGGTCGTAGGTGGCCTGGGCATTGGCCAGTGCGGCATCGGCGCGGGCCTGCGTCGCGACGGCACTGTCCAGTTGGGCGCGATACGGCGCAGCGTCAATCGTGAACAGGCTCTGGCCGGCTTTGACCACACTGCCTTCGGTGAACAGCCGCTTTTGCACCACGCCGGTCACGCGGGCGCGGACCTGCGCCGTCCGCACCGCTTCCAGCCGTCCCGGCAATTCGGTGGCGAGATCCAGCGAAGCCGGTTGCACGGTGATGACGCCCACCTGCGGCGGTGGCATCTGGCCACCTGCGTGGGCCGCGTCACCGCTCTGGCCGCAGGCCGTCAATGACAGCAGCACCAGCGCCGTCGCGCCCAGCGACAGCACCGGCCACGCGGCCTGGGGCGCCAGGTGCCAAGCCTTGCGCAAGGCGGCGCAGGGCGACGAAACCTCATCGAGAGAAGCGGAGGGCGTGTGGGCCATGGAAGTCCTTCTGGATGAACGCAAGCAAATCCCCTCCACCCGCTGGCAACGCCGGTAGAAGGGATTTATCTGAAATAGAGTGAAACGAGTTTACATACAAACTAGAATGTATGTCCATTCACGGGGTTTATACGGGGTCTTTCAAAGATGGTACGGCGCACCAAGGCGGACGCGCAGATCACCCGCAATCAGATCCTGGATGCTGCAGAGAAGGTGTTTCAGGAACGTGGCGTCGCCCGCACCTCCCTGCAGGACGTGGCAGCCGCCGCTGGCGTGACCCGTGGCGCGATCTACTGGCACTTCAAAGACAAGGCCGAGCTCTTCAGCGCCATGATGGAGCGCGTGACCCTGCCCTGGGAGACGCCGCTGGAGATGCCCTGGGCGGTGGCCATGGGCTTGCGCGCTGGCGACACCATCAACGAGCTGCGGGGCATGATCCTGATGCCGCTGCACGCCGTCGTGCACGACGAGCACGGCCGCCGCGTCTTCACGATCGCGATGCACGCCACCGAGTACAACGCCGATGACATGGCACCGGTGCGCGAGCGCAAGGAAGCCAGCCTCAATGCTTTCCTGGACCGGCTCGAAGCCACCTTGCAACGCGGCATGGCCAAGGGCCAGATCAAGACGCCGCTGGACACCCGCACCATCGCACTGGGCCTGCTGGCGTTGATGGATGGCCTGCTGCGCCAGTGGACGCGCAACCCAGCGGCGTTTGCCCTGATCGAGGTCGGCGACGCGTCTGTGCAGCAATTCCTGTCCGGCCTCGCGCTGCCCGCTACAGCAGCACCGTCATCCGCTCCAGCACCAGCACTGCCGCAAAACCCAGCAGCGCCACCAGCGTCCACTTGATGATGAGGATGGACCGCCGACGCCAGATCGGGCGGCCGGTGGCGACGAAGACGGCGAAGCACAACAGGCCCGAGACCAGCAGCAGGCCGACGATCAGACGAAAGAGCAGCATCGTTTCCTATCGGGAAGATCAGCCACCGCCGGGCCGCCCCAAGGTGGCGGCTCCCCCTTGGGGGGACCAGGCCGCAGGCCTGTAGGGGGCACCATCACCACGCGGGCGCGAGCTGGGCGAAACCGGCCGGGGCGCGGGCTTCGTCTTCGAAGCTGACGTACTCGAACGCCGTCTCGTCGGCCAGCAGCTTGCGCAGCAGCTTGTTGTTCAGCGCATGGCCGCCGCGGAACGAGGTGTAGGCCGCCAGCAGCGGTGCGCCGGCCACATACAGGTCGCCGATCGCGTCGAGGATCTTGTGCTTGGCGAACTCGTCGTCGTAGCGCAGGCCATCGCTGTTCAGCACCCGGTAATCGTCAATGACGATGGCGTTGTCCATGCTGCCACCCAGCGTCAGGCCGCGCGCGCGCATGGCCTCCACATCCTTGGTGAAGCCGAAGGTGCGGGCGCGGGCAATTTCCTGCTTGTAGCGGCCCGAGCCCATGTCGAAGCTGACCTGCTGCCCGGTGGCGTCCACGGCGGGGTGGCCGAAGTCGATCTCGAAAGTCAGCTTGAAGCCGTGGTACGGCTCCAGCCGGGCCCACATCAACCTTGCGCCCTCGCCTTCGCGGATCTCCACCTGCTTCTTGACCTTCAGGAAGCGCTTGGGCGCGTTCTGCAGCTCGATGCCGGCGCTCTGCAGCAGGAACACAAACGCGGCCGAAGAGCCGTCCAGGATGGGCACCTCGTCGGCCGTGATGTCGACGTAAAGATTGTCCAGCCCCAGGCCGGCGCAGGCCGACATCAGGTGCTCGATGGTCTGGACCTTGGGCGCGCCGGGGTCGCCGCCGGGCGAGATGGTCGAGGCCATGCGGGTGTCGCTGACCGAACTGGGCCGCACGGGGATGTCCACCGGCTGCGGCAGGTCGACCCGGCGGAACACGATGCCGGTGTTGGGCGCCGCCGGCCGCAATGTCAGCTCGACCTTCTGGCCGCTGTGCAGCCCGACGCCAACGGCTCGGGTGAGGGACTTCAGGGTGCGTTGCTTGAGCATGGCGACGGGCTTGGCAAGGTGCATCGCGAACTGCGGCGCAGCCCTGGATTGTCCGTCAAGCGGCCAAATTCCGCTGTAAAGGAAGGTGCAGCCTGACACGGGTGCCGCGGCCCGGTGCGCTGTCGATGCGCACCTCGCCGCCCAGCCTGGCTGCGCGCTGGGCCAGGTGGCGCAGGCCCCGGCCCTGCGGCGCCTCTTCGGTGTCGAAACCGCAGCCGTCATCCTCGATCAGCACCTCCACCCTGTCGCCCAGCTGCAGCGTGGCAATGCGGATGTGCTGGGCCCCGGCGTGCTTGAGCACATTGGTCAGCACCTCCTGCACCGCGCGCAGGATCTGCAGCGCGTCCGGCGGGTACAGCCAGTTCAGCGGCGGCAGGTCGTCGACCTCCCAGGCCAGTTGCAGCCCGGCCGCTTCCAGGCGGCGGCCCAGCCGGTGACGCAGCAGCGCCAGCAAGGTGATCAGGTCATGGCCGATCGGCTCCAGCGAGTCGATCACCAGCCGCAGGTCGTCCACGCATTCACGCAGCAGCAAGGCCACCGCCGGCGCCTCCAGCCGGCCCTGCTCGACCAGCACCAGCGAGGACATCAGCGTCGAGCCCAAGCCATCGTGCATGTCGCGCATCAGGCGCTGGCGCTCCAGCAGCAGCGCCTGCTCGCGCTCGATGCCGCGCAGCCGCTCGTGGTTGGCGCGCAGCTCGGCCTCGCGCTCGGCCAGCCGGCCCTCGAGCTGGGCGTTGGTGCGCTCGACCTGGTCGATCGCCTGCGCGTAGCGGCTCTGCACCGCATTCAGGAAGGACAGCAGCAGCACCAGGCTCGCGAACGGCAGCAGGTAGATGCTCTCCGGCGTGATGCGGCCGGCCACCAGCAGCAGGTCGTGCAGCCCGAAGGCCTCGGCCACCCACAGCGCCGCGGCGATCAGCCGGAACTCCGGTCCGCCGCCGCGCCAGGCCACCACCGTGAGCCAGCCGGTGACCCCCAGCGCGACGACCGTGTTGATGAGGTGCTGTTGCAGCAGCGAGCTGATCGGCGACCACGAGAACGGCGCGGTCGCCACCGTCATCGCAATGACGAAACCCACCAGGCTCCACTCCAGCCACGGGTAGCGCCGCGGGTCGAAGCGGAAGGCAAAGAGGTAGACCAGCACCATCACCCACGAGAGCGAGGCATTGGTGGTCCACCAGAACCAGCTGAGCACCGCCGGGTCGGTCGGCATGTCGATGTAGTAGTGCAGGTTGCGCAGCAGCCAGACCACCGACGAGAGCGAAAACAGCAGGTAGGCGTGCTCGCGCCGCCGGCCCAGCCAGAAGATGAAGGAAAACGTGCCCAGCGCCAGGAAGGTCATGCTGCCGACCTGCGGCGCGACGATCTGCAGCAGCCGGCGCCAGCCCAGCCGCCCCTCCAGCTCGTCGCGCGGGCCGACGCAGATGCGCGCGACGCGCAGGCCGGCGCCCGCCTCGTGCACCACGCCCACCGCCAGGTCCAGCCGCGTGCCGGCCGGCGGCGCCGGGCCGAGATCAACCCAGATCGGCCGGTTCCACTGCTCGCGCCGGTGGTCGCTGCCGTCCCAGCGCATCTGCCAGTGGCCGGCGTCGAACTGGATCACCTGCACCGCCCCGCCCGACACCCGCGGCAGGTACAGCGCCAGCGGCTCCTTCAGCCCGGCCGGCACGGTGTAGATGACGCGATACCAGCGCACCTGCAACTGCGGCGCGCCGCCAGAGCGCGGCACCTGGCGCGACGTGGACACCGGCAGGCTCACGGGCTGCCAGGCCGCGGTGTCGTCCGGCGGCGGTGCGTCCACCCGCAGATCGACCTCGGCACTCGGGGTGGTCAAGGCCGGCGTGTAGGGCTGCTCGGCCTGCCAGGCCCGTTCGAAGCGCTGCGCCGGCTGGGCCAATGCCAGGCCACTGAACAGCATGGCCAAGACCGCCACCGCCAACCGCCGCCCCAGCTCAGCGCTCCAATCGAAAACAAACAGCCCCGACGTCGCTAGCAGCACCACCCCCAAGGACTGTGCGCGGATCCGGCTCCGCCGGTCCGCTGCACAAGCCCCCTCGGGGGGCAGCGACCGCCAGGGAGCGTGGGGGCTCAATCTCTCACCAGCCCCAGCTTGCGCGCCTCGTAGATCGCCTCGGTCTTGGAGTGCACCTGCAGCTTGCGGTAGCTGCGCTTCACGTAGGTCATCACCGTGTGGCGCGAGACGTTGAGCATGCGGGCGATCTCTTCGAAGCTGAAGCCCTTGGCGCTGAGCGTCAGCACCTGGCGCTCCTGGGCCGAGAGCAGCGGCTCGCCGGCCTGCGCCTGGTTGGGCGTGGCCTCGGGCGCCAGCCGCAGCAGCAGTTGGCGCGCGATCACCGGGCTGATCGGGCTGCCGCCGGCGTGCAGCGAGCGGATCTGGTCAGTCAGGTCGGCGGCGCGGGTGTCCTTCAGCAGGTAGCCGGTGGCGCCGGCTTCCAGCGAGGCCATCACGTGCGGCTCGTCGCCGAAGACGCTGATCACCATCACGTCGGTCTGCGGCAGGCACTCGTGGGCAAAGCGGATCAGCTCGATGCCGCTGCCGCTGGGCAGGCCCAGGTCCACCAGCAGCACGTCGGGCTTGTGCTCGCGCAGCAGTTGCAGCCCCTGCGGCAAATCCCCCGCGGTGCCGGCCAGGTGCAGGTCGGCCGCCTCGGCCACGACGGACGCGAACGCCGCACGGAAGCGTTCGTCGTCTTCGACGATGACCACGGAGATGGGATTCATGTGGGGCGCAGTGTAGGCCGGCAGGCCGCCACCACCACCCTGCCCACGACCCCGCATCGCCAGCGAGACGGCATCGGCTCAACCATGCGTCACCCGAACAGGGGACAAACCCGCGGTCATCAATGACAAAAGCGCCAGAAGGCGCCCTTGTCCGAGTCGGCTTGCGCGCGCCCGCAGCCGGCGCCGGGCCGCCCCAAGGCGGCTGCGCAACCCGCCCGGCGGGTGGTGCCGCGTACCCGCGGCACCGGGTGCCCCATCTAGTCCGCTTGCTTGCGCAGGAATGCCGGGATCTCGATCTCCTCCATCCCGTTCGAGCTCAGCGCCTCGACCTTGGCAGCCGCCTGCGTGCGGCCGGTGCGCCAGACGCTGGGGGTGGAGAGGTGCTCGTAGCTTTGCTGGCCGCCCGAGCCGCCACCCAGCGGCTGGTGCAGCAGCGGCAGGTTGTCGGTGCCGGTGCGCAGCATCGGGTTGGTCTGGACGACCGTCAGCGGTGCCTGGGCGCGGCGGGCCGACGACAGGCCGGTGGCGATCACGGTGACGCGCAGCTGGTCGCCCAGGCTGTCGTCGTAGGCGGTGCCGTAGATCACGTGGGCTTCTTCGGCGGCGTAGCGGCGGATGGTGTTCATCGCGTTCTTGCTCTCGGCCAGCTTGAAGGTCGAGCGCGCGGCGGCGATCAGCACCAGCACGCCGCGGGCGCCGGAGAGGTCTATGCCCTCCAGCAGCGGGCAGGCCACCGCCGCTTCGGCGGCCTTGTTGGCGCGGTCCGGGCCCGAGGCCATCGCGGTGCCCATCATCGCCTTGCCGGGCTCGCTCATCACGGTCTTGACGTCTTCGAAGTCGACGTTGACCAGGCCCGGGATGTGGATGATGTCGCTGATGCCGCCGACGGCGTTCTTCAGCACGTCGTTGGCGTGCGCGAAGGCCTGGTCCTGGGTGACGTCGTCGCCCAGCACCTCGAGCAGCTTCTCGTTCAGCACCACGATCAGCGAGTCGACGTTGGCCTCCAGCTCGGAGACGCCCAGGTCGGCCTGCTTGCCGCGCCGGCCGCCCTCGAAGTCGAAGGGCTTGGTGACGACGCCCACCGTCAGGATGCCCATCTCCTTGGCCACGCGCGCGATCACCGGCGCCGCGCCGGTGCCGGTGCCGCCGCCCATGCCGGCGGTGATGAACAGCATGTGCGCGCCGGTGATGGCGGTGCGGATCGCCTCCACCGCTTCTTCGGCGGCGCTCTTGCCGACGTCGGGCTTGGAGCCGGCGCCAAGGCCCGTGGTGCCCAATTGCACCAGCTGCGGCGCGGCGCTGCGGTTGAGCGCTTGCGCGTCGGTGTTGGCGCAGATGAACTCCACGCCCTGGACCCCTTGCGAGATCATGTGTTCGACCGCGTTGCCGCCGCCGCCGCCGACGCCTATCACCTTGATCTGCGTGCCTTGGTCAAACTCTTCGATCATTTCGATGGCCATGTGGAGCTCCTTTTGCCGTGTGCAGTTGCCGTATCAGTTGAGAGAGAAACATGAGGCTTCGTGTCGAGCCTCTTGCCGTGGAAAAACAGGTTGTCGTTTGCGGCCCCGGGGTTGAACTTCATCAGAAATTGCCCAGGAACCAATCCTTCGCCTTGCCAAACATCGTCTTCACCGAACCCGCCTGCTGCTGGGCCTTGTGGCCGCGCGTGTGGGCGAGCCGGGCTTCTTCGAGAAGACCCATCACGGTGGCCGAACGGGGGTTGGCCACCATGTCGAACAGCGCGCCCGAATAGATGGGCAGGCCCTTGCGAACCGGCTTGAGGAAGATGTCCTCGCCCAGCTCGACCATGCCCGGCATCACCGCGGTGCCGCCGGTGATCACGATGCCCGAGGAGAGCAGCTCCTCGTAGCCCGAATCGCGTATCACCTGGTGCACCAGCGAATAGATCTCCTCGACACGCGGCTCGATCACGCCGGCCAGCGCCTGGCGGCTCAGCATGCGCGGCACGCGGTCGCCCAGGCCCGGCACCTCGACCTGCTCCTGCGGGTCGGCCAGCATCTGCTTGGCCACGCCGTACTCGACCTTGATCTCCTCGGCGTCCTTGGTCGGCGTGCGCAGCGCCATCGCGATGTCGCTGGTGATCAGGTCGCCGGCGATAGGGATCACCGCGGTGTGGCGTATCGAGCCGCCGGTGAAGATGGCCACGTCGGTGGTGCCGGCGCCGATGTCCACCACCGCGACACCGAGGTCTTTTTCGTCCTCGGTCAGCACCGCGCCGGCCGAGGCCGTGGGGTTGAGCACCAGCTGGTCCACCTCCAGGCCGCAGCGGCGCACGCACTTGAGGATGTTCTCCGCCGCGCTCTGCGCGCCGGTGGCGATGTGGACCTTGACCTCCAGCCGGCTGCCGCTCATGCCTATGGGCTCGCGCACCTCGTGGCCGTCGATGATGAACTCCTGCGACTCGACCAGCAGCAGGCGCTGGTCGTTGGGGATGTTGATCGCCTTGGCGGTCTCGATGACACGCGCGACATCGACCGGCGTGACCTCGCGGTTGTCGCGCACGATCACCATGCCGGTGGAGTTCTGGCCGCGGATGTGGCTGCCGGTGATGCCGGTGTAGACGCTCTCGATCTTGCAGGCGGCCATCATCTCGGCCTCTTTCAAGGCCTGCTGTATGGACTGCACGGTGGCGTCGATGTTGACCACGACGCCGCGCTTGAGCCCGTGCGAGGCGGACACGCCCAGCCCGGCGACCCGCAGCTCGCCGCCCGGCAGCACCTCGGCCACCACCGCCATCACCTTGGCGGTGCCGATGTCCAGCCCTACCACCAGATTCTTGTATTCCTTGGCCATGCGCCTTTCCCTCAGTGTGTTGCTGACGCACTCATGGCGACGTTGTTGGCAAGCCGGGCCGCCGCGCTGGCGGCCAGCGTCGCGGCGGATGGGGAACCCTTGAGCCGCAGCGCATACCCGTCGGTGTGGCGCAGGTCGGCATAAGTCCAGGTCTGCTGGCGGGCGGAGGCGACGCCGCTGACGGTGCTCACCAGCCGCTGGACCCGCTGCGCCACCTCGGCCTCGCTGCCGCGGCCCATCTCGAGCACCGGCCCGGTATCCAGCTCGGCCAGCCAGGAGCCGCGCTCCGACAGGCTCAGCCGCACGGGCGTCGCCTCCAGCGGGCGCAGCAGCGGCAGCAGCCGCTTGTACATCGCGAGCAGGGCCGGCGCGGCTTCGTCGCTGCCGTCGAACTCGGGCAGGCGGTCGTCCTCGACGTCGCCGACATTGGCCTCGAAGACCTCGCCATAGGAGTTCACCAGCCGGTCGTTGCCGCTCTCGTCCTTCAGGATGGCCACCGCGTGGTGCTCCTCCATCTGCACCACCAGCCGGTCGGGCCAGACGCGCCGCACCACCGCATGGCGCACCCACGGCACGCTCTCGAAGGCATGGCGGGCCGCCTGCAGGTCCAGCGTGAAGAAGCTGCCGGCCAGGCGCGGCGCCGCGTTGGCGCGGATGGTGTTCAGGTTGTTGCGGCTCACGTCGCCTTCGAGCTTGATGCTGCGTATCGCGAACTGCGGCTGGCGGGCCAGCCACAGCGCGGCCGCTGCGAGCAGCACGCAGCCCGCCACGACGAACACCAGGGTGGAGGTGGTGTTCATCATGCGGATGTCGGCGGGCAGCTTCGCGGCTTTCATGTCTTGGCGTCGGTGTCCAGGGCAGCGCCGGCGAGCAGGTACAGGCAGAGCTGCGGATAGCCCATGCCGGCAGCCTGGGCCGCCTTGGGCACCAGCGAATGGCTGGTCATGCCGGGCGAGGTGTTCATCTCCAGCAGGAAGGGCTTGCGGTCGGCGCCGCGGATCATGATGTCGGCCCGGCCCCAGCCGCGGCAGTCCAGCAGCCGGTAGGCCTGCAGCACCAGGCGCTGGATCTCGGCCTCCTCGGCTTCGGGCAGGCCGCTAGGCACGAGGTAGCGTGTGTCGTTGGAGATGTACTTGTGCTCGAAGTCGTAGTTGCCGTCGGGCGCCTGGATGCGCACCACCGGCAGCGCGACCGCGCCGTCGCCCTCGCCCAGCACCGCGCAGGTGACTTCTTCGCCCTCGATGAACTCCTCGCACAGCACCTCGGGGTCGAACTGCGCGGCCAGCGCGACGGCCTCGTTCATGCCCGAGTAGCCGGCGACCTTGGTGACGCCGAAGGACGAACCCTCGCGCGCCGGCTTGACGATCAGCGGCAGGCCCAGCTGGTCCGGCACCTGGCGCACGATCTCGCGCGCATGCTCGGCCTTCTTCAGGCAGCGGTACTGCGGCGTCGGCAGGCCCTCTGCGATCCAGATGCGCTTGGTCATGACCTTGTCCATCGCGATGCTGGAGGCCATCACGCCGGAGCCGGTGTAGGGGATGCGCAGCAGCTCCAGCGCGCCCTGCACCGTGCCGTCTTCGCCGTGGCGGCCATGCAGCGCGACGAAGCAGCGGGCAAAGCCCTCGCGCTTGAGCTCGGCCAACTCGCGCTCGCTGGGGTCGAAGGCGTGCGCGTCCACGCCCAGCGAGCGCAGGGCCTCCAGCACGCCGTTGCCCGACATCAGCGAGACCGGCCGCTCGGCCGAATCGCCGCCCATCAGCACCGCCACTTTTCCGAGCGACTTCACATCGATGTTCATACCGCCCCCTTCGCCAGCTCGACCACCTGCGCCGGCACGCCGCCGATGGTCCCTGCGCCCATCGTGATCAGCACGTCGCCCGCCTTGGCAAAGGCGCGGATCTCCTGCGAGAGCTCATTGACGTCGTCGATGAAGACCGGATCGACCTTGCCGGCCACGCGCAGCGCGCGGGCCAGCGAGCGGCCGTCGGCGGCGACGATGGGCGCCTCGCCCGCGGCGTACACCTCGGTCAGCAGCACCGCATCGGCCTGGCCCATCACCTTGACGAAGTCCTCGAAACAATCCCGCGTGCGGGTGTAGCGGTGCGGCTGGAAGGCCAGCACCAGCCGGCGGCCGGGGAAGGCGCCGCGTGCCGCCGCGATCACCGCCGCCATCTCCACCGGGTGGTGGCCGTAGTCGTCGATCAGCGTGAACTCGCCGCCCTGCAGCGCCGGCAGCTCGCCGAAGCGCTGGAAGCGGCGGCCGACGCCGTCGAAGGCGGCCAGCGCGCGCACGATAGGTGCGTCGGGCAGCTCCAGCTCGGTCGCCACCGCGATGGCCGCGAGCGCGTTCAGCACGTTGTGCACGCCCGGCAGGTTCAGCGTGACGGCGAGGTCGGGCATCGCGACGCCGTTGCGGCGCTGGCAGATGAAGCGCATCTGGCCGCCCTCCAGCGCCTGCACCTCGACCGCGCGCACCTGCACGTCTTCGCCGAAGCCGTAGGTGACCACCGGGCGCGAGATCATCGGCACGATGCTGCGCACGCCGGCGTCGTCGCCGCACAGGATGGCCGCGCCGTAGAACGGCATGCGGTGCAGGAACTCGACAAACGCGCTCTTCAGCCTGGCGAAGTCGTGGCCGTAGGTGTCCATGTGGTCGGCGTCGATGTTGGTGACGACGGCCAGGATGGGCATCAGGTTGAGGAAGGAGGCGTCCGATTCGTCGGCCTCGACGACGATGTAGTCGCCAGCGCCCAGGCGCGAGTTGGCGCCGGCGCTGTTGAGCCGGCCGCCGATCACGAAGGTGGGGTCGACCCCGGCCTCGGCCAGCACGCTGGTGACCAGCGAAGTGGTGGTCGTCTTGCCGTGGGTGCCGGCGATGGCGATGCCCTGCTTCAGCCGCATCAGCTCGGCCAGCATCACCGCGCGCGGCACCACCGGCACCCGCTGGGCGCGGGCAGCGATGACCTCGGGGTTGTCGCCCTTCACGGCGGTCGAGGTGACGACCGCCTCGGCACCGCGGATGTGGTCTGCGTCGTGGCCGGTGTGGATGCGGATGCCGAGCTCGGCCAGGCGGCGCGTGGTCGCCGTGGACGACTGGTCGGAACCCGAGACCGTGTAGCCCAGGTTGTGCAGGATCTCGGCGATGCCGCTCATGCCGGCGCCACCGACGCCGACGAAGTGGATGTGCTTGACGGCGTGTTTCATGCCATGGCCCTCCGGGGGTTCACCAGGCGTTCGATCTCATCGGCCACACGCGATGCGGCCTTGGGGCGAGCGAGGGCCCGCGCTTTTTGCGCCATGGCCAGCAGGGTCTCGCGGTTCAGGTTGCGCAGCACGTCGGCCAGGCGTTGGGGGGTCAATTCAGTCTGGGGCAAATGCACTGCAGCGCCATGTCCGGCCATCAAGCCTGCATTGTCGCGTTGATGCGAGGTCGTGCTGACCACCAGCGGCACCAAAACACTCGCCACGCCGGCCGCGCAGAGCTCACTGACGGTGATCGCGCCGGCGCGGCAGACGATCAGGTCGCAATGGGCCAGGCGCTCGGCCATGTTGTCGACGAAAGGCAGGATCTCGGCCTGCACGCCGAGCGCGGCGTAGCGCGCGGTCACGCTCTCGAGGTGGGCCGCGCCGGTCTGGTGGGTGACGCTGGGGCGCTCGGCCGGCGAGAGGGCGGCCAGCGAGTCGGGCAGGGTCTCGTTCAGCACCTTGGCGCCCAGGCTGCCGCCCACCAGCAAGAGCTTCAGCGGGCCTTGCCGGCCGGCAAAACGCTCGGCAGGCGCGGCCATGTCCTCGATCTCGGCCCTTACCGGGTTGCCGGTCACCAAGGCGCGCTTGATGCCCGCCACCGCCGGGCCGTCGAAGCCGAAGGCGACCCGGTCGGCGACCGGCAGCAAGGCCTTGTTGCTCATCAGCAGGGCAGCGTCGGCATTCACCAGCACCAGCGGCTTGCCCAGCGCCGAGGCCATCAGGCCGCCGGGGAAGCAGACGTAGCCGCCCATGCCCAGCACCGCGTCGGCCGAGCGGCGGCGCAGGATGCGCATCGAATCCCAGAAGGCTTTCAGCAGCCGCAGGCCGCCGGTCAGGGTGTGCAGCAGGCCCTTGCCGCGCAGGCCGGTGAAGGCCAGCGTGTCCATCGCGATGCCGGTCGGCGGCACAAGCTTGTTCTCCATGCCGGTGGACGTGCCCAGCCAGCTGACCTGCCAGCCGCGGGCCTGCATTTCGCGCGCCACGGCCAGGCCCGGGATCACGTGACCTCCGGTGCCTGCAGCCATGATGACCAGATGACGTGTCACGCCCGCCCACCCCTCATGAGTTGCCGGTTCTCTTGATCGACGCGAAGAACGATCGCCAGCGAAATCAGGTTCATCAGGATCCCCGAGCCGCCAAAGCTCAGCAGCGGCAAGGTCAGCCCCTTGGTGGGCAGCAGGCCGAGGTTCACGCCCATGTTGATGAAGGACTGCGCGCCTATCCAGATGCCTATGCCCTGCGCCATCAGGCCGGCGAAGACGCGGTCCAGCGCGATGGCCTGGCGGCCGATCACGAAGATGCGGCGGGTCAGCCAGAAGAAGGCCGCGATCACGCCCAGCACGACGAAGAACCCCAGCTCTTCGCCGATCACCGCGAGCAGGAAGTCGGTGTGGGCCTCGGGCAGGTAGTGCAGCTTCTCGATCGAGTCGCCCAGGCCCTGGCCGAAGAGCTCGCCACGGCCGAAGGCGATCAGCGAGTGCGTCAGCTGGTAGGCCTTGCCCTGGGCGTAGTCCGGGTTCCAGGGGTCGAGGTAGGCAAAGATGCGCTGCCGGCGGAACTCGCTGAAGACGATCATCAGCACGAAGGCGCCCACCAGCACCGCGACGCTGAGGAAGAACATCCGGCCATTGACACCGCCCAGGAACAGGATGCCCAGCGCGATCGCCGCGATCACCATGAAGGCGCCCATGTCGGGCTCGGCCAGCAGCAGCACGCCCACCACGGCCAGCGCCACCGCCATCGGCCAGACCGCCTTGATGAAGTTCTCCTTGACCTCCATCTTGCGCACCATGTAGCTGGCGGCGTACATCGCGATGGCCAGCTTGGCCAGCTCGCTGGGCTGGAAGTTCATCAGGCCCAGCGGCACCCAGCGGCGCGCGCCGTTGACGCCCTTGCCGATGAAGGGCAGCAGCACCACGATCAGCAGCGCCAGCGATGCGACGAAGATCCACGGCGCCCATTTCTCCCAGACCGAGATCGGCACCTGCAAGGTGACCAGTGCGGTGACGAAGGCGATGGCGATCGCGATCGCGTGGCGGGTCAGGAAATGGGTGGGCAGGTAGCGCGAGAACTTCGGGCTGTCCGGCAGCGCGACCGAGGCCGAGTACACCATCACCAGGCCCAGCGCGAGCAGCGCCAGCACCACCCAGACCATCGCCTGGTCGAAGCCGGCCACCTGCGTGGGCTTGCTGCCGCCCACGCGGATCCAGTCGCGGATGGGCAGGTGCTCGTCGCCCTCCTTCTTGTTCCAGAAGAGCAGGCTGCCGACACGTTCGCGCCAGCCGGCGAAGCCGGGAGCCGTGGCCGAGAGCTTCATGTGCCGATCTCCCCGCGCTCAGCCAGCAGCGCCTGCACGGCGGCGGCGAACACTTCTGCCCGGTGGGCGTAGTTGCGGAACATGTCGAGGCTGGCGCAGGCCGGGCTCAACAACACGGCGTCACCCGGCTGCGCCTGCTCGAAGCACCACGGCACGGCGGCCTCCAGCGTCGCGTGGCGCTGCAGCGGCACGCCGGTGGCCGCCAGGGTCTGCGCGATGGTTTCGGCGTCGCGGCCAATGGTGGCCACGGCCCTGGCGTAGCGGGCGATGGGCGCTGCCAGCGGCGTGAAGTCCTGGCCCTTGCCGTCGCCGCCCAGGATCACGACCAGGCGCGACGGCGCCTTGTCGGCACCCAGGCCGCTCAGCGCGGCGACGGTCGCGCCTACGTTGGTGCCCTTGCTGTCGTCGAAGGCCTCGATGCCGCCGACCTGGGCGATCAGCTCGACGCGGTGCGGCTCGCCGCGGTACTCGCGCAGGCCGTGCAGCATGGGGGCCAGCGGGCAGCCTATCGCCGTGGCCAGCGCGAGCGCGGCGAGCGCGTTGGCGGCGTTGTGGCGGCCGCGCACGCGCAGCGCGTCGGCCGGCATCAGGCGCTGCAGGTGGATCTCTTCCTCTTCGTCCTTGCGGCGCTTGATGGTTTCGTCGGCGGGCAAGGCGCGCACCAGCCAGGCCATGCCGCCTTCGGTCACCAGGCCGAAGTCGCCGGCCTTGTGGGGGGCGTCGAGACCGAAGCGCAGCACCGGGCGCGTCAGGGCGCGGGTCGGGCGGCCGCGGCCGGTCTTGACGAGCACGGGGGCGGGCACCATGGCCTCGACCATCGCGTCGTCACGGTTGATCACCATCAGGGTCTGCGGGCCGAAGACGCGCGCCTTGGCGGCGGCGTAGGCGGCGAGGTTGCCGTGCCAATCCAGGTGGTCTTGCGAGATGTTCAGCACCGTCGCGGCGCTGGGCTCGAAGCCCTGCACGCCGTCGAGCTGGAAGCTGGAAAGCTCGAGCACCCAGACCTCGGGCAGGTGCTCGAAGACCGGGGCCGCGGGCGGCGGCGGGGCCAGCACCAGCGGGGTTTCGTCCTCGGGCAGTGCGCCGGCCATGGGCGCATCGGCCGGTTCGGGTGCGCCGTCCAGCGCGGCCAGCTCGGTGAGTTCCAGCGGATCGACCACGTCGTCGTCCGGCTCCAGCATCTCGTCGTTGGCGGCCGGTTCGGCCTCGGCCTCGGTCTCGGCAGGCAGCATCTCGGGTGAGGCCGGCAGCTCGGGCACGGCTTGCGCCTCGACGAGCACCTCGAGCGCCGTCTCCGGCGCCGGCTCCAAGTCCAGCGCCGCGCTCAGCGTATCCAGCATGGTCGGGCCGATGTTGCCGGCGATGGCCACGCGGCGGCCGGCACGCTCCACCAGCAGCGCCGTCAGCGCGGTGGTGGTGGTCTTGCCATTGGTGCCGGTGATCGCCAGGACCTTGGGCTCGTAGCGCCGTGCCGCCTTCAACTCGGCCAGCGCGCGGGCGAAGAGGTCCAGCTCGCCCTGCACCGCGATGCCGACGGCGCGGGCCGCTTGCAGCAGCGGCGCGATGCGCTCGTCCCCAGGCGCCAGGCCCGGGCTCTTCAGCACCAGCTTCGCGTCCAGCAGCGACTCGGCCGCCAGCGCGCCGCTGAACAGCACGGCACCCGGCACATCCGCCGCCAGCGCAGCCGCCTGCGGCGGGTTCGAACGCGAGTCCCACACCCGCAGCAGCGCGCCGTGGCGCGCGCACCAGCGCGCCATCGCCAGGCCGGAGTCGCCCAGGCCCAGGATCAACACGGGGAGTTCGTGCAAGGCGTTCATCAGCGCAGCTTCAGGCTCGCCAGGCCGATCAGGCACAGCAGCATCGTGATGATCCAGAAGCGGATGACCACCTGGGTCTCGTTCCAGCCCGACTTCTCGAAGTGGTGGTGCAGCGGCGCCATCTTGAAGAAACGCCGGCCCTCGCCGAACTTGCGCTTGGTGTACTTGAACCAGCTGACCTGGATCATCACCGAGAGCACCTCGACGACGAAGATGCCACCCATCACGCCCAGCAGGATCTCCTGCCGCGTGATGACGGCGATGGTGCCCAGCGCGCCGCCTAGCGAGAGCGCGCCGACGTCGCCCATGAAGACCTGGGCCGGGTGGGCGTTGAACCACAGGAAGGCCAGGCCGGCGCCCGCCATCGCGGCGCAGAAGATCATCAGCTCGCCGGCCCCGGGGATGTAGGGAAACAGCAGGTACTTGGAGTAGACCGAGCTACCCGTCACATAGGCAAAGATGCCCAGCGCCGAGCCCACCAGCACCACCGGCATGATGGCCAGGCCGTCCAGCCCGTCGGTGAAGTTGACGGCGTTGCTGGCGCCGACAATGACGAAAAACGTCAGCCCGATAAAGCCGAAAACCCCCAAGGGGTAGCTGACAGTCTTGAAGAAGGGCACCATCAAGTCGGCCTTGGGCGGCAACTCGTTGGAGAAGCCGCTCTGCACCCAGCGTATGAAGAGCTCGATCACCCGGAGGTTGGAGGTCTCCGAAACGCTGAACGCGAGGTAAAGCGCGGCGACGATGCCGATCAGCGACTGCCAGAAGAACTTCTCGCGCGAGCGCATGCCCTCGGGGTCCTTCAGCACCACCTTGCGCCAATCGTCCATCCAGCCGATGGCGCCGAAGCCGAAGGTCACCAGCATCACGATCCAGACGAAGCGGTTGCTCCAGTCGCTCCACAGCAGCGTGGAGGTGCCGATGCCGATCAGTATCAGCGCACCGCCCATGGTGGGCGTGCCGCGCTTGGCGAGGTGGCTTTGCATGCCGTACTCGCGGATGGGCTGGCCTATCTTCAGCTCGGTCAGGCGGCGTATCACCCAGGGCCCGAAAGCCAGGCCGATCAGCAGCGCGGTGACCGCGGCGAGCACCGCACGGAAGGTCAGGTACTGAAAGACGCGCAGAAACCCGAACTGGTCGGGGTACAGCGTCTGCAGCCACTGCGACAGGCTAAGCAGCATGCGGCGCGCCTCCTGCGTTGTCCTGCGAGGCGGCCTGGGGGGTCGTGGCCTGCAGCGCTGCAACGACCTGCTCCATCTTCATGAAGCGCGAGCCCTTGACCAGCACCGACGAGAAGGCCGGCGCCTGGCCGATCTGGCTCAACAATTGCGCCACCGTGCCGAAATGACGAGCAGCGGGACCATAGGCCGCGGCGATGTGGCTGGCCATCTCGCCGGCGCACCAGAGATGCT
>NZ_JBGGNH010000014.1:0-58839 GCF_041287625.1 Ideonella sp.
TCTCGCCGCCGTCATCTCCATCAAGCACTCCGACCCCAAGTTCGAGTCGCAGACCAAGGTCAAGCTCCTCTCCCCCGAGGTCGAGTCCGTCGTCGGTTCCTCCACCTACGAGGGCCTGATGATGTATTTCGAGACCAACCCCACGATGGGCAAGCGCATCATCGACAAAGGTCTCAACGCCGCCCGCGCCCGCGAAGCCGCCCGTAAGGCCCGCGAGACCGTCCGCAAGGGCGCCCTCTCCGGCGGCGGCCTCCCCGGCAAGCTCGCCGACTGCTCCGAGCGCGATCCCGCGCAGACCGAGCTCTACATCGTCGAGGGCGACTCCGCCGGCGGCTCCGCCAAGCAGGGCCGCGACCGGAAGTTCCAGGCCATCCTGCCGCTGCGCGGCAAGATCCTGAACGTCGAGAAAGCCCGCTACGAGAAGCTGCTGTCCAGCCAGGAAATCCTGACGCTGATCACGGCGCTGGGCACCGGCATCGGCAAAGGCATGGGCGGGGACGACTTCAACCCCGACAAGCTGCGCTACCACCGCATCATCATCATGACCGACGCGGACGTGGACGGCGCCCACATCCGCACGCTGCTGCTGACCTTCTTCTACCGCCAGATGCCCGACCTGGTGGAGCGCGGCCACATCTACATCGCGCAGCCGCCGCTCTACAAGGTCAAGCAAGGCAAGCACGAGCAGTACCTGAAAGACGCCCACGAGCTGGACGCCTACCTGCTCAAGGTCGCACTGGACGGCGCTGCGGTGGACCCCGCCAACGGCCAGCCTGCCATCAATGGCGAGCAGCTGAACGACCTGGCCAATCAGTACGTCACCGCCACCAACGTGATCAACCGCCTGTCCGCCTGGATGGACGTCGAAGCCCTGCGCGCCATTTCCGACGGCTTGGTGCTGGACCTGGACAACCTGGAATCCGCCGAGACCAGCGCGATGGCGCTCAAGGCCGCGCTGCACGACGCCGAAGTCGAAGCCGTCTTCGACGAACGCAGCGACAAGCACCTGCTGCGCATCAGCCGCCGCCACCACGGCAACATCAAGTCCAGCATCATCAGCCCGGACTTCGTGCACGGTGCCGACTACGAAGCCCTGGCCACCGCAGGCCGCACCTTCAAGGGCCTGCTCACTGCAGACGCGCTGGTCAAGCGCGGCGAAGGCGAACGCCAGAAGGAAACCAAAGCCGGCGACTTCCGCCAGGCCATGGCCTGGCTGATGACCCAAGCCGAAAGCTCGGTGGGCCGCCAGCGCTACAAAGGCCTGGGCGAAATGAACCCCAGCCAGCTCTGGGAAACGACGATGGACCCGACCGTCCGCCGCCTGCTGCGCGTCCAGATCGAAGATGCGATCGAGGCCGACAAGGTGTTCACCATGCTGATGGGCGACGAGGTCGAGCCTCGGCGGGATTTCATTGAGACGAATGCGCTGAGGGCGGCGAACATCGACGCTTGACGTCGCCGCAAGCCACGGTTTGAATGCCGCTCATGCAAGTCCCCACCCTTGTCACCGAGCGGCATGAAGCGATCGCGGCGCTGTGCAAGGAAGCGCATGCGAGGCGGCTGGACCTGTTCGGCTCGGCTGTCCGTGACGACTTCGATGCTGAGTCCAGCGACCTCGACTTCCTCGTCGTGTTCGAAGACCTGCCGCCCGTGCGCTATGCCGAGGCTTTCTTCGGGCTGAAGGAAGGGTTGGAGCGGCTTTTCGCGCGGCCGGTGGATCTGGTGGTGGAGCGCGCCATCCGCAACCCGTACTTCAAGCAACGGGTCAGCGCGGAGCGCCAGCCGGTCTATGGCGCCTGAGCTGCGCAAATAACCTCTGGGACGCCAAGGAAGCTGCGGCGCGTGCGCTGCGCTTCACGGCCGGCAAGACGCTGGACGACTACCTGGGCGACGAGTTGTTGCGCGCGGCCGTCGAGCGGCAGTTCCTGATCCTGGGTGAAGCGCTGGGGCGGGTGCGCCAGTTGGACGCCGGCATCGCCGCCCGCATCGGCGAGCTGAACCAAGCGGTGGCCTTGCGCAACCAGTGGGCCCATGGCTATGCCGACATTGACGATGTCATCGTGTGGGGCGTCGTGGCCGGCCCGCTGCAGCAGATGCTCGACGAGATCGAGTCGCTTTGAAGGCTGGTCCCGGCTGCGCAGCCGCCGGCCAGTGAGGATGGTTCACGCGGCGCGGCGGCCAGTCATCGACCTCAGCGCCTGTACGCCTGACCTTCTGTAACCTTGTCCTGGAAAACCTCGAATCCGCCGAGACCAGCGCGCTCGTGCTCAAGGCCGCGCTGCACGACACCGTAGTCGAAGCCGTCTTCGACGTGGTGAAGCGCGGAGAAGGCGAACGCCAGAAGGAAACCAACGCCGGCGACTTCCGCCAGCGCTACAAAGACCTGGGCGAAATGAACCCCAACCAGCTCTGGGAAACGACGATGGACCCCACCGTCCGCCGCCTCCTTCGCGTCCAGATCGAAGACGCCATCGAAGCCGACAAGATGTTCACCATGCTGATGGGCAACGAGGTCGAACCGCGGCGGGATTTCATTGAGACGAATGCGCTGCGGGCGGCGGACATCGACGCTTGACGTCTGTAGAGCGCCCCGTAAGCTGCAAAAGCTATGGGGCTTTTGCTCTCCATTGGCGCCTCTTGGACAGCGCGATGGACTGGAGAACGGCGGGCCCAGCATGAACAAATAACTCTACTGCTTGCACTCCCATGCGAGCGGCGCTACACTGCGTCAACAGTAGAGTTATTCGATGAAAGCCATTCTCACCCTCAACGACTTGGCGGAAGTCCACACAGCAGTGGTCTTTCGCGATCAAGCACCGCAAGAGCATCCTGAAGGCAACGTCCGTGCGTTGGCCATCCGGGATGTTGTGTCTTCGACTCCAGTGAGCTGGAGCGAACTGCCGCGGGTTGTTGTGGCAGAGAAGTACCGTTCGAACTGCCTGCGAGAGGGTGATGTGGTCATCCCCTCACGGGGCGACTATTACAGGGCATGGCTTTTTACAGGGGCGGACTTGCCAGTTCTGCCGGTGGGTCAGTTGAACGTGATCCGACCGGCTTCTGGGTTGGATGCCGGTTACTTGGTGTGGTTTCTCAACCTGCCGACCACCGGCGCCAAGCTCAAGCAAATGCTGACCGGCACCAGCATTAAAGCGCTGACCAAGACTGCTCTTCAGACGCTGGAGGTAGACCTTCCCGATATGGGATGTCAACGCCGTATCGCCGAGATTGTCCAACTGGCGGGGCGGATCGCTGCCATCCGGCATCGGTTGACAGAACTGGATGCTATTGAGGTAGCTCAGATGGCCGACCTCTTTTCGCACCGTGGAGGTGACCATGCTTGACGCCGAAGCAAAACAGGCCATCCGTCATGCACTCCGGCGCAGCTTCGATTCAGTTCGTGGCGTAGCCGATGCTGGGGAGTTCCGTGACCACCTCCTGGCATTGCTGGTGTTGAAGTACGCCTCTGACCGTACTGCCGACGAAGCTAACTATGCAGTTGCGCTCGACGCGGATGTCGGCTTGTTGCCACCGTTTGAGCGGCTGCTCAACGCTAAGCACATGCCCGATATCGGGCAGCGTATTGACCGGGCACTGGCCGATTTGGAGAAGCAACACCCGCTGCTGCAAGACGCCTTTCACAGCGTCCGTTTCGACTCCTCCTTGCTGGGCGAACCCAAGCAAAGGCAACACCTCATCGCCGATCTGCTGAGCTGCCTCGGTTTGCCAGAGTTCGACTTTCGAAGCGGCGCAAGTGCCGAGGCGGCTGGCTTTGCCTGCGAAACGCTCATCAGCGAGGCCGCCGTCGTCGCTGGCAAGCGTGGTGCCGAGTTCTTCACCCCGCCCGAGGTTTCGCGGCTGATCGCCGAACTCCTCCAGCCCGAAGCTGGGGAAAGCGTTGGTGATCCGTGCTGCGGTTCTGGCACGTTGTTGCTGACCTGCAGCGCCTTCGCGCGTGTGCGCTCCGGCGGCGAGGGCTGTCAGCTGTTTGGCCAAGAGAAGAACGGCAGCACTTGGGCCCTCGCAAAAATCAATATGTTTGTGCATGAGGAGCTCGCCGCTAAACTGGCGTGGGGAGACACCCTCAAAGACCCGCGCCTGGTGGCTGGAAGCCAACTGCAGCGGTTCGACGTGGTGGTTTCAAACCCACCCTTCAATGTGAAGGATTGGGGGCAAGAGGCCGCCGCAACCGATCCCTACGGGCGCTACCGACGCGGAGTTCCGCCTCGCGGTACGGCTGACTACGCTTTTATCAGCCACATGGTGGAGACGCTCAAGCCTGGTCACGGCCGAATGGCAGTGGTGGTCTCCCATGGTGTCCTCTTCCGCAGCGGTGCAGAGCTACAAATTCGCAGGCAGTTGCTGGAGGAAAACCTCGTGGACGCAGTGATCGCGCTGCCAGCCAAGCTGCTTCCAAACACGCCGCTGCCAATTGCATTGCTGGTCTTGCGTAAGGACAAGCGCGATGAGCATGTGCTCTTCATCGACGCAAGCCGCGAGTACGAGCATGGGAAGACCCAGAACGGACTTCGTGAGCAGGACCTCACCAAGATCGAGACCGCGTATGCAGCCAGGGCGGATGTTGAGGGCTACGCCCGCCTGGTGTCACAGGCAGACATCCTGCAGAACGACTGCAACTTCAACGTGGCTCGCTATGTGGATGCTGTAGAGGAAGTCTGTCAGGTGGACCTCGAGGCACTTCGTGCGGAGCGCGCACAGCTCCAAGCCGAGCTGGAAGGTCTGGAGACCCGGTTTGCCAGCCTCATCCTGGAGGTCAGCCCTGCGTGACACAAAGGAAAACGGCCGCTTACGCGGCCGCCCCCTCTCTTGCGACTTGGAGAGTGACGTCTGTCCGAAGAGAGACCTGTCAGTCTGTGTTGCCCAAGCGCCTACCTCGCGAGTATAACAAAAACGGGAATCCCCACTGCATGCCGAACTCTGCCGACATTCCGGCGCTGATCGCGACCATCTCCGCTCCACGCCTCAATAGCTACCGAGCCTTCTTCCAACCGCAGACCGATGAAGAGCTGTTGGCCATCTACCGCTGGCATGAAGACCTCTGCACGCACTTCAACCACATTCTGAAATGGGTGGAGGTGGCCATGCGCAATGGCTTTCACGTGGCGCTGAGTGCTCACTATGGCGTCAGGGGCTCAGCGGGGGCCCGTGATTGGTACCACCACATCCGACTGTCGAAGCACTCGGTCGACAGCGTGCACAAGATTACCCACTCGGCAAACGGCACGCCACGGAGGCCAGCGCCTACCCCAGATGACGTAGTGGCCAAGCTGACCTTGGGGTTCTGGCCAGCCTTGCTGGAAGTGGAGCGAGATGCAGCTGGGCGCCGTATGTCTTGGCACCAAATTTTGCCCGTCTTGGTGTCAGGGCATCGCTACCCGCATGAAGCCTTCTGGAGGCAGCAGGCCAACCGAGACGCCCTGCAAACTCGCCTGGAGTTGTGCACCTATCTGCGCAATGGCGTTGCCCACCACGAACCCATCTGGAAGCAAGGCGCGCTGCGGGAAGAGACCAAGCCCCGCCATCGCCGCGTGCCCGCCGTGCAGGCGCCTGCCCCCAGCACCCCGGACGAGGCCTTGGCCCGCTTGCAACTGCAGCACGCCCGCGTGATGGAACTGCTGCATTGGCTCTCGCCCGCCGCAGCCCGCCTGGTCAGCCAAGACCCCGCATTTCAGCAGGGCCACGCGCTGCTGCAAGCCGCCACACTCCAGGCCTACCGCCAAGGCCAGCGCTGAACCTTACTGTTTCACGACCACCCCATGCCCCTCACCCTCGACACCCTCGAATCCTGGCTCTGGGAGTCCGCCAACATCCTGCGCGGCTCCATCGACTCGTCGGACTTCAAGAACTACATCTTCGGCCTGCTGTTCCTCAAGCGCTTCAACGACGTGTTCGACGAACGGGTCCAGCAGCTGCGACACGACGAAGGCCTCAGCCCGTTTGACGCGGACGTCGAGGTTCAAGCCAAGTGGGGCGTCTTCCCCAACGACGCCCGCTGGCCCACGCTCATCTCGCGCAGCCAGGACATCGGCGAGGCGCTGGACAAGGCCTTCGCGGACATCGAGGCCCACAACCCCGAGCTGCAGCATGTGCTGACCGCCACCCAGTACGGTGACAAGCGCGTACTGGCGGATGCCACGCTGCAGCGCCTGCTGCGCCACTTCAACCAGTACCGCCTGGGCAACGCCGACCTCTACAAGGCGGACATGCTGGGCGATGCCTACGAATACCTCATCAAGCAGTTCGCCGACGATGCCGGCAAGAAGGGCGGCGAGTTCTACACGCCCAAGGCCGTGGTGCAGCTCGTGGTGGAACTCATCGACCCGCAGCCCGGCCACCACGTGTACGACCCCACCTGCGGCAGCGGCGGCATGCTGGTGGAGAGCGCGCACCACATCGCCAGGCTGCCCGGCGGCACGCTGATGGGCGACCGCCCCAACGCCCTGCTCTACGGCCAGGAAAAGAACCTGGGCACCTGGGCCATCGCCAAGCTCAACCTCTACCTGCACAACATGCGGGCCGAGATCGAGCGCGGCGACACGCTGGTGGAGCCCAGGCACCTGGACGGCGGCTACCTCAAGACCTTCGACCGCGTCATCGCCAACCCGCCCTTCTCGGCCAAAGCCTGGTGGACGCCGCTGGAGCTGGAAGCCGAAGCCGCCCAGGACAGCGAAGGCGGCGCAGGCAACAAGAAGCCCAAGACGCCCAGCTACAAGACCGTCAGCGACCCCTTCGGCCGCTTCAGCTATGGCGTGCCGCCGCGCGGCTATGCCGACCTGGCCTTTGCCCAACACATGCTGGCCAGCCTCAAGGCCGACGGCCGCATGGGCATCATCCTGCCGCACGGCGTGCTGTTCCGCAGCGGCGAGGAGGGCAGGATCCGCGAGGGCCTGCTCTTCGGCACCGATGCCGCCAGCGGCGGCCAGCCGGGCGACCTCATCGAGGCCGTCGTCGGCCTGCCTTCCTCTTTGTTCTACAACACCGGCATCCCGGCCTGCGTGCTGGTGCTCAACAAGCGCAAGCCCCCCGTGCTCAAGGGCAAGCTCATCATCATCGACGCCAGCCGCGATTACCTGGAAGGCAAGGCCCAGAACAGCCTGCGCCCCGAGGACATCGAACGCATAGTCCGCACGCACAAGGCCGCCTTCGAGCAGCAGACCGAGGTGGAGAACTACTGCCGCGTGGTCTCGCTCGACGAGATTCGCGGCAATGACGGCAACCTCAACATTGCGCGGTACATCGACAACGGGGAAACCGAGCAGACCGTCGATGTGTCGGCCACCTTGGTGCAACTGACGGAACTGGCCGAGGAAGAGGCGCTGATTGATGCGCGGCTCAATGGCTATCTGGCAGAACTTGGCCTTGCAGAGGTCGGCGCATGAGAGCTTCCCATGCTGACCAAGTCGAAGTGTCGACGCCCCCGCACCGGCCTGCGGGTTGGGAGGTCAAGCTCATTGGCGAGCTGACAGATGTCAGCGCGGGTGGTACTCCCGCTACATCCGAGGACAGCTATTGGAACCCACCCGAAGTGCCTTGGATGAGCTCAGGAGAAGTGCACCAGCGACGAGTACGAAGGACCGAAAAGCAGATATCCAAGCTGGGCCTTGAGAACTCTGCTGCCAAGGTCTTCCCAAGGAAATCCATAGTCATGGCGCTAGCTGGTCAGGGCAAGACGAGAGGATGTGTTGCTGTTCTAGAAGCTGAAGTAGCAACAAATCAGTCCCTTGCAGCCATCTATCCGTCAGACGGCTTTGAGACCGACTTCCTGTTTCATAACCTTGATTGGCGCTACAAGGAACTACGGGCACTTTCCTCGGGCGAAGGTGGACGTGGAGGGCTGAACCTGTCGATCATCAAGTCCATTCCCGTGGAACTTCCTCCAAGAGGTGAACAGAAGAAGATCGCCGCCATTCTGACGGCCGTGGACGACAAGCTGGACGTGATTGCGCGCGAGATTGAAGCCACCCAGACCCTCAAGCGGGGCCTGATGCAGACGCTGTTCAGCCGGGGTGTTGGCGTCCTAAATGCCAGCAGCACTTGGCTTCCTCACGAAGAGTTCAAGGAAGGGCCCATCGGGATAGTGCCCCGGTGTTGGGAGTTCTGCACTCTGGGCGACCTGGCTGTAGAGAACATCACGTATGGCGTAGTCCAGCCTGGCGAGCCCGTTGCAGGTGGTGTTCCGATGGTGCGTGGTGGCGACATCAAGGACGGCGAGTTTGCGCAGGACCTTCGCACGATCTCCTCCGAGGTTTCAGCTCAGTTCAAGCGAACCATCCTCAAAGGTGGAGAGTTGCTCGTCTCGCTGGTCGGGTACCCCGGCGAAACAGCGGTCGTACCTGCGACCTTAAAGGGCGCAAACATTGCCCGGCAGGCTGGAATGATTCGCACGGGAAGCTTGGCACTCTCGAAATACCTTCACTGCTACCTTTCGTCTCCAGCAGGCAAGGCAGAGCTATTGGGCGGCATGATTGGCTCCGCGCAGCAGGTCATCAACTTGAAATCCCTGCGAGATGTCTCTGTGCCGATGCCCCCGGAAGTTGAGCGGGAGCAAATCACTGCGGTCTGCGAAGCTACTTCCGCAAAGCTCCGTGCTCTCTTTGCCAAGCAACGCAGTTATGGCCTCCTCAAACGCGGCCTGATGCAAAAGCTCCTGACCGGCGAATGGCGCGTCAAGGTTGACAATGCAACGCACACTCCCCCCGTCTCGGAGGCTGCATGACCCCGCCTACTGCTGACCCGGTCGCCCCGGTTGATTTCGCCGCCCTTGATGCGCTCAAGGCGCGCCTGGATGCGCTGCGCCCGCTGCCGGCCGCCGCACTGCGCAACCTGCACGAAGCCCTGGTGCTGCGCTGGACGTACCACTCCAACGCCATCGAGGGCAACACCCTCACGCTGATGGAAACCAAGGTGGTGCTCGAAGGCATCACCGTGGGCGGCAAGCTGCTGCGCGAGCACTTCGAGGCCATCAACCACCGCGACGCCATCCTCTACGTGGAAGACGTGGTGCGCCGCGAAGAACCCTTGAGTGAATGGCAGATCCGCAACCTGCACCGCCTGGTGCTGCGTCAGATTGACGACGAGAACGCCGGGCGCTACCGGCAACTCAATGTCACCATCGCCGGCGCCCGCCATGTGCCGCCCGACATGCTGCAGGTGCCCGAACAGATGGCGGCGCTGCTGCACTGGTACGACACCCAGGCCGCCGGCTTGCACCCGGTGGAGCGCGCCGCCCGCCTGCATGTGGACTTCGTGAAGATCCACCCCTTCGTGGACGGCAATGGCCGCACGGCCCGGCTGCTGCTGAACCTGGAACTGCTGAAGGCGGGCTTTCCGGCCATCGTGCTGCCGGTGGAGCAACGCTTGGCCTATTACGAGGCGCTGGACAAGGCCCATGTGGACGGCGACATGCGCGATTTTCTGGCGCTGGTGGCGCGCTGCGTGCATGAGGGGTTCAAGCCCTACTGGCATGTGCTGGGCTTGAGCCCGGCGGCCTGATCCAAGCGTCTCGATTCAAGCCAGAGCAAAGCGCCCAGGGAGGGCCATGACCGCAGAACTTCAGGGCGTGGAGCGCCCGGCCATCCGCACGCTGGTGCAACTGGGCTACAGCCACCGGCCCGGCCACGCGGTGAAGGTGGAGCACCGCCACCTGGCCCCGGTGCTGGAAGACGTGCTGCGCCCGCGGCTGCTGGCGCTGAACCCCTGGCTGGCCGAGGCGCCCGGCGGCGTAGATGCGGCGCTGATCGAGCTGCGCAAGCGCGCCAACGACGAGCTGCTGGCGGCCAACCAGGCGCTGTGGCAGCAGGTGCTGCACCGCTCGGACATCCAGGTGAAGGACCTGGCCGGCCAGCCGCGCAGCGTGCGCTTTTTGGATGCCAGCGACGCGAGCCGCAACGACTTTCATGTGGTGGATCAGTACGTGGGCCGCAATGCCGACGGCGAGCTGTTCCGCCCCGACCTGCTGCTGTTCGTCAACGGCCTGCCGCTGGCCATCATCGAATGCAAGGCCAGCCACCACCGGCTGGACGAGGCGCTGGCGCAGCTGGACGGTTACCAGCGCAGCTTTGCAGCGCAGTTCGTGTTCAATCAGGTGTGCGTGGGGCTGAACCGCCGCCAGGGCCTGTACGGCGCCATCCTCACCAAGCCCGCCTTCTATGCCCGCTACCGGCTGGAAGCGCCTGAGCTGGCCGAGATGGCGGCACTGCTGGGCGGCGAACCGGGCGAGCAGGAGCAACTGCTGTGGGCGCTGTTCGAGCCCAGCCGCTTTCTGGCGCTGGTGGCGCACTTCGTGCTGTTCGAAACGCGCGACGGCAAGACGGTGAAGAAGCTGCCGCGCTACCACCAGTGGCGCGCCGTGCGCAAGACCGTGGCGCGGCTCACCAGCCCCACGCCCCTGGGCGGGGTCATCTGGCACACGCAGGGCAGCGGCAAGTCGCTGACCATGGCCTTGCTGGCCCGCCTGCTGCGCGCCGACAGCACCGGCTTGGCCAACCCCACGGTGCTGGTGCTGACCGACCGGCGCGACTTGGACAGGCAAATCTTTGACACCTTCCATGCCGTGGGCATTCGCGCCATCCAGGCCGTGTCGGTGGCCGGGCTGGTGAGGATGCTGGGCAACGACTACGGCAGCGTGTTCACGAGCACGGTGCAGAAGTTCCAGGAATGGGACGAACCCAACGCCCATGCTGAGGGCGGTGCCAGCGGCGAGCCCGAGGAGGCGGAAGAGGTCCTGCAGGCCATGCGGCACCGGCGCGTGCGCGACGGCAAGGACTTCTTCATGGTGGAGGAACGCAACGAGCACTTCGGCCGGCACGCCGCCGACGGCGTGCTGCTGGATGCGAAGTGGGTAGCGCTGAAGCGCGAGAAGATCCACTTTCGCGTGCTGAGCGCCAAGCCCAACTTCTATGTGCTGGTCGACGAAGCTCACCGCAGCCAGTACGACTTCCTGGCGGCCTTCATGCGCGCCAGCCTGCCGAACGCCAAGTTCATCGCCTTCACCGGCACGCCGCTGCTGAACGACGACAAGCACACTCTGGCCGAGTTCGGGGGCGAGACCTACATCGACGAGTACCGCCTGCACGAGGCGGTGGCCGACGGCGCCACGTTGCCCATCAAGTACCAGGACGCCTGGGTCAAGCTGGCCGCCGATGCGCAGCTGGACGCCGCCTTCAACGAGCAGTTCGGTGAAGCGCAGCCCGAAGGGCACCAGCTGGCATTGAAGAAGGCGCTGCTGGCCCGCTGGCGCCAGGCGGGCGACCGCATGGCGCAGGTGGCGGCGCACCTGGTGGAGCACTTTGTCGGCCATGTGCAGGCCAAGGGCTTGAAGGCCATGCTGGTGTGCAACGGCCGCGACATGGCCGTGCGCTACAAGGACCTGCTGGACGCGCTGATGGCCCAGCGCGCCACCCAAGGGCTGCCGACCTTCCAGAGCCAGGTGGTCATCTCGCTGGCCGCCGTCACCGGCACGCGGACCGGCGCCACGGTCGAGGAAGAGGCGGCCGAGTACAAGCTGCCAGTCACCAAGGTGCAGAGCATCGAGGAGCGCATCCGCGATGAGCTGAAGGCCGGCAAGCGGCCGGTGGCCCTGCCGGCCGAGCAGATCAGCCACTTCGTCAGCAAGCTGTTCCCGCTGCCCTATGGCGACGAAAGCCAGGGCAAGGACGGCCAGCCGCTGGCCAACAATGTGGGGCTCATCATCGTGTCCGACATGCTGCTGACCGGCTGGGATGCGCCCATCGTCAGCACCATGTACCTGGACAAGCCGCTCAAGGAACACACGCTGCTGCAGGCGATTGCGCGGGTCAACCGCACGCTGCCGGGCAAGAACGCAGGCTACATCGTCGACTACCACGGCGTGGTGGAGCACCTGGATCAGGCGCTCAAGCTCTACGGTGGCGAGGTGCAGCCGGCGCAGGTGTGGCAAGGCGTGGAGACCGAGCTGCCCAAGCTGCAGAGCACGCTGGAGCGCCTGCTGAAGCTGCTGCCTAAGAAGCACGACCCGGTGAGCGGGCGCGAGGCCTACAAGGACGATGCCGAACGCTTCCTGGATCCGGCGAGCCGGCTGGATGCGGTGGAAGATTTCCTGGCACTGTCCAAGCAATTCAACCGCAGCATCGACATCATCCTGCCCGATGTGCGGGGCTTGCCCTTCAAACCCTACTTCACGCTGTTTGCCGAAATCAGGTTGATGCTGCGCGACAAGCTGCCGGACGCCACCTACCGCGAGCGCATCACCCAGCTGGAGTCCGCACTGCTGCAGCGCCTGCTGGACGAGTACATCGCCGCCAGCCCGGCCAAGAGCCTGCTGGGGCGCGAGGTGTCCATCCTGGATGCCAGCGACATGGCACGGCTCAAGCAGCTGGCCAGCCCGGGCAGCCAGGCGCTGGTGATGAAAAACCAGCTTAAGCACACCATCGTCACCGGCCGCGACAAGGACCCGGCCTTCTTCGACAAGCTGGCCGAGGAGCTGGAAAAGCTGCTGGAGGAGGAGAAGGCCGGCCGCATCAGCCAGGCACAGTTCCTGGAGCAGCTGGCGCTGTTCGGGCAGCGAGTGACCGACAAAGACAAGACGGGCTTCGAGACGCCGGCGCACTCGGCGGTGTACCGCTACCTGGCCGCCCTGCTGGGGGAGGACACGGCGCGCGCGGCGACGGCAAAGCTCGTTGAAGACCCGACGCTGAGCCAGACGCTGGCGGCCGGCCATTGGAAGCAGATGCTGGACCTGCACCCCGAGATGCGCGACTTGCTGCGCAAGCTGCTGATGCCGCTGGCCGGCTGGGAGCGCGCGGTGGCGCGCGAGCATGCCGGCCGCATCCTGGACATCCTGCTGAAGAACTGACCCCATGCCACAGCTGCAGTACGGTCAGACGACCATCGAATGGCGCTTCAAGGCCGATGCCACGCTCAAGCGGCACTACGTGACGGTGGAGCGTGGCCGGCCGGTGCTGCTGCGCGGGCCGGCGGTCGGGCTCGAAGCGCAGGAGGCCCTGGTGCGGCAGCGCGCCCGCTGGATTCGCGAGAAACGGGCGCTGGTCGAGGCACCGGCCGCAGACGAGCAGATCGTGACAGGCAGCCGGCTGCGCTACTGCGGGCGCACCTACTTCACCGAGGTGCAGCATGCGCCGAAGCTGGCGCATGCCACGCTGCACTTCACCGCATCGCGCTTCGTCATCGAGAACCCGGCCGGGCGCAGCATCAGCTCGGCGGCGCTGGCGCCCTTGCTCAATGCCTTCTACCGGGACCGGGCGCACGAGAAGCTGCTGGCGCGCGTGCGGCACTGGGAGCGGCAGTCCGGCCTGCAGGCCAGGGCGGCGCGCATTCGCCACTTCCAGAGCCGCTGGGCCAGCTGCAACGCGCAGAACGTCCTGGAGTTCCATCCACGGGTGATGGAACTGCCAGCCAGCGTGCAGGACTATGTGGTCGTGCACGAGCTTTGCCACACGGTGGAGAAGAGCCACACGCGGGCGTTCTGGGCGCTGGTGGCGCAGCAGATGCCGGACTGGCGGCGGCAGCATGAGGTGTTGGAGCGAGCGGCGTTCGGGGACCTCGTGTAGTCGCCGAGCCTGGCAAGTGGGCCTGATTTTTGGGCCATGTTTTCGCCTCGTGTCACGCCGGACGACATGAGGGCTGCGCGGCGCTACCCGCCCACCCACCCCTCCTGATCCACACACTTCCCGTGCGCGCGCAGCGCAGGCAGCAGGAGCGTGTCGGCCAGTTCGCAGCCGGTGCTGCCAGGGTCGGTCTGGCCGGTTTTGTCGGCCTCGTCGGGCGCGTGGGCCTGGCCGGCCTCCAGCGCAGCGAGCAGGCCCAGGTAGCCAGGGCGCCAGCTGCGGCAGCCGGCAAACACCTGGCGCAGCTGGGCCAGGATCTGCATGCCGGCAAAGTCCAGGTCGCCAAAGAAGCTGACGGCCAGCGCGGGCGCGCCGGGTTCCTCGTACAGCCAGGCCTCGAAGGCGGTCACCTGGCTGGCGGCGGGCTGACCGGGCGAGGCGGCGTGCCAGTAAAGCGAGGAACCGGCGCGCCGCCGCAGGCGCCGGGCCGCGCCTTTGAAGCCGGAGGCCAGCACCAGCGCGGCCCCGGCCCACGCGACCTGACGCTGGCGCACCATGCGCTCGAAGCTGACGCCGTTTTCGATCAGGATCACCTCGGTGATCGGACCGGGCGGGGCGCTGACCAGCCATTGCACGGGCGCTTCCTGGCACTGGCCGGGTGGCGCGCCCAACAGGCGCAGCAGTTCGTCCCGGCTGTCCAGCACCTTGCTGTGGCCACCGAAGCAGCGCGCCGAGAGTTCGCGCGTGTAGAGCACCTCGCCGCCCTGGCAGGCTTGGGCCAGCATGTTGAGGATGTGCACGCATTCGGCCACGGGCCGGCCGCGAAAGGCGGCCAGCGGGTTGCGGACCAGGTAGTCCAGCAGCGCGGCGGGCTGGGGCACTTGCAGCGTGGCGACCTCGGCCAGGGCGGCCACCAGCTGGCGGCTCCAGGCTTCCTGTTGCGGCACGAAGCCGCACCAGGCGGCCAGCGCGTCGAAATCCAGCAGGGCCAGCGCGGGTTGGCGGTCGGCCAGGGTCTGGAAGGGCTGCGGCGGGCGCAGCCGCAGCGCAACCCAGCCGGTGGCCTGCAACTCCTGCAGCAGCAGCGTGATGCGCTCGGCCTCCTCGGGGCTGCTGGCCTGGTGCAACTCGGGCAGCGTCGCGGCGTCCAGCCTGAGCAGCACGCTGCGCTGGCCCTGGCTGCGCTCGGCCTTTCGCAGCAGCGCGTGGCACAGGCGCTGCTGCAAGGGGTGAAGTGGCGCGCTCAAGACGGGCGGCTTTCTTTCAACTCGAAGTCCGCCCGCGCCTGCTCCCGTGCATGGCGGGCATGCGCCTCCCAAAGCTGGCCCAGGGCCTCGCGGTGCAGGTCTTTCTCGTGCACTTCGCTGCAGTAGACGGTCTGGCCTTCGTGCTCGGCGGCGAGCTTGGAGAAGGTGTATTCCTTGTCGAACTCGGGCTTGATGGCGCCGGACTTGGAGGTGGGCATGGCCACGATCAGCTGCAGGCCCATGTTGACGGAGAGGAAGCGCAGCACGGCGCGCGAGCGCGATTCGTCCATCTTCGAAAAGGCTTCGTCCGACAGCATCAGGCGCAGCGCCGGCGCGCCCTGCGTGCGGCCGAAATGCCCCAGCGCATGGGCCAGCACGGCGGCGCGAATGACGTAGAACGGCGTCTCCAGCTCACCGCCTGAGCCCGTGCCCCAGGTGGACATGGGGGTGCGATGGCCGGCCACGATGCGGTGGATGTCGTAGCGGCGGTAGTTTCGGTAGTCGGCCAGCTCCTTGAGCGCGCGCTCGGAGGCGATCTGGTCCTGCGAGAGCAGCAGTTGCTTGATGTCCTGGGCTGTGTCGCGGTGTTCGGCCGAGAGCTGCGGCGCATCAAAGATGGCGATCTTCGCCTTCTCCAGCTGGTCCACCACGCCGTCCAGTGCTTCGAAGAAATCGAAGTAGCGCTTGAAGCGCGGAATCCAGTCGTGCACCAGCTCGTAGCCATCCACGCCGAACTGGATGGTCTTGAGTTCGTTGTTCAGCTTGCGCAGCGTGTTCAGGCCGGAGCGCACGTCATCGCGCACCTTGAAGCAGAAGCTGGACGTGAAGACGGTGTTGAAGCGCACCTCGGCCTCTTCCAGCTTGGCCAGGTTTTCGGCCAGGCCAATGCCGTCCTGCCGGCGCATCTGCTCGCGCACGGCCTGCTGCACCTGCAGAAGCGAAGCCAGCACGGCCTCCAACTGGTCCAACGCACGCGGGGGCTCGGTCCACTGGAAACGCTCGTCGTCGGTGCGGGCGCCGGCCAGGTAGGTGCCCACATGGTTGCGCAGGGTTTGCAAATGGGTGCGCAGCAGCTCGGCCGTGCTGTCCATGCGGCTGCGCAGCGTGGTGGTGGCAGGCTCGTCGGCAAGCCCCAGTTGGCGGGCCTCCTCCAGCAGCTGCAGCTCAGTGGCCTGGCCAGGCGCGGCGCCCACAAAGCGCGCCACCCACACCTGGGCCTGGGTCAGGTTCAAGGCCAGGCCGGGCAGGCGCTGCTGCAGCTCGCCCAGCGTGCGCTCCAGACGCTTGAGCTCGCTGTTCTGCACGCCCACGGCCTGCATTTCCTCGTCACGCTGCCGGCCACAGGTTTGCAGGCGCTGGTCCAGATGGGCCTTGTGCTGCTCCAGCGCGTCGATGGAAGAGGTGTCCAGCCGGGCCAGCGCCAGGGCCACATCCAGATGCCTGAGACGGGTGGCCAGGGCCTCTTCCAGCGCCTTGGCCAGGGGCGCCGCCGCCACGCGGCTGAACCAGCCGGAGACCAGCTTGAGCGACAAGTCCAGCTGGTGCAGGCGAGCCAGCTCGGGCGCCAGCGCATCCAGCCGGGCGCTGATCCAGGCCAGGCGGCGTTGCCGGCTTTCCAGGCCGAAGGCTAGTTCCTGATCGGCGGCCAGGCAGGCGAACATGCCGTAGGCGCGGCTGCCCAGGCCTTGCTGCATCAGGCCTTGCGGGGTGCGGCGCAACTCGGCCTCGCTGTCCACCTTGCGCACCCGGCCATACAAGGCCAACAGGTAGGCCCAGCCGACCGGGTGCTCGCACTTCAACTCGCCGAGCACCGAGCCTGCGGCCGGCGCCATGCCCTTGGTGTCATCCATGGCGCGACTGCCTTGCACCAGCTTTGGCGAGCGCTGGGCAAAGCGGCGTTTGATCAGCTTGATGGCCGCTTCTTCCGCCTCGGGCTCGACGATGAGGGCAAAGCGGTCGCGGCCCATGTAGCCCTCGATGGCAGCCTGCCACGGGCTGCCGAGTTTGGGCTCCACCAGCGCCGCCAGCATGCGGGGCCGGCTCTGCGGCAGCTCGGTCTCCAGCAGACTCAGCGCCGCCTGCACATCGGCCGGCGCAGGCGAGCGGCCGGCCTGCAGCAAGGCCTGCTCGGCCTGCAGCGCCACCTGCTCGTCCTTCAAGGCCATTTGTTGGCCGTGCAGGGTGCTGCGGGCTTCGATCAGCACGCTGCTCACCGACACGCCGTCGCCGCACAGCGCCTGCTCCAGCGCGCGCAGGGCCTGGTCCAGCGGCTCGATCTCAAAGGCCGCCAGGTCATCGTCCAGCCTGGCCTCGGCCATCAGCGGCCCGTGCGCAGGGCCCCAGAGTTTCTGGGCCTGGCGGGCCACCGGGGCCAGGGCTTGCACCGCCGCGTGCAGCGCCGGCAACAGGCCCAGGTCCAGCTGCAGCAGTTGCTGCACATGGCCCAGCACCGTGTCCATCTGGCTGGCAGCGCTGCGCACCGCATTCCATTCCTTGCGGAACAGCTCGGCCGATTGCAGCGCAGCCAGGCTCAGGCGCTGCTTTTCCTGCGCCACATCGCTCTGTGCCAGTTGACCTTGCACGCGGGCCAGCTCCTCCTGCAGCTGTTGCTGGTCGCCCTCGATGCGCGCCAGGCGCTGGCTGGACTGCGTGGCCTGCGCCAGCAACTGCGCTTGCCGCCGCTGCGCGGCCTGCTGCTCGGCCAGGCCTTCCTGCTGCAGGCGCAGCGCATGGGCGGCCAGCGTCACCACATGGCGGCGCAGCAAGGCCAGGGTGTCACCGGCGGCTTCGTCCACCAGTTGCAGGCGGTCGATGTTGAGCTTCAGGCGCTCGGCCTCGGTCTTGAGCCGGGCGATCTCCTGCATCAACTGGCGCATCTTGCCGACGTCGGCCGAGAAGTCCTTCTCTTCCAGGATCTCGTCGCGCACCAGGTCGTTGACGTTGCCGATCTCCTTGTAGGCCATGGCCTTGACCAGGGCCTTGGCGCAGCGGGTGGCGTCCACCTCGGGCACAAACTTCTTGCCCAGCATGGCGCCGTAGAGGTGCTGCAGGTAGCTGTCCTTGCCCTCAAAGCGCTGGACCTGCTCGGCCTGCAGCCCCAGGCGGTGCTGCAGCTGCACATAGAGGTCCTTCAATCCCAGCACCCGCTGGCGCTGGCCGTCGGCCGCGGGCTGCTGAAAGTGCTGCAGGCCCAGGGCCTGGCGCACGATGAAGAACAGCGGCTTGCCGCCTTCGGCGCGGCCAGCCTCCTCGTGCGCCTCCACGCCCATCACCGCGGTAAAGGGCGCAGCGGTTTCACCGGCCGCCGAGCTGGCCTCCATCACCAGCCCGACATAGCAGGTGGCGCGGCGGCGCAGGAACACATCGCTGCCCGACTGGCCCAGGGCATACGAATGCAGCGTGCGCGGCTCCTTGCCGCCGCGCCGCCCCTGGGTGGACTCGTTCTGCCCGGCGTTGAAATGGAACACGCCCGCCCGCGCGGCGGTGAGCACGGCCTGGATGGCGTCCAGCAAGGTGGACTTGCCCGAACCCGATTCGCCGGTCAGCAAGGTGGACCCGGCCAGCGGCCAGTCGCGGTTTTCGATGGTGCCCCAGTGGACCGTGATGAGCCTGGCGATGCGCAACTCAGACCTCCTTGGGGGTGTCTGCCGGCACGCCTGTGGCCGCACCCCGGCGCTCGTCGGCCAGACGCAGCACATCGTTCAAGGCTTCGTCGCTGACAAAAGACATCACCGGCCGCAGCACGCTGAACAGCGTCTCCATGCCGCCCAGGCCATCCGCATCCTTGAAGCGGACCAGCCTGTGCTTGCGCAACTCGCGCAGCAGGTTGGCGCGCTCGCCCTGGGCCGAGGGCAGGGTCACGCCCAGCAGCGAGACCAGGGCCTGCGAGAGCTCCTCCACGCTCAGCGCCAGCTCCTGGTTGACCAGCTCGCGCTTGCCGGTGAGGGCCTCGGTGTAGAGAAAGCGCAGTGCCAGGGCCGCGGCCACCAGGTCGCGCGAGAGCTTGGCCCGCAGGCGCTTCACGCCGTCTTCATCGTCCCCGTCATCGCCCGGCGGGTAGAGCCGAAACAGGTTGGCGTCCACGTCGTGCACCAGCACAAAGCCCAGCACGTCGAACCACTCACGCAGCAGGTCTTCCACCGCGCTGGCGTCGTCATACAGCGCCTGTTCGGGCCGCGAATACTCGCGCCACACGATGCCGCTGGCCAGCAGCCGGGCGCAGATCTCGCTGAAACGGCGGCGCGAGACGCTGCCCGTGCCTTGTGCGGCCAGGCGGGCTTCCAGGTAGGGCAGCAGGGGCAGGTGTTCGGTCATCGGCGTGGGGTCGGCGGAGCTTCTGGCGGCGGGTCTTCGCGCTGGGCGACGGGCCGCAATTCATAGTCATCGGCAGAGAAATAGGCGGTCTCAAAACGGTGGCCCAGGCGGGTCGCCTGGTAGCGCGCCTGGGCACCGCCGGCGCGCACCGCGCCCACCACATGCAAGGCGGTGAGCACGCCCTCGGCATCGTCGGGCGCCAGCTCGGACAGGCGCAGCGGCGCACCGGCAGCCCGCGCGTCCAGCCGGGCCAGCAAGTGCGCCTCGCTGATCACGAACGCCTCGGCCTCGGCGCGACGCATCGCGGCCTCTACGCGGCTGTCGGCGCGCAGTTGCCAGGTGGGCTCGTCGCCTTCGGTGAGCTGGCGCTCGCGCTGGGTCCAGCGCACACCGGCCAGCGGCAGCCGGATCTCGGCCGTGGCAAGGCGCTGGCTCAGCAGGTCGAGGAACTCGGCCTTGCTGGCCTCGTCGCCTTCCTTCAGGCATGCCAGGCTGCGGCCCATGGCCGACTCCGCGCCATAGTCCAAAGACAAGGCTTGGCGCAGCAGGCTGGTGAAGCGGCGCACGTAGTTGTGCATCTCGCTGCGCAGCATGGGCAGCTTGACGTCGCAGGCGGCGTCAATCATTTGCTCAATGCGCTGGCACAGCCACAGGCTGGCGCTGCGGCCCTGCAGCTCGGGCACCAGCCGGCTGGCGCGCTGGGCCAGGGCGCCATCCAGCACCGTGCGGGCTTCGGCCGGGAAGGCGCGGATCTGCTCGAGCAAGTCCACGATCTGGGTGCGGTGGCGGTCCACCGAATCGGCCACCAGCCGCACCGACATTTCCTGGGCGAAGCGCCGCTCCAAAAAGTCATTGAATTCGCCCCAGGCCACTTTCTGCGTCAGCGCCTCGCGGGTCAGGCTTTGCATCAGGCTGCGGAAGTATTCGATGTCGTCCTGCATGTCCTGCACCACGCGGGTGGCGTAGTCGTGCGCGTCCAGCAGTTCGTCCTCGTCGCGCCCGTCCAGAAACGCCAGCAGGGACTTCTTGGCCGAGCGCATGTTGCGCTGGCGGGTCTTGCTGCGCGAGTTGTCCAGGTCGGCAAACACCTCGGCAAAGGCCTTGCCGGCCCGGGTGAGCTTGAGCGTGGGCCGTAGGTCGATGGGATCCTTGTAGTCCTCCAGCCAGCCGTACTCCTTCAAGGCCCGCAGCATCTCCAGCGCACAGGTGCGCTCGGCCTCCGCGTCCACCGGCCCGTCTTGCTGCAGCGACGCCGGGCGGTATGCGGGCTGGGCCAGCACTCGCAGAATCACCTCCAGCACCACCTCCCGCGTGAGCGACTCTGCATAGTCGGCCTGCGGCCCGTGCACCCGCTCGTGCAGGCTGCGCAAACTGGCCGCACAAGCCTCCCGGTCTTGCCAGGTCAGGGGCCGGAAAAAGTGCTCGCGCGCCCCGTCGAAGAAAGTCACCACCGCTGTCACACCGACCCCGCTCTGTTCGCCCCACACATCTGCGCGGGCGTGTGCGCGCATGTTAGGGGTCGGGCAGGATCTGGACCTCAGCGCGTATACGCCTGCCCCTCCGTCACCTTGTACGACCACGGCAGATCCGCGTTCTTCCAGCCGTTCACATCCCGTCGGCCAGTCGGCCCCATGTCGCCCTCGAAGCCGTCCACCACCGAATACACTTTGGTGTAACCGGCTTCCTGCAGCAGGTTGGCGGCGCGGGAGGAGCGGTCGCCGGAGCGGCAGATGAGGATCACGGCGTCGGTCTTGCTGTCGTTCATGCGGGCGGCGAGCGCGGCCACGGCGCTGACGAAGTCGGAGTTGGGCGACATTGCGTAGCGGTTGTTCTTTTTGTCCCAGCTGACCGGGTCGTCCAGCTCCATGTACGGAATGTTCTGGTCGGTGACTGACGGCGTGCCGAGGAACTGGAATTCGCCCTTGGTGCGGATGTCGATGAACAGCACGTGCGCGCCGCCATCGGTCTTCATCTTGTAGGCCTCGGGCGCGGAGAGGTAGAGGCCGAGCTTGCTCTGCTTGGCTTCAGGCAGCTTGCTGACGTCCACCGGCTGGTAGGTGCCCGCGAAGGCGGCGACCACGGACAGGGCCGCGGCCAGGCAAAGGATCGCTTTTTTCATGTGCTTTCTTCCCAGGCTCCGACGGATCGAAGCATCCTTTTCGTTGATGTTCGCGGCGCGGAGCGCCTTGGCGCCTGGCCGCAGGTGAGAGAAGCCATCCGCGCCGGCTGGCCACGCGTGAGCGCGGCCCAAGAGAGGTCCCGACGAAGCCTCTCCGCCCGTACTGCTGGGCGCAAGCAGGATGTGCAGCGACGATAGCGCCCGGGCCCAAGGTGAGCGAGCGCCCCGGTTTGACAGTGGGCCGGTCGCAACAGCTGGGGCAAGTCCGGAGCGCCCTGGCTGCTCACCTCATCTGCCTGACACATCGGTCCTTGCTTGACGCCAGCCTCTGCGCCCGGCGAGACTGCCGCCTTCATTCCCCAGCCGCGCGTCTTCACGAGGGACGCCGCCACTTCATGCCCCGTCGTACCCCCCTGCTGCGCACCCTCTGCGCCACCGCCGCCGTCCTGGCGCTGTCCGCCGCCGCCTTCCAGAGCCTTGCTGCCGAAGGCGACAAGCCCGCCACGCGGGTGCGCAGCGAGATCCCCGCCGAATACCGCTGGGACTTCAGCGCCATCTATGCGAACTGGGCGGCCTGGGACGCCGACATGCAGCGCATGGAAGCCTTGATGGCGGACTTCGGCAAGCTGCAAGGCAGCTTGAAAAAGGGCCCGGCAGCCTTGCTGAAGGCCTACCAGACGATGGACGAGATCGGCAAGCTGCAGACCAAGCTGTATGCCTACCCGCAGCTCCAGAAAGACGCCGACGGGCGGGACCAGGAAGTGGCCGGCCGCTTCCAGCGCGCGCTGGCGGTATTCGCCAGGTTCGAGGCGGCTGCGGCTTGGTTCCAGCCGGAGCTGCTGACGCTGCCGGAGGCCAAAGTGAAGGGCTGGCTGGCCGCCACGCCAGCGCTGAAGCCCTATGCCTTCGGCATCACCGACAGCTTCCGCAAGCAGGCGCATGTGCTGGACGCCAAGGGCGAGCAGCTGCTCTCGCTGGCCGGCCCGGTGGGCCGCGCCAGCATGAACGCCTATGACGAGCTGAGCACGTCAGACATCAAGTTCCCGACCATCACCACCAGCGACGGCCAGAGCGTGCTGCTGAGCCCGGGCAACTACCAGGGCCTGCTGGCCAAGAACCCCAACCAGGCCGACCGGGCCAAGGCTGCCGCGGCGCACGTGGGCACCTACGGCGCGCAGGCCAACACCTATGCCGCGATCTATGCGGGCATCCTGCAGCGCGACTGGTTCAACGCCCAGGCCCGCAAGTTCCCCACCACGCTGGACGCGGCACTGAGCGACAACAACGTGCCGCGCAGCGTGGTCGAGACGCTGGTGGCCACCACCCGCGCCGGCACCGCGCCGCTGCAGCGCTACGCCAAGCTGCGCAAGCAGCTGATGGGCCTGAGCGACTACCACTTGTACGACAGCTCGCGCCCGCTGTTCGCCAGCAACGAAAGCTACCCGTACAAGAAGGCGCTGGGCCTGGTGCTGGAGTCGGTTGCGCCGCTGGGCGAGGACTATGTGCAGCGCTACAGGAAGTTCATGACCGGTGGCCGCATCGACGTCTATGAAAACGAAGGCAAGCGCAGCGGTGCCTACAGCGCCGGCGTCTACGGCGTGGGCCCGTTCCAGCTGCTGAACTACAACGACACGATGGACGCGGCCTTCGTGCTGGCCCACGAAGGCGGCCACGCGATGCACACCGTGCTGGCCTACGAGACCCAGCCCTACAGCACCGCCGAATACACCATCTTCGTCGCCGAGGTGGCCTCCACCACCAACGAGCGCTTCCTGCTCGAAACCCTGCTGAAGAAAACCACCGACCCCAAGGAGCGTTTCCTGCTGCTGCAGCATGCGGTGGACAGCATCATCGGCACCTTCTACACCCAGGTGCTGTTCGCCGACTTCGAGCTGCAGGCGCACCAATTGGTCGAAAAGGGCGAGCCGGTCACCACCGAGGTGCTGAACAAGCTCTACGCCGGCCTGCTGAAGACCTACTACGGCGACGCCGTGACGGTGGACGACTTCTACCAGTGGACCTGGGCCCGCATCCCGCACTTCTTCCACTCGCCGTACTACGTCTACCAGTACGCCACCTGCTTCGCCTCCTCGGCCCAGCTGTTCAAAGGCATGACAACCGGCAGCGAAGAGTCCAAGAAGGCCGCCACCGCCCGCTACCTGGCCATGCTCAAGGCAGGCGGCAGCGACCACCCGATGGCCGAACTGAAGCAAGCCGGCGTGGACCTGACCCAGCGCGCCACGGTGCAGGCCGTGGTCGACCAGCTGGACGCGCTGGTCTCGCAGATGGAAGTGGAAGCGGCGAAGATTCCGCGCTGAGCGGGGTCAGCGCGCATAAGCCATGCCGCTTTCCCAGGTGGCGGCCATCTGGCCCAGCAGCCCCGGCGGCACACGCGTGTCACCGCGGGCCTGGTCCAGCACCTCGGCCATCGCGGCCGCGATGCGCTGCAGCACCTGCGCCGGCTGGCTCACCTCGCACACCTTGCGGCCGAAGGTGAGCAGCTCCTCGGTCGTCGGATAGGCCTTGCCGTGGTGCCGCCCTGCAAAGAGCTTCAGCGCCAGCGTGCGGTCCTCCAGCTCGGGGCCGCCCTCGTAGCGGGTGTAGCGGTAGATGGCGGTGGTCACCACGTCGAACATCGGCGCCAGCCAGGCCTCTTGCGATGATCGATAGAGCACGCCGAAGTTTTTCAGGTGCCCATCGCCATTGCGCACCATCACCGTGAAGGCGACCTGCTCGAAGAAGCGGTGCAGGTTCTCGCGCGGCAGCTGCAGCTGCTTCAGCAGCTCGGCCACGCGCTGGTAGCTGCCCTGGTACTTGCGGTCCGACAGCACGTCGCGCACCCGCAGCCCGGCCAATGCGGCGATGTCCTCGAAACCCAGGCGCTCGATCCGCCGGTCGGGCCGGGCCACCAGGTCGAACCGGTCCAGCACCAGCATCTGGCCATCGTCCGACAGCTCGAAAGTGGGCGTGGCAATGCCCGCATGCTGCGCGGCTTTCAAGCACAGGTATTCATTGGCAGCGAGACCTGGATATGACGGGCTGGCTGCCTTGACGATCAAGGACGGCACCGGCACCGTGGGCCGCTCGGGCACCATGATCTTGGGCTGCATGCCGGCAATGCCCGCGCCGGTGCTGAGATAGGCGCGCACCAGCTCGTCGAACACCTCGGGCGTGTAGGCCGTCTTCAGCAGCGTGGCACGGTCCAAGGCCGGCGCGGGCGGCGCTGGGTCGGCGTCCGGCAAGCTGAAACCCAGCCGGCCAATGCCGTTGGCACCGACCAGCGCAAGCAAACGCATCGGCGTCATCGGCTGCTTCGGGAACAATGCCCGCAGCCGCATGAACAGATCGCCCTCGGGCAGGTTCTGGTCCATCACCGCGAACAGGTCGCCGTCCTGCCAAGTGGCCTGCTGGCTGGCCGGCATCAGCAACGCCATGGCGGGCTGGTCCGGCCGCGGGTCCAGGTAGCGGTATTCGTAGACCGAGCGCTTGATCAGCTGGCCCGCCGCATGGCCATCAATGGCCACCGCCAGCTCGCGGACTTTCTCAGGCAGCATCGCCACTGCCTTCGTCATCCCCGTCGTCGTTGAAGCGTGCCGCCACCTCCTGCAAGGACGGCATGCCGGCCTTCTCGACTCGCAGCCCCAGCCCCAGCGCCGAGAGCACCGCCAGCAGCGAAGAGACCGTCACGTCCTCGCCGTCTTCCAGGCGATAGATGACCTCGCGCACCTTGCCGGCGCGCCGGGCCAGGTCCTTCTTGGTCAAGCCGGCGGCTTCGCGCCTGGCCTTGAGCAGCCGGCCCAGCTCGTCCGGCAGGCGGATGGTGTCAGTCATGGCTGGCATATTGGCACTAAATTACTCGGTTTGCACGCCATGACTGACACTGTACTGCTCAATCCGGCGTCTCGCCGCCCGAATCCTGCGCCGCTACCGTCGCAGCGCAAATAAATGAGGTCAGAGTCAATTTATCCAGGAGATGACGGCCGCACCACCCAAGGTATCGCGAGATAAATTGACTCTGACCCCATTTATTTGAACCACGGTCGGGACTGGGCAACCCAAGCCCGTCTGAATCCTGGCTCAATCGAGCGCCAGCACCTCGTCGCCCTCGCCGGGCTCGCAGCCCGCGCCCAGCGGCAACCAGCCGCGATGCACCACCACGCGCGTGCCCGCATGGCAAAGCTCCACCCGCTGGACCTGCGGCGCGTTGTCGCGCACCAGGCTTTCGATGGACGCCGGCATGCTGACCCGGTAGCGCCGGCTGGCGGCTTCGTCGGCCGGGTGGTCGTCGTCGTGCACAAACGGGATGAAGGGTTTGACCAGTGCCAGCCAGGGGGCGCTGGCGTCCATCAGCGTGGGCGCGTAGCCGTGGTCGGACAGCCAGGCCTGGGCGCGTTCGCGCGGCTGCTCGGGCTGCAGCGCCACCGGGCCCCAGGCGGCGGCCAGCAGCTCGGCGACCCACTGGTTGCAGTTCTGGTAGCGGGTGCTGAAGGGGAAGGCGTTGGCGCTGTAGTCGGCGCCGAGCAGGCGCAGCGCCTCGGCGTTGCTCAGCGCCAGGCGCGCAAGCGCATCGGCCTGTTCGGGCGTGGGCAGCAGCAGCGAGACGTAGCCTTCATCGGGCTTGTCGGTGCCGGAGATGAAGCCGGCCACGCCCTGGTCGAACAGGCGCGGCAGCTTCTCGTCGCAGGCGTAGTACAGCTGGCGCACGGACCACGGCCCATTGGCGCTGTCGGCCAACGCCACGCCGGTGTGCGAATAGCGCTGGCCGAAGCGGTCCAGGTTCTGGCCGGAGCGGGCGATGATGGCCGCGCTGGTGCCGGACTGCTGCAGCACCTGCCGCACCACCGCGGCGAAGCGGAACATGCGGTCCTGCTGGGCGCTGTTCAGGACTGCCGGCAGGTCGCAGAACTGCAGCGAGCTTGCGCTGGCCGTGCCCGCCAGCAGGATCAGGCACGCGCCAAGCAGCGCGCCCCAGGAGCCGCGCTTCAAAGCGTCAAAGCGTCAAAGCGTGACCGGACGGCTCGGCAGCTCGTTCAGCCAGGCGTCCTGGACGACCAGGAAAAACGCCTCGTTGCTGGCGGCCACCGCGAACTGCGTGCCATAGGGCCGCGGCGTGGCGGTGATGACGTCGCCCGAACCCAGGTTGGCGCGGGCCAGCGTCAGCTGCGGCAGTTCCAGCGTCAGCGTTTCACCGTCACGGTCCAGCGACTTCAGCGCCAGTTGCACACGCCCCGGCTGGCCGGCCACCGCCAGCACCTGCTGGATCTCGTAGTGGCCATTGGCGGCCTGGCGGTCGTTGGACGAGGAGTTGCTCGAACCGCGGAAAGAGTCGGACACGCTGCCCACCGAGTCGGACGCCGCAGACGACGCGGAGGACGTGAAGCTGCCCGCGTGCGCCGGCATCAGGGCGACCAGGGTGGCGGCCGACAGCGCGGCAAGGGTTCGGGCAAACGTCGTCATGCGGGTCTCCGGGAAGAAGGCCGCAAGCATAGCGGTTCCAGGTGAACGCTTGACCACGCACAGCACGCGCTGGTGACCGTCCGTGACAATCGGGCGTCCCGTCTTGCACCGCTCCGGTCCCGCCGCCATGCTGCCCTTCCGCCCCCCGCGCCCCGTGCCCAAGCCAGCCCGCCCCGCGGTGGACGTCGAACGCCTGCTGGCCCAGGGCCGCGAGCTGCATGCGCAAGGCCGGCTGAAGGACGCGTTTTCGCGCTACCAGGCCGTGCTGGCGGCCGAGCCGGCGAACGACCAAGCGCTGCACCTGGCAGGCGTTTGCTACCTGGGCCTGGGCATGGCCGACATCGGCATGGCCTTCCTGCGCGACGCGATTACCAAGCGGCCGGACGCCGCAGACTACCGCGTCAACCTGGCCTCGGCACTCTCCCGCCAAGGCCAGCTGGCCGACGCCGCGGCCGAGCTTGCGCAAGCCTGCACGCTGCGCCCGGCCGACGCCGAAGCCCGTGCCGAACTCGCCGGCCTGCAGCAGGCGCTGGGCCGAGCCACCGAGGCGGAGGCCAGCTACCTGCTGGCAATCAACACCGGCCCGGCGCGCGCCGAATGGCACGAAGCGCTGGCCCGTCTGCAGTACCAGCGCTGGGCGGCAACCGAAGCACTGGCCAGCGCCGAAAGCGCCTACGCGCTTTCAGACACCGCACGCCAGCGCCTCACGCTGGGCTTTGTGCAACCCGACACCGCCACGCCGCGCCCACCTGCCGCCGGCCTGCTGCGTGCCACCTCGGCGCTGGATTTCGCGGCGCTGGAGGCCGCCGCCGCGGAGCGCGACCTGCTGGTCGTCGACGATTTCCTGCCCGACCCGCTGGCCTTCCGCGCCCAGGCACTGGCGCTGTGCGAGCAGGCCGCCACCTACCAGCAGGGTGCTAACTTCCCCGGCGTGCAGACGCCGCCTCAGCCCTGCATGGCCGCGATGCAACGCATTGCCGACTGGCTGGGCCAGCCGCTGAAATGGGACTCGCCGGACACCGGCGCCTTGCGCGCCAGCCTGGCTTCGGACGCCGCACGCGCCGATGTGCACGTCGACAGCCCCACCCAGCCGCACATCTACGGCGGTGTGCTCTACCTCAGCCTGCCCGAGCACTGCCAGGGCGGCACCAGCTTCTACCGCCACCGCGCCACCGGCTGGGCCGGCCGGCCGGACGCCGCCACGCTGAAGGCCAGCGGCTACGGCTCGTTCCTGGACTTCCAGAAGCGCCACCTGCCGCCCAACCGCAAGCAGAGCTTTGCCGACTGGGAACGCCAGCGCGACGCGACCTGGGAACAGCTGTTCGAGATCCCGATGCGCTTCAACCGCCTCATCGTCTTCCGCAGCGACTTCTTCCACGCGATCAGCGGCTTGTTCGGCGACTCGCTCGCCAACGGCCGGCTGGTGCAGCTGTTCCACTTCGAAGGGCAGCGCTGAAGCGACGCCTCAGGCTCGGGCCTCACTGAAGGCCAGCGCCGCCACCTGCTCGTCGGCCAGCGCCTGACCTTGCTGGCGCAGCTGCTGGAACACCGCCTCGCCCAGCGCGGCGCCGGCCAGCGCAGTGGTCCGGCGCACCGAGTCGATCTCGCTGGCGTGGCGAATCTGCGCTTCACGGGCCACCGCCGCGTCCGCATAGCCCAGCACGCGCGCCGCCAGCTCGGGGCGGCCTTCCATCGCCAGCAGCAGCGAGAGGTGATCCGCGTAGGACGGATACCACTCGAAGCGCAGCGACACCGGCCAGCCGCTCTCCAGCAGCGCGCGCGCCTCGGCGCAACGCGCCAGCCGCAGCAGCGCCGCGGCCAGGTTCATCTGCACCATCATCGTGAAGCGGTGCGAGTCACGCAGGCCCTGCAGGCTGTCGAGCAAGCCCTGGGCGGTGCGCACGGCGGCTTCGGCGTCGCCCGTGGTCAGCTCGCCGTCCACCAGGTTGAACAGCACCATCGTCGCATTGCCACCGGCGGCCTGCACCAGCGCCAGGTGCTCGCGCAGCAGACGCAAGCCCTGGGCCACGGCCGCGCCGCCCTGCACAAGGCCCATGAGGCCCAGCGGTTCACTGCGCCACAGGCGGCGGTGCGGCGGCCAGGCCGGGTCTTCCAGCGCCGCCAGCTCGACCAGCATCTCCGGCGGCACCGCCTCGGCCGACAGGACCAGCGTGCGGCGCAGCACGCAATGCGACAGCGCGGCATACAGCAGCCAGCGGTCGGGCTGCTGGGCTTGGGCGCGGCGCGCCGTGGCCAGCGCCAGCTCGGCCTCGGCCACGTCGTGGTAGCCGCGGCGGCCGATCATCAGCAGGCAGCGGGCCTGCAGCGCCAGCGCCTCGTCGCTGCCAAGCCGGGCCAGCCAGCCCTGGCAGCGCGCCGCCATTGCCAGCCGCTCGGACTCCACCCCCACCGACATCGTCAGCAGCCAGGTGCTGGCGATCTGCAAGGCGCGGCGCGCGTCGCCGGCGGCGTCCAGCCAGGCCAGCGCGTCGTGCGCGTTGCCGGCGTCCTGCAGCAGCTGGCGCTCCCAGGCCAGCAGGCCCAGCTCGCCGCTGTGGCTGCGCGCCCATTCGGCTTCGAAGTGTGCGGCCACGGCTTCGGCATGCCGCTGCTTCAGCGCCGCGGCCTCGCCGGCCACTTGCAGCTGTTCCAGCGCATAGGCGCGCGGCGAATCCAGCAGCCGGTAGCGCGGCAGGTCGGACATGTCGTGCTGGGCTTCGGCCAGCGCCACCAGCGAGCGGTCCACCAGCTCGCTCAGGGCGTCTACCACGCCCCATTCGTCCAGCCCGGCGGCTTCGGCTTGCGGGCCGGTCTCGGCCACCACGGCTTGCGCCAGTTCCAGCGAGAAGCTGCCGTTGAACACCGCCAGGCGGCGGAACACCACCGCCTCGCGCGGGGCCAGCAGGCCGTGGCTCCAGGCCAGCGCGGCGCGCAGCGTCTGCTGGCGCGGCGGGGCGCTGCGGTTGCGGCTGGCGGTGAGCAGGCGCAGGCGGTCCTGCATGGCGCTGGCCAGGCGCTGCACGCTGAGCGTGGGCGCGCGCGCGGCGGCCAGCTCGATGGCCAGCGCCTGGCCGTCCAGCGCGCGGCAGATGTCGATCACGTCGGCGGCGTTGGCGTCGGTCAGCGCGAAACGGGCGTCGGCATTCGCCGCGCGCTCGGCGAACAGCGCCACCGCGCTGAAACCCAGCGCCTGCGCGGCTGGCAGCGGCCCTTGCGGGACGGCCAGCGGACCGATGCGGTAGACGCGTTCCAGCGGCAGCTTCAGCGGTGCCTGGCTGGTCACCACCAGCTTCAGGCCGGGCGCGGCATGCACCAGTGCCTGGCAGACCTCGGCCACGGCGGCAAGCAGGTGCTCGGCGTTGTCCAGCGCGATCAGCAGCGACAGCGGCGCCAGCGCGGCGGCCAGCGCGGCCAGCGGCTCCCCCGGGCCGGGCTGCAGGACGGCGGCCTGGGCGATGGCGCCGGGCAGCGCCGCGGCGTCGTCCAGCGTGGCCAGCTCGACCCAGCAGACGCCGTGCGCGTAAGCCTCGCTGTGGCGGGCCAGCAGGTGCTGGGCCAGCAGCGTCTTGCCCATGCCGCCGGCGCCGACGATGCTGACCAGCTCGTGCTGGTCCAGCATCGCGCCGAGCGCGGCCAGGTCTTCGGTGCGGCCGCGCAGCGTCTGCAGCACGCGCGGCAGGTTGGTCGGCAGCGCCTTGGGCTGGACCCCGGCCGGCACCGCCTCGGGCGACGGCGGGGCCGCGACGGCAGCGGCGGGCGCGTCGGCCGGCGCGGTGAAGCGGTAGCCGCGGCCGGGGATCGTGGTCACCACGTCGCCGCCCAGCAGCTTGCGCAGCGCATTGACCTGCACCGCGATGTTGTTCTCTTCGACCACCAGACCGGGCCAGACCAGCTCCAGCAGCTCGTGCTTGCTGACCACCCGCTCGCGCCGCTCGGCCAGCGCCAGCAGCAGGTCGAAGGCGCGCGTGCCGAGCTCGGCCGGCTGGCCGGCCTTCAGCAGCTGGCGCTCGGCCGGGCGGATCTCGAAGCTGGCAAAGCGCAGCGGCGCGCCGGACGGCGAAGAATCAGGGGGCGTAGGCGACATCGTCACAGCGACCGGCTCATCCGAAAGACGGGGTGTCCCTCATCGACGGCGTGCGGCATTCTGCCGGGCCGGCGTGACGCCTGGGTCCGCAAAGCCAAGAATGGCGCGCAGCAGTGGGCAGATTCACGCACCGCAGGCACGTTTTCCTCGATCCGCCGCTCAAGCAATGTGAGCCGCCGCCGTACCAGCGGCCTGCAGGCCTGGCTGCACCGCAGCATGCTCGTGGCCGGCGATGCCCAGCACGCTGGTCAGCAGCACGAATGTGACGGCCAGCGAAGCGACGGCGGAGAACAGGCGGGTGGTGGCTTGGGTGTTCATGATGGATTCCTGCGGGACAGTGGGGTGGGCGGGTGGCAAGCGTTTCGCGGTCGCTTTCAACATGGCCTCACTGTCGCCGCCAGGGCCGGCGTGCGTCCTTCAGCGGCCTGAAGCACGCTGAAACCGGCGCTTAAGCGTTTTGAAGCGGCGTGCTTTAAGAGCGTCCCCAGACCTGCCGCTTCGCGTCAGGCCCCCCGAGGGGGTTGCAGCGCCAGCGCGATGCTGCGCAGCGCATCGGGCAGCCGGTACTGCGGCGGCTCGTCGGGCACGGTGTCCCGCGTCAGCATCGCGCGGCGGGCCAGCGCGGCCAGCACTGCGGGCAGGTTCGGCACGTCGGCCAGCGCCGCATGCGTGAGGCCAAAGGGGCCCGTCAACCCGGCCAGGCGGCGGAATACCGCGGCCTGCTGCGGCGGCAGCAGTGCATGGCCCATGTCGAAGATCGCGCGCAGCGTCTGCTGGCGCGCCGCGGGCGCGATGCGGTTGCGCGTGGCGATCAGCAGGCGCAGCCGCTGCTGCAGCCAGGCGGCCAGCTCGGCCACGCTGTGCTCCGGCAGGCAGGCGGCGGCCAGTTCCAGCGCCAGCACCTGGCAGTCCAGCGCGCGGCACAGCGCAATCACGTCCGCGACGTTGGCGTCGGTCAGGCTGAAGCGGGGGTCCGCCTGCGCGGCGCGCTCGGCAAACAGCGCCACCGCGGCAAAACCCAGCGCTCGCGCCGCCGGCACCGGCCCTTGCGGCGCCGCCAGTGGGCCGAGGCGGTACAGGCGCTCCAGCGGCAGCACCAGCGGGGCCTGGCTGGTGACGACGATGCGCAGCCCCGGCGCGGCGGCCACCAGCGCCTGGCAGGCGCGCGCGCTGGCGTCCAGCCGGTGCTCGGCACCGTCGAGCGCGATCAGCATCGACAAGGGCGCCAGCGCGGCGCAGAGCTGCGCCAGCGGGTCGGCCGCAGACAACCGAAGTCCAACCGCGCCGGCGATGGCCTGCACCACGTCGCCCTGTGCGGCCAGCGTGATCCAGCATGCACCATCGGCATGGCGTGGCGCGAGTTCGGCGAGCAAATGCTGGGCAAGCAGTGTCTTGCCCATGCCGCCAGCGGCGACCACGCTGACCAGCGCATGCTGGTCCAGCAGCGCCGTGAGCGCGGCCAGGTCCTCGCTGCGGCCATGCAGCGGCTTCAGCGCCTGTGGCAGGCACAGGGCCGCGGGGCTGTCAGCCATGCACCGCGGGCCGCCAGCAGCAACAGCCACCGGCCTCGGCAGGGACTTCCACGACGGGACGGCTCAGGCGAGCTGGGCCGCGGCAGGCGCCCGGGCCAGCAGGCCGGCCGCGGCCGCCTGTTCGTGCGACGCCAGGCCCAACATGCTGCTGAGCAGCGTGAAGGTCATGGCCAGCGACGCGACGGCAGAGAACAGGCGGGGGGTGTTGCGGTGGGCGTTCATGTGGGGCTCCAGGGGCGGTTCGGTGGGTCGGTCAGTCCGGTGAAACCCATCGATCTCGACGCGTTTCAGCATGGACTCGACTGTCGCCCGCCGGGGCCCTCGCCGTCCTTCAGCGGCCTGAAGCCTGGCCTTAAGCTTTCTTAAACGCGCGCCGTGGCCGCACTCAGATGCCCGCCAGCGCCGCGGCCTGTTCGTCGCCCAGGCCCCGGCCTTCGTCGCGCAGGCGCTGGCACTGCACTTCACCCAGCGCGGCCAACGCCAGTGCCATCGCGCATTCGATGGCATCGCTCTCGTTGCCCTGGCGGAACTGGTCCTCGCGGCTCACGGCGGCGTCGGCATAGCCCACCAGCTGCGCCGCCGACTCGAAGCGGCCTTCCAGCGCCAGCAGCAGCGCAAGATGATCGGCATAGGAGGGGTACCACGTCAGGCGCAACGCAGAGGGCCAGCCCAGCGCCAGCAACTCCCGCGCCTCGGCCAGCCGGCCCGAACGCAGCAGCGCCACCGCGTGGTTCATGCGCACGGCCATCAACAGGTAGTCGTCGCGCGAACCTTGCACGTCGGCCAGCAAGGCTTCGCCCAGCTGCAGCGCCGCCTCGGTGTCACCGGCCAGCAGTTCGGCGTCGACCAGGTTGGAGCGCAGCAGCAAGGTGTCGGCCCCGGCCTCGTCCTGCAGCCGCCACTGCTGCCGCAGCAAGGCCCTGAACGCCAGGCGCTGCGGCATGACGTCGCGCGGAACGCCCTGGAAGATGCGCCGCGCGGCCGGCCAGCGGGGGTCTTCCAGCGTGCGCAGCTCGGCCAGCAGCTCGGGCGTCACGGTGCCCGCTTCGTCGTCGGCCACCATCCGCCGCGCCAGCAGGTTGCCCAGCGCGGCATACAGCAACCAGCGGGTGGCTTCGCTGCCCACCTCGGCGGCCAGGCGGCGCGCCAGCGCCAGGGCCTGCCCGGACTTCGCCAGCACGTCGCGGCTGCTCAGCAGACCGGCGGCCCGCGACAAGGTGAACCAGCCCTGCACCTGCAGCGCCAGATCGTCGACCTGCGGCAGCAGCGTCTCGCAGCTGGCCGCCAGCGCCTGCCGCTCGGCATGGCGCATGTTGGGCAGGGCCAGCAGCCAGCTGATGCCGACCTGCAGCGCGCGCCGCGCGTCGCCGGCCTGCAGCAGCCAGGCCATGGCGTCCTGCGCATTGCCGCTGTCCTGCAGCAGCTGGCGCGCCCAGGCCTGCAGGCCCAGCTCGCCGCTGAAGGCCCGGTCCCACTCCTGCGCAAAGCGTTCGGCCAGCGCAAACGCGTGGCGCTGGCGCAAGGTATCGAACTCGGCGGCGGCCTGCAGCCGCTCGCGCGCATAGACCTGGGGCGAGTCCAGCAGCCGGTAGCGCGGCAGGCCCTGGCCATCGTCGCGCTCGTCGTCCACCATGGCCACCAGCGAGCGCTCGACGAGTTCGCCCAGCGCTTCCACCACGTCCCACTGGTCCAGGCCCACGCCCGCTTCGTCCGCCGCCACCTGCTGCGCCAGCTCCAGCGAGAAGCTGCCATGGAACACCGCCAGGCGGCGGAACACCATCTGCTCGCGCGGCGCCAGCAGGCCATGGCTCCAGGCCAGCGCGGCCTGCAGGGTCTGCTGGCGCGGCGGCGCGGCGCGGTTGCGGCCACCGGTGAGCAGGCGCAGCCGGTCCTGCATGGCGCTGGCCAGTCGCTGCACGCCCAGCGTGGACGCGCGCGCGGCGGCCAGCTCGATGGCCAGGGCCTGGCCGTCCAGCGCGCGGCAGAGTTCGATCACCGCTGCGACGTTGGCGTCGCTCAGCTGGAAGCGGGCATCCGCCGTGGCGGCACGCTCGGCGAACAGCGCCACCGCGCTGAACTCCAGCGCCTGGGCCGCCGGCAGCGGGCCTTGCGGCACGGCCAGCGGGCCGATGCGGTAGACCCGCTCCAGCGGCAGCTTCAGCGGCGCCTGGCTGGTGACCAGCAGCCTGAGCCCGGGGGCCACGTCCGCCAGCGCCTGGCAGACCCGGGCCACCTCGTCCAGCAGGTGCTCGGCGTTGTCCAGCGCGATCAGCAGTTGCAGCGGCGCCAGGCCGGCCGCCAGTGAGGCCAGCGGCTCGCCCGCGCCAAGCCGCAGGCCGGCGGCGTGGGCGATGGCGCCCGGCAGCGCGCTGCCCTCGGCCAGGGTGGCCAGCTCGACCCAGCAGACGCCATGCACATAGGCCTCGCGCCGGCCGGCCAGCAGGTGCTGGGCCAGCAGCGTCTTGCCCATGCCGCCGGCGCCGATGATGCTGACCAGCTCGTGCTGGTCCAGCAGCGCCCCCAGGGCCGCCAGGTCCTCGGTGCGGCCACGCAGCGCCTGCAGCACACGCGGCAGGTTGGTGGGCAGGCGGGCGGGCGCGGGGGTTGATGGCTCGACCACCGCTGTGGCAGCCTCGGCAGGCCGTGAGGGAGTGGCGGATTCTTCCAGCGGCGCGGCAGTGAAGCGGTAGCCACGGCCCGGGATGGTGGCCACCACCTCCGGCCCCAGCAGCTTGCGCACGGCATTGACCTGCACCGCGATGTTGTTCTCTTCGACCACCAGGCCGGGCCACACCAGTTCCAGCAGCTCGTTCTTGCTGACCACGCGTTCGCGCCGCTCGGCCAGCGCCAGCAGCAGGTCGAAGGCGCGTGCGCCCAGCTCGGCCGGCTGGCCGTCCTTCAGCAACAGGCGCTCTGCGGGCCGGATCTCGAAGCGGGTGAAGCTCAGCGGTGCGGTGGTGGAAGCAGGCAGGACGGACATGGGGCGGGAAGGTGGGCGTGGCGCTCACCCGAAGGGTCGATGCACGCCGCGCTGGCGGCTCGCCGCATTGTGCCGGCTGGCCGGCGGCAGGGCCTCTGCAATCGCGATGACAAATTCAGGCCGGCGGCCGGTTTTACACGCTGGCAAAGCACCGGCTTGACCCTGTGTCCCAGTTCCCGCCGGTCCGCTCCAAGTTTCCTGGTCCCCCAACAGGGCCGGGCTGGGTGCAGCCCGGCCCTGGGAGCTCAATCGAAACCCGCCGGCCGTTGCGCGGCCACCCCCGCCGCCCGCTCCAGCGCCATGCCCACCTCGGCCAGCCGGCCTTCCTCGAACAGCCGGCCGATCAAGGTGACGCCATGCGGCACGCGGCGCGGCGGGTTGAACTTGGGCAAGGGGCGCGCCGGGTCCGGCGCCCAGTCGCTGCGCGCTTCGCTGACTTCGGCGAAGCCGGTGCGCAGCGTCAGCGACGGGTGGCCGGTGTGGTTGGAGATGGTCAGCATCTCCTCGCGCAGCGAAGGCACCAGCAGCACGTCCACCTCGGCGAACAGCCGCGCCATTTCCTGCGCCACCATGCGGCGCAACCGGTCCGCCTGCACAAAGTCCACGGCCGAGAGGAAGCGTGACTGACGGAAGATGTTGGGCCAGGCGTCCGGCAACTGCACTTTCAGCTGGTTGATGCGGTGGCTCAGCGTCAGCTCCTCGAAGGCGGCAGCGCCTTCGGCGAACAGGATGGTGTTGAGCGCGGCATACGGCCAGTCCGGCAGCGTGACGGGCACGACCTGCAAGCCCAGGGACTGCAGCGTGGCCAGTGCCTTGCGGTCCACGTCGATGGCCGGCGGCTCGTCCAGCCACTTGGCGATGTAGCCGAGTTTCACGCCCTTGACCGGTGCGGCGGCCGAGAAGTCCAGCTTCGCCGGCACGCTGGCCACGTCGCCCGGGTCCGGCGCCGAGATGGCCTGCAGCACCAGCATCGCGTCTTCCACCGTGCGCGTCATCGGGCCCAGCTTGTCCAGCGACCAGCACAGCGTCATCGCGCCGGTGCGCGGCACGCGGCCATAGGTCGGGCGCAGCCCCGTCACGCCGCAGCGCATGCTGGGGCTGACGATGCTGCCGCCGGTTTCGCTGCCGATGGCAAAGGCCACGAGGCCGGCGGCCATCGCCGCGCCCGGGCCGGCGCTGGAGCCGGACGCGCCTTCTTCCAGCAGCCACGGGTTCATCGTCTGGCCGCCGAACCAGATGTCGTTGAGCGCCAGCGCGCCCAGGCTGAGCTTGGCCAGCAGCACCGCACCGGCGGCATAGAGGTGGCGCACCACGGCCGAATCCTGCACGGGCACGCGGTCCTTGAAGGGCTCCGCCCCCCAGGTGGTGGCAATGCCGGCGGTGTCCAGCAGGTCCTTCACACCAAACGGGATGCCGTGCAGCGGGCCGCGGTAATGACCGGCGGCGATCTCGCGGTCGGCCGCCTTGGCCTGCGCCAGCGCGTGCTCGGCCGTCAGCGTGATGACGGCGCGCACCTTGGGGTCCAGCCGCTGGATGCGCGCGAGGTAGATGCGCGTCAGCCGCTCGGCGCTGAGCTGCTTGTGCTCGATCCAGCGCGAGAGCTGGGTGACGGGCGCAAACGCGATGTCGGCCTCGCTGGCGGGCAGCGGCGCAGCGCCAGCCTTCGAGCGCACGAAGCGGTCGTGCTCGGAACCGGCGGGCCGCGCGCCTGCGCGGATGTGCGCCGGCTGCCAGCGCGAGGCTGGCGCCACGCTGTCGGGAATGGCCAGCGTGTTTGGGCCGGCGCGGCGTTCCATCATCGCCGGCATGGTGCTGCGCCAGCTGCTCGCCGCCATCTCGCGCTCGGCGTCACTGAGCGTCACGCGCATCAGCTTCCCGGCCTCGGCGAAGGTCGTCGCCGAGACCTCGGGGCCGACCGGCAGCGCGGTGCCGAAGGCCGGCGGCGCGCCCGGCGGCGGTGCCTCGGCGGGCGCAGGCTCGGCGGCTTGCCCGCCGGCAGCGGCGCCCAGCACGCCGGCAGGTGCCTGGATCAGGAAGTGGCGGCGTGAGGTCATCGGGGCACTGCGGTTGATGAGGCAAAAATCATGCGGCGGCGCATCGTGCTGCTGGGCCCGCTCAGGCCTTGGCGGCAGCTGCGTCTTCTTCGGGCAACAACAGCTTGCCGAAGAAGAAACGCAGCGCCAGCAGCAGCACGCCGGCCGAGGCCACCAGCGCGGCGTGCAGGGCCCAGAAGTCGCGGCCGGGCATGACTTCCAGCAGGCCGGCCAGCCAGCCGACGAAGGTGTTGCCCAGGAACAGGTGCAGGTAGTAGACGCCGATCATCAGGCCCTCGAAGCGGCGTGGCGCCGTGCGCGAATACAGCGCCAGGCCGACCGGCAGGATGTTGGCGAAGCCCAGGTCGTTGACAAAGGTGTAGCCCAGCGTCCAGACCAGGCTGACCTTCTCGCCGGTGCCTTCGATCAGCATGGCCGCCACCGCAATCAAGGCCGGGCCGCCCGCCGCCAGCAGCGAGCCCAGCGCCATCTTGACCAGCTCGTCCGGCTCGCGGCGGCGCGTGGCCCACCAGCGCCAGAAGGCGATGGACAGCACCATGGTCGCGGTGCTGATGATGGCGTCCACCGCCTGCAGCCAGGTGACCGGGATCTGCCAGCCGAACAGCAGCAGGTCCATGTGATCCTGCGACCACAGCGGGAAGGCATTGTTGTATTGCTGGTTGCCGACGATGGACAGCATCAGCACCGGGATCATCACGACCAGCAACACCAGCCTGGCCTTTTCGGCCGACGCCATGGGCGTGCGCGGCGCGGTGGCTGCCACCTGCTTGTCGCCCTTCAAGTCCTCCGGCGGCAGCCAGCGGCGACCGGCCAGGTAGACGAACAGGCCGATCACCATGCCCACGCCGGCGGCGCCAAAGCCCCAGTGCCAGGCGACCTTCTCGCCCAGCGTGCCGCAGACCAGCGGCGCCAGGATCACCGCGACCTGCACCGCCAGCATGAAGATCTGGAACGCGCTGGCGCGGCGCTTGTCCTGCGGCGCGTAGAGCGAGCCGACCTGCGCTGCGATGTTGCCCTTGAAGCAGCCCACGCCCAGCAGCAGGCAGGCCAGCGCCAGCAGGAAGCTGGCCTCGAAGGCCATCAGGAAATGGCCCAGCGCCATCAGCGTGGCGCCGATGACGATGGTGCGCGTGCGGCCCAGCCAGCGGTCGGCCACCAGCCCGCCGAAGATCGGCGTCAGGTAGACCAGCCCGGCATACAGCCCGAACACCACCGAGGCCAGCTGCTGCGTGCTGCGTGGCCCGGTCACGCCTTCGATGGCCGCGCGCAGCGCGTCGATGCCGGCCACCTGGCCGATGTGCTCGGGCAGGAACAGGTAGTTGCTGAGGTAGATCACCAGCAGTGCCTGCATGCCGTAATAGGAGAAACGCTCCCACAGCTCGCAGAAGGCCAGCCAGCCCAGGCCGGCCGGGTGGCCGAAGAAGGCCCGGTCCGCGCGGCTGCGCGGGTCGGAGGAATTCGTCGCGGCCGGATCGGCGGCGGAGGGCGCAAGAGTGGTCACAAGCTGCAGAGGTGGAGCGGCGTCGCCGCGACTGTTCCCCAAAAGCAGGGACCGCGCCAGGGCAATCGCCCGAATCAGGCCCATCAACGCTCAGCCGGACTTTGCAGGCACACTCTGCAAAGGCACCGAAGCCGCAGCACCGCTCCCAAGCCATGCCCCTGAACTACGCCCGCCGTCTGACCGGCCGCACGCGCACGGCGCAGGCCAACCGCCACCTAGGCTACACGCTGGCCTTTGTGGCCGGGGCGACCAACGCCGGCGGCTTCCTGGCGGTGCACCAGTACACCTCGCACATGACGGGCATCGTCTCGGCCATGGCCGACAACTTGGTGCTGGGCGTCAGCGACGTGGTGCTGTCGGGCCTGGGCGGGCTGGTCAGCTTCGTGCTGGGCGCGATGGCCTCGGCGGTGCTGGTCAACCATGCGCGGCGGCGCCAGCTGTTCGCCGAATACGCCTGGCCGCTGCTGCTGGAGGCCGGGCTGCTGCTGTGCTTTGGCCTGGCCGGCGCGCAGCTCGAAGGGCTGCGCGGGCTGTTCGTGCCGGGCACGGTGATGCTGCTGTGTTTCATCATGGGCCTGCAGAACGCGGTGATGTCCAAGATCACGCATTCGGAGATCCGCACCACCCACATCACCGGCACCATCACCGACATCGGCATCGAGCTGGGCAAGCTGGTCTACTGGAACGACAGCCGCAGCAGCGCGCCGCCGGTGCGGGCCAACAGCGAGCGGCTGCGCATGCTGCTTGCGCTGGCCGCCAGCTTCTTCCTTGGCGGGCTGCTGGGCGCCTGGGGCTTCAAGGGCTTTGGTTACCTGTGCACCGTGCCACTCGCGCTGGTGCTGGTGGTGATGGCCTGCGTGCCCGCGCTGGACGACCTGCGCGAGCGTTGGCGGGCGCCGTCCTGAACGCGAGGCCCGCCTTCACGCCGGCAACCGCCGCGCATCGGCCAGCAGCCGCCCATACAGCGGCGCCAGCACCGCGTCGTCCAGCGCCAGCAGGCGGTCGCCGAGGTACAGCTCGCTGAGGCTCCAGCCAGGCACCTCGGCGGCACGCACGTTGTCCAACAGCCAGTGGCCGGTCTCGGCGCCCAGCGCGTCACGGGCGGCCATCACCGCGTCCATCGGTGCGTCCACGTAGAGGTGGAACATGTTGGTGTGCGGCACGCCCGGGTTCACGCGCAGGCCGGGCACGGCGTTCAGCATTTCGGCGAAGGCCACGGTGCGGGCGTAGAGGGCGGGCATCAACGCGAGGCGTTCGTCGAAGCGCATCGCGGCCGAGACCACCATCGGGCTCAGGTGATGCAGCGTGCCGCCAAAACGGCGCCGCCACAGCCGGGCCTGGGCGACAAAGTCCTCGCTGCCGGCCAGCACCGCGCCGGCCACGCCGCCAATGCCTTTGTAGACGGAGACGTAGACCGAGTCGAACAGCGCCGCCACCTCGGCATGCGGCCGGCCATAAAAGGCCACGCTTTCCCACAGCCGCGCGCCGTCCATTTGCAGCGCGATGCCTCTTTCGCGCGCCGCAGCAGACAGTTCGGTCAGCTCGTCCCAGCTTGGCAACTGCCCGCCGGCCTCGCGGATCGGCAGCTCCACCAGCAAGCAGGCCAGCGGCTGCTTGCAAGCCGCCAGGTCACCCGCCACCAACGGCCGCAGCGCATGGCCCAGTACCACGCCGTGGCATTGCAACAAGGCCTCGAAGGCCTGCTCCTCGTGCTGCGCCAGGTGCGAAGTCGCATGCAGGCCAAAACGCGGCAGCCGCGCCTGCTCGGTCCAGACGCGCACCGCCGCCAGCTGCGCCATCACCCCGCTGGGCATGAACACCGCCGCCGGTTTGCCCAGCAAGCCTGCCACCTTGGCCTCGAAATCCTCGACCACCGCACCCTCGCCATACATGTCGTGCTCGACCTGCTGCGCCTCGCACCAGGCCGCCATCGCGGCAAACTCCTCGGCGGGCGTCAGCGTCGTGAAGCCGGTGACGATGTGCGGGCATTGCCGGCGCAGGGCTCGGCGTTCGGCGGGGGTGAGGAGGGGCATGTGAACTCCTTTGGCTTTGGCGAGCAGGCGCGTGCCGGGTAGGCGCTGACTTGCACTAGGATTCTGACTGACCGTCTCCGCGCCTCGTCCGCGCTTCACTCCGACACAAGGCGCGAAGTCTTGCGCGAGCTTCGATGGCCATCTTTCCTCAAGGACTCAGCAACGTCGACAGCCGCTGCAACACTGGTGAACGCAGGGTGCTGAACCAGCTCAAGCGCTGTCTGGACGACGACTACCTGGTCTGGCACAACGTGCCGGTCGGCCCGAAGGCGCGCCAGCCGGACTTCGTGATCCTCAGCCCGCGCCAGGGCGTGCTGCTGCTGGAGGTGAAGGACTGGAAAAAGGCCACGCTGGCCGAGGCGACGCGCGACGCGGTAACGCTGAACACGCCGCGCGGGCGCGTGACCGAAGCCAACCCTCTTCGCCAGGCACGCGACTACGCGATGGAACTGGTCAACGTGATGCAGCACGACCCGCTGCTCACGCATGGCGCGGGTTCGTTCCGCGGCAAGCTGATCTTCCCGTATGGCTGGGGCGTGGTCTTCTCCGGGCTGCAGGCCGGCGATGTGGCTGGCAGCGACTTCGCCGAACTGTTCGCGCCACACACCACGCTGCTGCGCGACGACCTGGCCGACACGCTGGACGCCGGCGACTTCCAGAAGCGGTTGTGGGGCATGTTCACCGTCAGCTACCCGCACACGCTGACGCTGCCGCAGCGTGACCGCATCCGCTGGCACCTGTTCCCCGAGCTGCGCATGTCGACCCAGGGCGCGTTGGCTCTGGACGACGTGCCCGCGCCGCAGCTGCCGGACCTGCTGCAGGTGATGGACCTGCAGCAGGAGCAGATCGCGCGCACGCTGGGCGAAGGCCACCGGGTGATCCACGGCGCGGCGGGATCGGGCAAGACCATGATCCTGATCTACCGCGCGCAGCACCTGGCTGCCGCCGCGCGGCCAGACCAGCCAGTGCTGGTGCTGTGTTTCAACCGCACCTTGGCCGACCGCATTGGCGCGCAGCTGCGCGAGCGCGGCGTGGACGAACGAGTCCAGGTGCGCACCTTCCACCACTGGTGCAAGGATGTGGTCGACAGCTACCAGTTGCACGTACCGCCGGCGCCCGACAAGGATGCGCAGTTCCGGCAGCTGGTGGACGTGGTGGACCGATCGCTGCAGACCGGCTTCGTGCCCGGCGGCCAGTACACCGCCTTGCTGGTGGACGAGGCGCACGACTTCGAAGACGCCTGGCTGCGCATGGCCACCAGGCTGGTGAACCCGGCCACCAACAGCCTGCTGGTGCTGTACGACGACGCGCAATCGATCTACCAGAAGAAGCGTCGCAAGTTCAATTTCGCGAACGTCGAGATCGAGGCACGCGGCCGTACCAGCGTGCTCAAGATGAACTACCGCAACACCGCCGAAGTCCTGGCGCTGGCGGTGCATTGCGCGCACAGCCTGCTCGAAGGCGCAGGCGAATCGCGCGGCGAAGACGAGATCCCGCTGGTGGCCCCGGCCAGCGCCGGCCGTCGCGGCAGCTTGCCGGTGTTCATCAACGCCAGGGACGAGCGGGAGGAGGCGGAGCTGCTGGCCGAGCGCATTGCCCAGGCCCATGCCGAAGGCACGGCGCTGCAGGACATGGCTGTCCTGTGTCGGGCCAAATATCTGATGCGGCCCATCGAGCAGGCGCTGACCAGGCGCAAGCTGCCGCTGCAGTCGATGAATGCCCAGGCCTTCCGGCGCTTTGATTGGAGCCGGCCTTCGGTCAAGCTGCTGACACTGCACAGCGCCAAAGGCCTCGAGTTCCCGCACGTGTTCGTGGCCGGGCTGCAGGCCATGCCGATGAAGCCCGAAACCCTGGAAGACGCGGCGCGCCTGCTCTACGTGGGCATGACCCGGGCCACGCATGAGTTGGTGCTCTCGGCCCACGGCGGCTCGGCCATCACCGCGCGGGTGCAGGACTCCCTGCGCGAGATCGGCCAGCGCTTTGCCGGCGCCTGACGGCAGCAGCGGCCCTCAGGGAGCAGCGCGGGCGTACCAGACCTCGAAGTGGTTGGCGCGCACCTTGCCGCACTGCGAAGGCTGCAGCACTTTCTCGGCGGGCGGCGGCGAGACGGCGGCTGCCACGGCTTCGCGTACCCGCTGCAGCGCGGCGGGGTCGACCTTGTCGCCGCAGTAGCGCAGCTCGTTGCTGCGCGGTGCGCTGCTGGGCGGCACCCGCTCGACTCCCGGCGCAATCAGCCCGGCTTGGCGCAGCGCCTCGAGGGCGGCGGTCGCGCGCGGCCGGTCGTCGTCGCTGCCGATCTGCAGGTAGACCCGTACCGGCAGCGTCAGCTGGTCGACCGCCGCGCTGACGCTGGCTTGCGTGGCGGCCGGCTCGGAGGCAGCGGCGCCGGGGCGCTGAATGGCCGCGGTACGGGCGCTGTCGGCAAAAGCGATGATGGCCTGGGCCTGGGTTTTCTCAGGGTCGCTTGCGTCGGACTTCAGGCCTGCGGTCAGCGTGGCCTGGAACAGGCGGCGCACCTGGCCGGCCACCACGTCGTCAACGCCCTTGCGGGCCGTGAGGCCATCCAGCAGAACGATGGCCATGTCGACCTGGCTGCGATTGTCCGAGGTGAGCATCGGGCCCAGCTTGAGCAGGGTTTCAGTGTCGCGGCGGGTCGCTTCGGCCACCTCGCGCTCTCGGATCTCGTTACGGTCGAGGTAGCGCTGCAGGGTGCCGAAGCCAGTGGCGGTGACGCTGGCCAGCACGGTGGTGAGCAGCCAGAAACCGGCCTTGGTGTCGAAGAAGGCGGCCAACCGTTCCAGCGGGCCGGGCGCCGCGCGCGGCAAACTATTGGCCAGTTCCTCGCGCAGCTGCAGCCTGAACTGCTCTTCCTCGCGGATTGCCTGTCGCTGTTCGTCGGTCAGTGCCATGCCGGCATTGTCGGCAGCGCCGTGGCCGCCGCCATCCCGCATCCGGGGGAAGGGTGGCGGCCGGGGCGCTCGTGCTCAGCCGCGGGCCAGCAGCGCCTGCGCATGGCGCGCGGCGATCCATTCCTCGTTGGTGGGCTCGACCGCGACGCGCACGCGGCTCTCGGGGGTGGAGATCAGCGGGGCGTGGCTTGCGTTCGCGGGCGGGTCCAGCGCCAGGCCGAGGTAGCCCAGGCCGGCGCAGACGCGGGCGCGGATCTCGGGGTTGTGTTCACCGATGCCGGCGCTGAAGACCAGCAGGTCCAGCCCGCCGAGCACCGCGACCAGCGCGCCGATCTCGCGCACGATGCGGCGCACGTAGAGCGCCAGCGCGGCCTGCACGCGCGGCGTGTCGGCTTCCAGCGGCAGCAGTTCCCGAGGGTCGGCCGAGATGCCGGAGAGGCCCAGCAGGCCGGACTCGTGGTACAGCAGGTGGCCGACCTGCTGCAGGCTGAGCTTTTCGATTTCCATCAGGTAGAGCACGGCGCCCGGGTCCAGCGCGCCGCAGCGGGTGCCCATCATCAGGCCGTCCAGCGCCGAGAAGCCCATGGTGGTGGCGACGCTTTGCAGGCCTTGCATGCCGCACAGGCTGGCGCCGCTGCCCAGGTGAGCCACGAGGGTGCGGCCACGCGCGGCCTCGCCGTGGCGATCGGCCAGCGCGATGCCGAGGTATTCGTACGACAGGCCGTGGAAGCCATAGCGGCGCAGGCCGCGTTCCCAGGCGGCGTAGGGCAGCGGCAGCATCTGCTCGACTTCGGCCAGCGTGTGGTGGAAGGCGGTGTCGAAGCAGGCGACCTGCGGCAGGCCGGGCCGCGTCTGCAGCAGCACCTCGATGGCCTCCAGCGCAAACGGCTGGTGCAGCGGGGCCAGCGGGATGTAGCCCTTCAGATCAGCCAGCACATGCGCGTCCACCCGCACCGGGGCCGAATACTTGGCGCCGCCATGCACCACGCGGTGGGCCACGGCGGACAGCGGCCGGCCAGCCAGCTGCGCCAGCACGCGCGCCTCGATGATGGCCAGCGCGTCGTGGTAGGGCGCCTCAGCCCGCAGCGCCACGTCTTCGGCCACCGCAGGCTGGCCGGCTGCAGCGCTGGTCAGGCGCGGCTTCGCGCCGGTGATGCCTTCGACCTTGCCGCCCCATTCGGGCTCGCGCGGCAAGGGACCATCGCCCCCTTCAAACAGCGCAAATTTGATGCTCGACGAACCGCAGTTCAGCACCAGATGCATCTCGGTCTTCATGGCGGCGTGGCCCGGTAGCCGTGGGCCAGCAGCACCGCCAGCGCGCAGGAGGCGATGCGGGCTTCGCGGCTGTCGGCGCGGCTGGTCAGCACGATGGGCACGCGGGCGCCCATGACGATGCCGGCGCTGTGCGCGCCACCCAGGTATTCGAGCTGCTTGGCCAGCATGTTGCCGCTCTCCAGGTCCGGCACGACCAGCACGTCGGCCCGGCCTGCGACCTCGGAGCGAATGCCCTTGATGGTGGCCGCCGCGACTGACACGGCATTGTCGAAGGCCAGCGGGCCGTCCAGCAGCGCGCCGCTGATCTGGCCGCGGTCGGCCATCTTGCACAGCGCGGCGGCGTCCAGCGTGGCGGGCATCTTCGGGTTCACCGTCTCGACGGCAGCAAGGATGGCCACGCGCGGCGCGGCCACGCCGATGGCATGCGCCAGGTCGATGGCGTTGCGGATGATGTCGGCCTTGTCCTCCAGCGTTGGCGCAATGTTGATCGCCGCGTCGGTGATGATGAAAGGCCGCGGGTAGGCGGGGGTCTGCATCAGGAAGCAGTGGCTGATGCGGCGCGCGGTGCGCAGGCCGGTGGCACCGTTGACGACCGCGGCCATCAGCTCGTCGGTGTGCAGGCTGCCCTTCATCAAGGCTTCGACCAGGCCGCTGGCGGCCAGCTGCACCGCGCGCTCGGCCGCGGCGTGGCTGTGCGGCACGTCCTCGATGGCAATGCCTGCCAGGTCCAGCCCGAGCTCGGCGGCCAGCGCCTCCAGGCGGGCGCGCGGCGCCACCAGCACCGGCGTGATCAGGCCGGCAGCCCGTGCATCCAGCGCGGCGGAGAGACTGGTCGCGTCGCAAGGGTGCGCCACCGCGACGCGGATCGCGCCCAGCGTGCGGGCGTGGTCCATCAGGCGCTGCGGGCCGTCGCTGTGCGCCTCCAGCCGCACGTCCGGCAGCGTGCTGCGCGCGCGCTCGACCCGCTCGGTCGGGGCGATGACCCGGGCCTCGCCGCTGATCACCGTCACGCCGTCCTGGTTGACGCAGGCGCAGGCCAGCGTGAGCCGTTGATGGGCCTCTTCGCGGCCGCTGACGGTGACGGAGATGCGCAGCAGGTCGCCAATGCGCACGGGGGCCAGGAACGTCAGCGTCTGGCCAAGATAAATGGTGCCGGGGCCGGGCAGGCGGGTGCCGAGCACGGCCGAGATCAGCGCGCCGCCCAGCATGCCATGGGCGATCACGCCGTGGAAGCGGGTGGCCGCGGCGTAGTCGGCGTCCAGGTGCGCGGGGTTGACGTCGCCCGAGAGCACCGCGAAGAGCTGGATGTCTTCGGCGGTGAGGCGGCGTTCGATCTCGGCATGGTCGCCGATGGCGATCTCGCTGAACAGGCGGTTGCGCACCAGGCCGACTTCGCCGGCAGGCATCACGGGAGCGGGCATGTTGGGTATTTCCTCCACGAGGGGTCAGGCCATCAAGCCGTCAAGCCATCTGGCCGATGGTGCGCCGAAAGCGCGCCGGCGACACGCTGAACAGCGCCACACCAATGCCGGCGATCGCCAGAGTGCTGCCAATGTAGAAAGCGGCAGCCACCTCACCATTGCGGCAGATCAAACCAGCGAGCGCTGGATCGGCCCGGCCGCGTGCGGGCCCGCTGCGCGCTAAGCCGCGATGGCCTGGGCCAGCACTGCGACCTGTCGGTCCATGGCCTGCGCGCCGACATGGCCGTAGCCCAGCACCAGGCCGTTCCACGGTGCCGCGCGCCGGCCAGGCAAGTGGTGCTGACTCAGCGGGCGTGCCACCAGGCCGCGCGCAGCGGCACGCGCGCTGGCGTCCACATCGCGCACGCCCGGCGGCAGCGTGATGCACAGGTGCAGGCCGGCACCGTGGCCGACGGGCACGACGGTGTCGGCCAGGTGGCGTTGCAGCGCAGCCAGCAGGGCTTCGCGGCGCTCGCGGTAGAGGCGCCGCATGCGCCGCAGGTGGGCCAGGTAGGCGCCGCTGTGCAGCATCGCGGCCAGCGCACGCTGCTCGGGCAGGCGGCCGCGCGGCTGCAGCCGGCTCATGGCTTCGGCAAACGGCGCGACCATGCCGGCCGGCACGACGATGTAGCCGGTGCGCAGCGCCGGCAGCAGCGTCTTGCTGAAGGTGCCGAGGTAGTAGAACACCGGCGCGGCCGGCTCCAGGCCTTGCAGCGCGTGCAGCGGCGCCCCGGTGTGGCGGAACTCGCTGTCGTAGTCGTCTTCCAGGATCCAGCTGCCGTGGCGCCGGGCGTTGGCGATCAGCGCCAGCCGGCGCGGCAGGCTGAGCACCGAGCCCAGCGGGTACTGGTGCGACGGCGTGACGTAGACCAGCCTGGGCGGGCGGCGCCAGTCGGCCTCGGTGAGGCGCAGGCCTTCCCCGTCCACCGGCTTGCCGACCACCTTCAGCAAGGCGGACTGGCAGGCCGTCAGTGCGCCGCCGTAGCCGGGATCTTCCAGCCACGCGGTGTCGCCGGCATCGGCCAGCACGCTGGCGCAGAGCTGCAGGCTTTGCTGGGTGCCGTCGGTGACGAACAGCTGCCCGGCGCTGCAGCGCAGGCCGCGGTTGGCGCGCAGGTGCTGGGCCAGCGCTTCGCGCAAGGCGGCGTCGCCCTGCACGCCGGCGTAACCCAGGTCCGGCGGGGTGGCCTCGCGCCAGGCGCGGTCCAGCAGGCGGCGCCACAGCGCCAGCGGGAACGAGGGCAGGTCCGGCAGGCCGGGCACGAAGGCACGGTCCGGGCCGGGGGTGACGAGGTGCGAGCCGTCCACCCCGTCCAACGGCTCGCTCAGCGACAGCGCGCGGCGGGACAGCGGCAGCGCGAGCGTTTCTTCGGCCCGCGGCTGCACCGGCAGCGGCGCCACACGGGTGCGCCGGCCTTCGGTGCGCACCAGCGCTTCGGCGGCCAGCTGTTCGTAGGCGTACAGCACCATGTTGCGGGCCACGCCAAGGTCAGCGGCGAGCTGGCGGCTGGGCGGCAACGCGGCACCCGCGGCGAGCTGGCCGTCCAGGATGGCCAGGCGCAGGCCCTGGTGCAGCTGCGCCTGGCGGGAGCCGGCGGAGGGATGCGCGTCGTCAAAGCGGCGCAGCAGCAGGGCGTAGTCCATGGCGGTGCGGAAGTTGGCCCCAAAAACTGGCGGGTAATGGCTCTAGGTGAGGGGCCAATTGTTGCTTATGCTGCGCCGCTTTCCAGTTCGCACCCGAGGAGTTGCCCCATGTCCCCGCCCAGTGCCCGCACCCGCGTCAAACGCCTGGCCGAGCTGGCCCGCTACGACGCGGCCACGCTGCACGCCATCCTCGACGCCGCCTACCTCTGCCACATCGCCTTCCATGACGGCAGCAGCAGCCACTGCATCCCCACCGCCTGCTGGCGCGACGGCGAGCGGCTGTATGTGCATGGCTCCAACGGCGGCCGGCTGGTCAAGCTGCTGGGCAGCGGCCAGCAGGTCAGCGTGGCCATCACGCTGATGGACGGGCTGGTGCTGGCCAAGTCGGCTTTCAACCATTCGATGAACTACCGCTCGGCCGTGGTCTATGGCAGCTTCGAGGCGGTGGCAGGTGACGTCGAGAAGCGCCGGCTGATGGACCTGTTCATGCACAAGATTGCACCGGGCCGCGAGCACGAGGCGCGGGCCGGCAACGACAAGGAATTCGCCGCCACCACGCTGCTGGCCCTGCCGCTGAACGAGGCCGCCTGCAAGGTGCGCAGCGGCGGACCGCAGGACGACGCCGAGGACCTGGACCTGCCGGTCTGGGCCGGCGTGCTGCCGCTGGTGCTGCAGCCGCAGGCCCCGGTGGCGGCACCGCACAGCACCGCGGCGGCGCCGGCCTATGTCACCGCCTGGTGTGGCGGTTTGCCCTTGCCCGGGTAAAGATTGCCTTTGACGCTGCGCCGCGCAAAGGCGGCGGCGGCTTGGGTCAGAATCGTGCCGTGCGTCATGTTGTAACTCGTTGTATCTCGCTGCCGCTGGGCTTCCTGCTGCTGCAATTCGGCCTCCCGCTTGCCTGGCCTGAGGCTGCGGGCGGCGTGGCCTATCTGGCGATGGTGGTAGCGCCGCTGCTGACCGGGCTGGCCACCGCCTGGCGCGGCTGGCAGCAGCAGCAACCCGCGGCGCGCACCGGCTGGTGGCTGGTGACGGCCAGCCTGCTGGTGTGGACGGCCGGCGGCTTTGGCAACCTGTGGCACGAATGGGTGATGGGCCTGGCCAACGAGATGTACCGCGGCGCGATGCTGGCCTTCCACCTGGCCGCCGTGCCGCTGACCTTTCTGCTGGCCAGCAGCTGGCAGCCCCTTGGCCAGCGCTGGGTGCGCGGCATCGACGCGCTGCTGGCGCTGGCGCTGGGCTTCGGCTACTTCCTGATCACCTGGAACGTGCTGACGGTGCATGGCGCGCAGGACCAGCCCGGCGTGCACACGATGATGTGGCTGTTCGACGCGCAGAACCTGTTCATCGTGCTGGGTGCGCTGGTGCGCTGGTGCGCGGCCGAAGAAGCCGATGAGCGCACGCTGTTCGGCGCGCTGCTGGTGCACGCGCTGCTCTACATGGGCGTGGCCGGCTGGAACAACCATTTCATTGCCGGCGATCCAGCCTATGGCCCGGAATACGGCGCGGTGGTCACGGTTGCATTCGCGCTGCTGGCCTCACTGGCATTGCGGCCACCGCAGGCCGGGCTGGCGCTGCCGCAGCCTTCTGCGGCGCTGGTGCGCAGCGTGCATGCGGCCGGGCCGCTGGTGGTGCCGGGCGCGCTGCTGGTGGTCTCGCTGTTCCTGATCCGTGTGGACTACGCCTGGGGCACGGCAGGCGTGGTCAGCGCGGTGCTGGGTTATGCGCTGCGCAGCGTCGTCTCGCAGGTCAGCCAGATCGCCCGCGGCGAGGCCTTGCAGCGCGAGCACACCGCGCTGCGCTCGCTGGCCTGGACCGACGCGCTGACCGGCGTGGGCAACCGCCGCTTTCTCGACCACACGCTGGCTGGTGCCTGGTGGCGGGAGCAACACGGCACGCCGTCGGTGGCGGTGCTGATGATGGACATCGACCACTTCAAGCCGCTCAACGACCAGCTCGGCCACGCCTGCGGCGACGATTGCCTGCGCCAGGTTGCGCAGGCGCTGCAGCGCGCGCTGGTGCGGCCAGGCGACATGCTGGCGCGCTACGGCGGCGAAGAATTCATCGCGCTGCTGCAGGAAGTGGACTCGGAAGGTGCAGCCGTGGTCGCCGAGCGGCTGCGCGCAGCAGTTCAGGCGCTGCAGTTGCCGCACCCGGCAAGTCCGCAGCAGGTGGTGACCATCAGCATCGGCCTGGCTTGCGCGCCGCTGCACGCGGCCAGCGACAGCGCCCGGCTGGTCCGCGCGGCCGACCAGGCACTGTTCCAGGCCAAGCGCGCCGGCCGCAACCGCGTCCAGCGCCACGCGATGGACGGTGGCCACGCGCACTGATCCCATCGGCGCCAAAGTGGTTTCAGGCACCTGAACAGCCGCTGAACAAGGACTGTCACGGGCCTGCTCCAGACTGCCATTGCGTGCAGCAAAGGCGACCGTTCGCACAGCCTGCAGTGCAGACGCGGCAATGCCCGCATGGCGCCGCGCCAAGCTTGGTGCTAGTCTGAATTCAACCCGAGCTCCTGAACAGGCAGCAGGCCGTGGCCACCATGAATCCCAGCGAATTTCTGGCAGTCGCGGGCGTCTTCTTTCAGGGGACGCTGGCACTGCTGTTCCTGTCCCTGGCGCGCCAATCGCAGAAGCGCGAGGCGCGCCACGTCGCAGCCGGTTTCGGCCTCTGGGCGCTGGTGCAGCTGGCCATGGTGTTCGGGCTGGCCGGCTCGCCGCCCGGGCTGCTGGCCGCGGCCAGCTGGATGCCCGTGGCGGTACTGGGCATTGCCGCGCTGGGCAGCCGGCTGCTGCGGGCCCATCGGCAGCTGGGCTGGCAGCTCGCGCAGCAACGCAGCGTGGCTGAGCAGGCCATGGCCCGGGCCCGGGCCAGCGAGGCCCGCCAGGCCGAACTGACCCAGCAGCTGCAGCAGCGCCAGGCGCAGTGGCAGGAGGCCCACCAGGCACTGGCCGAAGCGCGCGAGCAGGCCCAGGCGGCCACACGCGCCAAGAGCGAGTTCCTGGCCAACATGAGCCACGAGATCCGCACGCCGATGAATGCGATGCAGGGCCTGATCAACCTGACGCTGCGCAGCCGGCTGGACTCGCGCCAGCGCGGCTACCTGAACCAGGCCCGGGCCGCGGCCGACACGCTGCTGCTGATCATCAACGACATCCTGGATTTCTCGAAGATCGAGGCCGGCAAGCTGGCGCTCGAACACCGGCCCTTCCTGCTGGTGCAGGTGCTGGACAAGCTGCAGGCCGCCATCGGCGCGAGCGCGCAGGACAAGGGCCTGGCGCTGAAGATGGACGTGCCCGAAGACCTGCCGCCGGTGCTGGTGGGCGATGCACTGCGGCTGGAGCAGGTGCTGGTCAACCTCTGCGCCAATGCGGTCAAGTTCACCGCACGCGGCGAGGTCCGGGTCGCCGTGCGCTGCACGCAGCAGGACAGCAGCAGCGAAGTGCCCACCTGCACCCTGGTCTTTGCGGTGCACGATACGGGGGTCGGCATCCAGCCGGCGCAGGCCGAACGGCTGTTCCAGCCCTTCGATCAACTGGACCCGTCGAGCACGCGCCAGCATGGCGGGACCGGCCTGGGCCTGGCGATCTGCAAGCAGCTGGTGACGCTGATGGGGGGCAAGATCGGCGTGCAGAGCAAGCCTGGCGAAGGCAGCGAATTCAGCTTCGACGCGCGGCTGCAGGTGGGCACGGCCGAGCATGCCAGCATGCTGGTGCAGCAGCGCGAGGCCGCTGCGGCCAGCCAGTCGACCGACCCGGCGGCGGTGCCGGCGATGCTGCGCGGCAAGCGGGTGCTGCTGGTGGAGGACAACGAGTCCAACCAGATCGTCGCGGGCGACCTGCTGCGCGAATACGCCGGCATGGAGGTGCAGCTGGCACGCGACGGCAAGGAGGCGCTGGCCTGCCTGCGCGACCAGCATTTCGACCTGGTGCTGATGGACGTGCAGATGCCCGTAATGGATGGCTACCAGGCCACGGCGCTGATCCGCCGCGAGGCGCGGCACCAGACGCTGCCCATCATCGCGATGACCGCTCACGCACTGCCTTCGGACCGGCACAAGAGCCTGGCCGTGGGCATGAACGACTACGTGACCAAACCCTTCGACCCGGCGCAGCTGTTCCAGGTGCTGGTGCGCTGGCTGGCGCCGCGGCCGGTCCCGGCGAACACGCCTGCGGTGCGCCCGCCGCCGGCCCTGCCAGGGGCGGCTGCGGCCAGCCCACGCGCCAGCAGCACGGCCCTGCCACCGGACGGCGACAACACCGAAGAAGCCGTGTCCTTTGCGCTGGGCCTGCAGCGCTGCCTGAGCCAGCGCGACCTGTACCGCAAGGTGGTGCAGCGCTTTGTCAGCGTGCATGCCGAGCAGCCGGCGCAGCTGGCCGCGGCGCTGGCGCGGGCGGCCTGGCGCGAGGCCGCCGCGCTGGCCCATGACCTGATCTCGACCGCCGGCACCATCGGCGCAGAAGGCCTGTCGCAGACCGCCCGTGCGCTCGAGCAGGCCGCGAATGCCGGCGAGTCGGCCCGCTGCGAGGCCTTGCAGGCAACACTGGCAGTGCAGCATGCCCGCGTCATGCAGGCACTGGCCCGCTACCTCGACGACCAGGCCGCGCCGCACCGCTGAGCGCGCAGAGCCGCCCTGCCCGGGGCGGCTTCACACCGGCATCGTCGCCTGCACCGTGGTGCCTTCGCCGGGGCTGGAATGCAGCGTCAGCTCGCCCTGGCAGGAGCGCACCCGGAAGCGCATGCCGGCCAGGCCGTGGGCGCCCTGGCGGATGTGGGCCGGGTCGAAGCCCAGGCCGTCATCCTTCACCTGCACCCGGACCTGGTCGCCCTCGCGGCGCAGCGTGACATGCACGTCGTGCGCCGAGGCGTACTTGGCGATGTTGGTCAGCGCCTCCTGCACCAGCCGGTAGATGGCCAGCGCGCGGTCGGGCGCCATCTGCACATCGTCGATCTCGGTGTGCACCGCGATCTCGCTGCGCTGGGCAAACTCCACGCACAGGATCTCCAGCGTGCGCTGCAGCCCGAGGTTGTTCAGCGACGAAGGGTGCAGGTCCTCGATGATGCGGCGCTTCAGCGCGATGCCTTCGTCCAGTGTCTTGGTCAGGTGCAGGATGCGCTCGTTGACCTCGGGCGTGGCTTCGACCAGGCGCTTGCGCATGCGCGCCACGTCGAGCTTGGCGGCCGTCAGCAGCCCGCCGAGTTCATCGTGCAGTTCGCGGGCCAGCCGGTGGCGCTCGTCCTCGCGCACGCTTTGCAGGTGCTTGGCCAGGTCCACCAGCTCGTGGGTGCGGCGGTCGACCTCGGTCTCCAGCTTGTCGCGCTCGGCCTGCAGCGCCAGCAGGTGCTGCACCCGCTCGCGCTCACGGTCCCGCGACAACCGCTGCATCGCGAACACCGCGGCCAGGCACAGCGCGACCATTGCGGCCAGCCCCAGCCGGGCCCAGACCTGCATGCGGTCGCGCTGGCGGCCGGCGGCGTCGAAGGCCTGGGCCTCGATCAGGTTGATCTCATCGGCCTGGTGCGTGACCTGCTCCATGTAGTCGCGGCCGATGTCGGTCATGAACAAGGCCATCGCATTGCTGCGGTCGCCGGTGTCGAACAGCCGCACAACCTCCTGCGTCTCCGAGACCTTGCTTGCGGCCACGTCGGCCACCTTCAGCAGCGTGTCGCGCTGGGCCGGGCGCCGGTCGGCCAGCGCGCGCACGTCTGCAATCGCGCCGTTCAGGTCGTCCAGCGTGCTGTCATAGGGTTGGCGATAGGCGGTGCGGCCGGTCAGCAGGTAGCCACGCTGCGAAGACTCGACGACCAGCAGCAGGCGGCGCAGCCGGCCCACGACATTGCGCGTCTCCAGCGCGTTCTCGCGCTCGGCGTTGTACGAGGCCACGCTGTGCACGCCCATCTCGTTGACCAGCAGCACCAGCAGCGCCAGGGCCACCGCGAGCGGGCCGATCAAGCTGGCGAACGGGATGCTGGTCAATCCCCTTGTCACGCTGCGCATCGCAACCCCTTACACTGCCACACAGGTATCTTGGCCCGCAGGAGAAAAACATGATTCGCATTGGCATCGTTGACGATCACGCCATTGTTCGTGCGGGGCTGCGCCAGTTCCTCACCGAGCAAGTGGACTTCCGCGTCACGGCCGAGGCCGTCAACGGCAAGGAAGCGCTGGAGATCGCCCGCGGCGACGAGGTCGACGTGCTGCTGATGGACATCTCGATGCCCGACCAGAGCGGCGTCGATGCGCTGGTCGCCATCAAGGCCCGCCGGCCCGAGCTGCCGGTGCTGATCCTCAGCGGCTTCCCCGAAGCCCACTACGCCACCACGCTGCTGCGCCAGGGCGCCAGCGGCTACCTGAACAAGGAATGCGACCCGGAAGAGATCGCCACCGCGATCCGCACCGTCTCGCGTGGCCGTCGCTACATCACGCCCAGCGTGGCCGAGATGCTGGCCGACAACATCACCGGCAACCTCGACCGGCTGCCGCACGAAGCGCTCAGCGAGCGCGAGCTGCAGGTCTTCCTGCGGCTGGCCAAGGGCGAGACGGTGAGCCACATTGCCGACAGCATGTTCCTCAGCGTCAAGACCGTCAGCACCTACCGCGCGCGCGTCATGGAAAAGCTCTCGCTGTCGACCAACAGCGAGCTGACCTACTACGCGCTGAAGAACGGCCTGATCCAGTAGGGTTGCCGTCCGCGCCGCCCTCATTGCGGCCCCGCGGCGCCCTGGCCGGCGAGTTCAATGCAGTAGTCGATCAGCAGTTCGATCTCGCTGGACTTGTCGAACACCCGGTCTGCGCCGAGCGAGGCGCACTGGCTGCGCACGCTGGGCGTGGCGAAGTTGGTCAGCACCACGCGCGCCGCCAGGTGCTCGTCTTCCTTCAGCGCCCGCAGCACGTCCATTCCCGAGCCTTTTTTCAGGAAGATGTCGACGATCACGAGATCGCAATCGTGCACTTCCCGCACCAGCCACTGCGTGGCCGACTGCGCATCTTCCGCCGCACCCACGACCGTCACCGGCGCCATTTCCTCCAGCGCGGCAACCAGGTTGCCGCGGATGATGGGGCTGTCCTCGACGACAAAGATCTTGAGATTGGGCATCAGCGGAGGCGCCCGACGCTGTCGTCGGCGACGAGCACGCAACAAAGGACCGAGTGTAGAGGTGGGGTCTGACGGGATGTGTAGGAGCAGTCTTATTTTGCCCGCCGCGTCGGCCTGATCCCACAGGGGCTCGCGGTCCGCACCGACCCCGGCGGCCGCGCCGGCGGCCCACCATCAAGGCTCATCGGCGCGCATCGTCAATCGATCATCTGATCGTCCTGCTCGCCGCCCGACACGCCGCTCGCGCGGCCCGCCAGGAAGCCTGCATGACCTCCCATTCCAGTACGCCGAACCCCGACCGCAGTGGCGCGGCACTGCGCCAGGCGCTGGACATGGCCTTCGACATCCGCTTCGCGATGGTCTCGATCCCCGGCGCCCGCGTGGTGCCGCGGCCGATGATCACCCAGCGCCTGGACGACGAGGACCGGCTGTGGTTCTTCGCCCCCGCCGCCAGCGAGCTGGTGCGCGCACTGCCGGGCGAACATCGCCTGCTGCTGACCTACGCCGACCCCGGCGCCCAGCGCTACGTGACCGTCGAAGGCGGCGGCGTGGTGCTGCGCGACGAGGCACTGGCACGCGACATGTGGGCGCCGATGGACCAGGCTTATTTCCACGGCGGCCCGGCCGACCCCGCGCTGCGCCTGCTTTGCGTGCGGCCGCAGCGCGCCGAGCTATGGGCCCAGGACGGCACCCGCCTGGGCCAGTACGCCCGCCTGCTCGCTGCGGCCGCCGGACTCGCCCCGCCCTCACCCGATCCGCTCAAGCGCCACACCGTGATCCTGCGGCGTGACTGAGCCGTGAGGGTCCCCTGTCCAACCCGCTCTTCTCTTTGCCCGCCAGGAGTGAACACCATGCTGAAGAAACTGTCCCTGATCGTGCTGACCGCGCTGACCACCGAGTTTGTCCGCCGGGTGGTCGAACGCGCCGTGCAGCGCGCCGACGAACGCAAGCACCTCGCCCACAAGGCCGCGCACAAGCAGGACGTGGCGCGCTGGGAGGACGAAGGCGGCGCGGTGGTGACGCCTGCGCTGCCGGTGCCCACCCAGAGCGCCCAGGCACAGGCCAATGCACCGCGCAGCCCTTCCAGTCCCGCCCAAGGCACGCCAGCGGCCGCGCTTTGAGCACACGCGCCGCGCCGTCGGCGTCGATTTTCTTGTTCATCAACAGAGGCCGCCCTGCTTGCCAGCCGGCCGGCCCAGGAGACTGCCATGACCCGTTTGATTGCCCCTTCTACCCCCCACCCCATGCGCCGCGGCGCGCGCGCCGCGTTGCTGGCCATCGCCAGCCTGACGCTGGCCGCCGCCGGCCATGCGGCCACGCCCACGGTGTCGAGCTACCAGGCCGAGCGCCAGGCCTGCGCGACCAAGCCCGACACCGACCGCGCGGCCTGCCTGCGCGAAGCCGGCGCCGCGCAGGACGCTGCGCGCCGCGGCCAGCTGACCAGCGTCAGTCCCGAGCAGCTGCACACCAACGCGGTGGCGCGCTGCGCGCCGCTGCCCAATGACCAGCGCGAAGCCTGCCTGCGCCGCATCGAAGGCGAGGGCGCAACGACCGGCAGCGTGCAGCAAGGCGGCGTGATGCGTGAATTGGTGGTGCGCGCGCCCGGGCAGGCACCGCAGCCGGCGCCGCGCTGACAGAGACCGGCTCTCGCCGATGGGCCCGCCAACTCCCCCCGTCCACCCCGCGCTGGCCCCCAAGCCGGTGCCGGGCACGGCGTCCGGGCAGCCGTGCCCGGCACCGCCGGGCGACGGCGGCGTTTGGAGCCTGCTGAAAGGCACGCTGCAGGCCTTCCTGGACGACGACGGCAGCAGCCGCGGCGCCGCGCTGGCCTACTACACGCTGTTCTCGGCCGCGCCGCTGCTGCTGATCGTCATCGGTGTGGCCGGCCTGGTCTTCGGGCCGGAGGCTGCGCGCGGCGAGATCTTCGACCAGTTGCGCGAGCTGATGGGACCGACCGGCGCGGCTGCGATCCAGGGCCTGCTGGAAAGCGTGAACCAGCCGCACAAAAGCCTGGGCGCGACCTTGCTGGGCATCGTGCTGACGCTGATCGGCGCGACCAGCGTGCTGGCCGAACTGCAGCGCTCGCTGGACCAGATCTGGTGCGTGCCCACGCCGCGCAGTTCAGGCCCGTGGTCGCTGGTGCGGGCGCGCCTGCTGGGCCTCGGGCTGATCCTCTGCCTGGGCTTTCTGCTGGCGGTGTCGCTGGTGCTGTCGGCCGGCATCGCAGCGACCTTGCGCTGGTGGTCGCGCTGGTTCGGCGAATGGGCGCTGCTGGTCGAGGTCATCAACCAGGTGCTGTCCGTGGGGCTGATGACCATCGTCTTTGCGCTGATCTACAAGATCCTGCCGAGCGCCAAGGTGCGCTGGGCCGACGTGGGCACCGGCGCGCTGTTCACCGCGCTGCTGTTCACCATCGGCAAGGGCCTGATCGGCTGGTACATCGGCACCAGCAGCGTGGCCTCGGGCTTCGGCGCCGCCGGCTCGTTTGTGGTGGTGCTGATCTGGGTCTACTACTCGGCGCAGATCTTCCTGCTCGGCGCTGAGTTCACCTGGATCCATGCGCAGCAACGGCAAGGCCTGCGGCGTGCCGCTTCGCCTGCCACCGCCGGGCCGCGGCCGGTGCAGGTGCAGCACAAGCAGCACCGGCAGGGCGCCTGAGCGGCTGCGGTCGGCGCGGCCACACAGGCCATCGTCCTACAGGGCTTGAAGCGCTGGTCTGAAACGGCTGGGCGGCCGACGCGGCCACAGTGCGAGGCATGTCACCTCCGTTGCACCCCTTGTCGGCCAGCGCCGGCCCATCGCCCGCCGCTGCACCCGACAAGGCCAGGCGTTTCCGCCATCGACGCGGCCTGATGACGGGCGGCGGCGTGCTGCTGGCCCTGGTGGCCGGCGTGGCCATTTGCGAATGGGCCGGCTGGCCCTTCCTGATCGAGCCGCTGCGTGGCCGCGTGGAAAACGCGCTGCAGCGCCCGGTCGAACTCGAAGGCAAGGCCAGCCTGCACCTGCTGGGCGGCGTGCGGCTGGACGTGGATCGCCTGCGCGTGGCCGACGCCGACTGGACCGGCAGCCCGACCATGCTGGACGTGCAGGACCTGAAGCTGCAGCTGCGCTACCGCGACCTGTTCGCCGCCGGCCGCGGCCAGGGGCTGCGCGTGCGATCGCTGACGGCCCACACACTGAGCGCCAACCTGGCGCGCCGCGCCGACGGCGAGGCCAACTGGGCGCTGGGCCCGCTGGCCGACAAGGACCCGGCCGCCACGCCGAACAAGCCCTCCCGGCTGGTGATGGACGAGCTGCTGGTCGACAGCTTCTCCGGCCAATACAAGGACGCCTTCCTGGTGGCCGACGCAAGCTTCAGCGGCGCCTTGACGGCGGGCGAGCAGAACGGGGCCGGCGGGCTGCGCGCCCAGGCCGATGGCCATTACCGCAAGGCCGAGCTGCATGCGCGCCTGAGCTCCGAATCGCCGCTGCCGATGCTCACCGAAGGCGGCGAAGCACCGCCGGTGGCCGTGGCCTTCAAGCTCTCCACCGGCCAGGTCAAGCTGGACTTCGACGGCAGCGTGGCCGACCTGCT
>NZ_JBGGNH010000015.1:0-325053 GCF_041287625.1 Ideonella sp.
GTTACGCAGGGCGGGCAGTTCCAACAAAGCTTGCCCGCTGGCCGCATCTTTCATCTGCTGCGCTTGCGAATCGACCCCGCAGCGCAATTGATTCCCGAAATCAGCGGTCATCGCCTCATGGTGATGGTGCGCCTGATGCGCCAGGACGCCGAAGGTCGCCTCAAACCGGCTGGCGTGGACACCAGCTTTGAACTGACCTTGTGCTCATGAGTCCCGAGCAGTCGCCGGCCCGCCCCATGCGGAGGATCGTCACCTGCCCGACCTGCGGTGGCGAGAGCGTCCACGCTCTCGACAATCCCTTCCGACCGTTTTGCAGCGAGCGCTGCAAGAACGTTGACTTCGGCGCCTGGGCCAGCGAGAGCTACAGGTTGGAAGCCCGCCCGACCCCGTCGGACGACGCGGACGCCGAAGGCAACGATTTGATCCCACGCGATCAGTCGGGCTCTTGAAACCCGGGCTTCGGCCCCTATAATTCCATTTGCTAGCACTCGACCCCATTGAGTGCTAACGGTTGAGGCAAGGCCCAGCCGTCTGCAAAGTCGATGAGCACCACGTCGCTCATTCCAACCCAGAAGATCGCTTTCTGAGCCATCAAGGAGATGCTATGAAACTTCGTCCGTTGCACGATCGCGTGATCGTCAAGCGCCTGGAACAAGAAACCAAGACTGCCTCCGGCATCGTGATCCCCGACAACGCCGCCGAAAAGCCTGACCAAGGCGAAGTGCTTGCCGTCGGCCCCGGCAAGCGCAGCGAAAAGGGTGACTTCATCGCCCTGAACATCAAGGTCGGCGACCGCGTCCTGTTCGGCAAGTACAGCGGCCAGACCGTCAAGGTCGACGGCGACGAGCTGCTGGTGATGCGCGAAGAAGACCTCTTCGCCGTTGTCGAAAAGTAAATCGACAGAACGACGATTTACTTTCGTCGAAGGCTAACTTCGCGTCGCGAAGTTAAGGGCGAAAAGCCCGGCCGAAGACAAAAGTAATCAACCCCAATATTGAATCGGAGATAAGACATGGCAGCAAAAGACGTCATCTTTGGCGGCGAGGCACGTGCCCGCATGGTCGAAGGCGTGAACATCCTGGCTAATGCAGTCAAGGTGACCCTGGGCCCCAAGGGTCGCAATGTGGTGCTCGAGCGCTCTTTCGGCGCCCCCACCGTGACCAAGGACGGTGTGTCCGTGGCCAAGGAAATCGAACTCAAGGACAAGCTCCAGAACATGGGCGCTCAGATGGTCAAGGAAGTCGCTTCCAAGACCTCTGACATCGCTGGCGACGGCACCACCACCGCCACCGTGCTCGCTCAAGCCATCGTCCGCGAAGGCATGAAGTACGTGGCCGCCGGCATGAACCCGATGGACCTGAAGCGCGGTATCGACAAGGCTGTCACAGCCCTGGTCGAGCAGCTGAAGAAGGCCTCGAAGGCCACGACCACCTCCAAGGAAATCGCGCAAGTCGGCTCCATCTCGGCCAACAGCGACGAAACCATCGGCAAGATCATTGCTGATGCCATGGACAAGGTCGGCAAGGAAGGCGTCATCACCGTCGAAGACGGCAAGTCGCTGGAGTCGGAGCTCGAAGTCGTCGAAGGCATGCAGTTCGACCGCGGCTACCTGTCGCCTTACTTCATCAACAACCCCGAGAAGCAATCGGCGCTGTTGGACAACCCCTTCATCCTGCTGTTCGACAAGAAGATCAGCAACATCCGTGACCTGCTGCCGGTGCTGGAGCAAGTGGCCAAGGCTGGCCGTCCGCTGCTGATCATCGCTGAAGAAGTCGATGGCGAAGCGCTGGCGACCCTGGTGGTCAACACCATCCGCGGCATCCTGAAGGTCGTTGCCGTCAAGGCCCCGGGCTTTGGCGACCGTCGCAAGGCCATGCTGGAAGACATCGCCATCCTGACCGGTGGCAAGGTCATCGCCGAAGAAGTCGGCCTGTCGCTCGAGAAGGTCACGCTGGCCGACCTGGGCCAGGCCAAGCGCGTCGAAGTGGGCAAGGAAAACACCATCATCATCGATGGCGCCGGTGCCGCTGCCGACATCGAAGCCCGTGTCAAGCAAGTGCGCGTGCAGATCGAAGAAGCTTCGAGCGACTACGACCGTGAAAAGCTGCAAGAGCGCGTGGCCAAGCTGGCCGGCGGTGTTGCCGTCATCAAGGTCGGTGCTGCCACCGAAGTCGAGATGAAGGAAAAGAAGGCCCGCGTGGAAGACGCGCTGCACGCTACCCGTGCCGCCGTTGAAGAAGGCATCGTCGCCGGTGGCGGCGTGGCCCTGCTGCGTGCTCGCCAGACGGCTGGCACCATCAAGGGTGACAACCCTGACCAGGACGCCGGCATCAAGCTGATCCTGAAGGCGATCGAAGCCCCGCTGCGCGAAATCGTGTCGAACGCCGGCGGCGAACCCAGCGTGGTGATCAACGCCGTGCTGGCTGGCAGTGGCAATCACGGCTTCAATGCCGCGAACGACACCTACGGCGACATGATCGAAATGGGCATCCTGGACCCGACCAAGGTGACCCGCACCGCGCTGCAGAACGCCGCGTCGGTCGCTTCGCTGATGCTGACCACCGAATGCATGGTCGCCGAAGCTCCGAAGGACGACGCGCCTTCGATGCCCGGCGGCGGCATGGGTGGCATGGGCGGCATGGGCATGGACATGTAAGCTGTCCTGCCCGGGCACCCGCTCAAGCAAGCGCGCAAAGGCCACCTTCGGGTGGCCTTTTTTGTTGCGTCGCTGCAGCTTGCAGTGCCTGGACCCGCGGCGCGCCACGCCACAATCCGCCGCATGAAGCGTGCGCTGTTGTCCGTGTTGTTGTGCCTGACGGGTGAACTTGGCGCTTCGTCCGCCGCCCTCGCCGAAGCCCAGCCCCCCGCCGCCACCCCACGGTTGCGCATCGGCCTGGTGCTGTCAGGCGGTGGCGCGCGTGGGCTGGCGCATGTTGGCGTGCTGAAGGCGCTGGAGCGCGCGCACGTGCCCATCGATGCGATTGCCGGCACCTCGATGGGCGCGGTGGTCGGCGGGCTGTACGCCAGCGGCATGCCGGCCGACACCATCGAGGCCGAGTTCAAGAAGGTCAACTGGAGCCGGCTGTTCGCGCAGCGCGTGGGCCGCCAGCAGCTCTCGCAGCGCCGCAAGGAAGAGGACTTCGACCTCTCGACGGCCATCGAACTGGGCTACCGCGACGGCGAATTCCGCGCGCCGCAAGGCGCCGTCTCCAGCCGCGGCCTTGAAACCCTGCTGCGCCGCTACACTTTGCCAGTGCGCGCGGTGCACGACTTCGACCAGCTGCCGATCCCGTTCCGCGCGGTCGCCACCGACATGGAAACCGGCGCGCTGGTCATCCTGGACCAGGGCGACCTCGCAATGGCCTTGCGCGCCAGCATGAGCGTGCCCGGCCTGTTCCCGCCCAGCGAGGTGGACGGCCGCGTGCTGGGCGATGGCGGCCTGGTCAACAACCTGCCGGTGGATGTGATCCGGGCCATGGGCGTGGACGTGGTGATCGCCGTCAACATCGGCACGCCGCTGGCCGGCCGCGAAACGCTGAACTCGGCCATCGGCCTGACGGCGCAGATGATCAACATCCTGACCGAGCAGAACGTGCGCCGCAGCCTGGCCACGCTGGGCAAGCAGGACCTGCTGATCGCGCCGGACCTGGGCAAGCTGAGCTCGGGCGACTTCGACAGCGCCAAGGCACTGATCACACTCGGCGATGGTGCCACCGAAGCCCTGGCCGAACCGCTGCGCGCGCTCGCCCTGCCGGCCGAACAATATGCCGACTGGCGCGAACACCGCAGCCCGGCGGCCCAGCCGCCCAGCAGGCTGCAGTTCGTCGCGTTCGAAGGCACCACGGCCACCAACCCGCAGCGCCTGGAACCACAGCTTCAATCGCGCAAAGGTGAGACCTTCGACCCGCAAAAGGCCGAGGCCGACACCCAGTACCTGGCCGCCAGCGGCGACTATGTGCGAGCCGACTACCGGCTGGTGCACAGCGACGCACAAGGCGATGGCCTGGTGTTCGACCTCGAAGACAAGCCCTGGGGCCCCAACTACCTGAACATCGGCCTGGACCTGTCGACCGATTTCGACGGCCGCAGCGCCTTCAACATCAAGGTCAGCCACAACCGCCACTGGTTGACGGACAACGGCACCGAATGGCGCAACCGCCTGCAGATCGGCCAGGTTCCTCAGGTGTCCACCGAGCTGTACCACCCGCTGAAATGGACCCTCGGCCTGTCGAACGACTGGTTCGTCGCCGCCTCGGCCAGCGCCGAGCGCCGCAACCTTTCGCTGTTCGAAAACAACGGCGGCGAAAAGATCGGCGAAGTGCAGCGTTCGGTGGCACGCGCCGGGCTGGACCTGGGCCAGCCCTGGGGCAGCCTGGGCGAGTTGCGCTTCGGGCTGGACTACCGCGCCGGCCGCAACCAGCTGCTGCTGCGCAACGACCTCGCCGAAACGCTCTACACGCCCGAGGCCTGGCAGGAAGCCGGCCTGCGGCTGCGGGTGGTGATGGACCAGCTGGACTTCGCCAACTTCCCGCAGCGCGGCTACCGCGGCGAGGCCGAGGCCTTTGTCGGCAAGCGGCACGACGACGGCACGCGCAACCTGCTGCGCCTGGAAACCCAGGCCACCGCCGCCGGCAGCTGGGGCAACCAGACAGTGAACCTGCACCTGATGGCGCGAGGCTCCAACGAGGACCGGCTGTCACCTGTCGGCCGCTATTCGCTGGGCGGCTTCCAGCAGCTCTCGGGCTACCAGGTCGGGCAACTGACCGGCAACGTGGTGCTGCTGGGCCGCGTGGGCTGGTACATGCGGCTGGCCGAAACGCCGGTGTTCGCGCGTGGTTTTTTCGTCGGCGCATCGCTGGAAACCGGCAACGCCTGGCTGGACGCGCGCGAAATGCGCAAAGGCGGCCTGCGCCAGGGCGGCAGCCTCTACCTGGGTGCAGATACTGGCCTGGGGCCAATGTACCTGGGCCTCACCTGGGCCCCCCGCGGCGAGGCCGGCCTGGTGCTGTTCGTCGGCCGGCCTTGAGTACGCTCAGGCTTCGTCGGACGGTGGTACGAGTTCGGCTGCGGGTTCCGCAGCCGACCCATCCGCGGGAGGGGATGCGTCAGCGGTTTCAGCGGCATCCGCATCGCCCGCCGGATGCATCCAGCCGTGCAGCGTCTCGGCCAAGTCGTGCAGGCCGATGTGCTTGGGCGCCGAGAACAGCAGGATGCCGACGTCCGACGCGTCGGTCACGACCGAGGCCAGCGCGTCCTGTACCTTGGCCAGCGACGCCTGCTGCTCCTTGCGGTTGAGCTTGTCGGCCTTGGTCAGGACCACCAGCAGCTTGACCGCACCGTTGACGACACGCGGCGAGATGAAATTCAGCAACCGTTCGTCCAGCGGCGTCAGCCCAAGCCGGCTGTCGACCAGCAACACCACGCCGGTCAGGTTGCGCCGCACCTCCAGGTAGTCGGCCATCACCCGCTGCCAGCGGACCTTGGCTTGCCTGTTCACCGTTGCGTAGCCGTAGCCCGGCAAGTCGGCCAGGTAGGCGTCGGGTTCGTCCTTGGGGCCGAGCGCAAACAGGTTGATGTGCTGGGTACGGCCGGGGGTTTTGGACGCGAAGGCCAGTTGCCGTCGCTGTGCCAATGCGTTGATCGAGGTCGACTTGCCGGCATTGCTGCGGCCGACGAAGGCGATTTCGCCCAAGTCGCCCTGCGGCAGCTGGTCAAGCTGGCTGGCGGTGGTCAGGAAGCGGGCGCTGTGGGCCCATGCCAGTGCAGCGAGCGCTTCGGCACTGGGCGGCTTCGCGTCTTTGCGGAGGGAAGCAGTCATGGAGCATTGTAAGATTCATTGGTTTTGTTGCCGGGCGTCATGCCCGGACCCGCACGAAGAATCAAAATCCGAGACAACCCAAACCCGAGGCCCTTTCCGATGAAGACTTCTGTCGCCGTCGCCAGCTCCGTCGTGCTCGCCGCCTTGCTCGCGGCCCCTGCGTTCGCTGCTGAGGCCAGCGCGGCACCAGCCAAGATCGACTTGGCGCGAGGCTCGGAAATCTCCAGCACGGTTTGCGCCGCCTGCCACACGGCAGACGGTTCGCGCGGCAGCCCCGCCAACCCCATCCTGCAGGGCCAGCACGCTGACTACCTTTACAAGCAGCTGACCGAATTCAAGTCTGGCAAGCGCCCCAGCGCGGTGATGAGCGGCATGGCGGCCCCCTTGAGCGAGGCCGACATGCGCAACGTGGCCGCCTTCTACGCCGGCAAATCCGCCAAACCGGGTGCTGCGAAGAACCCCGACACGGTGCAACTGGGCCAGAAAATCTACCGCGGCGGCATTGCCGAGAAGAACGTGCCCGCCTGCGCTGGCTGCCACAGCCCGAACGGCGCCGGCATCCCGGCTCAATACCCCCGCCTGGCCGGCCAGCATGCCGACTATGTCGAGACCCAGATGAACAACTTCCGCAGCAGCGCGCGGCCCAACAGCGTGCCGATGGCCGGCGTGGCCTCTCGCATGAGCGACAGGGAAATCAAGGCCGTGTCAGACTACATCGCCGGCCTGCGCTGAGCGTGGTCCTGACACGCAAGCACGCCCTCGGCGCAGGCTTGCATTGATCCCATCGCCTGGGCCGGTCCATGACCGGCCCTTTGCGCTTCGGCGAGCCAGACCCCTTTCGCAGCACCTTCCCCGATGAGCGCCACCGCCCCCTCTTCCGACGCTGCCAACCGCCGCTTCGCCCCCCTGCGACGCGAAGCACTGGCGCTGCTGGCCTCGATGCGCTTTGCCATCACGCTGCTGTGCGTGATCTGCATCGCCTCGGTCATCGGCACCGTGGTCAAGCAGGGCGAATCGCTGCCGGACTATGTCAACAAGTTCGGCCCCTTCTGGGCCGAGCTGTTCGGTCACTTCAGCCTGTTCACGGTGTACAGCGCACCCTGGTTCCTGCTGATCCTGGCCTTCCTCGTCACCTCCACCAGCCTGTGCATCGCACGCAACGCGCCGAAGATCCTGGCGGACCTGCGCAGCTTCAAGGAAGGCGTTCGCGAGCAGTCGCTGCGGGCCTTTCACCACAGGGCCGAAGGCCAGATCGCGCTGCAGGGCCAGGCCGCGCTGGACCATGCCTCGGCCGTGCTGGCCCGGCATGGCTGGCAGGCCCGGGCGCAAGTGCGCGCTGGCGGCACCATGGTCGCGGCGCGCAAGGGCAGGGTCAACAAGCTGGGCTACCTGTCGGCCCACTCGGCCATCGTGCTGATCTGCCTGGGCGGCCTGTTTGACGGTGACCTGATCGTCAAGACGCAGATGGCGCTGACCGGCAAGAGCACCTTCGCGGGCGGCGGGTTGATCCGCGACGTGCCGCCTGAACACCGTCTGCCAGCCGGCAACCCCACCTTCCGCGGCAACCTGATGGTGCCCGAGGGTGCACGCAGCGGCACTGCCGTCCTGCAGATGCCCGACGGCATCGTGCTGCAAGACCTGGACTTCGACGTCGAGCTCAAGCGCTTCAACGTCGAGTATTACGAGACCGGCATGCCGCGGCTGTTTGCCAGCCAGATCGTGCTGCACGACCATGACGGCAGCCCGCCCGTTGAAGCCACCGTCAAGGTCAACGAACCCGTCACCCACCACGGCGTGGCCATCTACCAGAGCAGCTTCGAAGACGGCGGCTCGACGCTGAAGCTCAAGGCCTTGCCGCTGCAGACCGGCAGCCAGCCCTTCGAGATCAACACCCGCGTGGGCGACAGCGTGCCGCTGCAGCAGGGCAAGTCGCCGCTGACCTTGGAGATCACCGGCCTGCGCGTCATCAACGTCGAAAACCTCGGCGCGGCCGAAAGCGCCGGCACCGACGTGCGCAAGGTCGACCTGGGCAGCACGCTCAACAGGCACCTGGGCAGCGGCGTCAGCATGGACAAGGCCAAGCAGTTGCACAACGTCGGCCCGTCCATCAGCTACAAGCTGCGCGACGCCAGTGGCCAGGCGCGCGAGTTCAACAACTACATGGTGCCGATCGAGCTGGACGGCCAGCGCGTGTTCGTCGTCGGCGTGCGCGACACACCGGCCGACAACTTCCGCTACCTGCGCCTGCCGGTCGACGAGCAAGGCAGCCTGGACGGCTGGCTGCGCCTGCGCCAGGCACTGGGCGACCCGGCGCTGCGCGACCAGGCCGCCAGCCGCTACGCCAAGCAGGCCGCGCCAGCCGACAAGCCCGAGATGATCGAACAGCTGCGCGTGACCAGCGCGCGGGCCATGGCCCTCTTCGCCGGCGTGGAACCCGCAGCGAAGAAGGAAGCGCCCGACGCCCAACCCAGCGCCGGCCTCGTCGCGCTGAGCCAGTTCATCGACGGCAGCGTGCCGCAGCCCGAGCGCGCCCGCGTGGCGGACGTGCTGCTGCGCATCCTCAACAGCGCGCTGTACGAACTCAACGACATTGCCCGCGAACAGGCCGGCCTGAAGCCGCTGCCGGGCGACGCCGCGGCGCAGGCCTTCATGACCCAGGCCGTGATCTCGCTGTCCGACAGTTTCTTCTACCCGGCCCCGGTGCTGCTGGCGCTGCAGGACTTCCAGCAGCGCCAGGCCAGCGTGTTCCAGGTCGCCCGTGCGCCTGGCAAGACCCTCGTCTACCTCGGCGCCGTTCTGCTGATCATCGGCGTGTTCGCCATGCTCTATGTGCGCGAACGCCGGGTGTGGATCTGGCTGCACGCCGGCGACACCGCGCGGGCCGGCAGCCGCATGCTGATCGCCTTGTCCACGCCTAGGCGCACACTGGACGTGGATGCAGAATTCGCTGCACTGCGCCACGACTTGCTCGGCGACACCGCCGCTGAACCCGCTGTCACTGGAGACACGCCATGAACACCACCACGACCGGCACCACGCCACTGGCGTCTCTGCCCATGGGCAAGCCCGGCTGGTTCGCCGGCCGCAACGTGCTGGACTGGCTCTACGCGCTGCTGGTGCTGGGCGGTGCGGGCTACGCCTTCCAGCGCTACGGTGCCTCGATGGACGGCTACGAACGCGGCATCCTGGCCGGCGCCACGCCCGCGCTGATCGCGCTCGGCTGGTTCTGGCGCCCATTGCGCGCGCTGGCACTGGCCGTGGGCCTGGCCAGCCTGCTGGCCATCTCGCTCTACAACCGCCACACCGATGGCTTCGGCGCCGACCTGGCCGCGGCCGACCAGGTGTTCTGGCTGAAGTACTTCCTGTCCAGCCAGAGCGCCATCCTGTGGATGAGCGTGCTGTTCTTCATGAGCACGCTGTTCTACTGGCTGGGTTTCTTCGGCAAAGCCGAAGGCGGCAACGCGGTCGGCCAGCGCATCGGCTCCGGCCTGGCCTGGGCCGCGGTGTTCATGGCGCTGACCGGCACCATGGTGCGCTGGTTCGAGAGCCACCAGATCGGGCCGGACATCGGCCACATCCCCGTCAGCAACCTGTACGAAGTCTTCGTGCTGTTCTGCTGGCTGACCACCCTCTTCTACCTGTACTTCGAGGCGCACTACAAGGTGCGCGCGCTGGGCGCCTTCGTGATGCTGGTGGTCAGCGCCGCGGTCGGCTTCCTGCTCTGGTACACGGTGGCGCGCGAGGCGCAGGAAATCCAGCCGCTGGTGCCTGCCCTGCAAAGCTGGTGGATGAAGCTGCACGTGCCCGCCAACTTCATCGGCTACGGCACCTTCTCGCTGGCCGCAATGGTTGCATTGGCCTGCCTGCTGAAGGAAGCCAGCGCCAAGGCGCTGTGGCTGGGCCTGGTGGCGCTGCCGGCTGCGGTGCTGGTGCTGGTCGCCGGCTACGCGGTAGGCGGCAGCGACCCGGCCGCAGCCGGCGCCGCCGCCAAGGCCGCGCGCATGATCGGCGGCACCGGCCTGTTCTTCGCCATCATCGTCGCGCTGCGCCAGCCCATCAATGCCCGCACCCCCAGCGTGCTGCTGATGGATGACCTGATGTACAAGGCCATCGCGGTCGGCTTCGCGTTTTTCACCATCGCAACAGTGCTGGGCGCCTTCTGGGCCGCCGAAGCCTGGGGCGGCTACTGGAGCTGGGACCCGAAGGAAACCTGGGCCCTGATCGTCTGGCTGAACTACGCCGCCTGGCTGCACATGCGGCTGATGAAGGGCCTGCGCGGCGCCGGCTCTGCCTGGTGGGCACTGGGCGGCCTGGTCGTGACGACCTTTGCGTTCCTCGGCGTGAACATGTTCCTCAGCGGCCTGCACTCGTACGGAGAGCTTTAGACATGGGGCACCCGGCCTCGCGGCTACGCGAGGCCACCCGCCGAGCGGGTAGGCGGGCCACCTTGGGGCGGCCCGGCGCTGTCCCGCCGGCGCAGATGCGTCGTCATGCCTGGTCGAGGGGAACCACCCGCCCCTCAGCGCAATCCATCCGAAAGCTGTAAGGTCTGGCGCAGTCATCCCGACTGACGTTGACCTCGCACTCGCTTCCGGAAGTTCGCCATGCCCTTGATCCGTACCCCTGGCCCGCACGATCCGCTGCCCTCGGAAATCACCTCCCCCGAGCTCTACCACTCGCGCCGGGCGTGGCTGCAGCGCACGGCCGTGGGGGCTGCCGGCCTGGGCCTGGCCAGCTGGGCGCAGCGCGAGGCCTTCGCGCAAGGCATGCCAGCCACGCCGCCGGGCAAGCTGGCCAAGCTGCCCGGTGCACGCAGCGGTGTCGCAGGCGCGCTGGTCAACGACAAGCTGACGGCCTATGGCGACGTCACCACCTACAACAACTTCTACGAGTTCGGCACCGACAAGTCCGACCCGAACCGCAACGCGGCCAGCCTGAAGCCGCGGCCATGGACGGTCAGCATCGAAGGCATGGTCGCCAAACCGTTCACACTCGACCTGGATGCGCTGCTGAAGCTGGCCCCAATGGAAGAGCGCGTCTACCGGCTGCGCTGCGTCGAAGGCTGGTCCATGGTCATTCCGTGGGTTGGCTATTCGCTTTCGGAAATCATCAAGAAGGCCCAGCCGCTGGGCAGCGCCAAGTTCGTGGAATTCACCAGCCTGGCAGACCCGAAACAAATGCCCGCCCTGCGCGCCGGCGTGCTGGACTGGCCTTACGTCGAAGCCCTGCGCATGGACGAAGCGATGCACCCACTGGCGATGATGGTCTTCGGCCTCTACGGCGAAGTGCTGCCGAACCAGAACGGCGCGCCGCTGCGCCTGGCCGTGCCGTGGAAATACGGCTTCAAGAGCGCCAAGTCCATCGTCAAGATCCGTTTCGTGGACAAGGCCCCCACCACCAGCTGGGAAGGCTCGGCGCCGTCGGAATACGGCTTCTATTCCAACGTCAATCCGCAGGTCGACCACCCGCGCTGGAGCCAGGCCACCGAGCGGCGCATCGGCGAAGACGGGCTGTTCGCGAAGAAGCGCGCCACGCTGATGTTCAACGGCTACGAGTCGCAAGTGGCGTCGCTGTACGCCGGCATGGACCTGAAGAAGAATTTTTGATGGCGGTCTCGACGAGTTCGCCTGCGGCAGGACGCAGGGCACCGCCCAAGGGGCTGGTTCCGCAGCTCAACGGCTGGCTGTTGCACCCAGTCGTGAAGCCGCTGCTGTGGCTGTTGCTGGCCATGCCGGCCGGGCTGCTGCTGTGGGGCGCCATCCAGAACCAGTTGGGGCCGAACCCCACCGAGGCGTTGATCCGTGGGCTGGGTGACTGGACGCTGCGTTTCCTCTGCCTCACGCTGGCCATCACCCCGCTGCGCCAATGGACAGGCCTGAACAGCATCGTGCGCTGGCGCCGCAACCTGGGTGTCGCGACCTTTCTCTACGGCACGCTGCACTGGCTTTCATACGCCTGGTTCGACCAGAACCTGGACCTGCAGGCGTTGCTGCACGACGTGGCCAAGCGGCCCTTCATCCTGGTGGGCACTGCCGCGTGGCTGGCGATGTTGCCGCTGGCGCTGACCTCGTTCAACGCGGCCATTAAGCGCCTGGGCGGCAAGCGCTGGCAGGCGCTGCACAAGACCATGTACGCGATTGCGCTCGGCGGCCTGCTGCACTTCTTCTGGCTGCGCGCCGGCAAGCACAACTTCGCCGAAGTTGCCGTCTACGCCGCGATCATCTTTTTCCTGCTCGGCTGGCGCGTGTGGCGCTGGCTGCGCAGCCGCCGGCCGGTCACGGCTTGACGCTGGCCACTGGGGACGCTGGCAAAGTCTCCCAGCCACCGCCGAGGGCCATGAACAGCTGCACCTGGTCGTCGGCCAACTGCGATTCGGATGCGGCCAGCGCGGCGTCGGCACTGGCCAGCGAACGGTCGGCGTCCAGCAGGTCGAGGTAGCCGGTCTTGCCGCCGCGGTAGAGCTGGCCGGCCTGCTCCGCGACCTTGGCCGCGGCCTCGCGTGCAGCGGTCAAGGCCGCGCGCCGTTCCAGCTCGCGGGCATAGGCATTCAGCGCGGTTTCGGTTTCGCGCAGGGCGGTCAGCACCGTGCCGTCGAACTTCGCCAGCGCGCCGCGCGTGCCGGCCTCGGCCTGCGCGATGCGGGCCTGCACCGCGCCGGTGTTCGGTACCGTCCACGAGATCAGCGGACCCAGGCCCCAGGCCAGCGCATCGCTGCGGCCGAAGTCCGGTGCCGGACCTACCGACGAGGCCGACAGGCCCAGCGTGATGTGCGGGTACAGCTCGCCGGTGGCCACGCCAATGCGCGCGGTGGCCGCAGCCAACTCGCGTTCGGCCTGGCGCACGTCGGGCCGGCGGCGCAGCAAGGCCGCGCCGTCGCCCACCGGCAAGGCCTGCGTCACTTGCGGCGGCGTCTGGCAATCGGCCACGCCGGCGGGCAAGTCACCCGGCAGCGCGCCGGTCAGCGTCGCCAGCCGCAGCAACGCCGCCTGGCGTTCGGCCTGCAAGGGCGGCATCGCAGCGTTGAGCTGTTCCAGCTGCGCCTTCGCGCGGTTCAGGTCCAGCATGCCGACGCGGCCGGCGCGCTGCAGCTGGCCGGCCACGGCCAGGGCCTCACGCTGCAGCTGCACCGAACGCTGCGCCGACTGCCAACGCAGCCCAGCCGAGCAGGCCTGCGCATAGGCCCGCGTGGTCGCGCCCACCACGCTCACGCGCGCCAAGTCCTGCCCGGCCTCAGCCGCGCCGGTGTTGGCATCCGCAGCCTCGACGCTGCGCTGCAGCTGGCCCACCAGGTCCAGCTGATAGGACAGCGCCGCGCTCGCACTCGCGCTGAAGTGGTTGGGCGGCACGTAGCCCTTCTGCAGGTACGACAGGCCCGAGGCGTGGCCGAACGACGGGCCGCCGCTCAGCGCCGCGCTCACGCCGCGCGCTGCGCCCGCTTCGTCGGCCTGCGCCTGCACTTTTTCCAGGTTGGCCGTGGCCTGGCGCAAGTCGGTGTTGTGAACCAGCGCGCGCTGCACCAGCGCATCCAGCCGGGCATCGTCGTACAGCCGCCACCAGTGCGGCGGCAGCGGCGCCATCGTGAACAAGGCACCGGCGCTTTCGGCCGCCTGGTTGAACTGCGCCGCCGCCGCAGGCTGCGCGGCGAGGGACTGCGCGGGCAGCACGTAGTCCGGCCCGACCGGCGTGTGGCTGCAGGCGCACAGCAGCGTGGCGGCAAGCGCCGTGGGGATCGACAAGGCACGCATGCGATTCAGCTCCGCGAGTCCGTCGAGACTGCCTTGGCCGTGCGGGCCTGTGCCGCTTCCAGCACCTGCACCGTGACGGTCTGCCCTGCCACCAGCCGCACGTCGGCTGGCAGCGGGTCCAGCTTGACCTTGACGGGGATGCGCTGCGCCAGCCGCACCCAGTTGAAGCTGGGGTTCACGCTGGACAGCAGGTTGGCACTGGTCGAGCGGTCGTGGTCGGCAATGCCGGCCGCAATGCTGTCGACCATGCCGGGCAAGGCGCGGTCGCCGCCCATGGCCGTCACCCGCACCCGGTCGCCCAGGTGGATGCGCGGCAGCTGCGTCTCTTCGAAATACCCTTCGACGTACAGCGAACGCTGGTCCACCAGCGCCAGCGCGGCATGGCCGGCCGAGGCATAGGCGCCGGCCCGCAGGTCCAGGTTGGTCACCAGCCCGTCCACCGGCGCGCGCACTGCCGCGCGTTCCAGGTTCAGCTGCGCAGCGCCGACGGCCAGCTCGGCCTGCGCCACCGCGGCCTGGGCTTGCTCGACGCGCATGCGGGTCTGCTCGCGCTGCTCCTGCGAGATCAGCGGGCCCAGGTCCGTGTTGCGCTGGTCCTCGCGGCCGGCCTGGGCCAGCACCACGCGTTGCGCGGCCAGCGCCGAGCGCGCCTGCTTCAGCGCCAGCTCGTAGCGCACCGGGTCCACGTCGAACAGCAGCTGGCCGGCTTTCACCGCCTGGTTGTCCTGCACCGGCACCGCGGTGACCAAGCCGGACACATCTGGTGCAATCTGCACCACATTGGCCCGCACGCGCCCGTCCCGGGTCCAGGGTGCCAGCTCGTAGTGGTCCCACAGCTGCAGCACCGCCCAACTCGCGGCGGCCACCGCGGCGAGCGTCACGCCAACGCGCAGCGCCGGCACGGCCACGCGGGAAGACAACCAGTGCTTGCTCATCAAAGCCTCGTTCATTGCATCAGGACGGTGAGACGGCTGAGCGCCCACACCAGCAGCGCATACAGCGCCAAGTCAAACAGCGCCGGGTGCCAGACCCAGCGGTAAAGCCCCGTGGCCGCCAGCACGCGCCGCACGCCCCACAGCGCGCCCAGCGCCCCACCGCACAGCAGCATCAGCCAGGGCAGGTAAAGCCCGTAGACATGCGCCTCGCCAATCATCTGGACATCTCCATCGTCAAGCCGTGGGGCGGCGGTGCGCCCGGGCAGAGGTTGCGCCGCAGGCCAACCAGCGCGGCCACCGCGCGCGCCCGTTCGCCGGGCGAGCGGGCTGGTCCGGCCAACACGCCTTGCAGCGCCGCGTCCAGCTGCTGCTGCAGCGCAGCCGGTCGCTCACGCCGGCCCGCCTGCAGCGCCTCGAAGAAAGCCGCCACCTGCGCCAGCACCGCAGCGCGCGCGCCCTTGGGCAGCGCCGCGCGCGCACGCTGCAACGCGACGATGTCGGCCCCGGCGCGCAGGTCGCGCAGCGCGTCGTCGGTCACCACCCCTTCGATGCGGCCGCCGGCCTGCGCAATGCGCGGCGCCAAGAGGCCGATTCGGTCCAGCAGACGCGCGGCGTAGCTGTCCTCGCGCAGTTGGCGGCGGCCCCCGCCGGCCGGTGCACTCAGCTCGGCCAACTCGCGCCAGCTGGCACGCTGGATGCGGCGGGCCACCACGTCGGCACCAATCGAGCGCACCAGCGCGGTGACGCGCGCCGCGGCCACCACGCCCAGCACCTGGGCCAGCATCGAGTTGGCGAAGTTCACCACGTCGGCGGTCGCGGTGTCGTGCATGGACAAGGCGCCGGCCACGCCAAACAGCATCGGCATCGCGAGGTTGCCCGGCGTGGCGCGTGGGATGAAGCAGCCCAGCAGCAGGAACACCGGCGCGCACAGCAGCAACAGCATGCCGAAGTCCTGCACCAGCGGCATGGCCAGCACATAGACCGCCGCCAGCGGCACCGACCACAGCGTGCCCTTCAGAAAGCCGTGGATCATCGGCACCGGGTCGTCCATGGTCGCGAAGAAGCTGCAGAAGACGGCGGCCATCATCGCCATCGCCGAGCCGCTGCGCCAACCGGTGGCGATCCAGATGGCGCAGCAGGCCAGCACAGCCAGCGCCGCGGCAATGGCCGACAGCAGCGCCAGCCCGCGGTCGCGGTGCAAGGCCTGCGCGCCTAGCGCCGGCAGGCGCCGCGCGGGCAGCGGCGCGCCGCCCAGGCCACGGCCAATCTCGTCACGCAGTTCGGCGCAGCGCTGCCAAGCCAGCACCAGTTCCTCCAGCCGGCTCGCCAGCGCCAGGCGCAGCGCGTGCGACCAGGGCGGCAGCGGCGTGTCGCTCGCCACAGCCGTCAGCGCCCATGCCTCGGCCAGCAGCGCCTGCACCTGCGCCTTGTCCACCGGTGCGGCTGCTTCAGTGATGCGGGGTGGCAGTGTCTGCACCCAGGCGTCGACCCGCGTGGTCACCGCCTGCACGTCCGGCGCCAGCCCGCCTTCAGCCTCGCGCAGCGCCTGCAGCCGGTCGTCCACCGCCGCCAGCAGCGAGGTCAGTTCCGCCGTGGCGTCCTGCATCGCGGCCAGCGCGCCGCTGGTCCAGCGCAGGTGCGAAGTGTCGAACGGCACGTGGGTGGACAGCATGCGCAGCTGCGTCACATCGGCCGCCAGGCGGCGGCGGTCGGCGTCGAAGGTCTGGCGCCCGGCGCCCTCGCCTGCGTCGGCCTGCAGCACGTCGTGCAGCCATTGGCGGCTGTCGCGCGCGGTGCGGTCCAGCAGGCCGAGCACGGCAGGCGCCAAGCCGGTCGGCAGCACCAGGCTGTGCACCAGCGAGGCACAGAGGATGCCCAGGCCAATCTCCTCGACGCGGGCCAGCGCGGTGTCGAACACCGCAGTGGGCGTCTCGACCGACGGGAAGCCGATCAGCGCGGCGGTGTAGCCGGCCAGCATGAAGAGATAAGCGCGCGGCGTGCGGTCCAGCAGCGAAACGTACAAGCACAGTGCAACCCACAGCGCGAGCGCCAGCGCGGTCAGCTCCGGCGTGTTGGACAGGGCCGGCACGATCAGCACCGTCGCGGTGCTGCCGATCAAGGTGCCGCAGAAGCGGTACAGCGCCTTCGAGCGCACCGCGCCAGCCATCGGGTTGGCCACCACGTAAGCCGTCAGCATGGACCAGAACGGCCGCGGCAGGCCGGCGCGGCTGGCGACAAACATCGCCAGCATCGCGGCGGCAAAACACTTCAGCGAGAAGACCAGCTCGGCCCGCGTGATCGAGCCCAGCAGCCGCGGCCACCACAGCAGCGTGCCACGCCAGCGCGGCTCGGGCACCAAGACCGTCATGCCGCGTCGTCCCTGCGGCGCGCGCGCGGCTTGACCGGCATCACCGGCACGCCGCAGCCCAGGCGCTCGCCCAATGCGTCGAACACGCGCAGGCAGGCCGCCAGGTCCTCGTCCGCCAGGCCGGCGAACAGCTCGCTGCGCAGGGTGTTCAGCGTCGCCTCGATCTGCTCCCACACGGCCTGGCCGGCGGGCGTCAGGTGCAGCGTCTTGGCGCGGCCGTCGGCCGGGTCGCTGTGGCGCTCGGCAAGTCCCGCCTCCACCAGCTGTTCGACCGAGCGCGCCAGCGACGGCGCCTCGATGCCGAGCGTGTCGGCCACCACGCCTGGCCGCACGTTGCCGCCCAGCCGGCCAATGGTCATCAGCGGCCAGGCCATGGCATGCGACAGGCCGGCATGCGCCACCGCCTTGTCGGCCGCGGCACGGTAGCCGCGCTGCAGCACGCCCAGCGCAATGCCGATCTTCATCTGCGCGGCGGCGCGTGTGGAAGCTGCGGTCATCGAGACATAGATAGTTAGCTTGCTAAGCACTATAGCGATGGCGCCGCAACCCCATGCGGCACTGGGTTTTTGACTACCCCCTAGTTCAAAGCGGCACAGGGTTAGCCCGCAATGTCTGGCATGCCAACGATGGCACGGAGATTGCAAAATGTTTTCTCTTCGTTCGCCCCTCGCGCCACAAGCGCCCGGGGCGGTGTTGTTGCCAAACGCCCTGCCGCCGCGGGTGCCAAGGCCTTCCCTGTAGGAACTCTCGACCATGCGTCAATTTGCTTTGGGGGCGGTCGCCGCCCTGTTTGCTGCCAGCAGCTTTGCGGCACCTGCGGCGTCGCCGATCTCCGGCCGCTTCGTCTCCGCTGACAAGCCCAACTTCGATGCCAACGCGCAAGCCGCGGCCGTCGCCACCACCTCCCTGCGCCAGAACGTCGAAGCCCGCAAGTCGCGCTTCGGTTTTGCCAGCCACTACGACGCCCAGCTCGGCACCACCTTCCTGTGGGCCACGAAGGGCAACAACCAGTCCACGCTGAAGACCAGCCTGACCGGCGCCTCGCTGCGTGAAGCCACCGCCCGCCACTTCCTGAGCCGCAACGCCAGCGCCCTGGGCCTGAGCGCCAGCGCGATCAGCAATGCCAAGCTGTTCGACACCCAGGACCTGGGCACCGGCCCGGTCATCAGCCGCTTCCGCCAGCACGTCGGCGGTGTCGAGGTGTTCAACCGCGACATCAACGTGATGACCGACCGCAGCGGCCGCCTGGTCGCGATCTCGGGCTACTTCGCCCAGCAGAGCGACGCCGCCTCGGCCCGCGCCGCCAGCTTCTCGCTGAAGGAATCGACCGCCATCACCAAGGCCTTCGCGGACCTGGGCGGCAGCGTCGCCGACAGCTTCGCCGCCGGCGCCACCAAGGGCGCCTACAGCACCTGGAAGCGCCCCGCCGGCCAGGGCGACCTGCAGCTGGAAAGCGATCCGCGCGTCAAGAAGGTGATGTACGCGCTGGGCAGCTCGCTGCTGCCGGCCTACTACGTGGAACTCTCCGCCGCCACGCGCGACGGTGGCACCCAGGCCGACTACGCCTACGTCGTCTCCGCAGCTGACGGCGCTGTGCTGTTCCGCATGAACCAGGAAGCGCACGACAGCGCGGTCACCTACCGCATGTTCGCCGACAAGAACGGCGTGCCGTACGACTCGCCGCTGGGCAACGGCATGGTGCCGTTCAAGAAGGACCTGCCGACGCAAACCGTCAAGCGCACCGACGCAGCGTCCAACCTGGTGACGGTCAACAGCGTTGGCATCTCGACCAACGACCCGTGGCTGGCGGCAGGCGCTACCACCCCGGTCGGCAACAACGTCAGCGCCTACCTGGACCTGGCCTCGCCGAATGGCTTCCAGGCCCGCCGTGGCGACGTGCAGCCCACGACCACCAGCACCGCCACCTTCGACTACCCGCTGGCTGGCGACGTGGACCCGAGCACCGACGACGCCAAGAAGTCGGCCGTGGTCAACCTGTTCTACATGAACAACTACCTGCATGACCTGTGGTACGACCACGGCTTCAACGAAGCCGCCGGCAATGCCCAGGCCAGCAACTTCGGCCGCGGCGGCGTCGAAGGCGACGCGATCCTGGCCGAAGGCCAGGACTACTCGGGCCGCAACAACGCCAACATGAGCACGCCGGCCGACGGCGGCTCGCCGCGCATGCAGATGTACCTGTTCGACGGCCTGGTCAAGGGTGATGTCTCCATCACGGCCCCGGCCTCGCTGGCAGGCAAGCTGACCTTCTCCGCCGCCGGCTTCGGCGCCTCGGCGTACGACGTGACCGGCACCGTGGTCCTGTCCGACGACGGCACCGCGCCGACCGGCGACACCTGCACCGCCCCGATCAATGCGGCGGCCCTGGCCGGCAACATCGCGCTGATCGACCGCGGCAGCTGCGACTTCGACGTCAAAGTCAAGTTCGCACAGACCGCTGGCGCCACCGCCGTCATCGTCGCCAACAACGTGACCGGCTCGCCGATCACGATGGGCGGCGACGACACCACCGTGACCATCCCTGCGGTGATGATCACGATGGAAGACGGCGCGAAGATCAAGGCCTCCGACTCGCCGGTCACCGTGCACCTGGTGAAGGAAGCCGCGCTGGACCTGGATGGCACGCTGGACGAAAGCGTGATCGCCCACGAATACTTCCACCATGTCTCGAACCGCCTGGTCGGCAACGCCAGCGGCCTGTCGAACAACCAGGGTGGCGGCATGGGCGAAGGCTGGAGCGATGTCTCCGCGCTGATCCTGACCGTGCGCAAGAAGGACACCGAAGTCGCCAACAACAGCGACTGGCAAGGCGCCTACGCGATGGGCGACTACGTGACCGGCGAGTACTATTACGGCATCCGCCGCGCCCCGTACTCCACCGACTTCGCGAAGAACCCGCTGACCTTCAAGCACATCGAAAACGGCGTAGCCCTGCCCACCACCGCTCCGATCGCCTTCGGCCAGGATGGTGCCAGCAACGCCGAGGTGCACAACACTGGTGAAGTCTGGGCCAACATGCTGTGGGAAGCGTATGCGGGCTTCCTGAAGGACGGCCGCTACAACTTCAAGCAAGCCAAGGCCAAGGTGCAGGACTACGTGATCGCCGGCCTGAAGATGACGCCGAACGCCCCGACGCTGGTCGAAGCGCGCGACGCCATCCTGGCCGCCGCCGACGCCACCGACGACGCCGACTTCATGATCTGGGCCACCGCCTTCGCCAAGCGCGGCATGGGCGTGGGCGCTGTCGCCCCGGCGCGCAACAGCACCACCAACTCCGGCGTGGTCGAAAGCTACATCGTCGCCACCCCGACGCCGTAAGCTCTCACCGCTTCACCGCTGTGCAAGGCCCGCTTCGGCGGGCCTTTTTCATGGTCGCGAGCAGCACGCCTAAGATGCACCCATGCGCAAACCTCGCTCACCCTTGCCCGCGGTCCTGCTGCCAGTCTTCGCGCTGGCCGCCTGCGCGGCCCCTGCCGCCACGCCACCAGCGGCGCCGCAAGTGCTGACCTTGACGCTGAACACGCCAGTGACGCTGAACGGCGACGGCACCGTGGTGAGCTGGGTTGCAGTGCGCGACAGCCGTTGCCCCACCGGCGTCAACTGCATTCGTGCCGGGGACGTGCAGGCCGACCTGCAGGTCACGCAGGCGGGGCAGCCACCGCAGCCAATCACGGTCGGCTGGGGCGACGGGCAGCGAGCAGCAGCCGCACCGTCGCAAGCCGCTGGCCGCCAGTTCTGCTTCCTGGACCTCAGCCCGCGGCCCAGCGCCGGCCAGGACGTGGCGCCCTCCAGCTACCGGCTGCAGCTGCATGTGCTGCCACTGCAAGCGGGCGCCGCCGACTGCAAGACCGGCGCCGCCGAGCGCTGATCACACCCGCGCCAGCACAGGCGCCAGCGCCTCGCCGGTCGCCGTGCCGGTCGCCACCAGCGTCTCCGGCGTGCCGGCGCAGACGATGCGCCCGCCCGCATTCCCGCCGTCCGGCCCCAGGTCGATGACCCAGTCCGCCTCGGCGATCACGTCCAGGTCGTGTTCGATCACCACCACGCTGTGGCCGCCGTTCACGAGGCGGTGCAGCACGTGGATCAGGCGTTCGACGTCGGCCATGTGCAGGCCCACCGTCGGCTCGTCCAGCACATAAAGCGTGTGCGGCGGCTTCTGGCCGCGGCGGGTCACGTCGTCGCGCACCTTGCTGAGTTCGGTCACCAGCTTGATGCGCTGGGCCTCGCCGCCGGACAGCGTGGGCGACGGTTGCCCCAGCGTCAGGTAGCCCAGGCCCACGTCCTTCAGCAGCTGCAGCGGGTGGCCGATGGCGGGCATCGAGGCAAAGAACTCGACCGCCTCGTCGACCTCCATCTGCAGCACGTCGCCAATGCTCTTGCCGCGCCAGGAGACGGCCAGGGTTTCGGCGTTGAAGCGCTGGCCGTGGCACAGGTCGCAGGGCACCTTCACGTCCGGCAGGAAGCTCATTTCCACCGTGCGCATGCCCTGGCCTTCGCAGCCCGGGCAGCGGCCTTCGCCGGTGTTGAAACTGAAACGGTTGGGTGCGTAGCCGCGCGCCTTGGCTTCCAGCGTCTCGGCGAACAGCTTGCGGATCGCGTCCCAGAAGCCAATGTAGGTCGCGGGGCAGGAGCGCGGCGTCTTGCCGATGGGCGTCTGGTCGACTTCCAGCACGCGGTCCACCGCGCCCCAGCCGGTCAGGGAAGCGCAGCCGGTCAGGATGACGGACGACGCGGCCGCCTCGTCCGGCTTGCGGCCCTTGGCGATGACCAGCGCCGCGACGTTGGTCAACAGCACGTCACGCGCCAGCGTGCTCTTGCCGGAGCCTGAGACGCCCGTGACGGCCACCAGCCGGTGCAGCGGCACGTCCACGTCCACGTTCTGCAGGTTGTGCAGCTTGGCGCCGCGCAGTGCCAGCGCTGGCGTGGCGCCGCTCAGCACGCGCCGCTCGTGCAACGGGTGCTTCAGCGGGTTGGCCAGGAAGCGGCCGGTCAGTGAATCGGGATGCGCCGCCAGCTCGGCAGGCGAGCCTTGCGCAACCAGGCGCCCGCCGCGCTTGCCCGCACCAGGGCCGATGTCGATCACATGGTCGGCGCGGCGGATGGTGTCTTCGTCATGTTCGACGACGACCAGCGTGTTGCCCTTGTCGCCCAGCTTCTGCAGCGCGTTCAACAGGATGCCGTTGTCGCGCGGGTGCAGGCCGATGGTCGGCTCGTCCAGCACGTAGCAGACGCCTTGCAGGTTGCTGCCCAGCTGCGCGGCCAGGCGGATGCGCTGCGCCTCGCCGCCACTCAGCGTGGGCGCGGCGCGGTCCAGCGTCAGGTAGCCCAGACCGACCTCGGACAGGAACTCCAGCCGGTTGCGGATCTCGGTGATCACGTCGCGCGAAATGCCAGCCTCGCGGCCTTCGAGCTGCAGCCCGGCGATCCAGGCATGCGTGTCCCGCACCGACCATTCGGCGACGTTCTGGATGCCCAGGCCGCTGAAGGTGACTGCGCGCGACACCGGGTTCAGGCGTGCGCCATGGCAGTCCGGGCAGGACTGGTCTTCCAGGCCTTCGACTTCCGGCTCCTCGCTGGGAAAGCTTTGCTCGCGGCCCTTGTTGTCGTCATCGCGCACGCTGTCGTCGAAGGCCTTGCGCTGCTCGCGCGTCAGCGCCAGCCCGGTGCCCACGCAGCCGGTGCACCAGCCGTGCTTGCTGTTGTAGCTGAACATGCGCGGGTCCAGCTCCGGGTAGCTGGTGCCGCAGACCGGGCAGGCGCGCTGGGTCGAGAAGACCTGCACCTGGCCGATGCCGGCGGTGCTGTCGCCGTTCTCGATGCGCTCGGCCAGCCCGTCCAGCGGAAACAGCAGGTGCATCACACCCTTGCCCACCTCCAGCGCCTCGGCCAGCAGGCGACGCAGCTCGGGCTCGTTGTCGGCGCTCAGCACCAGGTCGCCGACCGGCAGCTCCAGCGTGTGTTCCTTGAAGCGGTCCAGCCGCGGCCACGGGTCCACGCGCACGAACTCGCCGTCCACCCGCAGGTGGCTGTGGCCCTTGCCCTTGGCCCACTTGGCCAGGTCGGTGTAGACGCCTTTGCGGTTGACGACCAGCGGCGCCAGCAGCCCCACGTGCCGGCCCTTGTGGTCGCGCAGCAGCTGGGCGGCAATGCTCTCCGCGCTCTGCGGCATCACCGGCGCGCCGTCCTTGGTGCAGTGCTGCAGGCCCAGTTTGACCCACAACAGGCGCAGGAAGTGCCAGACCTCGGTGGTGGTGGCCACCGTGCTCTTGCGGCCGCCGCGCGACAGGCGCTGCTCGATGGCGACCGTCGGCGGAATGCCCCAGACCGCGTCCACCTCGGGCCGGCCGGCCGGCTGCACGATGGAGCGCGCATAGGCGTTCAGCGATTCGAGGTAACGCCGCTGGCCTTCGTTGAACAGGATGTCGAAAGCCAGCGTGGACTTGCCCGAACCCGAGACGCCGGTGACCACGGTGAACTTGCCGCGTGGAATGTCCACGTTCAGCGACTTCAGGTTGTGCTCGCGGGCATTGATGATGCGGATCGCGTCCTCGCCCTCGCGTTTGGCCCTCACCGCCTTGCCCAGGTAGGCGCCGGCCGAGACTTCACCCGCATGCAGCGCACCGTCGTACTCGCGCAGCGCCAGGCCGGTGTGCGACGTGGGGTGGGCGCGCAGGTCTTCCGGCGTGCCAGTGGCCACCAGCTCGCCGCCGGATTCGCCGCCTTCCGGCCCCAGGTCCACCAACCAGTCGGCCGCGCGGATCACGTCCAGGTTGTGCTCGATCACCAGCAGCGAATGGCCAGCGTCCAGCAGCTTGCGCAGCGCGCGCATCAGCTTGGCGATGTCGTCGAAATGCAGGCCGGTGGTCGGCTCGTCGAAAACAAACAACGTGCCTTTTTTCGCCACCGCCTGGCGCGGCGCGCCGGCCGCTTCGGCCAGGTGGCCGGCCAGCTTCAGGCGCTGGGCCTCGCCGCCGGACAGCGTGGGCACCGGCTGGCCCAGGCGCACGTAGTCCAGGCCCACGTCGACGATGGGCTGCAGCGTGCGCACGACTTCGCGGTCGTTGGCAAACAAGGTGACTGCCTCGTGCACCGTCAATTCGAGCGTGTCGGCAATCGACAGGTCGCGACCGCCACGCTGGATCTTCACGTCCAGGATCTCGTTGCGGTAACGCCGGCCATCGCAGTCCGGGCAGCGCAGGTAGACGTCCGACAGGAACTGCATCTCGACGTGCTCGAAGCCCGAGCCGCCGCAAGTCGGGCAGCGGCCATCACCCGCATTGAAGCTGAACATGCCGGCGGTGTACTTGCGCTCCTGCGCCAGCGGAGCCACGGCGAACAGTTTGCGGATCTCGTCGAACGCGCCGACATAGCTGGCCGGGTTGGAGCGCGCGGTCTTGCCGATGGGCGACTGGTCCACGAACACCGTGTCGGACAGCCAGTCCGCGCCCAGCAGGCGGTCGAAGGCGCCGGGCGATTCGGTCGCCTTGCCGAAGTGGCGTTGCAGCGCCGGCACCAGCACGTCCTGCACCAGCGTGCTCTTGCCGGAACCGGACACGCCGGTGACCACGGTGAGCCGCTGCAGCGGGAATTCGATGTGCAGGTTCTTCAGGTTGTGCTCGCGCACGCCTTCGAGGATCAGCTTGGGCGTGTTGGCGTCCACGAAGCGCCGGAAGCCCATGCCCACGCTCTTGCGCGCGCCCAGGTAGGCGCCGGTCAGCGTGTCGGCATTGCGGGCCTGCTCGGGCAGGCCGTCGAAGACGATCTGCCCGCCGCGCTCGCCCGGGCCGGGGCCCATGTCGATCAGCCGGTCCGCCGCCAGCATCACCGCCGGGTCGTGCTCGACGACCACCAGCGTGTTGCCCGCGTCGCGCAGCCTGTGCATGGCCTGCACGATGCGGTTCATGTCGCGCGGATGCAGGCCGATGCTGGGTTCGTCCAGCACGAACAGCGTGTTGACCAGCGAGGTGCCCAGCGCGGTCGTGAGGTTGATGCGCTGCACCTCGCCGCCGGACAGCGTGCGGCTCTGGCGGTCAAGCGTCAGGTAACCCAGGCCCACATCACTGAGGTACTTCAATCGGTGCTGCACTTCTTCGAGCAAGAGCTTCAGCGCCTCGTCGCGCAGCGCGTCCGGCAGCGTCAGCGTGTCGAAGAAACCGCGCAACCGATCGATGGGCAACTGCATCAGGTCGTGCAGCGCCAGGCCGGGCAAGGCTTCGAGTTGTTCCCGGGTCCAGTCCACGCCCACCGGCATGAAGCGCCGCTCGGGCGGCAGCTGCGAGTCCGCATTGGCCTTGGTGCCGACGCGCCACAGCAGCGACTCCAGCTTCAGCCGTGCACCGCCGCAGGTAGGGCATGGGGTGTAGCTGCGGTACTTGGACAAGAGCACGCGGATGTGCATCTTGTAGGCCTTGCTCTCCAGGTACTCGAAGAAGCGGCGCACGCCGTACCACTGCTTGTTCCAGTTGCCGGTCCAGTTCGGCGAACCGTTGATGACCCAGTCGCGCTGGCCTTGCGTGAGCTGGCCCCAGGGCGTGTCGCGCGGGATGCCGGCCTCGCCAGCGTAGGTGATCATGTCGTCCTGGCTTTCCTTCCAGGCCGGCGTCTGCATCGTCTTGATGGCGCCGTTGCGCAGCGTCTTGCGCTCGTCCGGGATCACCAGCCCCAGGTCCACGCCAATCACCCGGCCAAAGCCGCGGCAGGTCTCGCAGGCACCATAGGCCGAGTTGAACGAGAACAGCGCCGGCTGCGGCTCGCCGTAGCGCAGGTCGCTCTCGGGGCAGTGCAGGCCGGTTGAGTATTTCCACAGCTCGGGCTCGCCCTCTTCCTTCAACGCATAAACCGCGAGCCTGCCGGTGCCACGCTTCAGGCCCAACTCGATGGCCTCCATCACCCGCACACGCTCGGTGTTCGAGAAACGGAACCGGTCCGCCACCACGTCGAGCTGCTTCTTGTCGTCTACCGTGCGCTCGGCCTGCACACGGTTGAAGCCGCTCGCGGCCAGCCACTGTTCGAGCTGCTCGGCGCTGGTGTTGGCCGGCAGCTGCACCGGAAAGGTGACGACCAGGCGCGGGTCACCCGAGGCCTCGGCGCGGGCCCTGATGTCTTCGTAGATTGTCTCGGGCGTGTCGTGCCGCACCGGCAGCGCGGTCTTGCGGTCGAACAACTGGCCGGCACGGGCGAACAAGAGCTTCAGATGGTCGTTCAGCTCGGTCATCGTGCCGACCGTGCTGCGGCTGGTGCGCACCGGGTTGGTCTGGTCGATGGCAATCGCCGGCGGCACGCCGTCCACCCGGTCCACCGCCGGTCTGTCCATGCGGTCCAGGAACTGGCGGGCGTAGGCCGAGAAGGTCTCGACGTAGCGGCGCTGGCCCTCGGCATACAGCGTGTCGAACACCAGGCTGGACTTGCCCGAGCCGCTGGGCCCGGTGACCACCGTCATCTCGCCGGTGCGGATGTCCAGGTCCAGGTTCTTCAGGTTGTGCTGGCGGGCGCCGCGGATTTGGATCAAGCCAGAGGACATGGAAGGGGTGCGAGGCAGGCAGAACCCGCTATGTTGTCACGCCCCGAGGGCCGCGCGGCGGCCAGGGTTGTTGCCAAGGTGCAACCTTGCATGCAACGCTCATGCTCGCGTCATGGGCAGGCGAGACAATCCGCGCGCTTGCGGGCCGGGCAACCGGCACTGCAGCACGGAAGAGCTGCCAGACCAGCCCCCCTTTTTCTTGTCGTTGTCGTTGGGAATCACATGAAATTGAACCGCCACTGCCGCGGATGGGTTGTTGCGACCCTGGCATGCCTCGCCCTGTCCCCCGCCTGGGCCCAGATCAGGATCGGCCAGACGGCCGGCTTCACCGGCCCGGTGGCGGCTGGCGTCAAGGAGACGACCGAGGGCGCCAGGCTCTACCTCGACAGCGTCAACAAGAACGGCGGCATCAACGGCCAAGCCATCGAGCTGGTCTCGCTGGACGACAAGTTCGAGCCGCCGCTGGCCGCCGAAAATGCCAGGAAGCTGATCGACGACGGCGTGCTGGCGCTGTTCCTGACCCGCGGCACGCCGCACAACCAGGCCATCATCCCGCTGGTGACGGCAGCGCACGTGCCACTGATCGCCCCGTCCACCGGCTCGATGGTGTTGCACCAGCCCGTGCAGCCCTGGGTCTTCAATGTGCGCGCCTCGTACCAGCGCGAAGCCGAGCGCGCGGTGCGCCACCTGAGCCTGATCGGCATGTCGCGCATCGGCCTGGTCCATGTCAATGATTCGTTTGGCGAAGACGGTGCCAAGGGCGCGATGACCGGCTTCAAGGCCGTGGGCCGCGAACCCGCGGTGGACGAGAAATTCGACCGCGAGAAGCCCGATCTGGCACCGGTGATCGCCAAGCTGGTCAAGGCCGACGTGCAGGCGGTGATCGTGGTCGGCAGCGGCACCGTGGTGGCCGACGCGCTGGGCAAGCTGCGGGCCGCAGGCTCGAGGGCGCAGCTGGTCACGCTGTCGAACAACGCCTCGCAAGGTTTCATCAAGACCCTGGGCGACAACGCCCGCGGCACCATCATCACGCAGGTCTTCCCGTACGAGCGCTCGATCAACAACGGCATGGTCAAGGAAGCCATGGGCCTGGTGGCCGCGCAGGGCAAGGGCGCGGAGCTGACCCCGGCCATGCTGGAAGGTTTTGCCGGCGCCAAGGTGCTGGTCGAAGCCCTCAAGCGCGCCAGCCCGAACATCACCCGCGAGCGCATCAAGAGCGCGCTCGAAAGCTTCAAGCGCTACGACCTGGGCGGCCTGGAAGTGAGCTTCTCCACCACCGACCACAGCGGCCTGGACTATTCGGATTTGTCCATCGTCGGCGAGGACGGGCACTTCCGTCGCTGATGTTGGCACCGTTGCGGTGCCATGTGTTGCCGCAACGTTAAGCGCAGGTGAATAGGGGGTCGTCCACCGGACTGATCCCCGGCTGCGATCAAGGGGGATGTCCGTAGGCTCTCAGGCATGGATTGCTTTGCCTGAACGCCATGTCCGACCACCCCAAACCGACCGCCCTGCCCGCGCCCGACCGGCGCCCCCACCCCGCCGCCCGCGTGCTGGTGGTGGACCCCGACGCCAACAGCCGCCAATGGCTGAGCATGTGCCTGGAGCCACACGGCCACCAGGTGCAGGCCACTGACGACACCCAACTGATCGAGCACGCCGGCCGGCGCGGCTTCGAGCTGCTGGTGATGGACCCCAGCCCCTCGCGCAGCGGCCACCGGCCCGATGCCTGGCAACAGCTGCGCAACCTGCGCGAGCTGGGCAGCCACATGCCGGTGCTGGTGCTGCAGGCCGCCAGCCATGCGGCCGACCGCGCCGTGGCGCTGGAACTCGGCGCCGACGCGGTGCTGGACAAGCCTTTCCACCCCGGCGAGCTGCGGGCACGCGTCGGTGCGCTGCTGCGCCGCTCGCGGGACGATGCAGGCGCGCCGCCACCGGTCTCGATGACCGCCGCGGCCGCCGCCAAGGCCGCCTCGGCGATGCGCTTCGGCCAGTGGCGGCTGGACCCGGCCACCCGCAGCCTGGAGGCGCCCACCGGCTTGCGGGTGCCGCTGTCGCAGGCCGAATTCCGCCTGCTCAAGACTTTCCTTGCCCACCCGCACTGCACGCTGGACCGCCAGCAGCTGCTGGACCTGGCGCGTGGCGAAGGCGTGGAACAACTGGACCGCAGCATCGACCTGCTGGTTTCACGGCTGCGCCACAAGCTGGACGACAACTCCCGCTCGCCGCAGCTCATCCGCACCGTGCGCGGCGTGGGCTACCTGTTTGCAGCGCTGGAAGAGTCCCCCAAGGCCAAGATTTGATCGGTTGGTTTCGAGAGGCTTGTACTCACTTTTTTGTGTCAGGCCGGCAACCAAGTCGACAAACGCCGCTGACGCACCCGACCGAACATGGGCATACCGCCGAAGCGTCCTTGACCGCGATCCGGCGGCCCGTCCCGCCCGCCCCCCGCTTCTCTTCATCCCTGGAAAGCACCCCGTCATGAACGTCTCATTGGCCACGTCGAACAACAGCATCTGGCAGATGCTCACCGCCCGCGCACAGGCCAACGCCCGCAGCAGCGCGACCAGCAGTACCGGCAGCGCAGGCGGCAGCACCAACACCGCCGGCACCGCTGACGCAACCAGCAGCACGACCACCAGCCGGCCGGACGGCCCGCCACCGCCGCCCTCGCAGTTCGACATGGCGATGATGAGCACGGCCCAGTTCGCCGGCATGGGCGGCATGCCGGCTGGCGGCCAGGGCCAGCACGAGGACCCGATGGCCTCGCTGGACAGCGACGGCAACGGCAGCGTCTCGTCCGACGAATTCGGTCTGGACAAGTCCAGCGACGCCGCGCAGGCCCTGTTCAAGGCCATCGACGCAGACGGCGACGGCTCGATGTCTGCCGACGAGATGAGCGCATTCCGCGACAAGATGACCGCCGCAATGGACCAGGCCCGCGAGAGCCAAGGCAGCGAAAGCGGCGCCGGCATGTCCGGCATGGGCATGCCCCCGATGGGCCCGCCTCCCGGCCTGCCGCCGGGCGACGCATCGTCGGACAGCAGCACCGAATCAACCACGAGCAGTGCAAACAAGCCCAAGATCGACGTGCACTCGTTCATCGAGCAACTTGCAGCCCGCTACGCCAGCATGGCCGCCGACAGCGCCAGTTCGACCACCGGCCTGGTCAGCGCCTCCGCCTGACCCCCTAGAACCAGCACGCAACACGCCTGCAGAGGTAGGGGCAGCCAACGCCGGCTGTCCCCCCTACACTAGGGTTTGGGAGCATGGCCGCTCCTGGGCATCCTGGCGCGCGCCCCACAGGCGCGCCGCCCGGTGTCTTCTCAACCTCGTGCAGGATGACCATGCTATTGCGTTTGTTCGGGAGCCGCGCGCTCCAAGCGGCCTTTGCGGCCCTGATGTTGATGGGCCTGCTGGCAGGCTGCGGCGGCGGTCGCACTGACCCCACGCTGAACCTCACGGTGACGGTGGACGGCACCGCCATCGAGGGCTCCCCGCTTTCCAACAGCGGCAGCACTGGCATCACCCTCCAGTCCGGCCAGAGCCTGAGCATCAGCTCGAACCTGACGATGGACGTGGTCAACTCCCCTGCCGGCGCCACCATCAGCCCGCTGACCCGGACCGGCACCAGCTGGATCGGCACGGTGACGAGCGACGTCGCCACCACGATGACGCTCACGCTGAGTTCCAGCGACTACCCGGAACTGAGCCGCACGCTGACGGTGAACGTGGTGCCGACGGCACTGGCTGTGACCGTGACGGTGGACGGCTCGCCAGTCAATGCCACGCCGATCGGCGCTGATGAAAACTACGCGTTGACGGTCAACTCCGGCCAAGTGGTCGCCGTGACGACCAACGTGAAGGCGGACTTCACCACCGACCTGGGCGATACCCGCGCCAGCAATCGCGTCAGCTCGTCGACGACCTGGCAGGCGACGCTGACCGCCGCAGCGGCCGGCAACCCGCTGACCGTGACCGCTGCGATGCAAGGCGACAGCACACGCTTCGCGACGGTGACCGTGACCGTCACGCCAACCCCCTTGGTCGTCACCGCCGAGGTGAATGACGTCTCGATCGGCACGCCGGTGCTGGCAGGCGAAACCCGGGCCATCAACATCCATTCAGGCGACGTGCTGAAGTTCGCATCGTCGATCTCGATGGCCGTCGCGCAGACGCTAGGCGACGTGACGAAGAGCGAAACCAGCACGACTTCGACCTCCTGGATGGCCAAGCTGTCGGGTGCCACCGCCAGCACCGCGACCCTGGTCGTGACCTCGACAGCCGATCCCACGGTGAAGGCGACCCTGCTGGTCTCGGTGGATCCGATGCCGATGGCGCTGACGCTGACCGTGCCCAACACCGACCAGGTTGTTTCCGGCCAGATCTACACGGTAGCCATCGCCTCTGGCAAGAAGGTTGCGTTCGACTCCAACGTCTCGGTGAACGTCGCTGAGTCGCTGGGCAGCGCCTACAAGACGCAAGGCACCAAGTCCAGCACCCACTGGGAAGCCACGCTGAACGCCGGGGTTGCAACCGAGGTGCTGCTGACGGTAACGCCGCAGGGGGACAGCACGCGGGTCGCGACCCTGCGCATCCAGGTGGCCGCAGCGCCGCTCACGGCCACGGTGTCGGTGGCCGGCGTGGCGGTGCAAAGCGATGTGCCCGGTGGCCAGACGGTCACCGTCAACATGAAGTCGAACCAGCAGTTGATGGTCACATCGAACATCAATGCCGTGTTCGCCGTGACGCTGAACGGCGCAACCCAGGACCACGCCAACCAGAGCAACGTCGCGTGGGCTTCCACCCTGGCCAGCAATGCACCGACCACGGTGCAACTGCTGGTCAAGTCCGCCGCCGACAGCACCCAGGTCGTGACCCTCAACGTGGTGCTCGATCAGCTGCCCTTTGCGGTCAACCTGAACATCGACGAAGTGGCGCAGTCACCGTCGCCTATCCCTTCAGGCAGCACCCAGACGTATGCCATCAACTCCGGCCAGAAGGTCGTGCTCGGCTCGGCTTCGGGCTTGCCGATGGACTTCAGCCCGGACCTCGGCTCGGCCATCGCCAACAGCCTGACGACCAGCAGCACGCTGTGGGGCACAGTGCTCACCAGCCGCACGGCCACCACGGCCACGGTGGTCGTCACACCGCAGGGCGCCACGACGCCTAGCATCACGGTGAAGTTCGACATCACGCCGACCATCCTGACGCTGAGCACGGTGTCGGTGAGCGGCGTGACCAAGGCCAGCAATGTGACCTCTGGCACCACGCTGAACCTGCCGACCACCTCGGCCAATGGCAGCGCCGGCGTCACGCTGATCTTCAATGGCAACATCCCGATGACGGTGACGCAGGACGCCAACGCCGCCGTGACGCTGAAGAACACCAGCATCGACTCCACCTCATACAGCGCAACTTTCACGACGACCGCCGCAACGACAGTCGTGCTGCACGCGGCGTCGGTGGCAGATCCGAGCAAGATCATCACGATCAACCTGCCGATCACGCCCTGAGCCTGACCTCGCCCAGCAAAAAGGCCGCCTCACTGGGCGGCCTTTTTTTGTCTGGCGTTGCCGTCAGCGCTGGCGACTCAGGAAGTCTTCCACCAGCGCCCATTGCGCCGGCACGTTCAGCGCAGGCGCGTGGCCGCAGCCGGTGATCGTGGCCAGTTCAGCACGCGGGCCGCGCTGCGTCATGGCCCGGGCGATCTCGGGCGTCAGCAGGTCCGAGCTTTCACCGCGCAGGCACAGCACCGGCAGCCGCAGCTGGTCCCAGGCGGCCCATTGCGTGTAGTCGACTGGATGGTGCTCGAACTGCAGCACCATCGCAGGGTCGTAGTGCGGCGTGACACGGCCGTCCGGCAGGCGGCGCACCGAGGTCTCGGCCATGCGGCGCCACTGCGCGTCCGTCAACTCGCCATACGGCCTGTAGATCTGACGCAAATAGGCCTCCAGCTCGCCGACGGTGCGGAAGGCCGCCGGCTGGCCAGCATAGGCCCGGATGCGTGCCACCGCGGGCGCAGCCAGCTCGGGGCCGATGTCGTTCAGCACCAGGCTGCGGACGCGGCCCTGCAGCACGCCGGCGGCAGCGCGCAGGCCGATGGCGCCGCCCATCGAGGTGCCCAGCCAGTGCAGTTGCTGCAGGCCGAGTTGGTCCAGCAGGTCAACTGCCTGCTTCACGTAGAAGTCCAGGCAGTACTCGACTTCCGGAACCGGGCTCCATTCACTGAGGCCGCGGCCGACCGCGTCCGGGCAGATCACCCGGTATCGGTCTGCCAGGTGGGCGGCGATGTCATCCATGTCCCGCCCGGTGCGGGCCAGCCCGTGCCAGGCGATCAGCACCTCGGTCTGGCCGGCGCCCCACTCGGTGAAGTGCAGCTCGCGGCCGGCGCAGCGGAGGTAGTGTGAACGCATGGTTTGGGCTGGGTGCTGGATCAATCGGGGATCACCAAGGTGCTGCCATCCATCGTGATCGCATCGCCTCCGGGCGCAGCGCTGATCGGCGGCACGTTGCCCGCGGCCAGCGCGGTGCTGCCGCTGGCGCGAGGCGTCGTGTGCACGACCTGGCTCGGTGGCAGCGCGGCGCCTGTCGTCAGCTTCGCGTACATCGCATCCATCGCGCGGTTGAAGTAGACGTGCAACGGGATGAAGCGCGTGTCGTAGCCCATCAGCGCGCCGTAGGCGATGAAGCCGTCGAAGTGCTGGGCGTTGGTGACCTCGATGTAGCGCACGTTCGGGCCCTTGGCGTCGGCCAGCTGGGTCTTGCCGAAGTAGGCGCGCGCGGCGTGGTTGATCGGCAGCAGCGCGTCGTTGCGACCGGCCACGATGATGACCGGCAGCTTGCCCAGCTTGGCACTGCGCTGCACCTCGTTGAGGCCGGCCTTCACGCGCTGCGACTGCGCCGCGAGCGTGCCAGTCAACGGCGCGCCCGTCACCGGGTCCTTGCCGGTGACCAGCGAGCGCAGGCACAAGGCGCCGTCCAGCGCGAAGTCGGCCTGGCCGCTGGTGGGCGAAACCGCCAGGAAGTCCAGCGTGCCACCGCCGACCGAGCTGTTGTAGACGATGTTGACGCCGCTGGTCGGCGGCACGCCGTTGCCGGTGGAAAACAGCCCCGCCTGCAGCAGCGTGTTCTGTGGCGCCACCTTGCCGGCGGCATCGGTGTTGGCGAAGCTGAAGCCGCAGACGCTGTCAGCCACGCTGAAGCGGCCGGCGGCGTTGACATAGGTCATCGCGATGGAGTTGGTCGCGAAGCGGAAGTGCGACTGATGCAGGAAGTCCGCCTCGGGCGTGTAGCCGTGCGCATGCAGCTTGGCCAATGCGTCGTTCGCTTGGTCGGCGGTGGTGGCGCCGGTCACCAGGCCACGCGCCGCGAGGGCTGCGCAGCGCTGCGTCGCGGCATCGGTGTAGGTCGTCGGCCAGAAGGCGGCGTTCAGGGACAGCCCGGGCGCCAGCAGCGCGCAGGGCTGGTAGACGTCCGCAAATGTGAAGTACTCGGCCAGTGGCTTGCCGATCAGCGGCACGGTCTGGCTGCCCTGCCGGATGCTGAGTGACTTCACGCCATTGGGCTGGGCGTTCGGCTCGCTGACGGCCACGCCGTCGATCAGCTTTTCGGTGTCCTGCTCGGCGGCGGCCAGCGCGGCCCCTGCGCCGTTGGACACGCTGGAGGCAACGACCACGGTGTTTTTGGGCTTCAGGCTGACCAGGTGCTGGCCCGGATTGCCTGGGTCCACCGGGCCGTAGCGTTCGTTGAGCACATAGAACGCAAAGCGGATCGCGTCCAGCGTGTTCTTGCCCCAGTCCTTCTCGGGGTTCTGCTGCGAATGCGCGTGCTTGTAGGCCACTCGGTTGGGCAGCGCGGTGTTGAAGGCGGCGAGCTGCTCGGGCGTGAGCGCCGGCGTGAAGGGCGACTCGATCCCAGCAGCGGCGGCCGTCGTCAGCGTGCCGTCACGGGCGATCACGGTGCCGCTCATCGGGTCGAACAGGCCGTTGCCGCCGCCCTTGTCGGTGTAGGCCACTGCGCAGCCGTGCTTCAGGCCCCATTCGCCGGCGGTGGCAATGGCGCCATAGATGCCGCGCGAGCCGGACGAGGTGGCGCTGACGATGCAAGGCTTGCTGGTGTCGAAGCTGTCCGGAATCTGCACCATCATCGCGACGTTCTGCTGGCCGCTGCCGTCATCGGCCCAGGCGATGAATTCGCGCCCCGCGATCTTGCCTTCGCCCAGCGTGTCATTGCCATTCACGTCGATGTTCGGGCCGTAGAACACGCCCATGCCGCCCAAGGCGGTGTAGTCCACCAGCGCGCGGTAGTTGGTGTAGATCGCGTTGCGGCGCAGCTCGGCCGGGGTGGGCGCGGCCGGGTTGACGAACACCGGCGTGGCGCCCATCAGGCCTGTCTTGCCCAAGCCGCCGGTCAGCAGGTCGTCGCTGCTGCCGTCGTAGGCTTTTTCGGCAATCGGTCCGCGCAGCGCGGCGGGTGGCTGGTTCACCGGCGCCGCCCACGCGGACGTGGCGTCGGCGGCTGCGAGCGAGGCGCAAAGCACCGACAGCACAGGGGACAGTTTCGAGCGAGTCTTCATCTTGGTCTCCTTCATGGGGGTTTATTCAGGCGTGGCCCGCCGGCCGGGACTGGCCCGCAACCGACCGACCACGCCACTCGGGAAGTGGTACACGCACAGCACAAAGCCCAGGCCCAGCCAGAACAGCCAGCGGTCCGGCGAGACCAGCGCGGACAGCAGCGGCACGCCTTCCAGCGCCCGCGCGCCCAGCGCCAGCAGGTCCTGCAAATAGTTCTGCGCCAGCACGAACAGCGCAGCCCCCAGCACCGCGCCGTAAAGCGTGCCCATGCCGCCGATCACGACGATCAGCAGGATGTCCAGCATCACCTCGAAGCTCAGCGTGGTGTCCGGCCCGGTGTAGCGCAGCCACAGCGCCAGCAGCGCACCGGCAACCGTCGCCACCGCCGCGGCCAGCACATTGGCCAGCGTGCGCCAGACGACGACGCGGTAGCCGATGGCCTCGGCCCGGAAGTCGTTTTCGCGGATGGCCTGCAGCACGCGGCCAAAGGGCGAGTTGACGACCCGCAGCAGTGCCAGGAAACCCAGCGCGACGACGACAGACAGCCCGTAGTACGCGATGACCTTGCCGTCGATCATCAGCCCGAAGACCGGCACGCCAAACGGCTCGAACGATGGCGACAACAGCGCCGGCACCTTGTAGCTCAAGCCGTCTTCGCCGCCAGTCAACTCGGAGAGCTGCGAGGCCAGCGTCTGGAAGGCCGAGGCCACGGCCAGCGTGATCATTGCGAAGAAGATGGCCTTCACGCGCAGCGAGAACAGGCCGATCAAGAGGCTCAGCAAAAGCGACAGCAGCAGCGCGCCGCCCAGGCCCAGCGCCACATCGCCCCAGCCCACGCCGCTGCCTGCACGCGAGCAGGCAATGGCCACGCCATAAGCCCCGATGCCGAAGAACATCGTGTGCGCAAAGCTGACGATGCCGGCGTAGCCCAGCAGCAGGTCGTAGCTGGCCACCAGCAGGATGAAGACCAAAACCTTGGCGGCCACGTTCAGCGCCTTCGCGCCATGGAACAGGAAGGGCGCGAGAAACAGCGCGGCGGCGATCAGCAGCAGCGCAACGGCCAACCAGCGGCTGCGTGGCAAGTCGTGCGAGAGCAGGCGGTTCAGCATCACGTTCACCGCACCGGATACAGGCCCTGCGGCCGCCACAGCAGCACCGCCACCATCAGCCCGATGTTGGAAAACAGCGCCAGCTTGGGCGCCAGGAAGCCGGTGTAGTTGGCCATCAGCCCCACCGCCAGCGCACCGACGAAGCAGCCCAGCGTGGAGCCCAATCCGCCAATGATGATGACGATGAACAGCAACGTGTTCAGCTGCGCGCCGATCTGCGGCACCACGCTTTGCTGGTACAGCCCCCACAGCACACCGCCCAGCCCGGCCAGCGCCGAGCCGGCGACGAACACACCGACGAACAGCCGCCGCACCCGGTAGCCCAGCGCCTCGACCATCTCGCGGTCCTGCACGCCGGCGCGCACCAGCAGGCCGAGCTTGGTGCGGTTCAGCAGCCACAGCAGGCCGACGAACACCGCCAGGCCCAGCACCACCGCGAACAGCCGGTACTTCTCGACCGCCGCCGCTTCGCCGCCGAACCACGGAATGAGCACTGCGCCGCGCAAGGTCTCGGGCATCGGCATCGGCAACTGCTGCGGGCCCCAGATCAGCTTGATGACCTCCTCGCCCACCGTCATGCCGCCCATCGTGATCAGGATCTGCTTCAGGTGCTGGCCATAGACCGGCCGCACGATGACGCGCTCGAAAGCCGCGCCCAGCGCCGCGGCCACCGCCATCGCGGCCAGCATCGCCAGCGCCACCGCGCCCAGGTTCTGCAGCGCAGAGGTGCTGCCCACCCAGCCGGCCATGCCGGCCAGCACGCTGGTGCCGACAAATGCGCCGGCGGCAATGAACACGCCGTGGCCGAAGTTCAACACGTCCATCAGCCCAAAGACCAGCGTCAGCCCCGAGGCCATGATGAAAACGATCAGCCCCATCGCCAGGCCGGCCGCGGTCAGCGTCAGCCAGCTCGCGCCATTGCCGATCAGCGGAAAGGCCAGCAGCGCCAGCGCGGCCAGCAGCCACAGCGGCCGCGCGTCGAAACGCGCGCCGGGCAAGGCCACTTCGCCGGGTTGGGTCGGCAAGCTGCCGGTGGGCAAAGGCGAATCGGTCATGCCGCCACTCCCAGCGACAAGCCCAACAGCCGCTGCTGCAACGCGTCGTCGTCCGCCAATTCCGACATCGCGCCGGTGTGCACGATGCGGCCGTTGTCCATCACCGCCACGCGGTCGCCCAGCGCCTTGGCCATCGCCAGGTTCTGCTCCACCATCAGCACGGTGCAGCGCTGGCGCTTGAGTTCGGTGAAGGCCTCGATCAGCTTCATCACCATGGCCGGCGCCAGGCCCTTGCTGGGCTCGTCGACCAGCAGCAGCTCGCGTGGTTCGATCAGCGCACGGGCAATCGCCAGCATCTGCTTCTGGCCGCCGCTGAGCTTGCCCGCAGGGTGCAGCCAGAACTTGTGCAGCGCCGGGAACAGGCCAAACAGCCAGTCCAGCCGCGTGCGGTCCAGGTCCTCGGCGCGGCGGGCGGCGCGGGCGCCCAGCACCAGGTGGTCGCGCACCGTCAGCTCGCTGAAGATGCCCATGGCCTCGGGCACGTAGGCAATGCCAAGGCGCGCAATCTCCGGCGTGGCCACCGCGGTGATCGCCTGCCCTTTGAAGCGCAGCATGCCAGCCGAGGCGGGCCACAAACCCATCACCGTGCGCAACGTGCTCGTCTTGCCGGCGCCATTGCGGCCCAGCAGCATCGTGACTTCACCGGCCGGCACATGGAGGTCCACGCCATGCAGGATGTGATACGGGCCGATGTGGGTGTGAACGCCTTCCAGCGACAACGCATTCGTCATGCTGCCTCCTGCACCGGCGCCACGCCCAGGTAAGCCTGCTGCACCAAAGGCGAGGCCATCACAGAGGCAGGCTCGCCATCCGCCACCAGCGCGCCCTGATGCAGCACCACGATGCGGTCCGCCAGCTCGCGCAGCACGTCCATCTTGTGTTCGACCAGCAGGATGGTGCGGTCGCGCCGCGCCTTCAGCCGGCGGATCAGGTCCAGCACCACCGGCGCGTCGTCGGCACTCATGCCGGCCGTCGGCTCATCGAACAGGTAGACGCGCGGGTCCAGCGCCATCAGCATCGCCACCTCCAGCTTGCGCTGGTCGCCATGCGGCAGGCTGGCCGCCAGCGCGTCGCGCTGCGGCCAGAGCTGCGTCTCGGCAAGGATCTCGCGGGTTTCCTCCAGCCAGTCCTGGCGGTCCAGCCACACGCGCCAGCAGTTCAGCCCGCCGCCGTGCCGGGCCTGCACCGCCAGCCTCACGTTTTCCTGCACCGAGAGCTGCGCGAACAGCTGCGTCAGCTGGAAGGCCCGGCCCAGGCCGCGCCGGGTGCGCTGCGGCGCGCCGAGGCGTGTGATGTCCATGCCGTCCAGCAGCACCTGGCCTTCGCTGGCCGGAAACTGGCCCGAGATCAGGTTGAAGTAGGTCGTCTTGCCCGCGCCATTGGGGCCGACGATCGCGGTCAGCGTGCCCGGCGTGAAGACGCAGGACACACGGTTGACCGCGACATGGCCGCCGAAGCGGATGCTCAAGTGACGAGTCTCAAGCATGGGCTTTCTTGCTCATGGGCAGGTGCCGATCACGTAGTAGTTCGGGGCCGTGTTCTTCAGCGTGGTCGTGACGAAGACATTCCACAACCCCATGTTCTGGTTGGAACCATTCGCCAGTGCGTAGCCGCCGCTTTGGTGGGCGCGGCCGGCCGAGACATGGGCGTAGTTGCTCGCGGTCGTGCAGGTGGCCGCGGCGCCGGTGGTGGTGCCGCTGGCGGCGGCCGACATCGCACCCTGCACGTTGCTCGCATCGACCGCGGCCACGGTCCAGCTGTAAGTCGTCGCGGCCGTCAGCCCGGTGTCGCTGTAGCTGGTGCCGGTGACTAGGCCGCTGCCGCTGACCAGCGCGCCGCCGCGGAAGACCCGGTAGCCAGCCGCCCCGGTCACGGCCCCCCAGGCAATGCTCATGCTGGTGTTGGTGGCATTGGACGTGGCCACGCCGGTCGGCGCGGGCAACGCACCGCCGCCGCCACCACCGCTGCCCGAGCCGGACGCCACGTGGTCGACCATGGCCTTGAGCGCGGCCATCTGCGTACCGGACTTGCGTGCGAAGTCGCTGCCGTACCAGCCGATCCAGTCCCAGCAGCCGTTGGGGTTGCCCAGCGAACCGCTGGCGGACGTGCTGTGGCTGGTGCTGTCGACCTTGGTCTGCGGGAACAGCACGATGATGTGGTTGGTGTCGGCCCAGCGGGTGTAGCCGGTGTTCTTCAGGAACTTGTCGCCGATGGTGGCGTAGTTCTGTTGGCAGCCATGCAGCGCCACGTGCAGCTTGCAATGGGTGCCGGCGGCGCACTCGGCCGGCACGTAGAGCCAGCCGGTCGCGGCCATGCCCGGGTTGCCGTTGCTGTAGGCGGTCTGGTCGAACTCGATGTAGTTGGCGGCTGCCGGCGAATCGTTGCGGGCCGCCAAGGTGCCGTAGAACTGCGTGAGTGCGGCCTTGGCGCCGTCGTAACCGCAGTTGGCGATGTAGGGCGAGCTGCTGCTGTTGCAGGCGTTGTCTCCCGTGCCGGCGAAGTCGGTCGGGAAGACGTGTGCGGTGCTGGCGCGCTGCACGTAGCTGAGGTTGCCGGCCGGCACGCCGTTGTTGCCGTACTGGGTGTTGACGGCGTTCATCGGGTTCGGGCCGACGGTGTAGTCGCTGGTGCCGACGAACAGGAAGATCTTCTGGCTGGCGACATTGGCCAGCGCGTCATTCAGCGAGCCGCTCCAGTTGTTCAGGTCGGCCTGCATGGTGCTGAGCATGCTGGGGCTGATGCTGGCGTTGTACATGCACGCGGTGTAGTTGCTGTGGCCGGCGCACATGTAGGGCCCGCCGGCAAACACGCCCACGCCCTTGAAGGTGCCTGAATAGGCGTAGCCCAGCTGGTTGGCCATGAAACCGCCGGACGACAGGCCGGAGACCGTCGTCTGGCTGGTGTCGACGTTCAGCGCGGGCAGCGCAACCGCGGCCTGGGCGGGAACGGTGGAAATGCTGGCGAGTGTGATCGCGGCGAACGCCGCGACGGCACCCGCGGTGCGGGCAGGACATCTCATGGTTTTGTCTCCGTTGGTCTCGGAATTTCGCAGCGGCAAGCCGGGGGCCTGCGCTGCACCCAGGCGGCTCAGCGCGTGTTGCGCACCGGCACGTCCATTTCTTCGGCCTTGATCTCGCGCACCAGCTCAGGCACGCCCCAAGGGAAGGCCGGGTCCACCTTGATCTTGAAGTGGTACATGCTCTGCAGGGCCTGGTGGTCCTGCTTGCGGAAGGTCATGGGGCCTTTTGGCGACTCGAAGCGCAGGCCTTCCATCGTGGCGATCAGCTTGTTGGCCGACGCATCGCCGCCGGTCTTTTTCAGCGCCTCGACGATGGCGATGCCGGCCGTCATGCCGCCAGCGGTGAAGAAGTCCGGCGGCGCCTTGTACTGCTTGTAGTGGTTGGCCACCAGCCACTCGTTGACCGGGTTCTTCGGAATGCCGAAGTAGTAGTAGGTCGCGCCTTCCATGCCGGGGAAGTTCTTGTACGCGGCCATCGCCGGCAGGATGTTGCCGCCGGTGGCGATCTCGATGCCGTAGCGCTTCAGGTCCAGGTCGGCGATCTTGAACGGATTGCCGGCACCGGCCCAGACGATCCAGATGAGCTTGCGGCCGGGCAGGTCCTTGAGCTTGTCGATCAGGCGCTGGGCGCCGGCGGTGAAGTCGGTGGTGCTGGTCGGCAGGTATTCCTCGTGCACGACCTTGGCCTTCCTGATCGCTTCCTTGAAGGCCTTCACGCCGTCACGTCCAAACGCATAGTCCTGCGCGAGCGTGGCGATCACGGTGCCGGGCTTGTCCAGCGCCACGGCGTTGGAGATCGCGTCCTGGCTGCTGTTGCGGCCCGTGCGGAAGATGTACTTGTTCCACTTGTCGCCGGTGATGCTGTCGGCCACCGCCGGCTCCACCAGCAGGATCTTCTTGTACTCCTCGGCGACCGGCAGCATCGCCAGCGCCACGCCGGAAGACGTGGGGCCGATGGCCACGTCGGCCTTGTCGTCGCCATAGGCGGCGGCCAGCAGGCTCTTGCCCAGGTCCGGCTTGCCCTGGTCGTCCTTCTCGATCACGACCAGCTTCTTGCCGGCCACCGTCATCGTGCCGCCGGTCGCGTAGTCCAGCCCCATCTGCAGGCCGATCGCGGTCTGCTTGCCGTAGGCTTCCAGCGGGCCGGTGCGGCTGTAGACATGCGCGATGCGGATCTCGCCGTCCGCCGCCCAGGCGCTCAATGCCACCCACGCTGCCGCCGCGGTGCAAACCTGTTTGCAGAAAGCCTTGAACAGCATGCCGTGTGTCTCCTGGATGTTCTTTGTGTGCCTGCAACACCGCAAAGCCCGTGCCTCAGCGGCGCCTGGCCGGGAAAACACCGAAGCGCCGCGGCGTCAGCGGCGGTGGTGGTGGATGGCGATTGAAAGTCTCCCGCCTGTCCGGCCGGCAGACAGCGTCCGCTTTCCGGACATTGGCCGCCGCGTTTGCATGGTCACCAGACAGGGTTTCAACCCAGTTGGCCCAGCTTCTCGTACAAGGTGGCCCGCGCAATGCCCAGCAAACGCGCTGCCGCCAGCTTGTTGCCCTTGGTGGCGCAGAGCGCGGCGCGGATCGAGCTGGCCTCCAGTTCGGCCACGGCCAACGGCAGCGGCTTCAGCAGGCTTTGCACCAGCGCGTCGCCCAGCGGCCGAGCGCCTTGCAGCAGCGCGTAGCCCGGCTCGTCACGGGGCTCGCGGGCGCGGTCGGGCGCAGCGGAGGCCGGCAGCAGGTCGCTGAAATGCCGCGCGCTGAGCCGCAGGTCGTCGGTCATCAGGCAGGCGCGCTCCAGCGCGTTACCCAACTCGCGGATGTTGCCGGGCCAGCGCTGCGCGGCCAGCAGGTCCAGCGCGTCGGCGCTGAGGCTTTTGTGCGGCTGGCTGTTGCGGCGGGCGATGTCGGCCAGCAGGTGGTCGGACAGGGCGTCCAGGTCCGGCATGCGCTCGCGCAGCGCGGGCAGGCGGATGGGCAGTACGTTGAGGCGGTAGTACAGGTCCGCGCGGAAGCTGCCTTCGGTGACCATGGTGGCCAGGTCGCGGCTGGTCGCGGCAATCACCCGCAGGTCCAGCTTCTCGACCTTGTTGCTGCCCAGCGGCTCCACTTCCTGCTCCTGCAGCACGCGCAGCAGCTTGGCCTGCAGCGCCAGCGGCATGTCGCCAATCTCGTCCAGGAACAGCGTGCCGCCGTCGGCCAGCTTGAACTTGCCTTCGCGGCCCTTGCGCTCGGCGCCGGTGTAGGCGCCGGCGGCCACGCCGAAGAACTCGGCTTCGAGCAAGGTGTCCGGCACCGCCGCGATGTTGACGCCGACAAACGGCCGCGTGGCGCGCGCGCTGTCGGCATGGATGGCCTGGGCCAGCAGCTCCTTGCCGGTGCCGGTCTCGCCCAGCAGCAGCACGGTGCTGGCGGTGCCGGCGGCGCGGCGGGCCTGGCGTTTCACTTCGATGGCGGCCGGGCTGCTGCCGATGAAACTGGCAATCGTGTAGCGGGTGCGGCGGTGCACCGCCAGCTCGCGTCGCGCGTCGTCCAGCTCGCGCTGCAGGCGCACGAACTTGGCCATCAGTGGCTGCAGGCCGGCGCCGGGGTGGTCCAGCAGCACCATGCCCAGCGCACCGATCACCTCGCCCGCGTCATTGCGCAGCGGCAAGCGGCTCACCAGGAAGGTGCCGGCCTTGTTGGTCAGCAGGTCCACCAGCATCGGCTGGCCGCTGTCGATGACCTCGGCCATCAGCGTGTTGGGCACCACGTCTTCGACCGGCCGGCCGACAAAGTCGTGTTCGTCGCTGAAGCCCAGCGCCGGCAGGAAGCGCTTGTAGCCCTCGCTGATCCAGACGATGCGGTGGTGCTTGTCCACGACCAGCATGCCTTGCGCGGTGTTCGCGAAGACGTCGAACATGCTGCGCGCCGCCAGCTTCAGCACTTCGTCGGCGTCTTGCGGCAGGGCCATGGCGGCAGCGGGAACAGGCATCGGGGCAGTTTACGGAGCGCGGACTGTCGGCGCGGGCAGGGCTCGGGTTTGTCCGGGCCAGGTTTTTCCGCTTGGAACAGGCTGTGAGCGGCCTCGGGTTGACCCCAGGTTGATTACCGTAATTACAAAATTACGATGCTGACCATGGCTCTTGTCCCTCCTGTCGCCCCCTCGCTGCGCGGCGCTTCCCTGCACGACGGCGTGGCCACGCGGCTGCGCATGATGATGTTCGAGCAGGAACTGCTGCCGGGCCAGTGGATCGACGAGAAAGCGCTGGCCACCGAGTGGCAGATCAGCCGCACGCCGCTGCGCGAGGCACTGAAGGTGCTGGCGGCCGAAGGCCTGGTGGAGCTGGTGCCGCAGCGCGGCTGCCGGGTCGTCGAGCTGGACGACCACGACGCCGAGCAACTGTTCCCGGTGATGGCCATGCTCGAAGGCCGCTGCGCCGGCGAGGCCACGCGCCGGCTGGACGACAGCAGCCGCGCCGAGCTGCGCCACTGGCATGACGAGCTGGAGCGCCACGCCGAGGCCGGCGATCGCGACGCCTACTACCGCGCCAACCATGAATTCCACAGCCTGGTGCAACGCCTGGCCGGCAACCGCTGGCTGGCCCGCTGCACCGGCGACCTGCGCCGCTTCGTGCGCCTGATGCGTGGCCGCCAGCTGCTGATGCCGGGCCGCATGCAGGCCTCGATTGGCGAGCACCGCGAACTGCTGGCCGCCCTGCTGGCGGCCGACGCCGCCCGCGCCGAACGCGCGATGCACGATCATCTGATGGCCCAGCTCGCCGCGCTGAAGGCGCTGCAGGCCCAGGAGGCCCAAGAGACCCACGCCAAGGCCCCACCGAATGCTTGACGGACTGCTTCAGAAAGCCCAGGCGCGCAGCCACGAACGCGCGATGCGCCAACTGCGCCAGGATTGCCACGACCTGCTCTCGCTGCGCGGCGAGGCCAGCAGCCCGGCGATCGCCCGGCGCATCATCGAACAGCTGGCAATCTTGAAAGACGACAGCCCGGCGCGCAAGCTGGACGAGTTCTTCGAGCTGCTGCTGGCCGACTTCAGCCCCGACCCGGCCGCGGTGCTCGAAGGCGCGCAGGCCTACGCGGCCCAGCCGGACGCCGAAGCGCTGATCCGCCTCAGCGAGCTGGTGGAGCCGCCGCGCCAGGAGCTGTTCCGCCGCATCAACCGCGCGCCCGGCGGCACTGGCGCGTTGATCGCGCTGCGCCATGCGCTGCTGGAGCGGCTGCCCAGGCGGCCAGCGCTGAAGGCGGTGGAGGCCGACCTGCTGCACCTCTTGGGCAGCTGGTTCAACCCCGGCTTCCTGGAAATGCGCGAGGTCAGCTGGCAGTCGCCTGCGCAGCTGCTGGAGCAGCTGATCCGCCACGAGGCGGTGCACGAGATAGACGGCTGGGACGACCTGCGCCGCCGCCTGCAGCCAGACCGCCGGTGCTTCGCGTTTTTCCACCCGCAGCTGCCCAACGAGCCGCTGATCTTCGTGGAAGTGGCGCTGTTGCCGGCAATGGCCGACGCGATTGCGCCGCTGATCGCCAAGCGCGCCGAGCCGCTGCCGCCGGGCGACTGGAAGGTTGCCGTGTTCTATTCGATCAGCAACTGCCAGCCGGGCCTGCGCGGCGTGTCGCTGGGCAACTTCCTGATCAAGCGCGTGGTCGAGCAACTCAAGCACGAGCTGCCGCAACTGAAGACCTTCTGCACGCTGTCGCCCATCCCCGGCTTCATGGCCTGGCTGGCCAAGGCCGGCGCGTTTGCCGAACTGCCCGGCTTGCGCAGCACGGCAGCGGCCAAGCTCGAAGCGGCACGCGCGAGCCTGCTCGCCGCATGCGACGGCGACCTGGCTGCGCTGACCCGCCCGGCCACGCACGAAGCCCTGCCGCCCGAGGCCCAGCAAGCCTTGCTGCAGCTGGCCGCCTTCTACCTGGACCGCTTCTCGCCGCAGCCTGGCGGCGACCCGGTCGCCCGTTTCCACCTGGACAACGGTGCCCGCCTGGAGCGCCTCAACCCTCACGCCAACCTGGCTGCCAAGGGCCTGAAGCAATCGGCCGGCATGATGGTGAACTACCTCTACGACCTGGCCCGCATCGACACCTGCCACGAGCGTTTCGTGAACGGCGAGGTGGTGCATTCACGCGCCATCGCCGCGCTGCTTTGACCCCGCCCCACTCCAACAAGTCATCCCAAAGGAACCCAGCGTGACCCCAAGCTTCCACCGCCGCCGCCTGCTGACGGCGCTGACCCTGGCCAGCCTCACCGCGATGACCGTCCCTGCGCTGGCGGCCGATGCCTGGCCGACCAAGCCGGTGACCATCATCGTGCCGTTCCCGGCCGGCGGCGGCACCGACGCCTTCGCCCGCCCGCTGTCGGCCGTGTTGTCGCACAACACCGGCAAGCAGTTCCTGATCGACAACAAGGGCGGCGCCGGTGGCACCGTGGGCGCCGGCATCGCGGCCCACGCCGCGCCCGACGGCTACACCTTCTTCATGGGCGCAGTGCACCATGCGATCGCCCCGGCGATGTACCCCAAGCTGGACTACAAGCTGGACACCGACTTCGTGCCGGTCGGCCTGATCTCCAGCGTGCCGCAGGTCATCGTCGTGAATCCGCAGAAGGTGCCGGTCAAGGACCTGGCCGGGCTGCTGGACTATGTGCGCAAGAACCCGGGCAAGCTGAACTACGGCTCGGCCGGCAACGGCACCTCGCACCACCTGGCCGGCGAGCTGTTCAAGCTGCAGACCAAGACCTTCATCACCCACATCCCGTACCGCGGCGCCGGCCCGGCGCTGCAGGACCTGATGGCAGGCCAGGTCGACCTGATGTTCGACGGCCTGGCCTCTTCGGCCACCCACATCAAGAGTGGCCGCATCAAGGCGCTGGCCGTCGCCTCCGACAAGCGCGCACCGGGCTTCCCGGACGTGCCCACCTCCATCGAAGCCGGCGTGCCGAGCTACCAGGTCGCCACCTGGTACGGCCTGTGGGCGCCCAAGGGCACGCCCAAGGAAATCGTCGCGGCCATGCAGGCCGAGCTGAAGAAGGCCTTTGCCAGCGACGAGCTGAAGGGCATCTGGAACGGCCTGGGCGCCAACATGCCCAACCTCTGGGGCGACGACTTCGGCAAGTTCGCGGCAGCCGAGACCAAGCGCTGGGGCGAAGTCGTCAAAGCCTCCGGCGCCAAGCTGGATTGAGCGTCCACCCATGACCGGCCAGGTCCACTTCCTCCCGCCTGATGCGCAAGGCATCGCCCGCGTGGTGTTCGACCACCCGGGCAAGCTCAACGCGCTGAACGCGCAAATGTGGCGCCAGCTGCGCGCCGGCTTCGAGGCGCTGGCGGCGCAGCCCGAGGTGCGCGTGCTGCTGCTGCAGGGCGCGGCCGGCGCATTCGTGGCCGGCGGCGACATCGAGGAATTCCCGGCCTTCCGCTTCCAGGCCGACACGCTGGCCCACTTCCACGAAGAGCTGGTGGCACCAGCGCTGGAAGCCATGTGGCTGTGCGACCTGCCGATGGTCGCGCAGATCGAAGGCGCCTGCGTGGGCGGCGGGCTGGAGATTGCCGCCTGCTGCGACCTGCGGCTGTGCGGCGACAGCAGCCGCTTCGGCGTACCCATCGCCAAGCTGGGTTTTCCGATGGCGCCACGCGAGATCGAGATCGTCGCCCGCGTGATCGGCGAGACGGTGCTGCGCGAGCTGCTGCTCGAAGCGCGTGTGCTGAACGCGCAGGAAGCCCGTGAACGTGGCCTGGTGACGCGCGTGCTGCCGGACGCGCAAGTGGCCGACGAGGCGCAACGCTGCGCCCAGCAGGTCGCCCGCCTCTCGCCGCAGGCCATGAAGCTCAACAAGCAGGCCCTGCGCCGCTTTGCCAGCGGCCGGCCCAGCCAGCGCGCCGAGCGCGAGCCGCACTACGCCTACGCGCCCTCGGCAGAGCACCGCGAGGGCCTGGCCGCATTCAACGAAAAACGCCCGGCGCGCTTCAACGCACTGGCCAGCGAACCCCCGCCTTCCAGCGAATCTTCCCCCCCGCCCAAATGACCCAGCACAACCTCTTCGCCGCGCTGCGCGCCGGCTTCCCCGCCGACCTGGACGGCATTGCCATCGAGACGGTGGACGGCCCCGGCGCGCCGCTGCACTACACCTGGCGCGACCTGGACCAGGCCAGCGCGCGCATCGCCAACCTGCTCGATTCGCTGGACCTGCCGCCGGCCAGCCGCGTCGCGGTGCAGGTCGAAAAAAGCGTGGAAGCGTTAATGCTCTACCTCGGCGTGCTGCGCGCCGGCCACGTCTTCCTGCCGCTGAACACCGCCTACCAGGCCAGCGAGATCGAATACTTCCTCGGCAACGCCGAACCGGCCGTCGTCGTCTGCTCGCCGCAGAACTTCACCTGGGTCAGCCGCCTGGCCTTCCAGTGCGGCAGCAGCCACGTCTACACACTGGGCGACAACCGCAGCGGCACGCTGCTGGACCGCGCCAGCTTTCACCTGGACACCCACACGCCAGCCCAGCCCGCCGAGGACGACCTGGCCGCCATCCTCTACACCAGCGGCACGACCGGCCGCAGCAAGGGCGCGATGCTGACGCAGCGCAACCTGCTGTCCAACGCGCAGACGCTGAAGGCCTACTGGGGTTGGCAGGCTGGCGACGTGCTGATCCACGCGCTGCCCATCTTCCACGTGCACGGCCTGTTCGTCGCCATCCACGGCGCGCTGCTGAACGGCAGCAAGATGATCTGGCTGAACAAGTTCGATCCCAAGGCCGTGCTGGCCAAGCTGCCCGAGGCCACCGTCTTCATGGGTGTGCCCACGCTGTATGTGCGGCTGCTGGGCGAGGCCGGGCTGAACAAGGAAGCCTGCCGCAACATGCGCCTGTTCATCAGTGGCTCCGCGCCCTTGCTGATCGAGACCTTCCAGCTCTGGCAGCAGCGCACCGGCCACACCATCCTGGAGCGCTACGGCATGAGCGAAACGGTGATGCTGACCTCCAACCCCTACCGCGCCGAAGACGGCGAGCGCAAGGGCGGCACGGTCGGCTTCCCGCTGCCCGGCGTGCGCCTGCGCGTGTTGGACGATGCGGGCCTGGCGCTGCCGGCTGGCGAGATTGGCGGCATCCAGGTCAAGGGACCCAACGTCTTCAAGGGCTACTGGCGCATGCCGGAGAAAACCGCCGAGGAGTTCACCGCCGACGGCTGGTTCAAGACCGGCGATGTCGGCAAGGTGGACGCTGCCGGCTACGTCAACATCGTCGGCCGCAGCAAGGACCTGGTGATCAGCGGCGGCTACAACGTCTATCCGGCCGAGATCGAGGGTTACCTGAACGATCTGCCCGGCGTGGCCGAGAGCGCGGTGATCGGCGTGCCGCACCCGGACTTCGGCGAGGCGGTGGTGGCGGTGGTCGTCCCCCGTCCTGGCGAGGCGCCCGATGCGGCGGCACTGATCGCGGCAATGAAAGGCCAGATCGCGGCCTTCAAGGTGCCCAAGAAGGTCTTCGTCGTGACCGAGCTACCGCGCAACACCATGGGCAAGGTGCAGAAGAACCTGCTGCGCGAACAGCACAAGGACTTGTTCGTGGCAGGCTGAACCACGCGCGGGATGCTCCGGCTTCCCCTGGGGCCGCTGCCCATGCAGAATGGGCCGGACAGGAGATCCACCGACGATGCGGATGACCCGTTGGGACCTTGCCTTCCTGGCATGCTGGGGCACTGGCGCCGCGCTGGCCGCCGGCCCCGCCGTCCCCGTCATCCCTGCGGCCGACACGCCCGCCGCGCCGCCCGCTGCCTCCAGCTGGTCCGACTGCGTTGCCCACCAGCCACCGCTGAGCTGCGCCGACGCGCGTGAACCGGCCGCGCTGGCCCTGGCCGGCGAGCAGCGCGCCAAGCGAGAGGGCGACACGCTGACACTGCAGCTCTTCGGCCCCGGCGAGCAGGCACTGGTGCTGATCGACCAGCCCGCCACCCCGCGCGCCGCGAGCAGCACCGCCGTCTCGGCCGGCGGCCTGCGCTACCGCCTGCTGGGCCCGCTGGAACATGCCGACGCCTGGCTGGTCGCCCAGGTCGCCGCTGGCGACGACACCCGCGCGCCGCGGCTGCGGCTGTTCAGCGCCGGCAACCCCGCCGGGCTGCTGCTGGCCGACTGGCCCTGGGTGGCGCCGAACGGCAGGCTGATCGTCGTCGTCGACAGTCCCGAGAGCGGCCACGCACCTGGCAGCGTCACGCTGCTGCAGAAGGCCGGCGCACGCTGGTCGCAGGTCTTCCGCTACGAGCCCGCCGCCAGCACGCACCTTTATTTCCGCAACTGGCGCGCCGACAGCGCCGCGCTGCGCCTGGACTGGCAGCGCAGCGGCCCGAACTGCGCCGGCGCAGCACAAGGCACGCTGCAACTGCGCGACGGACCCTACGGCTGGGATTTCGTGCCCGAACCACCGGCAGCCTGCGCCAACAATCCAGTGGACAGGAATTGAGGTGGCGGGTGGCTTGGCGTATTCGCCGAGCCGGGTGTCCCACTCACTCTTCGTCGTCGTTGTTCTGCGCCGGCTGAGGCGCGGGTTGCGCGGTCATCGGGCGCGGCTGCGGCGGCTGGCTCTGCGGGCCGTGCACACCTCCCGCGCCAATCGACAACACCGGACGCGCCGGCGATGGCGCAGCGACCGCTGGTTCCGGCAAGTTCAGCTCGGCGCTGACCGGGCCGCCCTTGGGGCCCAGCTGGGCCGAGCGCTTGCCGACCGACAACAGCACCGTTTCGCCATCGACCACCGCGCCGGTGCGCCAAGCCCTGGCCGGCTGGTCGCCCACGGCGATCAGCGCCACACCAGGACCCGTATGGCCGGCGGGCGCCACGACGCCCAGCAGCTTGAATCGGTCGCTGGCGTCATCGGGTTCCTCGTTGGCGGCGGCCACGACCACCGTGCCCAGCAGGCGGCTCAGGTCGCCGCCCTGGGGCACGACCTGCCGGGTCGCCTGCGCGTTGTCGGGCAAACCACGGGAATGGGTGAACAGTTTCAGGCCCCAGAAGAGCCCGCTGGCAGCCACCAGCGCCCACACCACAAACGTTAATAATCGCGAAGCCATCGGGCGATTATCATGCAAGCCCACCCCTCGCCCGACGGCCCACGAGGCCTCTTTACCGACATGTCTGCCATGCCCCGATCACCTCTCCGCCCACATGGCCTGAAAGGCCTGCGCCAAGCGGCGCAAAAGGGCTTCACGCTGATCGAGCTGATGGTGGTGCTGGTCATCATCGGCGTGCTGGCTGCGCTGATCGTGCCCAAAGTGCTGGACCGCGCCGACCAGGCCCGCGTCACCGCTGCCCGCACCGACATCGCCTCTCTGATGCAGGCGCTCAAGCTCTACAAGCTGGACAACCAGCGCTACCCCACCGCCGAGCAAGGCCTGGACGCGCTGGCGCACAAGCCCACCGTCGGCCAGATCCCACCGAACTGGCGCTCGTATGTCGACAAGCTGCCAAACGACCCGTGGCAGCGCCCGTACCTGTATGCCAATCCCGGCGTGCAAGGCGAGATCGACGTCTTCAGCCTGGGCGCAGACGGCCAGAACGGCGGCGAAGGCACCGACGCCGACATCGGCTCCTGGCAATAAGCGGTGCCGCACCGGCTGCCGGTCGCACCGTCTCTCTTGGCACCGCATTGACCTCGACCCGCGGGCCTGCCCGTTCCACTCCTGATCGCCGTCACGGCCCCCAGCGCGGTTTCACGCTGCTGGAGCTGATGATCGTGGTCGCGATCATCGCGATCGCGGTTGGCATCGCCTCGCTGTCGCTGCGTGACCGGGCGGCCAGCAAGCTGGAGGAAGAAGGCGCGCGCCTGAGCGCCCTGCTCGAAGGCGCCCGCGCCCGCTCGCGCTCGATGGGGCTGGAAGTGACCTGGCTGCCACGCAGCGACGGCCCCGGCTTCAACTTCCTCGGCCTGCCCGACAGCATCCAGCTGCCCAGCCAATGGCTGGACGAAAGCACCCGGGCCGCAGTCGTCGGCGGTGGCCCGCTGCGGCTGGGACCGGAACCGGTCATTGGCGCGCAGCAGGTGGTGCTGCAGCTCGAAACCCACCGGCTGGTGCTGGCCACGAATGGGCTGGGCCCGTTTGTGCAGGTGGACGCGGCCACCGCGGCGGTGACGCCGTGAACCGCGGGAAAGCGCGTGGCTTCACGCTGGTTGAAGTGCTGGTGGCGGTCGCCATCGTGGCCATTGCGCTGGCAGCCGGCAGCCGGGCCGGCGGTTCGCTGCTGAACAATGCCCAGCGCCTGACCTCGGTCACCGAGGCCCAGTGGTGCGCCGACAACGAGCTGACCGCGCTGAAGCTGGCCCACCGCTTCCCCGACATCGGCGAGAGCACGGGAGAGTGCGCGCAGCTGGCACACACCTACCGCAGCGTGGTGCGGGTGCAGGCCACGCCAAACCCGAATTTCCGCCGCATCGACGTGGTGATTGCCGACGACGGCGGCCAGCAGTTGCTCACGCAGTCCACCGTGCTGCCGCGTTACTGAGCGCAGCATGCCCCACCAGATGTACCCGCGTCCGCCTTTTTCGCCGCAACCTCGCGCCGCGCGTGGCTTCACGCTGATCGAGGTGATGGTCGCGCTGTTCATCATGGCCATCCTGGCCGCGATGGCCTGGCAAGGCGTGGACGGCCTGGTGCGCGTGCGCGACGGCGCCCAGGGCAGTGCCGAGCGCACGCTGCAGATGGCCACCGTGATCTCGCAATGGGAGCAGGACCTGCAGCAGTTGCAGGCCAGCCCGGGCGCGCCGCCGCTGCGCTTCGACGGCAGCGCGCTGCGCCTGACCCGGCGCGCGCCGGACGGCCTGATGCTGGTCGTCTGGACCCGCCAGGACAACACGCTTTACCGCTGGGCCTCGCCGCCGGTGACCCGGCTGCAGGACCTGCAGGAATGGTGGCTGCGCAGCCAGCAATGGACCAGCTTGCGCGAAAGCGCGCTGCCAATGCTGACCGAGCTGAGCAACTGGCAGGTCTTCTACTACCGCCAGGGCGACAACAGCTGGAGCAATGCGCAGTCCAGCGGCAACAAGACGGTCAAGCAAGTCGTCACACAGCCACCCGGCGACCCTCCACCAGAGAATGTCAACCCCAATCCCGACGAAGAGGACCTGCCCGTCGGCGTGCGTGTGGTGCTGAGCGTTCCGTCCGGCACACTGACCCGCGACCTGCAGTTGCAAGGCACGCAAGGAAGTGGCGGATGAACACGCGCAGCCTGAACCGCCGCCCGCAACGCGGCGCTGCCCTGCTGCTGGCGATGCTGATCGTCACGCTGGTCGCGACGCTCGCGGCAGGCATGGTCTGGCAGCAATGGCGGGCCATCGAGGTCGAAAGCGCCGAGCGCGCGCGCACCCAGTCGGCCTGGCTGCTGGGCGGCGCGCTGGACTGGGCCCGGCTGATCCTGCGCGAGGATGCGCGCGACGGTGGCGGCGACGCGTTGACCGAACCCTGGGCCACCGGCCTGGCGGAGATCCGGCTGTCGACCTTCCTGGCGGCCGACAAGGACAACACCCAGGACACCGGGCTCGATGCCTTCCTGTCCGGCGACATCGTCGATGCAAACTCGCGCTACAACCTGCGCAATCTCGCCACAGACGACGAAGAAACCGCCAAGCGTGAGCTGCTGGCTTTCACGCGGCTGTGCGACGCGCTGGGCCTGCCGGCCGCGGTAGCGCAGCGCATTGCCGAGGCCATGGCCGTGTCCAGCGAGGCGGAAGACCTGGTCGAGAACAGCCAGAAAGCCCAGGCCAGCGCGCCGATCCGCCCGCAGCGCGTGGCCCAGCTGCGCTGGCTGGGGCTGGACCAGCCCACCATCGACCGGCTGGCGCCCTACGTGACCATCCTGCCGAACACCTCGAAGGTGAACCTGAACACCGCCTCGCCCGAGGTGCTGATGTCGGTGATGGACGGGCTGGACCGCTCCAGCGCCCAGCGCCTGGTGCAGCAACGCGCACAGCTGAAAAAGGGCTTCGCCTCGGTGTCCGACGCGGCGAAAGCGCTCGGCGACAAGTTCGGCAACAGCGCCAACGCCTGGGCCAAGGCCGCCGACTTCAGGAGCGACTACTTCGAAGTCACCGGCCAGCTGCGCTACGAAGACTCGGTGCTGCGCGAGGTTTCGCTGGTGCAGCGGCAAGGTGCTGAAGTGCGCGTGCTGTGGCGCGAGCGCCTGTCCAAATGAAGCCCCAGACCCACTCCCCACAAACGTGGGCCGGCGCCGCTCCGGCTCGCGCCACAATAGCGGGTTGCAGGGCACCGGCGTGCCCACGCCGGGCGGCCATCCGCCTGTCCGGTGGCTCGCCATGCCTGTTGCCTGATACCCCCATGCCCTCCGCGTCGAGTTTCCGCCGTCCATGTCCACTCTGATCGTCCAGTTGCCAGCCCAGCCCCGGCTGGCCGCCCAGCAAGCCGAGCCGGCGACGCAGGGCGAGCCCGCCGCGGACGTCGCGTTTGCCTTCAGCGCCGACGGCAGCCACGTGACCCGCCAGGGCCGTGCCGCGGTGGCCGAGCTGCCGCAGGCGCAGCAGGTGGTGGCCGTGCTGGCGCCGGCTGACGTGGGCTGGCACCACGCGATGCTGCCCAAGGCCCCCGCCAGCCGCATGCGCCAGGCCCTGGCCGGCGTGCTGGAAGAGGCGCTGCTGGAAGACGAATCCGAACTGCACCTGGCGCTCGCACCCGGTGCCAGCGCTGGCAGCCCCGGCTGGATTGCCGCGCTGAACAAGCCCTGGCTGGTGGGCCAGCTGGCACGGCTGGAAGCCAGCGGCCTGACGGTGGACCGCGTGGTGCCGGCCTGGGTGCCCGAAGGCCCAACGGCCGGCCACGTCTACGAAGACGACAAAGGCCTGCAACTGGCCTGGCGCGACGAGCAAGGCCCCCTGTGCCTGCCGCTGGACAGCCCGGCCACGCGTGCGCTGCTGGCGCGCCAGCCGCCCGACCTCAGCATTGCCTGGTCGGCCAGCCCCGGGGGCGCGGCCGAGGCGGCCCGGCTGGCGGGCGCGCCGGTGGCCTCTCAAAGCGACACCGAATTCCTGCAGCAGGCTGCACGCAGCGGCTGGAACCTGCGCCAGTTCGACCTGGCAGCCCAGCGCCGCGGCCAGCGTGCCTTCAACGAGGCGCTGGCCAACGCGCTGCACGACCCCAGCTGGCGCTGGGTGCGCGGCGGGCTGGTGCTGCTGGTGGTGCTGCAGTTGGTGGGCGCCAACGTCTGGGCCTGGCAGCAGCGCAGCGCGCTGGCAGCGCGCAAGCAGGCCATGAACACGCTGCTGCAGACCACCTTCCCGCAGGTGCGCGGCGTGATCAACGCGCCGCTGCAGATGCAAAAGGAAATCGACCTGCTGCGCACCGCCTCCGGCAAGCCAGGCGACGGCGACCTGGAAACCCTGATGTACGCGGCCCAGGCCGCCTGGCCGGCTTCGCGCGGCCCGGCCAACGGGCTGCAGTTCGAAAACGGCCGGCTGACGCTGGACAGCCCGGGCTGGAGCCCGCCGGAAACCGAAGCCTTCCGCAACCAGCTGCTGGCCATGGGGCTGGACGCCGAGACCAGTGCCAACGGCCCCGTCGTGACCCGCGCCAAGCCTGGCAGCAGGCCGCCCGCCAGCGCTGGCAGCGTCACAGGCACACCGGGCGCACGCCCCGGCAGCGTCCCCGGCACGGCTGGCGGCCCTCAGGGCGCAGTGCCGAATGCCCAGCCCCCTGCAGGCGCCGGTGAGAGCGGCCCGATGCAGATGCGCCAGCCGGTGGGCATGCTGCCGCAGCCCGGTGGCAAGCCGGCCGGCCCGGTGATGCGCCCGATGGGCGGCCCCGAACCCAAGCCCGGTGACGACGAGGACGAAGAATGAACCGCAGCGTTTCGACCAACGCCGCCCTGCAGGCCCGGCTGGCGCCGCTGCAGGCCCGCTGGGTGGCGCTGTCTGCCCGCGAACGCCAGCTGGTGCTGGTGATGGGCATTGCGCTGGCGGTGCTGCTGGTCTGGCTGATTGCCGTGCGGCCGGCCTGGCGCACCTGGCGCGAAGTGCCGCCGCAGGCCGCCGAACTGGAACTGCAGTGGCTGCAGATGCAGGCCCTGGCCAGCGAAGCCAGCCAGCTGAAGGGCCAGGCGCCCGTCAGCACCGCCGATGCCAGCGCTGCGCTGAAGGCCTCGGTCACCCGGCTGGGCGGCCGCGCCACGCTGGCCCTGCTGGCCGACCGCGCCACGCTGACGCTCAAGGCCATGCCACCCGAAGAATTCCGCACCTGGCTGGCCGCAGCCAGGGCAGCGGCGCGTGCACGGCCGGTCCAGATGAAGCTCACGCGCGCCGATGACGGCCTGAGCGGCACGCTGGTGCTGCAGCTGCCGGGCTCACCTTGATGCGCAAACCGGTGCTGCCCTCACCCGTGGCCACGCACAGCGCCACGCCCTTGCGCCGGCTGGCCAGGCGCCCGCGTGCGCCGGCCAGCGCACAGCTGGCGCGCGGCGGGCTGAGCCTGGGCGGCATGCTGCCGGGCCAGGCGCCAAGCCGCGGCTGGCTGTGGAGCGGCGCACTGGTCGGCGGGCTGCTGGCATTGGCGTCCCAGCTGCCTGCCTCGTGGCTGGCCGGCTGGGTGGCCGGTGCCACCGAGGGCCGGTTGCAACTGGCCGAGGCCGAAGGCACTTTGTGGCGCGGCAGCGCCTTGCCGGTGCTGACCGGCGGGCCGGGCAGCAAGGACGCACGCGTCATGCCGTCGCGGCTGGCCTGGCGGCTGTCGCCGCTGTGGCTGGGCCTGGGGCTGCAGCTGACGCAGCCCTGCTGCATGGCCAGCGGCGCGCGGCTGGAGCTGCGCACCGGCTGGCGCCGCATGCAACTGACGCTGACGCCGCTAGGCGCCGGCGGCAGCGACACCACGCTGGGCCAATGGCCCGCCGCCTGGCTCGAAGGCCTGGGCGCGCCATGGAACACCGTCAAGCCCGGCGGCCAGCTGCGCCTGGCCAGCCCGGGGCTGACGCTGAGCCAGCAGGCCGGCGGTGCCTGGCAGATCCAGGGCAGCGCCGAGCTGCAGCTGCTGCAGACCTCGTCCCGGCTTGCGCCGGTCGACCCGCTGGGCAGCTACCGCATCTCGCTGACGGCGCCCAGCCAGCCCGGCCAGCCGCCGGCGGTGCAATTGCAGACGCTGGAAGGCGCCTTGCAACTGCAGGGCCAGGGCGAACTTCGCCCCGGTGGCCTGCGCTTTCGCGGTGATGCGCGCGCCGCGCCGGGGCAGGAGCCGGCATTGAACAATCTGCTGAACATCATCGGGCGGCGCCAGGGTGCGTCGTCCGTCATTTCGATCGGGTGAACATGACTTCGTCGCAGCCTCAAAACGCCATGCGCAGCACGCGCGCCCAGCAGCCCCGTGCACGCAGCACGCGCGCTGTCCGCCGCCTGGCGCCGCTGGTCGTGGCCATGAGCCAGGCTTTCTCGGCCCTGGGCCTGGCCGGTGCCGCTTTCGCGCAGGACAACACCGAGCCACCGATGCCGGCCACCCGCGCCAAGGCGCCGGTCACGCTGAACTTCGTCAATGCCGACATCGAGGCGGTCTCGCGGGCCATCGGCGCGATGCTGGACCGCCAGATCCTGGTTGACGCCCGGGTGCGCGGCCAGATCACCGTGACCAGCGAAAAGCCGCAGCCGCCGCTCGAAGCCTGGCGCAGCTACCTGGCCGCGCTGCGCGGCCTGGGCTTCACGGTGGTGGAAAACGCCGGGCTGCTGAAGGTGGTGCCGGAGGCCGAAGCCAAGCTGCAGGCCGGCACCGTCTCGGTGGGCGCGCCCACGGTGCGTGGCGACCAGATCCTGACGCAGATCTTCCGCCTCAACCACGAGAACCCGAACAACCTGGTGGCCGTGCTGCGGCCCTTGATCAGTGCCAACAACACGATCAACGCGAACCCCGGCAATGGCTCGCTGATCATCACCGACTACGCCGACAACCTGCAGCGCCTGGCCAAGATCATTGCCGCGCTGGACCAGCCGGCCGCCTCCGAGATCGAGGTGATCCCGGTCAAGTACGCGCTGGCCGCGGACCTGGCGCCGCTGGTGCAGAAGCTGAGCGAAACCGCGACGGCCGGCGTGCCCGGCGCCGCCGCGGTGTCCGGCTCGGCGACCTCGGTGATGGTCGAGCCGCGCAGCAACTCGCTGATCGTGCGCGCCGCCAACCCGACGCGGATGAACAACGCGCGCTCGCTGATCGAGAAGCTGGACCGGCCCATTCCCGGCGGTGGCCCGGCCGGCAACATCTGGGTCGTCTACCTGAAGAACGCCGACGCGGTGAAGCTGGCCGAAGTGCTGCGCGCGGCGATGGCCAGCGGCGCGGCCTCGGCCAGCAGTTCGGGCAGCACCAGCAGCAGCGGCCTCACCGGCCTGTCCGGCGCCAGCCGCCCCACGCCGGCCCAGAACCAGCCCACCGGCATCCAGACCAGCGGCGCCAGCAGCGGCCAGAGCAGCGTGGCGACCACGCCGGTCTCGGCCTCGGCCGGCCCGTCCACCGGTGGCCAGATCCAGGCCGACCCGTCGACCAACTCGCTGATCATCTCGGCCCCGGAGGCCGTCTACCGGCAGATGCGCCAGGTGATCGACCAGCTCGACACGCGCCGCGCGCAGATCTACGTCGAGACCATGATCGTCAAGGTCGATGCCAACAAGGCGGCCGAGTTCGGCATCCAGTGGCAAGGCATCATCGGCAGCACCAAGAACAACACCATCGGCTACGCCGGCACCAACTACGGCAGCGGCAACAACAACATTGCCAACCTGACCCTGTCCCAGTTCGCTGGCACCTCCACCAGCACCGACGCCAGCTCCGCCTCGATCGGCCAGGGGCTGAACATCGGCATCCTGAACAGGATCAACGGTGCCTTCACGCTGGGCGCGCTGGCGCGTTTTCTCGAAACCAACACCGGCGCCAACGTGCTGTCCACGCCCAACCTGGTGGCGCTGGACAACGAGGAAGCCAAGATCGTGATCGGCTCGAACGTGCCGTTCACCACCGGCAGCTTCACCAACACCGGCACCGGCAACGGCGCGGTCAACCCGTTCCAGACCATCGAGCGCAAGGACGTCGGCATCACGCTGAAGATCAAGAGCCAGATCGGTGAGAACGGCACGGTGCGCATGACGATCTACCAGGAGAGCAGCTCGCTGCGCCAGGACAACTCGCAGATCACCGACAAGAGCTCGATCGAGAGCACCGTGGTGGTGGACGACGGCCAGACCATGGTGCTGGGCGGCCTGCTGAAGGACGAGTACGGCGACTCCGAAGGCCGTGTGCCCGGCCTGGCCAGCCTGCCCATCGTCGGCAACCTGTTCCGCAACGAGACGCGCAACCGCACCAAGAGCAACCTGATGCTGTTCCTGCGCCCTGTCGTGCTGCGCACGCCGGGCGCTGCCGACGCCGTCACCGTGGACCGCTACGACGCGATCCGCGCACTGCAGCAGAACAGCCAGCCCAGCCCGGACTTCATCGCGCCGATCACCGACTCGCCCATCATCCCGCAGCGCATGCCGGGCAGCGGCGCGCCGGCTTCGCCGATCACCACGCCGCCGAATCCGCCCGAAGGCCCGAACGCGCCCGCCGCGCCGGCCCCTTCCAGCAACTGAGCGCAGACCAGGCACCCGACATGGCCCAACGCCACCCCCTGCCCTACGGCTTTGCCAAGGCCAACACGCTGCTGCTGGAAGACGATGGCGGCCAGTTGCTGCTGCGTTTTGCCGACAGCACGCCGCGCAGCGCCTTGACCGAGGTGCTGCGCCTGTATTCGGTCGATCAGCTCGAACATGAAGACAGCGCCGCCCTGGCCCAGCGCCTGGCCGAGGCCTACTCGGGCGGCGAAGGCAGCGCCGCTTCCGTGATCGGCGAAGTCGAAAGCGCCGTGGACCTCTCGCGCATGATGCAGGAGCTGCCGGCGGTCGAGGACTTGCTGGAGGCCGCCAACGACGCGCCCATCATCCGCATGCTCAACGCGCTGCTGACGCAGGCCGCGAAGGACGGCGCCAGCGACATCCACATCGAGCCCTACGAGCGCAGCAGCTCGGTGCGCTTCCGCGTGGACGGCACGCTGCGCGAAGTGGTGCAGCCCAACAAGGCGCTGCACGCCGCGCTGATCTCGCGCCTGAAGATCATGGCCGAGCTGGACATTGCCGAGAAGCGCCTGCCGCAGGACGGCCGCATCTCGCTGCGCATCGGCGGCCGGGCGATCGACGTGCGGGTTTCAACCCTGCCTTCGGCCCACGGCGAACGTGCGGTGCTGCGCCTGTTGGACAAGAGCGAATCCAAGTTCACGCTGGAAGGCCTGGGCATGGACGGTGACGTGCTCGCCGCCTTCGACCGCCAGGTGCACCAGCCGCACGGCATCGTGCTGGTCACCGGCCCGACCGGCTCGGGCAAGACGACCACGCTGTACGCCTCGCTCGGCCGGCTCGAAACTGCCACCACCAACATCCTGACGGTGGAAGACCCGGTCGAATACGAGCTGGCCGGCATCGGCCAGACGCAGGTCAACGCCAAGATCGACCTGACCTTCGCCAAGGCCTTGCGCGCCATCCTGCGGCAGGACCCGGACGTCATCATGATCGGTGAAATCCGCGATTTCGAAACGGCGCAGATCGCCATCCAGGCCTCGCTGACCGGCCACTTGGTGCTGGCCACGCTGCACACCAACGACGCGCCTTCAGCCGTCACCCGCCTGATCGACATGGGTGTCGAGCCCTTCCTGCTCAGCTCCTCGCTGCTGGCGGTGCAGGCCCAGCGCCTGGTGCGCAAGCTCTGCCCCGTCTGCCGCAAGCAGGACGGCGAGGGCCATTGGCACCCTGTGGGCTGCCCGGCCTGCAGCATGAGCGGCTACAAGGGCCGCACCGGCGTCTACGAGCTGATGGTGGTGGACGAAAAGGTGCAGGCGCTGATCCACAACCAGGCGGCCGAAAGCGAGATCATCGCCGCAGCCCGCCTCAACGGCCTGCGCTCGATGCGCGAGGACGGCGAGCGGCTTGTGTCCCAGGGCATCACCTCGCTGGAAGAAGTGCTTCGCGTCACCAGGGAATGAGCTAAGCGATGCCCGCCTTCAAGTACGAAGCCCTCAACGCCGCCGGCAAGCAGGTCAACGGCCTGGTCGAGGCCGACCATGCCAAGTCCGCGCGGGCGGCCGTGCGCGGCCAGGGCCTGGTGCCGTTGTCTGTCACGCTGGTGGCCATGGTCGAGGCCTCGACCGGCAACAGCGTCAAGTTCAACCGCCGGGCTTTCAGCAAGAGCGGGCTGACGGTCTGGACCCGGCAGCTGGCCGGCCTGGTGTCGTCCGGCCTGCCGCTGGAACGCGCGCTGACCGCGCTGGCCGACGAATCCGAAGAGCCGCGCCAGCGCGAACTGATCGCCCACCTGAAGAGCGAAGTCAACGGTGGCAGCCCGTTCGCCCGCGCACTGGCTTCGGCACCGCGCGAGTTCGACGACGTGTACCGCGCGGTGGTCGCCGCCGGCGAGCAAAGCGGTGCGCTGGGTGGCGTGCTGGAGCGCCTGGCAGACGACCTGGAAGAGCGCCAGGCGCTGCGCAGCAAGCTGATCGGCGCGATGCTGTACCCGGCCATCGTCTCGCTGATCGCGGTCGTCATCGTCACCTTCCTGGTCACCTACGTGGTGCCGCAGGTGGCCTCGGTGTTTGTCAACGGCAAGCACGCGCTGCCCATCCTGACGGTGGTAATGCTGGCCGTCAGCGCCTTCGTGCGCAACTACGGGCTGTACTTCGTCGCGGTGATGACGGTGGCCGTGGTGCTGCTGCTGCGCGCGCTGCGCAACGAAGCCTTCCGCCAGCGCTTTGACGCCGGCATGCTGAACGTGCCCTTGATCGGCCGGCTCACGCGCGGCTACAACGCCGCCCGCTTCGCCGGCACGCTGGCGATGCTGGCAGGCGCTGGCGTGCCCATCCTGAAGGCCCTGCAGGCGGCCGCCGAAACCCTGGGCAACCGCGCGATGCGGGCCGACGCGATGGATGCGTTGGTTCAAGTGCGCGAAGGCGCGCCGCTGGCCTCGGCCATGGCCGCCAAAAAGCGCTTTCCCGGCTTGCTGGCGATGTTTGCCCGCCTCGGCGAGCAGACCGGCCAGCTGCCGCGCATGCTGGACCGCGCCGCCAAGCAGCTCGGCGGGGAAGTGCAGCGCCGCGCCCTGGCCGTGGCCACCATCCTGGAGCCGCTGCTGATCGTGGCAATGGGCGGCGTCGTCATGCTGATCGTCTTGGCCGTGATGCTCCCCATCATCCAATTGAACGACTGGGTCAAGTAGGTCCCGCGCCGGGCTTCAACGCCCGGCCGCATGCCGCGTGGCGGCCACCTTCAGCTCGCGCTGCAGCCAGCGCCCGAATGCCAGCGTGACCGACTCTGGCGGTGCCGACTGGCACAGCCGCTCGGCCAGCAGGTCGGCGCGCAGCTGGACCTGGCCCAGGTGCATGCGCAGCGCTTCCGGTGGCAGCAGCGCTGGGGCCGGCAGCTTCACGCCGAACTTGCGCACTGCCTCGGCCTCGAACCACAGCTGGTCCTCGCCGTCCCGGTCCAGGCACAGCTCGTGGCCGCGGAAGGCGCAGAGCCGGCGCCCCGGTCGTTCCAGGTCACGCATGGCCATGCGTTGGGTGCCGCGGAAAGCGGCCGAGATGCCGTCGATCAGCGGCACGGTCCACAGGGCACCAAACAGCGGCGAGACGATCAGCAGCGTGATCGGATTGCCCGTGTACCACCAGAGCGACAGCGCGCCCAGCGTGAGCAGGATGCGGCTGGTGAGGTAGGTGGGCATGGCAGCCGCGATCTGACCACAGGCGCGGCGCAAAAGAAAAGGCGCCCGAAGGCGCCTGGGTGCGGGGCGAAAACGACGCTCAGGCGGCCGTCAGCCGGAAGGTGCCGACCACGCTGCTCAGGCGGCCGGCCTGGTCCTTCAGGCTTTCGGCGGCGGCCGTGGACTCTTCGACCAGCGCGGCATTCTGCTGCGTCATCTGGTCCAGCTCGGTGACCGCCAGGTTGACCTGGCCGATGCCCTGGCTTTGCTCGGTGGCGGCGGTGCTGATCTCGCCAATGATGTCGGTGACGCGCTGCACGCTGGCGACGATCTCGTTCATCGTGTTGCCGGCATCGCCGACCAGGCGGGCGCCGGATTCGACCCGGTCCACGCTGGCGCCGATCAGGCTCTTGATCTCGCGCGCGGCTTCGGCGCTGCGCTGGGCCAGGCTGCGCACCTCGCCGGCCACGACCGCAAAGCCGCGGCCCTGCTCGCCCGCCCGCGCCGCTTCCACGGCGGCGTTCAGCGCCAGGATGTTGGTCTGGAAGGCAATGCCGTCGATCACGCCGATGATGTCGGCGATCTTCTTGCTGGATTGGTGGATCTCGCCCATCGTGCTGACGACTTCGGCCACCGCCGCACCGCCACGCTGGGCCACCTGGGCGGCCGAGCTGGCGAGCTGGTTGGCCTGGGAGGCGGCGTCGGCGCTGCTGCGCACGGTGCTGGTCAGCTGCTCCATCGCGCTGGCGGTTTCCTGCAGATTGGAGGCGGTCTGCTCGGTGCGGGCGCTCAGGTCGTGGTTGCCGGTGGCGATCTGGGTGCTGGCGGTGGAGATGCTGTCGACCACGCCGCGCACTTCGTGCAGCGCCGTGCGCAACGCATCGCGCATCTTGTCGATGGCGTGCAGCAGCTGGCCGGTTTCATCGCTGCGGTAGCTGGACTGGGCGGCACCGCTGAGGTCCATGTTGGCAATCGCGCGGGCCGCGCGCTCGGCGTCGCGCAGCGGCACGGTGATGCTGCGGATCAGCATCCAGCCCAGCGCCGAGCCGGCCAGCAGCGCCAGCGCGGTGCAGGCCAGCAGCAGCGAGACGGTGCGCGAGCGCAGCGCCTCGACCCGCTGGGCCGAGGCATCCAGCTGCTCGCGCTGGCTCTTCACCAGGTCGCCCACGGCTGTCAGGTACAGCTTGGAGGACGGCTCGAAGCGCTCGTTGAAGATGCGCGAGGCAGCATCCGCGTCACCAGCCTTCTTGGCCTTGCTGACTTCCTCGCGGGCAGCCAGGTAGTTCTTGCGGATTTCACCGATTTTCGCGAACGCGGCCTTTTCATCGGGAGAGTCCAGCGCACCTTCGATGAGCTTCTGCACATCGTTTGTGGCACTGACGGCTGCCGCCGTGGCAGGCGCAAAGTACTCCACCAGCGAGGTGTCGCTGCTCTTGGCAATGGCCGAGGCGCGCTGGATGCCGGCAGTGGTGTAGCGCAGCCAGTCGGAGCCGGCGCGCTCGACCTTGAGGTTGCTGCCGAGCATCAGCTCGACTTCCTGGCCCAGCTGGCGCAACTGCACCACGGCGATCACGCTGCTCAGCAGCGAGAGGCCCAGGATGGCACACAGTACCAGCACCAGCCGGCGGCCGATGGAGCCCTTGCGGGCAAAGGAAGGTTGCGGCATGAAAATTCTTCTCCGGCGAAAAGGAGCGTGATGGAGGGAGACGCAAAGACTTGTCCACATGTGAGGCGACCGAACCGCGGCCGAAACCGTGGCGCCCGTGTGCCAGGCTGTGGGATCACGTGAATTCTTCGGGGTTTGGGCTCGTCACAAGCGCCGATAAGCTGCCTGGAACCTGCCAATTCGGGGAACTGTCACAAGACCTTTCAGGCGCTTTTCGGCCAGGCTCGCGATTTGCTTGAGCGAAATCAACCCTGGTTTTGCGCCGCTGATCCGGCGCTGGCCCGGGCAGGTCATTTGCTGCAATGCAGTTGCCGGCCGACATGTTTCAAGCCGGTGATTGCCTGGATGGAGGTCTGATGTCCACATCGCACGAGCTCATGTCTGTCAGCAACGGCGCAATTCCGATTGCCCGCATGCGCAGTCTTTACCGGGTGGCCGAAGTGCAGCAGCGGCTGCACAAGCTGCCCGACCGGGAGCACGAGACGCTGCGCTCCACCTACGAGCGCATGCTCGAAAAAGGGCCCGAGCGTTTCCAGGTCAAGCCTTCCGGCCTGCCGGCCATGGGCCACCTCTACGACGAACTGCCGAACTTCCACGAAGTGCTGGACGCCGTGCGCCGCCAGCTGGCGCTGTGCGAAGACAGCCGCGACGCGCTGGAGATCACCCCCATGCTGCTGCTGGGCCCGCCCGGCGTCGGCAAGACCCATTTCGCCCGCGAGATCGCCCAGCTGCTGGGCACTGGCATGGGCTTCCTGTCGATGAGCTCGCTGACCGCCGGCTGGGTGCTCTCGGGCGCCTCCAGCCAGTGGAAAGGCGCGCGGCCCGGCAAGGTCTTCGAGACGCTGGTGGATGGCAACTATGCCAACCCGGTGATGGTGGTCGACGAGATCGACAAGGCCCGCGGCGAACACGCCTACGATCCGCTGGGCGCGCTCTACGGCCTGCTGGAGCACGACACCGCGCACAGCTTCACCGACGAATTCGCCGAGGTGCCCATCGATGCCAGCCAGGTCATCTGGGTCGCCACCGCCAACGACGAACGCTGCATCCCCGAGCCCATCCTGAACCGCATGAACGTGTTCGAGGTGCAGACGCCGGACCCGGCCGCTGCGCGGGCCATCGCCAGCCGGCTGTATGCGTCCATCCGCGGCGCCCATGCCTGGGGCCAGCGCTTTGACGAGACACCGTCCACCGCGGTGCTGGACTGCCTGGCCGAGATGGCGCCACGCGAGATGCGCCGCGCCTGGATGACCGCTTTCGGCAATGCCCGACTGGACGGCCGCGGCACGCTGCTGGAAAAAGACCTGCCTAGCGCTTCAGGCAACAAGAACCGCATGGGCTTCGTGCACTGAGAAGCAGGACCGCGCGACCACCAAAGCCGCACCGCCCACCCACATAATGCGGGCCTCATGGCCTGCTGCCTGCGCTCGCATCGCCTCCACCGTGCCACCTGGTGCTGGTGGCTGGCGGCGCTGTGCCTGCTGAAGCTGGCGGTGCCGCTGATCGCCGTTGCCGCGGCCCACCACCGCGGCGTCGAGTTGGTCGAGGTCTGCTCGGTGTACGGCATGCGCACCATCGCATTGACACCGCCAGGCGCTGACAGTCCGGCCGACCTGGTGGGTCTGGCGGACGGTGACCTCGGCTCCGGCCCGGCGCAGCACACCAGCGACACCGCGCACGATCACTGTGCACTCGGCGGCATGCTGGGCAGCGCCGTGGTGCTGCTGGCCGTGCTGGGCTGGCTGCTGCCAGGCCGTGCGCGGCCTGACCCCGCCCCGCCCGCCCCCCGGCCCACGCGCCGGCCGGACCCGCTGCTGCGCTGGCTGAGCGCACGCCTGCACGCCCCGCCGCTGCCGGCCTGACGCGCCCCGGCGCGTCCTCCCCATCTTCTTGCTGACCCGGGTCAGGCCGCCGCGCCGCGACCCGGCGGCGTCCTGCCATCCGCAGCCTCACCCGCGCAGACGCTGTGCCCGTGCTGGCATGCCCGATCCGATTTCAACCATGCCACTCCTCCCCTTGCCGGCCCAACTGCCGGTCCAGCTGCAGGCCACGCCCGGCGTCGCCCTGCACCTGCTGGCCTGGGCCGCCGCGTGCGCGGCCCTCTCGCCCCCAGCCCTGGCCCAGGGTGTTGCCAGCGATGCCGAGCTCACGCCGGTGATCGTGGTCACCGGCACTGCCACGCGCACCGGCCTGCCCAGCGCCACCGCCAGCAAGACGGCCGAACAACTGCGCGAACAGAACCTGTTCAACCCCGAAGACGCGCTGCAGTACATGCCCAACACGACGGTGCGCAAGCGCTACCTGGGCGACCGCAACGCGCTGCTCGCCGGCCGCAGCTTCGGCACACTGCAGCCGTCCCGCGCGCTGGTCTACCTGGACGGCTACCTCATCAGCAACTTCCTCGGCCGCTTCGATGCGCCGCGCTGGAACATGGTCTCGCCCGAGGCCATCGAGCGGGTGGACATGCTCTACGGCCCCTACTCGGCGCTGCTGCCGGGCAACTCGATCGGCAGCACCGTCAGCGTCACCCAGCGGGTGCCCAGGGGCTTCGAGGCTTCGGGCCGGCTGATCGGCAGCCAGCAGCGCTTCAGCCAGTATGGCCACGCGGACAACTTCGGCAGCGGCCAGCTCTCGCTGCACCTGGGCCAGGCGCTGGGCAACGGCCTGTGGCTCAGCGCCCACCTGAACCACCAGGACGCCACCTCGCAACCGATGCAATACGCCACAGTGACCGCCGCCGCCAACGGCAGCTTCCCGGCCACCAGCGGCACGGCCACGCCGGTCACCGGCATCGTCTACGACACGGACCCCAAAGGCTTGCGGCGCGCGGTGTTCGGCGCCAACGCTGGCGCCATCGACCACACCGTGCAGGACACGCTGAACCTGCGCGCCGGCCAGAAGCTGAGCGCCACGCTGGAGGCCAGCGCCATGGCCAGTTGGTGGCACAACGACACCCACACCCGCAACCAGAGCTTTCTGCGCGACGCCAGCGGCGCCAGCGTCTGGTCCGGCGTCGTGAGCGACAGTGGCGACGGCAGCAACAGCTTCACCATCCCGCTCGCCAGCTTCGCCCCCGCCAACCGTACCGAGCTGCACCAGCAACTGGGCGCGAGCCTGAAAACCCGGCGCGGGCCGGGCTGGAATGCTTCGCTGGTGCTGTCCAGCTACCGCATCCTGGACGACGCTGCGCGCCAGGCCAACAATCCCGACCCGGTCGCTGCGCAAGGCGGCGCCGGCAGCGTCACCCGGCGCGACGGCACCGGCTGGCACACGGCCGAAGCCCAGGCCACCTGGACCCCCAGCGCCGACGACTGGGCCGGTGGCCGCCACAACCTCGCCTTCGGCCTGCACCGCAACGGCTACCAGCTGGACAACACCGTCGCCAACGTCGCGGCGGACGGCGACTGGCGCGGCGACGAAGGCCTGCTGGCCCAGTACTACCGCGGCCGCACTGCCGTCACCGCGCTGTATGCGCAGGACGGCTGGCGCCTGGCCGACGACTGGAAGCTCACGCTGGGCTGGCGCGAGGAGTGGTTCAAGGCCTTCGACGGCAGCCAGCTCGCCAGCGGCGTGAGCGTGCCCTATGACGACCGCCGCCTGCGCGGCCATTCGCCCAAGGCGGCCCTGGCCTTCCAGGCCAGCGACAGCCTGCTGCTCAAGCTCAGCCTGGGCCGGGGCGTGCGCTTCCCGAACGTGGAGGAGCTCTACAACGGCACCGTCACCGCCACCAGCCAGACCCTGTCGGACCCGAACCTGCAGGCCGAGACCTCGGACGCAGCGGAACTCAGCGCCGAGCAGGAATGGGATCACCAGCGCCTGCGCATCTCGCTGTTCCGCGACGATGTGAAAAATGCCATCCTGCGCCAGAGCACCAGCGACGCGGCCGTCTGCAAGACCACCGCCACCGGCGCCAGCAGCTACACCTGCGTGCAGAACGTTGACCGGGTGAAGACCCAGGGCGTGGAGCTGGCCTGGTCAGCCCAGGACCTCTGGCTCAGCGGCCTGGGGCTGGACGCCAGCTTCGCCCACAACTTCCAGAGCAAGGTGACCGCCAACCGCAACGACCCGGCCATGGTCGGCAAGAGCTGGCTGCGCGTGCCGCGCCAGCGCGCCACGCTGCAGGCCAGCTGGCGGCCCGAGGCGCATTGGCTGTTCGCGGCCAGCTGGCGCTACGAAGGCCGGGCTTACAACGACGCCTACAACCTGGATGTGAACCCCAACGTGTACGGCGGCGTGTCGCGGGTCCGCCAGCTGGACCTGCGCAGCGCCTACCGCTTCAGCCCGCAGCTGGAACTGGCGCTTGGTGTCAACAACGTCGCCGACCAGCCGGCCTACCAATCCCACCCCTACCCCGGCCGCACGCTCTTTGCCGAGCTGCGCTTCAGCTTATGAGCGCCCCCACCATGAACAACGCCGCGCTGCAGCGCATCTTCTGGCGGCTGCACTTCTGGGCCGGCCTGCTGTGCGCACCCATCGTGCTGTTCGCCGCGCTCACCGGGCTGCTCTACGTGCTGTCGCCGCAGATCGAAGCCTGGCGCTACGCCGCGCTGGACCATGTGGCCCCGGCTGCGCAGCCACTGCCGCTGGACGCCCAGGTGCAGGCCGCGCTCGCCAGCCAGCCCGGCAGCACGCTGCGCCAGGTGGTGCCGCCGCACGCGGCGGACGACAGCACCCAGGTCGTGCTGAACTCGCCCCGCCAGCCGCACGACCATCGCGCCATGGCGCACGGCCCAGACCATCACGGACTGCCGGATGGCGTGCTGGTCTATGTGAACCCCGCCACCGGCCAGGTGCTGGGCAGCCTGCCCGAACTGGCCCGCTTCAAGACCTGGAGCAAGAAGCTGCATTCGAGCGCGTTGCAGGGCGAGGGCTGGCGCTGGGCGATGGAGTTGGGCGCCAGCTGGATGCTGGTGCTGATGGCGACCGGCACCGTCATGTGGTGGCCGCGTTCGCAGGCCCGCGGTGGCCCGGGCTGGCGCGCGCTCAGGCCGCGCTGGGGCCGGGGCCGCGCGACCTGGCGCGACCTGCATGCCGTGGTGGCGTTGGCCATGGGCGGCGTGCTGGCCGTGGTGCTGGTGACGGGCCTGACCTGGTCTCGCCACAGCGGCGCGAGGTTCAGTGCCTTGCAGCAGCAGCTGGGACAAGAAAGCCCGCGCCCGCCCAAGGCCCTGCAGTCCGCCCCTGGCAACGGGCCACCGCTGAGCTGGCAGGCCGCCTGGGACTTGGCCCGCGCGCTGGCGCCGGACGTTCGGTTGCAGATCAGCCCGCCGCTGGGCGACACCGGCACCTGGCGCATCGAGAACCAGGACCGCAGCCAGCCCACCGCACGTTTCAACCTGGTGCTGGACGCACGCAGCGGCGCGCCGCTGTTCCAGAGCGGCTGGGACCAGCTGCCGCTGCTCTCGCGCGCCACCGCGGTGGGCATTCCGTTCCACCGCGGCGAGTTCGGCCTGTGGAACCAGGCCTTGCTGGTGCTGACGGCGCTGGCCGCCGTGTTCTCGGTGGTCTCCGGCCTGGCCATGTGGTGGCTGCGCCGCCCGCGCGGCCAGCTGGCCGCGCCCACGCTGCAGCGCCAGCAGGTGCGCCAGGCGCCGCTGTGGCTGTGGCCACTGATGGCGGCGCTGGCCTGGGCCCTGCCGGTGTTCGGCTGGAGCCTGCTGGTCATGCTGCTGGTCGAGGGCTTGCGGCTTTCATGGGGCCCTGGCCGCGCTGCCCGCGGGCACCCGCCACCGCCCTAGCAGCACGGCCTTGGCGCAGGCCTACACTGGGCTTCGCCGGCCAAGCGCCGGCAGAGGACGCATGACATGGATCTCTCTGTTTCGACCTGGTGGTGGGTGGCCGCCGGGGCCCTGGTGGCCCTGGAACTGGCCACCGGCACCTTCTACCTGCTGATGCTGGCGCTGGGCGCGGCGGGCGGCGCGCTGGCGGCGTTGGCCGGGCTGGCCGTCGGCCTGCAGTGGCTGGCCGCGACCCTGCTTGGGCTGGGCGCCACCGGCCTGTGGCATCGCCACCGCGGCCGCCAGCGCCAGGCCCCGGCACCGTCCCAGAACCCCGACGTGAACCTCGACATCGGCAACCCGGTGCAGGTCGACGCCTGGGGCCCCGACCGCAGTGCCCGCGTGAACTACCGCGGCACCCAGTGGCAGGCCCGGCTGGCCGAAGGGGCGCATGCGGCCCCCGGCCCGCACCGCATCAGCGCCGTCGAAGCCAACTGGCTGGTGCTCAGCCCGCTGCCCGCAGCGGCAACCCAAACCCTCTGAAAGCGCCCATGGAAATCGCCCTCGTGCTGGCCGTCGTGGCCATCATCTTCATCATCAAGACCATCAAGATCGTGCCGCAGCAGAACGCCTGGGTGGTCGAGAAACTCGGCAAGTACGACCGCACACTGACGCCCGGCCTGGCCTTCGTCACGCCCTTCATCGAAAAGGTCGCCTACAAGCATTCTCTCAAAGAGGTGCCTCTTGACGTGCCCAGCCAAGTCTGCATCACCAAGGACAACACCCAGCTGCAGGTCGACGGCATCATCTACTTCCAGGTGACCGACCCAATGCGCGCCAGCTACGGTTCCAGCAACTACATCTTCGCCATCACCCAGCTGGCGCAAACGCTGCTGCGCTCGGTGATCGGCAAGATGGAGCTGGACAAGACCTTCGAGGAACGCGACCACATCAACCTCGCGGTCGTCGCGTCGCTGGACGAGGCCGCCGCCAACTGGGGCGTGAAGGTGCTGCGCTACGAGATCAAGGACCTGACGCCGCCGGCCGCGATCCTGCATTCGATGCAGGCGCAGATCACCGCCGAGCGCGAGAAGCGCGCGCTGATCGCCGCCTCCGAAGGCCGCAAGCAGGAGCAGATCAACATCGCCACCGGCGAGCGCGAAGCCTTCATCGCGCGCTCCGAAGGCCAGCGCCAGGCCGAGATCAACAAGGCCCAGGGCGAGGCCGCCGCCATCGTCGCGGTGGCCGAGGCCACCGCCAAGGCGATCCGCCAGGTGGCAGACGCCATCCAGTCGCCCGGCGGCGACCAGGCGGTGCAGCTCAAGGTCGCCGAAAAGGCCGTCGAAGCCTTTGCCCAGCTGGCGCAGAAGAACAACACCATGATCGTGCCCGGCAACATGAGCGAAGTGGCCGGCCTGATCGGCACCGCGATGGCGCTGATGAAGCAGCCGCCAAAAGACACGACACCCCGCCCGCCGTCCACCGTGACCGGGTTGCGCTGAGCCGATGCCAGCCTCCCTCGACAACCGCCTCGTCGTCGCGATCTCGTCGCGTGCGCTGTTCGACTTCGAGCAGGAAAACCAGGTCTTTGAGGACAGCGACGACCGCGCCTACATGGCCCTGCAAATGAAGCTGCTGGACCAGCCGGCCGCACATGGCGTGGCCTTTTCGCTGGTGCGAAAGCTGCTGGACTTCAACCGCGGCGCGTTGCCGCTGGTCGAGGTGGTGATCCTCTCGCGCAACGACCCGGCCTCCGGCCTGCGCGTGTTCCGCTCGGCGCAGCACTACGGCCTGGGCATCGAGCGCGGCGCGTTCACCCGCGGCGCCAGCCCCTGGCGCTACCTGCGCCCGCTCGGCGCCCACCTGTTCCTGTCCGCCAACGAGGCCGACGTGCGCCAGGCCCTGGCCGCGGGCGTGCCGGCCGCCCGTGTACTGCCGCAGGCCGCACGGGCCTCGGCCGCACATCCCACCGAACTGCGCATCGCGTTCGACGGCGACGCCGTGCTGTTCTCCGACGAATCCGAACAGGTCTTCCAGCGCGGCGGACTGCAGGCTTTCCAGGACCACGAGGTGCTGCAAGCCCAAACCCCGCTGGCCGCCGGCCCGTTCAAGCCGCTGCTGGACGCCCTGCACCGCCTGCGCGCCAGCGCCGAAGACACCGGCATGACGCTGCGCACCGCACTCGTCACCGCCCGCGGCTCCCCGGCCCACGAACGCGCCATCCGCACGCTGATGGCCTGGGGCGTCGAGATCGACGAAGCCTTTTTCCTCGGCGGCCTCACCAAAGGTCCGTTCCTGCGCGAATTCGAGCCCGACTTCTTCTTCGACGACCAGACCGGCCACGTGGAAGGCGCCGCGCCGCACGTGCCGTCCGGCCACGTGGCGGCAGGCATTGCCAACCCCGCAGTGCGTCAGGCCGCGGGGACGACAGCCGCCTGATACGCCGCGACGAACTCCGGCGGCATGCGCCTCGGTTTGCCGCTGCTGATCTCGATGCAGATCAAATCCCAGCGACCGCGCATCAGCGTTTGCCCGTCGCGGGCGCGGCGCAGCTGGAAGCGGCGTTCCATCGCCAGCTTGCCGTCGCTGGCGGTCAGCCAGGTGGCGATCTGCAGCGCTTCGCCCTCCGAAGACGGCAGCAGGTAGTCGTAGTGGCCGTGGCGGATGGCCATCGCGCGGTCCAGCCGACGGTAGTCGGCCAGGCTCAGGCCCAAGTGCTCGGAATGCGCCCAGCCGACACGCTCGCACCACTGTTGGTGTGGTCCAGGCCGTCGATGTCCTGCGGCTGCGGGACGACTTCCAGGGTGAACGGATGGTGCAGGTCCCAGCTCATCGGCGCGGCGTTTCGTGCAAAAAAATGACAGGCGATGATAAGGATGCCACCGCGCAGCGGCACGCCTGGGGCGCTCAAGAAACGGCAATGGGGTCGTGATCCGCGCCTGCTGAAACAGGTTCCTTCATATGAACCCCTTCAGCCGGCCTCTTTCGCCGGAGCGCCGGGCAGTCTGACACTCCCGGCCGATGTCTGTGGGTTGGCCCCAGCTACCGGATGCAGATGCCGGGGCACCTGGCCCAGGTGATAGCCCTGCAACTCCCGCTCAAAGCCCGCGCGTGCCGCCACCGCCCGCGCATACGCCTCTGCTTCGCCGAATTTCAGTATCGAAAACGAAGCCGAACGCGCCGGCTTCACCCCATCGGGCGTGCGCGCCAGCCAGAAGCTGTAGGTCGCCACCCGGCCGTCTTCCCGCACCCTGCGTTGGTGCATCAGGTACACCCCGGCGCGACCCGAGGTGTTGTGCGCCCGCTTGAGCTGGCTGATCTCGGCCTTGGTGTAGGCCTGCGACTGCAGCGCCTGCTCATCGCGCCAGGCCTGAGCCGCCGCCAGCGCCGCATCGCCGCTGCCGTAGCGGAACAGCGTGAAGCAGCGCTGCAACAGCTTGCCCCGGCGCACCAGGCTCACACTCCAGCCAGCATCCCGGTCCATGGAATTGATGGCATACATGGCGTCGGTCGGCACCCTTCGCGGCATGGTTCATTTCCTCCTTGAGAATGCTTGCTTTGTGCCTGATGGCTGTTACACGCCGGTCAATGAGACACCTCAATCCTGACAGTCATCCCACTGCCAGATGGTGGTGCCGTAGTCAGTCCCGGCCTCCGGCATCACCTGCCCCTGCTCGAACCGCTGGCGGCTGCTCTCGCGGGCGGGGGTGAACCAGAAGCCCGTGCGTGGGCAGGACTGGCCGGCTTCGCAGCGCAGGCCTGCCGCGGCGGTGGCAGACGATGCACCAAGTCTCACCTTGTCCGCGACCTGATTCGCACGCGCCCAGTCGGCCAGATCCTTGGGATACACCAGATGATCGCGGAAGCTGCTGTCGTCTATGCCATGCAGCACACAGACGGCCGCCGCCTCGAAGGCCCAGTAGCCCTCGTAGTTCGAGTATTCGTCGGTGACTTGAAGGTGGCCGTTGTGCCAGGGCACGCCCTCGAACGCTTTGTACCAATTGTCGAGATAGGCCTTCATGAAGGCAACGGTCTCGTCGGGTGTGTTGGCGGTGTAAATGGCGTCGAGCAGCAAGCCGTAAGGGCGCTCGTGGAAGAACTCCTCGACGTCGCGAGGATCGGGCACCACCCGTTCGACCAAGGCTTCGAACATCATGTCGGTGCCGCGATAGCGTGTGAGCCAACTGGCGGCCTGTCGCACCGCATCGCCCTCGCCCAGCAGGATGCCAAGGCTTACGACATCAAGCACCAACTGGAAGTGAAACAAGTCTTCGAAGTAGGCGGGTGACCCATCGGTTCGAAGCTCTTCAGCCGAAGACTCGGCTAAGCACTTGATGTGCTGGCGATAAGCAATGTGCCATTGCTCGAACCATCTCACGACCTCAGAGAACAGCGGCAGGAGCGAGCTGATCGGATCACCTGCGGTGTAGTGCAGGCGTAGCAGTTTGAGCGTGTTCTTAAATGTCGAGCCTTGGCTTGACGCCTCGCGCCCGCCGATAGCTCGTTGCTCTTCAATCGCCTGCAGGTTGTTGCGTACTGAATGCGCCAAATCGATAGCATTCAAACTGAAGTATTTCTCCGTCAAAAACCTTTGCCGGCGTTTGACGCGGAACTCTGCTTCGCTCATGGTGCCTTCTTCTTAGTGCGAGTGGGCTTGGCAACAGTCTCTTCGGGCTTGGGCTGCTTCTTCTGCTCGTGCGCATTGAGTCGCGCAGCATCCACCGCGTCAATTGCCACCGCTTCCCACTCACGAGTCGCGCCATGCTCCATGTGAGGATGAATTTCGCTGCCAGTCTTGGCCAAATGCACGTCGGCTAAAGCTGTTACGTGATCGAGAGATCCTGAGGACTCAAGGGTAACAAGAACAGTACGGCGATGGCAGCGCTTCAATTCAATTGCATCTCGAGCCACCCGAGGAATGTTTTCACGCTTAGCCCTATCCTCAACCCAAGCAAGCCCCATCTGCATCAACGGCGTCTGCGTCCCCCGCTTGTCCGAACTGTCGCTCAGCAGGTAGTGCAGAAGTTGCTGGTCGGGGTTGAGCCCTGAAACCACTGGGATGAGACCCTTCTTCTCTTTGTATTTGCCAAGCCCGTAGACCGCGCCGATGCTCTCGCTGGCCTTGGCCTCCGTCACGGTGTACTGGCCGGCATGCTCCCAGACAGCGTCGATGCCGGGATGGTTGACCTTGGGCAGGTCCTCCAGGCTCAGGTTCACGGGTCGCTTGTCCACGTTGAGCTTGCTCACGGTCGCCGGCGACCACGCGGCCTTGCGTTCATCGTGCGGCCAGCTGCCGCCCAGGCGCTTGAGTTCGTAATAGTCGACCACGTGCTCGCCGATCAGCCCCTTTTCCTGCGCTGCCAGGTCCTTCAGCGCCTTGCGCGTGACCTGAACCGCGGTGCTCACTGGCCCGCCGGACTTGAGTGCGACAGCCTCGTCCTTTTCCTGAACCTTGCGCTGGGACTGCCGGGCCGGCACGCTGCCGTGGGGATGCACCTCGGCAGCATTGTGTCCCGCGCGCGTTCGCGTGCCCGGCACCGCGCTGGCGGCCACGGCCTTGCTGCCAACAGCCATCACCACCGCCGCCGCCTGCTCGCCCAACAGGTCTTCCAGAAACTCCCGGATCTCATTGCTGGCTCGCTGCAGGGCCGCATTGACCTTGCCTTGCAAGGCCTTGATCTGAGGCAGCAGTTCCTTGGCCAGTGCCTGTATGGAACTGGGAATCAACCAGCTTTTCCAGCCGCCGGCAGTGGACAGGAACTCGGTCAAGTCCACGCAGGCAGCCAACCCGGCATTGACCGCGTCAATGGCTTGCTGGGTGCGCGGCGCCCATTTGCCCAGCAACTCTTTGCGGATCCAGCCAATCGCGCCGCCCTTGGTCATGCCCAGCAGTTGCTCGACCGCGTCCAGCCCGCTGTGCAAGGCGCCCTTGGCGGCCCGGCGCTCCTTCCACAATGGTTTGAAGACAGTCTTGAAGGCGCTCCCTACTTCAGGGATGGCGCCGAAGCCGGCGAAGCCCAGGTTGACAAGTTGATCGGCCGTGGCGTTCTGGAAGCCGCCCTTGGTGCTGATGTTGAACACCGAGCCGGTGATGTCTCGCGCGTCCATGACCTGGTCGAGCACCGGCACCATGGAGATAAGCCCGCCCACCAGTTGGGCCGCGGTGTTCTGGTTCTCCTCGAAGTCCCCCAGCAGGAGCGTTTTGAAAAAGCTTTCGATGTCGGTGCGGTTCATTCTGCTGCCTCCGCCGCTGGCTCGCTGGTGTCGCCGATGGGCGGCTCCTTGGCGAGCAACGCCTCGATGGCGGCCTGCCCCTGCGACTGCACTTCGGGCTTGGCGAATTCAGCTTCGTCCGGCGCTGGCGGGGGCGCCACCCAATCGCGGCTGTCCTCGCCAAATTCCACGGTATAGGCGCCCGCTGGCACACCACTCAGAAGCTTGTAGCCCGCATCGTCGAGCGCACCTTGCAGCACCGTGCCATCTCCGAAAGTCACTTTGTAAGGCGCACCTGGCACCGGGGACAGGTCGTCATAGTGGAAATGCAACTCGATTTCCAGCGGCGCTGTACCGATCTTGCCCACAGGCAAGGCCGGCAACTCTGCCGCCTGGCTGCCGCGCCCCAACATCGCATGCGTCGCACTCTTCACCGTGAACGCCCCCGGCGTGGTGAACGTGATGTCGCCGCCTTCGAGCGTGATGCCGCTCTGCCCGGCGATCAGCTCGATCTTGCTGTTGGCGCTGATGCGGATCTCGTCGTTGACGCTGACGATGGTCACGCTCTGGTCGGCCAGCAGCTTGAGCTCGTCGGTGTGGGCCCTGAGTGACACCGGGCCGTTGGCAGCCTTGAGCTGCAGCCCGCCCTGGTGGGCGTAGAGGCTGCCGGTCTGGCCGCTGACCTGGGCCCAGGTGTGGGCCGCGCTGGCTTGCAGGTCGCCTTGGGCAACCATGGCCAGGCGTTGGCCGGCGAAGTGCTGGATGCTGGCCGGTGTGGCCTGCAGGTGGGCGCTGGGGGTGTCGAGCAGCATGGCCGGCTGGGCGAAGGCGGGCACCGGTTCGCCCTCACCGCTGCGGCCGTCTGACGGGACGCTGGCGGGCTGGCCGTTGACGCTCTCCGGGTGCTTGCCGTCTTGCTGCGGGTCCAGCGCCTGGATGAGTTTGGCCAGGTCCTGGCCTTCGTCGTGCGCCTGCAGGCCCTGGGCGCCGATGGCCTGCGCGGCCTGGCCCAGGCGCTGGCCGAGGTCTTGTGCGGCCTTGAGTTGGGCCAGGGCCTCCTGGTTGTCCATCTGGCTGCCTTGGGCGCTGCCGTAGGTGCCGGCGCGGGCGCTGGTGCTGATGAGCAGCCCTTGGGCGGCGCGCACGCTGGCCCAGCCTTGCGTGTTGGCTTCGAAGCCGCTGCCACGCCAGGCGCCGCGCTGGGCACTGCTGGCGCTCTGGCCGATCAGGTGGCCCAGGCCGAGTTCGCTGCCCGCGTAGCTGGTGGTCAGCCGAGTGCGCAGCTGGCCGGGTGCGTCGTCCACGACCCATTGGTTGTGACCGCCGCCGTCCAGGCCCTGGCTGTGCAGGCCGGAGAGCACGCCGGGGTGGTTCACGCCCGAGTCCTGGCCGGCGGAGAACGGCGGCGTCTGCGGGCCGTTGTAGACGCCGCCGGTGATCAGGGGCCGGTCGATGTCGCCTTCGATGAACTGCACGGCCACTTCGGCGCCGATGCGCGGGGTGAACACGCTGCCCCAGTTGGCGCCGGCTGCGGGCGTGGCCACGCGCACCCAGGTGCCGCTTTGTTCGTTGCCGGGCGCGTTGCCTTCGGTGTCTGCGCTGCAGGCATGCGCGAGGCCGCCGGCATTGGGCTGCTGGCCTCGCTGGAAGTGGAACTGGACTTTCACGCGGTGGTCGCGCTCGGTGGTGATGGCTTCGTCCGCCAGTCCGACGACTCGGGCGGTGAGCACGCTGGGGGCCGTGGGGCCCGCACGCCAGCGCGGCAGCAGCGGGGCCGCTGCCGGCACGGCGTGGAAGTGGTTGCGGTAGCTGCCGCGGGCGATTGCCGTGCTGCCCAGCAGCTCGGCGGCTTCGCTGCCCAGGTTGTTGGCGATGTGGTGCTCCACCGCCAGCACGGTGAAGGCGTTGTCCGGGCGCTGGCGGCTGGCGAGCTCGGCGCCGGCATAACTGAGGCTGCTGGTGTTGGCGCCGTACAGCGAATGGTCGATCAGGCTGAAGTTCGCCCCTGCACGCAAGGCCCGTGCGCCGCCCTGGCCTTCGAAGCGCTTGGCCTGCAGTTCCAGCGCGCCCAGGGCCAGCCGGGCGGCGCGCTCGGCGCCGTCGCTGTCCTGGTAGCGGTACGCACCCGCGCCGTCATAGACCTCCAGCGTGGGCACGTCGCCCAGTTCGAGCTGGCTGGGCTGGCTGGCGCTGCTGCCGGCCAGGCTCTTGTGGTTCCAGCTGCCCAGCGTGACGGCGTTGGCGGTGAGCTGGCGCTGGGCCATGAAGGCGGTGATGGGGTCTTCCAGGCCGGCCAGCACGGCGGTGGGATGCAGCTGGGCAAAGCGGATGTCGCCCAGGTCGTCGCGCTCGCTGCCGGCGTCGGTGATGACCAGGCAGTGGCGGGCCTGGCCGGCAGTGTCGGCCGCCGCGGCGGCGTCACCGCCCAGGTGCTCGAAGTGGTAGCTCAGGCCGTCTTGCGTGAGCAACCGCTGGACAAAGGCGAGGTCACTCTCGCGGTACTGGGTGCACAGGGAGCGTTTGCGCAAAGAGGCGCTTTGCACTGCGGCAATGCGCCAGTTCGCTGCCGGGTAGTCGGCGAAGATGTCTTCGACGATCTCCAGGCTGGTCTTGTCCTGATAAACGTAGCTGTCCAGGCGCAAGGCCAGAACGCTCAGCCAGGGTTGCATGACCAGGCGGTAGCGGGCCAGGCCGCCGTCCGAGCCAAGTTGGGCAGCCTCGACGACGAAGCCGTGCCAGGGGCGGTAGCCGCTATCCGCCTGCCTGAGGCTGAGCGTCATTTGCTCACCAATGAGCGTCTTGAGCTCGAAGTGGGCGGAGGTGGACAGGCAGTCGACGACCAGCTCGAACGGTTGATTCACCGCTTCGCGCATCACCGCGCGCTCGGCTACCAGCGACAAGGCCGGCAGCGCAGTTTGCAGCTTCAGCAGGCGCTCGGTTTCTTCCAGCCAGGCAGAGAAGTCCAGGCGCGAGGACAGGCCGGCGCTGAGCTGGCCCAGGGTGGCGTTGGTCGCCATTGTTTTGTTCTCCCTCTTGTGCGCCGCCGGGGGACTGACGGGCCGGTGGGGAGTATCCAAAACGGCTGGGGTCACGGGCAAGACGGCTTACAAAGCGATACCGCCACCGGCTCGTTTACGGCGCCACCCCCTTGAGCTCGAGCCGCACCAAGCCGATGCGCGTGCCCTTGCCGTCCGGCCCGGGTTCCAGGCTGACCTGGAACTGGTGGCTAGACAGGCCGGCCTTCAGCAGGCGGCCGCCGGGCTTGGGCTTGTCGGTCTTGCAGCGCAGCACGTCGTCGCTGCCGCTGGCCTTGGGCAGGGGCGTGTCGACCTGGCCGGGCTGGCCGCAGTCCAGCACCGTGCCCTTCTTTGCCAGGGCTTCGCGGTAGAAGGCGGCCACGCGATCCAGCGGGTCGCTGCTGAGGAACTGGCCGGCGGCAAGCGTGAAGCCGAAGCTGCCGCCCCACAGGCGGATCTGCGCCGAGTCCTTTTCGTCGTTTTTCTCGGTCCAGGGCTTGGCGCCGGGGTAGAGCGGCAGGCCGATGTCGGCCGGCGTGGCCGCTTCGTCGAACGACAGCCCGGCCTTGAAGCCTTCGGCCCAGGCCAGCGTGGTGCCCACCAGGGCCAAGCTCAAGATCGATGCGCCCACGACGGCCAGCAGGCGCAACGGGCGAAATGCAGAAATGCGGGAGGAGCGGAACGGGTTGGAGCGGGTCATGGCGGTGGCACCTGCAACTGGATTCGATGGCTGCATGTTCGGCCGCCAGCCCCTGGCACTACAGCTGCTTGCGACGAACCGCCGCCTGCGCGGCACAGGCCGCGCAGTGGCCGGCCAGGGCGACAATGCGCCCGCGCCAAAACCGCACGTCCCATCCTCGTTCAGCCCACCCGCACCTTGAACACCACCTTGCCCGCCAGCGCCGAACCCGTGCGCCACCCTTCCGGTTTGAAGGTCATCTTCCTGACCGAGATGTGGGAGCGCTACAGCTACTACGGCATGCGGCTGCTGCTGGTGCTCTACCTCACCAAGGCACTGGGCTATCCGCGCGCCGAGGCGCTGAGCCTGTACGGGCTCTACACCGGGCTGGTCTACCTGACGCCGCTGCTGGGTGGCTACATCGCCGACCGCTGGCTGGGCGCACGGCTGACCGCGGTGATCGGCGCCGTGGTGATGATGCTGGGCCATTTCGCGATGGCTTTCGAGCCGTTGCTGTTCATCGCGCTGGGGCTGCTGGTGGTGGGCAACGGCCTGTTCAAGGCCAATAATTCGTCGATGGTCGGCCTGCTGTACGACAGCCCGGACGATCCGCGCCGCGCCGGCGGCTACACGATTTTCTACATGTCGGTGAACATCGGCTCGCTGCTGGCACCGCTGGGCGCCGGCACGCTGGGCGAGGTCTACGGCTGGCACTGGGGCTTTGCCAGCGCCGGCGTGGGCATGGCGCTGGGCCTGGGCGCCATGCTGTGGCTGCAGCCGCTGCTGGGCCGCGCGGGACTGCGGGACGACCAGACCGGCGTGACGCGCCAGCACCTGCCGCTGGTGCTGGCCTTCTGCGTCGGCAGCCTGCTGCTGGTGCTGGCGGTGATGCAGGTGTCAAGGCTTCTGAGCGGCGTGCCGATGGGGCTGCAGCTGACGCTGGGCGTGGCCGCCGTGGTGCTGGTGCTGGGGTTCAGCGGCCGGCGCCAGCGTGGCGCTGCTACGGCCCGGCCAGCCCTGAGCCCGGTCGAACGCCAGCGCGTGCTGGCCATCGCGGTCATCGTCTTTTTCGTGATTTTCTTCTGGCTGGGCTACGAGCAGACCGGCGGCACGATGACGCTGTTTGCCGACGAGCAGACCGACCGTCACCTGTTCGGCTGGGAGATTCCGGCAACCTGGTTCCAGCTGGTCAACCCGCTGACCATCATCCTGCTGGCGCCCGCCTTTGCCGCGCTGTGGACCCGCCTGGACCGCTCACGCTACGCGCTGCCCGACCCGGCCAAGATGGCGCTGGGCATGATCACGCTGGGCCTGGGTTTCGTGGTGATGGCCGTCGCCCAGCAGCGCGCGGAGGCCTTCGGCCATGTCGGCCCGCTGTGGCTGGTCGTCGTTTATGTGCTGCACACGCTGGGCGAGCTGATGCTGTCGCCGGTCGGCCTGTCGCTCACCTCGCGCCTGGCGCCGCGCCACCTGGCTGGCCTGCTGATGGGCTGCTGGATGGCCGCGACCGGCGTGGCCAACTACCTCGCCGGCTCGCTGGAAGGCCTGCTGGCCGGCAGCAACATTCCGCCTTTCGTATTCCTCTACGGCAGCTCGATCGGTGCCGGCGTGCTGCTGCTGTGCCTCACGCCCTGGCTGAACCGGCTGACCCGGCGCACGCCCGGCGAAGGCTGATCACCGCCGCCATCCCTTGAAAGACGCGATGAAAAAGCTCGACAAGTTCTCGTCCAATTGGGCTGCCATCAGCGGCCTGCTTGATGAAGCGCTGTCGCTGCCACCGGCGCAGCGCGAGGCGTGGCTGGCCGGCCTCTCGGGCGCGGACGCGGACCACCGCGAAGCGCTGCACGCGCTGCTCGCCGGGCAGTCGAAGATCGAGTCGGGCGACTTCCTGGCCAAGCCGCCGGCCTTGCACGCCATGCCCGCCGATGCTGGCGAAGGCCTGGCGCCGGGCGGCAGCGTTGGGCCGTACCGGTTGGTGGAACGGCTTGCTGCCGGCGGCATGGGCACGGTCTGGATCGCCGAACGCGCCGACGGCTTGATGAAGCGGCAGGTTGCGCTGAAGCTGCCGCGGGCCGTCTGGGGCGATGCCTTTGCCGAGCGCCTGGCGCGCGAGCGCGAGATCCTGGCCTCGCTCGAACACCCGCACATCGCCCGGCTCTATGACGCCGGCACGGACGAGCAGGGACGGCCTTACCTGGCGATGGAGCTGGTCGACGGCGAACCGATCGATGCCTGGTGCCGCGAGCGCGCGCTGCCGCTGCGCGAGCGCATCGGGCTGCTGCTGCAGGTGATGGCGGCCGTCACGCACGCCCACGCCAAGCTGGTCGTGCACCGCGACCTGAAGCCCAGCAACATCCTCGTCACCCAGGATGGCCAGGTGAAGCTGCTGGACTTCGGCATCGCCAAGCTGCTGCAGGCCGGTGAAGCGACGCAGGAAACCGGGCTCACCGCCGCCCACGGCCGCGCGATGACACCGGACTATGCGAGCCCCGAGCAGATCGCCGGCGAGCCGCTGGGCACGGCCAGCGACATCTACAGCGCAGCAGTGGTCGCCTTCGAACTGCTGGCCGGCAGCCGGCCGTACCGCCTCAAGCGCGCGAGCGCGGCGCAACTGGAAGAGGCCATCGCCTCCGTCGAGCCCGCGCTGGCCAGCCAGGTGGCCGACACGCCGGCGCAGGCCCGGCAGCTCAAGGGCGACCTGGACGCTATCCTGCACAAGGCGCTGAAGAAGCAGACCGCGCAGCGCTACGCGACGATGGACGCGTTCGCGCAGGACCTGCGGCGGCACCTGGCGGGCGAACCGGTCGAGGCCCGGCCGGACCGGCTGTCGTACCGATTCGCCAAGTTCGTCGGCCGCTACCGACTGCAGGTCGCCGCTGGCGGCCTGGTCGCGGTGGCGCTGGTGGCGGGTGCTTCGGTCGCCGTCTGGCAGGCGCGGCTCGCGCGCAACGAGGCCGATGCGGCACGCGCGGTGCAGCAATTCCTGGAAAGCGTGTTCAGCGCCAACAGCGCGGACCAGGCCGACCCCATCAAGGCCCGCGACACCACTGCGCGCGAACTGCTGGACCGCGGTGCCCAACGCATCGACACCGAGCTGCGCGACGCGCCGTTTGCGCGGCTGCGGCTGCTGAAGATCCTGGCGTCCATGTACGAGGACATGGAGTTGGAACAGCAGCAGCTCGCGCTGTGCCGCAAGCGGCTGGCGCTGGCGCGCGAACTCACCGGCCCCGACAGCGACGACACCGTGCTGGCGATGGCCGACACGGCTTCTGCCCTCACGCAGCAGGAGCATCGCGAAGAGGCTCAGCAGTTGCTGAAGGACGGCGCCGCCATCCTCGACGCGCGCCATGACGACAGCTCGCAGGCGCGGCTGCGCATCGAGCTGCGGCAAGCGGCGCTGGACGCCCGCCTGGACCCTGCGCATGGCGAGGGCGCCGCGGCCCGGGCGGTGGCCATCGCGCGGCGCGGCGCGCCCACCGCCGACCTGGGCCTGGCCCTGAAGTGGCTTGGCCAGAATGCCTATTACGCCGGCCACCTCGACAAGGCGCGCGACGCGCTGACCGAAGCGATTGCGCTGGGCGAATCCCATCCCGAGTTGGGTGCCAGCCACCTGTTCACAGCCTACGTCACGCTCGGCGACGTGCAAGGCGCGCTTGGGGCCTACGAGGCCGCCCGGGCAAGCTACATGCGCAGCCTGGAGATCGCGCGCCGGACCGCCGCCGAGCCAGGGGCGGTGCACTTCACGGAATCGAACTTCGCCAACTTCCTGTTCGACACTGGCAGGTTCCACGAGAGCCTCGCAGTCGTCGCGCCGGCCTACCGTTTCGGGCTGACCGGTGACCTGCGCATGGGCATCGCCGCGCCGATGATGGTGGCTGCGCACGGCCGCGCGCTGATCGCCCTTGGCCGAACCGAAGAGGGCCTCGCCGACGTGGCCAAGGCACAGCAGCTCGGCGAGCGCTTCAAGGATGCGCCGGACTTCGCGGTGCCGCTGTGGAGCTTCCGCGCGGACGGCCTGACCGACCTCGGTCGCTTCGACGAAGCGCGCGCGGCGATCCAGCAGATGCAGGACATTGCCGACAAGGCCAAGTACCCGGCGGGAAATTTCATCCGTCCGGCGCAGCGGCGCCTGCTGGTCGCGCAAGGGCAAGGCGCGCAGGCGCTGGCTGCCTATCAGCAGGCGCGCGCCGAAAGGAAGATGCCCAAGGACCCCACCGCTTCGGAACCCATCCGAGGCTTGGCCGATGCGGCATGGCTTCAGATGGCCGCAGGCCATGCGGCCGACGCCGAGCGGCTGGCCCGCCAGGTGCTGGACAGGATCGCGCAAGGCCAGTCCGCCGACTACCAGCGTGAGCACGAAGCGCTGGCCACGCTGGTGCTCGGCCAGGCGCTGCTGGCCCAGCAGCACCCAGCCGAAGCGAGGCCCGTGCTGGAACAGGCCGTCAAGCTGCACCGCGCCGAGTACGACGCCGAGCACAGCCTGGCGCTGGCGGATGCCCTGCACACGTTGGCCGACTGCCAGCGCGCGCTGGGCGAATCGGCCGACGAGGCGCTGGCCGATGAGAAGCGGATCCGGGCGACACACGTGCGGGCTGCGGTCGCGCCGTCGCGCTGAAGAGGCGCCGCGAAGGCTCAGAACGGGTAGTGCCGCTCGGTGGTCTGCAGGGTGATCCAGCGCAGCTCGGTGAACGCGTCGATGCCCGCCTGGCCGCCAAAGCGCCCCCAACCCGAGGCTTTCACACCGCCAAACGGCATCTGCGCCTCGTCGTGCACCGTGGGGCCGTTGATGTGGCAGATGCCGGACTCGATGCGGCTGGCCACGCGCCAGGCGCGTGCCGTGTCGCGGCTAAACACCGCCGCCGACAGGCCGAACTCGTTGTCGTTGGCACAGGCAATGGCGGCCTCCTCGCCCTGCACGCGCACCACGGCCTTGACCGGGCCGAAAGTCTCCTCGTGGTAGATGCGCATCGCTGGCGTGACATGGTCGAGCAGCGTCGCGGGCATCAGCGTGCTGTCGGCCCGGCCGCCACAGACCAGCGTGGCCCCATGGGCGAGCGCATCGTCGATCATGGCGTTGCAGCGCTGCACCGTGCTCATGTCCACCACCGAGCCCAACACCACCGGGCCCAGGCGCGGATCCCCCAGCGGCAGGCTGCGCGCCTTGGCCGCGAGCTGGGCCACGAAGGCGTCGGCCACCGCCTCGTCCACCACCAGGCGCTCGGTGGACATGCAGATCTGCCCCGAGTTGGCGAAGGCACCGAAGGCGGCCGCAGCCACCGCGGCTTCCAGGTCGGCGTCATCCAGCACCAGCAGCGGCGCCTTGCCGCCCAGCTCCAGCACGCTGGGCTTGAGGTGCTTGGCGCAGGTCTGCGCAATGATGCGGCCCACGCGGGTGGAGCCGGTGAAGTTGACCCGCTTGACCGCCGGGTGCGCCACCATGGCCTCCACCACCGCGCCGGCATCCTGCGGCGCGTTGGTGACAAAGTTCACCACGCCCTTGGGCAGCCCGGCGTCCTGCAGCGCCTGGACGATCAGGCCGTGCGTGGCCGGGCAGAGTTCGCTGCCCTTGAGGACCACGGTGTTGCCGCAGGCCAGCGGCGTGGCAATGGCACGCACCCCGAGGATCACCGGGGCATTCCAGGGTGCAATGCCCAGCACCACACCGGCAGGCTGGCGCACTGCCATCGCCAGGCTGCCAGGCACGTCGGAGGGAATCAGCTGGCCCTGGACCTGCGTGGTCAGCGCCGCCGCCTCTGCCAGCATGCCCGCAGCGAGGTGCACGTTGAAACCCGCCCACAGCCCCGAGGCACCGGTTTCGGCGGCCATCGCGGTGGCGAATTCCCCCATCCTGGACTCCAGCGCGGAGGCCGCCTTGAGCAGCAGGGCGCGGCGTCCGCCTGGCCCGAGTGCCGCCCAGGCAGGCAGCGCGCCGGCGGCGGCCTGCACGGCAGCCACCGCGTCTTCAGGACCGGCGGCAGGGGCCACGGTGGCCACGCTGCCATCCAGCGGGTTGAGGCGCTCGAACGTGGCGCCGGAGCGGGCCAGCGTGGCCTCGCCGTTGACGAGCATGTGCTGTTGGGCCATGGGGCAACTCCAGGGAAAACGGTCCCGCACTTTAGAAATGCTGCACCGACGCGGCTTTACCCACAGCGCAGGCTGCGCTTGACTGTGCGCGCACAGCGCCCCGGGTAGACACCGGCCGGCACTGCGCGCCTGTCGCCGGACAATGCCGGTATGGACACGACGCTGCTGCTGAGCACCGACGATCTGCCCCCTTCCGAGCGCACGCCGGCCTGGCAGGGCTGGATGCATCAGCTCTTTGGCGGCCTGCAGTCGGACGTGTATGGCGCCAGCAGCTTCGAGGGCCACGTGCATGTGGCCCGGGCCGGCGAGGTGGTGCTGACCCGGCTGGAGGCCCAGCGCCACCGTGTGCTGCGCAGCCCGCAACTGGCGCGTGCCAGCGACAGCGCCTGCCTGAAGATCGTCGCGCCGTGGCTGGGCACCGCCGTGGTGGAGCAGATGGGCCGCCAGGCCTGGGTGCGGCCCGGCGCCTGGGCGATTTACGACACCACCGGCAGCTACGAGATCACCAACCCCGAGCAGGCCCTGCACCTGATCGTCATGCTGCCCAAGCAGCGCCTGCAAGAGCGCGGCCTGCACCTGTCGCCGCTGATGGGCCGGCAGGTGGGCGGCAGCCACGGCATCTCGCGCGTCGCCCTGGAAGCCATGCGCAACACCTTCCAGGAACTGCCCACCATGTCGGCCGAAGCGGCCTGCGGTGCTGGCGAGATGCTGCTGGAGCTGGTGCGCCTGTCGCTGCAGGAACTCGCCGGCCAGCACACGGCCACCAGCCAGCAGCAGGCACTGAAGGACCGCATCCGTGCCCATGTCGAACAGCACCTGCGCGACCCGGCGCTCAGCATCGAGCAGATCGCCCAGGCGCTCAACTGCAGCAAGCGGCACCTGCACAACGCCTTTGCCGACGAAGCGGACACGCTGGCCCACCACATCCTGCGCCGTCGCCTGCAGGCCTGCATGCGCGAGCTGCGCCAGCCCGCGCTCGACCAGCGCACCATCACCGAAATCGCCTTCTCCTGGGGCTTCAGCAACGGCGCCTATTTCAGCCGCGTGTTCCGCGACCACACCGGCCTGTCGCCGTCTGACTACCGCCACGCAAGCCGCTGAGCGGACAGCTCAGGCGCCACTGGTCGCCGATGCATCCAGCAACACATGATCCGCCTCGCGCTGGTGGGCGACCTGCGCTGGCGCGACAGCGCGCTGCTGTTCCTGCTCAGCGGCCTGGTGCCCTTCCAGATCGAATACTTCAAGCCCGATCAGATCACGCTGGCGCAGGCCTGGCTGAACGGCTGAACGGCGACGCGACAAGCGCGCCGCATGGCGGATATAGAAAGATTAGCGAAATTATGAGGTTTTCATAATTTACCTAATTTCAATCTATTTTCTGCAAGAGTGGAGACAGCGCGACTGGCAGGCGGCCGACGCATCTCCAATCGAGTTGGCCGAGGTCGAAGGGGCGAGCGCACCCGCGGTCGCCGCGCTGGACGAGTCCTTCTTCCGTGTCCGCTTTGATCGACTGACTCCCGCTGAAAAGCGCTATCTGCGCGCCATGGCGGAGTTGGGATCAGGACCACATCGCTCGGGTGCCATTGCTGACTGCTTGAAACGAGAGGTCAGCGCTTTGGGCCCGGTACGCAGTTCCCTGATCGCCAAGGGCATGATCTGGAGCCCGGCACATGGCGACACCGCCTTCACCGTGCCACTGTTCGACGAGTTCATGAAACGCATCATGCCGGGCAGCGACTGGTAACCCCCGAGTCAATCCGCGGCCGGCCGCGCCGGATAGCGCCGCAGCCCCTCCAGGTTCAGCACCCTCAGGCCGCCGTATTCGATCTGGATCAGCTGCGCGGCCTGCAGCGAACGCAGCGCCTCGTTGACCCGCTGGCGCGACAGGCCCACCAGGTAGGCCAGCTCCTGCTGCGTGATGCGCAGCAACTGGCCCACACCCGGGTACAGCACCGGGTGGAACAGCGCGGCGAGGTTGCGCGCCACGCGCGAGTCGGGGTCGTTCAGGCGGTCCGTCTCACGGGCCAGGATGAACTGGCCCAGGCGCTCGTTGAGCTGGTTCAGCACAAAGCGGTTGAAGGCGATGCTGCGGCCCAGCAAGTCGTGGAAGGCCTCGATCGGCAGGCCGGCCACCGCGCTCTGGCGCAGGGCCTCCACGTTGTAGCGGTAGGGCTCGCGCTTGAGCAGCGTGCCCTCGCCGAACCACGCGCCTGGCGGCAGACCGGCGAAGGTCACCATCGTGCCGTGGCTGGCGTCGTTGCTCATCTTCAGCAGCCCCTCGACCAGCCCGAACCAATAGGTCGGGGCCTTGCCGAGGCGGCAGATCAGATCGCCCGGCTCGGCGGTCACCAGGCGGATCTCGGGCCTGACCAGCGCCTGGTCCTCATCGCTCAGCAGTGCCAGCCAGGCAATGGTGGCGAGCTCGGCATCGTGCGCGGGGCGCGAGCGCTGGTAGAGGGAAGACGGGAGCGTCAAGGCGGCGTTCATGTGCCCGAACCTTGCCATCAAGCCACGGGAAAGTCCGCCCCGGACAGACCCGTAGATTGTCGTTGGACCGACAACACGGCGTCAAAGCCCGCCCTAGCATGCAGCGCATTCACCCACCGGAGACGCGCTCTTGGACACGACGTTTGTGCGCCTGCTGCTGCAGCACGCCGCCAGTCGGCCGCAGGCCCCGGCGCTGCGCGAAAAGGAATACGGCATCTGGCAAACCACCTCGTGGGGCGCACTGGCCGAGCGTGTGCGCCTGCTGGCCGCGGGCCTCGCCGCAGCCGGCCTGCAGCGCGGCCAGCACCTGGCCGTCATCGGCGACAACCGGCCGCGGCTTTACGCCACGATGCTGGCCGTGCAGGCGCTGGGTGCAGTGCCGGTGCCGCTGTACCAGGACGCGGCGGCGGCCGAGTTCGTGTTCCCGCTGGTGAATGCCGAGATCGCGTTTGCGGTGGTGGAAGACCAGGAGCAGGTCGACAAGCTGCTGGAGGTCCGCGCGCAGTGCCCGCAGCTGGCGCGCATCTGGTTCGACGACCCGCGTGGCCTGCGCCGCTACGACGCGCCGGGCCTCGCGTCTCTTGACCAGTTGCTGGCCGAAGGCGAGGCCTTCCACACGGCCCAGCCGGCCTTCGTGGACACGCAGATCGCGCTGGGCCAGCCCGACGACGTGGCCGCGATGTTCTTCACCTCCGGCACCACCGGCCAGCCCAAGGGCGTGGTGCACAGCCACCGCACGCTGCTGGACCGCGCAGCCGCAGGCCAGGCCTTCGACCACCTGACCGAGCGCGAGGAAGTGCTGGCCTACCTGCCGCCGGCCTGGATCGGCCAGAACATCTTCAGCTATGCGCAGTGGCTGGCCTGCGGCTACGTGGTGAACTGCCCGGAGTCGGCCGCGACCGTCGGCATCGACCTGAAGGAGATCGGCCCGACCTACTACTTCGCGCCGCCACGCATCTTCGAGGCGATGCTGACCACCGTCACCATCCGCATGGAAGATGCCGGCGCGATGAAGCGCGGCCTGTACCAGCACTTCATGGCGCTGGCCCGCCGAGTGGGCACCGCGCTGATGGACGGCCAGCCGGTGGGCACACTGGACCGCCTGCGCTACGCGCTGGGCAATGCGCTGGTCTACGGCCCGCTGCGCAACACGCTGGGCCTGTCGCGCGTGCGTGTGGCCTACACCGCGGGCGAGGCCATCGGGCCGGACCTGTTCGCGTTCTACCGCGCCATCGGCATCAACCTGAAGCAGCTCTACGGCTCGACCGAAACCGCCGTTTTCGTCTGCCTGCAGCCGGACCATGAAGCGCGGTCGGACACGGTGGGCGTGCCCATTGCCGGCGTGGAGCTGAAGGTTTCGGAACAAGGCGAAGTGCTGATCAAGTCGCCCGGCCTCTTGCGCGGCTACTACAAGAACCCTGCCGCCACCGCCGAGGTCATGACGGCCGACGGCTGGTACCGCAGCGGCGACGCCGGCTTCCTCGATGCCAGCGGCCATTTGAAGATCATCGACCGCGCGAAGGACGTGGGCCGCCTCGCGGGCGGCGCGTTCGGCGGCGCGATGTTCGCGCCCAAGTACGTCGAGAACAAGCTGAAGTTCTTCCCGCAGATCAAGGAGGCTGTCGCCTTCGGTGATGGCCGCGACCGCGTCTGCGCCTTCATCAACATCGACTTCGAGGCCGTGGGCAACTGGGCCGAGCGGCGCAACCTGGCCTATGCCGGCTACACCGACCTGGCGCAAAAGCCCGAGGTCTACGCATTGATCCAGGACTGCGTGCAGCAGGTCAATGCCGACCTGGCACGAGACGAGTTGCTGGCCGGCTCGCAGATCCACCGCTTCCTGATCCTGCACAAGGAACTGGACGCAGACGACGGCGAGATGACCCGTACCCGCAAGGTCAAACGGAGCTTCATCGCCGACAAGTACGCACTGCTGGTTCACGCGCTCTACGGCGGCCTGAAAGCACAGTACATCGAGACGGCGGTGACCTTCGAGGACGGCCGCAGCGGCAGCGTGGCCGCCACGCTGCAGATCGCCGACACCCAGACCTACCCCGCCGCTCCACGGAAGGCGGCATGACATGAGCATCAACACTTCAACCGCCCCCGGCGAGGTCATCCTCGACGTCCAGCACATCAGCCTGCGCTTTGGCGGCGTCAAGGCGCTGAGCGACATCAGCTTCAATGTGCGCGAGCACGAGATCCGCGCCATCATCGGCCCGAACGGTGCCGGCAAGAGTTCGATGCTGAACTGCATCAACGGCGTCTACACGCCGCAGGAAGGCCAGATCACTTTCCGCGGCCAGACCTTCAGCCACATGAACTCGCGCCAGGTGGCGGAAATGGGCGTGGCCCGCACCTTCCAGAACCTGGCCTTGTTCAAGGGCATGAGCGTGCTGGACAACCTGATGACCGGCCGCAACCTGCGCATGAAAAGCCCGCTGCTGCTGCAGGCGCTGCGCTGGGGGCCGGCGCTGAAGGAAGAGATCGCGCAACGCGAAGCGGTCGAACGCATCATCGATTTCCTGGAGATCCAGGCCTTCCGCAAGACGCCCGTCGGCCAACTGCCTTACGGCCTGCAAAAGCGCGTGGACCTGGGCCGCGCGCTGGCGATGGAGCCCAGCGTGCTGCTGCTGGACGAGCCGATGGCCGGCATGAACGTCGAGGAGAAACAGGACATGTGCCGCTTCATCCTCGACGTGAACGACGAGTTCGGCACCACCATCGTGCTGATCGAGCACGACATCGGCGTGGTGATGGACCTCTGCGACCGCGTGGTGGTGCTGGACTACGGCAAGAAGATCGGCGACGGCACGCCAGCCGAGGTGCGCGCCAACCCCGAAGTCATCCGTGCCTACCTGGGCACAGACGCATCGCCACCCGCCGCAGCGCCGCGGGCCGCAACCTCTGTCACTCCGCCGTTGGCCGATCAACGCGCCGCAGCCTGAAAGGAATCAAGCAATGGGGTTCCTCATCGAAACGGTGTTTGGCGGGCTGATGGCCGGCATGCTGTACGCGCTGGTCGCGCTCGGCTTCGTGCTGATCTTCAAGGCCTCGGGTGTCTTCAACTTCGCGCAGGGCGCGATGGTGCTGTTCGCCGCACTCGCCATGGCGCGCTTCTCCGAATGGTTCCCGCAGTGGTTCGGCTTCGAGAGCCTGATCCTGGCCAATGTGCTCGCGCTCATTGCCAGCGTCGCCTGCATGATCGTGGTTGCCTGGCTGGTGGAACGGCTGGCGCTGCGCGGGCTGGTGAACCAGCCGGCCATCACGCTGTTGATGGCCACGCTGGGCATCAGCTATTTCCTGGACGGTGCCGGCCAGCTGCTGTTTGGCAGCGCCACCTACAAGATCGACGTGGGCCTGCCCAAGGATCCCATGTTCGTGCTCGAGAACACCTTCCCCGGCGGCCTGCTGCTGAACAAGGAGGACCTGTATTCGGCGCTGATCGCCGCGCTGCTGGTGGCCACCCTCACGCTGTTTTTCCAGAAGACCCGCACCGGCCGCGCGCTGCGTGCGGTGGCCGACGATCACCAGGCCGCGCAGTCCATCGGCATTCCACTGGCGCGCATCTGGGTCATCGTCTGGGCCGTGGGTGGCGTGGTGGCGCTGGTGGCCGGCATCATCTGGGGCAGCAAGCTGGGCGTGCAGTTCTCCATCTCCATGGTCGCGCTGAAGGCCTTCCCGGTCGTGATCCTCGGCGGCCTCACTTCGGTGCCCGGGGCCATCGTCGGCGGGCTGATCATCGGCGTCGGCGAGAAGCTGTCGGAGATCTACCTCGGGCCGACGGTGGGCGGAGGGATTGAGAACTGGTTTGCGTATGTGCTGGCCTTGGGTTTTCTCCTCGTCAGGCCACAAGGCTTGTTCGGCGACAAGATCATTGACCGCGTCTGAGGAGGCCATCACATGCTCTATCGTGAAAACGGCCAGTTCAAGACTTCGTACGCGGCGGACCTGGCGCTGTTCCCCATCGCGCAGGACCGCTGGGCGATGGGGGCGCTGGTGGCGCTGGCCTTTGTCGCCGTGCCCTGGCTGGCCAGCGACTACACCTTTCGTGCGGTGCTGATCCCGTTCCTGATCCTGTCGCTGGCCGCCATCGGGCTGAACGTGCTGGTCGGCTACTGCGGCCAGATCTCGCTGGGCACCGGCGCCTTCATGGCGGTGGGCGCGTATGCGGCGTTCAATCTGCAGGTGCGTTTCGAAGGCATGCCGCTGATCCTGTCGCTGATCGGCGGCGGGCTGGCGGCCACCGTCTGCGGCGTGCTGTTTGGCCTGCCCAGCTTGCGCATCCGCGGGCTGTACCTGGCGGTGGCCACGCTGGCGGCGCAGTTCTTCATCGACTGGTTCACCAACCGGGTCAAGTGGGTCACGAACGACTCACCGTCGGGCTCGGTCAGCGTCGGCCCGCTGCGGGTCTTCGGCTTCGACGTCAGCAGCCCGGTGCAGAAGTACCTCTTGTGCCTGACGCTGGCCGCCGTGCTGGCGCTGGCGGCCAAGAACCTGGTGCGCGGCGCCATCGGCCGCGAATGGATGGCCATGCGCGACATGGACGTGGCGGCGGCCGTGATCGGCATCCGCCCGGTCTACGCCAAGCTCAGCGCGTTTGCGGTCAGCAGCTTCATCGTTGGCGTGGCCGGTGCGCTGTGGGCCTTCGTGCACCTGGGCGCCTGGGAGCCGGCCGCGTTTGGCATCGACAAGTCCTTCCAGCTGCTGTTCATGATCATCATCGGCGGGCTGGGCTCGATCGCCGGCAGCTTCCTCGGCGCGGCCTTCATCGTGCTGTTGCCGCTGCTGCTGAACCACCTGCCGCACTGGCTGGGCCTGCCGATCTCCACCGGCACGGCCTCGCAGCTGGAGCACATGATCTTCGGCGCGCTGATCGTGTTTTTCCTGATCGTCGAGCCACACGGTCTGGCCAAGCTGTGGTCCACCGGTCGCCAAAAACTCAGGCTCTGGCCCTTCCCGCATTGATTTCACCCGCACCAAAGAGTGCCCACACACGGAGACAAACACATGCGCTTCACTTCCCTGGTTCGCACCACGCTGTTGGCCGCGGCCACGCTGGCTTCGGCCACCGTTCCGCTGGCCGTGCAGGCCCAGGCTGCCAACGAACAGTTCATCCCGCTGCTGGTCTACCGCACCGGCCAGTTCGCGCCGCTGGGCATTCCCTGGGGCGACGGCAAGCAGGACTACCTGAAGCTGGTGAATGCGCGCGACGGCGGCGTCAACGGCGTGAAGCTGGCCTTCGAGGAATGCGAGACGGCCTATGACGCGGCCAAGGGCGTGGAGTGCTACGAGCGCCTGAAGACCAAGGGCGGTGGTGCCAGCGGCTTTGACACGCAGTCCACCGGCATCACCTTCGCGGTGACGGACAAGGCCTTCGTCGACAAGGTCGTGGTCGAGACGCCCGGCTACGGCCTCTCGGCCTCGGCAGACGGCAGCGTCTTCGAGTGGAACTTCCCGCTGCTGGGCACCTACTGGACTGCGGCCGATGTGATGCTGCAGGACATTGCCAAGAAGGAAGGCGGCAGCCTCAAGGGCAAGAAGATCGCGCTGGTGTACCACGACAGCCCGTATGGCAAGGAGCCCATCGCGCTGCTGCAGCGGCGCTCGGCCGCCGAAGGCTTCGAGGTGCAGCTGTACCCGGTCACGCCGCCCGGCGTGGAGCAGAAATCCGTCTGGCTGCAGATCCGCCAGGCCCGGCCGGACTATGTGCTGTTCTGGTCCGCCGGCGTGATGACCCCTGCCGGCATCCGCGAGGCCCAGGCCAGCGGCTTTCCACGCGAGAAGATGTACGCGATCTGGTGGGCCGGCTCGGACCATGACGTGAAGGACATCGGCGCCGGCGCCAAGGGCTACAACGCCATCACGCTGCACAACAGCTCGGCCCGCGACCGCGTGCACGAGGACCTGAAGAAGTTCGTCTACGACAAGGGCCAGGGTACCGGTGCGGCGACCGAGATCGGCGCGCTGGCCCACACCCGCGGCATGATGATCGCGATGCTGCAGGTCGAGGCGATCCGCGCGGCGCAGGAGAAATACGGCAAGGGCAAGGTCATGACGCCGGAGCAGGTGCGCTGGGGCTTCGAGAACCTGAACCTCACGGCCGACAAGCTGAAGGCCCTGGGCTTTGGTGAAGTGATGCGGCCGGTGCAGACCAGCTGCAGCAACCACATGGGCACCGACTGGGCCCGCATCGTCCAGTGGGACGGCGCGAAGTGGAACCTGGCCTCCGACTGGTACCAGTCCGACAAGACGCACATCGACCCAATGGTGAAGGAGGCCGCGGCCAAGTACGCCAAGGACAAGAACCTCAAGCCACGCAGCTGCGGCTGATCTTCCCCCGTTCGCACTGAGCTTGTCGAAGTGCCAGGTTCGAGCCCCGCCCTCACCCGTTCGCACTGAGCCTGTCGAAGTGCAGGCCCCAGCACCACGCCGGCTCCCTTCGACAGGCTCAGGACGATCGGAAATACAGACTCGGCCCGAACGGGGTTCTGTGTCACGCGCCTGGACAGCCACCATTCCGTCATGACCATTGCCACGCAATCTCAACCTGCCGCAATACCCGCCACGGCCGCGATTCCGATCACCTCCGCGCTGCTGGACGTCAACGGCATCGAGGTCATCTACCACCACGTGATCCTGGTGCTGAAGGGCGTGTCACTTCAGGTGCCTGAAGGATCGGTGGTGGCCTTGCTGGGCGGCAACGGCGCCGGCAAGACGACCACGCTGCGCGCCGTCTCCAACCTGCTCGCCGGCGAGCGCGGCGAGGTCACCAAGGGCCGCATCGAGCTGCGCGGCGAGCGCATCGAAAAGCTCAGCCCGGCCCAGCTGGTGCAACGTGGCGTGGTGCAGGTCATGGAAGGCCGGCACTGCTTTGCGCACCTCACGATCGAGGACAACCTGCTCACCGGCGCCTATGCACGCAAGGACGGCAAGGCGGCAGTCGCCGAGACGCTGGAGAAGGTCTACACCTACTTCCCGCGCCTGAAGACGCGCCGCGGCAGCCAGGCCGCCTACACCTCGGGCGGCGAGCAGCAGATGTGCGCCATCGGCCGCGCGCTGATGGCCAATCCGAGGATGGTGCTGCTGGACGAACCTTCGATGGGCCTGGCGCCGCAGATCGTCGAGGAGGTCTTCCAGATCGTGCAGGACCTGAACCGCAAGGAGCGCGTGACCTTCCTGCTCGCCGAGCAGAACACCCACATCGCGCTGCGCTACGCGGACCACGGCTACATCCTGGAAAACGGCCGCGTGGTGATGGACGGCGCCGCGGCCGAGCTGCGCGAGAACGAGGATGTGCAGGAGTTCTACCTGGGCATGGGCCGCGAGGAAGGTGGCGAGCGCAAGAACTTCCGTGATGCCAAGTCCTACAAGCGCCGTAAAAGGTGGCTGGCATGAGGAGCCGTGATGAGTGACGACGATCTGTCCGGCTGGGCCCTGCCCGCCGTCAAGCCCGACGAAGCGCTGCAGACGCTGCGCCGCAGCCTGCGCGACCTGAAGCTGCAGGAGCAGGCCGGCAGCGCGCCGCTGCGCTACCAGTTCAAGGGCAAGCCGGTGGCCGAGCTGAGCCTGGCCGAAGGCGGTTTGCAGGTGCGATGGGTGAAGCGCCCGTCGCACAGCCCGGAATGGCAAAGCCGCACACTGGCCAACGCGGCCGCGGTGCGCGACTGGCTGGCCTCGCTGAAGCGCCAGGTGGCCGGCTGGGACGGCGAGGAGTGACGCGGTGAGCCTGACTTCTTTCTACGACCTGCTCGAAGCCCGCGACCCCGCGCAGCGCGAAGCCAGGCTGATGGCAGCGCTGCCGGGTGCGGTGGAAAGTGCACAGCGGCGCAGCCGGGCAATGGGCGAAACGCTGAAAGGCGTGGACGCCGCCGCGGTGTGTTCACGCGCCGTGCTGGCCACGCTGCCAGTCACGCGCAAGCACGAGCTGCTGGCGCGCCAGCAGGCCAGCCGCGCGGCCGGTGGCGAGCCGTTTGGCGGCTTCTCGGCGGTGGGCTGGACGGGGCAGCCGGTGGCGCACGGCGCGCGGCGCGTGTTCCAGTCACCCGGCCCGATCTACGAACCTGAAGGCACCGCGCCGGACTACTGGCGCATGGCCCGCGCGATCTGGGCCGCCGGCTTTCGCGCAGGCGACCTGGCGCACTGCAGCTTCAGCTACCACCTCACGCCTGCCGGTTCGATGATGGAAACCGGCGCACACGCCATCGGCTGCGCCACCTTTGCCGGTGGCGTGGGCAACACCGAGCTGCAGCTGCAGGCCGCGGCCGAGTTGCAGCCGCAGGGCTACATCGGCACGCCCAGCTTCCTGAAGATCCTGCTGGACAAGGCGGCCGAGACCGGCGTGTCGCTCGCCTCGCTGCGCAAGGCCCTGGTCTCCGGCGAAGCCTGCCCGCCCTCGCTGCGCGACTGGCTGGCCGAGCGCGGCGTGGCCGCCTACCAGTGCTACGCCACCGCCGACCTGGGCCTGATCGCCTTCGAAACTCCCGCCCGCGAAGGCCTGGTGCTGGACGAAGCGGTGATCGTCGAGATCGTGCGGCCCGGCACCGGCGACCCGGTGCCCGAAGGCGAGGTCGGCGAGGTCGTCGTCACCACGCTGAACCCGGACTACCCGCTGATCCGCTTCGGCACCGGCGACCTCTCCGCCGTGCTGCCCGGCCGCTGCCCCACCGGCCGCAGCAACACCCGAATCCGCGGCTGGCTGGGCCGCGCCGACCAGACCGCCAAAGTCCGCGGCATGTTCGTGCACCCCAGCCAGGTCGCAGAAGTCGGCCGCCGCCATCCGTCACTGGGCCGCCTGCGCCTGGTCGTCAGCGGCGAAATGGCGCAAGACCTGATGACGCTGCAAGCCGAATGCGCCGAGCCCGCCACCGAAGGCCTCGCGCAGCGCGTGGCCGACACGGTGCGCGAAGTCACCCGGCTGCGCTGCGAGGTGCAGTTGCTGCCAGTGGGCAGTTTGGCGAATGATGGGAAGGTGATCGAGGACGCACGCAGCTACGCGTGAGCGATCACGGTTTGGGCAGCCCTTGGGCCCAGGCGCCGTCCATCACTTCCTTCGGAACACCACTGAACGCACCCCAGTTTCCCAGGTGCGGAAGCCGCTCGCTGATGAGCTTGACCACCGCACGCGCTTGCGCGATGTCTCGCGGTCGCTTCGCGGGCTCACGGTCAGGCACCTTCGACAGCCAGACCTTGTAGGCGGCAAAAGCCCGTGGGTCTGGCACGACCAGGTTGAAGACGCGCCCGTTGACAGCGACCACCGGCTGCTCGATGCGCGGTGCGCTCAGCAGCCACTTCATGTTCGGGATGTCCGTGGCCACCAGATCCCCCTCGAAAAACCGGTCGGCCTCTTGCGCCCACGGCGGCACCGGTGTCTGGCGGATCAGGTCGACCATGAACCCGGAAGTTGCACGCGCCCTGAATCGCTGCATCTGATCAATTTCATAGCTCTTGTCCGCTCGCTTGAGGATACCCAGGAGGCCTGCTTCCGAGAGCTCGCCGGTTGCCGCCAGGCTGAGCTTGGCTTTGTGGTTCCACAGCAGGTCGACATCCGTGGTGGCCATGAATTCGGGGTCAAAACGCACGGCGCCCAGGAAGCTGTAGGCGTGCATCGCGTTGGTGCCGATCACCATGATCGCCTTGCCAAGCAGGCCGGCCTGCTCCAAGGCCACGCAGACCTGCATCACTTCATTGGGCACGCTGCCCACACGCAGCGCAGCATTCACGCGGACCTGCATCTCCAGCGTCTGGCGCAGCCCCGCTTCGCGCGCCTGAAGCTCGGACTTGCGGCGGCTGAACTCGGCCAGGATGTGCTCGTTGGCCTCGTCGCGAGGCCCCATGGATTTGGCATTGCCCCGGCGGTCGGTCGTCTTGTAGAGGTACTCCCGGCCGTTCACGGTCTTCCAGTGCATGCCGCCGCGGTAGTCTGCAAGCTGAAGCGACACCTGGCGCCAGCCTTCATAGGCGGCCACGGCATCCAGGTATTGCTTGGCAGCCGCATTCGGCAGGTCAACGTACACTTTTATCCTTCAATTTGCGAATCGGATAATTTGAAGGATAAATCGTTTTATGTCAATGACTTACATGCGCTGAATGCCATCTATTTTGCATCGGCAGCCGCTGCAGCGACAAGCGCAGGCGCCAATGCCAAATCACGGCGCCGCTTGACAGCCCGAGTCCACTGCGTAGCATGTAGACACACAGAAGGATATACATCATGGACCTGCAAGTCGCGAAGTGGGGCAACAGCCTGGCCCTGCGAATTCCGTCTGAGGTCGTGCGCCGGCTCGGCCTGCGCGAAGGTGCGACTGTCGAGGCGCAGTTCACCGTGGATGGCACCCTGTCCATTCGGCCTGCGCAATGGGACCGCAAGGCGTTCGCCCGCGAGCTCGCCGAAGCGCGCAACGAAATGCAGGCGAGCGAATCCGTGATGGAGGAAGTGCGCAGCGGCGCCCGGTACTGAGGTGGTCTACGTCGACACCAGCGTGCTCGTGCCGCTGTTCCTGAACGAGCCGCACGGCGCCGCTGCCGCTGCCTGGTATTCCGGCGAGAAAGCTGAACTTGTGGCGGCTGCCTGGTGCATTCCGGAATTCGCCAGCGCCCTCGGCATCAAGCAGCGCACTGGCGCCATCAACGCGCAACAGGCCAAGGATGCCTGGGCTCGTTTCGAGCGGATGGTGGCGGCTGACCTTCAGTTGTTACCAGTCGAGCCGGTGCACTTCCATCGCGCTGCGGAACTGGTACTGGATGCCACGAGCGCGCTGCGCGCCGGCGACGCACTCCACCTGGCCTGCGCCGAAGCTGCAGGCGCGAAGCACATCGCGACGCTCGATGAAGTCCTGGCGCGCAATGCCCAGCGCCTCAAGATCAAACCGGTGGTACGGCGCAGCGCGACCTGACTGGCAGCCGCAGGCTCATCGGCAATCCCGGGACGCAGGCTTGGCAGCAGCAACGCCGGTCAGACGAACTTCAGCCACTGCTGCAAGATCGCCTGAAACGCCGGCTTCGCCTCGTCGAAGGCTTGCGCATCCGCAAACTCGACCATCGCGCGATCCTTGCCGAGCCATTTCAACAAGCCCGCCGGATCGGCGATCTGCACGCCACCGGGCGGCAGATCACGCAGCTTCGCACCCAGGTGAAGGATCACGCCGATGCCGGCCTTCGCCCGCAGGTTCGTGGTGGCGAAGTATTCGGTGGTGCGAAAGCTAGGAGCATTCCACTTGACGCCTTCCTGCACCGACGGGTCCAGCCCCAGCATCAGCGCCCGCAAGGCTTCGATTTCCGCTTTGTGCGAGTGAACAAGCGTCACCATGAAGGCATCCACAGCGGCAGTGGGCTCTGCGGGCAAGGACTTCATGTGTTTGATGGCTCAGTCGAAGGCTGGAGGGGAAACGCCTTGATCCATCTGCGGTTCGACGCCGGAGACGCCAACGCGGCCGGCCTCTTGCACCTGGGCCCAGTTGATCAGATGAACCACCAAAGTACCCAGTGGCGGCAACAGCCACGCCAACAGGCACTGGGCCAGTTTCTGCCGTCGCTCAAGCGCTGGATTGCCAAGCACGATGCGCGTGACCCATGCCGCATAGCCGACCAGCATGCCCAGCAGCACCACAACGAACCAGGTGTTCATGGGAGCCTGTTCCTACAAGGTCTTCAAATACGCGACGAGTTGCTTGCGCTCCGCATCCGTCAACGGCGCCGCCGCCTGCCCGTGCGCGTCGTTCGGATTCATCGTCAGCACATCCATCAGCGTCTTGGCCTGCCCCTGGCTCAAATACGGCGCCGTGGCCCAGGCGCCGCGCAGGCTGGGGACGTTGGCGGGGACGAGGGTGGTGCCAATGCCGTCGGTGATGGTGAGCGGGCTGCCTGCTGGTGGGATGAAGGTGCTGCCGGCGTGGCATTGGGTGCAGCGGGCGCTGCCTTCGAAGAGGGTTTTGCCGGCTTGCTGGTCGGCGGTCATGCTGCCGTCCTGGTTCAGGTAGATGCTGGCGGGTGGCAGGTGGCCGGTGAGGAAGTTCAGCAGGGCCGTGGTGGCGCCTGAAGGCGGCGGCTGGCCGGTGTGGTTGTGCAAGGCCTGGGCGCCAGCGACGAGGCGCTGGATGGTGGGTACCGAGCCGTCCCAGAAGAAGGGCGCGGTTTCGACCGCGCCCCAGGGCGCCGGCACCTGGATGGGCACGCCGACGGGCACATCCGCCGAGGGGTTCACGGCCTTCGCCATCGTGCCGTGGCCGGACGGCTTGCGCCCGGCCTGCAGCGACTGCAAGCCCGGCGCCTCGACCACGTGCAGGCTGGAGTTGTCGGACGCGCCGTCCATGTGGCAGCTGTTGCAGGTGACGGAGTTAGGCGCAGTGGCGGTGCCGCCCAGGGCGACCACGTTGCGGAACATCCATTCGCCTTCGTCTGCCGCCGACAGCACGCCAGTGCCGGGCACCCGCACCTGGCCGGACCAGGCGAGCGGAATCTCGGGCCGCAGCTTGTAGAGCGGACTGCCGGTGAGCAGGATGGGCCGCACGGTTTCGCGGAACAGGTCCACCACGTAGAGCTTGGACGGCAGCCGGGTGCCAGGGTTGTTGACGATGCCCAGGTCCTGCGGCGTGGCGTCGGGGTAGCTGGTGCTGAGCACCAGGTTGGCAAGCGTGGTGCCGGTATTGCCGTCGACGATCAGCGTGGTGCCGGTGCCGCTGCCGTTCACGGCGATGAGCGGCTGGCCGGGCAAGGTGGTGGGCCGCACGGCGATGCTGCGGTAGTCGGTGCCGATGTTGTCCAGCAGGTAGCCGGTGACCTGGTAGGTGGCCGGGTCCATGCGCAGCACGCGGTTGAAGCCGGGCACACGGGCCTGGCTGAAGACGACGAAGGTGGGAATCAGGATGTCGCTGCCGCTCCAGGCCAGCTCGTGCGGCGCACCGGAAATGGCGGTGACGGCGACCGTGGTGGCGCCGGCGGGCGCGGCCGGGTCGAGGATCTCGACCACGTTGTCGGTGCGTGCGCCGACGGCCAGCTTGCCGTCCGGCAGCACCAGCAGCGGGCCCGGCGCGGCACTGCGCAGCGGGATGGCCGGCTGCGCCGTGAACACGCCCAGCGGCGCTTCCTTGAACACCAGCACCGCGCCCTGCGTTTCGTTGGCCACGTAGATGCGCCGCACGCCGTTGCGGAAGTCGAAGCCGATGCCACGGCTGCCGCGCGGCACCGGGATCTGCGCGGCGACCGACCCGGTGGCCGTGTGGATGACCGACAGCGTGGACGCGGTGGTGTTGGCGATGAACGCGTGCCGTCCTTCCGGGTCCACCGCAATGCGGATGGGCCGGTGCGGCGTGGTGCCCACGGCGGCGGTGATCGGCAGGTCTGCGAGCTTGGTGTCGTTGACCGCGTTCAGCACGGTGATGACACCGCTGAGCTTGTCTGCCACGTAGGCACGCGTGCCGTCAGGTGTGACGGCGATGGCGGAGGTTTTGCGCGCGCCACTGGGCGGCGCGGCCTGCACGCGGTAGGCCAAGCCATTGCTCAGCAGGCTTTGCCCACCCAGCTGCGACAGCGCCTGCGCATAGACGATGCCGCCCAGCGCGGCATTGGCCGGGATGCTCAGCGTGGCGCTGAAGCTGCCGCTGGCAGGGATGCTGCCGTTGGCCACGGTCGTCTGCGTGCCGACCTTGTAGAACTGGATCCCGGCCGCGCCGAGGTTCTGCTCGGCCGCCTGTGGCGAGGTCACGATGCGCACCAGCGCACCGGGTGAGCCTGTGACCAGCAGCACCAGCGTGCCGCCGGGCGCCGCGAACGGCGAGGCGGCCGACAGCCGCGGCACCGCGTGCTGCTGCGCCATGGCCGCGCCTGCTGATAACGCCAAACCTGCCCACAACACCAGGCCGCGCGCGCCAACGGCCCGCGCCCATCGTCCTTGCCACTGCGATCCCATGCGTTTTCCTGCAATTCGTTGGCCGACGGCGCGCGCCGCACAGCCTTCCGAACCTACCAGCAGCATGCGAAGCGGACAACATCAAAGCAGGTGATGCCCCTAAGAGCGATCCGCCACGATGGGGGGACAGCAGGGCTTGGGAGAGGCACGGCGGCTCAAACCGCCATCACCGCATCCTCATCCGTCTCCCCCAGGAACCCGCCACTCTGGTGCGCCCACAGCCGCGCATACAGCCCGCCCTTGAGCAGCAGCGCCTGGTGACTGCCTTCTTCGACGATGCGGCCGGCGTCCATCACGATCAGCCGGTCCATCGCGGCGATGGTGGACAGGCGGTGGGCGATGGCGACGACCGTCTTGCCTTCCATCAGCTTGTAGAGGCTTTGCTGGATCGCGACTTCGACCTCGCTGTCCAGCGCGCTGGTGGCTTCGTCGAGCAGCAGCACCGGCGCGTCCTTCAGCATCACGCGGGCAATGGCGATGCGCTGGCGCTGGCCGCCGGAGAGTTTCACGCCGCGCTCGCCCACTTGCGCGTCGAAGCCGTGGCGGCCCTTGGGGTCGGTCAGCGTGCCGATGAAGGCCGTGGCTTCGGCGCGTTCGGCGGCGGCGCGCATCGCGTCGTCACCGGCATCGGGCCGGCCGTAGAGGATGTTCTCGCGCACCGAGCGGTGCAGCAGCGAGGTGTCCTGCGTGACCATGCCGACCTGCGCGCGCAGGCTGTCCTGCGTGACGTGCGCGATGTCCTGGCCGTCGATCAGCACGCGGCCCTGCTGCAGGTCATGGAAGCGCAGCAGCAGGCTCAGCACCGTGCTCTTGCCCGCGCCGGATCGGCCGACCAGGCCGATCTTCTCGCCTGGGCGGATCGTCAGGTTCAGCTTGTCCACCACCGGCTTGCCGGCACTCACCTCGCCGTAGTGGAAGCTGACGTCCTCGAAGCGCACTTCGCCGGCACGCACCTGCAGCGGCTTGGCGTCGGAAGCGTCCACCACGCGCCGCGTGCGCGCCAGCGTGGCCATGCCGTCCTGCACCGTGCCCACGTGTTCGAACAGTGCGGCCATCTCCCACATGATCCAGTGCGAAATGCCATTGAGCCGCAGCGCCATCGCGGTGGCCGCGGCGACCGCGCCGACGCCAACCGCGCTGTCCGTCCAGCGCCACAGCGCGACACCGGCCACGCCGAGGATCAGCAACACGCTGAGCATGTGGATGACGATCTCGAACCAGCTGACCAGGCGCATCTGCGCATGCACCGTGACCAGGAACTCCTGCATCGCGCCGCGGGCGTGCGCGGCCTCGCGCTTGTCGTGCGCAAAGAGCTTGACGGTGGCGATGTTGGTGTAGGCATCGGTGATGCGGCCGGTCATCAGCGAGCGCGCGTCGGCCTGGCTTTGGCCCACCTTCGCGAGCCGCGGCACGAAAAAGCGCATCGCGATCAGGTACAGCCCCAGCCACACGCCCAGCGGCACCAGCATCCAGTGGTCGAAGCCACCGACCACGGCCATCAGCGTGACGAAGTAGATGATGATGAAGACCAGGATGTCGCACAGTGTCATCCACACGTCGCGCGCGGCAAGTGCGGTCTGCATCACCTTCGCCGCAATGCGGCCGGCAAACTCGTCCTGGTAGAAGGCCATGCTCTGGCCGAGCATCAGGCGGTGGAAGTTCCAGCGCAGGCGCATCGGGAAATTGCCGGCCAGCGCCTGGTGCTTGAACATGGTCTGCAAGGCGACCGCCAGGCCGCTGCCGGCCAGCACTGCGGCCACCGCCAGCAGATGCCCGCCCTCGCGCGCCCACAACTGCGACGGCGGAATGCCGGTCAGCCAGTCCACCAGCCGGCCCAGCATCGCGAACAGCCAGGCCTCGAACACACCGATCAACGCGGTGAACAGCGTCATGCCCGCGATGTAGGGGCGCGTGCCTTCGGTGGCGGCCCACAGGAAGGGCCAGAAACCCGCAGGCGGGCGCTGGGGCTCGGCGGCGGGAAAGGGGTCGACAAGGGCTTCGAAGCGATCAAACAAGGACAAGAATGGATTCCCTTCAGCACATTCGGTCAGACATGATGGCAGGCAGCTGCCAGACCCGGCGCTCAAGCAGAGCGGTATGCAACTTGCTGATGTCACTGACAGCGAGCGATTGCACCGCTGAATCCACACCCAGACTCGCCAACTGGCACCGTTGTACGCCTTGCGCCCCGTTGTTCATGACGATCTACAAGAATTTCCACCGGATCCCATCCACCTTGGTGCTGCTGGCAGCCCTGCCGCTGGGCATGGCCTGGGCCGGCAGCCCCGCCCCGAACGACCCGCACCGCGGCGGCAAGCTGCGGCTGATGTCCACCGCGGGCGCCGGCACCATCGATCCGCACATCAACTACACGCTGCAGTTCGCGCAGATTTTCCAGGGTGTGTATGACGGCCTGGTGGCCTTCAAGAAGGCCCCCAACGCCGAGGCCTTCACCATCGTGCCGGATCTGGCCGAGGCCCTGCCCGCACCTGAGAACGGCGGCAAGCGCTACGTCTTCAAGCTGCGCCGAGGCATCAAGTTCTCGGATGGGCGCGAGCTGACGGTCAACGACGTGGCCGCCTCGTTTCGCCGCATCTTCAAGGTCTCCGGGCCCACGGCGGGCAGCTTCTACAACGGCATCGTCGGCGCCGATGCCTGCCTGAAGACCCCTGCCAGCTGCACGCTGGCCGGCGGCGTGGTGGCCGATGCCAAGGCCGGCACCGTCACGCTCAACCTGGTGGCACCGGACGCCGAGATCTTCTACAAGCTGGCCGTGCCGCACGCCCTCATCGTGCCGGCCGATGCACCCACCAAGGACGTGGGCGTGAACCCGCTGCCCGGCACCGGGGCCTACAAGATCGTCAGCTACGACCCGAAGAAGCAGCTCAAGCTGGTGCGCAACCCGCAGTTCAAGCCCTGGAGCGACGAGGCCCAGCCCGACGGCTATGTGGACGAGGTGGACTACGACTTCGGCCTCAACGATGAAGACCAGGTCACCGCCATTGCCAACGGCCAGGGTGACTGGATGTTCAACCCGCTGCCGGCCGACCGCCTGGGCGAGCTGAGCAGCAAGTACGCCAGGCAGCTGCACGTGTCGCCGCTGACGGCCATGTTCTACCTGCCGATGAACACCCGCATCGCGCCCTTCAACAACCTCCAGGCCCGCCAGGCGGTGAACCTGGCCATCGACCGCAACGCGCTGGTCAAGATCTACGGCGGCAACAACCTGGCCACCGCCAGCTGCCAGGTGCTGCCCCCGCAGTTCGCCGGCTACGAAGCCTACTGTCCTTACACGAAGAACCCCGGCAGCAAGTGGACCGCACCCGACCTGGCGCGCGCCAAGGACCTGGTCAAAGCCTCCGGCACCGCCGGCCAGAAGGTGACCTTGCTGACCGAGGACACCGCCGTCGGCAAGCAGATTGGCACCTATGTGCTCAGCGTGCTCAACGACCTGGGCTACCAGGCCTCGCTGAAGGTGCTGGCGCAAGGCGTGGAGTTCACCTACATCCAGAACACCCAGAACAAGGTGCAGATCTCGTACAGCAACTGGTACCAGGACTATCCGGCTCCCTCGAACTTCCTCAACGTGCTGTTCTCCTGCGGCAGCTTCCATGAGGGCAGCGACGCGTCCGTCAACATCTCCGGTGTGTGCGACAAAGGCCTGGACGCCGACTTGAACAAGGCCATGAGCGTGGGCGTGACCGACCCGGCTGCGGCCGCCAAGCTGTGGGCCGCCATCGACCACAAGGTGACCGACCTGGCCCCGGTGGCGGTGATGTTCAACCCCAAGCAGCTGGACTTCGTCTCCAAGCGCGTGGGCGGCTACCAGTTCAGCGGGCAGTTCTACTTCCTCTGGAACCAGGCCTGGGTGCGCTGAAGGCGGTGCGGCGAATGCAAGCGGACGTGCCCACCGGCGGGATGACGCCGGGCTTGTGGCGGGTGGCGCTCGCGCGGCTGTTGGCCGACCGCAGCGCGCTGGTGGCCGGGGCCTTGCTGCTGCTGGTGCTGCTGGCCTGCGCCGCTGCGCCGCTCTATGCCGAGCGCGTGGCGCATGCCGATCCCTTTCGCTCCAACATCAGCGGCCAGGTGATGGTCGATGGCCAGCTGCGCGACGTTATCGAGGCCTCCACCGAGGGCCTGGGGCTCGGCCAGACCCCCATCGGCCCGACCTGGCAGCCTAGCGCCTATCTGCTGGGGGCGGACAACCAGGGCCGCGATGTGGCCGCCCGCCTGCTCTACGGCGGCCGTGCGTCGCTGCTGATCGCCAGCGGCGCCACGCTGCTGAGCCTGCTGATGGGCGCGCTGCTGGGCATCGTGGCAGGGTATTTCGGTGGTGCCGTGGACTGGCTGCTGTCGCGGGTGCTGGATGTGCTGTGGGCCTTCCCGGTCTACCTGCTGGCGATCTCGCTGTCCATCGTCACCATCGGCAGCGGGCTGCACCTGGGGCCGCTGCGCATCGAGGCCGACAGCCTGTGGCTGCCGGCATTGATCATCGGCCTGGTCTACCTGCCTTATGTGGCCCGCCCGGTGCGGGCGCAGGCGCTGGCGCTGCGTCGCAGCGATTTCGTTCACGCCGCCATCGGCCTGGGCGTGCCCACGCACCGCATCCTGCGGGTGGACATCCTGCCCAATGTGGCCACCACGCTGATCGTCTTCGTGCCGCTGATGATGGCGCTCAACATGCTGACCGAATCCGCGCTGTCCTTCCTGTCCATCGGCGTGCAGGCGCCCAACGCCAGCTGGGGCACCATCATCCAGGACGGGCTCTCGCTGCTCTACACCCGACCCATGGTGGCGCTGGCGCCGGGCGCGGCCATCGTGCTGACCGTCGTGGCCCTGAACCTGCTGGGCGACGCGCTGCGCGACGCCCTGGACCCGCGCGCCACCTTCCGGGTCAAGGAGACCGGGACATGACGCTGGCCATCCTGCGGCGCCTGGGCCAGATGCTGTTCGTGATGGCGGGCATCAGCATCCTGACCTTCGCGATCTTCTTTGCCACCCCGGGGGCGGACCCCTCGGCGCGCATTGCCGGGCGCAATGCCTCGCCCGAGACGCTGGCCGCCGTGCGGCACGACTTCGGCCTGGACCAGCCCATGGCCGTGCAGTACGGCTTGCTGATGAAGCGCCTGTTCATCACTGGCGAGCTGACCTCCTTCGTCAACCGAGGTGAGCAAGTGCTGCCCGAGATCGCGGCCGCCATGCCGGTCACCTTGTCGCTGGTGGGCGGTGCGGCCCTGCTCTGGCTTTTGGGCAGCCTGCTGATGGGCCTGATCGCTGCGGCCTACCGCGGCCGCTGGCCCGACAAGCTGCTGATGGTGCTGGGCCTGATCGGCATTTCCATGCCGGTCTACTGGCTGGGCTCGGTGGTCAACCTGCTCACTCAGAGCCGCTGGCATGACACCTGGCTGTTCAGCTGGGTGCCGCCGCTGGGCTATGTGCCCTTCAGCCAAAGCCCGCTGGGCTGGCTGCTGTGCCTGATCTTTCCCTGCCTGACCCTCTCGGTGCTCTACATGGGCTTGTACGGCCGGGTGCTGCGCGCGGCGTTGATCGAGGCCGGGCAGGAGGACTACATCCGCACCGCCCGCGCCAAGGGCCTGAGCCCGCGCCGGGTGCTGCTGGCGCATGCGCTGCGGACCTCGCTGATCAGCGTGGTCACGCTGTTCGGGCTGGACTTCGGCGCGCTGGTGGGCGGCGGGGCGCTGCTGACCGAGGTGGTGTTCGGCCTGCCCGGCATCGGCAAGCTGACCTACGACTCGCTGCAGACGCTGGACCTGCCGGTGATCATGGCCACGGTGATGTACGCCTCCTTCTTCGTCGTCGCGGCCAATGCACTGGTGGACGTGGCCTATGCCTTCATCGACCCGCGGGTGCGCGATGCCTGAACCCAGCCCCGAACCCCTGCTGTCCGTGCGCGACCTGCGCGTGAGCTTCCGCTCCGCGCAAGGGCGGGTGCGAGCGGTGGACGGCGTCTCCTTCGAGCTCTCGGCCGGCGAGATCCTGGGCGTGGTGGGCGAGTCCGGCTCGGGCAAGTCGGTCACGCTGATGAGCCTGCTGGGACTGATCGACAACCCGAACGTGGAGATCGAAGGCTCGGTGCGCTTTCGCGGGCGCGAGCTGCTGGGCCTCCCTGCGGGCGAGCTGCAGTCGGTGCGGGGCCGCGAGATCGCCTATGTGTTCCAGGACCCGATGACGGCGCTGACGCCGGTCTGGCGCGTGGGCTGGCAAATCGTCGAGCAGCTGCGTGCGCACACCGATCTTTCGCACGCCGCGGCGCGCGCCCGCGCCATCGAGCTGCTGGCCGCGGTGGGCATGCCCAGCCCGGCCCAGCAATTCGAGCGCTACCCGCACGAGCTTTCCGGCGGCATGCGCCAGCGCGCGGTGATCGCCATGGCCTTGAGCTGCAACCCTGCCGTGCTGATCGCCGACGAGCCCACCACCGCGCTGGACGTTACGGTGCAGGCGCAGATCCTGGGCCTGATCCACCGGCTGCGCGAGCAGTTCGGCTCGGCCGTGCTGCTGGTCACGCACGACATGGGCGTGGTGGCCGAAACGGCCGACCGGGTGATGGTGATGTATGCCGGCCGGGTGGTGGAGCAAGGCAGCGCCACCGACCTGTTCGACAGACCCTGGCACCCCTACACCTGGGGCCTGCTGGGCTCGATCCCGCCCATCGACGGCCCGCGCCCGCGCCGCCTGCCGGCCATCGCCGGCCTGCCGCCGGCCTTGTCGGCCCTGCCGCCGGGCTGTGCTTTTGCGCCCCGCTGCGCCGCCGCCCATGCCGCCTGCACCCAGCAGCGGCCCCTGCTGCAGGCCGGCGCACCGGGCCCGGTGGCGCCGCGCGCGCACGCCGCCGCGTGCCTGCTCCCGGCCGACGAACGTGCCCTCGCACGCGAGCGCTGCACTTCTTCGCTGGACGCCTGATGCCCGACGCCCCCTCCACAGCCGCAGTGCCCCTCCTGGAGGCCCTGCACCTGCGCAAGCAGTTCAGCGTAGGCTCGGCGCTCTCCCGCGCCGGGCGTCAGACGGTGCAGGCTGTGGATGACGTGTCGTTCCAGGTCTGGCCGGGCGAGACCCTGGGCCTGGTCGGCGAATCGGGCTGTGGCAAATCCACGCTGGCGCGCTGCCTGGTGCGGCTGCATGACATCACGGCGGGCGCGCTGCGCTTCGAGGGCCGGGACATCACCCACCTGGGCAGCGCCGCCCTGCGCCCGCTGCGGCCCCGGCTGCAGATGGTGTTCCAGGACCCCAGCACCTCGCTCAACCCGCGCCGCCGTGTGGGTGACCTGATCGCCGAGCCGCTGCGGGTGCACCCCGGGCCGCAGGGCCGCCGCAGCGCGGGCGAGGTGCAGGCGCGGGTACAGGAACTGGCCGAGCTGGTGGGCCTGCGGTCCGAGCAGCTGCAGCGCTTCCCGCACGAGTTCTCCGGCGGGCAGCGCCAGCGCATCGGCATTGCGCGCGCGCTCGCGCTGAACCCGCGGCTGGTGGTGGCAGACGAACCCGTCTCCGCGCTGGACGTGTCCGTCCAGGCCCAGGTCATCAACCTGCTGGCCGACCTGCAGGAACGCCTGGGCCTGACCTATCTCTTCATCGCCCACGACCTCAGCGTGGTGCGCCAGGTCTCCACCCGCACCGCAGTGATGTACCTGGGCAGCATGGTGGAGATCGGCCCCACCGACGCGCTGTACGCCCAGCCGGCCCACCCCTACACGGCAGCGCTGATCTCGTCGGTGCCGGTGCCCCGGGTCTCAGGCGCGGCGCGGCGCCCGCGCATCCTGCTGCAGGGCGACCCACCCAGCCCGCTGAACCCGCCACCCGGCTGCCGCTTCCACCCGCGCTGCCCGGCAGCCACCGAGCGCTGCCGCACCGAGCGCCCCACCCTGCAAGGCCTCAGCGGCGGCCGCCAGGTGGCCTGCCACTTTCCATTGAACTAGGGCCTGGCCCAAGCGCGCAGGCTGGCGACAAAGTCAGTCCACCTGCGCGCCACCGCTGACAAGGATGGTCACCCCGGTGGCGACGGACGCACGTGGCTGGCCCCGGCCCGCAAAGTTACAAGTCGGCGAGCCGGCCGCTGCGCCGAATGCAGTTCTCCTGGGCACGCCATGCAAAGGAGGTTCCGCATGGATGTTACGGCGCGGCAAACCAGGCTCGCCAACCGGTTCCACTGGCGTTTTTCTTGCGGTGCAAGGCCCCATCGAGGCCGCAACGCGCCGCAAGCCCTTTTGAACCTGGGCATGTGACGCATCGCGTCCCTTCCACAAGACCCCCGTCAGAGCGAACGCCATGAGAAGTTTCCGTTCACCCATGCCTGCACCCGCGCCCTGCCCCATCCCTCAAACGCCGTCACCGTCCGGGCTTTGGCCCTCGCTCACGCTGGGCCTGATGTTCGGCGCGGCTGTGGCGCTTGCCGCCTGCGGTGGTGGTGGCGGTGGATCCGACACCGCAGGCGGCCCCCCAACCGCCAACGAGCCTGCGCCTGCGCCGCCCTCACCCGCGCCAGCGCCCACGCCAGAAGACCCGGTGCTGGAGCCCGCGCCCAGCCCGGCGGCCGCGCCGATGCCCATTGGCGACCAGCCCGGCGTGCCGGCGCCGCCGCCGTCGCAGCAATTGCCTGCCGGCGTCGACCTGAGCCAACCCGGCGTCGCGGTGAAGCCGGTCACTGCCACGTCTTCGGCGGTCGAAGGTGGCAACAGCGCGGCACTGGCGATTGACGGCAGCATGACGACACGCTGGTCCAGCGCGCAGGACGATGCGGCCTGGATCCAGTTCGACTTCGGCGCCAAGACGCCTCTGGGTTACCTGAAACTGTCCTGGGAAAACGCCTACGGCAAGGAGTATGCGATCCAGGGTTCCGACGACGGGGTGACCTGGTACCAGATCCGCTACGTGATCGGCGGCAAGGGCGGCACCGAGGAGTTCTTCAACCTCAACGCCAATGTGCGCTACCTGCGCCTGCAAGGCGTGGCCCGCGGCACGCAGTACGGCTATTCGCTGTACGAGGTGAGCTTCATGTCCCCGGGCAGCGACAACTCGCTGCCGGTGCTGGCCACCTCGGCCGTGCTGTTCCCGGCCAATGGCGCGGCACTCGCTGCACCGCCCGCCGCGCAGGCGCCGCTGGAAACCGTGCAGTTCACGTTGGCAGACGGCACGCTGGTCACGCGCTTCGGCATGGTCGGCCGTTCGCGCCATGCGCGCGAGCGCGGCGAGGACTGGAACGAGATCGGCTACGGCGTCAACGACACGGTGGACGCCGCAGGCAAGCCGCAGGACAAGGGCCCCGGCGCCCACCTGAACTTCGTTGCCAACTACTTCAAGAACCGCACCTGGGGCGTGGAGTTCATCGACAACAGCAAGGTGGCTGGCGTCACCAAGCCGACCATCGTCGTCAACCAGTACTACCTGGAAGCCCAGCGCGGCGGCGGCCATTCCTTCTTCCGCCGCTTCGACGATCCGGGCGTCACCGGCTATGGCTGGATGTCTCCTGGTGACCTGCTGGACGACACGACCTACACGGACGGTTTCAAGGACCTGACCTCCTGCCCGGTGATCGCCAAGCCGCCGCAGAACGCGCTGGCCAAACCGACCAGCGGCTACAACGGCGTGATCGGTGCCAATGACGGCTGCAGCGTGGTGCTGGACAACGTGCCCGGCCACAGCGACATCGCCGCCAATGCCAACGGCGTGATGGTGCCCAACGGCGTGAACGTGCCTTCGCGCGCGCTGAAGGTGGGCGACGCGATCGAGTTCACAGGCTCGTTCTTCTCGAGCCGCGCGGCGATGGACGCCGTGGGCGACAGCGGCGCCTACCGCTACTACACCAACGAAGTGACCTATGTGGTGGGCGCCGGCCTGCGCCCTTGGTACGGCATCCAGCCACGGCTGATGAACGCGCCACTGCCTGCGGAGGCGCTGCAAGGCGGCATCGGCTCGATCTCTTACGACTACGCCGACAACGCGACCTTCATGTTCCAGCAGCCGAACAACCAGATCGGCATGCAGAACATGCAGCGCTTTGTCGAAGGGCGGCGCTGGATCCACACCAACATGTGGACCGGCGACCACACCGAAGCCGGCAACGACCGCAACGAAGCGGCCGTGCGCCTGCAGGGCCCACGCTTCAACCAGTCGACCTGCTTCGGCTGCCACATCAACAACGGCCGCAGCCTCGCACCCAGCGCGCTGAACCAGCGGCTGGACACGATGGCCGTGCGCACCGCGACGCTGGACGGCAACGGCAACCAGCTGCCGCACCCGACCTATGGCCTGAACGTGCAGATGAACGGCCGCTCGCTGAGCACCGGCCTGCCGCAGGACTGGGGCACCAGCGTGCGCGTGGCCGGCTTCGACACCAAAACCGTGACGCTGGCCGACGGCACCGCCGTGGAACTGAGCAAGCCCAGGGTCGCCTTCGACGGCCCGACGCCCAGCGTGTATTCGCTGCGCAGCGCACAGCCGATGATCGGCATGGGCCTGCTGGAAGCCATCACCGATGCCGAGATCCTTTCGCGCGTGCGCAGCACGCCGGACGAAGACGGCGTGAAGGGCGTGGCCAACTTCGTCTACGACCCCGAGACCAAGGCCGTGCGCGTGGGCCGCTACGGCTGGAAGGCCGCCAAGGTCAGCCTGCGCCACCAGGCCGCAGCCGCGGCACTGCAGGACATGTCAGTCACCTCGCCGGTCTACCCGAACCGCGACTGCCTGGCGGGCCCGGCGAACTGCACCACCGCCAAGGTCGAACCCGGCATCAGCGAAGACGCGCTGCAACTGCTCACCCGCTACCTCGGCCTGCTGGGCGTACCCGCGCAGCGCAGCCAGGCCAGCGGCTTCCCCAAGGGCGTCATGCCGCTGTCCTACCTGGACGTGAACCCGACGCAGGTGGCCGCCGGCGCCCAGCTGTTTGCCAGCACCCGCTGCGTGGCCTGCCACACCGCCGAGATCAAGACCGGTGGCCTGACGGAGCTGGCCGAGAACCGCAACCAGACCATCAAGCCTTACACCGACATGCTGCTGCACGACATGGGCAGTGACCTGGCCGACACCCTGGTCGAAGGCCAGGCAACCGGCAGCATGTGGCGCACCTCGGCGCTGTGGGGCGTGGGCTACACCGAGAAAGTGGCGGGCACCGCAGGCAAGGTCGGCTACCTGCACGACAGCCGCGCCCGCACGCTGACCGAGGCCATCCTGTGGCACGGCGGCGAAGCCACCAAGAGCCGCCAGCGCTTCGAGGCGCTGAGCAAGGACGACAGAGAGGCGATGCTGGCGTTCCTGAACTCGCTGTGATGGAACAGCCTCATTGAGGCACCTCAGTTGCAACGGTCTTCGGGCCGCCTGCAACATTGCCCCGCCAGTGGCGGCGGTCCCGGATCACACCGGAGCCGCTGCAACTGGCGGGGCGATTGCTTCGGAGGCTCAGCGTTGGATGTTGGGCTTGCCGCGGCGCCGAGGTTGAGCGCGAATAAATGGGGTCAGAGTCAATTTATCCGGACAGGACCGTGCCCTTGCTTTGAGGTATCTCAAGATAAATTGACTCTGACCCCATTTATTCGTGGCACCGCCGTGACTGGGCAAACCATGAACAGCCATCACGTCAGGCAAGTCCGAGCTGACATTCCGCGAGCGTTACCGCCCCTCGCCCTCAGTCCTGATCCGCCCCATGGCCCTGCAGCGTCACCGGCATCGCGGCCCCTTGCTGCCCGGCGAAGAACAGCGGGGCGCGGGCCTTCTGGCGCGGGGCGACTTCGTTCAGCGTGGCTGCGTCATAGAGCCGGCCGTTCTGCATCACCTGCAAGACGCGGTCGCTTTGCCGGATGTCGGCCACCGGGTTGCCGTCGATGATCACCAGGTCGGCCAGCTTGCCGGTGTCCAGCGAGCCGATGTCGTGGTCCATGCCGAGGTAGCGCGCGGGCGTCAGCGTGGCGGCGCGAATGGCCTCCAGCGGCTGCATGCCGCCCAGCGCGAACATCCACATTTCCCAGTGCGCGCCCAGGCCCTCGCGCTGGCCGTGCGCACCGATCTGCACGCCCACGCCGGCACGTGACAGCTCGGTGGCGGTGCGCGCAGCCCGGATCACGTTGTAGTCTTCGTCAGGTGCGGTCGGCCGGCGCACGCTGCGCGGTACCAGCACCGAGGGCGGCACGTAGCGCGTCAGCAGCGGGTGCTTCCAGACTTCCGTGCGGTCGTACCAGTAGTGCTCGCCGTCCAGCCCGCCGTAGGCCACGTTCAGCGTGGGCGTGTAGCCCACCGCCGTCTGCGACCAGAGCTGCTTGACGTCGTCGTAGACCCTGTCCACCGGCACCGCGTGCTCGATGCCGGTGTGGCCATCGATCACCATGCTCATGTTCATCTCGAACAGCGAGCCGCCTTCGGGCACCACCATCATGCCGGTCTGCCGCGCGGCTTCGATCACCTGCTGGCGCTGCTCGCGGCGTGGCTGCTGATAACTCTTGACGCTGATCGCGCCTTCGGCCTGCTGGCGCTTGAGGTGCGTCAGCGCATCGTCCAGGCTGTCGACCACCGCCGTCTGGTCGGCCTTGGCGCCGTAGAGGATGGTGCCGGTGGAGAAGATGCGCGGGCCGACGACCAGGCCGGCGCGCTGCAGCTCGGACTGGGTGAAGATCTCGCCGTTGTCGTTCGATGGGTCGTGGATGGTCGTCACGCCAAAGGCCAGCGAAGCGAAGTTGACCCAGCTCTGCTGCGGGATCACGCCGCTTTCGCCCATGCCGCCATGCCAGTGCACGTCGACGAGGCCGGGGATCACGGTCTTGCCGCGTGCGTCGATTTGTTTCGCGTCCGCCGGAATGGTGACCGCAGCGCGCGGGCCGACCGCGACGATGCGGTTGCCTTCGACCAGCACCGTGCCGTCCTCGATCACCTCGTCACCACGCATCGTGACGATGCGTGCGCCGGTGATGGCAATGCGGCCGGCAGGCTTTTCGGCCGCCTGCATGAAGCCGATCTTCTGGCCATGCTCGGGCGGCTTGTAGCCTGGCTTTTCTTCGGTGCCGGGCGCAAACGCGGCGCTCAGCGCGGTGGTGAACAGCTCGCCGCCAATGGCCACGTGCAGGCGCTGGCTGTCTCCGCTCCAGTGCATGTATTCACCGGCGTTCACGTCCAGTTGGCGCACCGGCAGGCCGTCCATCTTCGGGCCGACGGCAATCGGCTTGCCGGTCAGCGGCAGCGGTGCCACGTAGGCGTGGAAGCGCTCGACAAAACCCAGCCACTGGCCGTCGGGCGAGACGGCAAATTCGGAGGCGAACTCACTGTGCGCGACTTCCGTTTCCACCCGATCCGCCAGGTTGAGGCGCATCAGCTTGTGCTGCGTGTCGACCTCGCTGGTGCTGACATCGCGTGTGAAAAACAGCGCGTCGCTGCTGGCGCCGAACTGCGGCGCTTCGCCGTCTTTCACCACGCGCTGCGGCGTGCCGCGGCCATCGGCGTCGGCCAGGTAGATGCCGGTGTCCAGCGCATGCCAGGGCGAGCTGAGGTAGCCGCCGCGCACCTTGCTGTAGGCCACGCGTTTGCCGTCCGGCGAGAAGCGCGGCGCGAGGTAGTGGCCGGGTTCGGGTGTGAGCACGGTTTCCTGGCCGCTGGCCAGGTCCAGCGTGCGGACCTGAGCCAGCTGCGCGTCGGTCCAGCTGGTGAAGACCAGCTGCTTGCCGTCGCGCGAGAAGCTGGGGAAAAACTCGAAGCGCTCGTCCTGCTTCGTCAGCCGGCGCGGCGTGCCGTCCGGCAGGCGCCTTTCATAGAGGTGCCCCAAAGCGGAATAGACGACGCGGCTGCCGTCCGGCGACACGTTGACCCAGCGCAGCTGGTGCACCGGGAAGCTGTCCGGCGCGACGACCTGCGGCTCGCGCCGCGCCTCGCGCACCTCGCGCGTGTCCTGCACATGGAACGGGATTTCGGTGGCGCTGCCCTTGAACGGGTCCACGCGCCACAGCTTGCCCTGAGCCCAGACGACGATCTGCTTGGCATCATGCGTCCACGCGAATGCCGGATACACGCCGTAGACCGACCAGGCTTCCTGCAGGTCGCGGTCCAGGTGGCTCCATGCGGCACGTTCCTCCCCGGTGCGCAGGTTCTTCAGGAACAGCGTGCTCTGGTTGCGCACGCGGCGCACGAAGGCCAGCCACTGGCCGTCCGGTGACGGCGTGGGGCGCACCGCGCCGCCGGGGCCGCGCACCAGCGTCTCGGTGCTGCCATCGCGCAGGTCCTGGCGGTAGATGCGGAAGATGTCGCCGTTGGCGTCCTTGTTGTATTCGAAGCTGGTGCCGGGCGTGCTGTCCTGCGAGTAGTAGAGGAAGTTGCCGTCGGGCGACAGAGCCGGTTCGCCGCGGTCCTTCTGCCAGTTCGGCTTCTCGTTGAGCTGCAGGCCCTTGCCACCGTTCACGTGGTACAGCCAGATCTCGCCCGAGCCCAGCGAGCGGGTGCCGGTGAAGTGCTTGCGCGCGGCGATGTACTGGCCGTTCGGGTGCCAGACCGGGTTGTTCAGCAGCCGGTAGTCTTCCTTGGTGATGGCGCGGGCGCCGCTGCCGTCCACGTTCATGACCCAGATGTTGTCGCCGCCGCCAGCGTCGCTGACGTAGGCGATCTGCTTGCCGTCCGGTGAGAAACGGGCCTGCTGCTCCCAGGCCATGGAATGCGTGAGCGGCCTGGCCTCGCCGCCGGCCACCGGCAGCAGGTAGAGGTCGCCCAGCAGGTCGAAGACCAGGGTCTGGCCGTCCGGGCTGATGTCCACGCTCATCCAGGTGCCGGTGCGCGTGTCCAGCTTCACCGTCTTGGCCGGGCCGGGCGGCTGGTTGACATTCCAGGCGGGCGGCTTGTCGGCCGCAGGCGGCGCGTCTGCGGCCCAGGTCGAAAAGGCCAAGGCCAGCGAAACAAGCAGCGCCGGGGTGCGGGCGCGCGCAAAACCTTGAAACGGTGGCATGGGGCTCAGTCGATCAGGCGCCAGGCCACGGTTTCGCCACCACGCAAGGGCTTGAGCTGGGCGTCGCCGAAGGGAATGGCTTCGGGCAGGGTCCATGTCTCGCGCACCAGCGTCACGGTGCCGCGGTTGGGCGGCAGGCCGTAGAAGGCCGGGCCGTGCAGGCTGGCAAAGCCTTCGAGCTTGTCCAGCGCACCGGCGTTGTCGAAGGCTTCGGCGTACAGCTCCAGCGCGCTCAGCGCGGTGAAGCAGCCGGCGCCGCAGACCGAGGCTTCCTTCATCACAGAAGCGTGCGGCGCGCTGTCGGTGCCGAGGAAAAAGCGGTCCGAGCCGGAGGTCGCCGCTGCGACCAATGCCTGACGGTGCACTTCGCGTTTGAGCACCGGCAGGCAGTAGTAGTGCGGGCGCAGGCCGCCGAGGAAGATGGCGTTGCGGTTGTAGAGCAGGTGGTGCGCGGTGAACGTTCCGGCGGTGTATTTGCCGGCCTGGGCCACGTACTCGGCACCTTCCTTGGTCGTCAGGTGTTCCATGACGATCTTCAGCTCGGGAAAGTCCTGGCGCAGCGGCTTCATCACGCGCTCGACAAACACCGCCTCGCGGTCGAACAGGTCCACCTCCGGGTCCGTCACCTCGCCGTGCACCAGCAGCAGCAGGCCTTGACGCTGCATCGCTTCCAGCGTCTTGTAGGACTTGCGCAGGTCGGTCACGCCGGCATCACTGTTGGTCGTGGCGCCAGCCGGGTAGAGCTTCAGCGCGACCACGCCGGCGGCCTTGGCCTTGGCGATCTCTTCGGGCGGCGTGTTGTCGGTCAGGTAGAGCGACATCAGCGGCTGGAAATCCAGCCCGGCGGGCACGGCGCCAAGGATGCGCTCGCGGTAGGCAGCGGCTTGCTCGGCGGTGGTCACCGGCGGGCGCAGGTTGGGCATGATCAGCGCGCGGCCCATCTGGCGCGCGCTGGCCGGCACCACGCCATGCATGGGCGCGCCATCGCGCAGGTGCAGGTGCCAGTCGTCCGGGCGGATCAGGGTCACGCGGTCCACGGCGGCGGGCGTGGGGGAAACAGGGGAAATCGCGGCAGCAGTCATGCGGCGGATTCTCCCACCGGGGCCACAGCGGCTCCGTCGCGAAGCCAATCCCCAAGCGTAGGACAAACCGCACGAGCGCGTGCGCTGCACGCTGGCATCAAGGGCATCTGTTGCGCCGCATGATCAACCCCATTGCGACCCCTCCCAAGAATGTTCACGATGCCCTCGTGGACCGCCTGCGGTCGCGGCGGTCACGGGGTTTGTCTTCAGGAGCGCGCCATGTCCGAAATTGCAGTCCAGAAACAGATCTTCCCCAGCCCGCTGGCGGCCGAACGCCGCGACGGCGCCCGACAACACATCCGAGCGCCGCAACTGCCGTCTGCCACCGCGCCGGGCATCAGCGAAGCCTCGTGCTGCGTGCCCGAGCAGGCCACGCCGGGCCTGGTGGCTTTGCCTACCGGCCGCCTGGTCTGGTGGACCGGCCGCGTGGCCATCGGACTGCGCTACCAGCCGCTGGCACGCTCGGTGGACACCGACCTCAGCCAGTCCGCGGAGTGGATCCAGTCCCTGCTGCTGCACTGAACTTGCGCGATGCGGAAAGCAAAAGGCCGGTGCTCCGTTGACGGAGGCACCGGCCCTGTGCTGCCCGTGAAACACCGGGCTGGAAGTGGGTGCGGGTCAGTGCTGCAGGATCTTCGACAGGAAGTCCTTGGCGCGCGGTGAGCGCTGCTCGGCATTGCCGAAGAAGTCATCCTTCTTGCAGTCCTCGATGATCTTGCCGGCGTCCATGAAGATCACGCGGTTGCTGACCTTCTTGGCGAAACCCATTTCGTGCGTGACGCACATCATCGTCATGCCTTCTTCGGCCAGCTTGACCATCACGTCCAGCACTTCGCCGACCATTTCCGGGTCCAGCGCCGAGGTGGGTTCGTCGAACAGCATCACCATCGGGTCCATCGACAGCGCTCGGGCAATCGCCACGCGCTGCTGCTGACCGCCGGAGAGCTGGCCGGGGAACTTGTCCTTGTGGGCGCTCAGGCCCACGCGCTCCAGCATCTTCAGGCCGCGGACAATGGCGTCGTCCTTGCTGCGGCCCAGCACCTTGATCTGCGCCAGCGTCAGGTTCTCGGTCACCGACAGGTGCGGGAACAGCTCGAAATGCTGGAACACCATGCCCACACGGCTGCGCAGCTTGGGCAGGTTGGTCTTGGGGTCCGACAGGCTGATGCCGTCGACCACGATGTCGCCCTTCTGGAACGGCTCCAGCGCGTTCACCGTCTTGATCAGCGTGGACTTGCCCGAGCCGGACGGCCCGCAGACGACCACCACTTCGCCCTTCTTGATCGTCGTCGTGCAGTCGGTCAGCACCTGGAAGCTGCCGTACCACTTGGAGATGTTCTTGATGTCGATCACAGCATGTCCTTATCTGATGATGGCAATTTTCTTCTGCAGGCGACGAACAAGCATCGACAGGCTGAAGCAGATGACGAAGTAGACAACCGCGGCGACCAGGTAGGTCTCGACCGGGCGGTTGTAGTTCTTGCCGGCGACCTCGAAGCCCTTGAGCAGGTCATAGGCGCCGATCGCATAGACCAGCGAAGTGTCCTGGAACAGCACGATGGTCTGCGTCAGCAGCACCGGCAGCATGTTGCGGAAGGCCTGCGGCAGCACCACCAGCTTCATGGTCTGCGCGTAGGTCATGCCCACCGCGTAGCCGGCGTGCTGCTGGCCACGCGGCACGCTCTGGATGCCGGCCCGCATGATCTCCGAGTAGTACGCTGCCTCGAACACCGAGAAGGTGATGATGGCTGACAGCTCGGCGCCCATCGGGCGGCCGATCAGCAGCGGGATCAGCAGGAAGAACCACAGGATCACCATCACCAGCGGCACCGAGCGCAGCGTGTCCACGTAGATCGTCGCCGGCCACACCAGCCAGGGCTTGCCGGACAGGCGCATCAACGCCAGCAGCGTGCCCAGTGCAATGCCGCAGATCATCGCCACCAGCGTCAGCTGGATCGAGAAGAAGAAGCCCTTGGCAATGAAGCTGGAGACGATCTGCCAGCTGAGGAAGGAAAAATCGAGATTCATCGCCCACCTCCCGCGACGCCCGGCACGCGGATCCAGCCTTCAATCAGCTTGGCAATCCGGTTGATGGCAAAGGCAGACACGAAGTACAACCCGGTCACCGCGAGGTAGACCTCGATGCCGCGCGAGGTTTCCTCCTGCGCCTGCATCGCGAACTGGGTCAGCTCGGCCACGCTCACCGCAAAGGCCACCGACGAGTTCTTCACGATGTTCATGCTCTCGCTGGTGAGCGGCGGAATGACGATGCGGAAGGCCATCGGCAGGATCACGTAGCGGTAGGTCTGCGGCAGCGTCAGGCCCATCGCCAGGCCGGCGTAGCGCTGGCCTTTCGGCAGGCTCTGGATGCCGGCGCGAACCTGCTCGGCCACGCGCGCGGAGGTGAAGAAGCCCAGGCCCACGACCACCAGCAGGAAGCTGGGCACCGCGCGCAGCGGCGGGATCAGCGATGGCAGCACGTGGTACCAGAGGAAGATCTGCACCAGCAGCGGAATGTTGCGGAACAGCTCGGTCCAGGCATTGCCGAAAGCCACCAGCGCCTTGCTCGGCGTGGTGCGCAGGATGCCCATCAGCGAGCCGACCAGCAGCGCCACGATCAGCGCCAGGACCGAAACGCTCAGCGTCCAGCCCCAGGCCGACAGCAGCCAGTCCAGGTAGGTGACGTCGCCCTTGGCGCCGAAGCACCGCGGGGCCACCTGTTGTTCAATGGTGTCCTTGCAGAACACCTCCCAATCCCAAGTCGCCATTGCGAACTTCCCTCCTGGCTGGCCTTGATGAGTCATGAGGGGCGCCGCCGCTCAGCGACGGCGCCTCAGCATGAAGCGCAGATCACTTCTTCGCGTAGTCTTCCATCGGCTTGTCGTTCGGGTTCGCCCAGGCCGCCTTGGTCGCTTCGGACAGGGGCAGGCCGACCTTGGTGTTGGCCGGCGGAATGGGCTGCAGGAACCACTTGTCGTAGAGCTTGGCGATGTCGCCGGACTTCATCATCGCCTTGATGCTGTCGTCCACGGCCTTCTTGAAGGCCGGGTCGTCCTTGCGCATCATGATGGCGATGGGCTCGACCGACAGCACTTCGCCGACGATCTTGTAGTCGGCCGGGTTCTTGGCCTTGGAGATGTTGCCGGCCAGGATCTGGCCGTCCATCACGAAGGCGTCGGCGCGGCCCGACTCGAGCAGCAGGAAGCTGTCGGCGTGGTCCTTGCCGAACAGTTCCTTGAAGTCCACGCCGGTGGCACGCTCGTGCTTGCGCAGCGTCTGCACCGAGGTGGTGCCGGTGGTGGTGGCAATCGTCTTGCCGGCCAGTTGGGCGATGCTGGTGATGCCGGAGCTGGCCTTCACCGCGATGCGCACTTCTTCCACGTAGGTCGTGACGGCAAAGGCCACGTCCTTCTGGCGCGTGGCGTTGTTGGTGGTGGAGCCGCACTCGATGTCCACCGTGCCGTTCTGGACCAGCGGGATGCGGTTCTGCGAGGTGACAGGCTGGTACTTCACAGCCAGCGAGCTCAGGCCCAGCTGCTTGCGCACATCGCTCAGCACCTTCTCGCAAATATCGATGTGGTAGCCGACGTACTTGCCATCACCCAGCGTGAACGACAGCGCGCCGGAGGACTCGCGCACACCCATCGTGACGCTGCCGCTGTCCTTGATCTTCTTCAGCGTGTCGGTGGCCTGGGCATGCACGCTGCCGACCACGGCGGACAGGGCGGCCGCAGCCAACAGCGCGCGGCGGGTCGAGGGGGAAACGAGTTTGTTGAGCATCACGAGAACTCCATCATGGTCAGGAAACGGAAAAGGAAACACGGGCCGGCCGCCTTCAGGGAAGGGGCTGGTCGCCGGGTTGGCGGTAAAGCTTGAGCAGGGGCTCGGACGGCGGCCAGTTGAGGTTCTGGCCGCGCGGCGGAATGGGACGCTGGAACCAGCGGGTGTAGATCTTCAGTGCCTCGCCGCTGGTCAACAAGCGGGTCAACGCGCGGTCCACCACGGCCTTCAGCGCCGGGTCCTCGCGCCGCATCATGCAGCCATAGACCTCGGAGGACATCGGCGTGCCGGTGACGACCCAATCCTCCGGCAGGCGGGCCTTGGCGCGTTCGCCGTAGAGCAGCGCGTCGTCCAGCATCAGCGCCTCGACCTGGCCTTGCTCCAGGGCCTGGAAAGCGTCGTCATGGTCGCGCGCGGTGACGATCTGGATGCGGCTGCCGCGGGACTCGTTGTAGGTGCGCAGCAAGCGGTCCGAGGTGGTGCCGGAGGTGACGACAACCTTGCGGCCGGCCAAGTCGGCGAAATCCTTGATGGCGGCGCCACGCTTGACCAGCAGCCGGGTGCTGATGACGAAGATGGAGGTGGAAAACGCGACCAGCCGGCCGCGCTCGGCCGTGTTCGAGGTCGAGCCGCATTCCAGGTCCACGGTGCCGTTCTGGACCAGCGCGAGGCGGTTCTGCGAGGTCACGGGCACCAGCTTCAGCGTCAGTGCCGGCAGCTTCAGCTCGGCCTTGATCGCATCGGCCACCTTCAGCATCAGGTCCTGCGAGTAACCGACCACCTGGCGCTTGCCGTCGTAATACGAAAACGGCACCGACGATTCGCGGTGGCCCAGGTTGATGGTGCCGGTTTCGGCAATGCGCGACAGCGTGGGCGAGGCAGGCGCGGCGCTGGCCGCTGGTGCGGCAGCATTGCTTGCCAGCGCCAGCCCGCAAAGGGCGACGGCGGCGCACAAGCTGACGGCTGCCTGCCTGGTCCTCCCTGCTGCGTCCTGACTGCCCATCTGCTGCTGGCCTGCTTGTACGGAATTGGCGGCGCCATTGCGCCATCCATCCCTAATGCAGACACCGTGCCAGCCCGGCGCAGCGGGGCACAAAGCCGCTTCCCCCCGCTGGCGAGACCGGCCGGCAGCCGCGGCGAACGGAAATCCGTCCGGGCCCGCCCTCAGCGAGAACGGATTCCCGTCCCCTGGTTTGAGCCGCACAGGCGCCCTGCGCTTGACACTGGGCGCAGCCGCGAGCCACCCTTGCCAGGTCCGACCGGCGCCGATGGTATTACCGCGTAATACTTGGAGGCGCAATGGACGTCACGTCGGTCACCAGCAAAGGGCGGGTGACCCGAGGTGGCCTCCGTCATGCGGCACCTGCTTGCGCAGGCAGATCTGACGCTCGCTGGCTCATCCAGCTGGCCGGGCTGAAGCCGACGCGAGACAAGTAGAAGATGCCTCCCTCATCACAATTCCGGTAGAGCTGCCGTCGGAGAGAAGCTATATCGGGCGATCCGCCACTCTGCGTCACTGGTCTTCCGAAGGAGAAACACCTCGTGGAATGTGGCTGGAGATGCCTGGCCCGTCTTCACCGGTGTCAACGAGCCAGCGGACTCGGTACGCACGAAAGCCCATTGCGGTGACATCTGCACCGTTTCCGCAATCTTGGTGCGCATCTGGAAGCAGACGAGTCCAAAAAGGTCCTGGTAACCCTTTCGAACAGCCTCTGTGCCAACAACAGTGGGCTGCATGAACGGCAGTTGCACAGGATCGTCGGTATACAGACCCATCGCGGCGTTGACATCGCCATGATTCAAAGCTTCGAAATAGGCGAAGATGGTTGCCTCGATTGCCGTCTTCTCTGGGCTGGTAGAAGATGTCATTTGGTGCCTTTCATGTAAATCGCGTACGCCGCGGAAAATGCCATCCGAGCACGCTCGACCTGACTAATTGGGAAAAGTGATCACTATCTTCCCGACGTGCTCGGCTGCCTGTTGATAGGCAAACGCTTCGCGCGTATCCGAAAATGGAAACGTTCTTGCAATCTTTGGATTGAATCGACCGTCCTCCAGACGTTCGTAAATATATCTTTTAGCCTCGTCCATGCGTTGCGCTGACGTCCACATCTCCATCATGACGTAGGCGCGCAGTGCCAAACCCTTTCCGAATCCCGCGGCAGGATAGGTCGTAGGCTGACCAGAGAGGGTTCCATAAAGAAAGATCGTTGCTTCAGACGCAGCGGCTTGGGCCAATTTGTCGATGTCCGGCCCGCCAACCGGATCGAGAATAAGGCGTGCCCCTTTGCCGCCAGTGATCTCAGCGACCCGTGCAGGCAAATCCTCCTCATCGGTGGCAATCACAAAATCGGCCCCGAGTGCCAGCAATTGCGCACGCTTGGCGGAAGTCCGTGTGGTCGCAATCGACATTCCACCTTCCGCCTTGACCATCTCTATCGCGGCGGTCCCCACACTGCTCGAGGCCGCCCGAATGATGACGAAGTCGTCCCGCCGGACTTTACCGAACAGCACGAGCGCCCCGTAGGCGGTCAGATATCGCGTCCATATGGCGGCGCCTTGGGTCGGTGTGAGTTTGGCGGGAGATTCCGTCAATGCATGCACTGGCAATATCGCCTGCTCGGCCAAGACCCCATAGTCATTCATCGAAAATCCAGGAATAGACGCCAGACGCTTGCCGATCAGGCCCGCATCGACGCCATGCCCTACCGCTTCGACAATTCCCACTGCCTCGTATCCCAACTTTGATGGAAGCTTTGGCTGCTCCACATAAGTGCCGTTGAAATAGGCGCCTTCTGAGTGATTCAGCCCCACAGCTTCCACTCGCAGGCGCACTTCGCCGTTGCCCGGAACGGGAGTCTCTCTCTCCTCAAACTGCAATACCTCGGGTCCACCCAACTTGTGAAAACGAATGATTTTCGACATAAAGCCTTGCGAGAAGCGATCAGAATGAACGCAGCATAGGCGCTTGATTACCGCTTGATAAGTGGCTACCATCGCGTTTGTGTTTCAAGTGATCGTTGAAGATCGAAGGGTGCATGGAGTCGTTGGCCAATCTCGAGTCCTTCGTGCGCGCGGCCGAAAGCCGCAGCTTCTCGGAGGCAGGCCGCAGGCTCGGCCTGACAGCAGCCGCGATCAGCCGAAACGTGGCAATGTTGGAACGCAACCTGGGCGTCCGGCTGTTTCACCGAACCACACGCAAACTCGCACTGACGGAGGTCGGCGAGCGGTTCCTCGATTCAATCCATGGCAACCTCGAGGGACTTCAGGTTGCCATTGCCCAGGCATCGGCCCAAAGCAACGAGCCGGCAGGCGTGTTGAAAGTCAGCATGAGTCCAACCGTTGGTCTCAAGCACATACTGCCCTTGCTGCCACCTTTCCTGGCGGAGTACCCGCGCATTCGGCCTGAGTGGCATTTCGAGAACCGTCCCGTCGATCTGATCGCCGAGAATTACGATGCTGCCATTGGCGGAGGCTTCGACCTCGCCCCCGGTTTCGTCTCGCGAACCCTGGCCCCGGTCCACATTGTCGCAGTGGCCTCGCCGGTTTATATGGCAGGCCGCACGCCACCGGCCGACCCGTCAGAACTCGCGGCATACAGCGGCATCGTCATGCGGGCACAGGGCACTGGACGAGTTCGCCAGTGGATGTTTCGCAATGTGGACGGAGTCGAGATGGCGGGAACGCTCGATGAAAACGTTGTCATGGACGATCCCGCCGCGATGCGCGAAGCCGCACGTCTTGGTTTGGGCATTTCTTTGATCGCCTTGTTCGACGTACTGCCGGAATTGGAGCGCGGAGAACTGATTCGACTGCTCCCTGACTGGTATGCGGAGGCCGGCGCAATCTCCATCTACTACGCATCGCGGAGGCTCGTTTCTGCCAAGACACGAGTCTTCGTTGATTGTGTCGTCAACGGCTTCAAGAGCAAGCAGCTGGACGTCGCGTTCTCCGCCAAACATTCATGACGGTGTGCCAGCAAGCATCACACCTCTGGGGCTCAGATGTCCCGCTGCCCGACCCGATGCAGCGCCACGGCCTTTCGGAGACCGTCGAGGTAGCCTGGCTGCAGGCTGGCCTTGGCTGCGAAGGCCGTGTCAAGCGCATCCATGAAGATCCGCGTCCGCTTGGCGAGGAGTCTGCGCTCCGGGTACACCAGATGGATTTCGGCGGCGGAGAGTGGATGTTCGGGCAGCAATGCCTTGACGCGTCCGGCGCGAAGATCCTCTTCGAAGACCCAGACCGGGGCGAGGCCGATACCGAGGCCCTGACGCACCGCGCCCACGATCGCCTCATGATTGTTGAGGCGGTAGCGGCCCTGCACCGTGATGCTGCCCCCGATGAAGGGCCAGAGACCGCCACTGGGCAATCGGGTGTTGAGTATGCAATCGTGCCGCAACAAGTCTCGCGGCAGGGTTGGCTCGCCATGGCGGCCGAGATATTCAGTGCTGGCGAAAACGGCGCGCTCAGAAATGCCGATCTGTCTTCCCACCAGCAAGCTGCTCTTCAAGCTGCCCACGCGCACAGCCAAGTCGAAGCGTTCCGCGACGAGGTCGACGAATTCATCGGACAGGTGCAATTCGACTTCCAGGTGGGGGTACCGCGCGAGCAGCGGCGCGATCAGGGGCTGCACATGCAGCAGACCGACCACCATCGAGCAACTGATGCGCAGCAGGCCACGCGGCTCGTCTTCGCCCCGCGCCACCGATTCGGCTTCGTCGATGGTGTCTAGCGCACGCCGGGCTTCGATGTAGTAGCGCTCGCCTTCGATCGTCAGCGACAGCTTGCGGGTCGTCCTGTGCAGGAGGCGCAGGGCCAGGTGGGATTCGAGTGAACCGATGTGTCGACCGACATTGGGCTGCCCGATGCCGAGTTCGCGTGCGGTCGCGGAAAAGCTGCCAGTCTCGACCGCGCGAACGAAGCACTGCATCCACAGGAGCTTGCCCGTCTGCCGAGCCACATCGCCTTTTTGATCGAGGCCGTCAGTCCGCTGGATGACGTGCTTGGGTGCCATGCCGTTAGAGCTCGGGTCATCGTGGCTCGGAACTCGAACCACATGCGAACTTAGCATAGGCGATATGCCCTTGGCCTACTTTCCAGAGGGGTTTGGTGCGGCAGACACCAAAGCCGAGTGTTCAGCGTTTGCCTAGCCATTTACTTGGCTTCAGATTTTATTTTGAGATAGTTAAGCCAATTGTCTGTCGATTTATCGAGGCCTGACTGAAATTTGTTTTTGAACATTTCAACCAACCAGCCCTCCATGCTCTCCTCTACTCGAATAATTGTTTGCCCGTCTCGTTCAGTAAAATACCAAGTGTGTATGGCAAAAGCCCCGAACGCAGGCCCATACCAACCGACCATCTTATTCACATCGACGGTCTGCAATGTAGAAGTGATAGTTAAGCCATTGGTTTTCCAATTGAACGTTGCACCCACTTTAAATTTGCCATTGAGTTTTGGCTCGATAATTTCCTTTTGCCATGTATCCCAATGATCAACGTCAGCAAAAATCTTCCAGACTTTATCAACCGACGCATTGACCACAATGCTTTTCTTTATGATCACAGGCGCATCGACGTGAATTGTTTTTGAAATTTCGAATTTCCAAAAGGTTTCAAGCAATACAACGCCCATCGTTAATATGATTAACAAATACAAGAAGACTCGAGAAATAACTCTCAATTTTATGTTTTTCATAAGACTTTGACGATGGTGGCTGTCGGTACGGCACGCGCGATTTCTTCGGCAGCACTGGTGTTGTGACCGATCGTCAGGCCCATGCAGTCCAGCGTCAGCGGGTTCGCAATGTCGAGGACGACCTTGCCCTCGAGGTCGCCCGCCATGCGCAACGCATCGGCCGCGTCGCCGCAGGGCGTCGCCACGATGATGACCTCCTGACCCTCGGCCGCCCCTTGTGGCAGGACCTCGCTGACACCGGGGTACAAAGCCGCGAGCGCACGGGCTTTCTCCGCCGTTTTGGAAGCAATCGAGACCTGGTGGCCGGCCGCGTGTAGTTGCTTGACAAAAGCCGAGCCCATGTTGCCCGCGCCGATGACGAGGATCTTCATTTGTTTGCCCCAGGTGAGGTTGCGTGCGACGCGTTGGCTTGGAGAGCGCAAGCGGCACGGTCCAACTCTACGGCTCGGTGCACCCGAAGATAAATGCCATACAGTGCGACGCACTGTCCGCGACGGAGAGACAAATGGATAAGTATCAAGAGATGCGCGTCTTCGCCGCCGTGGTCGATGCGTCCAGTTTCGTCAATGCGGCGGAGGCGCTCGGCCTCTCCAAGCAAGCGGTCTCGCGCTACGTGGGGGATCTCGAAACCCGCCTGGGCGTACGCTTGCTTCGCAGGACCACGCGCAAGCTGTCGTTGACCGACGAGGGCGAAATCTTTTATATCCGATGCGCAGAGTTGCTGGGCAACATCGACGATGCGGAAACCGAGATCACGTCGCGAACCGGCGCTGCCAGCGGGCCGCTTAAGGTCAATGCACCGCTTAGTTTCGGGCTGATTTACCTGGCGCCGTTGTGGCCCCAATTCATGAAGCTGCACCCCAAAGTTACTTTGGACGTGACACTCGTGGACAGGGTTGTGGACTTGGTCGAGGAGGGATTCGATCTCGCGGTACGCATCGCCCGACTACCCAATTCTTCCCTCATCAGCCGCAAGCTCACCTCCACGCGCGTGATCCTTTGCGCCTCACCCGAATACCTCCAGCAGCGCGGCGCCCCGGCACATCCTTCGGAGCTGGCCCAGCACAGCGTCGTTTCGTACAGCCTGCTATCGACCGGAGAGAGCTGGGAGTTCACAGGCCCAGACGGACCCGTATCGGTCAAGGTGTCGCCGCGCATGCGCACCAACAGCGGCGATACCTGCCGTGCGGCGGCGCTGCAGCATCAGGGCATCATTCTCCAGCCTTCCTTCATGGTAGGCCCCGATTTGGCTGCGGGAACCCTGGTGGAAGTCCTGCCCGGATACCGCGCGCTCGAACTCGGCGTCTATGCGGTCTACCCCTCACGCAAGTTCCTGGCGCCGAAGGTGCGCTTGTTGGTCGATTTCCTGGTCGAGGGCTTCCGCGTCAAACAATGGCCCGATTGAACGGCTGGTCTCATGGCTTGGAACTCGAACCCCATGCGAACTAAGCATAGGTGATATGCCCCTGGCCTATCTTCCAGAGGGGTGTGCCGCGACAGGACACTGGATGCTCGTTACCACAGCGTTCAGGAGAACCCCATGAAGATCGAACTCAACTCGCGCAAGGCACTCGTCACCGGATCCACCGCCGGCATCGGCCGAGCCATTGCCGAAGGGCTTGCCCGCGCCGGCGCTTCCGTCGTCATCAACGGTCGCAGCAAGGAGCGCGTGGAAACCGCTGTGAATGAGCTGCGTGCACTGCTGCCGAACGCCGAGTTCACCGGCGTCGTGGCCGACGTCTCCACGGCGGCGGGCTCGGCTTCTTTGGCGGCGCAGGTCAAGGAGGTCGACATCCTCGTGAACAACGCGGGCACGGCATACCCAAAGGGGTTCTTCGAGCAGAACGACGCTGAATGGCTCCAGATCTACCAGCTCAATGTCATGAGCGGTGTTCGTGCGGCGCGGGACTACATGCCCGGAATGATCCGGCGAGGCTGGGGGCGGGTGGTGTTCATCAGCAGCGAATCCGCGATTGCCGTCCCCAAGGAGATGATCGACTACGCCGTCACCAAGACAGCTCAGCTCGCCGTGTCGCGAGGGTTGGCCGAACTGGCCAAGGGTACGGGCGTTACCGTCAACTCCGTCCTGCCCGGACCCACGCGCTCCGAAATCATGAGCAACTGGATGGAGGCGGCCGCGAAGGAGCAGGGCATCAGCCCGAACGAAGCTGAGCAGAACTTCCTGAACACGACGCGACCGTCGACGCTGATCAACCGGTTCACAACGACCGAAGAGGTGGCCAACCTGGTGGTCTACGTCAGCTCGGAGCAGTCTTCCGGCACCACGGGTTCTGCGCTGAGAGTCGACGGCGGCGTGGTCCGCTCGATCATTTGAAGCATTCGAACTGCGCGCGGGTCGCGGCTGCGCGCTGCGCCCCAGCGGAACGGCATCTTCGATCCGCCGCAAATCGGCACACGCTCCACTGGCGATTCCTACCCATGAACAACCAAGATCTCCTGATCAAGCGACGGACCTTGCTTGCGGCCGGCATGGCGGCGGCCGCGTCGTCTTCGAGTCCGGCTTCGACGCTGGTCGCCGCCGCCAACCCGTCGGTCAACGAAGCGAATGAAAACAACATGTCCTTGAACCGCCAGTTCTGGCCCAACAATGCGCGCCTGGCCATCAGCTTCTCGCTCATGTTCGAAGCCGGAGGTCAGCCAATCTCAGGCGCGCCAGGCTTCTTCGACGAGCCGATGCAAAAAGGTCTGCCCGACCTCGCCACCAATGGAGCGTTCCAGTACGGCGTCTACGAAGGCATTCCACGGATCCTCGACCTGATGGACAAGCATCAGGTGAAGGTTTCGTCCTTCATGATCGGACAAGCCGTCGACAAGGCGCCTGACCTCGCGCGCGAGATCGTGAAGCGCGGGCACGAGGCAGCGGGACATGGGCGAACCTGGCAAAACAGCTATTTCCTCGACGCTGACGCCGAGCGACGCTTCATCATGGACGGCGTCGAAAGCATCCACAAGGCCACTGGCCAGACGCCGGTCGGCTGGAACGCCTACTACCTCCGCAATTCACCTCACACCTTCGACATTCTTCAAAGTCTGGGTTTCAAGTACCACATCGATGAGCCCAGCGCCGATCAGCCCTTCATCATCAAGCTCAAGGGTGGCGACTTCGTCACCGTGCCCTACACCCTGCACATGAACGACATGTTGTTCCCGTTCACGGGGTGGAACCCCGCGGCTTACGAGCAGGCGCTCAAGGATGAATTCGATCAACTCTACGAGGAGGGCGCGCACCGCCGACGGATGATGGTCATCGGACTCCACGACCGAGTTTCGGGCCACGCCAATCGGGTTCGTGTGCTCGACCGCTTTCTGACTTATGCGCGCTCGAAGCCTGGCGTCTGGTTCGCCCGCAAGGACGAGATTGCCGCCTGGGCGCTTGCGCATCGTGACGTCACGCCCGTGTACGAACGCGGCTCGCCCACGGTCACCGGCCTGCCAGGGTCTGCGTCATAGGCACACGGCCTTCTGAAGCCGAATGCAGCAACAGGAGGACCGTCCCCAACTGAACCGCAGCCAGCCGGGCATGCACGAACCGATGCTTGGGGGATGTTGCGAAGATGAGTGTGAGCTTCAGAACAGCTGCGTGAACAGCCAGTACAGCGAGCCGGACAGCACGATGGCGGCCGGCATCGTCAGCACCCAGGCCATCAGCAGGTTGCGGATGGTGGACCACTGCAGGCCGGAGCGGTTGGCCGCCATCGTGCCGGCCACGCCGGACGACAGCACGTGCGTGGTCGAGACCGGCAGGCCGTAGATGTCGGCCGCGCCGATGGTCAGCATCGCCACCAGCTCGGCCGACGCGCCCTGCGCATAGGTCAGGTGCGTCTTGCCGATCTTCTCGCCCACCGTCACGACGATGCGCTTCCAGCCCACCATCGTGCCCAGGCCCAACGCGATGGCCACTGCCACCTTGACCCACAGCGGGATGAACTTGGTCGCGTCGTCAATGCCGCTCTTGAAGGCCTTCAGGTTGGCCTTGGACTGCGCGTCCAGCTTGCCCTCGCCGGACTTGTCCAGCAGGCGGATGGCCTCCGAAGTGAGGTACATGTCATTGCGCACATTGGCCACCGCGGCGGCCGGCACCTTGGCCAGCGAGCCGTGGGCCTGGACCTGCGCGCCGATGTTGCCGGCCATCTCGGCCAGTGCCGGCACGACTTCGGGCGTGTAGGCCTTGGTGCGCACGTAGTCACTGAGCACCTTGCGCGCATCGGCTGGCACCACCAGCACTGCGTTGCCGGACAGCGAATGCTGCGTGACCTGGGCCATCGCAGTGAACTGCACCGTTTGCTCGACCGGCATCGCGCGGTTCAGCGCATAGGCCATCGGTACCGTGCCAACCAGGATCAGCATGATCAGGCCCATGCCCTTCTGGCCATCGTTCGAGCCGTGCGCAAACGACACGCCGGTGCAGGTCAGCACCAGCAGGCCGCGGATCCACCACGGCGGCGGCGTCTGGCCCTTGGGCTCTTCGTACAGCTCGCGCTTCTTGACCAGCGCCCGCAGCACCACCAGCAGCAGCGCCGCGCAACCGAAACCGACCAGCGGCGACAGCAGCAGCGAATAGCCGACCTTGGTGGCCTGCGCCCAGTCCACGCCGCTGGTGCCGTCCCGGCCATGCATCAGCGCATTGGCCACGCCCACGCCGATGATGGAGCCGATCAGCGTGTGCGACGACGAGGCCGGCAGCCCCAGCCACCAGGTGCCCAGGTTCCACAGGATGGCCGCGATCAGCAGCGCAAAGACCATCGCGAAGCCCGCCCCCGAACCGACCTGCAGGATCAGCTCCACCGGCAGCAGCGAAATGATGCCGAACGCCACCGCGCCGCTGGAGACCAGCACGCCCAGGAAGTTGAAGAAGCCCGACCAGACCACCGCCACGTTGGGCGGCAGTGAGTGGGTGTAGATGACCGTGGCGACCGCGTTGGCGGTGTCGTGGAAGCCGTTGACGAACTCGAAGCCCAGCGCGATCAGCAGCGCCACGCCCAGCAGCAGGTAGGGCACCCAGGTCGTCGCCACCGCGCCGGCTTCGGTCACGTCGCGCGTCAGGCTGTAGCCGGTGAACAGCAGCCCGGCGGCCAGCAGGCCGATGAAGACGATGGCCGTCACCGGGCCGGGTTTGTGGTCCAGTTTCGGTTTGGCGCTGGGCGCTGCAGGCAGGCCGGCGGCGTGCGTGGCGGAAGTGGTCATGGGGGTTGGGCTCCAGGCGGCCGTGCAACAGAACCTGGCGAGGCTAGCGAGGCAATGTGGCAGCGGTGTGACGGCGCAGCGGGCTCAAGCCGGCAAAGCAGCCAGTGCGGCGTCCACCTGCTGCAGGCGCTGCGCGACGCTGCCGCTGGCGCGCAGCCACGGCCCCGCCTGTTCGGCCAGGCGCGCCTCGTACCAGGCCTGCTGCTGCAGCCGGAAACCGGCGGGCTGGCGGGTGCCGTCCTGCACGAAGGCAATGTCGGGCTCGCACAGCACCGTCAGCGCGTAGCGGCGCCCGGCCAGCGCCTGCAATGCCGGCGGTTGGGCGCCGAACATCCAGCCTGCGTAGCCCAGCGTGGTCAGCGGCGAGGTGTCGCAGAACAGCAGGCGGTTGGCTTGGCCGGCAGCCTCGTCTTCGCGCTCGGCCTGGATGCGGCCAATGTCCAGCAGGTCCTGCAGCGCCAGTTCGCCACCGCAGGCCAGCCAGCGCTCCCGGCCGTATTCGGGCACCCAGCGAGTCTCATGCCGCTCGGCCAGCGCCTGCGCCAGCGTGGTCTTGCCGGTGGACTCTCCGCCGAGCAGCACCACGCGCTGCACGAAGTCCCGGTAGACCTGCGGGTGCAGCCAATGGCGGTGGGCATGCACGTCGGCACGGATCTGCGTGGCGCTGACCGGCCGCTGCCTGCGCGCCAAGTCCACCAGCACCGGCGCCACGACGTGACCGAGCGCCTGGCTCAGCAGTGCGGCGCAAGGCCGCAGGTAGGCCTCGCTGGCGAACATCGCGTCTGGCCGCAGGTCCAGCGGGCCAGCCAGCAGCCAGGCCAGGTAGGCCTGCTGCACGGCGTCGGCCGCATCGTTGCGCGGCATGGGCTGGAACGGCAGGCCGCGGGCCTGGCAGCGGCGCTGCACCTCCTCGTCGTCCAGCTGCACATTGCGCACCTGCGGAAAGCGCTGCTGCACCCAACGCTCGCGCCGCGCGCGGTCGCTGCCGGCCAGCACCGGCTGGCTGTAACCCAGCACCAGCACCTGTTCGCAGCGGGCCAGCGCCTGGGCGATCACCAGCTCGTGCCCCAGGTGCAGCGGCGAGAACTTGCCGACCACCAGGCCGAGCCGGAACCTCGTCATGCCAAGGCTTGGGTGCGGGCCTGCAGCCGGTGCCAGCGCCACCAGCCGTACCAGGCATTGAGCCAGAACAGCGTGTAGAGCCCGGCGGTCAGGGACAGCCCACGGCTCAGGTACAGCGGCACCGACAGCGTGTTCACCACCAGCCAGGCCGGCCAGGTCTGGTGGTGGCCGCGCATCAGCAGCACCTGCGCGATGACGCTGGTCACCAGCACCGCGGAGTCCCAGAACGGCGCGTAGGCCTGCGTGAAGCGCTGCAGCAGCGTGCCATAGGCCAGCGCCACCACGAGGCCGGCGAGCGCCATGCCCAGCAAGCTGCGGCCGGCCAGCGCCTGCCGCTGCTGGGTGGCGGCAGGCCCGCCGGCGCGCTGCCATTGCCACCAGCCCGAAGCGCTGGTGGCGATGAAGAACAGCTGCAGCGTGAAGTCCGCATACAGCTGGTTCTGCCAGAACAGCCAGCCGAACAGCGCACAACCGACGATGCCGGTCGGCCAGGTTGCGACACAGGCCTGCGCAGCCAGCAGCACCGACAACGCGGTGACGAGATTGGCCGCCCATTCCAGCGGCGACAGGTCGGCAAAGTTCATTGGGCAGGCGGCGACAGCTCGCTGGTGTATTGGCGCACCTTGTCGTCGGCCTGCAGCGGCTGCACGGCCAAGGGCCAGTCGCCCAGCAGGTGCGCGACGGTGGGCGCCAGCCCGGGGTCGACCCGGCCCGACACGCGCAGGCACAGCGCGCCATCGGCCGCCTGGTGCAGCGCGTAGCGTGGCAAATCGAAGCGGCGCAGCGCCTGCGTCAGCTCGACGTTGTTGACCCACGCGCCGCTGCGGGCGAGAAAGCGCACCGGCGGCCGGCCCTGCAGGTCGCGCAGCGTCGGCCCCCAGCGGGTCATGACCAGCCGCGCATGGTCGCCGGTGCGGTAGCGCAGCAGAGGCAGGCACGGGTTGAAGCCGCCGCTGAGCGTGACCTCGCCATGTTCGCCTGGCGGCACGGCGCGGCCGGCTTCGTCCAGGACCTCGACGAACAGCCGCGGCTGCAGCAGCACAAAGCCTTGCGCGGCTTCGACAAATGCGGCAATCGGCCCGGCCTCGTTCATCGAATAGACGTCCACCACCGGGCAGCCGAAGCGCGAGGCCAGGCGGTTTCGCTGCCCGTCGGACATGGCCATCGACGTGGACAGCAAGCCGCGCGGGCGGTGTTGCATCGCCAGCGTCGCGAGTTCGTCCAGCGAGACCGGATCGCCCGAGATCAACTCGGGCGCCATCGCATCCAGGTAGGCCGCACGGTCCGCCGGCTGGCGCCATTCGGCAGGGTGCAGGTTGAGCTTGGCCAACCCGCATTCGCCGCGCAGCGGGTTCACCGAGACATAGGTGAAGCAGCGCTGCTGGAAGCCGGCCAGCACCACGCCCACGTCGCCCCGCCCAGCCAGCAGCCGCACGCCATGCAGCGCCAGCGCGCGCTCGTGCAGCGCGGCGTAGCTGGCCGCGGTGGCGGGCGTGGACGGCACGCGGATCGGGTGGCCCGTCGTGCCGCTGGTGGTGAAGCAGATCAGCTTCGGCGTCTGCAGATGGCGCGGGATGTGGCGCGGCAGGTCGGCCTGCAGGTCCGCCCGCGAGGTGGTGGGCAGCGCCTGCCAGCCGCCGCGCAGCGCCGCGAATGCCGGCCAGGCTGCCACCGATGCCTGCTGCCGAAGCCACCAGGGCCACAGCCAGGCGGGCGGCACACCGTGCACACGCGGCTGCACACCCGCATGGCGCAGGAAGGCATGGCGCGCGCGCTGCGCCCATTGCGCGGCGGGGGTGAGCCGGTGGCCGCTGAAGTCCCGGAAGACCGGCGCGGCCGGGTGCATGCGCAGGCGGCGCAGCATGGCCTCGCCGGCCGGCGTGAGCCCGGGCAGGCGCGCGGGCGAGGTCAGCTCGCGCCAGACCTGCTCGGGCAATGCGGCGGCATCCGAACTCATTCGCGGCTGTACTTGTCCGCGCCTTCCTGGGCATGGTCGCTGTCCAGGTGGGCGTCCAGGTCAAAGGCCGCCGGCGGCCCGGCCGGGTCGGGCGCCGATGGCTCCGCGGCGGCAGCTTCTGCCTGCCTTCGCTCAGCCTCGCGCCGTATGCGCGGCAGGCAGGCCAGCCAAAAAAGCCAGTCCACTGAGGTGATCGCCAGCGCGAGTGCGGTGACCAGGCTCAGCAGCGGGCCGCCGAGATGCCAAGGCGCGATGCTGCGGCCCAGCAATCCGGCGGCACAGGCCAGCATGAGCGGCAGGGCGACGTAGGCGCCGTCACCCCGAAGGCGCAGCGGCGCGGCCAGCAGAAGCACCACCAGCACCCAGGTTGGCACGGCTCGCCATGCGGTGGCGAACTGGTGCCCGAGCTTCAGCACCAGGGCCAGGAAGCACAGCGCAGCGCCCGCATGCGCCAGTCGACGGGCCCATGGCCGCAAGGCCGGCTGCGCCGAGTGCGCGATCAGCGTCAGGGCCATGAAGGGCAGGCCGAGGCACCAGAAAGGCCATGGCCAGAAGGCCATGCCACCCATGGCGCTCAACAGCATGGGCAGGCCCCTGGCCAGGCAACGGCGGACATGCTCATTCGCCGGCTGTCCCGACGCCAACGCCCTGCCCGTCGTTCAGCCCGTACTTGCGGATCTTGTCGTTCAGCGTGGTCTTGGGCACGCGCAGGGCCTGCGCGGTGCGGGCGACGTTGCCGCCGTGCCGGCCCATGGCTTCACGGATCAGGCTGCGCTCGAAGTCCTCCACCGTCTCGGCCAGCGAGAGGTTCTGCGGGGCTGGCGCCTGGTCGGCGGCCGCAGCACCCAGCACCTCGCTGTGCACGCCCAGCACCAGGCAGTCGGCCACATTGCGCAGCTCGCGCACGTTGCCGGGCCAGTCGTGGGCCATCAGCGCGCGCAATTGCGTGGGGCTGACGGCGGGCTGCGGCAGGCCGTAGCGGCTGGCGGCCAGCAGCAGGAAGTGTTCGAGCAGCAGCGGGATGTCTTCGCGCCGCTCGCGCAGCGGTGGCAGCTCGATGGTGACGACGTTGAGCCGGTAGTACAGGTCGCTGCGGAAGGCGTTCTGTTTCGCGCGCGCCAGCAGGTCGTCCTTGGTCGCGGCGACGACGCGGCAGTCCACCGAGATGCGCTCGTTGGAACCCAGGCGCTCGACGACTCTGTCCTGCAGCACGCGCAGCAGCTTGACCTGCACGTTCAGCGGCATGCTCTCCACCTCGTCCAGGAACAGCGTGCCGCCGTGGGCATGCTCGATCTTGCCGATGCGGCGCTTGGCCGCGCCGGTGAAGGCGCCGGCCTCGTGGCCGAAGAGTTCGCTGTCGATGATGGTGTCGGGCAGGCCGCCGCAGTTCAGCGCCACCAGCGGCGCCTTCTGCCGGCCCGAGAGTTCGTGCAGCGCCTGGGCCACCAGCTCCTTGCCGGTGCCGGTTTCGCCCTTGACCAGCACGTCCACCGCCGAACCGGCCACGCGGGTGACGAGCTGCCGCACCGCGGCCATCTGCGGCGAGCGGCCGACCAGCTTGGCCACGCCGCCTTCCTTGCGCGCCAGCGCCTGGCGCAGCGACTGCACCTCCAGCGTCAGCGCACGTTTTTCCAGCGCCCGCCGCACCACTTCGACCAGCACCTCGGGCGAAAACGGCTTCGGGATGAAGTCGTAGGCGCCGCTGCGCATGGCTTCGACGGCCAGCGTCACGTCGCCGTGGCCGGTGATCATGATGACCGGCAGGTCGGCGTCCAGTTCGTGGCAGCGGCGCACCAGCGCCAGCCCGTCGGCGCCGGGCAGCCGCATGTCGGTGACGACCACGCCTTCGAAGCCCTGCCGCAGCCGCGGCAGCGCCGCTTCGACCGCCTCGACCGCCTCGACGCGCAAGCCCGCGAGTTGCAGGGCCTGCTGGCAGCCCAGCTGCATCGGCAGGTCGTCTTCAACCAGCAAAACGGTGAGGGGCGCGGTCATGAGGCGTCGGTTAGCGGCAGGGACAGGCGGAAGCAGGCGCCGCCGTCGGCATGATTGTCCGCTTCCAGCTCGCCGCCGGCCTCGCGGGCGATGTCGCGCGAAATGGCCAGTCCCAGGCCCAGGCCGACGCCGGCTTCCTTGGTGCTGAAAAATGGCTCGAACAGCCGCGCCTTGACCGCCTCGGCCAGCCCGCTGCCGCTGTCGTGCACGGTGATCCAGGCCTGCCCCTGGGCCTCGCCAGCTGCCAGGCGCAAGTGGCGGTCCGGCGCGTCGCGCATCGCGTCCAGCGCATTGCCGATCAGGTTGATCAGCACCTGCTCCAGCCGGTTCGGGTCGCACCAGGCGAAGACCTGGCCGGCGCGGGTGGTGTTGAGGACTTGCACGCCATCCTTGCGCAGCCGCTGGTCGTAGAGGAACAGCGCGTTGCCGAGCGCCACGGCCAGGTCCGTGCGGGCCGGCCGGGCCTGGGACTTGCGCGCAAAGCCCTTCAGCGGCTCGATGATCGCGCCCATCTGGTCGGCCAGCCGGGCCAGGATGCCGAGGTTGCTGCCCACGGTTTCGAGCTCGCCACGGCGCATGAACTCCACCGCGTTGGCTGACAGCGTGCGGATCGCGCCCAAGGGCTGCGTCAACTCGTGCGTGATGCCGGTGGCCAGCTGCCCCAGCGCGGCCATCTTGCCGGCATGCACCAGTTCGTCCTGCGCGTTGCGCAACGTGCGTTCGGCCTGCTCGCGGTCGCGCACTTCCTTGCGCAGCTGGCGGTTGGCGTCGCTCAGCGCCTGGGTGCGCAGCATCACCTTTTCCTCCAGCTCGCGGTTGGCCATCAGCTTCTGCCGCACGATGCGCCGGCGCTGGTTGACCAGCACGCCCAGCAGCAGCAGGAAACCGGTGCTGACGGCCGCCAGGAAGCTGGCGCGCACGGCGTCCTGCCGCACGCCCTGCAGGTCGGAGAACATCAACAGCCGCCAGTCCATGCCGTCCAGCGTGCGGCCCAGCACCAGCACGCCCCGCGTGGCGCCCGGCCGGCTGCGCGCGCCGGGCTGGCCCAGGCCCTCGGGCAGCACGCCTTCGACGATCTGGTTGTCCTCATCCACGCGCAGGTCCACCTGCAGCGGGAAGCGGGCAATGCGCTGCTCGCCGTACAGGCGCGTGAGCTGCAGGTCCACGCGGCGCTCCAGCGCCAGGTCGGTCAGCGCGGTGTAGCGCCATTCCGGGCGGGACGAGAGCACGACGACCTGGTTGGAATCCGCCAGCAGTGCCGGTGCGCCGAGCAGCGACCAGGCCTGGTTGACCGGCTCCAGGCTGATCTGGATCACCGCGACGCCGAGCACGCGCGCACCGTCGTGCACCGGGTGCGAGACGAAATAACCGGGCCTGCCATCGCGCACGCCAATGGCGAAATGCCGGCCCACGCGGCCGGCCAGCGCTTCGAGGAAATACGGCCTGAACGACAGGTCTTCGTCGAGCATCGCCGGCTCGCTGGCGGCCAGCACCTGGCCACGCTCGCCGAGCACGAAGACCGCCGCGCTGCCCAGGTGGGCATTGAGGCGGCGCAGGTAGCTGCTGGCCTGCGCGGCGCGGGTGCTGTCGCCAGGCTGGCGCAGCAGCGCCAGCACCTCGGGGTGCAGCTGCAGCGTGGCGGGCACGTATTCGAGCTGCCGCACCATGCCTTGCACCACCGAGGCAAACAGGTCCAGCTGATGGTTGGACTCGGCCCGCAGCGCCTCGGTGCCCTGGCGCACGCTGGTGCTGAAGCCTGCCCAGCCGGCCAGCACCACGATGGCCAGCGACAACAGCGTGAGCAGCACCGGCCGCGCGGCGGCGCGGCGCTGCGCGGCGTTCAACGGCGGGGCAGGCTTGCTCACGGCCACTGGCTCAGCTGCTGCGCACGGCACGTTCTTTCAGGAAGGACCACAGCTCCTCGGCCGCTGGCTTGACGTGCCGGGCCGAGGCCGGGCGCTCGCGGTAGATGCGCACTTCCATCGTCAGCTCGAAGTCGCTGCTGCCCGCAGCCACCAGCCGGCGCGAGCGCATTTCCTTGCGCACCGAGCTGGCCGGCAGGAAGGCCAGGCCGTGGCCTTCGGCGGCCATGGCCTTCAGGCCCTCGGCCATGTCGGTCTCGTAGATCGGGTCCAGGTGCAGCGGCTGCGGCGCGTGCTTGATGATCTGCTCGACCAAGCGCGCCAGGTAGGCACCGGAGGCGTAGCTGAGGAAGGGCACCGGTTCGCGCGGCGTGCCGGGCAGGCGGAACAGCGGCTGGCCGTCCGGCCCGGCCTTGGCATAGGCGGCCACCGTCTCATGGCCCAGGCTCAGCATGTCGTAGCGCTCGGAGCTGAGCTGCAGCGGCTGGGTGGCGTGGTGGTAGGCGATCAGCAGGTCGCAGCTGCCTTCGGTCAGGCGCATCACCGCGTCGTGCACGTTCATCGCGATCAGCCGGCTCTTCAGTCCCTTGAAGTGCTGCTTCAGCTCCATCAGCCAGTGCGGGAAAAACGTGAAGGCCATCGTGTGCGGCACGGCGAACTCGATCATGTCCTGCCCTGCCACCTGGTGGCTGCGCATCATGTTGCGCGTGGCCTGCAGCGAGCCCAGCACTTCCAGCGCCTGCGCATGGAAGGTCTCGCCGGCGGGGGTGAGCCGGGTCGGGTAGGCCGAGCGGTCGACCAGGTCGATGCCGGCCCAGGCCTCCAGCGCCTGGATGCGGCGCGAAAACGCCGGCTGGGTCACATGCCTCAGCTGGGCCGAACGCGAGAAGCTGCGGGTCTCGGCCAGGCTGACAAAGTCTTCAAGCCACTTGGTGTCCATGGCCGATTATGGGATGGGCGTGAGCACGCCTTGCCCGCTGAAGTGGCCGTTCAGGTTGGCGATGAACCGGTCCACCATCGCCTGCACCGATTCGGGCGACTGCCCGGCAACATGCGGCGTGATGACCAGGTTCTGCTGCAGGTCCAGCAGCGGCTGCGGCGGTTCGGGTTCGCTCTCGTACACGTCCAGCCCGGCGCCGGCAATGCCGCCGCTGCGCAGCGCGGCGGCCAGTGCCTCGGTGTCCACCAGGCTGCCGCGGCTGATGTTGACCAGGTAGCCGCGCGGGCCGAGCGCCGCCAGCACTTCGGCGTCGACCATGTGTCGCGTGTCAGGGCCGCCGGGTGCGGCCAGCACCAGCACGTCACACCATTCGGCAAGCGCCAGCGGTGTGTCGAAGAAGCGGTGCGCCAGGCCTTCGCGCCGGCTGCGTGCGTGGTAGCCAACTTGCATGTCGAAGCCGCTGACGCGCTTGGCAATGGCGCTGCCGATGGCGCCCAGCCCCACCAGGCCGAGCTTCTTGCCGGTGAGCTGCGGCAGCATCGGCAGGCTCTCACGGCGCACGCCGGTGCGGGCGGCGCGGTCGTTGTAGGGCAGCTGGCGCATGCAGGCGAGCAGCAGGGCCATGGCCTGGTCGGCCACCGAGTCGGCATTGGTGTTGGCGCCATGGGCCAGCGCAATGCCGCGCGCGCGGGCGGCCGCCACGTCGATGCGCTCGTAGCCCACGCCCAACGCGCAGACCAGCGACAGGCGCGGCATGGCCGCCATCTCTTCTGCCGTCAGCCCGATGGTGCCGATGGTCAGCACCGCCTCGATGCGGGCGCCGTGTTCGGCAATGGCCGAGGTGCGCTCTGCGCCTGGCGCGTAGATCAGCTCGCAGTGCGCCGCGATCATCGCGCGATGCGCATCGGACAAGGCATTCAGCATCAGCACAACGGCTTGCATCGCTCCGCTCACTCCATTGAAACAGGTACAGGAAAAGGATGATTTACAGGACGATGGGCGAGGGTTCGCTGCGGTGCTGCAGCGCCCACATGCGCGCGTAGCGCCCACCCTGGGCCAGCAGCGCTTCGTGGTGGCCACGCTCGACCACGCGGCCGGCTTCCATCACCAGGATCTCGTGTGCGTCGACCACGGTGGACAGCCGGTGCGCGATGACCAGCGTGGTGCGGCCCTCGGCAGCGCTTTTCAGTTCGGCCTGGATGGCGCGTTCGTTGGCCGAGTCCAGCGCCGAGGTGGCCTCGTCGAAGATCAGGATGGGCGGGTTCTTCAGCAGCGTGCGGGCAATGGCGATGCGCTGCTTCTCGCCGCCGGAAAGCTTCAGACCACGCTCACCCACCGTCGTTTCGTAGCCCTTGGGCTGGGCCACGATGAAGCTGTGGATGTGGGCCGCGCGCGCCGCGGCTTCGATTTCTTCCTGCGTCGCACCGGTGCGGCCGTAGCCGATGTTGTAGCCCACGGTGTCGTTGAACAGCACGGTGTCCTGCGGCACGATGCCGATGGCCCGGCGCAGGCTGTCCTGCGTGACGGCGCGGATGTCCTGCCCGTCGATGGTGATGCGGCCACCGCCAACGTCATAGAAGCGGTACAGCAGCCGGGCCAGCGTGCTCTTGCCGGCGCCGCTGGCGCCGACCACGGCGACTGTCTTGCCAGCCGGGATCTCGAAGCTCAGCTCGTGCAGGATCGGCCGCGCCGGGTCGTAGGCAAAGCGCACGCCCTCGAAGCGCACGGTGGCGCCGCGCACCTGCAGGTCCGGCGCGCCAGGCGGGTCCTGCACCTCGCGTTCTCGCTCCAGCAGCTTGAACATCTTGTCCAGGTCGGTGATGCTTTGCTTGACCTCGCGGTACAGCACACCCAGGAAGTTCAGCGGGATGTAGAGCTGGATCAGCAGCGCGTTGACCATCACCAGGTCCCCGAGCGAGCGGTGGCCGTCAACCACGCCGGCGGTGGCCCGCCACAGCATGGCCAGCAGCGAGGTGGCAATGATGAGCTGCTGGCCGGTATTGAGCAGGGACAGCGTGGTCTGAGACTTGATCTGCGCACGGCGGTAGGCGTCCAGCCCGCGGTCGTAGCGCTCGGCCTCGAAGGCTTCGTTGTTGAAGTATTTGACCGTCTCGTAGTTCAGCAGTGCGTCCACCGCCCGGCTCTGGGCCTTGGAGTCCAGCTCGTTCATCGTGCGCCGGTACTGGGTGCGCCATTCGGTGACGCTGACGGTGAAGACGATGTAGCTGGCCAGCGCGGCCAGCGTGATCCACACGAAACCGGCGTCGAACTGGGTGCCCAGCAGCACCATCGCCAATGACAGCTCCACCAGCGTGGGCAGGATGGTGTAGAGCGAATACGAGATCAGCGACTGCAGCGCCCGTGTGCCACGTTCGATGTCGCGGGTCATGCCGCCGGTCTGCCGCTCCAGGTGGAAACGCAGGCTGAGCGCATTCAGGTGCCGGAAGGTCTGCAGCGCGATCTGGCGGGAGATGCCGTGCGTGGCCTTGGCGAACACCAGTTCGCGCAGCTCGCCGAACACCGAGGTCGCCAGCCGCAGCCCGGCATAGGCCAGCAGCAGCGCGACCGGCACGACCAGCAGCGCGCGCCGGTCGCCGGCAGGAATGGACAGGCTGTCGACCATGTGCTTGAGCAACAGCGGCACGCCCAGGTTGGCCACCTTGGCAGAGATCAGGCAGCCCAGCGCCAGCACCACCCGCAGCTTGTACTGCCACAGGTAGGGCAGCAGGCGCTTCAGCGTGGCCCAGTCGGAACGGGGCGCTGCGGCATCCGCGGCAGGCGCATGGGGGTCCGACATGGCAGAAGAAGCGCGGCGCATCGTGAAACAATCCAGCGAGTTGTATGTCCAGTCAAAGGAACCCCGAATGAGCGCAGCTCCCACGCCTTCCAGTGTGCCCCAGGCCGGCACACCGGGTTTGCCGACCGATCAAACCCTGGTCATGCGTGTGATGCCGATGCCGGCCGATGCCAATGGCAACGGCGACATCTTCGGCGGCTGGATCATGGCGCAGGTGGACCTGGCCGGTTCGGTGCTGCCGGCCCGCATTGCCAAGGGCCGCATCACCACGGTGGCGGTCAACGAATTCATCTTCAAGCAGCCCGTCTCGATGGGTGACCTGCTGAGCTTCTATGCCACCGTGACCCGCATCGGCCGCACCTCGGTGACGGTGCGCGTGGAGGTCTACGCCGAACGCAATCCCAGTGATCTGCAAGTCGTGAAGGTCACCCAGGCCAACCTGACCTATGTGGCCATCGACCTGAACGGCCAGCCGCGCGAGATCCCGAAGCCCTTGGCCGAATGATTCCGCACTGAAGCCGCACAACCGACACGAGACACCCCATGTTCAAGAGCCTCAGAGTTCCGGAGCGCGCGTTTGCGCTGTTGATGTGGATCGTGTCGCTGGTGTTCGCCGGCTTCCTGGTCGGCCTGGGCGGCAAGCTGATTGGCGACCTGCCAGAGGTCGAGCCCAGCCTCAGCGTCGAGCAGTTTGCCGATGCCAATGCGCTGGCTGCCGAGCGCGAGCAGATCAGCGACCTGGACGAGCGCGAGCGCACGCTGGGCGAAGAGGCCGAGCAGGTGCAGTTGCAGGTGAGCGCCGCCAACAGCGCCTACCAGTCGGCCCGCAATGCCCAGCAGAACTGGCTGGCCAGCCGCCAGGTGACGGGTGACGCGGGCCAGGACCCGGAGGTCAAGCGCCGCGTGGCCGAGCTGGACCGGCTGAAGGACGCCGAGCGCACTGCGCAGCAAAAGCAGGAAAAGCTGAACCAGGAAACCCTGGACCTGCAGCAGGCCCGCGCCGCGCACCAACGCCGGCTCGACACGCTGCTGCAGGACGCCAGCGGCGCCTACGAACAAGCCATGTTCCGCCAGGAACTGCGTGTGTTCGGCCTGCGCCTGGCGCTGACGCTGCCGCTGCTCGTCATCGCCGCCTGGCTGGTGCTGAAAAAGCGCCGCAGCGACCACTGGCCGCTGATGCGCGGCTTCGTGCTGTTCGCCGCCTTCGCGTTTTTCTTCGAACTGGTGCCTTACCTGCCCAGCTACGGCGGCTATGTGCGCTACGGCGTGGGCATCCTCTTGACCGGTCTGGGCGGCCACTACGCGATCCGTGCGATGCGCCGCTACCTGGCCCGCCGCGCCGCTGCCGAGCAGCAGACCGAAGTGCAGCGCCGCCAGACGCTGGCGCCCGAAGAAGCGCTGAAGAAGATGGCCGCCAACGTCTGCCCCGCGTGCGAACGGGCCATCCTCAGCACCGGCGACGTGAAGCCCGACTTCTGCGTGCACTGCGGCCTCACGCTGTTCAACCGCTGCGGCGGCTGCGGCACCCGCAAGAACGTGTTCTTCCGCTATTGCCCGAGTTGTGGGCTGGGGGCGCAGCCGGAAGCCACTGCCGCGGAACCGCTGCCAGGCAATCCCTCGGCGAACATCTGAGCCGTCTCCCCGCTTCGAGGCCGCACCCAGCGCAGCCGGCGCCGGGCCGCCCCAAGGCGGCTGCGCCAACCCGCTCGGCGGGTGGTCTCATGTACCCATGAGGCCGGGTGCCCCATTTCAAGAAAACTTCGAGAAGTCCGGCTTGCGCTTCTGGAAGAAGGCCTGGAAGGCTTCGGCGGCTTCGGGGCTGCGCAGGCGCTGGCCGAAGACTTCGCCTTCGGTGGCCATGGTCTGCTTGACCAGCGCGCGCTGACCGGCCTTCATCAGGCGCTTGCTGTCGCGCACGGCGCCCGGCGGCAGCGCGTTGAAACGCTCGGCCATGCGGCGGGCATGGGCCAGCACTTCGCTGGCCGGCAGCACCGCGTTGGCAATGCCCATCTCGACGGCTTCGGCGCCGTTGAACGGGTCGCCCAGCAGCAGCTTCTCGGCCGCCTTCACATGGCCCAGCAGCTGAGGCACCAGCAGGCTGGACGCGTATTCCGGCACCAGGCCCAGGCTGACAAACGGCATGGCCAGGCGGGCTTCGTCGCTGACGTAGACCAGGTCACAGTGCAGCAGCAGCGTGGTGCCGATGCCCACGGCTGCGCCGGTCACTGCGGCGATGACCGGCTTCTCGCAGGCTTCGAGCGACTTCATGAACTGGAACACCGGCGAGTCCAGGCCCTGTGGCGGGCGCTGCATGAAGTCCTCGATGTCGTTGCCCGAGGTGAAGATGCCGGGCTGGCCGGTGATCAGGATGGCGCGCACCTTGCTGTCGAGCTGCGCATCGTTGATCGCGTCGGCCATGGCCTGGTACATGGCCTGGGTCAGCGCGTTCTTCTTCTCGGGGCGGGCAATCTCGATGGTGGCCACGCCGTCCACGATGGCGGTCTTGATGCTCATGGAGAGTCTCCTGCGATTCCTGAATGAAAAAGGGCGACCCTGGTAGGTCGCCCGCGCGAGTATGGGGTCGATCAGACCGCCTCGAAGATGCCGGCGGCGCCTTGGCCCGTGCCGATGCACATCGTCACCATGCCGTACTTCAGCTTGTGGCGACGCAATGCATGCACCACGGTGGCGGCGCGGATCGCGCCCGTGGCGCCCAGCGGATGGCCCAGCGCGATTGCGCCGCCCATCGGGTTGACGACTTCGGGGTTCAACCCGAGGTCGCGAATGACAGCCAGCGATTGCGCGGCGAAGGCTTCGTTCAGCTCGATCCAGCCGATGTCCGACAGGCTCAGGCCGCCGTTCTTCAGCGCGGCCGGGATCGCGGCGATCGGGCCGATGCCCATGATCTCCGGCGGCACGCCGCGGCTGGCGAAGCTGACGAACCGCGCCAGCGGCTTCAGGTCGAACTGCTTGACGATCTTTTCCGAAACCAGGATCAGCGCGCCGGCACCGTCGGAGGTCTGCGAGCTGTTGCCCGCCGTGACGCTGCCCTTGGCGGCGAACACCGGGCGCAGCTTAGCCAGGCCTTCGAGCGAGGTGTCCGGGCGGGCGCCTTCGTCCAGGCTGACGGTGCGCACGTTTTTCGTGATCTCGCCGGTGACCAGGTTGGGCACGCGCTCGATCACGTCGACCGGGCAAATCTCGTCGGTGAACTCGCCGGCGGCCTGGGCCTTCAGCGCCTTCTGGTGCGAGGCCAGCGCAAACGCGTCCTGGTCTTCACGGCTGACCTTCCACTGGTCCGCGACCTTCTCGGCGGTCAGGCCCATGCCGTAGGCAATGCCGATGTTCTCGTCCCTGGTGAAGATCTCGGGGTTGAACGAGGGCTTGTTGCCGCCCATGGGCACCATGCTCATCGACTCGGCACCGCCGGCGATCATCACGTCGGCCTCGCCGACGCGGATGCGGTCGGCGGCCATCTGCACGGCGCTGATGCCCGAGGCGCAGAAGCGGTTGACGGTGATGCCACCCACGGTGTGCGGCAGGCCGGCCAGGGCCACGGCGATGCGGGCCATGTTCATGCCCTGCTCACCCTCGGGGAAGGAGCAGCCGATGACCGCATCTTCGATCAGCGCCGGGTCCAGGTTCGGCACCTGGGCCAGGGCCGACTGGATGGCGCGCACCAGCAGGTCGTCGGAGCGCGTGTTCTTGAAGTAGCCGCGGCCGGACTTGCCGATGGGGGTGCGGCTGGCGGCGACGATGTAGGCGTCTTGCACTTGTTTCATGTCAATTCCTTCTGATCAGTTGAGGACAGAGCTGTCGCTTCGCGCCAGGTCTGTCCCGCAAGGCCATTAGTTCCGAACCGGCTTGCCAGTCTGCAGCATGCCCATGATGCGTTCCTGGGTCTTGGGATGTTCCAGCAGCGCGCAGAAGTGCTTGCGCTCGAGCGCCATCAGGTATTCCTCGGTCACCAGCGTGCCGGCATCGACCTCGCCGCCGCAGACCACGTCGGCGATCAGGCTGGCGATGTGGAAGTCGTGCTTGCTGATGAAGCCGCCGTCGCGCATGCCGACCAGCTGGGCCTTGATGGTGGCGATGCCCATGCGGCCTGCGACCGGGATCGGCTTGGCGACCGGCGCGCGGTAACCGGCGTTGGCCATGGCCTTGGCCTGGTTGATCGCGATGTAGAGCAGCTCATCCTTGTGCGGCACGACGATGTCGCTGTCCAGCAGGTAGCCCAGCTTCTTGGACTCCAGCGCGCTGGTGCCGACCTTGGCCATGGCCGCGGCCTGGAAGCCTTCCTTGAGGAAGTTCAGCAGGTCCGCACCGGCGCCGGCGACGGCGTTTTCAGCGGCGCGGCGCGCGATGTAGGTCAGGCCACCGCCACCGGGGATCAGGCCCACGCCGACTTCGACCAGGCCCATGTAGCTTTCCATCGCCGCCACGCGCTGGCTGCAATGCACGGCCAGCTCGCAGCCGCCGCCCAGCGCGATGCCGCGCACAGCCGCAACCGTCGGCACGCTGGCATAGCGCACGCGCAGCATCAGGTCCTGCAGCTTCTTTTCTTCCGGCGCAATGCCCTTGGCACCCTTGGCCATGAAGACCGGCATCAGGGCTTCGAGGTTGGCGCCCGCGGAGAACACGTCGTCCGGCGACCAGATCACCAGGCCCTGGTAGCTGGCTTCGGCCAGCTCGACAGCCTTCAGCAGGCCTTCGGTGACGGTGGGGCTGATCAAGTGCAGCTTGGCGGTGATGCTGGCGATGACGACTTCGCCGTCCAGCGTCCAGACGCGCACTTCGTCGTTCTTGAACAGCTCGGTGCCGCTCTTGAGCGGGTCCACCGCGCCGCTGCCCAGCACGGCTTCGGGAAAATGCTGGCGGCCATAAACCGCCAGCTTGGACACCGGCAGGTAGGCCGATTGCGCGGCCGACCAGGAGCCTTCCGGCGTGTGCACACCGGTGCGTCCGTCAAACACCCACGCCGGCAACGGCTCCTTGCTCAGGGCCTTGCCGGCTTCGATGTCGTCCTTGATCCAGCCGGCCACCTGTTGCCAGCCGGCTTCCTGCCACAGCTCGAACGGGCCTTGCTTGGCGCCGAAGCCCCAGCGCATCGCGAAGTCAATCTCGCGGGCCGAGTCGGCGATGTCCTTCAGGTGCACCGCGGCGTAGTGGAAGCCGTCGCGCAGGATGGCCCACAGGAACTGGGCCTGCGGGTTGCTCGATTCGCGCAGCAGCTTCAGGCGCTCGGCGGCCGGCTTCTTCAGGATGCGGTCGACGATGGCGTCGGCCTTGCCACCGCCAGGCACGTACTCGCCCTTGGCAGGGTCCAGGCGCAGGATGTCCTTGCCGACCTTCTTGTAGAAGCCCGCGCCAGACTTCTGGCCCAGCGCGCCCTGCTCGATCAGCTTGGCCAGCACCGGCGGCGTGGCGTAGCTGGCGTAAAACGGGTCGTCCTTCAGGTTGTCCTGCAGGGTCTTGATGACGTGGGCCATCGTGTCCAGGCCGACCACGTCCGCGGTGCGGAAAGTGCCGGAGCTGGCGCGGCCGAACTTCTTGCCCGTCAGGTCGTCGACCACGTCGTACGACAGGCCGAACTGAGCGGCTTCATGGATGGTCGCCAGCATGCCGGCGATGCCCACCCGGTTGGCGATGAAGTTGGGCGTGTCCTTGGCGCGCACGATGCCCTTGCCCAGCGTGCTGGTGACGAAGGTCTCGAGCTGGTCCAGGTAGCTGGCCACGGTGGTCGGCGTGGGGATCAGCTCGACCAGGCTCATGTAGCGCGGCGGGTTGAAGAAATGGATGCCGCAGAAGCGCGGCTTGATCTCTTCGGGCAGCGCTTCGCTGAGCTTGGTGATCGACAGGCCGGAGGTGTTGGACGCGACGATGGCATGCGGCGCAATGAACGGCGCGACCTTGGTGTACAGGTCCAGCTTCCAGTCCATGCGCTCGGCAATCGCTTCGATCACCAGGTCGCATTCCTTGAGCAGGTCCAGGTGCTCTTCGTAGTTGGCCGGCGTGATGCGGGCCGCGTCTTCCGGCACGCCCAGCGGCGCCGGCTTCAGCTTGGCCAGATTGGCGATCGCCTTGATGGCAATGCCGCTCTTCGGGCCTTCCCTGGCGGGCAGGTCGAACAGCACGACCGGCACCTTGACGTTGACCAGATGGGCGGCGATCTGCGCGCCCATCACGCCGGCGCCGAGCACGGCGACCTTGCGAACCTGGAACCTGCTCATTGTTTCTCCTTGAGTGTCTTATTCGACACGAATCCATGTTTGGGTGCGGCCGAACAGCGGCGCACCGATGTAGCCCCGGACTTCGAGTTTCTTGCCGCCTTCGATGGGCTTGAGACGGACCTTGTAGACCTTGCCGTTGTTCGGGTCGAGGATGTCGCCACCGTCCCAGAGATCGGCGTCATCCGGGTTGTGCTTGACGGCGCGGATGATGGTCATGCCCATGATGGCCTGGTCCTTGCGCTCGTCGCTGCACTTCTCGCAAACGGCGTTGGCCTTGGCCGGATCCATCAGCTTCTCGATCTTGCCGCTGAAGATGCCCCCGTTGTCCGTCACGCGCACCAGCGACTTCTCGGTCTTGGTCTCATCGTCGATGGTCTTCCAGAGGCCGGCCGGCGTGGCCTGTGCGGATGCGGCCGCCGCAAAGGCGACCAGTGACAGGGCAATCAAGGTGTTTTTCATCGGTTTGTCTCCAGGCAATGGCACGGTGGCCGGGGTGATGCGGCGCCGCTCTGCGGCGGCGCTCGGCGACATCAGAAAAGCGCTTCGTCCATCTCCAGTGGGGCCAGCCCGGCGCGGCAGGTGCGAATCAGGCTGGCCGTCTCGGGCAGCAACTTGGCAAAGTAAAAGCGCGCGGTGATCAGCTTGGCCTTGTAGAACGGGTCGCCCGAGTTCTGCTTTTCCAGCGCGATCTTGGCCATGCGTGCCCACATGTAGGCGAACACCAGGTGACCGACCACGCGCAGGTAGTCCACCGCAGCGGCGCCGACCTCGTCGGCATTGCCCATGGCCTTCATGCCGACTTCCATCGTCAGCTTGGTGACCTTCTCGCCCAGGTCGGCCAGCGGATTGACGAATTCCTGCATCTCTTCCGAGATGCCTTCGTCTTCCACGAACTGGGCGACCATCTTGCCCAGCTTCTTCATCTTCTTGCCGTTGTCACCCAGGATCTTGCGGCCCAGCAGGTCCAGCGACTGCACGGTGTTCGTGCCTTCGTAGATCATGTTGATGCGGGCGTCGCGCACGTACTGCTCCATGCCCCATTCGTGGATGAAGCCATGGCCCCCGTAGACCTGCATGCAGTGCGAGGTGGCGATCCAGGCGTTGTCGGTGATGAAGGCCTTGATGATGGGCGTCAGCAACGCGACGGCATCGGCTGCTTCGGCACGCACCGCTTCGTCCGGATGGTGCAGTTCTTTGTCCAGCTGCACGACCGTGTAGGTGGCCAGCGCGCGGGCGCCTTCGGCGTAGGCGCGTGCGGTCAGCAGCATCTTGCGCACGTCCGGGTGCACGATGATGGGGTCGGCCGGCTTGTCCGGTGCCTTCGGGCCGGACAGCGCGCGCATCTGCAGGCGGTCCTTGGCATAGGCCACGGCGTTCTGGTAGGCCACTTCGGTCAGGCCCAGCGACTGGTTGCCAACGCCCAGGCGGGCGGCGTTCATCATCACGAACATGGCCTGCAGGCCCTTGTTCGGCTGGCCGACCAGGGTACCGACAGCGTTCTCCAGCACCAGCTGCGCGGTGGCGTTGCCGTGGATGCCCATCTTGTGTTCGAGACCGGCGCAATAGATGCCGTTGCGCTCGCCCAGCGAGCCGTCGGCGTTCACCATGAACTTCGGCACCACGAACAGCGAGATGCCCTTGGAGCCGACGGGCGCGTCCGGCAGGCGGGCCAGCACCAGGTGGATGATGTTGTCCACCATGTCGTGTTCGCCGGCCGAGATGAAGATCTTCGCGCCGGTGATCTTGTAGCTGCCGTCGGCCTGCGGTTCGGCCTTGGTGCGCAGCAGGCCCAGATCGGTGCCGCAATGCGGTTCGGTCAGGCACATGGTGCCGGTCCATTCGCCGCTGGTCAGCTTGGGCAGGTAGGTCTTCTTCTGCTCGTCGGTGCCATGCGCGTGCAGCGCTTCATAGGCGCCATGCGACAGGCCTGGGTACATGGTCCAGGCCTGGTTGCCGCTGTTCAGCATTTCGTACAGGCACTGGTTCACCGTGTGCGGCAGGCCCTGGCCGCCATAGGCCGGGTCGCACGACAGGGCCGGCCAGCCGCCTTCGACGTACTGCTTGTAGGCCTCCTTGAAGCCCTTGGGCGCGCTCACCTCGTGCGTGGTCTTGTCCAGCGTGCAGCCTTCGGCGTCGCCGCTCAGGTTGATCGGGAAGATCACCTGCGAGGCGAACTTGCCGCCCTCTTCCAGCACCGCATTGATGGTGTCGACGTCGACCTCGGCAAAGGCCGGGATCTGCTTGAATTCGCTGGCGACATCAAACAGCTCGTGCAGCACAAACTGCATGTCGCGCACGGGAGGGTTGTACTGGGGCATGGAGGTCTCCTGATGGACGTCGATTAACGATGGGCCGCGCGCGGCGCCAGAGGGGAAAGCGTGGCCTCGGCCAGTTCGGGCGAGGCGGCGTAATCGCGAACGATGCGGGCGAAGCCGGCGCGCGCACGCTCCACGGCACCGGGGTGGCGAAGAAAACGGGCGTCGTGATGCAGCGCCAGGATCAGGCCGTGCACCTCGAACAGCATTTGGCTCGGGTCGGTGTCAGGCCGCAAGTGACCGCTCTCGACGGCCAAGCGGATGGCCCGCTCCATGGCCGCCTGCCAGGCCTTGACCATGCCGGCCAGCGCGTCACGCACCGGGCCGGGCCGATCGTCGAACTCGACCGCACCGGAGATGTAGATGCAGCCGGAGTCGATTTCGACCGCCACCCGCTTGACCCAGTTCTCGAACAGCGCGCGCACACGCGGCAGGCCACGCGCCTCGCGGATGGCCGGGAAGAACACCTCTTCCTCGAACTTCGCGTGGTATTCCTTGATCACCGAGATCTGCAACTCTTCGCGGGAGCCGAAGTGGGCGAACACGCCCGACTTGCTCATGCCAGTGACCTCGGCCAGCGCGCCGATGGACAGGCCTTCCAGCCCCATGTTCGAAGCCAGGCCCAGCGCTGCATCGAGGATCGCGGCGCGGGTCTGCTGACCTTTCTGCATGGTGCGGGCGCTGGCGCGGCGAGGAGCTGGCTGACTGAGCACGGTGGGACTGCCGATGGATGTCGGTTCGGAATGAAACGAACGATCGTGCTATTTTGCAGAAATCAGTCCCGGCACGCGAGTCCTTGCCCGTGTTTTTTTTGGGGAGATGCATTGCCGCCCGCCCGGCGCGTTGCGTTTTGCCCGGTAACGGAGGCGAATCGAGGGTTTACCCGCGATCATCGTGGCGACGGCGACGTCACGACTCGACGCTAGCAGGCCTTCACCGGGCAAGTTATGCTTGACGGTTAAGGAGTGCGCCACATCATGGAGGTGCTACAGCTGGACATCTCGGGTCGCCCGCAGGCATGGATGACGGTCAAGGAAGCCGCCGTCCTCTATGCCAGCAACGCCATTGCCTGGACGCTGGGGGATGCCTTCCATGTGATGCGCGGCGGCATGCAGCGCACCACCGGCCTGCAGTCCCGCATCGAGTTGCACCCCATCATTGCCGTGCGCGGCGCCATTCCTTCCCGTGCCTGGCGCCAGGCGCCGGCGCTGGCCAACCCCAAGCTGTTCACCCGCGACCGCCATGTGTGCGCCTACTGCGGCCACCACTTTGCGTTCGACGAACTGACCCGCGAGCACATCATCCCGGTCTCGCGCGGCGGACAGGACAGCTGGATGAACTGCATCACCGCCTGCCGCGGCTGCAACGGTCACAAGGGCAACCGGCTGCCCGAAGAAGCCCGCATGAGCCTGCTCTACCTGCCCTACGTGCCCAGCCTGCACGAGGACATGATCCTGCGCGGCCGCCGCATCGTCGCGGACCAGATGGAGTTTCTGCTGGCCAGCGTGCCCCGCAGCAGCCGCCTGCACGGCTAGATGTGAGCACCCGGCCTCGCGAGTACGCACGTCCACCCGCCGAGCGGGTTGCGCTGCCGCCTTGTATGCTTTAACCCGCATCGTGAGAACGGAGCGCCCAGCAAAAAGCCGCTCGAAAGCGGCTTTTGTTTGGGAGCAACGCTCGCTCAGACGGAGAAACTGGAGCCGCAGCCGCAGGTGGTCGTGGCGTTCGGGTTCTTGATCACGAACTGGGCGCCCTGCAGGTCTTCCTTGTAGTCGATCTCGGCACCGCTGAGGTACTGCAGGCTCATCGCGTCGATCAGCAGCGTCACGCCGTTCTTGCTCATCTGCGTGTCGTCGTCATTGACGATTTCATCGAAGGTGAAGCCGTACTGGAAGCCCGAGCAGCCGCCGCCTTGCACAAAGACCCGCAGCTTCAGGTCCGGATTGCCTTCTTCGGCCACCAGGTCGGCGACCTTGGACGCCGCGCTGTCGGTGAAGACGATGGGGGCCGGCATGTCGCTGGTGGCATCAGCAGCAGGGGCGAAGGTTTCGGCGACGGCGTTCATGGCAAATCCTTGGAAAAAATCTAAGCGAGGCGGCTGGGCGGGAACAGGCTGAACAGGTTTCAGACCTCGTTCGAGGCCGCCAGCTTCAGTGTCGGCTTGTCTTCGATGGCAGACCGAGGCCTCAATTCTCCATCGATGGTGGCACCCTGGTGCATTTCAAGGGCTTCATAGCGCACATCCCCAACGATTCTGGCCTTCGGTTGCAGTTCCAGCAGTTCGCTGGAGTGCACGGGACCGTGCACCTGCCCGTTGATGATGACGTGTCCGGCGTTGACCCTGCCCGTCACCCGGGCATTTTCGCTGATCACCAGCAGGCTGGGGCCTTCGCCATCGGCGACCACGTCGCCGTGGACTTCGCCGTCGATGCGCAAGCCCTCCTTGAAGCGCAATTCGCCTGAAACCAGGTTGCCCTCGCCGATCAGGCTGCGGATCGGGGGCTGCTTCTTCTTGCCGAACAACATGAACTGAAACTCCTCAACGGTCTTTGGTCTTCAGTCCCGGCCGGCGGATGTGGGTCGCCTGTCCCGTGAACTGCCCAACGCATGGCGCCAACGGATGCACGAAGCGTGCTCAGAATTTCAGCGTTTGCGTGGCACACACGATCCCAGCACTGTCCATCACCCGCAGGAGGACGGATTTGACCACGGCATGCGCCAGGCCGTCGACCCGCCCTTCCACCCGTGCGTACTGCTTGACCTGAAGCGGCTGCGCGCCGCCAGGCAGCGTCAGGGTCCAGGGTTTGCCGTCCTCGGTGCCGGAAAAAGTCAGCTCGTAGCGGCCGGTGAAAGCCTGCGCCTGGCGGCCGCTCTGCATCACCAGCAGCTGGTAGCGCCAATGGCCGGGCGATTCCTGGTCGACCTGCAGGCCGCGCACCTGCAGCGGTTCCGCACCGGCGCTGGCCGTCGTCGGCAGCAGCCGCTCGAAGAAGCCCAGGTCGGCCTTGAGGCTCATCTTCTCGGCTTCGGACTGCTTCAGCTGCTCGACCAGCCGCTCCTCGGCAGCGCGCTCGGTCTTCAGCAGGCTCTCTGCCGTGTTGGCAATGGACTGCGCATGCTCGCGCTCCTCGCGCAGCTGGCTCAACTCGTTGCGCAGCCGGATCAGCTCGGCCTGGGCGCCGCGGTCCAGTCCGGCAATCTCCTTGCCAAACTCGAAGGCCCACAGCGCAATGGCCGCCGAGAAGCCCAGCACCACCGCCGCCGCGACCCAGCGCAGCGGCCAGGCCATCTGGCTGCGCACGGTCATGCGGGGCGAAGAAATCGACAGACGGCGGCGAATCAGTTTCCAGCGCATCGTATTGGGCGTAAGCGAACTTCAGAAACGCCAAAGGCCGCAAATGCGACCTTTGACATGTGCCGGGCTCACCGGCCAACCCCAGCAGCCTCCGCGGATCCGGCTCTGCCGGGCCGCTGGAGGCGCCCCCTTAAGGGGGAGGCGCCGCAGGCACCTCGGGGGTGGGCTGTTTAGCGCTTGCTGAACTGCTTCCTGCGACGCGCGCCGTGCAGACCGACCTTCTTACGCTCGACTTCACGCGCATCACGCGTCACGAAGCCGGCGTGGCTCAGGTCAGGCTTGAGCGTTGCATCGTAATCGATCAGCGCACGGGTGATGCCGTGACGCACCGCGCCGGCCTGGCCGGACTCGCCGCCACCGTGCACGTTGACCTGGATGTCGAAGGTCTCGTTGTTGCCAGTGAGCAGCAGCGGCTGGCGCACGATCATGATCGAGGTCTGCCGGCCGAAATATTCGCCGACGGCCTTGCCGTTGACGACGATCTGGCCAGTGCCCTTCTTGATGAAGACGCGAGCAACCGACGACTTGCGACGGCCGGTGCCATAGTTCCAATTACCGATCATTCAGCGCTCCTCAGATTGCCAGCGGCTTGGGCTGCTGAGCGGCGTGCGGGTGCGTGTCACCAGCGTAAACCTTCAGCTTCTTGATCATCGCGTAGCCGAGCGGACCCTTGGGCAGCATGCCCTTGACGGCCTTTTCCAGGGCGCGACCCGGATGCTTGGCTTGCATGTCCTTGAACTTGGTGCCGTAGATGCCGCCCGGGAAACCGGAGTGACGGTAGTACACCTTGTCGTTGGCCTTGTTGCCGGTGACACGGATCTTGTCGGCGTTCAGGATGATGATGAAATCACCGGTGTCGACGTGAGGCGTGTAGATGGCTTTGTGCTTGCCGCGCAGTCGGAGTGCCACTTCGCTGGCAACACGTCCGAGCACCAGATCGGTGGCGTCAAGCACAAGCCACTCGTGCGTCACTTCGGCCGGCTTGGCGCTGAAGGTCTTCATGAGAGGTTCTCTTTGAAAGAGAGGAAACGGCTGTTCGAACGGCTGGCCATTCACCATCGGAACCACTTGGAGACTGCCTTCACCGCAGCGCGCACGTGAAGCACACGTGGCAGACTGGGATATTTGCAGCCGGCGGCCTCTCAGGCTTCCGGTTGCCCTGCTTCACTGGTGTTCAGTCATCGCTGGCTGAACATTGCAAAATCCTTGCAGAACTTTGCAGAAGCATGACCCGTTCTCCCCGCCGATTGCGGGAAAGCCGACGAGTATAGCCCAAGTCGCAGACGCTGCAAACCGGTCACCGGCCGCAATCCCCCTTCTGCTCGGGGCTTCGATGCTGGCTGCCGAGGTTATACTAGGGTTTTCCCTTGGTTCATGTCGATCACCTCTCGAATGGGAACGCACATGGCTGACCCGGTCCAGGCGCAAACGCCTCAGCCTCCCGCCCAGTACCGCTGGATTCCGATTCGCTCGCTGGTTTCGCGCCACCGCGGGCGGGTGCTGTCGCATCTGCTCGCGCTGAGCGCGGAAGACCGCTACCTGCGTTTTGGCTACATGGCCAGCGACGAGCAGATCAAGCGCTACGTCGAGCGGCTGGATTTCCATCGCGACGAGATCTTCGGCATCTTCAACCGCCGGCTACAGCTCATTGCGATGGCCCACCTGGCCTACCTCAGCGACGGCATGCTGGGCACGAGCGGCCAGCAGAACGTGGCCGAATTCGGCGTTTCTGTGACCTCCGCCGCGCGTGGCCGCGGCTATGGCGCACGGCTGTTCGACCACGCGGTGCTGCACGCCCGCAACCGCGGCGTGACCCAGCTGATCATCCACGCGCTGAGCGAAAACACCGCGATGCTGCGCATTGCCCGCAACGCCGGCGCGAGCGTGGTGCGAGACGGCGGCGAAGCCGAGGCGCGCCTGCAATTGCCAGGCGACTCGCTGGCCTCGCGCATGGAAGCCTTGGTCGAAAGCCAGGCCGCCGAGCTGGACTACCGCTTCAAAAGTAATGCCCAGCACATGGACCGGCTGGTCAACTTCTTCAGCTTCGGCTTGCTGCGCAGCCGCAAGCAGGCGGCCGCCGCGAACAGCGAGCTGGACGCGACCCAGGACCCGCCAGAGCCCCGCGCCTGAGCGGCAGACAGCACGGGCGTACCATGCCCCGATGCCTGTTTTGCCCTCGGACTCCCCTTCTGCCGCCGCTTGCGCTTCCCCGTTTGCCGCGCTCGACCCACAGGCCGTGCTGCAGGCACTGACGCTGGCCGGCCTGCCAGCCGATGGCCGGCTGCTGCAGCTGAACTCCTACGAAAACCGCGTCTGGCAGGCGCATCTGGACGATGGCCGCGTGGTCGTCGCGAAGTTCTACCGGCCCGAGCGCTGGACGGACGCACAGCTGGCCGAGGAACACGCTTTTTCCGCCGAACTGGCCGAGGCTGACCTGCCGGTGGTGCCGCCGCTGGTGCTGGCGCCGCAGTGGGAAGACCCGGCCTTTCGGCTGGTGCACGGGGTGCCGACGCTGGGCATTGCCGATGTGAATGGCGCGACCTTCCGCATCGCCGTCAGCGAGCGCCGAGTCGGCCGCGCGCCTGAGCTGGAACAGCCCGAAACGCTCAGCTGGCTGGGCCGCTTGCTGGGCCGGCTGCATGCGGTCGGCAAGCGCAGCGCCTTCGCACACCGCCGCACGCTGAACGCCCAGACCTACGGCCACGCCGCGCGCACGCGGCTGCAGGCCTTGGGGCTGGTGCACCCGGACACCGAAGGCGTGTGGCTGCGCGCCAGCGAACGCGCGCTGGCGCTGGTCGACCAGGCTTTCGCGCGGCACGAAAACCTGCGCCTCATCCGCCTGCATGGCGACTGCCACACCGGCAACGTGCTGTGGCGCGAGGAAGGCCAGTACGCCGGGCCGAATTTCGTCGACTTCGACGACTGCTGCATGGGCCCCGCGGTGCAGGACCTGTGGATGATGCTGCCTGGCGAACGTGGCGCGACCGAAACCGCGCTGTACCACCTGCTGGACGGCTACCGGGACTTCGCCGATTTCGACGACCGCGAGCTGCTGCTGATCGAGCCGCTGCGCACGCTGCGCATGATCCACCACAGCGCCTGGCTGGCCGAACGCTGGTCCGACCCGGCTTTCCCCATCGCCTTCCCGTGGTTCGCCAGCCCGTCCTACTGGAACCAGCAGGCGACCGAGCTGCAGGAGCAGGTCGAGCGCATGAGCGACCTCTGATTCAAGCACCCCAACCGGAACAGGAGCGCGGCCGGCGCCGGGCCGCCCCAAGGCGGGCGCGCCAACCCGCCCGGCGGGTGGTCTCGCGTAACCGCGAGACCGGGTGCCCCACTTCGGGTCAGGCCGACAGCAGCTTGGTGACGCGCTGCACGTAAGCCGCAGCGTCTTCCAGCTGTCCACCTTCGGCCAGCACCGCCTGGTCGAACAGGATCTGCGCCAGGTCGTCGAAACGTGGGTCGTCCAGCATGCGCTTGACCAGCGCGTGCTCCGGGTTCACCTCCAGGATGGGCCGGGTCTCCGGCGCTTCCTGGCCGGACTGCTTCAAGAGCCGCGCCAGGTGGCCGCTCATGTCGCCTTCCTCGACCACCACGCAGGCGGGTGAATCGACCAGGCGGTTGGACACGCGCACGTCCTTGGCACGACTGGCCAGCGCAGTCTTCAGCTTCTCGACCAGCGGCTTGAAGGCCTCGGCGGTTTCTTCGGCCTTCTTCTTTTCTTCCTCGTCCTGCAGCTTGCCCAGGTCCACCGAGCCCTTGGCCACACTTTGCAGCTGCTTGCCTTCGAACTCGTGCAGGTGCGAGAGCATCCACTCGTCCACACGCTCGGCCAGCAGCAGCACCTCGATGCCCTTCTTGCGGAAGATCTCCAGCTGCGGGCTGCTCTTGGCGGCGGCCAGCGAATCGGCCGTGATCACGTAGATCACGTCCTGGCCTTCCTTCATGCGCGAGACATAGTCCGCCAGGCTCACGCCTTCGTCGGCATGGGTGGACGAGAAGCGCAGCAGCTTGGCCAGGCGCTCCTGGTTCTGGAAGTCCTCGCCAATGCCTTCCTTGATCACGTTGCCGAACTCGCCCCAGAACTTCTGGTACTTGGCCTTGTCGTCCGCGCTGTCGCTGTCGGCCAGGCTTTCCAGCATCGACAGGATGCGCTTGGTCGAGCCTTCGCGGATTGCCTTCACATCCCGGCTTTCCTGCAGCAGCTCGCGGCTCACGTTCAGCGGCAGGTCGGCCGAGTCGATCACGCCCTTGACGAAGCGCAGGTAGACCGGCAGCAGCGTCTCGGCGTCGTCCATGATGAAGACACGCTTGACGTACAGCTTCACGCCGCCGCGCTTGTCCCTGTTCCACAAGTCAAACGGCGCCTTGGCGGGGATGTACAGCAGCTGGGTGTATTCGCTGCGGCCTTCGACGCGGTTGTGCGTGTAGGCCAACGGCGGCTCGCTGTCGTAGCTCAGCTGCTTGTAGAAGTCCTGGTACTCGGCATCGGTCACCTCGCTCTTGCTGCGGCTCCACAGCGCGGCGGCCTTGTTGACGGTTTCCCATTCGTCGGTGACGACCTGCTTGGAAGCTTCCGCGTCCCAGGTCTCCTTCTTCATCAGGATGGGCAGCGAGATGTGGTCGCTGTACTTGCTGATGATGGACTTCAGGCGCCAGGTCGACAGGAACTCGGTTTCCTCGTCGCGCAGGTGCAGGATGACGTCGGTGCCGCGGCCTTCCTTGGTGATGGTTTCCAGCTCGAACTCGCCGGTGCCTTCGGAGCTCCAGCGCACGCCTTGGTCCGCCGGCAGGCCGGCGCGGCGGCTTTCAACCGTGATGCGGTCGGCCACGATGAAGCCGGAGTAGAAGCCCACGCCGAACTGGCCGATCAGCTGCGCGTCCTTCTTCTGGTCGCCGTCCAGCTTGGCCATGAACTCGCGTGTGCCGCTCTTGGCGATGGTGCCCAGGTGGGCTGCGGCTTCTTCGGCACTCATGCCGATGCCGTTGTCGCGGATGGTCAGCGTCTTGGCCTCGGCGTCGAACAGCACGCGCACCTTGAGGTTGGGCTGGTCTTCGAACAGCTGCGGATGGTCCAGCGCTTCGTAGCGCAGCTTGTCGCAGGCGTCGGACGCGTTCGACACCAGCTCGCGCAGGAAGATTTCCTTGTTCGAGTACAGCGAGTGGGTGACGAGGTGCAGGATCTGCTTGACTTCGGCCTGGAAGGAATGGGTCTGCTTGCTCATGGGTCGCGAACGGGAAAAGGGGTTGGCAAAACGCCCCCGCGAGCCAAAGCTCAACGGGGGTTTGGCGGCCATCTGGGGCCGCGCTGTCGCTTTTCAAGCCCGCCAGTGTCGCCCCAGTTCAGCCAGACCCGAGCAGCTTCAGGTCAAAAACCCGCTCCACCAGCCAGATCCCGGCCACGATGGCGATCAGCACCGAGCCCACCGGCAGCACGCCGCGGCGGTAGAAGCGCGTGGCCCGCAGCCACCAGGCCAGCGGCAGCACACAGGCCACCACCGCCGCCTGCCCCAGCTCCACGCCCAGGTTGAAACCCAGCAGCGAGCTGACCAGCGCGCCATTGCCCAGCCCCATGTCCTTCAGCACGCTGGCAAAGCCGAAGCCGTGCACCAGGCCGAAGACAAAGGTCATCTTCCAGCGATCTTGACCGAGCAGCGGCCAGAGGTTGTTCAGCGCGGCGGCAATGACGCTGGCGGCGATCAGGGACTCGACCCAGCGTGTCGGCGGGTTGAACACATCCAGCACCGCCAGCGCCAGCGTGATCGAGTGCGCCACGGTGAAGGCGGTCACCACCTTGGCCACGCCCAGCAGGACCACGCGGCCGTTGGGCGCCGGCTGCCATTCGCTGCGCAGCACCATGGGCGGATTGCGGCGCAGACGCAGCAGCACCGAGGGCAGCAGCAACGAGAGCAGGAACAGCACGTGGTCGGTGCCGATCAGGATGTGGTGCACGCCTTCGATGACAAAGCCGAAGAAGCCGGACGGCGTCTCGCTGGCCGACTCCGCCGCCACACCCGAAGCCGCAGTGGCAACTGAGGCTGCGCCCGGCACCAGCACCTGCAGCCGCTCGCCGGTGGGCGTGATCAGCCGCAAGACGCCACGGTGCGTCGGGTCGCTGTCGGCAAACAGCTGGTAGCCGACCTGCAGCGAGCTGGCGTCGCGTGGGCATCGCCACTGGCGCGTGAGCACCGCGTAGACGCCGTCGCTGTGACGGTCCAGCTGCGGCGGTCCGGCCGGACCGGCCACACAGGCTTCGCCGCCCACGCCGAGCTGCAGGCGGGACTGCACCAGAGAGTCGATCTGCGCCCAGCGCGGCCGCACCTCGCCCCAGGTCAGCTCGCCGTTGTCGTTCTGGTCCAGCACCAGCTCGCGGTCCAGGTCGCGCAGCGCCACGTCTACGCGGGCTTGCACCAGGGTGCCGTTCACCGTCATCTGCAGGTAGGCGTCGCTCGGCTTGTGCGCCTGGGCCAGGCCGCTGCCGAGCAGTAGCAGCCAGGCAAGCAACGCGCGGTTCATGCGCCGGCTCCCACGGTGCGCGACAGCCGGACCAGCGTCGCGTCCTGCCAGCCCTGCGCCTTCGCGAAGGCCAGCACCGGCGCCATCGCCTGCGGCTGGCCAGCGGCCTGCGCGGTGCGCACCAGCAGCCAGGCATCGGCCGGCTCCTTCTGGTGCGACCAGTTCAGCTGCGCCTGCGCCAGGGCCTCTGCCGGCTGGCGCATCAGGTCCAGCGCCCAGCGCGCCTGCTCGCGCGCATGGCTCGGGTCGCCGCGCAACGCAGCAGCGGCATAGCGCTCGCCGAGGTCGCTCACCGCGGCGTCGGCCTGCGGATCGTTCAGTGCACGCCAGGCCAGCGCCAGGCGCAGCAGCAAGGTGTCGGACGCTTGCTGGCCGGCCAGCAGCCTGGCGACCTGCGCCGCCTGGCCATGGTCCAGCAGCCAGTCGGCATAGGCGGCGCGGGTGTAGACGTCGTCGTTCAGCGCCAGCGCCTGCTTGAAATGCCGGCCGGCGCTGGCGTCGCCCTGGCGCTGGGCCATCTCGGCGCGCAGCAGCCACAGCCAGGCATCGTCCGGCCCGGCTTGCAGCAATTTGCCGAGGGCAGCGGAGGCTCGCCGCTGCTGGCCTTGCAGGCTGTCCAGCTCGGCGAGTGCCGCCAGGGCCGGTTCGCCGACGGTCCGGCCCAGCGCGGCATAACGCGAGCCGGCGAGTTGTTCGTAGCCTTTGCGGGCACCGGCCCAGTCGCCGGTGACTTGCAACACCGCGGCGCGCGTCAGCTCGGCCTGGGCGCGCAAGGGCAGCGGGGTGTCGCGGTCGGCCAGCAGGGCAGACAGGTCTTGCAGCGCCGGGGCGAACTGGTGGTTGCGCTGCAGGATGGTGGCGCGCAGCAGGCGCACCGGCGCCGGCGGCGCGGGCAAGGCCCACCACGGTGCCAAGGCGGCCTCGGCCTGGCCCAGTTCGCGCGGGTCGCCACTGCGGCGGCTGCGTTCGATCGCCTGGCGCGCGATGGCCAATGCCAGCGGCAACGACGCCGGCGCTTCACGCAACGCGGCGCGCTGCGCCCTTTCGGCGCGGCGCTCGGCCTGGCCGCCCACGCGCGTCGGCAAGGCCTCGACCACTTCGGCATCGCTGGCCGGCACAAACGGTGCGGCGGGCGACGCGAGCGGGCAACCGAGCAGCAGCAACACCGCGAGAAAGCGGCCAAAAGTACAGGCGGGCATGGTCAGCACAACATGAGAAAAACAAGGGGGCGGCGACCTGCACCGCCCCGGGGGATCACGGCCGCTCGGCCGCGATCAGTCCAGCGCCACCGGCTCGGCGGTCTCGCTGGCGGGCGGCTGGGCCACCGCGTCGAGGTTCACCGGCTCGGCCGTTTCGCTGGCGGGCAGCTTGGCGGCGTAGTCGGTGTAAGCCTCGGGCGAGGCCAGCGCAGTGGACGGCACCGTGTCGGCCGGCGGCTGGCTGGACGTGTCGTCGTCGCTGCCGCCATTGCAGGCGCCGAGCAGCGCCAGCGCAGCGGCTGCCAGCAACAGTTGATGAACGCGCTTCATGGCCGCCCCTTTACTTGGTGCCGCCAACAGGCGTGTTCAGGTACGGGAAGCCCGCCATCAGCGGCACGACGGCCTGGTCAACCGCATCGTGCAGCTTCAGCGAGGTCTCGCCCAGCGGTACGGCCGAAGGCTTGCACGCGGCGCCGAACTTCAGCGCGTCGGTGTCGCCGTTGGCCATGCACAGGCCGCCCATCACCGCGACCAGCGACACATCGACCACGTCGTCCTTCGGCCGGCGGCCGTTCGGGAAGCCGGCGAAGTCATTGCCGCCGGCCAGGATGTTGCCGACCACGCCCAGGCGGTTCTGCTGCGCAAACGGCACCGGCGCAATCGCGGTGTTCAGCCGCAGCTCTTCGGAAGCCACCACGTTCTTCGGCTGGTTCAGGCCGCTGATGCCGGTCAGGAAGGTCGTGACCAGGTCGTTGCGCGGGTAGTTGGTCGGCGCGGTATTGGGCAGCGCCAGCGCGATTTCGATCAGCTTGGGCAGCGTCGGGTTGGTCACATACTTGGCGAACTGCGCGTCGTCCTTGGGCTTGGAGCTGTTGAAGCGGTCCTTGTCCTTCAGGCCGATGACCACCTCGTTGACCAGCGGCATGCCCAGGCGCGAGACCTGGGTCCAGGCGCCGCCGTTCTTGTCGGTGGTCTGGTGGCCGGGCTTGGGGTTCGGGTCCAGCAGGCGGGCCTGGCGCATGCTGGCGGTGGTCCAGCCGCCGATCACGGTTTCCGTGCCATTCGTCAGGCAGCTGATCGGCACTTCCAACGCCAGCGTGGTCACGTTCTTTTCCGCCAGCTGGTTCGGCACGGCGCCGATCAGCGTCGGGTCGGTGATGACCGAAACGGGCGCGTTGACCAGGTCGAAGATGGTGCCCAGGTTGACCGCAAACGGGTCCTGCCGCTGGCCGACGAACATCTTGGCCGCGGTGCTGCAGCCGGGGATGTTGACGCTGTAGATGTGTTTGGCAGCGTAGGCTGCGTAATCGGGAATCGTCTTCACGCCGATGTTGTCCACCGGCTTGGCAAAGGTGCTCGCGCCGCCGCTGGCATTGGTCACCACCTGGGTGGTGCCGGTGCGGCGGTCGCCGCGCACCAACGTCACGCTGTAGCTCTCGGCGACGTTCAGGTTGGTGTCGTTGACGTTGGCCACCTGGCCAGCCTGGATCAGCGGAATGCCCACGCTCTGGTCGCCCACCGTCAGCGCGATGCCGGCGGCGGTGTTCTTGAAGCGGAACTGGAAGCTCAGGTCCTCGACCGCGTCGCCGTTGTTGTCGATGTGGATCTCGTACAGCGCGTTGGGGTCCATCGCGAAGTAGTTCGGGCCGCCGTAGGCGTCCTGCAGCGGCTGGTAGTTCGCGATCAGCGTGACGTAGCCGTCGCGGCCCGCCTCGTAGCTGCGGAACATGTAGAAGTCCGAAGCATCAACCTTGGGCGAGGTCGTGATGAACGGCGCCTCGCGGTGGCTGGATGCCTGGACGTTGCCGGACAAGGCCAGCAGGGCGGCAGCGGCCAGGGGCAGCAGGCGCAAAGCAGAACGCAACATGGATGTCTCCTCGAATGTCGACGGGCCAGCGGGTTGCCGGCCACACCGCCCTTTACGCAGCCGAAACAAGGCCGGATGCGACTTTCTTCAAGGAACTTGTTAATCGATGTTGCAGGCGCTGTGTCAGACCGCGGTCCAGCAATCCTGGGCGTCCACCGTGGCCTGGCCTTGCGCGGCCAGCTTCAAGAGGTTTGCGCTCAGCGAGCGGGCCGCAATGCCGTGCCGCGAGGCCGGCACGTCGCCATAGACCTCCGGCACCAGGTCCTGCACCGTGACCGGCGAGGCCTGCGCGCGCAAGGCGGCCAGCACCTTGTCTTCGCGGGCCTGGCGATGCGCCAGCAGGCGACGGATCTCGGCCTGCGGTTCGGCGATCAGGAAGCCGTGGCCGGGTGCCAACCATTGCAGGTCCAGCGACAGCAGGTCTTGCAGCGAAGCGCAGTAGGCCGCCATGTCGCCATCCGGCGGATTGATGACCACGGTCGAACCCTGCATCACATGGTCACCGGTGAACAGCAGCCGCTCCTCCTCCAGCAGCCAGCAGACATGATTCGATGCATGGCCAGGCGTGGGCACCGCGCGCAGCGTGCAGCCTTCGCCGAGCGACAGGCGCTCACCGTCGGCCGGCACATGGTCCGGCACGAAAGTGGTGTCCTGCCACATCGGGTGCGCGGCGACACGACCGATCAAGGTCGCACCGGTCAGCGCCTGCAGCCGGCGCGCGGCGGGCGAATGGTCGGTGTGCGTGTGCGTGACCAGGATGCGCGTGATGCGGCCCGGCGCTGCCGCCGCCAGCACCGCCTGCAGGTGGGCTTCGGTGTCGGCATCGTCGGGGCCGGGGTCCAGTACCGCCACTTCATCGCCGCCCGGCGCGCGCAGCAGGTAGGTGTTGGTGCCGGGGCCGGTCATCACGCTGCCGTTGTTGCAGGTGACGCGTGAAACGCGCTCGGACAAGGCCACCGCGCGCAGCGGCAACAGGTCCGTGAACACGTCGCCGCGGCCTGCCGGGTCCAGCCGGCCAATTTCGGCCCAGGCCCAGTGGTCCGGCAGGAAGGGGCGCGTGCCTTTGGCATCGCGGCCCAGGCGCGGCATGGTGCGGCGCACGGGCGCTTGCGCATCGGTGGCGGCCAGCGCGGCGGCCACGCTGTCGTGCTTCGTGAGCTGCTGCAAGGTGCGCTCAGTCACCGGCAGCAGCTTCAGGCCGGCAGCGAGCGCGTCAGCCGGCCGCAGCCAGGCGACTTCGAGGGCTTCCGCGGCATCGGCCACGGCTGTCTGGCCTTCGGGCATGCGGGCGATGAAAAACCGGGTGTCGAAGCGCTGCTTCAGGCCGGGCGGCGTCAGCCAGTGGCTGAAGTAGCGCAGCTGGTCGGTCGCCAGGCGCAGACCGGCATTGCGGCAGGCTTCGGCAAACGCAGCGCCGGTCAACAGCTGCGAGCGCTGCATCAGCACCGTGGCCAGCGCCTCGGCGGTGCCATGTGCCAGCAGCAGGCCGACCTCCTCGAAACTCTCGCGCAGCGCGGCCACGGCGTAGTCCAGCCCGCCGTATGGCAAGTCCAGCCGCTGGTTCCACACCGCTTCATCGGCGGCCTCGCAGAGCGCCTGCATGCCAGCGTCGGCCGGGTCCAGTGCGCCGCCGGGGAAGACCCACACGCCGCTGCGGGTGTCGCCGCTGCGCTCGGCCCGGCGCATCAGCAGCACCTCGGGGCCGGCCGCGCTGTCGCGCAGCAGGATGAGGGTCGCGGCGCGGCGGGCGCCCTGCAGGTCGGGGTCGATGGCCAGCGGGCCTCCGGCCGGGTGAGGGAGGACGGCGGTCGAAGCGGGGTCGGCAAGCATGCCGGCAGTCTACGGAAGCCACGCCCCCAAGCAGGGCCCGGGGTCAGCCACGGCCCTGGGGTTTGCCCTTGGATGCGGCGTGCCGGGCCAGAATCGTGCATGCCCAGCGACGCATTGCCCCCTGCCTCCGATGCGCCCACCGAGCGCTGGCTGGAGATCCAGCCGCAAGGCTGGCGGCTGCCGCTGCCGCCCGGCCTGAGCCTGCTGGAGGCCGCACAACAGGCCGGCGTGCGGCTGGCGCGCTCGTGCCGCAACGGCACCTGCCGCGCCTGCCGCTGCCAGTTGCTGGCCGGCGAAGTGCGCTACCGCGTCGAATGGCCTGGCATCAGCGCCGAAGAGCGGGCAGAAGGGCTGATCCTGCCGTGCGTGGCCGAAGCGCTGGGCGACGTGTGCATCGACGCACCGGCGGCGCAGCGGCCGTGATTTGCGGCGCGCTCCAACCGCCTGCTGGCCGTCCATCCCCTGATCCGAGGTGTAAGGTGGACTGACAAAACGGAACCATTCTTTCATTTGGCAGCTCGCTCCATCCAAGTGCGAGCGCCCTCCCAAGCTGCGGGCCCAATATTTGCAAAACGGTGACTGCCGACGTGCCGCACAGCGCGTTGCCCGCCATCGCTGAGAAAGGATTGCCAATGCCTGGATCGCCGAGCCCCACGCCACACCGGCCCTTGCGCCGGCGCCTGGCCCCGTGGGCAGCGTCGTGGGTCACGGCAAGCTTGCTGGCCAGCCTTGCCGGCCCGGCCTTGGCCACCGCGGCCTCGGTCAGCATCAGCCGGCTCGGCTTCACCGATGACGTGCAGCCCCGGCTGCAGGGCCCTGCTTTCTACCTGAAGGGCGACGGCGCGCCCGAGGCCCGCTCCTTCGAGGCCTTTGTGGACCAGCTCTCGGATCAGCCGGTCGACGTGGTGGTGATGGGCGCGAGCTACCGCGATTGGGAAGGCGAATGCCGCACGCTCAACGCGCTGCTCAAGGTCAACTCCTGCACCACGATCGTGATCCGCGACGCACGCGACGCGGCCGACCCCGACGTGCTGGCCGCGTTGAAGCAGGCCGAGGTGGTCTATTTCCGCGGCGGCGACCAGTGCAACTTCGTGCAGTGGCGCAACAGCCCGATCCCGGCCGCCGTGCAGGCCGTCGTGGAGCGTGGCGGCGGCACCGGTGGCGGCAGCGCCGGGCTGGCCATCCAGGGCTCGCTGGCGGTCTATGACGGCTGCCGCGGCAGCGTCAATTCCTCGCTGGCTTTGGCCGACCCGTACCGCAACAGCGTCAGCTTCACCGAGAACCTGTTCAACTGGCCAGGTCTCGAAAGCACGCTGACCGACAGCCACTTCGTCAAGCGCGACCGCATGGGCCGGCTGCTGGCCTTCCTGTGCCGCCAGCTGGGCAGCCGCGAGGTGGACGAGGCCTGGGGCCTGGGCATCAACGAAGGCACGGCCGTGCTGATCGACCGCGACGGCAAGGGCACGGTCTACGGCGACACGGCCTTCGTGGTGCTGGCCGATCGGCCCGGCTACGGCTGCCGCCAGGAAAACGACCCGGTGACCTACACCGGCTACAAGGTCTGGCGCCTGGAGCCGGGCAGCCTGTACGACTTTTCAGAGCGCCCGCAGACCGGCTTCTACCGGCTGGACGTGGACCAGGGCGTGGTGCTGAGCCGCAACCCTTACATCGCCCCGGCCTTGAGTGAAGCCCATGCGACGGCCGGGCGCACGCCCGACCGCTTTGGTGGACTCTGAACTTGCTTCAGTCCTGGTGGCGATGCGCCCAGAGAACACCCACCATGTCCGCCACCTGGCGGCTCAGTTCATCGACGACCTCGATGTCCTGCAGCCGCTTCGCGTCGGCTTCGCCCAGCTGATCGGCGTCGCCGCCCAGCAGCGCCACCGGCACCAGCAGCGGGCCCAGCGCGGGGTCGTCGAACAGCGGTGACCAGGCCTCCTGGTCCAGGTCGACGGCGCTGAGGAAGCCGGCGCACCAGTCCTGCGCGCTGACGTATTCCTTTTCACCCTGCTCGGCCACGCTGAAGATGGGCTGCCAGTCGTCGGGCTTGTCGCGCAGCAGGCAGGCCAGGTTCTGCAGGTGGCGCAGCACCCAGACGGTCGCCTGCTTGCGCTTGCGGCCGCTGGGAAAAGGCGCGTGGCTGTCGCCTTCGGCGTCCCCGCCCCAGACCAGCGGCAGCCAGTCGGCGGTGGCCAGCGTGCCCAGCAGCGGCGGGCCGACCAGCAGCGCGGTCAGGTAGCCATCCAGGCCTTCGATGTTCATCGCGCCGTCCAGCGGCAGCGCGTGCAGCAGGTCGTCCAGCGATTGCAGCTCTTCGTCGCTCAGCGGCGTGTTGGCCGATTGCGGGTCGTATTGGGGATAGTCCACAGCCTTGGCTCCGTTCACCAGCTGCCGGTGTTGGGCATGCTGGCCCAGGGCTCGGCCGGAGGCAGCCGGCCGCCGGCCTGCAGCAGTTCGATCGAGATCTGGTCCGGCGAGCGCACGAAGGCCATGTGGCCGTCGCGCGGCGGGCGCAGGATGGTCACGCCATGCTGTTGCAGCCGCTCGCAGGTGGCATAGATGTCGTCGACCGCGAAAGCCACGTGGCCGAAGTTGCGGCCGCCGGTGTAGACCTCCGGGTCCCAGTTGTGGGTCAGCTCGATCTGGGCGTCGTGGTCGCCGGGGGCGGCCAGGTAGACCAGCGTGAAGCGGCCCTGGGCGTGCTCGGTGCGGCGCACCTCTTCCAGCCCCAGCGCGTCGCGGAAAAATCGCATCGACGCGTCCAGGTCCGTGACGCGCACCATGGTGTGCAGGTATTTCATGCCCGCACTGTAATCCGCCCGCCGGCGCCGCTCCAGTTGCCGGGACCGCGGCCGATATGCCCGGTTGGAGACCCCTCCTGGAAAACCGCCCTCGTGGGCGGAACCGCCGTCAGCCGTCCTCATGCCCGCTTCGCGCCTCCGCCCCTGGCGATCCTTCTCACTGTCCGCTGCCGGCGGCCTGGCCCTGGCCACGCTGCTGGCCGGGCTGTTGGTGACGGCCGCCTCGCTGTGGCAGCGCCACGATCAACTGGGGGCCGAGGCCGAGGCGGGCTACCAGCACCGGGTGGACCGCCTGGCCGGCGACATCGAGCACCGACTGGCCGGCATCGCCGCCGGTCTGCAGAGCCTGCAGGCACTGCACGGCGCCAGCCACCAAGTGGAACCCAGCGAGTTCCAGCACTTCGTCGGCGAATGGGCGTTCAACGGCAGCCTGCCGGGCCTGATCAGCTTCGGCCACGCCGAGCCGGTGCGCCGGGGCCAGCTGGCCGAATTCATCGTGCACCAGCGCGAGCTGACGCCCGGCTTTGCGCTGCGCGGCGACGGCGGCCAGCAGGTGCTGTGGGTCATGGGCCAGGTCGCCCCGCTGGCCGAACATTTCGACGCCTGGGGCCAGGACCTGGCCGAGGAACCGGCACTGCGCAGTGCGCTGCAGCTGGCCACCGCCACCGGCCGGGCCACCTTGGCAGCGCACCTGCCGCCCGGCGCGGCCAACGAGCAGGCGGGCTTGAGTTACCTGATGCCGCTGTACCGCCGCGGCACCGACCCGGTGACGCCGGAACAGCGCCAGGCCGCGCTGCGCGGCGTGCTGGTGGCCTCCGTCGGCGCCGAAAGCCTGCTGGCCGGGCTGGGCGTGCCCGGTGAAGCGCCACTGGCCTTTGCGCTGCGCGACGGGGAAGGCGCCGCCAGCGGCGGGGTCATCCACCGCCGGCCCAACAGCCCCGGCGCCGCGCCACGTTTCCAGGCCGAGCGCAGCCTCATCGTCGGCCAGCACCGGCTGCTGCTGCAGACCATCAGCACGCCCGACTTCGACGCCGCGCTCCGCCACACCCGCTCCTTGGCCCTGCAGGCCGCCACCGGCCTGCTGCTGAGCCTGCTGCTCGCCGGCAGCATCTGGGCCATGGCTTCGGCGCGGGCCCGCGCACTGGCATTGGCCGCCAGCATGACGGCCGACCTGGACCGGCTTTCGCAGGTCGCCGAGCGCACTTCCAGCGCCGTGATGGTGATGGACCCGCAGGGCCGCATCGTCTGGACCAACCAGGCGTTCAGCACGCTGTCGGGCCACAGCGCCGAGGCGGCGCGTGGCCAGCTGCCGCACACGCTGATGCAGTCCAACCTGGGCACTCAGGAAGCTGCCGCGGCGCTGGCCCAGGCCTATGCGACCGGTGGCAACTTCGATGGCGAGATCGAGCACCGGCGACCCGACGGCCAGGTCTACTGGACCCGCGCCGAAGTCCGTCCGCTGCGCGGCGCCGAAGGCCAGCTGACCGGCTTCATGGCGATCGACACCGACGTGACCGCGGTGCGCCAGGCCAACCAGGCGCTGCAGCGCGAGCGCCAGCGGCTGGAGCACGTGCTCGATGGCAGCGACGCGGGCAGCTGGGAAGTCAATGCGCAGACCGGCGAGCTGCGCGCCGATGCGCGCTGGGCGGCGATGTTCGGCTACACACTGGACGAGGTGCAGCGCTTCAGCTTCGCCAACTTCTGCGCCATGGTGCACCCGGACGACGTGCCGCCGATGCTGGAACAGGGCCGCGCGCACCGGGCCGGCACGGTCACGCTGTACGAAATCGAACAGCGGGTGCGCCACAAGCAGGGGCACTGGATCTGGACCCAGTCACGCGCCAAGTTCGTCTCGTACACCGCCGATGGCCAGCCCGAGTGGGCCGCCGGCACGCACATGGACATCACCCCGCGCAAGGCCCACGAGGCCGAACTGGCCGAGCAGCGCCTTCGCACCGACACCATCTTCGCCAGCCTGCCTGGCGTGGTCTACGAATTCGAGCGGCCGGCCCACGGCGAATCGCGCTTCGTGTTCCTCAGTGGCTCGGCCGCCAGCGTGCTGGGCCTGACGCCGGCCGAACTGCTGGAGGACCGCCAGCGCCTGTACCGAGCGGTCCACAGCGAGGACCTGCCCCGCCTGAACGAAGACATGAACGCTTCGAGCCGCGACCTGACGCCGCTGCGCAGCGAATTCCGGCTGCGCGTGGGCGAGGCCTGGCGCTGGATCGCAGTGGATGCCCTGGCCAACCGTCGCGAGGACGGCGGCATCGTCTGGTACGGCATGCTGATGGACGTGTGTGCGCGCAAGCAGATCGAAGCCCAGCTGGCCACAGCCACGCAACAGGCCGAGGCCGCCAACCGGGCCAAGTCGGCGTTCCTGGCGACCATGAGCCACGAGATCCGCACGCCGATGAACGGGGTGATCGGCATGGCCGAGCTGCTGGCGCAAAGCGCGCTGACCGAGGAGCAGGCCGATGCGGTGCACACCATGCGGGACTCGGCCAGCTCGCTGCTGCGGCTGATCGACGACATCCTGGACTTCTCGAAGATCGAGGCCGGCCACCTGGTGCTGGAGCGAACGCCGGTGCGCCTGGCCGCGCTGGTCGAGCGCCTGTGCGACGCGCTGCAGCCGGTGGCCTCCGCGCGCCAGGTCGAGCTGCAGCTGTTCTGCTCGCCCACGCTGCCCGAGCTGGTGATGACCGACCCGGTGCGGCTGCGCCAGATCGTCAACAACCTGCTCAGCAACGCGATCAAGTTCTCGGCCGGGCTGCCCGGCCGGCGCGGCCGCGTGGCGCTGCGCGTCGAGCCCGACTGTGCGCAGCCCGGCCAGGTGCGCTTCGAGGTCAGCGACAACGGCATCGGCATGGACCCGGCCACTGTCGGCCGCATCTTCCTGCCCTTCACCCAGGCCGAGGTCTCGACCACGCGCCGCTTCGGCGGCACCGGCCTGGGGCTGACGATCAGCGAGCGCCTGGTCAGCCTGCTGGACGGCAGCATCCAGGTCCGCAGCGAGCCCGGCCTGGGCACCACCTTCGAGGTCAACCTGCCGCTGCCGGCGGCCGATCCGGCCCTGGCCGCCGACCACCGCGGCCACCATCTGCCAGGCCACGACGGCGACCGGCTGGCCCCGCCGCCAGTGCTGCCCGAGCCGACCTGGCAGCCCAGCGCCGCCCCCCAACTGCACGGCCTGACGGTGCTGCTGATGGCCCACGGCGCCCTGCCCACCGATGACCTGGCCGCCTACCTCGCGCCCACCGGCGCCCGCCTGCAGCTGGTCAACAGCCTGACCCAGGCGCAGGACTTCGCCGCGCTGCACGCCGGGCCGGTGGTGCTGGTGGACGCCGCCGACGGCAGCCCGCCCGGCTGGCGCAGCCCGCTGCCCGGCATGCCCGGCGACCTGCGCCAGTTGCTGATCGGCGGTGGCAGGCTGGGCCCGGCCCAGCTGGTGGCGCCCAGCGTTGGCGCGCTGGGCGTGCTGCGGCGCCAGACCTTGTTGCGCGGCGTGGCGATGATGGCCGGCCGGGCCTCGCCCGAACTCGGCGCCAGCGCCACCGGCGCAGCCGCACTCGGCCTGGCGCCAGGGGCACGCTCGCAGGTCCGCGCCGGCATTGGTGACGACCCGCTGCAGCTCCCGGCCCCGCCGCCGCTCAGCGTGGCCGAGGCCCGCGCCCGCGGCCGGCTGATCCTGGTCGCCGAGGACGATCCGGTGAACCAGAAAGTCATCCAGCGCCAGCTGGCCTTGCTCGGCCACACCGCCGAAGTGGTCGACGACGGCCGCCAGGCCTTGCAGCGCTGGCGCGAAGGCCAGCATGCGCTGCTGCTGACCGACCTGCACATGCCCGAGCTGGACGGCTATTCGCTGGCCGCCCAGCTGCGGCGCGAAGAGTTGCCCGGGCACCGCATGCCCATCGTGGCGCTGACGGCCAATGCGCTGAAAAGCGAAGAGCAGCGCGCGCTGGACGCCGGCATGGACGGCTACCTGACCAAGCCTGTGCCGCTGCGCGCACTGCGCATTGCGCTGGATGCCTGGCTGCCGCCGCGCCATGAGGCCAGGCCACCCGCGGAGGCGCTGCCGGTGCTGCGGCTGGACGTGCTGCGCGCGCTGATTGGCGATGCCCCCGAAGTCGTCGATGAATTCCTGCGCGAGTTCCGCAGCTCGGCGCGCACGCTGGCCCACGAGCTGCGGCTGGCCCACGCCGCTGGCGATGCCAAGCAGGCTGCCGCACTGGCGCACAAGCTGAAGTCTTCATCCCGCTCGGTCGGCGCGCTGGCGCTGGGCGAGCTCTGCGCCACGCTGGAGCAGCAGGGCCGGCGGCTGGACCCGGCCGCGCTGACCCGCTGCCTGGCCGAATTCGAACAAGCGTTTGCAGCGCTGGACCAGGCGCTTGCCACAGCGCTGGGACAGGCCCGAGGGCAGGAGAAGGAGGAGGCATGGCCGTCATGACACGACTCGAACACAGGGTGCTGGTGGTCGACGACGAACCGTTTGTGCTCAAGCTGCTGACCCGCCAGCTGCAGAACCTGGGCGCCCGCAAGATCACCGCCGTCGGCTGCGCGGCCCAAGCGTTGGCGATGGTGCGTGCCGCGCCGCCGCTGCCCGAGATCCCGTCCGCCGCCAGCGCCTGTCCACCGGCCGGCTCGCCGATCGGCCTGGTCTTCTGCGACCTGCAGATGCCGGACATGGACGGTGTCGAGTTCATCCGCCACCTCGGCGAAGCCGGCTACCAGGGCGACCTGGTGCTGATCAGCGGCGAGGCGCCGCGCATCGTGCAGACGGCGGTGCGGCTGGCCCGCGCGCATGGCCTGAACGTACTGGGCGCACTCGGCAAGCCGGTCTCGCCGGAACAGCTGCGCCAGCTGCTCGACGGCCCGCGCACGCCGGCACCGCCGCGCCACACGGCCAGCCCGCGGCCCGGCAAGGTGCAGGCCGACGAGCTGCCGCGCGCACTGGCGCAGCACGAGTTCGTCAACCACTACCAGCCCAAGGTCGAGCTGGCGACCGGGCGCTGGGTCGGTGTCGAAGCCCTGGTGCGCTGGCAGCACCCGGCGCATGGCCTGGTCAGCCCGGACCAGTTCATCGGCCTGGCCGAGGAGCAAGGCCTGATTGGCGAACTGACGCGCCAGGTGCTGCGCCAGGCACTGCGCCATTCGCGCGAATGGACCCACCAGCAGCGTCACCTGCAGGTGGCCGTGAACATCTCGATGGACAGCCTCTCGGCGCTGGACTTCCCGGACCAGATCGCCGCCGAGGCCGCGGCTGCCGGCGTGGCCTTGTCCAGCCTGGTGCTGGAGGTCACGGAGAGCCGGTTGATGGCCCATCCGCTGGCCACGGTGGACGCACTGACCCGGCTGCGGCTCAAGCGCGTCAGCGTCGCCATCGACGACTTCGGCACCGGCCACTCATCGCTCACACAGCTGCGCGACATCCCGTTCGACGAGCTGAAGATCGACCGCAGCTTCGTGCATGGTGCGTGGCGCGACGCCTCGCTGCGCAGCATCGTCGAGTCCAGCCTGGGCCTGGCCGGCCAACTGGGCATGAGCACCGTGGCCGAGGGCGTGGAAGACGAGGCCGACTGGCAGCTGCTGCGCCAGGCCGGCTGCCAGCTGGCCCAGGGCTACTTCATTGCGCGGCCGATGCCAGCCGAAGAGCTGGCCGCCTGGCACCTGCGCTGGGCCACCCGCGTCGCCTGGCTGACGGGACGCTGACAGCCCGCTGGCAAACCTTGTCAGCCAGGCGCTGGCAAGCTTCATGCTTCGCTCGGGAAACGTTGGGGCCCGCACTTCCAAGCGCAGCAAGCGCATCAAAGTGGCGTTACATCCGGTGACCTGCCACGCGCCGCATCCACAATGCGGCGCGTGGCAGCGCAGGTCCAGGCGTTGTTTTGTCTGTTCGTCCCAGAGGTAACTTGTGAGTACACACCCACTGACTGCATTGACGCTGGCCGGCCTGACCCTGCTGGCGCCACTTGCGGCCCATGCCCAAGCGCCGAGGAGCGACTTCGCGCCCAACGAAACCCAGGCCGCACCGCGCAAGGACCTGCTGGACCTCGAGTTCAGCCCCTCGCGCAGCATGTTCACCTGGTGCGACAAGAACGGTCAGCTGTGGGTCGGCACGCTGGACCCGGCGACCGGCAACATCCTGAAGCCGACCTACAAGCTGCTGGACACCGATGCCATCACCCCGCAGGAGATGGGCATCACGACGAACGGCCCGGAGTGGGTGTCCACCGCCACCGGCGACCATGTCGTGTACACCAAGTTCGTGGCCGACCCGGCCAAGCCCTCGGCTGCGCGGCTGGCCCTGGTCGAAGGCAGTGCCGACGGCACGACCTGGGGCACACCCATCATGCTGGGACCCAATGCGGGCCGCAACGCGCCGTATGCCAGCGATGACGATGGCGACACGCAGCCGCGCATCAGCTACGTCGACGCGAAGAACAACCACTACTGGCGCTACCTGTACGACGTGGCCTCCGAAGCGCCAGTGCTGGGCATGGCGCGCACGCCCAAGCCGGTTTCGGTGCGCTTCACCAAGGGCAACAACGGCCTGGTCTATTCGCAGGACGTGAACGGCACCAATCAGGTGTTCATGGAACAGCTCGACACCGGCAAGCTGACCCAGATCACCAGCGACGATGGCGCCAAGGACGTGCGCACGGTGCCCTGGATGTGGCGCGCACCGGAGTACAACAACAAGCTGGTGCTGTTGAGCACGGTCAACGAAAACGAGCTGCGTTTCTACAAGGGTGACGGCTCGGGCAAGTGGGCGGTCATCAACAGCATCCTGCTGCCCACCGGCAGCACCGTGGCCTCGCCCGAGCCCTTCGTCTACCTGGGCAGGTCCTACGTGGTGCTGGCGGTCAAGGCCGCGCCCTACACCTACCCGACGGCCATCTACATCGCCGCGGTCTCGCCCACCGCCACCACCAAGCTGTGGAAGGTCAGCGACGACGCCGACGGCCACGAGCGCATCGACCCCGAAGTCTTCATCACCACCCAGAACGGCGTGGTGGTCTTCTACAACAAGTTCAACCCCGCGATGGACCCGACCGGCGAGCAGCCCACCTGCGCCGCCTGTTCCGAAGGCCTGTTCCGGGCCACAACGGGTCTCTGAGCGAGCCTTTCGCCCGCCTCAAAAGAAGCCGCCTTCGGGCGGTTTCTTTTTGGGTACAAGCCTGCTTTTCGCGGCATCGAACGGCGGCGCCTGGCGCCACACTGGCAAGCGTCATGACCCCACCGCCCCGCCTGCTGAAACTCGTCTGGCCGCTGTTCCTCGAACTCGGTCTCGGCATGGCCGTGAGCCTGATCGGCACTGCGCTGGCCGCCCGGCTGTCCGACGAGGCCGGCGCCGGCTTTGCGCTGGCCAACCATGTGTTCGCCACGCTGTTCATGCTGTTCCGCGTCATTGGCGCTGGCATCAGCGTGGTGCTCACGCAATGCCTGGGCGGCCAGCGCCGCGACGAGGCGGATGCGGTGGCACGCGCCGCGCTGGGTGCGTCCACCTGGATCGGCGCCGCGGCGGCCGTGCTGGCGCTGGGCGGCGCGCGCGACATGCTGGGCCTGGTGAACGCACCGGCCGGCGTGCTGGCGGTGGCCGCACCGTTCCTGATGACGCTGGCACCCTGCATCCTGCTGGACGCCTGGAACGCCTCGATGGCCAGCGTCACGCGCTCGCACCTGCACGCCCGCGAGGCGCTGTTCGTCATCATCACCATGCACCTGGCGCACCTGCTGCTGGCGGTGCCGCTGATGCGCGGCTGGGGCCCGCTGCCGGCGCTGGGCCTGCCCGGCTACGCGCTGGCCATGCTGGGCGCCCGCATCGTCGGCGTGGCGCTGCACCTGCTGCTGTGGAAGGTGCGCCTGGGCCTGGTGCCCACCGGGCGCGACTGGTGGCACCCACCGCGCCGCCAGCTGGCCGCCATCCTGCGCATCGGCCTGCCGGGCGCCGCCGAGAACCTGGGCTGGCGGCTGTGCTTCATGGCCAGCGTGGCGGCCGCCGGCCACATGGGCGCGCAGGCACTGGCCACGCATGCCTACGTGATGCAGGTGATGTACTGGCTGCTGCTGTTCGGCGCAGCCACCGGCTTCGCGGTCGAGATCGTGGTCGGACACCTGATTGGCGCCGGCCAGCTGCACGAGGCGCACCAGCTGGTGCGCAAGGCGCTGGGCCGGGGCATTGTCGTCAGCCTGTGCCTGGCCTTGCTGGCCGCGCTGGCCGGCCGCCACCTGCTGGGCCTGTTCACCGAAGATGCGGAGATCTTGCGCCAAGGCGCGCTGCTACTGTGGCTCACCGTGCTGGTCGAACCCGGCCGCACCTTCAACCTGGTCGTCATCAACGCGCTGCGCGCCGCTGGCGACGCCCGCTACCCGGTGATCGCCGGCACCGGCTCGCTGGTGCTGGTGCTGGCCGGCGGCAGCTGGCTGCTGGGCGTGCACTTCGGCCTGGGCCTGCCCGGCCTGTGGCTGGCCTATGCCTGCGATGAATGGATACGCGGCCTGCTGATGTGGCGCCGCTGGGCCAAACAGGCCTGGGTGCCGCACGCCAGGGCGACCCACCGCGCGCTGCGCCGGGATCGCCACGAAAACGGCAGCGCGTTAGCCGCAGCTTGAAAGCAAGCTCATGCTGCGCGGCGCAGGCGGAGCAAAGCCGCACCCAACTCGCCACGCAGCACCAGCACATCGCCTTCGAGCACGCCCGAGCGGGTCTGCTCCAGCAGGCGCAGGAACTGGTCTTCGTTTTCCATCACCGGCGTGCCCATGCAGAGCTTGCGGGTGGCGGCCAGCGGGCCGAAGCGCAGCTGTTCGCCGTCGATCTGCAGCCTGCCGCCAAAGCCGTTGCAGCCGCCCGAGCCGCTGACCTGGGTCGCGCTGATGAACTGCAGCGACGGCAGGCCGCCGCCAGGCGTGGCACTGCTGTCCAGGCTGATCGCGATCCAGCGACTGCCGACCAGCTCGTGCAATGCGCTTGGCGTCGAGACTGGCGTCGCGGCGCCACTGGCCGTCGGCGCGCTGCCGCAGCCTCCCAGCAAACCGGCACCTGCCCCGGTGCACAGCGCGGCGGTCAGGCCCCACCCGGCCATCCATCGCTTCATGATCAACCTCTTTCCGATGTGTCAGCGCTCACAAGAAGATGCAGGCTGCAGCGCCATTTTCTCATCCCCGGTGTTGTCAGGGCCGGGCGGCGCTGACCTCGATCTCCACCAGCCAGCCCGGGTTCACCAGCCCGGCGACCTTGACCGTCGAGCGCACCGGCAGGTTGGGCTGGGCCGCGCTGCCGAAAAACTGGCGGTAGCCGTCCATGAAACCGTCGAAGTCCATCGCGCCATTCATCGCCGGGTCGCCCACCAGGAACACCTGCATGCGCACCACGTCCTTCATGCCCAGCTTCAGCGCCACCAGTTGCGCCTCGATGGCCTTCAGCGTGCTGACGGTCTGCACGCGGGTGTTGCCAAACGAGGCCACGCTGTTGGGCGTTGCAGCGGCATCGGCCACCGCCGGACCGGCGCCGCTCAGGTGAACCATCGTGACACCAGCCGGCACCTCGACCGCGCGGGCAATCGGGAAGTCCGAGTTCGGGATCTTGTGGCGGATGACTTCGGCGGCCTGCGTGGCGCCGGCCAGCAGCAATGCCGCCATGGCGAAGATCAGGGCTCTGGGCATGGTGTTCTCCAAATTCGAATTCAGCGCTGGCGCTTCACATCAGACGCGGTCACAGCCGGCGGCGCGGGCTCGCCGGCCGCGGGTGGCGGTGCAAAGGTCTGGCGCACGAAGTTGACCACCGCCGCGACCTGCGCGTCCTCCATGAACTCGCCGACGGGCGGCATCGCCCTGCGGCCGTGCAGCACGTTGTGGATCACGTATTCGACCATGCCGGCGCGCACGTTGCCGCGCAGCGCCGGGTAGGCCCCCGCGCCTTGCGCGCCCTGGCCCTGGTCCATGTGGCAGCCCTGGCAGGCGGCGCGATAGAGCGCCGCGCCATCGCGCTGCTGGAAGGTCCAGCCCTGCGACAGCTGCGGGTCGACCGAATCGGCCTTGGCCAGCGAGGACGCCGCGAGCAGCAGCGCAAGGACAAGCTTGTTCATCATGACATGGCCACCGCCTTGGCGTGCAGGCGGCTCACCGCGTCCAGCGCCGAGAGCACCGCGCCTTCCTGCCAGGCTGGCAGCAGCGAGGCGTGTTCGCCCGCCAGCACCACGCGGCCGTCCACGCCGCACAGGTCCGCATAGTGCGCCGCCCGCAACTCGTCGCTCCACTCGGCAAAACAGCCCAGCGTTGCCGGCATGCGGTGCCAGGCGACCGACATGCCGTTTTCGAACTCGGCCGGGTATTGCGGGTGGATGCGCGCGCCCTGTTCGAGCGCAATGCGCACCCGCTGCCCGGGCGCCATGCCGCTCAGCTCGAAGGCATTCGGGCCCCACACATAGGCGCCCAGCAGCACGCCCTTGCCGTCGCGGTTGAAGTCGGCGGACGGGTAGCCGATCTGCGTGATCGGCAGGTCGGTGCGGGTGATGCCGCCGAAGATGCGCTCGTCTTCCTCCCAGAAGCGGCGGCGGAACTGCAGCCCCACCTTCACAGCCGCGGCGTAGGGCACCGCCTCGATGGCCGCCTGCAGCGCCGGCCGCACCTGCAGCGCCAGCTGGCCCAGCACCGACAGCGGCAGCGTGCAGACGCACCAGTCGGCCTGCGCCACCTGCCCGGCGCCGTCGCGCTGGAAGCCAACCGTCACGCCCTGCGCATCCTGCGCAATGCCGGTGACCTTGGCACCCAGCGTGACCAACGGCGCCACCTCGCGGTAGATCGCCTGCGCAATGCGGTCCATGCCGCCCACCGGCTGGAACATCGTCGACTGGTACTCGTAGCCATGGCCATCGGCCAGCCCGCGCCACAGCCCGCTCTTGAGCAGGTCGGGCAAGGGGACAGGCTGAGAAGGCATCGGCGGCGGCATCAGCCCGCCGGCCGGCGGCACCTGCCAGCCGCGGCGGTCGGCACTGTGGAAGCCGGCGGTGTAGCGGAAGTCCTTGTCCAGCGCGCCCCAGCCGCGCAAGGCTTCGCGCAACCGGTCCAGGTCGTCCTTGCTGACCGCTGCGTCCAGTTTCGCGGCCGGTGCCAGCCGGGCCAGCAGTTCAGCGACCTGGCCGTTGAAGTCCGCCTGCACTTCGCGGAAGCGCTGCGGCTTGCCGCCAAACGCATCGCTGCCGTGCAGGTAGGCGTTGTGGTTGACCTGCACAAACGGCTCCAGCGGCACCTGGAAGCGGCGCGCATAGTCCAGCACGCCATGGTGGTGGTAAGGAATGCGCCAGGGCCCGGGGTTGAAGTAGAGCCCCTGGTCGAACTGGCAATGCTGCGTGGCGCCGCCCAGCTCGGTGTAGCGGTCGCCGCCGCGCAGCGTCCAGGCCCGGCCGCCGGCGCGCTGCTGGTACTCCAGCACCTGCACCTGGTAGCCGGCGGCGCGCAGCTCCAGCGCAGACACCAGCCCCGCCAGGCCGGCGCCCAGCACCAGCACCCTGGCGCCCTTCGGCGCGCCCTGCAGCCTGGGCGGGCCGGCATAGCCCGAGGGCTGGGCCTGCGCCAGGCCAGTCATGGCCTGCAGCATCGCGCCGCTGCCGGCCGCCCGGGCGATCAGGCCCAGCCAGTCACGGCGGGACGGTGCGGACGCGGTACCCGGCATGCCGGGCGAGGGAGAAGCAGGACGGGACAAGGCGGCGGCGGCAATGAAAAAGGCGCCGCCAGCGTACCTTGTTTCAGCCCGGCTTCAAGGCCATTTCATGTCCGGCACCCGCTCGGGCCGACGGCCCACCAGGCCGGGCCGGCCCGACGGCCGCCAGGCCTGGGGGCCACGCTTTCCGGTCGCTGCAAAGCCGGCCAGCAACTGGCCGTCGTGGCCATACAAGCCTGCCTCGCCAACCCCCAGGTCGACGCGGTCGCCCGTCTGCGGCAGCAGCCCGCGCTCGCCCAGGTCCAGGCTCAAGGCCTCGGCATGGCCGGGCAGCAGCAGCTGGACCAGGCTGCGGCCACCGAGCAGGACCACCTGCAGCACCCGGGCTCGCAGCACCAGGCCCGCCGCGCGCCGTTCGGTGGGTTGTCCCAGCACCTCGAGCCTGGCGGGCCGCAGGCCCAGCGCGATGACGGCTTCGGCGGGCAAGACAGGCAGCGCCTCGGGCCAGGCCATCGGCCCCGCTTCGCCAGCCGCAAGGACCAGGCGCCCGTCCACCGTGCGCGATGCGCTCACTGGCAGATAGACCAGGCGCGGCGCGCCCAGGAACTCGGCCAGGTAACGATTGAGCGTTGCACTGCGGTCCACCGCGGCGGCTGGCTCGGCGGCGAGCGCTTTGCGCATCTTCACGGCCCCGTCCGTGCCGCAATGAACTGCCGGTACCAGTGGGCGCTGTCCTTGGCGGTGCGCTGCTGGGTCGCGTAGTCCACATGGAAGAGGCCGAAGCGCTTGGCATAGCCCGAGTTCCACTCGAAGTTGTCCAGCAGGCTCCAGTAGAAATAGCCGCGCACGTCGACCCCGAGCTGCATCGCCTTGGAGAGGGCTTGCAGGTGGCTCTGCAGGTAGTCGATGCGGGGCGTGTCGGCCACGCGACCTTCGCGGAGTTCGTCCGCATTGGCCATGCCGTTTTCGGTGATGAAGATCGGCGGCGGCGCGTATTCGCGGGTCAGCCGCACCAGGTGCTGCGTGAGCACCTCCGGCACCACCTCCCAGCCCATGTCGGTGAAGCCTTGCAGGCCAGGCGCGGGCGGGGCCGGCGGGCTCGCGCTGATCAGGCTGCGGGTGTAGAAGTTCACACCCAGGAAGTCCAGCGGCTGCTGGATCGTGGCCATGTCGCCGGCCTGCACACGCGGCGCGTCCGTGCCCAGGTGCGCCAGCACATCGGCGGGGTAGGTGCCACGAAACACAGGGTCCATGTACCAGCGCACGTTCAGGCCGTCGTCGATGCGGGCGGCGATGCGGTCGGCCTCGTTGGGCGCCGCAGCAAAGGACGGCGTGTGATTGAGCACGATGCCCAGCGGCGTGCTGCACACCGCCCGCATGGCCTGGATGGCCTGGCCATGGGCCAGCAGCAGGTGGTGCGAAACCTGCGCAGCCTCGGCCCGGCTGCTGTGGCCGGGGGCGAACTGCGCCGTCTCGTAGCCCAGGGTGGCCACGCACCAGGGCTCGTTCAGCGTGGCAATGGAGTGCAGGCGGTCGCCGAAGCGGCGTGCCACCTCGGCCGCGTAGTCGGCGAACAGCGGCACGATGTCGCGGCTCAGCCAGCCGCCGATGCTGTCCTCCAGCGCCGCCGGCAGGTCCCAGTGGTAGAGCGTGGCAAGCGGCTGGATGCCGGACGCCAGCAGCCGATCGATCAGGCGATCGTAGAAGTCGAACCCGGCCTCGTTCCAGGCACCGCGCCCCAGTGGCTGCAGCCGCGGCCAGGCCAGCGAGAAGCGGTACGCGCCCAGGCCCAGCCAGTGCATCAGGACCACGTCCTCGGCGTAGCGGTGGTAGTGATCGCAGGCCACCTCGGGCGTGGACGCATCCTTGACGTGGCCGGGCTGGGCGCAGAAACGGTCCCAGATCGAAAGGCCCCGGCCGTCTTCCCGGGCCGCCCCCTCGATCTGGGCGGCACTGGTCGCCGAACCCCAGAGGAAATCCGCGGGGAACTTGTCAGCGAGGGCCATCAGAACTCGATGCCGGCGTTCAGGCCCAAGGTCAGCGGCGGCAGGTACTGCGACTGCCACGCGCCAAAGGCGTTCTGCGCATTGGTCTTGACCTTGGCGTTCTCGATGTTGCGCACCCACAGGTCCGTCCACCAGCCCTTGGCCGCGCTGTAGCGCAGCCCCACATCGGTCCGGGTGTAGGCCTTCTGCTTGTCCCCGTCGCCGAGGTTGAAGACGCTCAGCCAGCTGGCGGTCTCGTAGTGCAGCGCGATGCGCGGTGTCAAGGTGCCGCCGTTGTCAAAGCCGAAGGTGTGCTGGTATTGCACCTGCGCGGAGAAGCGCGGGGCGTGCGGCAGCTCGTTCCCGGTGACGTCCAGGCAATTGCTGATCAGCGGATCCGGGCAGGCCGGCAAGGCGTAGTCGTTGCTGCCCGCCAGCAGCTTGCCCAGCCGGGTGTGCGCGTAGGCCAGCGAGAGCTGAACCCGGTCGGCCTCGGTCAGCTTGGCGGCCAGTTCGGATTCGACGCCGTAGACCTTGGCGCCCTCGGCGTTCGAGGTGGCAAGCGAGTGGCTGCCGTCCGGGTTGGTGACCGGCGCGCTGAACTGGAAGTCCTTGAAGTTCTCGTAGTAGATCGCGTTGTTGAACCTCACCGAGCCACCCGCCAGCGTCATCTTACTGCCAAGCTCGTAGTTGGTCAGGGTCTCCATGCCATACGGGCGGCCGCCGTCCTGCAGGCCACCGGACTTGTAGCCGGTGGACACGCTGCCGTAGAACAAGGTGTCCTTGTCGACCTGGTAGCTCAGGCGACCGAGGTAGGTGGCCTTGTCGCCCTTGTAGTGCCCATCGTTCTTCTGGTAGCTGGAGAAGCCCGAGCCTGCCGCCAAGGGATCGCTGCCCGCGTCCACCGGCACCTGCGGCACCGTGGCGTCGCCGGTCCAGCCGTTGTTGGTGCCGCCGATGTTCTTGCGGTCGTCGTGGGTGTAGCGGGCGCCGCCGGTCAGGTGCAGCGCCTCGCTCAGGTTCCAGGTGGCCTGGCCGAACACGGCCTGCGAGTTGACCGTTTCCTTGGGCTGGATGAACGAGCCCTGCCAACCCACCGTGCCCTGCTGGGTGCCGTTCATGATGGGAATGTCGAAACGGATGCCGTTGTCCTCGGCCGCGTAATACAGCCCGAGGATCCAGTCGATCTCATGCTTGCCGGTGGACAGGACCTCCAGCTCGTGGCTGTGGTTGGTGTACCTGGACCAGTTGGTGCGGTTCTGCTGGTAGGTGGCGCCGGTGGTGAAGCTGGTGGGCACCTTGGCGCCACCGTCCTGGTCGAAGTCCGCCGTGCCGGTGAAGCGCGACCAGCCCCCGATGTAGGCCAAGGCCAGGTCAGGGCTCAGCGCGTAATCGATGCGGCTGCGGAAGGTGTTGCTGTCACGGTGCATGGCCGGCGCTGTGTCGACCAGCGCAGACCAGAAGCTCTCGCCCTCGCGCGGGGTCTGCATCAGGTTCATGCTGGGCGTGCCGCGGTCCAGGAATTTCTCGTAGGACAGGTCGATGCTCATGGCCTCGCTGGGCTTCCACAGCAGGCTCAGGCGGCCGGCCGTCTGGTCCTGCGCGCTATAGCGAGGGCCGCCCTGCACGAAGATGTTCGGGTTCAGCGGCTGGAAGGCAATCGGGTTGGCCGGATGGGCGGTGTTCCATGCATCGATCACCGGCGCCGCGGCAGCCTGCTGGCTGGCCAGCGACAGATGCGGTGCGCGCTGGTAGGCCACAAAGCCGTCGTGCTGCTCGTGCACCAGGGCCACGCGCAAGGCCATGTCGTCGCTCAAGGGCAGGTTCATCGCACCGCGAACGCCAATGCGGCCGTAGTTGCCCAGGCCGCCTTCCACGCTGCCCATCAGCTTGCCCAGCACCGGCTTGGCCGTCTGCATGTTGACGGCACCCACCGTCGAGTTGCGGCCCCACAGCGTGCCCTGCGGACCGCGCAGCACCTCCACCGACTCCAGGTCGAACATCAGTGCTGCGGCGCCTTCTGCGCGCGGCGCATAGATGCCATTGACGAACATCGCCACCTCGGGGTCGGCGTATTCGGTCTTGGCACTGTCGTTGCCGATGCCGCGCAGCGTCATCGTGATGACGCCGTGGTCGCCCTGCGTGGTGGCCTGGAAGCTGGGCACCAGGTTGACCATGTCGGCAATGGTCTGCACATGGTTGTCGTCCAGCTGCGAGGAGCTGATGGCCGTGACGGCCACCGGCGTGCGCTGCAGCGGCGTGCTGCGCTTGGTGGCGGTGATCACCACCTGGCCCAGCGCATTCACGCTGGTTTCAGCCTCGGGCGCCTTGGGTGCGGCGGGATCCGCGGCCTGCGCGTGGGCGGCGCCGGCCAACAGGCTCAGCACCGCCAGCACGATGGGGGTCTTCAAGGCCAGGCGCGCTGGCTGGGCAACATGGGTCATCTTGTCTCCTGTCATGGGCACGGGCCGCGTCAGCGAAGGCTGCGCATGCTCTCTTGCAGACTGGCTCGTGGTTCGAGCCAGCACCTCTCGGACTTCGAGGACTGCGCCTGTAAGTGCCGATGTGGCGGATCCTAACGAGGCGATGACAGCGCTGTCAACGGTAGAAATGACAGCGGTGTCAAAGTTCGTCCTATGATGCTTTCCAGACACTCAGTGAGAACCCTCGGCTCGCTGAACGGCCGCACCGGAGGGGCGCGCCCGCGGTGTCTCGCCACCCACCTCGTCATGGAAACTGCCATGCCCACACAGATGCCACCGGTCCGAAACATCCTCATCCTCGGCGGCGGAACGGCCGGCTGGCTCACGGCCTGCTACCTGGCCCGCCACCTGCGCAGCGACCGGCCGGAGGGCATCCGCATCCGCCTGGTCGAGGCCAGCGACATCCCCATCATCGGCGTCGGGGAAGGCAGCTTCCCTTCGATGCGCGGCACGCTCGCGGCCATCGGCATCGACGAGGCCCGCTTCATCCGCGAGTGCGGCGCCACCTTCAAGCAAGGCATTCGCTTCGATGACTGGCAGCACGCACCGGGGACCGCGGCGGCACGCGGCCGCAGCTACTTCCACCCCTTCAGCACGCCCAGCCAGCGCCCGGGTGCGCCCGAGCTGGTGCCCGCCTGGGTGGCCGGTGCGGCACCCGGCGTGGCCCTGGCCGACGCGGTGACGCTGCAGGCCGCGGTGGTGGCCGCCCGGCGCGGGCCCAAGCGGCCGGGCGACGGCGACTTCAGCGGCGCGATGAACTACGCCTACCACTTCGATGCCGGAAAACTCGCCAGCCTGCTGGGCCGGCGGGCCCGCGAACTGGGCGTGCAGCACCAGATCGCGCAAGTGGAACGTGTGGCGCTGCGTGCAGACGGCGGCATTGCCGCCGTTCACACCCGCTGCGGCCAGCAGCTGGAGGCGGACCTGTACATCGACTGCAGCGGCCTGCGCGCCGAACTGATCGGCCGCAGCCTGGGCGTGCCGCTGAAGTCGGTCAGCGACCAGCTGTTCGTCGACAGCGCGCTGGCACTGCAACTGCCCTACCCCGCAGCCGACGTTCCGATTGCCTCCTGCACCATCTCCGCGGCGCAGGAAGCCGGCTGGATCTGGGACATCGGCCTGCAGGAGCGCCGCGGCATCGGCCATGTCTTCTCCAGCCGCCACACCGACGCGGCGCGGGCCGAGCAGGTGCTGCGCGCCTACGCCGGTCCCGCGGCGGACGGCCTGCCGGTGCGCGCGCTGCAACTGCCGCTGGGCTACCGTGAACTGCAGTGGCAGCACAACTGTGTGGCCGTGGGCTTGTCCAGCGGCTTCCTGGAACCGCTGGAGGCCTCGGGCATCGGCCTCATCGAGACAGCCGCCTACCTGATCGCCCACCTGTTCCCGTACGACGGGCAGATGGCGCCGGTGGCGCGGCACTTCAACGGGTTCATGCGCCAGCGCTACGAGCGCATCGTGGACTTCATCAAGCTGCATTACGGCCTGAGCCAGCGTGAGGACAGCGCCTTCTGGCGCGACAACCGCGACCCGGCCAGCTTCAGCCCCCGCCTGCGCGAACAGCTGGCCATGTGGCGCTGCCGGCCACCGCACCGGCTGGACTTCATCACCGACGTGGAGATGTACCCGCCGTCCAGCTGGCAGTACGTGCTCTACGGCATGGGCTTCGAGACCGGGCGCCACGCGGCCTGGCAAGCGGGCCAGCCGCTGGCTGCAGCCTCGGCCGAGATGCGCCAGTTGCAGGCACTGGCGCCGCACGCGGTGGCCGACCTGCCCGACCACCGGGCCTTGGTGACGCAGCTGTGCGGCCGGGCCGCCGAGCGCGCGCCAGTCAACGCGCGCGCTTGACCGCCGCCTTGGTGCCGGGTTTCACGCGGGCCTTCGCCGCGGGCCGTGCGGCAACAGGCAGCACAAGCGCAACGTCCGCCTTGCCGCCCGGCGCGCTGGTGGAATCGCGCACCACCAGTTCATACGGCAGGACCCGGTGCGGCGGACCGGTTTCGCCATCGTCATGGCGGGACACGGTGAGCATCTGCACCGCCTCGTGCGCCATCTCATTCATCGGCTGGCGCACGGTGGTCAGTGGCGGCCAGACCAGGCTCGCAGCGGCGGAGTCGTCGAAGCCGGCGATCGACAGGTCGTCCGGCACGATCTGCCCCAGGCGCTGGGCGGCCGCCAGCACACCGAGCGCCATGTCGTCGTTGCTGGCAAAGACGGCAGTCGGCCGCTGCCTGCGGCTGAGCAGGTGGTGCGCCGCCTCCACCCCCGAATCGAAGCGGAAGTCGCCGCGGTAGACCATCTCAGGGTCCACGGCCAGGCGGTGGGCCTTCATCGCCCGCAGGTAGCCCTGGTAACGCAGGCCGGACGCGGCCTGGTTCTTCGGTCCCTGGATGAAGGCGATGTGGCGGTGGCCCAGGCTGATCAACAGGTTGGTGATCTCCTCGGCCGCACGGGTGTCGTCCATGCGCACGCTGGGCATGTCCGGCAGGTCGCGTGCCGGCGAGATCAGCACGCAGGGCGTGGCGCTGTCGCGCAGCGCCGCCAGCACCTGCGGGTTGTCGCACAGCGGCGGCGTGAGGATCATGCCGTCGGGCCGCAAGGCCCAGACCATGCGTTCCACCTGCTCGGCCAGGTCCGGGGCGTCGTCGTGCAGGGACTCCACCACCAGGTGATAGCCGGCCTCCCGGCAACGCAGCGTGGCGCCTTGCTGCACGCCGCCGACGAACGCGGCGCTCGGGTCGTAGTAAAGCAGGCCGATCAGGAAGGAGCGGGCACCGGCCAGGCTGCGGGCCGACTGCTTGGGCCGGTAGTTGAGCTCGGCCACCGCACGCTGCACGGCCTCGCGGGTGTCCCCCCGCACACCCGGCTCCTGGTTGACCACGCGCGAAACCGTCTTGATCGAAACCTGGGCCAGGCGCGCCACGTCATGGATGGTGGCGGTCGCGGTGCTGCGCTTGTTCACGGAAGGCATGCCTTGGATTGGGGTGGACACATTCACTGTGCCACAGCCACAGCATGCAACCCACCCGCCGCAAGCCACCGAGCCGCTCAGCTCGGTGGCGGCACGGCGGGGTCCTCCTCCACGTCGAGCCGGCTGGGCGGTGCCGCGCGGCCCATCTGCAGCCGCAGGTCGCGCCGCCGGTCCCATTGCGCGCGGCGGCGCTGGTAGCTGCGCATCAGCGGCGTGGCGGAGATGCCGTGCACGGCGATGGACAGCGCGATGCAGGCCAGCGTGGCCGAGACCAGCCGCTCCGCCGCCTCACCCTTCACGCCCATCTGCAGCGCCATCGCCAGGTACAGCAGCGAGCCCACGCCGCGGATGCCGAACCAGGCCACCAGCCCGCGCTGGCCGCGCGGCAAGGGCCGCGGCAGCAGCCCCAGCACGACGCTCACTGGCCGCGCGATGACCAGCATCGCCAGCGCGAACAGCAGCACACCCAGGCTCCACTGCACCCGCGTCATCGCCGCGCCGATCAGCAGCACCATCAGCACCTCGACCAGCCGCTCGCAGCGCGCACCGAAGGCCCGCAACTGATGGCCCAGCGGCTGGGCCTCGGGTGCGGGCGAGGCGGCCGGGTGGTGGCGCAGCAGGGTCGCACCAGCGGCAAACACCGCCAGGAAGCCCGAGACTTCGAGCAACTGCGCCAGCCCCGACGTCAGCCCGATGGTGCCCAGGTACAGCAGCTCGTCCCATTCGGGGGGGGTGCCGGCCCGCACCCGGCGCAGCATCAGGTGGCCAATGCTGCGCCCGCAGGCCGCGCCCAGTGCCACGCCGCCGCACAAGGACCAGGCCGTGTCGACCAGCGCCCAGTGCGCCGCGTGCCCACCCAGTTCGTGCAGCCCGAGGAAGCCCAGCGAGAGCAGCACCAGCGGTGCCGCCGTGCCGTCGTTCAGCGCACCTTCGACGGTCAGCGACATGCGCAGCGCATCGCGGTCGCTGGCGTCGTGCACCTGCACGTCCGAGGCCAGCACCGGGTCGGTCGGTGCCAGGATGGCCGCCAGCAGCAAGGCCATCGGCCAGCTCAGCGGCAGCAACAGCCAGGCCAGCGCGCCGCCGATCAGCCAGGTCCAGACCACGCCGGACGTGGCCAGCAGCACCGGGGCACGCCAGGCCTGCCAGGTGGCCGGAATGCGGATCTTCAGGCCGATGGCGAACAAGGACAGCAGCACGGCCAGCTCGCTCAGCACCCGAACCAGCCCCGCATGCTTGTGCGGCAAGTCCAGCCCCGGCAACGGCGGCGCCGCGACGCTGGTCATCACCCAGCCGACGATCAGGTAGATCAGCGCTGGCGACAGCGGCAAACGCCGCACCCAGGGCTCGGCCAAGGCCATGGCCACCAGCACGGCCCCGCCCAGCAAGAAGCTCGCGCACAACAGCGAAATGTCCATGTGATCGGGCCCGGCAAGCGCCATGCCGCGAGGCGAACCTGCCACGGCATCGCCGTGTCAGCAAGCGCCGACAGCACCGGGATGGATTGCGGCAAAGCGGTTTCTGCGCGCTTGTAGTTTTGACATGCGCAAGACCGTTGCGGGCTCCAGGTGCATGCCGCAGGCGGGAAAATGCCGCAAGATGAAGTCTTTTACTCGCGGAAAACAGCGAATGCAGCAAGGCGCAATCAGGCACAGACATTGCGCCAAGCCAGACCCATGAACACCATGACGCTGCGCGGCGATCTTCGCCAGAAACAGACCTTGTCGCCCCGCCTCCAGCAAGCCGTGCGCCTGCTGCAGTTGTCGTCGCTCGACTTCAACCATGAAGTCTCGGAACTGCTGGACCGCAACCCCTTCCTCGACACCGACGAAGCCGGCGAAGCGCACGGTTCCGAGGGCGCCGTGGGCGACGCCGCAGCGGCGCGCGACGCGCATGACGACACCGGCGACGGCCTTGAAACCCATGCGCCGGCGCTGGACCGCGACGACGACCTGCCCAGCGGCGAACTGCCGGAAGGCCCGAGCGGCCTGGACACGCCGCCGCTGGAAAACGCGACCGATGCGCCCGAACCCGGTGACTGGAACGACCTGCCGGAGGCCCGCCAGCGCAACGCCGACGCCGGCGAAGCCAGCGCGCTGGACTTCGTGCCCGAGGCCACCACGCTGGCCGAGCACCTGCACCGCCAGCTGGGCTGCATGCGGCTGTCCGGACGCGACCTGCTGCTGGCGCGCACCTTGATCGACTCGCTCGACGAGGATGGCTACCTGCGCCTGCCCATGGAGGACCTGCTGCCGCCGCTCAGCGACGAGCCACCGGTGCAGGACGTGGAGTGGCGCATTGCGCTGCGCCATGTGCAGTCGCTGGAACCGCTGGGCGTCGGTGCACGCACGGTGCAGGAATGCCTGCTGCTGCAGATGCCGTCCATCGTGGGTGCCGAATTGCAGGCACTGGCCGCGCGCATCGTCTGCGAAGAGCTCGAAGGCCTGGCCAAGCGCGACCTGGCCGGCATGGCGCGCCGCCTTGGTGCCAGGCAGGACGACGTGGAAGCCGCCTGCGCGCGGCTGCGCCGGCTGGACCCGCGGCCCGGCTGGCGCGTCGGCGGCAGCCGCATCCAGTACGTGACGCCGGACGTGGTGGTGCGCAAGCTGCGTGGCCGCTGGACCGCCACGCTGAACCCCTCTATCGTGCCGCGCGTGCGGCTCAACCAGACCTATGCCGAACTGCTGGGCCGCCAGCCCAGCCCGCATGCCGAGTTGAGCTCGCACCTGCAGGAAGCGCGCTGGCTGATGCGCAATGTCGCGCAGCGCTTTGCCACCATTGCCCGCGTGTCCCAGGCCATCGTCGACCGCCAGCGCCAGTTCTTCGACTACGGCCCGATGGCGATGAAGCCGCTGGGCCTGCGCGAAATTGCCGACGAACTGGGCATGCACGAGTCCACCGTCTCGCGGGTGACCAACAACAAGTACATGGCCACGCCCGGCGGGGTGCTGGAGCTCAAGCACTTTTTCTCGCGCGCCATGGTCAGCCGCAACGGCAGCGCCTGCTCGCCCACCGCAATCCGCGACCTGGTCAAGCAGATGATCGAGCACGAGCAGCCGCAAGCGCCGCTGTCGGACGCCGAGATCGCCCGCCAGCTGTCCAGCCAGGGCCTGGACGTGGCGCGCCGCACGGTTACCAAATACCGCCAGCTGCTGCATTTCGCCCCCGCCAACCGGCGCCAGGCGGCTTGAGAAACTGCGCACCGCCGTGCGGGCACGGCGACTGCCCGATGCAGCGCATCCCAACTGGAGAATCACGATGCCCCGTCATCCACCGAGCGAAAAACCGCTGACCACGACACCGAGCGAAGCGCACCGCCCTGCCGGCCGCAACGACCAGACCACGCCAATGCAAAGCGACGGACCCAAGCCGAAGCTGCCGCATGAACGCGACGAATCGGCCGACACCGCGCCGGAACCGGACGCACTGATCCAGCAAGCTCACCGCGACGTGGTCTCGGGCAAGGTCGACACCGACAAGGGCCCGGTGCTGGAAGAGCTGAACCGCAGGTTGCCGCCATCACCCGTCCCCAAAGGCAAGCGCGCCCCGGGACACCCACCCCGCTGACCGGCGGCCGGCGGCACACCACTTGCCGCCACCAGACCAAGTGCGCAGCGGCCCCCGCCGCGCTTGTCTTCACCTTCCCCGCTGCGGCCCGCGCCGCAAGAAAGGCAAACCATGGCCATGCTCGACACCTTCCCCGGCAGCGCCGACCTGCGCGACCCGGCGCTTGTCAACGCCGGCCTGCCACCTGGCACCGCCACCCCTGTTCCCAACGGACCGGGGCCAGGCCTGCTGACCGCCAGCACCATCACCGGCGACAAGATCCTGAACCTGCAGGAACAGACGCTGGGCACGATCGAGGAGATCATGCTGGACATGTCGTCCGGCCGCATCGCCTACGTGGTGATGGCCTCGGGCGGCTTCCTCGGCCTGGGCGAAAAGCTGTTCGCCCTGCCGTGGAGCGCGCTGACGCTGGACGCCGACCGCAAGTGCTTCGTGCTGGATGCCAGCAAGGAAAAGTTCGACAAAGCACCCGGCTTCGACAAGGACAGCTGGCCCAGCGAAGCCGATCGCGAGTGGCATGTGCAGGTGCACCGCTACTACAGCCGCCCGCCGTACTGGGAATGACCCACGGCCATTGCGGCAGACGACAAAAGGGGCGCCCGAGGGGCGCCCCTTTTGCTTGCCGCTCATGCCAGGCACGAGCGCTTCACAGGGTCACGAGCTGCGCGGTTCGCCGCGGCCGTTCACGGTGACGGTGGGGCCTGGCGGATTGGTGGTCTGCACGTGGTGGTAGACGCCGTTGTAGCGGTAGACCACGTCGTAGTAGTCAGGCGTGCGGTCGGGCACGTTCTGGCAGCGCTGCACGTTCTGCACCGACTGCTGCTGGCCGCGGTCGATGTTGGCGCCCAGTGCACCACCGGCAAACACGCCCACAGCCGTGCCGGCGTTGCCGCCGCCAATCTGGTGGCCCAGGATGCCGCCGATCACCGCGCCGGCCAAGGCGCCAGGCACGTTGGGCTGGTCCTGCCGCACGACGCGGTCACGTTCGACCCAGCAGCGCTGGTTCGGCTCGCCCATCACCGCCTTGACCTGCGTGACCTGGGCTTCATACAGACGCTCGCCACCGCGGCGGTAGTAGTTGTAGGCCGGCTGCGGCGGCGGTGCATAACGCGCCTCGTCGATCCGGTCGTTGCTGCGCAGCAGCCGCGCCGAGGTGACCCTGTCGTTCAGGCCCATGTCGCGCAGCGACGGGTAGCTGCCACTTCGCAGCACCACGCAGCGGCCACGGAAATTCGAGTCCTCGCAGACTTCCCAGCGGCCGCCACGCACATCGACCGACGAAGCGCGGTCATTGAAGCCATAGCGGTGCAGGTCATCGACGCGGGTCTGCACGCTGACCGAGCGGCCCTCGAACCGATCGTTTTGGTAGAAGGTGACTTCTGCCATCGCAGGCGCCGAAAGCGCCAGGACGCCGGCAGCGGCCAGCAGCTTCTTCAGGGGTGAGTTCAGGTATTTTTTCATTCGACTTCTCCAGACTACAGGTAATAGAGGCACCTGATTTGACAGCGACATCGCGTCGCCTGCCAAGGGGGAACCGCGACCGGGAGGGTCAGCGGATCAGCGCGATCAGGACGATGATGGGAATTGGCACGCCCAGCGCCCAGAGCAACAAGGAACGCATGGTGGACCTCCTTCTTCGTGCTTGCAGGTTCAACGGGTGGCGCAGCCGGTCGGTGGACAGCCACGTGTGAAGAATGGTTCAGGGCAGGTCGCGCTCGCGGCCGCCCCAGGTCGCCGCCAGCGTGGCCGCGAAGGCGCCCATCAGCAACGAGATGACCAGCCACAGCAAGGTCTTGGCCGAAGCGCTGCGGGCCCGGTCGGCCGCCGCACGCGCGGCGTTGTCGGCCTCGGCCAGCTGCGCCTGCAGCCGCGCGTAACCATCGGACACACGCTTCTCGGCGTCCTGCGGCGCCAGGCCGGTCTGCTGCGAAATCCGCTGGCCCAGGTAGCGCAGGTCATCGGCGGGCAGCGCGCCGCTGCGCAGGTTGGCGGCAAAGATCGCCGTGGCCTCGGCTGCCAGCGCGCGGTCGTTCGAGCGGTCCAGGCCACCGTTGATCGGCACCACCGTGGGCACGACGGTGACGGTACCCGGCACCGCAGTGGCTGCGGCGGCGGTGGCGGTCGCAGCCGCTGCATTGCGGGCGGTCACCGCGGTGTCGGTGCTCTGCGGCGCCACGCCGTCGGGCGTGCGGAACAGCTTGTCCACCGCGTAGCGGGTCGGGTCCGCCGCAGCCACGGCCGAGCCGCCGGCCACCAGCGCCGCAGCACTCGCCTTCGCGCCGCTGCCCACAATGCTGGAGGCCGCACCGCCCAGCACCGCGGCGCTGGCCAGCGTGGCCAGGCCCCAGGACAGGAAACCATGCACCGTATCGCGGAAGAAGACTTCGTCGCCTTGTGCATCACGCCAGCGGCTGCGCAGCCGGCCGGCGATGTAGCCCCCAAGCACCGAGGCCGCAACGCTGGCCACCATGATCCAAAGAATGGCCGCCACGCCCAGCGTGCCGGCGTCCGCGCCTTGCTGTGCCCAAGGCGAAGCGGCCGAGAGGCCCAGCCCGGTGCCCAGCATCAGCAACACCAGCGACAGCGCCGCCGCACCGGTCGCACCAGCAAACACTGCCGGCCAGGACACGGCACCCAAAGGCGTGGCCATCGCGGCAGGAGCGAGCGGCAACTCGTCAGGCAAGGGGTTCAACCGGGTCGCGGGATGGAGGGTTCCCATGCAGTCCTCTTGGGGTCATTGAAGCGATGCGGCATCATCCAACCCGCCCGGCTGCCAGGCCGTGGGAGCTGCGCTTGACACACTGTCAGCCGTGTCCCACAGCCGAACCCGCCGGCAACCGATGGCAACCGGGTGCCGACACGGCACACTGCAAAACACGAGAGCAAAGGCAGGCCCGCTTGTTGCAGCGCTGTTTTGATGCCATTCCGGCCCGTTGAACGAGAACCCAGCAGCCCTGCGATGCCCGAACCCGAAGCGCCACCGCCCACCGATCCCGCCAAACGCCCGCGGCGCGCACCCAGGCCGCGGCCACACTGGATCACGGCGCTGGGCACCCGGGTGGCCGAAGCGGGCGCACGCACCCGCTGTACCTGGGAGTTCATCGGCGACGTGCTGCTGGGCCTGGGCCGCCTGCTGCGCGGGCGCAGCACCATGCGCCTGAGCGACCTGGTCTACCAGATCGACCAGGCAGGGCCGCGCAGCGTGGCCATCGTCTCGCTGGTCAGCGGCCTGGTCGGCGTGATCCTGGCGTACATGGGCGCGGTGCAGCTGCAGCGCTTCGGCGCGCAAACCTACATCGCCGACCTGGTGACCATCGGCGCGGTGCGCGAGGTCGCCGCGCTGATGACGGGCATCATCCTGTCGGGCCGCATCGGCGCGGCCTATGCGGCGCAGCTGGCCAGCATGCAGGCCAACGAGGAGATCGATGCGCTGAAGGCCATGGGCGTCAACCCGATCGATCACCTGGTGCTGCCCCGGCTGCTGGCGCTGACGCTGGTGGCGCCGCTGCTCACGGCCTACGCCGCCATCGTCGCGGTGGCGGCCGGCTGGCTGATCGCGGTGGCCATCTTCGGCGTGGCACCGGCCGAGTACATCTACAAGTCCAGCCAGGTGCTGACGCTGACGCATGTCAACGTCGGCTTGGCCAAGGGCACGGTGTACTGCCTGCTGGTCGCGCTGGCCGGTTGCCGCCAGGGCCTGAACGCCGGCCGCAGCGCCGAGGCAGTGGGCGAGGCGGTCACCAAGTCCGTGGTCCAGGCCATCGTCTGGATCGTCGTCGCCGCCTCGGCATTGACGGTGGCGCTGCAGCGCCTGGGCTGGTGACATGGACGACCTGATGACCTCCCCCACCAGCGCGCCAGCGCCAGGCGACGAGCTGCTGCTGCGCGTCGAGGACCTGACCATGGCCTACGGCCGCAAGGTCATCCAGCGCGACCTGAGCTTCGACGTGCGTCGCGGCGAAGTGCTGGTCATCGTCGGCGGCAGCGGCTGCGGCAAGAGCACCTTGCTGCGCCACATGATCGGCCTGCAGGTGGCCGCCAGGGGCCGGGTGCTGTACACCGGCCCGCAGGGGGACCAGGACATCGCCACCGTCAGCCCCGAGGCGCAGGCCCAGCTGCGGCAGCGCTTTGGCGTGATGTTCCAGGCCGGCGCGCTGTTCAGCTCGATGACGGTGGGCGAAAACGTGATGCTGCCAATGGAGCTGTTCCCCGATGCGCACGACGCCGGCAGCGCCGAGCAGCGCCACCAGCGCGCCGAGGAGAAGCTCGCACTCGTTGGCCTGGCGGCCCAGTTCGATGCCGAGCCTGCTTCGCTCAGCGGCGGCCAGCGCAAGCGCGCCGCCATCGCCCGCGCGATGGCGCTGGACCCGCCGCTGCTCTACCTGGACGAGCCTTCCGCCGGGCTGGACCCGATCACCTCGGATGCGCTCGACCAGCTGATCCGCCAGCTGCGCGATGAGCACCAGCGCAGCATCGTGATGGTCTCGCACGAGCTGGCCAGCATCTTCGCGGTCGCCGACCGCGCGCTGTTCCTGGACGCGCAGGACAAGACCATGACCGCGCTGGGAGCGCCGCGGGAGTTGCTGGAACACGGGCCCGAGAAGGTGCGGACGTTTTTGCGCAGAGGGAAGTCGGAATGAAAAAAGGCAATGCAACGCTGATTGGCGCTTTTGTCGTCGTCGGCATCGCGCTGGTGCTGGCCGGGATCATCCTGGCCGGCGGCGGCAAGCTGTTCGCCCGCAAGGAGCATGTGGTGATGTATTTCACCGGCTCGATCTACGGCCTGCAGGTCGGTGCGCCGGTGGTCTTCCGCGGCGTGCGGCTGGGCAGCGTGACGTCCATCGGCCTGGTCTACGACCAGCCGCATGGCGACTTCCTGATCCCCGTGAAGGCCGACCTGGAGCCCGAGGCGATCCGCGGCCTGGGTGACCAGAAGGACGACGACAAGCGGCCCCAGCCGGTGCTGCCGGGCCTGATCACCCGCGGGCTGACCGCCCAGCTGTCGATGCAAAGCCTGCTGACCGGCCAGCTCTACGTGGACCTGGACCTGCGGCCCGGCAAGCCGGCCAACCGCCGCGACAACAACGACGGGCTGGAGATCCCGACCAATGTCACGACCATCCAGAACCTGAAGAACCAGCTCGACGGCATGGACTTCCGCCGCCTGGTCGACGATGTCTCGGCGATTGCCGCTTCGGCGCGCGGCCTGGTCAGCGGCCCGCAGCTGAAGGACGCGCTGGAGAACATCACCCGGATGACCGAACACCTGCGCAAGATCACCGAGCAGGTGGATGGCCGCATCGGTCCGCTGGCCGACAACGCCAACGCGACATTGATCGCCGCGCGCCAGGCAGCCGAGCGCGTAGGGCCCGCGGCCGAGCGCATCAGCGACTCCGCCAACCGTGTCGGCAGTGCGGCCGACCGCTACAAGGCCCTGGTCGCGCCGGACTCGCCGCTGCTGCAGCGCATCCAGGGCGCCGCCGACGAACTGTCTGCGCTGTCCACCTCGCTGCGCCAGCAGGTGGGCGACGAGGGTGGCCTGGTGCAGAACGCCGACCAGGCGATCCGGGACCTCTCGCGCGCCGCCCGCGCGGTGCGCGAGCTGGCCGATTCGCTGGAGCAGCAACCCTCGTCGCTGCTGCGTGGCAAGTCCGCCTCGCCACCGCCTCCTCCACCCTCCCCTTCCGCCACCGAGGTGCGCCCATGAACACGCCGAAAGCCGCCCTTCCTGCCTTGCTGCTGGCGGCGCTGCTGGCCGGCTGCGCTGGCAGCGCAGCGCCGCCGCACTACTACCGCCTGGCGCTGAACACCCCCGGCGCTCAGCCCGAGACGGCGCCCCCTGCCGCCGCACCAGCGCGTGCCGGCGCCTGGGTGCTGCAACTGCCGGTGCGCATGCCCGAATACCTCGAGCGCGACGCGCTGTGGCTGCCCACCGGCGGCAGCGACCTGGTGCCGCTGTCCGACCAGCGCTGGGCCGAGCCGCTGCGCGACGCCGTGCCCCGGCTGCTGCGCCATGACCTGGCCCAGCTGCTCGGCGCCGACAGGGTCTGGAACGGCAGCGCGCCGGCCGGCCTGCCGGTGGCCGGCCAGCTGAAGCTGGAGCTGCTGGCACTCGAAGCCATGCCTGAGCGCACTGGCGTGCGCCTGTCGGCCCGCTGGAGCCTGGTGGACCCGCTGAACAGGCAGCCGCCGCAAATCGGCCAGGCCGACCTGGTGGCCCCCAGCGCCGGCCCCTCGCCCAGCCAGCTGGTGGACGCCCACCGGCTGGCGCTGTGGCAGCTGGCGCAGCAACTGGCCCGCAGCCTGCCGGCCTTCGGCCCCGTGAACCCCGTGAACCCCGTGTAGCGGCAGCGTAGGACAGCGCCCACAGGCGATCGCGGGAGCGTCTTAAAGACCTTGCGGGAGGGTGTCGGTAGATTAGGACTCTGATCGCGTCCCCCGCACCCTACCGAGCACAACGCCATGACCACCGCTGCCGCCCCCCTCGCCGCCTGTCTGCCGCATGACCAGTCTGCCGCATTGGGTCGGCACCTGCAGCAGTGTGAGCAGGCGCGCGGGCCATGGTTCGTCGCGGCCCAGGTCGCCGAGCGGCTGCATGCCCTGGTCGCCCCGCGATTCGCCACCACCGTGGCCCTGCTGGCGCTGGGCCTGGCACTGGCCAGCGGCTGGTGGTGAAAGGCAACCCCGGCGCTGCCGATGACCGGCACGACGCCGCCGCCGACGCCCCAGACAGCTCGCCCTCTCCTTCCGCCCCCGTCGCGCTGCGCGAAAGCGCGGCACGCACAGGCGTGTTCAACGAACAAACGCTGCTGAGCCCCGCCATGGGCGCGCTGGAGCCGGCCATCCGGGCGGTGCTGTTCGGCCCGGCACGCTTCGAGCAGCATGGCCACAGCCTCGCGCAGGTGCACGAAGTCGTGCCGCCCAGCCAGGCCCAGGGCTCGACCTTCTTCCCGCGGCTGCAGGAAAACGTCGAGGCGCTGCAGCAGGCCCGCCATTTGCTGGAGCGCCGCGCAGTGGACGGCCGCCACCTCGGCCCGGCCGCCCACTGGCTGCTGGACAACGCCGCGCTGATCGACGAGCAGCTGCACGAGATCCGCCGCAGCCTGCCGCGCAACTTCTTCCGCCTGCTGCCACGCCTGCGCGACGAGCCGCTGGCCGGCCTGCCGCGCATCTACGGCGTGGCCTGGGCCTGGGTGGCCCACACCGACAGCGGCTTCGACACCGAGCTGCTGAAGACCTACCTGCGTGCTTACCAAAGCGAGCGCGAGCTGTCGCTGGCCGAGCTCTGGGCCCTGCCGACCACGCTGCGCGTGGTGCTGGTCGAGAACCTGCGCCGGCTGGCCGAGCGCGCCGCCACGCTGCAGGCCGCGCGCGACGCCGCCCACCAATGGCTGGACCAGCAGGCCGACGCGATCAACATGGCCCAGCTCGACGAACTGGCGCCGCAGATGGCTGCCCGCGGCGTTGGCGAAGCCTTCCTGCTGCAGCTGGACCAGCGGGTCGAAGAACTCTCGCCCGAGATGAGCGCCGCCCTCAATGCCTGGCTCAGCACCCGCCTGCCAGCCCCTGCCAGCGCGCTGGCGCGCCAGCAGGACGAGGCCACCCGGGACCAGCAAAGCATCCGCAACGCGATCACCACGCTGCGCTTCATCGCCCGCGCCAACTGGCGCGAGCTGATCGCCGATGCCAGCGCGGTGATGCGCATCCTGCAGGCCTCGCCGGTGTATGCGGCCGAGGCCGACACCACGCAGGACGACACGCTGCACGCCGTCGAACGGCTGGCGCGGCGCTCGGCCCGCCACAGCGAGGCCGACGTGGCGCGGCTGATCATCGAACTCGCCGAAGGCCAGCCGGACCTGGAGGCGCCCGAGGCCGCGCCCGCCTACTGGTGGCGTGGCCCGGGCCAGGCCAGGCTGCTGGCCGCGCTGGACCTGCCGGCCTCGCGCTGGCCGCCGCGCGACAGCGCGGCCCGCCGCCAGCTCAACACCGCCGCCTACCTGGCCAGCCTGATGCTGCTGACGGCCCTCGGCATCACCTGGCTGCTGCACTTCGCCACGCCACCCGCGCTGCCGGTGGCGCTGCTGGTGGTCACCGGGCTGCTGCTGCTGGGCCCCGTCAGCGAGGCCGTGGTCGCGCTGGTGAACCGCTTGATCAGCGAGTCGGCCCGCCCGGCCCGGCTGCCGCGCCTGGCCTTCCCGCTGGGCCTGCCGGCCAGCGAACAGGTGATGGTGGTGATCCCGGTGATGCTGACCAGCGAAGCGGCGATTGCCGCGCATGCGGCGCAGCTGGAACAGCACTACCTGGCCAATGCCGAACCGCACGCGCAGTTCGCGCTGCTGAGCGACTTTGCCGATGCCGATGCCGAGCACAGCCCGGCAGACGGCGGGCTGCTGGCCCGTGCCCAGCGCGAGATCGAGCGCCTCAACGCCCGCCATCCGCGCATCGAAACAGAAAGCGATGGCGGCGAACCGGCGCCGCCGCGCTTCGTGCTGCTGCACCGCGCGCGCCAGTGGAGCGAGACCGAGCAACGCTGGATTGGCTGGGAGCGCAAGCGCGGCAAGCTCGAAGCGCTGGTCGAACAGCTGGCGCGGCACAGCCGCGAGCTGCCGGCCGAAGCCACCGCCACCTCGCCGTCGCCGTTCGTCGACCTGGGTGCGCTGTCGCGCCTGGCGCCGGACACCCGCTACGTCGTCACGCTGGACGCCGACACCGACATGCCCCCGGGCCGCCTGCGCCGCCTGGTCGGCAATGCCGCCCACCCGCTGAACCGGCCGCGGCTGGACGCCAGCGGGCGGCGCCTGCTGTCGGGCTACGCCATCCTGCAGCCGCGCGTCTCCACGCCATTGCCCAGCCCCGGCGCCGCCACGCCTTATCACCGGCTGTTCAGCGGCCAGTGCGGCATCGACCCCTACAGCAGCGCCAGCTCCGAAATCTTCCAGGACCTGTTTGGCGAAGGCACCTTCAGCGGCAAGGGCCTGCTGCATGTGCAGGCCTTCCGCAGCCTGCTGTCCGGCCGCCTGCCCGAGGGGCAGGTGCTCAGCCACGACCTGCTCGAAGGCTCGGTCGCGCGCTGTGCCGGCGTGAGCGACGTGACGCTGCTCGAAGCCGCGCCGGTGCATCCGGACGTGGCCGCCTCGCGCCTGCACCGCTGGACCCGCGGCGACTGGCAGCTGCTGCCTTTCCTGCGCCACGGCTCGGCCTGGGGCCTGGCCACCATCAACCGCTGGAAGATGCTGGACAACCTGCGCCGCTCGCTGGTGGCCCCGCTGTCGCTGGCACTGCTGCTGTGGGTGCTGGCGACCGGCGCGATGCCGCTGGGGCTGGCGCTGGCCGTTGTCGCCGCGGCCTTCTGCACCGGCCCGCTGATCGGCGCCGTGGCCGGCCTCGCGCCCTCGCGGGACGACATCGCACTGGGCCTGTTCTACCGCCGCGCCGGGGCCGACGTGCTGCGCGCGCTGGCACTGGCCGTCTGGCACATCGGCCAACTGCTGCAGCTGGCCTGGCTGTATGGCGACGCGATCGTGCGCGCGCTGTACCGCCAGCTCGTCTCGCGCCGCCACCTGCTGGCCTGGACCACCGCGGCCGCCGCCGAAGCCTCGGCCCGCACCGCCTTGCAGCCGCTGCTGCGCCAACACTGGCGCGTGCCGGCCGCGGCACTGGCACTCGGCCTGCTGCTGGCCGTGGCCGCCGCGCTGGGTGCGCCGGTGCATGCCGGCCCGGCCGCGCTGCTGCTGCTGGTGTGGGCCGCCTCGCCGCTGTGGACTTGGATTGCCGCCCGCCCGCTGCACAGCCATGCCCAGCAGCTGGACGAAGAAGGCCGCGACTACCTGCACGGCGTGGCGCGCGACACCTGGCGCTACTACGAGAGCCACGTCACCGCGTCCGACCGCCACCTGCCGCCCGACAACGTGCAGCAGACGCCCTACCAGATCGTCGCCCACCGCACCTCGCCGACCAACATCGGCCTGTACCTGCTGACGGTGGCCTGCGCCCGCGAGCTGGGCTTCATCGGCCTGGCCGCGATGACCGAGCGCCTGCAGGCCACGCTGGACAGCCTGGACACGCTGCCCCGCTGGCGCGGCCACTTCTACAACTGGTACGACACGCAGAGCGGCGTGGTGCTGCCGCCGGCCTATGTCTCGGCGGTTGACAGCGGCAACTGCTCGGGCCACCTGCTGGTGGTGGCCCAGGCCTGCGAAGCCGCTGCCGCCTTGAGCGACGAACAGGCCGAAGCGCCGCTGCAGGTGGCGCTGGAGCGGGCCCGCCAGCGCATGAAGGCGCTGCATTCGGCGCTGGCCAATGCACCCTCGCTGCAAACCCTCGCGCTGCTGGCACAGCAAGGCCAGGCCTGGCCAACCGACCTGGCCGCCGCGCAGGCACTGAGCGCGCAGGTGCGCCAGGCCCGCATGGAGCTGGACACGCTGCACCTGGCGCAACAGGGCTTGGGCGACCCCGACGAGCGCCGCTCGTTGTGGCTGATGCATGACATGGTGGTCACGCTGGAATCCGCCGTGCGCGACCGCCTGGCCGACCGCGACGCCTTGCGCAGCCAGCTGCGCACCCTCGCCCAGCGCGCCCGCCAGATGGGGCTGGAGGCCGACTACGCGGTGCTCTACGACCGCGAACGCCAGCTGCTGCACATTGGCTGCCGCACCGACACCCATCAGCTCGACCACAACCACTACGACCTGCTGGCCAGCGAATCGCGCCTGACCAGCCTGGTCGGCATTGCCAAGGGCGACCTGCCGGTCGCGCACTGGGCGGCCCTGGGCCGGCCGTTTTTCGCCTGCGGCAAGGAGATTGCGCTGAAGTCCTGGTCGGGCTCGATGTTCGAGTACCTGATGCCTTCGCTGGTGCTGGACGAGCCGGTGGGCAGCGTGCTGCACCAGGCCACCCGCAGCGCGGTGGCAGAGCAGCGCGCCGAGGCGCGCACGCGGGGCACGCCCTGGGGCATTTCGGAATCGGCGATTGCCGGCCAGGACCACACGCTGGCCTACCAGTACGGCCCGCAGGGCGCACCCCGGCTGGCGCTGAGCCGGCTGCCGGCCGACGAACGCGTGCTGGCACCGTATGCCACGCTGATGGCCACCGTGGTGGCACCGGTCGCCGCGGTGGAGAACCTGCGTGCGCTGCAGGAGCTGGGCGCACGGCGCACCATGGGCTTCATCGAGGCGGTGGACTACACGCCGCGCCGCCAGACCGCCGGCAGCAGCTTCACGCTGGTGCACACCTACATGGCCCACCACCAGGGCATGGCGCTGCTGGCCCTGACCAATGTGCTGGCCGGCCAGGCGCCGCGCCTCTGGGCCAAGGCCGACCCGCATCTGCGCGCGGTCAGCACGCTGCTGCACGAACGCGCGCCGCGCGAAGTGGCGGCCCTGCCCGCTTCGCTGCCGGCGCCCAAGCCGCGCGGCCCGCGCAGTGCCCGCATGCTGCGCGACAGCCGGCCGCTGCAGGAAGCCGTGCCGCTGACGCAGCTGCTGACCAACGGCCGCTACGCCGTGGTCCTGCGCAGCCATGGCGCCGGCTACAGCAGCTGGGACGGCGTGGGCATCACCCGCTTCCGCGACGACCTGCTGCGCGGCGCCTACGGCAGCTTCTTCTATGTGCAGCGCGAAGGCCTGCCGAACTGGCAGTCCATCACCGCGCATCCGGCACCGGACCCGGCCGCCCGCTACAGCGCCCGGCTGCAGGCCGAACGCGTGATCTTCGACGCGCGCTGGAGCGACCTGCACAGCAGCTGCACCGTCTGGGTCAGCCCGGAAGACGACTGCGAGATGCGCCAGGTGGTGCTGACCAACGCCAGCCCGCAGGCCGTGGCGCTGACGCTGGCCTCCTGCTTCGAGGCCACGCTGGCACCGCAGCGCGGCGACGAGGCCCACCCGGCCTTCTCCAACCTGTTCATCCAGGCCCGCTGGGACGCGTCCGAACTGGCGCTGCACATGGTGCGCCGCCCGCGGCTGCCGGACGAAGCGGCGATGCGCGCGGTGCACTTCCTGGCCGGTGCCGAAGGCATCATCGAATCGGTCACGCCCTGCGCCGACCGGGCGCGCTGGCTGGGCCGCTACGGCAGCAGCGCACGCCCGCTGGGCGATGGCGGCGCGCAGTTCATCCCCACCAACCCGGCCGACCCGCAGGACGGCGCCGGCCAGCTGGTGGACACCGGGCTGGACCCGATCGCCGGGCTGCTGGTGCGCCTGCGCATCGCACCGGGCGCCAGCGTCACGCTGACCTTCTGCACCGCCGCCGCGCGCGAGGCCGACACGCTGAGCGCGCTGATCGACAAATACCGCCAGCCAAGCCACGTGGAACGCGCGGCCAGCATGTCGTACACGATGGCCGGCATCCGCCTGCGCGAGCTGCAGTTCGAGCCCGACACCTGGACCGCATTGCTGCACCTCAATACGCTGGTGACCGGCCAGGCCACGCGCACCGAAGGCGCGGCCCAGCGCGGGCCCGTGCCGGTGGCCGCGCGCTGCGACCGGCGGGCACTGTGGCGCCACGGCATCTCGGGCGACCGGCCGCTGATCTGGGTCAGCATCAGCGGCGAAGAAGGCCTGGAACTGGTGCAGACCCTCAAGCGCGCGCTGCGCATGTGGTCCACCGCCGGGCTGGTGGTGGACCTGGTGGTCAGCAATGACGAGCCGGTTTCCTACTTGTCGCCGGTGCTGCATGCGCTGCAGACGCTGCAGGCCCGCCTGCAGGCCCAGCACCATGGCCGGCCCAGCCACCTCTGCGCGGCCATGCATGTGCTGCGCGAGCCGGAGCTGAGCGCCGACGAGCGCATCACGCTGCACACCTTGTCGCGGCTGCGCCTGCTGGCCGACGGCCGCTCGCTGGCCCAGCAGCTGTCGCGCTGGGCCGAGGAGCAGCAACGCGCGCATGCCGAGCGCAGCGCAGTGAAACACGCGGTGGTGCCGTTGCCGCTGCCCGTGGCCAGCCGCACCCGCCAAGCGGCGCTGGCGCCCGAGGGCCGCTTCGACGAGGCCAGCGGCGCCTTTGTGTTCGAGCGCTCGCCGGCCCGGCATCCGTCGCAGCCCTGGGTCAATGTGCTGGCCAACCCGGACTTCGGCTGCCAGGTGTCGGATCTGGCCGGGGGCTACACCTGGGCAGGCAACAGCCGCATGCACCAGCTGACCGGCTGGTCCAACGACGCGCTGAGCGACCCGGCGGGCGAATGGCTGCTGCTGCACGACCTGGACCGCGGCCGCATCTGGGCGCTGGGCCGCCAGCTCTCGCACGAGTCGCCAGGCGAAGTCGAGCACGGCATTGGCTACAGCCGGCTGCGCCAGCGGCTGGACGACGTGGAAGTCACGCTGACCTGGTGCGTGGACACGCGCGCCGCCATCAAGCAGGTGCAGGTCGAGGTGGCGCTGGTGGGCACCGGCGGCCCGGCCAAGCAGACCGTGGTGGCCAGCTCGCCGCGGCGCCGGCTGCGGCTGGTGGCCATGGCCGAATGGCAGATGGGCAGCGCCCGCCAGGAGCGCATCTCGGTCGCCACCCGGCCCGACTGGCTGGCCACCGGCCCCGAAGGCGCCGGCCTGCCGCAGCCGCAGCGGGTGCTGACGCTGCAGGCCACGCAGCTGGACCACCTGGGCGGCTTTGGCAATGCCACGGCCTTCCTGGCGATCCGCCCGCCGCAGCCTGGCGATGAACCAGGCGCCGCCAGGGTCAGCGCCGATCAGGCCAACGTGCGCCTGCTGCCGCAGGACTGGACCTGCGACCGGCGCGAGTTCTTCAACACCGCCGGCCAGCTGATCCTGCCGGTGCAGCTGGGCCAGGACAGCGGCGCCGGGCTGGACGCCTGCGCCGCGCTGGCGGCGCAGCTGGAAATCGCCCCGGCGCAGCCCGCGCGGTTGACGGTGCTGCTCGGCCATGGGCGTGACCCGGGCGACGCCCGCACGCTGCTGCAAAGCGCCTGGCGCGTGGCCCCGGCCGCGCGGTTGGCCGGCCAGCGCGGGCAGTGGCGCGAGATGCTGGGCAATGTGCAGGTGCGCACGCCAGACGCACGCTTCGACGCGCTGGTCAACCACTGGCTGCCTTACCAGACGCTGGGCTGCCGCATGTGGGCCCGCGCCGGCTTCTACCAGGCCGGCGGCGCCTTTGGCTACCGCGACCAGTTGCAGGACGCGATGGCGCTGGTCACGCGCGCACCGCAGCTGCTGGCCGCGCAGATCCGCACCAGCGCCGCGCGCCAGTTCCCCGAGGGCGACGTGCAGCATTGGTGGCACGAGCCGGGCGGTGCCGGCGTGCGCACCCATTTCTCCGACGACCGGCTGTGGCTGCCGCTGGCAATGGCGCACTACGTGGAGCGCACCGGCGAGCGTGCGCTGCTCGACGAAGAAGCACCGTTCCTGCAGGGCCAGCAGGTGCCCGCCGGCGCCGAGGACATCTACGAGAGCCCGAGCGTCACCGCCGAGCGCGCCAGCCTGTACGAACACGCGGCCCGCGCGATCGACCGCAGCCTGGCCAGCGGCACGCACGGCCTGCCGCTGTTCGGCACCGGCGACTGGAACGACGGCATGAATCGCGTGGGTCACCACGGCCAGGGCGAATCGGTCTGGCTGGCCTGGTTCCTGTGCCAGGTGATTGCCGACTTCGCGCCCATTGCCACCGCGCGCGGCGAAGCCCCGCGCGCGCGCCGCTGGCTGGCCGCACGCGATGCCTGGGCCAAGGCACTGGACACCCAGGCCTGGGACGGCCAGTGGTACCTGCGCGGCTTCTTCGACGATGGCTCGGCGCTGGGCAGCGCGCAGAACCCGGAGTGCAAGATCGACCTGATCGCCCAGGCCTGGGCGGTGCTGACCGGCGCTGGCGACCCCGCGCATGCGCGCCAGGCCATGGCCAGCGCCAGCGTGCACCTGCTGGACGCGCCGAACCAACTGGTGCGCCTGCTGGACCCGCCGCTGCAGCATGCCGAGCCCAGCGCCGGCTACATCCAGGCCTACCCGCGCGGCGTGCGCGAAAACGGCGGCCAGTACAACCACGCCGCCGTCTGGGCGCTGATGGCCCTGGCCCGGCTGGGCCAACGCGAGCGCAGCTGGCAGGTCTTCTGCGCGCTGAGCCCGGCCCACCGCTGGGCCGACCCGCGGCGCGGCGAGACCTACGCCATCGAGCCGTATGTGATGGCCGGCGACATCTACACCCATGCGCCCTACGTGGGCCGCGGCGGCTGGAGCTGGTACACCGGCTCGGCCGGCTGGCTGCTGCGCGCAGCGGTGGAGTCCATCTGCGGCGTGGTGCTGGCCGACGGCAAGGCCATCGTCTCGCCCTGCCTGCCGCCGCACTGGGACAAGGCCGAGGTCAGCGTGAGGCTGGGCGAGCGCACGCACCGCATCGTCGTCTGCGCCAATGAGGCCACCGTGCACGCCGAGCTGTCCGCGCGGCCCGGCGCCAGGCGCGTCCAGGCGCACGAGGCCATCGACCTGGCCGGCGTTGCCGAAGCAAGCAGTTTCGTGCTGCTCATGGCGCCCGGGGACGAAACCCCGGTGCATTCCGCCATCGGGCTCGGCGCAAAGCCGCTGCCGGGCACAGGCGCCCAGCAGCAGGTGCCGGGCGGCATGCTGTCGTCCCCGGCACCTTGAGGTGCCTCTTCGTGGCTCATCTGCAGCCAGGCAGCGCCCTGCCTCGGGCAGGGCGCCCCGTCATCACTGCTTGATGACGGACACCGACATGAAACGTTTGGTCGGCGCCGAGCTGACCGAAACCACCACGCCGCCGTAGACCATCTGCACGTTGCCGCTGCAGGTGTAGGCGCCGCCGGTGGACGAGGCGCAGCCATTCGCTTCGCGGTAGCGCATGCCCGTGAACGGGGCGTTGTAGCTCAGCGTGTCGGTGTGGCTGTCGGAGGCGAATTGCCGCGTCACCTTGCCGGCCGAGGTGTCGACCGCCGTCACGGTGTTCGAGTCCTCGGTCACGGCGCCCAGGCCGCTGTTGTTGATCTGGAACTGCCAGTAGGCCGACACGCGGCCCACCTCCGGCAGCGCGGCGGTTTCCTTCGCGGCCAGCAGGGTCACGGTGCCGTCCGGCGCCTGCGCGACCAGCAGGTTGCGGCCGGTCGAGTTGCGGAACGCGAACACGCGGTCCTGCGAGACACCGCCCTCCATGTAGTCGAAGCCGCCTTCGGCATTGGCCACCAGCGCCCCCTTGCTGCTGCTGTCGACCACGCAATGGCCATGGCCCTGCGGGCAGTTGTTGGAGACGCCGTTCTGGCCGCTGGCGCTGAATTCGGTGTCACCGAAGTCACCGACAGAAGAGTCGAACTCCGGCCCGTACTGCACGCGGGTGTACTGGCCAGCCAGTGCAGCCACGTCCAGCTTCTGTTCGGGGATCGCCAGCCCGGCGGCGCCATCGGCGCCAGTGCCGGTCAGCAGCACCACCAGGCCAGAGCGCGAGACCAGCGCGCGGGTGGCGCTGCCGTCGTTGATCGTGTAGTCGCAGGTCGCGTTGCGGGTCAGCGAGTAGGTCCCGTCGGCTGACTTCGCGGTCAGCGCGACAGCGTCGATCTGGATCAGGAAGTTTTCCCCGCCAGCGAAGTCCAGCACGCGCAGCGTGCCGCTCTTGAGTCCGGCACAGTCCGACGCCGCAGGCGCCAACACGGTGCCCAGCGTGGCGCTGCTGGTGTCACCACCCGAAGCGCTGGTGGTGGAAACCGCGGTGGTCAGCTCGGCCAGCGTCGTGCCAGCCGCGCTGATGGCGCTGCCCAGATGGTCCAGCACGCCGTCGTAGCCGGTGCCGCTGCCGGCGCTCAAGGCGCCGCCGACGATGTCGCTCACGTTCGTGGTGTCGATGCCGGCCGCCGTCAGCGTCAGCAGCAGGCTGGTCTGAGCCGTCGTGACATCCGCGGCGCTGATGGCCGTGGTGGCGGTGAAGCCGTCGACGAAGGTCTTGGGGTCGGTGCCGGACAACTGGGCCACCAGCAATTCGCTGAGCGGGGTGATGTTCGAGGTGGTGTCGGCGGTGCCGGTGCCTGCGGCAATCGAATGCAGCGCCGTCAGTAGGTCGGCACTGGTCGCCGTCAGCACGCAAGGCAGCGTGCCGTCGGTGATGCTCACGGTGTAGACGCCGTTCGCATTTGCGGTAGCCGTTGCACTGCCCGCGGCGCAGGTCACCTGGATGGCAGCGTTGGCCATCGGCGCCCCGACGGCCGCCGTGCCGGTCACCTTCAGCGCCGAAGGCGTGGGGGTAACCGGGGTCACCGGGGTCCCGGTGTCGCTGCCGCATGCCGTCAGCACGGCAGCCGCTGCCAGGGCACTCAAGGTGGCCGCTTTCGCAAAAGGTCGCTTCATCGAAAAGTCCCTCTGAGGAGTTGTTGTGGCAGGGTCGACCCAGCACCTGGGCTGCCGCTGCCGTGTGTGTCCCCTTTTCGGCCGGCACCAGGCAGACGAAAGTGACGCAATGCACGCTTGTGCATTTCTTTCACCAGAAGCCTGACGAACGACGCCTCAAGCGCACACCGATTGCCCCTGTCCCGCAACAGCCAGGGAATGCGAGGAGAAGCCATGAACAGCAACGAAGGCGAGCAGCAGGGTTACCCGACCCCGGCAGATTTGCAGCAAGGACGGGTGCCCATCCTGTCCACGCTGGCGATGGCGGCGGTGGCAGTCGCCATCGGCGTGGCCGGGCTGACGGGTTGCGCCGACGGCCTGAGCAATGTTGGCTTGGCCGGCGACGACACTTCGCGCGGCGTGGGCCCCGACCCAGCGCTGCCCGCGCCGCAGGCCCGCCTGATTCCCATGGTCAACATCGCCGTTGCCACCGGCCAGGTCGGGCTGCAGGCCGCGCAGGGCAAGAAGGCGCGGCCGTCGGGCACCGGGCTGGAGCGCCAACGCTGGCTTTGACGGTCTGATCCCGGGCCTCGTACAACCGCGGCGTGCGGGACCTCACGGCCCTCTACGGCAGCACCGTAGCGGCAAGTTGCACCTTCAGACGGGAAAATTCACAGCAGCTTTGCACCCTTCAGGGGGATGTCCCTCGAATGAGCGCAAAGCTACCTTTCGCCTCCACGAATTTGCTTCCTGGAGGCCGCGATGTCGTTCGAGCTGTTGCTGACCCTGTCTGCCCTGGCCATGATCCTTTGGATCATTTCGCAGTTGCACCGCATCGAAGCCAGGATGGACGACCTGCTGTCCATCTTCGGCATGCCCGCCAAAGGCGACCCGGCCCGCCCCTCCGCCGAAGTCCAGGCCCTGGCCGCCGCCGGCCAGCGCATCGAAGCCATGCGCTGCCACCGGCGGCAGACCGGCGCGGACGTGCGGCAGGCGATGAAGGTGGTGGACGAGCTGGTGGAGCGGCACAAGGCGGATTGAGCACGGCGGCGACGCTTGTGCCATGCCGCTTTGATTGCGCCGCACCTCATGGCCCAATGCCGGTTCCCATTCAGGAGGAACCTTGGGCAACTCGAACAACGACTCGGCGGCCACTGCGCTGGCCGCCAAGCTGATCCGCAACTTCCGCCAGGCCGAGCTGCAGCACCGCGTGCGCGAGCCGCTGTATGACAGCCACAGCGTTCGGCTGGCGCGGGGCACGGCCGCGCAGGGGCTGGGCTTGTCGGTGGTGACGGTGGCGCCGGGCAAGCGGGCGTCGCCTTACCACCTGCACCACGCCGAAGAGGAGATGTTCATCATCGTCTCGGGCAGCGGCACGCTGCGGGTGGCCGGCGAGATGCTGCCGCTGGTCGAAGGGGACGTGGTGTTCATCCCGCCGGGCCCCGAGTACCCGCACCAGATCATCAACACCTCGGACCAGCCGCTGGCCTACCTGGCGATCAGCAACCGCTGCAAGGTCGAGGTTTGCGAATACCCGGATTCGGACAAGTTCCAGGCCGATGTGTCGACCGACGCCGGCACAAGTTTCGAGGCCACGCGGCGGCGCGGCGACGAGCTGGACTACTGGGACGGCGAGCCTTGAAAGCCGGCTGCGAAGCCAAGGTCGCAATGCGATGATCGCCAGTCACCCGACGGAGAAGCCTTGCTCATGCCGCCCATCACCACCCTGCTGCTGTTCGCCAGCGCCGCCTTGCTGATGGCGCTCACGCCCGGGCCGAACATGGCCTACCTGGTGTCGCGCGCCTTGTGCCAGGGCCGGCGTGCCGGGGTGACGTCCTGGCTCGGCGTGGTGCTGGGCTTCACGGTGCACATGTGCTCGGCCGCGGTGGGCCTGAGTGCGCTGTTCATGGCGGTGCCCATGGGCTACGAGCTGCTGCGGCTGGGTGGCGCGCTGTACCTGCTGTGGCTGGCCTGGCAGGCCTTGCGGCCCGGCGCGGGGTCGCCTTTCCAGCCACGGGCCATGCCGGAAGAATCGCCCGGCAAGCTGTTCATGATGGGGCTGCTGACCAGCATCCTGAACCCCAAGGTGGCGATCTTCTACCTCTCGGTGCTGCCGCAGTTCGTCTCGGCCGAACACGGCTCGGTGCTGACGCAAAGCCTGGCTTTCGGCACGCTGCAGGTGCTGATCGGCGCCACGGTCAACCTGCTGTTGACGCTTTCCGCAGCGCGCATCTCGCTGTGGCTGGCCGCGAGGCCGGTGTGGCTGGCGGTGCAGCGTTACCTGATGGGCCTGGTGCTGGGTGCGCTGGCGCTGCGGCTGCTGGTTCAGCGCCGGGCCTGACTAGGGCGGCGCCACGCCGCGACCGCCGCGGTCCAGCGCCAGCGGCACGCGTTCCAGCTGCTTGAATGCGTCGGCCTCGGCGCTGTAGTCCCAGCGCGCCAGCCAGCAGAAGCCGGGCTGCCGCGCAGGGTCATGCTGCAGCACGTTGACCGAGTTCGGCGCACCGGCCCGCACCCGCGAAGACAGTGCGGTGCCGGCCTGCACCACCCACAGCGGCCGCACGCCGTCCTTCACCTGGCAGTGGTAAGGCAGGTGGATGTGGCCACCCAGCACCAGGTCTGCCCCGGCGGCAGCCCAGGCTTCGATGGCCGCCGCCGCGCCGCGGATCTGGTTGTTGTGGTCATGCCCTTCGCCCACATGCAGCGGCTGGTGCAGCACCACGATGCGCAGCTGCCCTGGCCTGGCCTGGTGCAGCTGCACGGCGACCTCTGCCACCTGCTCGGCCGACAGCTGCCCGTGCTTGTGGCGCCAGCGCCGCGTCGTCTTCACGCCAATGACCAGCGCGCCGGGCAGCGCCAGCGGCGCCACCGGCAGCGGGCCGAAGGCACGCTCGAAGCCGCGGTAGGGCCAGGCGATGCGCGCTGCCAGGTTGAACAGCGGGATGTCATGGTTGCCGGGAATGACCAGGCGCTGCGGCACGTTGAGCGCGTCGGCAAAACGGCGTGCCGCTTCGAATTGGGCGCGGCGCGCACGCTGCGTGATGTCGCCGGACCAGATCATCGCGTCCGGCGCCAGCTGCTTGACGAAGCGCTGCAGCGCAGCCGCCACGGCCGGCACCTCGGTGCCGAAGTGCGGGTCGGAGATCTGCAGGAGCACCGTCATCTCAAGCCCGTCATGAAGCCGGCCCCTGGCCGTCCCACAGCAGCTGCAAGGGCTGCGGGCTGACGCGGAAAACCAGCGGCGTCTGCATGTGCATCACCTCGCCGTCAATCGCCACCTTCAGCCGCGCCTTGCCGCTGCCTCGCGCCGGCCGCACGGTCAGCTGGCGGAAGCCGAAGCTGGTGACGTGCTCGGAGCCACCCAGCCGGCCGAGCGCACCGCGCAAGCCCAGGCCCAGCAGCGCCAGCGGGCCCACAGGGTCGACCATCACCGCGGCCAGCCGGTCCTGGTCCAGCAACGCACCTTCCTCGATGCCCACCTGGTCCAGCTGCAGCCGGTTGTTGCCGACGAACAGCGTGCTGGTGCGCGCGCTGCGGCGCTGGCCGCCCTGCTCGATCTCGATCAGCCACTGCCCACGCCGGCTCAGCACCGTGGCCAGCGCGGCGAACAGCGCCACGATGCGGTTGCGCCCATAGTGCCGCTTGTAGGCCTCGCGGTCTTCCAGCAGCCGGGGGTACAGGCCCAGGCTGGCATTGACGAGGAAAGCGCGGTCGTTCAGCAGGCCGACCTGGATGGGCCGCGGCTGTGACTGCAGCAGGCGCCGCGCCGCCTGCTCGGTATTGGCCGGAATGCCGTGCGCCCGCCCGAAGTAGTTGAAGGTTCCCTGCGGCAGCACGCCAAACGGCAGGCCGCTGGGCAACACCGTCTGCACCACCGAATTGATCGTGCCGTCTCCGCCGGCCGCGATCACGGCCCCCTGGCGCGCCTTGGCCCAGCCCAGCGCCAGCGCGGCCTGACTGGGCAGGTCCGCACCCCGCTCGGCCATGAAAAACGCATGCTGTCGCCCTGCCTCGGCGAACAGCCGGCGCAGCACCGACAACCGCTGCGCCAAAGGCTCGCGGCCGGAGCGCGGATTGAGGACCACGGCCAGCGGCAAAGCGCTGGCCTCCGGGTTCGTGCCGAGGGTCGATGCGGAAGCTGGCACGATGTTCATGCCGGCATTCTGGCCAGCCACCCGGCGCTTCCCGCCACCTGCGCGCCGCATCCGGCTGTAGGAAGGCGCCTCACACGCCACCAAAAAAAATGAGCCAACATGCCGCTTCATCTCGCCCAGCAGCCCGGGCGGCGATGGCATAGCATGCAGTGAACCGGGTGCCGCATCCCGTCCATTCCAGAAAGCCATCGCCATGAACACCCGCCACAACCGCAAGACCCAGTCGCTGGCCACCCAGTCCGCGGAGCTGGCCATGGCCGTGCCGCAGGTGATGGCGCATCGGCTGACGCGCATGGCGCTGGCCGGAGCCAGGCCCTCGGCGCGCGACCAGCGTGAGATGAGCGAGATGGTGAGCGAGAAAAGCACGGCATTTTTTGCCTCCTGGTCGGCCATGGCGATGGAAAGCATCCGCACCCAGCAGGCGCTGGCCACCTCGGTGATGGGCATGTGGTCGCCCGCTGGATGGGGCCAGGCCTCGATGGGCGCACTCGCCAGCCAGATGCACGGGGCAGCCCTCTCGGTGCTGGGCCACGGCCTGCGGCCGGTGCACCGCAAGGCGGTGGCCAACGCCAAGCGGCTGGCGCGCACGCCGTTGCGCTGAACAAGGCGTTCGGCCAGGCCTCCCTCGGCTTGGGGATCGGCGCAGGTGGTGGAATGCCGCAAAATCGCGGCCGTCCCGCGCGCCTGCGCGGGACCCACACGGATTCAGGCAGGCGCAGACCTGCCTCGCACCGCCATGAAAACCGGCCCCGGCGCTCAGTGCGCGCAGGCCATCGAGGGAGTTTCCAAATGCCATTTGCCGGCCTGGGCCTGCACATCCTGCTGGCGCTGTTCTGCGCCTACCACGTGGTCCGCTCGGGCCAGCAGCTGTACTGGCTGTTCATCCTGTTCATGTTCCCGCTGCTGGGCAGCCTGGTCTACCTGTTCGCGATCTACCTGCCGAACTCGCGGCTGGAGCGCGGCGCAATGCGGGCCGTGTCCGCCGCCGCCAGGGCGCTGGACCCGACGCGCGAAGTGCGCGAAGCCCGTGCCCGGCTGGAAGAAACGCCCACCGCGCAGAACCAGATGCGCCTGGCCGCCGCGCTGCTGGACAACGAGCAGGCCGAAGAAGCCGCCAAGCTCTACGAGGGCTGCCTGAAGGGCCCGTTTGCCTCCGACCTGGAAATCAAGTTCGGCGCCGCGCGGGCCTTCACAGATTGCCAGCGCTACCCGGAAGCGCTCGCACATCTTGCGGAGATCCGCCAGCGCGACGCCAGCTTCCGCCGCGACCAGGTCGCCCTGCTTACCGCGCGCTGCCTGGCCGGCACCGCACGTGCCAGCGAGGCCCGCAGCGAGTTCGAAAACGCCGTGACCACACACGGCACCTTCGAGGCCTACGCCGAATACATGATCTGGACCCTGGCTGTTGGCGACGCCTCCACCGCCGCCCGCCTGCAGACCGAACTCGACAAGATCACCCACCGCTGGAACAAGATGTCGCGCGAGCTGAACGAGCCCATCGTGCGGCGCCTGCGCGCGGCGCAGCAACTGGCGCAGCGCCAAGGCTGAGGGCGTGGCACAGCCCAAGCCGGCCCTGCGCACCACCAGCACGCCGGCCGAGGCGCTGCTGCTGATGGCCTGCTGCTTCGGCTGGTTCATCTTCTCCTCGCTCAGCATCATGAGCCAGAGCGGCAGCGGTGAAGCAGGCGCCCAAAGGATGTCGGCCGGGTTCACCGATGCCATGCTGATCAACCTGGTGGTGATCGAGCTGGGCCAGAGCCTGATCGCGCTGTCCATCCTGCGGGTGCGCGGCTACGACCTGGCCAGCCTGTACCCGCAGCCCACCCTGGGTGGCTCGGCACAGGGCGTCTTGCTGTATGTCACCGCCTGCATGATCGCCTTCGCATTGTCGGGGCTGTTCACCGGCACGCTGCACGAGCAACCGATCGCCCTGGCGATGGCTCAAACCCACGTGACACTGCCTGTGGTCGTGTTGATGGCCGTGGTCAATGGCGCTTTCGAGGAAGTGTTCCTGCTCGGCTTCCTGATGCGCGGCATGCGCCAGCACGGCCTCGCCATTGCGCTGGGCTTGCCGCTGCTGGTGCGGGCACTGACGCACGTCTACCAAGGCCCTTACGGCGTCGTCAGCGTGCTGGCCTTCGGTCTGGTGACGGGACTCGCGTATGCGCGCACGGGGCGGCTTTATCCCGTGGTGCTGGCCCACGTGCTGGGCGACATCGTGCCCTTTGCCTTCCTTTGACTCGACGCAATCCCCACAACAGGCCGTGCAGGCCAATCGCCCCTACTTTCATCGCATGCCCTACGACCTGATCCTGTTCGACCTCGATGGCACGCTGAGCGATCCGGCCGTGGGCATTGGCCGGTCGATCAACCATGCGCTGCTGCACCACGGCCATGTGCCGCTGCAGCCACACGAGGTGCCGGGCTGGATCGGGCCGCCGTTGGACGAGAGCTTTCGTGGCTTGACTGGCGGGGGTGACGAGGCCTTGGTGCTGAGCCTGGTGGCGAAATACCGCGAGCGCTACGGCGAGCTGGGGTATGCCGAGAACACGCTTTACAGCGGCGTGCCGCAGGCGCTGCAGGTGCTGACGGACGCGGGTGTGGCGATGGGCGTGTGCACCTCCAAGCGGGTGGACTTCGCCGAGCAGATCCTCGAGATGTTCGGGCTGCGGCACTTCTTCGGCTTTGTCAGCGGTGGCGACGTTGGCGTGCACAAGTGGCAGCAGATCGCCGCGCTGCGCGAGCGCGGCGTGATCAAGGGTCCTGCCGTGATGGTGGGCGACCGGGCGGTGGACCTGATCGCCGCGCGGCGCAATGGCCTGCACGGTGCCGGCGTGCTGTGGGGCCACGGTTCGCATGCGGAGCTGGCGGCCGAGCAGCCGCATCACCTGTTCCGAGAACCGGCGGAGTGGCGGCAGCTGCTGGGCGGCTAACCGTGCTGGGCGAAATGGCTGGCGCTTGCCGTTCGGGCCTGAATTCAGCCTGAGGGCACATCGCTTGCTGCCTCGGAGCCATCCCCTGGCTTTCCGAGGAAACAGCAATGCCCACCGTCAATCGCCTGACCCCTCCAAGCGAGGACCTGAGCGCCTGCATCGCGGCCTGCGAGGCCGCACGGCGCGCCTGCGAGAACTGCGCCGCCGAAGACGCGCGCGATGGCGACCCGATGATGGCCGCCTGCATCCTGATCAACCTGGACTGCGCAGCGATCTGCAGCGCCACGCTGGGTGCGCTGGCCCGCGGCTCGGTGCACCACGGCGACTTCTGCGCGCTGTGCGCCCATGTGTGCACGGCCTGCGCCGAGGAGTGCGGCAAGCACGACCATGAGCATTGCATCCGTTGCCGCGAGGCGTGCAAGCTCTGCGCCGAGGCCTGCAAGCAGCACGCAGGCGAGCGCCACGCGATGTGACGCCGGCCGGCTGAGGCGGCCTGCGGGGCCGCTTCAGCGCCTGGTCATTTCCTGGTCTTGAGGGGCTTGCCGCCCCCGGCCTTGGCCGGCAGCGGCTTTTGCGCCGGCTTGGCATGCGGCGCGGTCTTCGCGGCAGCTTCGGCATCCGAGTGGCCATCGCCCACCGGGTCGGCCGACTCGTCCTCGGACGCCTCGCCCATCATCTCGCGCTCGCTGCGGGCAATGATGGCCAGGTCCTCGTTGGCAATGGCTTCGTCGTCCTCGCCGGCATCGTCCTCGTCGTCCAGCACGTCTTCGTAGACGGCTTGGTCGAGCGCGTCTTCGAGGGCGTCGTCCTGGTCGGCGTCGCTCGCGTCGCCGATGCTGAAGACGCGGTCAACCGAGATGTCGCTGGCTTCTTCGCCGGCGTCGGAGCCGGCGCTGCGGCGCTCACCGGAGCCGCCGCGGTCGCTGGTGGCACCGTGCAGGCTGTCGACCGGCATCAACGGGCGTTCGAGGTCGCGGCCCAGCGCCACATCCACCGGCTCGTTCGGATCGCCATCGCCCAGTTCGTCCACGCCGACCATGTCGCTGCCGCTGTCGGAGCTGTCGCCCGGTCCCAGCGCGGCGTTGTCGCGGCCATCGGCCTCGCGGTCGGCTTGTTCAATGCCCAGCAGGCTGCTGCGTCCCATGTGTGTCTCCTTGGCCTGTCGGCCGATGCAATGAATCGGAAAGCGCCGGGGCGCCGGATGCTGCCGGCAGGGCTCAGTGCGCGGCGCCGGCGTATTGCAGCCGGTGGGTGGGAAAGCCCATGGCCTTGGCGCGGCGGGTGAGTGCCTGCAGCGCGCCCTGCGAGATCTGCGGCTGGCGCGCGAGCACCCAGAGGTATTCGCGCGAAGGCGTACCGACCAGCGCGACCTGGTACTCGGCGTCCAGCGCCAGCACCCAGTAGTCGGCCCAGACCATCGGCAGCCAGCGCAGCCAGGCCGGCGCGAAACTGAGCTTGAGCTGCGCGTTGCCGCTGTTTGGCACGACCTTGGCCACGCCCAGTGCCTCGCGCGCTTCGCCCTTGGCGCCGCTGCAGCGGTTCAGCACGGCGACGCGCTCGCCTTCCAGCCGGTAGCTGGCCGTGGGCTGGTCGGCGCAACCGGCCTGGAAGGCCATCGGCAGGCGCGCCACTTCGTACCAGGTGCCCTGGTAGCGGTTCAGGTCGACCGAAGGCACGCTGCGCACCGGGACGGCCGGCGGGCCGGCCTGCTCGCCGCCGGCCGTGCCGATGGCGCTGCCCGGCTCGGCCTGCGCACGCTGCCACAGCCACAAGGTGCCCAGCGCCGCCACCACGCCCAGCGCCAGCGGCAGCAGCCGGGGCAAGCCGGACGAGGCCGCGCCGTCGGACCAGGGCGCAGCCCGGCCGCTGGCGCAATCAGGAGCCTGTGCCTGTGCCTGCGCCATCAGCGGTCTCCGGTCTTGGCCAGCGCCGGCTCGGGCGGGCGGATGGCCGCGCGCTCGCGCTCGTCGCCCGAAGGCGTCTGGGCGTCCAGCCCGCGGTCGGGCGACTCGGCCACCTGCGGCAGGTCGCCCTCGTGTTCGATCAACTCTTCGATGATGAAGTGGCCGTAGAGCTGCGCCCGCTCCGCCCCCAGCGGCTTGACCTGTTCCGCGATCTCGCGGGCATGGTCCGCATTGCGCACCTTGATGATCAGCCAGTGGTAGCCGCGCTCGGCCAGCGCCTGGTGCGCCTTGACCAAGTTCAGTTCCTGGCCGATGGCGGCGACGCTGCTGGCGCCGGCCAGGTCGTGGTCGATCTGCTGCAGCATCTCGGCCGGGGTGTAGCAGTGGATGGCTTCAGGCGGCTGCTCGGCCTGCTCGACCGCACTGCGTGCCGCCTGGGCCTGTTCGGCCGAGGGAAAGGAGATCACGACATGGCCCACCGGCTTGAAGACGCCAAAGCTGGTGGGATGCTCGGTGGTGCTGGTGGTGCTGGTGGTGCTCATGTCGGGGCCTTTCTGCGGCGAAACGTCCCTTTCGGCGTGGCAAGCGATGTGCCGCCCGCAGCCTTTGCACTGCGCTGGCCATGCGTCAGCAGGGCCATCAGCTGGCGCTCAGCCAGGCTCAGGCCGCGAAGCGACTGCGGCGCCTGCAGCCAGTTGGCGGCCAGCAGTTCGCACGCGGCCTCGGCCTCGAACAGCGCCAGCACGGCCGGGTGGACGTAGCTCTTGCGGCAGACGGCCGGCGTGTTGCCCAGCCGCGCGGCGACTTCGGCGATCACCGTGCCCAGCGTGCCGCGCGGCAGCTTGCCTTCGGCCTGGCAGTGCGCCAGCGCCAGCTGCAGCGCCAGCACGCTGCCGTGCCAGGTGCGGAAGTCCTTCGCGCTGATCGCCTCGCCGGAGGCCTCCTGCAGCCAGCGGTTGACTTCGGCCGAACCGACGCGGTGCACTTCGCCGGCCTCGTCCTGGTACTGGAACAGCTCCTGGCCGGGCAGCTCGCGGCAGCGCCGCACGATGCGTGCGACACGCGGGTCGCTCAGCGCCAGCGCATGGCGCACGCCGCTCTTGCCCTGGAAGCTCAGGCGCAGCGCGTCGCCCTGCAGCCGCGCATGGCGGTTCTGCAGCGTGGTCAGCCCGTAGGACCCGTTGTCGCGCGCATAGGCTTCGTTGCCGATGCGCACCCAGGTCGTGTCCAGCAGCCGCACCAGCGTGGCCAGCACACGTTCGCGGGTGGGCGTGTCGTCACCGCCCAGGCGGCGGCGCACCTTGTCGCGCAGCGGCCCGAGCGCCAGGCCGAAGCGCTGCAGCGCCTCGTACTTGGACTCGCCGCGCTGGCGCTGCCACTGCGGGTGGTAGCGGTACTGCTTGCGGCCGCGCGCGTCGCGGCCAGTCGCCTGCAGATGGCCTTCGGGCAGTGGGCAGATCCACACGTCCTGGTAGGCAGGCGGGATGGCCAGGCTGCGAATGCGCGCCAGCGTGTCCTCGTCGCGCAGCACGCGGCCTTCGGCGTCGCGGTAGCGGAAACGGCCGGGCGCGCCTTCGCGGCGCAGGCCGGGCATCGTGTCGCTGACCCAGCAAAGCGAGCGGGCCCTGGCCTGCCCGGCCTCGTCGGCCGGCGGCTTGGGGCGGGACATCCGGGTGGCAGCCATCGCGGCCATCCTCGCCAAAGGTTCAGGCGCGCTCGCGCAGCGCCGCGGCGCTGACGTCTTCCGGCGCAGGCTCGGCGTCCCCGGCCGCGGCTTCGGGCTGCGGGCCAGGCTCGGGCTTCTCGACCGGAGCCGCCACACTGGCGCTGCCGGACTCGGCCGCGTAGTCCTTCAGCCGGTTGTAAAGCGTCTTCAGGCTGATGCCCAGGACCGCTGCGGTGCGCTCCTTGTGATGATGGAAGTGGCGCAGCGTGGCCAGGATCAAGGCCTTCTCGGCCTGGGCCATCGAGCTGCCGACCGGCACCACGACCTGTTCGCCCGCAGCCGGATCGTGCAGCAGCGCGGCGGCCTGGGCCGGCACGGCATCGACCAGCGGGGGCGGGGTTTGCGCGTCGGCGGCAGGCAGCCATTCTTCGTCGATGTCCTCGTCCATCGCCATCACGTAGGCGCGTTGCACCACGTTGCGCAGCTCGCGCACATTGCCAGGCCAGCGGTAGGCGGACAGGCGGTCCAGCGCGCGCGGCGTGAAGCGGCGTGGCGTGCCCTCGTCCTCGCCAATGCGGGCCAGGAACTGCTCGGCCAGCAAGGGCACGTCGCTGAGGCGGTCGCGCAGCGGCGGCAGCCCGATCGGGAACACGTTGAGCCGGTAGTACAGGTCCTCGCGCAGCTTGCCCTCGGCCACGGCCTGCATCGGCGGCCGGTTGGACGCCGCGATGACGCGCACGTCCGTCTCCTGCGCCTGGGTGGAGCCCACGCGCATGAAGCGACCGGTTTCCAGCACACGCAGCAGCTTGACCTGCAGCTCCATCGGCATCTCGGTGATCTCGTCGAGGAACAGCGTGCCCCCGCTGGCACGCTCGAAGAAGCCCTGGTGCTGGCGCTCGGCGCCGGTGAAGCTGCCTTTTTCGTGGCCGAAGATCTCGCTCTCGAACAGGTTGGGGGAGATGGCGCCGCAGTTGACCGCGAGGAACGGCTTCTTCCGGCGACGGCTCAGTTCGTGCACTGTCTGCGCCACGACTTCCTTGCCGGTGCCGCTCTCGCCGGTCACGAAAACGGTGATGCCGGTGCCGGCCACGCGGGCAATCTGCTGGTAGACCCGCTGCATGGCCGGCGAGCGGCCCCACAGGCTGCCGAAATGGCCGCTGCGGGCCAGCTCGTCGTTCAGGTCGGCGACCTCGGCCTGCAGCACTGCCGGCCTCATGTAGCGCGACAGCACGCCTTGCAGCTGCTTCATGCCGATGGGCTTGACGAGGTAGTCCGCCGCACCCACGCGCAGCGCCTGGATGGAGGTGTCCAGGCTGGCATGGCCGGTCACCAGCACCACCTCCGAGCGGGCCACCAGCTGCGGGTCGGAGCTGAACAGCTCCAGGCCGCTGCCATCGGGCAGCTGCAGGTCCAGCAGCACGATGTCTGGCCGCTGCAGCGCCAGTTGGCGCCGCGCCTCGGCCAACGAATGGGCCAGCGACACGGTGAAGTGTTCGCTTGCCACCAGCGCGCGCAGCGAGGTCGCAGCGTCTACATCGTCGTCAACAATCAGTACATGGGCCACGGGGCATCACTCTCGACATGTGCAGGGTTACGCTTCGGGCAGCGCCGCCACGCACGGCCACGCTGCATCTGGGGATGCACAACCCGTTTTTTACGCGGCTTTGGCGCCGCGGCTTGTAGGCGGGGAACGCGTCTTCAGGGCGGCCAGAAGCCCGATGAACAGCCGATGACGCCCGGCTCAGCCCAGCGGCAGCCAGAGCCTGAAGCAGGCGCCCTGCGGGCCTGCTTCGGCCTCGGCCCAGCCACCCTCGGCCTGCGCCAGGTGGCGCACCAGCGGCAGGCCCAGGCGCTGGGCAAAGCCGCTGCCGGTGGCCGCCGCGGCGGGCGCCCGCCTGGCGGGCCAGTCGAACCCCTGTGACGCGCCGGCCGCCGCAGGGCCGCCCGGCACCATCAGCTCGATGCACGCCTGGCCCTGCACCGCGCTGGCACCCAGCCGCACCGGGCCGGTGGCGCCGTGCAAGGCGTGGCGCAGCAGATTGCCCAGCATCAACGCCAGCCGGCCAGGCTCGACCCGCAGCCACAGCGCTTCGGCCGGCAGGGCCAGCACCACGGCCTGTGCCTGTGGCTGCAGGCCTGCCAGCACCGCCTGCAGCAGCCCGGCCAGCGCCAGTGGCGGTCGCGGCGCCTGCGGCGCTTCGCTGCACAAATCGCCCAGTGCCTGCAATTCGTCCAGCAAGGCTTGCAGCCGGGCGGTCTGGCGGTGCAGCAGCGCCACCGCGCCGGGCCGCAGCTGTTCACCGTCGCGGTCCAGCAGGTGGGCGGCATTGGAGATCACGCCGAGCGGGCCGCGCAACTCGTGGCCCAGCAGCGCCAGCAGCGGCCCGGCGGGCAGCACCGGCAGCGCAGGCTGCCGCGTTGGCACTTCGCAGGCAGGGGAAGGTGGCGACGGAGGAGGCGGCGTGGGGCTCGGCATCGAGGCCGGGTTTACCACGCTTTGCGCGCCTGCAGCGCAGGCACGCCGTTCGCCCTGCAAGCCCAGGGGCTGCGCACGCACGCCGGCTCCGCTGCAGAGACCTGGCTGGGGAAGTCCAAGCGCCATGCTGTTTCCGTTGATCCGCAACCGACGTTGGTGGCTCGCAGGCGCCTTGATGCTGCCTGCCGGCCTGGCCTTGACCTGGTGGATGGGCGCCAGCGGCGCGTCCGGCCCGCCAGGCCTGTCGGCCAGCAGCCGTGGCCCGGTGTGCTGGCTGCTGGCCGGGCTTGCGCTGGCCTGGGGGCTGGCGTGGTGGGGCCAGCGGCGCGTGATGCGGCCGCTGCGCCGCCTGCAGGCCAGCCTGCAGGCGCTGCAAGCCGGCCAGCCGCTGCCGGCCGGCAGCACCGGCCTGGCGGCGCTGGACGAGCCGCTGCGCGCGCTGGCGCTGGCCGCCACGGTCTCGCGTGAAGCCCAACAGCAGCTGCAACAGCGCCTGGAAGCGGCGCAGGACCAGGCCAGGGAAGCCGAGCAGCGCGCCACGCAGCGCCAGCGGCTGGACACGCTGGGCCGGCTCGCAGCCGGTGTCGCGCACGACGTCAACAACCTGCTGGGCGTGATCAGCAACAGCGCCCACCTGATCGGCCGGCTGGCGCCGCCGCACAGCCCGGTGGCGCAACCGCTGGCGGCCATCCTGCGCTCGGTCGACAGCGGCAGCCGGCTGACCCAGCGGCTGCTGCACCTGTCCGACCGCCACCCGCTGCAGCCGCGGCCAGTGGACCTGGCCCGGCAGCTGGACGAGACCTGCGAGGTGCTGCGCAGCGTGCTGGGCCGGCGCATCACGTTGCGCTGCAGCGTGGCCGCCGGCACCTGGCCGGTGCAGGTCGACCCCGACGCGCTGGAGCTTGCACTGGTGCAGCTGGCGCTGAACGCCCGCGACGCGGTGGCCCAGCAAGGCAGCGTGTGGCTGCGCGCCCGCAACGCCGGCCCGCAGGACTGCGCGGGCCTGCCCGCCAGCGCCACGCGGGCGGTGCTGGTCACGCTGGACGACGATGGCTGCGGGCTGGACGAAACCCTGGCCGAGCGCGTCTTCGAGCCCTTCTTCAGCACCAAGCCGCTGGGCGAAGGCACCGGCCTGGGCCTGACCCAGGTGCAGGCCTTTTGCGCGGAAAGCGGTGGGCTGGCGCAGCTGGCCAGCACGCCGGGGCTGGGCACCACCGTCTCGCTGTTGCTGCCGGCCGCCCGCACCGCCGCCGCAGTGCCGGCCCGCCGCAGCGGCACCGAGGAAGCCATGGCTGGCGCCCGGGTGCTGGTGGTGGACGACAACGAGGAACTGGGCCAGACCACCGGCCTCCTGCTGAGCTGCTACGGCTGCGAGGTGAGCTGGGCCGCGAACGCCGCAGAGGCGCTGCAGAAGCTGGAAGACGAGCCCTTCGACGCCCTGCTCAGCGACGTGGTGATGCCTGGCGGCATCGACGGGCTGACGCTGGCCCGCATGCTGCGGCGCGAACGGCCGACGCTGCCGGTGGTTCTGATCAGCGGCTACAGCGCCGCGCTGGCCGAGGTGCATGACTTCATCGTGCTGCGCAAGCCCTGCGCGCCCGGCCCGCTGCTGGCCGCGCTGCGCCGCGCCATGGCAGAAAAGGCGATGCCGCGGGAAACCCGGCGGTAAGCCCTGCGGCAAACCGTGCCATGCCATCGGCCCACCGAGACACCACCTGCAGCACCGCTGCCACGCCCGGCTGCCGGCCGATGGGCACACGGCTTGCCGAAACGGGGACAGCGGCCCGCAATTGGCCGATCAAGGAAACGCCGGGCCGTCCCAAGTTTCCTTGCCCCTCAAACCGGAAAACGGAAGGACATCATGGACAAGAACGACATTACCAAGACCCTGGATCGCCTCGTGGAAACCAGCAAGGACGGCGAATTCGGCTTCCAGACCTGCGCCGAACATGCCAAGGATCCGGCGTTGCGCCAAAGCTTCCTGACCCGCGCGGCCGATTGCCGCCAGGCCGCCTCCGAACTGCAGAGCGTGATCCGCACCCTGGGCGGAACGCCCGAGGACGGCGGCACCGCCAGCGGCGCCATGCACCGCGGCTGGGTCGCCGTGAAGGGCACGCTGGCGGGCTACACCGACCTGGCGCTGCTGGAAGAAGCCGAGCGCGGCGAGGACGTGGCCCTGGGCGCGTACCGCAAGGCACTGAAGGAAGACCTGCCGGCGGACATCCGCATGCTGGTCCAGCGCCAGGCCGATGGTGCACAGCGCAACCATGACCAGATCCGCGCGCTGCGCGACCAGGCCCGGACCATGAAGGCCTGAGCGCCCCACCGAGTGCTGACGGCCGGTTGATCGATCCGGCCGGCACCAAGGCCTGCGCGAGCGACTGAGCCCCGCTCCCGCAGGCCTTGCCTTGTCTGGCCCCATGTCCGGCCGCTGGCGCAGAATGCTCGCCAGATGGATTGAACCAGCAGCCAGCACGGCTGCATCGGAGTACGCAATGGAGTGGGAACGAGGCCGGCGCAGCGACAACGTGGTCGAGGCCGATGACGATGGCGGCAACGGCGGCGGCGGTGGCTTCCGTGTGGGCGGTGGCACAGGGCTGGGCATTGGCGGCGTGGCCGTGGTGCTGGTCATCAGCCTGTTCACCGGCATCAACCCGCTGCAGCTGCTGGGCCAGATGTCCGGCGGCGGCAGCGTGCAGCACCAGGCCCCGCCGCCGCGCGAGGCCCACACCTCGCCGGCGGCGAAAAACCCGCAGACCGAGTTCGTGCGCGCCATCCTCGGCGACACCGAGGACACCTGGGGCGCGATCTTCCGCGCCAGCGGCAAGCAGTACCGCGACCCGACGCTGGTGCTGTTCAATGGCGGCGTGAATTCCGCCTGCGGCTACGCCCAGTCGGCGGTCGGCCCGTTCTACTGCCCTGGCGACCAGCGCGTGTACCTGGACCTGAGCTTCTTCCACGACATGGAGACCCGCTTCGCGGCCTCCGGCGACTTCGCCCGCGCGTATGTGATTGCCCACGAGGTGGGCCACCACGTGCAGCGCCTGCTCGGCACCTCCGCCAAGGTCGACCAGGCGCGCCAGCGCGGTGCCCGCATGGAAGGCGCCAATGGCCTGTCCGTCCGCCTGGAGCTGCAGGCCGATTGCTACGCCGGCGTGTGGGCCAACAACGCCCAGCAGCGCCTGCACTGGCTGCAGCCAGGTGACCTGGAATCCGCACTGCGCGCCGCCACGGCCATCGGCGACGACCGCCTGCAACAGCAATCCCGCGGCCAGGTCGTGCCCGACGCCTTCACCCACGGCAGCTCGGCGCAACGCGTGAAGTGGTTCAGCACCGGGTACGACAAGGGCGACCCGGGCGCTTGCGACACCTTTGCAGCCAAGCAGCTCTGAGCCCGAGCTTTTTGCCCCGGCTTCATGATTCGCCCCGCGCAAGATGCAGACGCTACGGCGATTGCATTCATTCGAACCGAAGCAATTCGGCAACTGGCGATCCGCGCCTACGAGCAGCCGCAGCTGCATGCCTGGTTGCAGGCACCGTCTGCCGGCGAGCTGAACGCCAACACCCGCAAGCTGACCCTGGTGGATGAGTTCGCCAGCCAGCTGCGGGGCTTCGCGCAACTCGACCTGGCATGCGCGGAAATTGCGCGGATCTACGTTGCGCCAAGGCATGCACGGCAGGGTGTCGGCATGGGCTTGTTGCGTGAACTGGAAGCGCAAGCCAGCCGGCACGGCCTGGATCGACTCGTCATCGACGCCACGCTGAATGCCGTGCCGTTCTATGCGCATGCCGGCTACCGGGTGCAGGCCCGCGTGGTTCATCGCCTGGCGGGTGGCATCGACTTCACCTGCATGGCCATGGAGAAAGTCCTTTGACCGTCAGCCCTCGCGATCCCCACGCTTGAATCGCAAACACCGCGAAAACACTGGTGCCGTCCACGCACAGCGCGGTGCCGGCGCGGGCACTTCGACGGGCTCAGTGCGAACGGATCGAAAACCGTCCCGACCCGCGACCTCAGCCCTGAGCCTGCATGCGTGACTGCGGCCCGAGTTGCAGCGGGTCGGTCACCAGCTCGATCACCGCAGCCTTGCCCGAGGCCCTGGCGCGCTCGAACGCCGCGGGGAAATCCGCCTCGTGCTCGACGCGTTCGGCGTGCGCGCCAAAGGCGTGGGCGAAGGCCACGAAGTCCGGGTTGACCAGCTGGGTGCCGGACACCCTTCCGGGGTATTCGCGCTCCTGGTGCATGCGGATCGTGCCCAGCATGCCGTTGTTGACCAACAGCACGATGACGGCCGCGCCGAACTGCATGGCCGTGGCCAGTTCCTGTGGGTACATCATGAAGCAGCCATCACCCGCGAAGCACACCACCGTGCGCGCCGGTTCGGCCAGCTTGGCGGCGATGGCAGCCGGGAAGCCGTAGCCCATCGCGCCATTGGTCGGCGCCAGCTCGGTGCCGAGCGATCGGTAGCGGTAGAAGCGGTGCAGCCAGACGGTGTAGTTGCCGGCGCCGTTGCTCAGCACCGCGTCGTCCGGCAGCACCTCGTTCAGGTGGGCCACCACGGCCGACATCTCCACACCGACCTGGCCCTCCGCCCGGCCCACCGGCGTGTTGTGCTTCAGGTACGCGGCGCGGGCCTGCCGGGTCCAGTCGGCCCATGCGCAGGCGGCTGGCGCAGGCAGCGCGGCAAGCCCGCGCGCCATCGGCACCGCGGCAGCCTGGATCGGCAGGTCGGCCTGGTAGACGCGGCCCAGCTCCGCTGCATCCACATGCACATGCACCAGGCATTGCACCGGGCGCGGGGGCTGGATCAGCTCATAGCCGCCCGAGGTGATTTCCGAGAGCCGGCTGCCGAGCACGATCAGCAGGTCCGACTGGCGCACGCTCTCGGCCAGTGCGGGTGACACGCCCAGGCCCAGCTGGCCGACGTAATGCGGATCGCGGTTGTCCAGCACGTCCTGGCGGCGGAACGAGGCCGCCACGGGCAACTCGAAATGCGACACGAACGTCTTCAGGTCCCGCTGCGCGGCTGGCGTCCAACCGGTGCCGCCGACGATGACCAGCGGCCTCTTGGCCGACGCCAGCAGCGTGGCCAGTTCGTCCACCGCTGCAGCGTCCGGCGACGGCGCGGCCACGCGCACCGGCGGTGCGTCCGCCACCTCGGCCAGGCCGAACAGCACGTCCTCAGGCAGCGCCACGACCACCGGCCCCTTGCGGCCGGACATCGCGCAGGCAAAGGCGCGGCTGACGATCTCCGGGATGCGCGCGATGTGCTCGACCTCGGTGGCCCACTTGGCCAGGCCGCCGAACATGCGGCGGTAGTCCACCTCCTGGAAGCCTTCGCGCTCCTTGGTCTCGGTCGCCACCTGGCCGATGAACAGGATCATCGGCGTGGCGTCCTGCATCGCCGTGTGCACGCCGTTGGCCGCGTGTGTCGCGCCCGGGCCGCGGGTCACAAAGACCACGCCAGGCCGGCCGGTGAGCTTGCCGTAGGCGTCGCCCATGTTGGAGGCCGCGCCTTCGTGGCGGGTGACGATGGTGCGGATGTCGGCGCGGCCCTGCAGCGCGTCCAGCACCGGCAGGTAGCTTTCGCCGGGCACGCAGTACACCTGGTCCACGCCGTTCTGGCGCAGCGCCTGCACGAGGATCTGGCCGCCGTTGCGCGAGGTCGAGCATGGCCCTTTGCGCATGGCTCACTGCCCCGGACTGCTCACGCGCGCAGACACGCGCGGCAGCCGCAGCGCGAAGCGTGTGGCGTTCTCGTTCGACGTCACTTCGACGGTGCCGCCGTGCGCGGTGGCGATTTCGCGCACCACGTAGAGGCCCAGGCCGAGGTTGGCGCCGGCCACGGGGGAGTCGGCCTCCCAGTCTTCGCCTGCCGCGCGGACGAGGGGGTCGAAGAGGGTTGGCAACAGTCGTTTCGGGATGGGTTTGCCGGTGTTTTCCACGGCCAGGATCACCTCGTCCGCGCGCGTGCCGTCCAGGCAGATGCGGATGGGGGCGTCCGGCAGGCCGTATTTCAATGCGTTGACGACCAGGTTCGAGAGGACCTGGTGCAGGCGCCGCGCGTCCCATTCCCCACGCAGGTCGCCCCGCACTTCCAGCGCCAGTTCGCGCCCGCCGCTGATGGCCGCGATCTCGTCCAGGGTTTCGCGGGCGAACTGGTCGAGCTGGAGGTCAGCCGGATCGATCGGCAGGCCGGAGCCCAGCCGGTGCCGGGTGTATTCGACCAGGTCATCCAGCAGCGCCTTCATCTGCGCAACGCTGCGCAGCAGGACAGGCGTGTGCGGCGAATCGTTGGGCCGGCTGCGCCGGTGCAGGTTGGCGCAGCTGGCAATCGTGCTCAGCGGGCCGCGCAGGTCGTGGCCCAGCATGCCGAGGAAAAGGTCACGTGCCTTGTCGACCTCCGCCACAAAGACTTGCAATGACTCTGCGATGGCCTGGTCGACCGCTTCGTTGAAGCGGGCGAATTCTTCCAGGTCCTCGCGCTGCGCAGGGCCCGATGAGGCACTCCAGAGTCGGAAGACCGTCGCGCGCAGGGCCCTGTATTCGGCCACCAATTGCTCGATGTGGAACCCCTGCCGCTCGCGCTGCCGGGCATGGCTGCGGGACGGCACGTCGGCCGATTCAGAAGCGGTTGCACTGTTGCCTTCCGACTTGGCCTGCCGCTCGTCCTCCTGCAGTGGGCGCCCCATGTCGGCAACGATTTCCTCAAGGATCAGCTTGCCGTGATCCAGCAAGGCCGCGTCGTCCAGGTTTGCCGCAGCAGGCAGCTGGCAGCGCGCAAACGCCACCCATTCGACCAGGATCTCGTCAAGGTGGCTGATGATGAAGTTGGAGAGGCGCATGCGCCATTTTGCAGCGGGCGGAGGCCACCACCGAGACCATTCGTGCAGAGCGGGTTCGGGCGGCCCTGGTACGGCGCTCGTCAGCCTGCCGGTGCCGCCTCGCATCGACAAAGGCGCGCGTCATCTCGATGGCCTCGAACACCGGCGAACCGACGCCCACCACGGCGCGCTTGAGCGGCGCCTCACGCGGCCTTGCGCCGCGCGGGCTTGGCGGCGGTGGGCTTGGCGACCGACTTGACGGAGGGCTTGGCAGTGGCGCTGCGCCTCGATTTGGGCTTGGCCTCGGGCGCTGCGTCGTCTTGCGTGTCCCGGGACTTGGCGCCGGACTTGCCGCGTCCGCCCAGGCTGCGCTTGAGCAGCTCGGTCAGGTCGACCACGTTGCTGGGCGCGCTGCTGTCGGCGGCGGCTTCCAGCGGCGTGACACGCTCGGTGTCGCCGGCTTCGGACTTCTTGTGGATCAGCGCCATGATGGCGGCGCGGAACTGGTCTGCGTAGTCCTCGGCCCGCCACTTCATCGTCATGTCGGCGATCAAGGCTTCTGCCATCTTCATCTCGCCGGGCGCCAGCTTGTTGGCCGCGGCGCCCTCGGGCGGAAAGCTCAGTTCCTCGGCCGGGCGGATCTCGTTGGGCCAGCGCAGCGTGTTGAGCAGCAGCGCCTCGCCGGACGGAATCAGCGCCGCCAGGTGTTCCTTCGCGTGCATGACCACCCGCGCGATGCCGATGCAGCCGGCCTTCAGCATGGCCTCGCGCAGCAGTGCGTAGACCTTGCCTGCCTTGCCGATGGGCGCCAGGTAATACGGCTTTTCCAGGTACAGGAAAGGGATCTCGGTCGCGGTGACAAAGGCCTCGATGGCAATCGTCTGCGTGCTCTGCGGGTACGCGGCCTGGATCTCCTCGTCGGACATCAGCACGTAGTCGCCATCTTCGAGCTTCACGCCACGCACGATGTCGTCCTTCTGGATCTCGCGCCCCGTGCGCTTGTTGACGCGCTTGTAGCCCACCGGATCCATGCTGCGCTTGTCCAGCCAGTCGAAGTCGATGTCGTCTTCTCGCGAGGCGGGGTACAGCCCCACCGGTACATGCACCAGCCCGAAGCTGATGGCGCCCTTCCAGATGACCCGTGCCATGCCAAGCTCCTCAAGGCCCGCGGGGGCCGTGCAGCGGCCACTGCAGCCGCAGAGCCTGCATGCTGGCCAAGGCCTGCGCCACACGCCAGCGGTCGAGCGGCAGAGCTGGCGTAGGCCGGGACCTACGGAGGAGCATGGCTAAACTTCTCACCGAAGACTGCGCGGCGCCGCCGATGCGCTCACACCCGAAAGGATCGAATGAGAAGCTCCCACCCCGGCGCCCACCCGGTGCGGACCTGGCGACGCCGGATGTCGGTCGTGATGGCCTGGAGTTCGTTGCTGCTGTTGGCGGCAGCCGCAAGGGCAGCGGAGGAGCCGGCGCCGATTGAGGCGCATGCCGTGTTCACACCGCAGGCAGTGCCGGGCAGCGATGGCTTTCTGCACCTGGCCTATGAGCTGGACGTTACGAACTTCTATGCCGGCACCGGCCCGCTGAATCTCGGCCAGCTGGAGGTCTTTGCCAACGGGGCCAGCAAGCCCCTGGCCAGCTTCAGCGGCACAGCGCTGGCCGCGCTGCTGGGTCCGGGCAAGGCACTGGACGCCGACAACAGCCTGCCCATAGAGGCCGGCATGCATGCCGTGCTTTTCGTCTGGCTCACCTTGCCCAAGACGCAAGCCCTGCCGGCGCTGCTGCATCACCGCCTGGTGTTCAAGACTGCAAAAGGCCAGACGCAGGTGGCCACGGACGTGCCGGTGGCAGTCGACTCGACGCGGCCCGTGGTGATCGCTGCGCCGCTGCGATCCAACGCAAAGGCCGTGCAGTGGCTGGTCGATGAAGGCCCGGGCCATGCGCAGTCGCACCACTGGGGCAGCCTGGTGGCGGAAAACGGGCGCCTGACGGTTCCCCAGCGCCATGCCATCGACTTCTTCGGCCTGGATGCCAAGGGCCACGCCGTCACCGTCCCGTCAGACAAGCTGGCGAGCAGCCTGCCCAGCGACTGGACCGGCTTCGATGCGGAGGTTGTGGCGGTGGCAGACGGTGTGGTGCGCAGCGCGCGCGACGGCGTGCCGGACAACAAGCCCTTGGCGCCGATGGCGCAGCCCACCGAGATGACGGCCGAGGCGCTCTACGGCAATTTCGTGATCCTCGAGATTGCGCCTCACGTCTTCGTGCACTACGCGCACCTGCGCCAGGGCAGCCTGCGCGTGAAGACCGGCGAGCGCATCAAGCGAGGCGCCCCACTGGCACGGCTGGGCGTGTCCGGCAGTGCCGGCGCGCCCCATCTGCATTTCCAGGTGTCCGACTCGGCGGAATTTGCCCCGTCACAAGGGTTGCCGTTTGTCTTCGAGCGCCTCACCTTGACAGGCCGCGGCAGCGAAAGCGACATGCTGGACCTGTCGAAAGACGCCTCACCCGACCGCCCGGTCGGCATGCGAGCTGTGATGCCGCTGCACGGCGACCTGATCGGCTTCTGACCCGGTTCATCGCCGCGTCAGACAAGTCCTACGCCAAGCCGGGGCGGCGATCCCTGGCAAGCCGCCTGCCCGATTGCCACACTGGCAACAGGGTGCCGCGGAGCAGCCTGTCCTGCCCACCATGCCCCACACCCTGAACGCCTACCTGGTCGAGGACAGTCGACTGATCCGCGACAACCTGACGGCCGCCCTCGAAGAAATGGCCTCGGTGAAGATCGTCGGCTGGGCGGACGGCGAGCACGAGGCCGTGGCGCACCTGGCGGCGCTCACGCCACCCATGGCGCAAGCGCCACTGGACCTGGTGCTGATCGACCTGATGCTCGCGCAAGGCTCCGGCCTGGGCGTGCTGCGCTCAGCCTGCGGCCATGGCCATGGCCACGGCGCGCGAGCACGCTGCGTGGTGCTCACCAACTACGCCACGCCCGACATGCGGCGCGAATGCCTGAAGCTGGGCGCTGACCGCGTCTTCGACAAGTCCAACGAGATCGATGCCTTGATTGACTACTGCCTGGCGCTGGCCGAAGACCGGCCCCCGCCGCCACGCTGACATTCCGGCAGCTTTCACCCACCAGGGCACCGCGCCCTGCTTTGCCACTGTGTTGCAGGCAACGGGAACAGGCCTGGCAACGACCCCTTTGCGGAGGAATTCCCCATGACCCAAACCGGAAGGACCGTCGTGTCGACCCTGTTGAACGATCACGAAAAGCAGATCTTTGCCGCTTGGTTGCAAGCCCTGAAGGCCGATGGTGCGCTGAGCAGCGGCCGCATCCAGGAGGGTGAACTGCAGACCCAGTGCGCAGCCTTCCTGCGCCTGTTGCGCGACGCCCTGCAGAGCGGCAGCCTGAACGTCGACGCACCCTCTTTCGGGCCGGTGCGCGACTTCCTCACCGATCTCTCCGCCAGCCGCGGCATGCAGGGTTTCTCGCCGCGCGAAACCGCCATCTTCGTCTTCTCGCTGAAACAGCCGCTGTTCGACGCCTCCGCACACGTGGACACGGCCGACGAGCTTGGCCGGCTGCGCTCGAACTGGGAGATCGGCCTGCTGCTGGACCGCCTGGGCCTGCTGACGATGGAGACCTTCCAGAAGACCCGCGAAGGCGTGATCGTGCGCCAGCAGCAGGAGCTGGCCGAGCTGTCCACGCCGGTGATCAAGCTCTGGGACGGCATCCTCGCGCTGCCGCTGATCGGCACGCTGGACAGCGAACGCACCCAGTCGGTGATGGAGAACCTGCTCGAAGCCATCGTCCAGCAGAGTGCCGAGATCGCCATCATCGACATCACCGGCGTGCCGATGGTGGACACGCTGACCGCGCAGCACTTGCTCAAGACCATTGCCGCCGCCCGGCTGATGGGCGCGGACTGCATCATCAGCGGCATCCGCCCGCAGATTGCGCAGACCATGGTGCACCTGGGCGTGGAACTCACCGTGGTCTCCAAGGCCACGCTGGCCGACGCCTTCCTGCTGGCGCTGACCCGCCAGGGCCGCAGCGTGGTGCGCAACCGGAGCAAGTACGACGTCGCGGCCGCCTCGCCGCAGAAGGCCTGAGGTCGACATGGAACGGATTCCCATCCTCCGGCTCGGCAACGCGCTGCTGGTGAGCATCCAGGTCGACATGCACGACCAGATCGCCCAGGCGTTGGAAGAAGACCTGAGCCACAAGGTGGTGGCCACCGGCGCGCGCGGCGTGCTGATCGACATCTCCGCGCTGGAGATCGTCGACAGCTTCATGGGCCGCATGCTGGACAACATCGCCGCCGTCTCGCGCATGCTGGACGCCGACACGGTGGTCGTCGGCATGCGCCCGGCAGTCGCCATCACGCTGGTGGAACTCGGCCTCTCGCTGACCGGCGTGAAGACCGCGCTGAACGTGGACCGCGGCATTGCCATGATCCGCGCACACGCCAATGTCTACCGCGACGAAGCCGCCGACGGGGACGACGACGACGACGGCCAGCAGGACCAAGCCGGTGCCTGAACGGCTGGACATTCGGAGTTCTGAAGACGTGGTGCGCGTGCGGCAACGGGTTCGCGGGCTGGCGATCGAGGCCGGCTTCGGCCTGGTGGACCAGACCAAGTTCGTCACCGCCGCCAGCGAGATCGCCCGCAACACGCTGGACTACGGCGGTGGCGGCTGGGTCGAGATGGAGCTGGTCGCCCTGCCGCCGCGAAATGGCGTCCGGCTGTGCTTCATTGACGAAGGCCCCGGCATTGCCGACCTGGCCGCCGCGCTGCGGGACGGCTACACCACCGGCAAGGGCATGGGCCTGGGCCTGGGCGGTGCCAGGCGCCTGTCCAGCGAGTTCGAGATTCAAACCGCCCCCGGGCAAGGCACGCGCATCACCATGACGCGATGGAAATGATGATGAAAGCGCGACCGCGATGAAGATGACCGAATGGCCGCTGGCCGACGTGACGCAGATCGCCGGCGCGCGGCGCCACGCCCAGTCGCTGGCGCAGGAGGCCGGCTTCGACCCGGCCCGCGCGGCCGCGGTGGCGCTGGTGGCGACCGAGCTGTCGACCAACCTGATCAAGCACGGCGGCGGTGGCCGGCTGCTGGTGGGCCACCATGACCACAGCCTGCACCTGCTGGCCATGGACAAGGGCCAGGGCATGGTCGACATCGCCGCCTGCATGGCCGACGGCTACTCCACCGCCGGCACCCGCGGCAACGGCCTGGGCGCGGTGCGGCGGGCCTCGGCCGCGCTGCACGTGGCCTCCTGGCCCGGCCAGGGCACGGTCATCCATGCACGGTTGCCGCGCGATGAACCGGCCGCCTCTGCCACCTCGGCCAACGCCACCTCGGCCAGCGCCACCAGCCAGCAGCAGCTCGGTGCGGTGATGGTGGCCAAGCACGGCGAGACCGTGTGCGGCGATGCCTGGAGCGTGCACGAGGACGGCGCCAGCCGCACCGTGTTCGTCGCCGACGGGCTGGGCCACGGCACCCAGGCCGCCATTGCCTCCACCGAGGCGGTGCAGGTCTTCCAGCGGCACCGCACCGGCGGGCCGGTGGAGATCATCGAGGCGGTGCATGCGGGGCTGCGCCACACCCGCGGTGCCGCCGTGGCGGCAGCCCGCGTGCAGTGGGGCAGCGGCACCACCGTCTTCGCCGGCCTGGGCAACATTGCCGGCACCGTCTGGGGGCCGGGCGGGCAGATGCGCCGCATGGTCTCGCACAACGGCACGGCCGGGCACAACGCACGCAAGGTCCAGGGCTTCGAATACCCCAGCGCAGACGGCCTGCTGATCATGCACTCCGACGGCATTGGCAGCAGCTGGTCACTGGAACCCTACCCTGGCCTCTCGCGCCAGCACCCGATGCTGGTGGCCGGCGTGCTGTACCGCGATTTCGCCCGCGGGCACGACGACGCCACCATCGTCGTCGTCAAGACCGGCCGGCGCTGATGCCATGAGCCTGCGCCTCGCCACCCTGTCCTTCACCAGCGCCGCCGACGTGGCCGCGGCGCGCCTGCAGGTGCGCCGCGCGGCCGAGCTGCTGGGCTTCGACCGACCAGCCCAGACCCGCCTGGCCACCGCCGCCTCCGAGATCGCCCGCAATGCGTCCGACCATGCCGGCGGCGGCGTGCTGAGCCTGGCGGTGGACCAGCCGGTCGGCCCGCGGCAATTCCTCGTCGTCATCGAAGACCGGGGCGGCGGCATTGGCGAACTGGACGCCATCCTGGCCGGCCGCAAGGCCTTCGCACCCAACCATGGGCAGGGCTTGCTGAATGCGCGCCGGCTGGTTGACGGTTTCGACATCCGGACCGGCCTGGACGGCACGCGGGTGCAGCTGTCGCAGGCCTTGCCTGCCAGCGCGCAGGCCCGGCTCAACCCGGTGGTGCTGGACGAGATTGCCGCCGCCATGCCGCAACGCCGCGCCGACCCGGTCACCGCGCTGCACGAACAGAACCGCGAGCTGGCCGAAAGCCTGCACCAGCTGGGCGAGCGCCAGGCTGACAGCCTGCGCCTGAACCGCGAGCTGGAGGAGACCAACCGCGGCGTGGTCGCGCTGTACGCAGAGCTGGAGGAAAAAGCCGAGCAGCTCAAGGCGGCCAGCGACACCAAGTCGCGCTTCCTCTCGCAGATGAGCCATGAATTCCGCACGCCGCTGAACTCGATCCTGGCGCTCTCGCGGCTGCTGATCGACGGTGTGGACGGCCCGCTGAACGCCGAGCAGACGCGCCAGGTCGGCTACATCCGCTCGTCGGCGCAGACGCTGCTGGAAATGGTCAACGACCTGCTGGACCTGTCCAAGATCGAGGCCGGCAAGCTGGACGTGAAGCCGGCCGCGTTCACCGCCACCGAACTCTTCGCCTCGCTGCGCGGCGCGCTGCGCCCGCTGCACCAGAACCCCGCCGTGCGGCTGGTGTTCGACGAGCCCACCGGCCTGCCCGCCCTGTTCGGCGACGAGCCCAAGGTGGCCCAGGTGCTGCGCAACCTGATCCACAACGCGCTGAAGTTCACCGAACAAGGCCAGGTGCGCGTGACCGCCCGGCACGACAGTGCGCGCCGCCGCATGGTCTTCAGCGTGGCCGACACCGGCGTGGGCATCTCGGCCGAGGACCAGGCCCGCATCTTCGAGGAGTTCTCGCAGGTGGACGGCCGGCTGCAGCGCGGCGGCACCGGCCTGGGCCTGCCGCTGTCGCGCCGGCTGGCCATGCTGATGGGCGGCGACATCACGCTGCGCAGCCAGCCTGGCGAGGGCTCCACTTTCGAGCTGTTCCTGCCGGTGCGCCTGGGCCAGCCGCTGCAACCCTCGCCCAGCGCCGCCGGCCACGCCGCCCGCCGCATGCTGGTGATCGACGACGAAGAGGCCTTCCGCTACGTGGTGCGCCACATCGCGCAGGACGCCGACTTCGAGGTGATGGAGGCGGCCGATGGCCAGGCCGGCCTGGAGGCTGCGCTGCAGCACCGGCCGGAACTCATCATGCTGGACCTGCACATGCCGCGCATGGATGGCTTCACCGTGATGCGCCGGCTGGCCGAGTCCGGGCTGCGCACCACGCCGGTGGTCATCTGCTCGTCCTACCCACTGTCGATGGAGCAGAAGCGCTCGCTGTCCAGCGCCTATGCCATCCTGCCCAAGCAAGACGTGTCGCGCGACGGCCTGACGTCCCTGATCAACACAGCGGTCTTCGGGCCAGGAGGTGTCCCATGAGTCTCGAAACCGCCATCATCCTGAACGTCGAAGACACCGAGGCCGCGCGCTACACCAAGCACCGCACGCTGCGGCATGCCGGCTTCGAAGTGGTGGACGCGCACAACGGTGCCGAAGCGCTGCGGTGCATGGAAAACCTGCGGCCCGCGCTGGCCCTGCTGGACGTGCACCTGCCCGACATGAGCGGCCTGGAAGTCTGCAAGCAGATCAAGCAGCGCTGGCCCAGCACCATGGTGCTGCAGACCTCCGCCACGATGATCTCCTCGCGCGACCGCACCCAAGGCCTGGAAGGTGGGGCCGATGCCTACCTGATCCAGCCGACAGAACCGCAGGAACTGGTGGCCGCCGTGCGCGCGCTGCTGCGCCTGCACGCGGCCGAGGCCGCCACCCGCACGCTGAACGCCACGCTGGAAGCCCGGGTGGAAGAGCGCACTCGCGAGCTGCGCCGTGCCAATGTGCAGCTGCTGGAGCAGATCGCCCAGCGCGAGCGGGCGGAATACGCGCTGATCCAGTCACAGAAACTCGAAACCGTGGGCCAGCTGTCCGACGTGATGGTGCACGACTTCAAGAACATCCTCTCCGGTGTGGCGGCGCAGGTGCGCGGCGCCCGCGGCCAGGTGGAAGGCCAGCCGGTGCAGCCGCTGCTCGACGACGCGCTGCTCGCTGCCGAACGGGGCCAGCGCCTGACCGAACGTTTCCTCGCCTTCTCCCGCCCCGGCGAGATGCTGGCCAGCGCGGTGGACGTGCGCGCGCTGCTGCTGCAGCTGAACGAATGGCTGCAGCAGACGGCCGGCCACGGCAACCCCGTCACGCTGGCGCTGCCCGAGCACCCCGTGCTGGCGCAGACCGACAGCCCCCAGCTCGAACTGGCGCTGCTGAACCTGGTGATGAACGCCCGCGATGCAATGCCCGACGGCGGCCGCATCACCATCGCCGCGACCCAGCGGCAATTGCTCGCCGCCGACGCCGAACTCGCCCCCGGCCGCTACACCGTCGTCAGCGTGCAGGACACCGGCAGCGGCATGCCCCCCGAAGTCGCCGCCCGCGCCTTCGAGCCCTTCTTCACCACCAAGCTGCCCTCCGCCGGCACCGGGCTTGGCCTGCTGCAAGTGAGCAACCTCTGCCGCTTCTCGCAAGGCAGCGCACGGCTGCAAAGCGAACCCGGCGTTGGCACGACCGTGGCGCTGTGGCTGGCTGCGGCTTGATCATTCGCTGACCAACTGCCGATACACCTCGTTCGACACATCTGCCAGCACCTGCCGGCTGGCGTCGGCGGTGATCGCGTAGCCGTAGGCGCCGTCCACCCAGTAGAAGACGTTGACCTTGCCTTCGCGGGCGAAGCGGAAGGCGGTGGCCGGCATCGCGCTGGCGGGCACGCCCGCGTGGACTGGCGCTGAAGCGGCACCGGCAGGGCCGAGTTCGTTGGAGACGTAGACGGTGAGCTTGCGGCCCTCGCTGTCCCGGTACATGAACTGCGCGACCGGGCCCTGGCCGCCGGGCAGCAGCCGGCCGCCTTCGAGCGCATAGCCCTGGGCCTGCAAATGCGGCGGCTTCATCGCCGCGCCCATGCGGCGCGAAAGCCAGGTGCTGAGCTGTTCCTCGTGCGCAGCGTCCAGCTCCACGGCGCGGCGCTGGTCCGGGCTGAAGACGGCATGCGCCACCGCGGCGCTGCGGGCAAAGCCTTCGGGCGAACGGGCGGCGGCCAACGCCAGCGCGGTCGCATCGCCACCTGCCGGCAGCGCGCTGTGCAGGCCCCAGCCGGTGCCGGTGCCCAGCAGCAGCAGCGCCAGGCCGGCGACCCAGCGCTGCGCGTACCAGGGCTGGCGCGGCGCCGCGGCGCGCAGCAGCCGGGCGGGGGCGGCTTCGTCCAGCACCGGGTCGAACAAGGCGCGCAAGGCCGCCTTCTGGCCGCGGTAGTCGGCCAGCCGCTCAGCCTCTTGCGGCCGCTCGGCCAGGTAGGCGCCGATCTCCTGCTGGCGTGCGGCTGGCAGCTGGCCGTCCAGCCAGCCGTGCAGCTCGGCTTCGGTGACCGGTGTGTCCGCGTCTTCGGGCCTCATTTGATGACCTTCAAGGTGGGCCGGCCGGCGACGGCGGCGGCCGTTGCGGTGGCCGGCAGCACCGGTTCGTTCATCAGCTGCCGCAGCCGCTCGCGGCTCCGCGACAGGCGCGACATCACGGTGCCCATCGGCAGGCCCAGCGCCTGCGCCACGTCGGCATAGGCCATGTCTTCCAGCGCCACCAGCAGCAGCACCTCGCGCTGCTCGGCCGGCAGCTGGGCCAGCGCGCCCGCCAGGTCCCGCAGCGCCAGGCCTTCGGTTTGACGCGCCGGCTCGGCCTGCTCCGGCAGCGGCTCACCTTCGGCCAGCGCCACGATGTTCAACCGGCCGCGGCGGTGGCCGTCCACGTGCAGGTGGTGCATCAGGCTGAACAGCCAGGCCCGCATGTCGGCCACGCCGCGCCACAGCCCGGCCTTGGCCCAGGCACGCTCCAGCGTGTCCTGCACCAGGTCGTCGGCATCGTCCCGGTTGCCGGCCAGCGCGCGCGCATAGCGGCGCAGGCGCGGCAGCCAGGTCAGCAGTTGCTGCGGGTCGTCGTGCTGCACGTGCGGGCTCGGCCAGGTTCATTCCGGAATGATGTGCCAGACGTCCTTGAACTTGTCACCGCTGCGCTCGCCGGCCGCCTTGTCGGCCTCGTAGTAGTACAGCGGCTTGCCCTTGAAGGCCCATTGCTTGGCGCCGTCGTCACGCGTCAGCAGCGTGTAGTCGCCGCTGGGCGTGTCACCTGCTGTGGCCACCAGCGGCGGCCAGAGCTTGGCGCAAGGGCCGTTGCAGACGCTCTTGCCGCTGCCGGCAGTGTCCTTGTCGAAGGTGTAGAGCGTCATGCCGTTCGGGCCGACCAGCGCACCCTTGCTGAACGCGGGTGCGGCGGCCTGGGCCAGGCCGGCCACGGCCATCAGGCCGGTCATCACGCCAGTGGTCAGCGCCAGGCGCCAGCCGGTGTGCATGCGAATCTGCGTCATCGAGATGTCTCCCCATCGGTGAGCGAGCCGCCCCGCCCCCATGGCGCGGCAGCTGCTCACTGTGACGCAGACGGGCGCGGCGTGCCGTTTATTCCATCGGCCGCGAAAAATTGTGCGAATCGGTGAGCGCCATGCCCTCGGCGGGCCAGGCCAGCTCGCCCGCCCGGCCCAGCAGGGCTTTCAGCGCCGCCAGCGAGCGCGGCTCGACGACCGGCGTCGGGTTGTGCGCCGCGCGAAATTCGGCCGCCATGCGGTAGGCCGCCTGGCGGATGCGCATGATCGCGCCCAGCGGCCGGTGCGCCGCCAGCGCATGCCAGGGGCTGAAGGCCATGCCGTCGTCGATCACCACCGACAGCGCCCGGCTCCAGCCCGGCTGCGGTGCCGCGCGCAGCCGCGCCACCGCCACATACGGGCTCAGCGCCTCGGACCACGGCTCGGACGGGTCTTCCAGCGGCATGTGGGCCAGGTCGGTGCACAGCTGCACGCGCAGCTCCCAGGCGCCGCCCTCGCGCGCGAAATGCGCCTCCACGGCCAGGCGCAGCGCGTCATGGTGGGCGTCCAGGTCGACCGGATGCTGGCGCAACGCGAGCAGAGAATCGTCCACCGGCACCAGGCAGAACTTGGCCATGTACGGGCCCCACAGCAACGGCAACTGGCCGTAGTAGCGGTCACCCAGCGGGTGGGTGGGCGGATGCGCGCCCAGCGCCTTGAGCGAGTTGAGCTCGGTGTCGGCCTTCTCGGCCCAGCGCTCCAGCCCGCGCAACACCACCGAGAGCGCCTGCTTCAGGCTGGGCAGCCTGTCGGTCGTGGCTGCCACCAGCTTCACGCTGCGCAGGAACTGGCGCGCACTCTTGGCGCTGAAGTTCGGGCTGTCGACCATCACGAAGTCCTGCGTGCTGTCGCCCTCCGAGCCCGGCACCCGGTCACCCGGCACACCCACCAGCTTCAGCGCAAAGCCGCGCGGCGTGGACACCGCGTCATGCAGCAGGTCACCCGGAATGGTCGACAGCCGCATCACCGCCGGGTAACGCCCGGGCTGCGCAAACACCCCTTGTGCATAGGCCGGCGGCAGGTCGTCCAGCACCTCCAGCTCGCCCAGCAACAACCCGTGGCTCTTGGCATGCACCGAGCGATAGGCATGGCCTTCATCCTTCAGCACCTTCTCGCTGATGCCCCGCATCGCCGCAACCAGTGCATCGCCGGTCTGTGCCTCGTCTTCTTCGAGGAATTCAAAGGAAGGCTGGTAACGCAGTGGTTGCAGCGTGAACGGATCCGGCAGGCTCGGGTCGTCCAGCGTGGCATCGTGTGTGGCATGCGCAGCGGCAGGCGAAGTCATGCGCGGCTCCTCGGCAGTGAAACTGCTTCAGCCTAGGCTTGCGCCAAAGGGCCGGACGTAGGACGGCGCCGCGATCGCGCCAACGCCGCTTACATCCTTCTCGAACCGCAACACTTGCCCGGCGCCGGGGGAATCGACAATCGCCCCGCACTCGCACCCGAAGTCACCCCAGCCCGTCCCATGCGCCTCCATCCCAGCCTCCTTGCCACCGCGGCATTCACCCTCTGTGCCGCCCTCGCCGCCCCGGCCCAAGCCCAGGACATCACCGTCAGCTGTGCAGAAAGAGGAAAGCCCGGCCCCATGGCGCAGCCGCTGCTCGAAGAGGTGAACCTGCTGCGCACCAACCCAAGGGAATACGCCAAATTCGTCGAGGAGCGATTCCGCAACATGGACGCGCAAGGCTTCTACAAATCGGAGGGCATGTCCTACGCCAGTGTGGAAGGCCGCGCCGCCGTGGCGGAAACCATCGCGTTCCTCAGGGAGGCACAGCCGGTGAAGCCGCTGGCGCTGTCGAACTGCCTGTCCAACGCCGCACAGGGCCACGTGGCCGAACAAGGCCCCGAAGGCGCCACCGGCCACTACAGCGCCAACGGCGCCAGCCCCTCCGACCGCGCCACCCGCCACCTGTCCGGCACCGCCTATTGCGGCGAAAACATCAGCTACGGCATGCCCACGCCCCGCGACGTCGTGATCCAGCTCGTGGTGGACGACGGCGTGCCCACCCGCGGCCACCGCGACAACCTGTTCAAGGACGACTACAAGACCGTCGGCTTCGGCTTCGGCCCGCACAAGAAGTTCGGCTTCATGGCGGTGGAATTGATGTGCATGAATGCCATCCGGTAGCAGAGCTTTTGAATGGGTTGGGCATCAAAAGACTGACGACACTTCGCCTGCAGGCGGAACCGGAACAGCGATCTCCATCAGCGCGCTTTTTGCAGCGCCGCCGATGGCCGCGCAAAGTTGGCGTTGGGCGGCTGGGCACGCGGAGGCAGCGTCGACCTGAATTGCTCGAAGCTGGGTCGGATCAGTCGAGGCATCGATGTGCCTGAGCACGAATTTCAGGAAGGCAGGCCTTCGCCGAGTGACCTCGGCAAGCACCGGCAGCGTGTCCCAACGCGAAGCAAGCGTGTGGACAATCAGATCGGAGTAGCCCTCCGAGTAGTAGCCGTCATCAAGACACTGCGGAAAGTGCTTGCGATGAAAGGCGTCGATCGTTCGCCAGTCACCAACCCGACGAAGCACGGAGTCGAAAGCCTCGTCAGTCAAGCGGCACTGAGCCTGCGGCTTTGCCTGGCTTGCAGCATGACCCACCGCAATGGTTGTCATGGTGAGAAGCAGCGGCAGGATATGACGCATGCCGAGGTAGTTCAACGTCCGGGTCACCTCAACAAGCGCTCATCGCGGCTGGCCAGGCAATCTGTATTTGGCCTTCAGGACCAGCTTTGCGCGCGCCTGAGTCAGATGCTTGACGTAGGGGCGGCCGTCCGTCGTCTTCAGCAGGAAATACTCGCCATGGAGGTTTCGAACGATCTGCGTGAGATAGAAGGCGTCAACCCGCCATTCATCATGCTGGACGGTTTCGGATTGGTCCATGACCTCGGCACGATTTGCATCGAGTGTCAACCGTTCATCCGCGCATTGAATGCGAACGGACTTCAGGTCTCCAATCGCCCGGTCGCGAATTGAGCGGATTCGTTCATGATTGAAGTTGAACAAGGCAGGCCCTCGACACTTTCGTTCCGGTGCATTGGCTCGGCAGACCCCACAGCGGCTACGCGGGACGTCGCCTCCAGATTTCAACGCGACAGGCGACCTTACCCGCAGTTTCACACTGCGCCTCAAACCCATCCCGTTTTCGCCAGAACAACGTGGACCGACCCACTTGAGGCGCCAGGGACCAACCGCGCGCCTGCAGGTCTTGTTGCAACTTGGTCATCGCCAGCGGGCCGGCTTGGCATCTGAGCAGGAGGCTCTTCGACAACCACCTGCAGTTGGCCGCATCAGCGCTCGATGTCAACGCTTCGATCTCACTCCGTAAGCTCACCTCCAGTGGCAACGGAGCAGGAGGGGATGGGTGGCCGAACGTGGCAGAGCGTCCCACAGCACCAGCGCGATGCTACCCGAGCACAAGCATCAAAAAGCTCGTCCCGGGCTTCCATGTGCACCTGCGGCATGCCGGCCAACGCGCGGATCACGGCCACCACATCCTTGCGGCCCAGCTCGTAGAAGCCCCGAAGCACCCTTTCGAATTCCAGCACGACGGTGAGGCTGACGAAGACCTGGCCCGTCATCGCGCGCACCGCCGCGGGCCGCTGCTTCGGCGTCATCCGGGTCGTTGACGAAGAAGCGCGCGAGCACGTTGGTGTCGACGGCTTTCATCGGCGTTTCAACGGCGCGCCTTGGTCGTCGGCGCGGCAGGATCGAAATCGGCCAGCTTGCGCGGCTTGCCACGCGACGGTGCCGTGACCATGCCGGCCAGTTCGCTGACGGCGCTCTGCGGCACGGCACGCTGCACACGCAGCCGGAGTCCGTCGGCCTCCTCCGTCACTTCCAACCGGGCACCAGGATTGAGCCCGAGCCCGCGACGCAACTCCACCCATCCCGGCGGGCGCCTCGATGCGGCGCGCACAGTGGGCGGAGAGCGGCGCCAGCCCGTGAACTGGTTCACGGTCTTGTTGCCCTGCTTCCAATGGGTGACGGCGATCGTGCGGTGGGTCACGCAACTGCTTTTTGAACCCCCAAGCGCAGGCGGCCTGCAGCTACAAACCGCACCCTTGCTGCCCATTCGGGTTGCGGCAAGTCATCCGTGAAATTCATTGAGGAGGTCGATATGCAAAGGTATGCCGCAGAGTTTGTGGGCACGTTCTGGCTGGTGCTGGGCGGTTGTGGAAGTGCAGTGCTGGCTGCCGCGTTTCCAGGGGTGGGCATTGGGCTCCTGGGGGTGTCGCTGGCCTTCGGTTTGACGGTGTTGACGATGGCCTATGCGATCGGCCACATCAGCGGCTGCCACCTGAATCCGGCCGTCTCCATCGGGCTGTGGGCGGGCGGCCGATTCTCGGCGCGCGAGCTGGTGCCTTACATCGTGGCCCAGGTGCTGGGCGCCGTGGCCGCAGGGGGCGTGCTGTTCCTCATCGCGTCCGGTAAGGCCGGCTTCGACGTCGCTGGCGGGTTCGCATCCAACGGGTTCGGCGAGCACTCGCCAGGTAGCTACTCCCTGTTCGCCGCGCTGGTGTGCGAAGTGGTCATGACGGCCCTGTTCCTGATCGTCATCCTCGGCGCCACCGACGAGCGTGCACCTAAGGGATTCGCACCCATCGCCATCGGCCTGTGCCTGACCTTGATCCACCTCATCAGCATCCCGGTGACCAACACCTCGGTCAACCCTGCGCGCAGCACCGGCGTGGCGCTCTTCGTCGGCGGCTGGGCAGTCGAACAGCTGTGGGCCTTCTGGCTCGCCCCAATCGTCGGCGCACTGATCGGGGCCGGTGTGTACCGTGTCATCGGCAAGCGCTGAGCATCCCCTCAGGCCAGAAGCTTCACGCCTGGCTTTTCAAGAGCCGCCCGGCAGCGCAGCAGCATCACCAACGACTCGCAGAACCAGTGCCTACGAGCAGCCGGGCATGCTCGCGTTGACTCGCGATCGCAAGAATCCACAAGGCAATCGCGGCAAAAACAGCCACCAGGCCCGACATGATGGCGAGCAAAGTCATTGGCGTGTCTCCGGCTCCACGTACTCCCCACCCCAGGACGCCGGATGCACGTCCTCCACCGATTCGGTCAGGGTCCAGACGTGGCCGCCGGGGTCCGCCACGGTGCATTGCCGCTCGCCATACACATGCGTCTCGGGCGATTGCAACACCCGGGCCCCCGCCGCGAAGGCGGCGTGGAACAAGGCGTCGATGTCGACGACACGAAGCATCACCGAGACCGAGGCGGCGTGGCCTGAGGCCTCGCCGCGATCCGCCACTACCACCGCGCCCGAGCCCATAGGCGCATTCAATTGCACGCGATGCGTGCCGATCCGCAGCCGCTCGGTGAACCCGAAACAGCCGCACAGCCAGGCCACGGCCTCCGGCACGCTGGGATAGTGCAGCACAGGGATCACCGCGGCGTCGGGGATGGAGCGATTGGGTGGCAACGTTCTGGGCATGACCTGTCTCCAGTAAACGAGCGCATGAGGCCCCGCGCCCAGTCAGACACTCAGCGTACGCCCCGCAATGCTGGCACATCCAGAAAAGGCCATGACAGCGAAGGCGAGCAGCGATTGGATGAAGTGATGTTTCACGATGCCAGAAGCTCTGGGCTGAATCCGAGCCCGCGGTCACACCCTCACCCGATACCAGTAGTGATAAGCCCGCCGAAACCCCATGGTTTCGTACAGGCGGATGGCGCCGGCGTTCGCGCCCACCACTTGCAGGTAAGCCCCCTGAGCGCCGCGCTCGCGGCCCCAGGCCAGCAGCGAATGGCAGAGCGCCTTCGCCAGGCCCTGGCGGCGGTGCTCCGAGTGGGTGGCAATGTCGAACAAGCCGACCTGCCCGGCCACGAGCACAGCAAGGCCACAACAGACCGGTTTGCCAGCCGCATCGGTCTGCACGGCGAAGGCGCAGGGATGCCGGATGGCTTGCAGCATCTGCAGGTGCACGGCCTGGTCGGGGCCGAGCTTGCCGGAGATTTGCTGGAAGGCGGTGAGCCAGGTGGCGGGGTCGGTGAACGTGAGTGGTGCGGCCGTGAATGGTGCGGCCTCGTGGGGCGCGGGCAACTGCTCACCGGCAAGGCGCATGACCAGTGACAGGTCCAGGAACTGGTAGCCCAGGCCGGCCAGGCGCGAATCCGTGCCTTCAGGTGCGGCAAACGAGGCGAGCCGGAAGATGGGGCGCAGGCCGCGTTCTGTGAACCTGGCCTCGATGGCTGCGATCTGCGCGGGTGAGAGGTCTTGCGCCACCGCTGTCGCATTCGCCGAATTCGCGCGCTTGGTGTAGCCCTGGGCGTAGCGCAAATGCCAGCCGAAGAGGTCCTCGTGTTCGAGGCTGGGCCAGGCGGCGAAGGCGGCGGTTTCGAGGGCGTGCAGCGGCGACATCAGGCGGACCGGTGAAGCGACGGAAGCGCCGCATCATAGGGGCGGCTGGCCGCGCAGGCCCTCCCGCAGCAGCGCCAGGTAGCGCTGCGCCACGGTGCCCAGCGGGCGCTCGCGGTGCCACACCACGTCCACCCACAGCGAGACCTGGTTGCTCATGTTGTCGAAGGCCAGCTCGACCAGCTCGCCCTGGCCGGACGGCGGCAGCATGGCGCGCGGCAGGAAGGCCCAGCCGAGGCCGGCTTCGACCAGGCGCATCGCCGCCATGTGGCTGCCGGCTTCCCAGCGGTTGGCCGAATGGATGAGGCGGGGGTTGTGTTCACCGGCCCGGCTGCCGACCAGGATCTGCCGGGTTTCCTGCAGGGTTTCGCTGCGCAGCGGCGCGTTGCCGGCGACCTGGGCCAGCCAGGCGCGCGAGGCCACGGCCACCAGCAGTTCGCAGCCCACTTCCTCGAAGCCTTCCCAGGCTTCCAGCGCATGCCGCTCGAAGACCAGCGCCAGCTGCACCTCGCCTTCGCGCAGCAGCGCCATCGCCTCGGCCTGCGGCAGCACGCGCACGTCCAGCGCCAGCGGCGGGAAGGCCTCGGCCAATGCGGCCAGCGGGGCGCTCCATCCGGCGCCTTCCAGCTCGGGCGCCAGCGCGAGGGACAGCCTCGGCTGCGGCGCCTCATGCAGCGCCAGCGCCTGCGCGCCCAGGCGCTGCAGGTGGCTGGCGGCCAGCCGCGCCTGCGGCAGCAGCGCCAGGCCGGCGGGCGTGAGCACGGTGCTGCGGGCCTGGCGCTCGAACAGCTGCAGGTCCAGCTCGGCTTCCAGCTGGCCGACCGCCATGCTGACGGCCGACGGCATGCGCCCCAGCGCGCGGGCCGCAGCCGAAAACGAGCCGTGGTCGACCACGGCCAGGAACACGCGCACGGCTTCGCTGCTGAACATGCCATCAGCTTAGCTGACAGCAGTTGACTGGCAGCCTTCAGTTGCCAACGTTAGTCTCCGGGCTTCTTTCTGACTTTCCCGGACGAGGTGCCCCGATGAATGGGCCTGGACTGCAAGGGCTGCGCCGACGCGTGCTGTACGTGACCATCTTCGAGGCCGGCGCCATCGGGGCCAACAGCCTGATCATGCAGGCGCTGGGCCATCCGATGCAGGCCGCGGGCGCGGTGGCGGTGGCGGCTTCGGTGGCCGCGGTGCTGTGGAACGCACTGTTCAACACGCTGTTCGAGCGCTGGGAAGCGCGGCAGGCCAGGCGTGGCCGCAGCTTTGCGCGCCGGGCGGTGCATGCGCTGCTGTTCGAGGGCGGGCTGACGCTGCTGCTGGTGCCGGTGATGATGTGGCTGCTGCAGGTTGGCTTCTGGCATGCGGTGACGCTGGAGATGGGCCTGATCGCCTTTTTCCTGGTCTTCACCTACCTCTTCAACTGGGCCTTCGACTCGGTGTTCGGCCTGCCGGCCTCGGCGGCCTGAGCGACGAAGGAACAGGCCAGTCAACTTTGCCGCGGGCGTTCCGATATCACTGCCGAGGGCTCACCCAAGCGTGAGTGTGTGCATTCCTGACGTCACAAGGCAGAACCAGAATGAGATCCATCAAGCAGTTGTTCGGAACCGCACTGATCAGCACGGCCATCGCGGCGCTGTTGCTCGTCGTGTCGATCTACCAGGTTGGCGCGGCAAGCGACAGGCTGTCCGTCGCGCATGAGTCGCGCCATGTCTCTGCGCTGCTGGCCGACGAATTGCGACAGAGCTCCGATGACCTGACCCGCCTGGCGCGCACCTACGTCGTCAGCGGCGACCCCATGTGGGAACAGCAGTACTTCGAGGTGCTGGACATCCGCAACGGCAAGAAGCCGCGCCCGCCCGGCTACGAAAGAATCTACTGGGACTTTCGCGCCGCCGGCACCGTGCCCTCCGGGCCTGGCCACGAAGGCAGCAGCACCAGCGTGTCCCTGCTGGACAGCATGAAGGCCGCCGGCTTCACGGAAGCCGAATTTGCCAAGCTCAAGGAAGCCGCGGCGAACTCTGACGATCTGGTCAAGACGGAGACCGTCGCGATGAACATGGTCAAGGGCCTGTACGCGGACGGCAACGGCGGCTTCAGCAAGAAGGGCGAGCCCGACTTGGCTCAAGCCCAGGCCATGATGCACAACGCCGACTACCACCGCTACAAGGCCAAGATCATGAAGCCGGTCGACGAGTTCTTCGGCATGCTCGACGAGCGCACAGCAGCGGCGGTGACGCTTGCCAACACCTCGCGCCAGCGCTGGTATGCGGCGGCGCTGGTCAGCCTTGCACTGATGTTCGCGTCGGCGATCGGTTCCTTGTTCTACGCGCAATCGTGGATCCGGCGCCGCCTGGGCGCGGAGCCGGACGCCGTCGTCGCCACGATGCGCAGCATTGCGCAAGGCGATCTGATCGTGAGCCCCGCCGCGGGAGGCGCGGACAAGGCGGATGCGAGCAGCGTGATGGGCGCACTGGGGCAGCTGGCCGCCAGTTTTGCGAACTCCGTGGCGTTGGTGCGCAGCTCGGCCGAAGGCGTGGCCACGGCCAGTGCACAGATTGCGCAGGGCAACCATGATTTGTCAGGCCGCACGGAACAACAAGCCAGCGCGCTGCAGCAGACCGCGGCCACCATGGACGAGCTGGGTGGCACCGTGCGCAGCAACGCCGACAGCGCCAGGCAGGCCCATCAGCTGGCGCACAGCGCCTGTGCCGTGGCCGAGCGGGGCGGCAGCGTCGTGGGCCAGGTCGTCACAACGATGCAGGGCATCAACGACAGCAGCCGCAGGATCGGCGACATCACCGGCGTGATCGACGGCATCGCCTTCCAGACCAACATCCTTGCGTTGAATGCGGCGGTGGAAGCCGCGCGCGCGGGTGAGCAAGGCCGGGGCTTCGCAGTGGTGGCTTCCGAAGTCCGCAGCCTGGCGCAGCGCAGCGCCGAGGCGGCCAAGGAGATCAAGTCCTTGATCGGTCGCAGCATGGCGCAGGTCGAGCAGGGCAATGTCCAGGTCGATCAGGCGGGCAAGACCATGGGCGAGATCGTCAGCGCCATTCAGCATGTCAGCACCATCGTGGCCGAGATCACATCGGCCAGCACGCAGCAGAGCCATGGCGTGCAGCAGGTGGGCACGGCCGTCAGCCAGATGGACCAGGCCACGCAGCAGAACGCCGCGCTGGTGGAAGAGAGCGCCGCTGCCGCGGAGAGCCTGAACGCCCAGGCTCAACAGCTGGTACAGGCCGTGGCGCTGTTCAAGCTCCCGGTCACGGCTCAGCGCTGAGGCCGTCTTCCCAGATCGCCACTGGCGCCGCGAAGATCGAGCGATCGGCCGGGCCGGCGCCCTGGCTGGCCAGGCGCAGCCAGGCGACGGTGTCGTGGTGGGTGCCGGGCATGCGGTCGATGCTGCGCTCGGCCATCAGCCAAGCGTGCAGCGCGGCGTATGCCGCCGGGTGGTGCTGCTGGGTCCAGGCCAGGCCGACCAGGTCTGCGTAGCCCTCCTCGCGGCGCACCGCCTTCATCTCGCGGTAATCGGCCTGCAGCTCCGGGGCGAGGCCTTGGGGCTCTTGCCAGGACAGGCCTGCCGGCAGTCCGTACCAGGCGCCGTCCAGGTGGCGCCGGCAGTGGGCCAGCTCGTGCGCGGCCATCAGTTCCAGCGCAGGGTTCTGCAGCTCGGGCGCCAGGCCCGCCAGCGTGGCCTGGGCTTCGGGGTTGCCGCGCAGCGTGAAGACCAGCTTGCAGCGGCCTTCGACAAACGCCATCGCGATCGGCGCTGCGCCGGCAGCGGGCTGCGGCTGCACCACGATGTCCAGCGGCAGCCGGCTTTCCCTGGCAAAGGCCACCACCGGCCAGACGGCTTTCAGCCAGCTGGTTTCCAGGGCGGTCACCTCCGCTGCAGCGACCGGCAAACCTGCCAGGTTCAGCCCAAGACCGAGGCTCAAGATGGCCCATCCCTGGGCCCACAAAGATTGCTTCACAGGCATCTCCGGCATTCCACGACGCATTGCACGCAACCTTAGGGCCCGCCTGCACCTGGTCTTTGGCGGAAATGAGGGGTGGCATGCCGCCTGTTACATCCTCGGCAGCCATGGGCCGGGATGGTCAGCCCTGCGGCAATTTCTGCCGCTGGCGACGGTGCCGCAGCGAGGTGCGGCCGACCGGCTTGGGCACAGGGATTGCCGAACCTGAAGCGTCGGCACACCGTCGGCGTTTGGACCGAACCACATCGTCTTAGGAGACCATGATGAATCAGCAAAACCGAAGTCAGGAACAGCAAAAGCAGCAGCAACAGGATGCGGGCCAGCAAGGTCAGCGCAGCGACCAGAAGAAGCCGCAGGACCAGCAACAGCAACAACAGCGCAGCGGCTCCCAGAGCCAGCAGGGCGGCAAGGACTCGCAGCGCAGCCAGAGCAACGTCGGCCAGCAAGGCGGCAAGCAGTCGGGTTCTGACCAGCAGCGCTGAGGAGGAAGGTGCGCGGGCCGGCGGCACGCCGTTTGCCCCGGCCGGGCTGGTGGCCCGCTGTGCCGAGTTTCGGCCGGCGGGCCGGTTGTCCCTGTGTTGCCCATGCTGCTGTGCGGGCAGGAAAGCGCCTTGATGATGGACCTGTCTCTTCCCGCTGCTGCAGCGATGCCGCCGGCCGCGCCGCGCGCGCAGCTGCGGCCGCTGCAGCACCTTGAGGCGCCTGTCGCGATGGAAGCCCGGAGAACTCGCCGGCCGCCCAGCATCAAGGCCCAGCTCACCCGCAGCCTGGGCCTGGAGGAGCGGACGGGCCAGGAGATGCTGCGGATCCCTGCCGGACCGTGCACGCTGGAGCGCACCCAGCGCCGTGTGCTGCTGCGCTGGGTGGGCGACGCCGGACCGGGCGTGGTGAGCTTGTCCCCTTCGCTGATGCGCAGCCTGCTGGCGCGGGGCGTCTTGAAAAAGGATCCGCCCAAGCGCAACGCCGCCGGGAAGAGGGATCCGGGTGCCAGCGCAGCGAGCACCTCCAGGGTCGTGGCCGCCTGAGCGCCGAACCCTGGGCGCTGCGCCCGTCCGTGCGCCGCATCGGCATGCCGTTTGCCAACTCCGGCAGCATGTCCGATGCCTCCGTACCAGCCCGTGTCCACGAAGCCCAAGAAACTCGCGAGCTGCCACCCAATGGCCGCGTGCGGGTCGTCATCGACACGGTGCAGCCCGGCATCGACAACGGCCGCTTCGCCGCCAAGTGCGTGGCCGGTGAGCCATTCGAGGTCTGCGCCCATGTCTTCACCGACGGCCACGACCAGGTGCGGGCCAAGCTGCAGTGGCGCCCGGAACGAACGGCACGATTGCAAGACACCAGCGCCTGGCGTGAAGTGGAAATGAGCGCCGCCGGCAACGACGTGTGGACCGCCTGCTTCGTGCCGCCCGCGCCCGGCCGCTACCGCTACCGCGTGGCCGCCTGGGTGGACGGCCTGCAGTCCTGGCGCCGCGAGCTGGCCCGGCGCGTGGAGCCGGAAGACATCCAGGCCGCCGCCCGTGTCGGCGCCCGGCTGCTGGCGGACGCCGCAGAGCGCGCCGGCCCGGGGCCGGACGTGGCGCCCTTGCTCGCCAGCGCGCAGGCGCTGCAGGCCGGCGGTGCCGCGCCCAGCGACCCGGTCGCGCTGAAGGCACTGGCGCTGGACGCCACGCTGGCCCAGCTGGCCGACCGCCACCCCGACCGTTCGCTGCAACTGGTGCATCCGCCCGAGCCTTTGCCACTGGTGGCCGACCGGCTGCGCGCCCGCTACAGCAGCTGGTACGAACTGTTCCCGCGCTCGGCCTCGCCGGAGCCCGGCCGGCACGGCACCTTCGCCGACGTTGAAGCCCGCCTGCCCTACATCGCCGAGATGGGCTTCAACGTGCTGTACCTGCCGCCCATCCACCCGATTGGCCGCGAGCGCCGCAAGGGGCGCAACAACACGCTGCAGGCCGAGGACGGCGACGTGGGCAGCCCCTGGGCCATCGGCGCGGCCGAAGGCGGGCACGAGGCCATCCTGCCCGCGCTGGGCACGGCGGACGACTTCCGCCGCCTGGTCAACGCCGCCAGGGAGCGTGGCATCGACCTGGCGATGGACATCGCCTTCCAGTGCGCACCGGACCACCCCTGGGTGGCCGAACACCCGGACTGGTTCCGCCACCGGCCGGACGGCAGCGTGCAATACGCCGAGAACCCGCCCAAGAAGTACCAGGACATCTACCCCTTCGACTTCGAGTGCCAGGACTGGCGCGGCCTGTGGCAGGCGCTCAAAGGCGTGTTCGAGCACTGGATCGCCGAAGGCGTGACGATCTTCCGCGTCGACAACCCGCACACCAAGTCGTTTGCCTTCTGGGAATGGGTGATCGGCGAGCTGCGCCAGGACCGCCCCGAGCTGATCTTCCTGGCCGAGGCCTTCACCCGGCCCAAGGTCATGCACCGGCTGGCCAAGCTCGGCTTCAGCCAGTCCTACACCTACTTCACCTGGCGCCACACCCGCCAGGAGTTGACCGACTACTTCACCGAGCTGTCCCAGGGCCCGGGCCGGCACTACTTCCGTCCCAACGTCTGGCCCAACACGCCCGACATCCTCAACGAGCAGCTGCACGGTGCCAACCGGGCCATGTTCTCGCTGCGCCTGGTGCTGGCCGGGCTGCTGGCCGCCAGCTACGGCATCTACGGCCCGGCCTACGAGCTGCTGGAAAACCGGCCCGCCAAACCGGGCAGCGAGGAGTACCTGGACTCCGAGAAATACCAGCTGCGCCACTGGCAGCTGGACGCACCCGACAGCCTGCGCAACCTGATCGCCCGCATCAACCGCCTGCGCCGCGAGCACCCCGCGCTGCAGGACAACGCCGGCCTGCGCTTCCACCGCAGCGACAACGACCAGCTGCTCGTCTGGTCCAAGCACGACCACGCGCGCCGCGACCTGATGCTGGTGGTGCTGAACCTGGACCCGCAGCAGATCCAGGTCGGCTGGGTGGACCTGGACCTGGCGGCGATGCGGCTGGCGGCGGACACGCCGTTCCGCGTCGACGACCTGCTCAACGACCAGCACTTCCTGTGGCAAGGGCCGCGCAACTTCGTGATCCTCGACCCGGCGCGCACGCCGGCCCACGTGTTCCACGTGCGCACGCACCCGCGCAACGAGCAGGACTTCAAGGACTTCGCCTGAAAGGGCCCGCACGATGAACGCGCCACAAACGCCCAAGCTCGACACGCCCGACGCATCGCTGCAGGCCGCGCAGTCGCCGGCCATGGTGCCCGCCGGCACCGCCACGCTGGACGCCGGCGCCGTCGCCCCGGTGCCGACCGACCCTGCGCTTTGGTACAAGGACGCGGTCGTCTACCAGCTCAACGTCAAGGCCTTCGTGGACTCCAACGAAGATGGCGTGGGCGACTTCCTCGGCCTGGCCAGCCGGCTGGACTATGTGAAGGAGCTGGGCGTCAACACCATCTGGCTGATGCCCTTCTACCCTTCGCCGCTGCGCGACGACGGCTACGACATCGCCTATTACACCGATGTGCACCCGCAATACGGCACGCTGGACGACTTCAAGCTGATGCTGGAAGAGGCCCACAAGAGGGACCTCAAGGTCATCACCGAGCTGGTCATCAACCACACCTCGGACCAGCACCCCTGGTTCCAGGCCGCGCGCCGCGCCCCGCCCGGCTCGCCCGAGCGGGACTTCTACGTCTGGAGCGAGACCAACCAGAAGTACCTCGGCACGCGCATCATCTTCACCGACACCGAGACCTCCAACTGGACCTGGGACCCGGTGGCCGGCGCCTATTTCTGGCACCGCTTCTTCAGCCACCAGCCGGACCTGAACTACGACAACCCGGCCGTGCTGGAAGCCATCCTGCAGATCATGCGCTTCTGGCTGGACCTGGGCGTGGACGGCTTCCGGCTGGACGCGATTCCCTACCTGGTCGAGCGCGAAGGCAGCACCAGCGAGAACCTGCCCGAGACGCACGCCATCATCAAGCAGCTGCGCGCGGCGATCGACCGCGAATACCCCGGCCGCTTCCTGCTGGCCGAGGCCAACCAGTGGCCCGAGGATGTGCGCGAATACTTCGGCGACGGCGACGAATGCCATGCGGCCTATCACTTCCCGCTGATGCCGCGCATGTACATGGCCATCGCCCAGGAAGACCGTTTCCCGGTCGTCGAGATCATGCAGCAGACACCGGACATCCCCGACAGCTGCCAGTGGGCCATCTTCCTGCGCAACCACGACGAGCTGACGCTGGAGATGGTGACCAGCAAGGAACGCGACTACATGTACAGCACCTACGCGGCCGACCCGCGGGCGCGCATCAACGTCGGCATCCGCCGGCGCCTGGCGCCGCTGCTGGACAACGACCAGGAGCGCATCAAGCTGATGAACAGCCTGCTGCTGTCGATGCGCGGCTCGCCCATCATCTACTACGGCGACGAGCTGGGCATGGGCGACAACGTCTACGTCGGCGACCGCAACGGCGTGCGCACCCCCATGCAATGGAGCCCGGACCGCAACGCCGGCTTCAGCCGCGCCGACCCGCAGCGCCTGTACCTGCCGCCCATCATGGACGCGATCTACGGCTACCAGGCGGTCAACGTCGAGTCGCAGACCCGCGACCCCTCCTCGCTGCTGAACTGGATGCGCCGCCTGCTCAGCGTGCGCCAGGGCACCCGCGCCTTCGGCCGCGGCGAGCTGGTCTTCCTCACGCCGGGCAACCGCAAGGTGCTGGCCTACCTGCGCGAGTACGAAGGCGAAACCATCCTCTGCGTGGCCAACCTGGCGCGCAGTGCGCAGCCGGTGGAGCTGGACCTGTCGAAGTACCGCGGCCGCGTGCTGGTGGAAATGATCGGCCGCACGCCGTTCCCGCCGGTCTCGGACCTGCCCTACCTGCTGACGCTGCCGGCCTACGGCTTCTTCTGGTTCCGCCTGGCCGAGAACGCGCAGGTGCCCGCCTGGCACACCACGCCGCTGCCGGACGACCGGCCGGTGCTGGTCCTGTTCGACGGCTGGCGCAGCCTGTTTCCCGAGCGTGTGCTGCCCTCGCGCACCGGCCTCGCATTGAAGATCCGCGCGCGGCTGGAAAACGAGACGCTGCCGCGCCACATCGAAGGCCAGCGCTGGTATGCCGCGCACGGCGAGGGCATTGCCAGCGCAAAGCTGGCCGAGCGCTGCGTCTGGGCGCCCGGCCCGGCGGATGGCGTGGCCGGCCTGGTCGCGCACGGGGAGAGCTGGCTGCTGCCTCTGGTGACGGCAGAGGGCAGCGCCGCGCAGCCGGCCACCGAAGCCGAGCCACCGCGCTACTTCGTGCCGCTGGCACTCGCCTGGGAAGACGGTGGCGACGAAGACCGCTGGCGCCAGCTGTCACCCGCCGCCATCACCCGCGTGCGCCAGCAAGGCCGCGTCGGCGTGATGGCCGATGCATACGCCGACGAAGGCTTCTGCCGCGCCGTCGTCGCGGCCATGGGCGCCGGGCTGGACGCGGCCGGCGAAGCGGGCGAGTTCCGCTTCCGCGCCACACGCGCCTTTGCCGAACTGGGCGGCGAGGAGGTCGGCAACCTGGCGGTCACCCGTGTGAAGGCGCAGACCAGCAACACCATCGTCACGCTGGGCGACAAGCTGTTCCTCAAAGGCTACCGCCGCGCCCGTGCCGGGTTGAACCCCGAAGTCGAGATGGGCCGCTTCCTGACCGAGGTCGCGCAGTTCCCGAACTGCGTGCCGCTGGCCGGCACGCTGGAGCACGTGGACGCCGAAGGCCGCAGCACCACGCTGGCCTGCCTGCAGGCCTATGTGGTCAACCAGGGCGACGGCTGGGCCTACAGCACCCATTACCTGCAGCGCTACCTGGAGCTGTGCATGGCCAGCGGCGAGCCGCCGCAAGGCCACGCCGGCTACCTGGCGCTGATCCGCACACTGGGCCAGCGCACGGCCGAACTGCACCAGGCCCTGGCGAAACCGACCGGCGACCCGGCCTTCGACCCCGAGCCGCTGACCGCCGCGGACCTGCAGGCCCATGTGCAGCGCGTGGCCGCCGATGGCGAAGCGGTGCTGGACAAGCTGCAGTCACGCCAGGGCGAGCTCACCGGCGCCTGCGGCGACGAGGTGGCCGGCGTGCTGGCACTGCGCGAGCACCTGCTGGAGCGCCTCACGGCCCACGCCGCCCGGCCGCCCGCCGCCTGGAAAAGCCGCTACCACGGTGACTACCACCTGGCCCAGGTGCTGCTGACCAAGGACGACTTCGTCATCACCGACCTGGAGGGCGAGCCCGGCCGCAGCGTGCACGAGCGCCGCGCCAAGGACTCGCCGCTGCGCGACGTGGCCGGCATGCTGCGCTCGTTCAGCTACGCCCGCCTGGCCGCGCTGCGCGCTGCAGCCACCACCGGCGAACACATGGCCCAGCTGGCGCCGCTTTCGCAACAATGGGAAAGCGAAGCCCGCGCAGCCTTCCTGGCCGGCTACGATGAAGCGGCGCGCTCCAGCACCTCGGCCGGCGGCCTGGCCCTGTACGACCATGCGCTGGTGCCCGGCCAGGGCCTGCTCGGCCTGTACGAGCTGGAGAAGGCCTTCTACGAACTGCGCTACGAACTGGACCACCGGCCCGACTGGGCCTGCATCCCTTTGCAGGGCATGCTGGGTCTGGTCGAACAAGCCTCGGCCGGCTAGACAGGCCGCTCAACGAAAGGACCGCCTTGTGTTGCTCACGACCAGCCCGTCCCCGCCACTCACCGGCCACGCACTGATCGATGAAGGCGCGCGCCGCTCGTGGCAACTGCTGGAACGCAATCTGTCGCCGCAAGGCGTGCTGGCGGCCACCCGCACCGCCGCGGCCGAGGCACGCAGCTACACCCGCATCTTCGGCCGGGACGCCGCCATTTGCGTGCTGGCCATGGCCGGCAGCGGCCTGCCGGCGCTGGAGCGCGCCGCGGTGGACAGCCTGGCCTCGCTGGTGCAGTTCCAGGCGCCCAACGGGCAGATCCCGAAGTACGTGGACCCGGAAGGCCGCGACGCCGACTTCTGGTACCTCGGCTGCATCGACGCCACGCTGTGGTGGCTGATCGCACTGCAGCACGTGCGACAGGCCAGCCCGCTGGCCCACGAGACCGAGGCCTGGGCACCGCAGGTCGCGCTGGCCATCCAGTGGCTGCAGGCGCAGGAGCACCAGCGCTTTTTCCTGCTGCAGCAGAACGAAGCCAGCGACTGGGCCGACATCATGCCGCGCTCCGGTTTTGTGCTGTACACCAACGCGCTGTGGTTCCAGGTCAAGACGCTGTACGGTTTGCCGCAACTGAGTGAAACCCGCTACCACTTCAACCACCTGTTCCACCCGCAGCAGGGCGACCTGCCGGACTACCGCCGCGCCCGGCTGCTGAGCCACTACGCCCGGCGCGAGCGCCAGCATCCCGAGCTGTACCTGAGCTTCGTCAACCTCTCGTTTGCCGGTGACGAAGGTGACGTGTTCGGCAACCTGCTGGCCGTGCTCTACGGCCTGGCCAACCGGCCGATGGCGCAGCAGATCCTGCGCGCGCTGCAGCAAGCCGGCGTGGCCGATCCGCACCCTGTGCGCGTGGTCACCACGCCCATCGCCGAAGACGACGAACTCTGGCGCGCCTACATGGGCCGCCACCAGCAGAACCATCCGCACCAGTACCACAACGGCGGCATCTGGCCCTTCGTCGGCGGCTTCTGGGTCATGGCCCTGGCCAAGCTCGGCCAGGCCTCTGCCGCCCGCGACGCGCTGCTCCGCCTGGCCGAGGTCAACCGGCTGGACCAGTGGCGCTTCACCGAATGGCTGCATGGCCAGACCTTGGCGCCCATGGGCATGCTTGGCCAGAGCTGGAATGCCGCGACCTACCTGCTGGCACAACGCGCGCTGAGTGCCACGCTCACCCCGGCGCCGAGCCCATTGCCGCCGACCGAGGGCTGACGGCCCGCGCCGTCATCATCAGGGCTTCGGGCGGTAGGCTGGCTGGCTTGAAGGCGGCTCCAGCTTTTCGGCATGCGAACGAAGCGCAGGCAGTTGCGCCTGCAGGATGGGCATGAAGTGCTTCACCGCATCCCAGATCAACTGATAGTCCACGGCGAAATACTCATGCGCCAGGAAGTTGCGCATGTCGCCGATCTTGGCCCATTCAACTTCGGGATGAGCATCCTCGAAGGCGCGATATCGCTTGTGAATGGAGATCGCTGCTTCGCCAATCTGCAGGATCGCGGCACGCACCCCGAAAGCAATCAGGCGAACACTGGCATGTTCGTTGACGAAGACGTTCTCTTCAACGTCAGCCAGCGCCTGGGTCGCCACCTCCAGCCCTTCCTCCATGTGCTCGAGGTAATCCAGCAAGCGCGGCTGATAACTCATACCGGCTTGGCCTCGCTGAGGATCTGCTCGCGTGCCCGCTTGGGCAGCGCGCGCGGGGTGGCCAAGTCCACTTTGATTCGGTAAGGGCCGAAGAGGCCCTGCAAGTCCAACCGCAACCCAGCCAGGTCCAGCAAGGTGGTGTGGGGCGCGGGGTCCACCACAAAGTCGATGTCGCTGGCATCGGTGTCCTCACCACGCGCCACCGAACCAAACACGCGCAGGTTCGACAGTCGCGCATGCTCGCGCATGATCGCCACGATCCGGTCGTGCTGCTCTTGGAGGACTTGCGAGGGCTTCATGAGCACAAATCATAGACCGCCTGTCGCCAATCCCCACAACCCAGGTGCGTGCCATCTGACACGGCACGCCGATTGCCGTCTCCGTTGAAACCCTCTTCCTTCAACGGCCCTCGCAGGAGCGACATGGCATCGATACACAAAACGTTGGGCATTGTCCTGGCTGGCGGCCAGGGCACGCGGCTGCACGCCTTGACGCATGAACGCTGCAAACCGGCGGTGCCGTTCAATGGCAAGCACCGGCTGGTGGACTTCGTGCTCAGCAACCTGCTGAATTCCGGGCTCAGCTCGGTGCAGCTGCTGGTGCAGTACCAGGCCCAGTCGCTGGCCGAGCATGTGCGACAAGCGTGGACCTCGGCGCCCTACCTGCCGGCGAATTTCGTGCACGTGGTGCCGCCCGCGCCGACCAGCGAACACGGCTACCTCGGCACCGCGGACGCGGTGTGGCAGAACATCCACCTGATCGAGCAGATGGCGCCGGAATACGTCGCCGTCTTCGGTGCCGATCATGTCTACCGCATGGACCTGCGCCAGATGCTGGACGCGCATGTGCGCGACCGGGCCGACGTGACCGTCGCCACCGTGCCGGTGCCTTGCGAGCGCTGCAGCGGCTTTGGCATCGTCGAGACCGACGCGCAGCTGCGCATCGTCGACTTCCGCGAGAAGCCGGCCCAGACGCGCGGCATGGCCTCGCGGCCCACGCACGCGCTGGCCTCGATGGGCAACTACCTGTTTTCCACCGAGGTGCTGCTGCGTGAACTGCGCCGCGGCGCCGAGGCCGGCGAAACCGACTTCGGCAGCCACCTGCTGCCGCGCCTGGTCAAAAGCCACCGCCTGCTGGCCTACGACTTCGCCGAGAACCAGGTGCCCGGCACCCATGCCTACGAAGAGCCGGCCTACTGGCGCGACGTGGGCACCATCGACGCCTACTTCGAAGCCCACCTGGACACGCTGGGCGTGCAGCCGCGCTTTCGCATGACCAACCCGCAGTGGCCCATCTACGGCTCGCAGGATGCGTCTGAATCGGCGCAGATCGAGGCCGGCCTGATCCGCCGCTCGGTGGTCGGCTCGGGCTGCGTGGTCGACGGCGCGCGGCTGGACCATGCCACGCTGCGCCGCGCGGTGCAGCTGCAACCGGGCGCGGAGTTGGACCATTGCATCGTGATGGACCGCTGCGTGATCGGCGCTGGTGCGTCGCTGCGGCGGGTCATCGTCGACCAGGACAACCACATCCCGCCGGGCGAACGCATCGGCCATGACGAAGCCTTCGACCGCATGCGCTTCCACGTCAGCCCCGGGGGCGTGGTCGTCGTGCCGCGCGGCCATTTCCGGCGCCCGGCATGATCGACGAGCAGGCCCGGGTCGGCACGACAGCTGAGGCGGCGGTGCAGCCCCGCCGCCTCGGGTTTGAACACAGCATGCCGTTCGGCGCCTCCCTGCTGCCGGACGGCGGGGCGCGCTTTCGCCTCTGGGCACCGGCACCGCTGGAAGTCTCGCTGCGCCTGGAAGGCCAGGCCGCGGCGCTGCGTGTGGCCGCACCGGTCAGCGCCGACGGCTGGCGCGAGCTGGTGCTGCCCGAAGCCCGGGCCGGCGACCGTTACCAGTGGCTGGTGCGTGGCGACGACGGCGAGCAGGCGGTGCCCGACCCGGCCTCGCGCAGCAACCCGCAAGGCGTGTTCGAGCCCTCGGTGCTATGCGACTCCCTGGCCTTCGAATGGCCCGCCACCGAGGCCGCCTGGCGAGGCAGGCCCTGGCATGAAGCCGTCTGCTACGAACTGCACCCCGGCTGCTTCACGCCCGAGGGCACGCTGGACGCCGCAGCGGCACAGTTGCCACGGCTGCAGGCATTGGGCGTCACCTGCGTGCAGCTGATGCCGCTGGCCAGCGCGCCCGGCCGCTTCGGCTGGGGCTACGACGGCGTGTTGCCGTATGCGCCGCACCCGGCCTATGGCGAGCCGGAAGCGCTGAAGCGCTTCGTCGCCAGTGCGCATGCGCTGGGGCTGATGGTGATGCTGGACGTGGTCTACAACCACTTCGGCCCGTCCGGCAATTTCCTGCCGCTGTACGCGCCCGGCTTCTTCACCGAGCGCCACCACAACGCCTGGGGCAAGGCCATCAACTTCGATGGCGAGCACAGCGCTGCGGTGCGCGCGTTTTTCATCCACAACGCGCTCTACTGGCTGGAAGAATTCCGCCTCGACGGCCTGCGCCTGGACGCCGTGCATGCGATGAAGGACAACAGCTCGCCCGACATCCTCGAAGAAATCTCGCTGCGCGTGCGCGAGCAGGTCACCGGCCGCCACGTCCACCTGGTGCTGGAGAACGACAGCAACGACCTGCGCCGCCTGCCCGGCCAGCCGCAGCCCGGCGCCTACGACGGCCAGTGGAGCGGCGACTTCCACCACGCGCTGCACGTGCTGCTGACCGGCGAAACCGAAGGCTATTACGCCGAATACAAGGACCAGCCGCTGGCGCAACTGACGCGTTGCCTGTCGCTGGGCTTCGCGCGCGTGGGCGAGCCGCACCTGAACGCTGATGAGGCCCGCGCCGCCAACCCTCGGCGGGACGCCACCGAGCCGGTGCCGCTGCCCGCCACCGTCAACTTCCTGCAGAACCACGACCAGATCGGCAACCGCGCGTTTGGCGAGCGGCTGGCCACGCTGGTGCCCGACGAAGCCGCGCGCCGCCTGGCCGCCGCGTTGCTGCTGCTGAGCCCGCCCGTGCCGCTGCTGTTCATGGGCGAGGAGTGGGGCAGCGACACGCCGTTCCTCTACTTCGCCGACTGGCAGGGCGAGCTGCAGGACATCGTGCGCGAAGGCCGGCGGCGCGAGTTTGCCCACTTCTCGGCCTTTGCCGACGCCGCCACCCGCGCCCGCATCCCCGACCCCTGCGACGAAGCCACGCCACTCCGCTGCAAGCTGGACCCGGCTGCCGTGCCGCAACAACCCGCTGCACAAGCCTGGTGGCTGTTCCACCAGCGCCTGCTGGCCTGGCGCGCCCGCGTGCTCATGCCGCGCCTGCCGCAGTTGCGCCACGGTAACCATGAAGCCAAGCTGATCGGCGGCTGCGGCCTGCTGCTTCGCTGGCGCTTCGACGATGGTGCCGAACTGCTGATGGCGGCCAACCTCGGCCCGGCCCCGCTGGCGCTGCCGCCACTGGGCGCGCTGGCTGACAGCCAGTACGCCGGCGACGGCTTCACGCTGGGCGAACAGACCGAAAGCCTGCTTGGGCCCTGGGCCGGGCGTTGGCGCTGGACGCACGACGAGACCGAATGAATCATCCACCCTTGAAGACACTGAGCGGGCCGAGCGCCGGGCCGCTCCCAAGCCGGCCCGCATCCCCTCGGGGGACAGTCTGCGGTAACCCGCAGGCGAGGGGCTGCCTGACATGAGCGAAACTTTGTTGGCCCTCTGCGAGCGCGCGGGTCTGGCGACGTCCTATCAAGACTATTGGCACAAGACACAAGCGCTGGACGACGCCGCGTTGCGCGCGCTGCTCGCCGCGATGGGCCTGCCCGCGGCGGACGACACGCAGGCCGAGGCCACGCGACAGCGGCTTGCCGACGAAGCGGCGCGCCAGGTGCTGCCGGCCATGCATGTGGTGCAGCAATCGGCGCCGGCCCCGCTGCCGCTGCGCCAGCCCAACTGCGTGGGCATGGGCTGGCAGCTGCTGGCCGAAGACGGGCAGCATTTCCGCGGCGTGGTGCTGGCCGGCAGCTCGCCAGAGCACGGGCTGATCGCACTGCCACCCGAGCTGCCGCTGGGCTACCACCGGCTGCGGCTGCGCGGCCTGCCGGCCGGCGAGACGACCGTGGCCGTCTGCCCGCCGCGCTGTTTCGCGCCCGCCGGTCTCACACAGGGCGAGCGCTGGTGGGGCGTGACGCTGCAGCTCTATGCGCTGCGCTCCGCCGGCAACTGGGGCATCGGCGACTTCAGCGACCTGATGCACGCGGTGTCGCTGGCCGCTGCGCAAGGCGCGGCCTTTGTCGGCCTGAACCCGCTGCATGCGCTGTTCCCGCACCAGCCCGAACGCGCCAGCCCGTACGGCCCTTCGAGCCGGCGCTGGCTGAACCCGCTGTACCTGGACGTGCAGGCCGTGCCGGACTTCGCCCACTGCAGCGCCGCGCGCGAACTGGTGCGCGGGGCCGATTTCCAGCTGCGGCTGCAGCAGTTGCGCGATGCGCCGCTGGTCGACTACCGCGGCGTGGCGGCAGCCAAGCGCGAGGTGCTGGGCCTGCTGTACCAGCGCTTCCGCTCGCAGGAGTTGGCGCGCGCCACCGCGCGTGCACTGGCCTTCCGCGCGTTCCAGCGCGGCAGCGGCGCCGCGCTGCGCCAGCACGCGGTGCACGAGGTGTGGACCGCGCAGCCGGACGCACCGCCGCTGCCGCCACCCGGCAGCCCGGAGATGGCCCTGTTCGCGGCCGAGCAGATCGAGGCGGTGGAGCAGGCCGAGTACCTGCAGTGGCTGGCCGACCAGCAGCTGGGCGCCGCCGCGGCACGCGCCCGCGCACTCGGCATGCCGCTGGGCCTGTACCGCGACCTGGCGGTCGGCGCGCCAGCGGACTCGGCCGAGGTGTGGGCCGCGGGCGAGCTGCACAGCCGCGCCGCCAGCATCGGTGCGCCGCCGGAAGACCAGTACCCGGGCGGGCAGAGCTGGGGCCTGGCGCCGCCGCTGCCGGCGCAGCTGCAGCAGCAGGGCTACGCCAGCTTCATCGCGCTGCTGCGCGCCAACATGCGCCACGCCGGCGCACTGCGGCTGGACCATGCCATGGCGCTGCAACGCCTGTTCTGGGCGCTGCCTACCACCTCGCCAGCGGCAGTACCGGTGGGCAGCTATGTGGCCTACCCGCTGGACGACCTGCTGAACCTGCTGGCGCTGGAAAGCGTGCGCCAGCGCTGCCTGGTGATCGCCGAAGACCTGGGCATCGTGCCCGACGGCTTGCGCGAACGGCTGCAGGCCGGCGGCGTGCTGTCGTACCGGCCGATGTATTTTGATTTCGACGAGCGAACCGGCCTGCCGCCGCCTGACAGTGGCATGCAGCAGGCGCTGGCCGTCGTCGGCACACACGACCTGCCGACGCTGCGCGCCTGGTGGCGCGGCGAAGACCTGAAGGCGCAGGCCGAGCTGGGCCTGTCGCCCACGCCCGCGCTGGCCGAAGCTGCCCAGCAGCGCCGCGTGTTGCAACGCCGCCAGCTGCTGGCCGCGCTGGCCGATGCCGGGCTGTTGCCCACGCGCCTGTCGCCCACCGACCTGGCCGACGACGACACCCGCCTGCTCGAAGCCGTCTACGCCTGGCTGGCCCGCAGCCGCACGCAGCTGGTAGGGGTGGCCTGGGAAGATGTGATGCAGCAGCTGCAGGCCGTCAACGTGCCTGGCAGCACCGAGGACCAGCGGCCGAACTGGCGCGTGAAGCTGCCGCTGACGCTGGAGCAGCTGGCACACGACACGGCCTGGCAGGCCGTGGCCAGGCTGCTGCGCCAGGCCCGGCCGCTGCAGCCCGCCAGCACAGCGCCGGCCGCTGTGCAAGACCTCGCGCTGCCGCCGCTGGACAGCGCCGAGATCCCGCGCGCGACCTACCGCATCCAGTTCCATGCCGGCATGCGCTTCAGCGAGGTGGCGCGCCGCGTGCCGTACCTGAAGGCGCTGGGCATCAGCCACCTCTATGCCTCGCCTTACCTGAAGGCGCGCGCCGGCAGCACCCATGGCTACGACGTGATCGACCATGGCGCACTGAACCCCGAGATCGGCAGCCCGCAGGAGTTCGACCAGCTCTGCACGGCCCTGCGCAACCACGGCCTGCAGCAGCTGCTGGACATCGTGCCGAACCACATGGGCGTGCTCACGGGAGTGCCGGGGTCGGAAAACGCCTGGTGGCAGGACGTGCTGGAGTGCGGCGGCGCCTCGCCGCACGCGCAGGCCTTCGACATCGACTGGAACCCGCAAGCGCCCGAGCTGGCCGGCAAGCTGCTGCTGCCGGTGCTGGGCGACCATTACGGCCGGGTGCTGGAAGCCGGCGAGCTGCAACTGCAGTTCGACGCCGCGCACGGCCGCTTCGAACTGGCTTACTTCGACCATCGCTTCCCGCTGGACCCGCGCACCTACCCGCAGGTGCTGGGCCATGCCGCACCGCCGGCAGACGCGATGCCGGCCGCCGCTGCCAGCATGCTGAGCGGCCTGCTGGACGACCTGGCCCGGCTGCCGCCGCGCGACGTGCGCGAGCCGGCGCGCATCGCCATCCGCCGGCGCGAGAAGCTGCTTTATCAGCAGCAACTGGCCGGTGCCGCGGCACGCCATCCGGGGCTGTCGACCTGGATCCAGCACCAGCTGCAGCGCCTCAACGGCAAGCCCGGCGAGCCGGCCAGCTTCGACGCGCTGGACCTGCTGATCCGGCAGCAACCGTGGCGCCTGGCCTTCTGGCGCGTGGCCGGCGACGAGATCAACTACCGCCGCTTCTTCGACATCAGCACGCTGGCCGCCTTGCGCATGGAGCGCGAGGACGTGTTCGAGGCCACGCATGCGCTGATACTGCGCTGGCTGGGCGAGGGCCGGCTCTCCGGCCTGCGCGTGGACCACCCGGACGGCCTGAGCGACCCGCGCGGCTACTTCGAACGCCTGCAGCGCCGCTACCAGCAACTGCGCCTGCAGCAGGGCCTGCCGCCACGCGCGCTGTACCTGTCGGTCGAGAAGATCCTCGCCGAACACGAGCACCTGCCGGACGACTGGCGCGTGCACGGCGGCACCGGTTACCGCTTTGCCAACCAGGTCCACCAGCTGGCGGTGGACAGCCGCCACGAAGCCGCCTTCACGCAGCTCTATGACAAGTTCACCGGCGAGACACAGGACTTCGAGCGCACGCTGCGCGAGGCCAAGCGCCTGGTGATGACCACCTCGCTGGCCAGCGACCTGCAATGGCTCACCGAAGCCCTGCACCGCATCGCCCGGGCCGACCGGCGCAGCTGCGACTTCACCCGCAACGGCTTGCGCCAGGCGCTGATCGCGGTGGCCGCCGGTTTCCCGGTCTACCGCACCTACATCGGCCCCTCGCTCGGTCAGGATGCGCCCAGCGATGCAGACCGCCAACACCTGGACTGGGCCTGCGCCGACGCGCGCCGCCACAGTCCTTCGGCTGAACAGAACGCGATCGATTTCCTGCGCCAGGTGCTGCTCGATGCGGCCACGCTGCCGGACCCGGCGCGCCGCACGCAGGCGCTGGCCTTTGCCGCACGCTTCCAGCAATTCACCGCGCCGGTGATGGCCAAGGCGATGGAAGACACCGCGTTCTACCGCTACCACCGGCTGGTCTCGCTGAACGACGTGGGCGGCGACCCTCGCCACTTCGGCAGTTCCGTCGCTGCCTTCCACGCCGCCAACCAGGCCCGCGCGCGCCACCATCCGCACACGCTGCTGGGCACCTCCACGCACGACACCAAGCGCTCGGAAGACGTGCGCGCGCGGCTGGCCGTGCTGTCCGAAATGCCCGCCGGCTGGGGCGCCGCCGCCGAGCGCTGGGCGGCGCTGAACCGCCCGCGCGCCGAGCGTGCGGACGCGACGATCTCGCGCAACGACGAGTACCTGCTGTACCAGACGCTGGTCGGCATCTGGCCGCTGCAGGCGGTGCAGGAAGACGCCACGCTGGCCGAGCTGCAGGCGCGTGTGCAGGCCTACATGCAGAAGGCCATGCGCGAGGCCAAGCAGCACAGCAGCTGGATGCAACCCGACGAGGCCTACGAGGCGCGGCTGTCGCGTTTTGTGTCGCTGCTGCTGGGCAATCGCGAGCCCAATCCTTTCCTCAGCGACTTCCAGGCCTGGCTCGCGCCGGTGCAGGTCTTCGGCTGCTGGAACAGCCTCGCCCAGCTGCTGCTCAAGCTCACCTCACCCGGCGTGCCGGACATCTACCAAGGCCAGGAACGCTGGGACTTCAGCCTCGTCGACCCGGACAACCGCCGCCCGGTCGACTTCGACGCGCTGCAGGCCCTGCTGACCCAAGTCCGCGAAGCCTTCACCGCCGACGGCCAACTCCCGCCCGCCACCGCCGCAGCGATGCGCCATACGCTGCCCGACGGTCGCCTGAAGATGCTGCTGACCCAGCGCCTGCTCGCGCTGCGCGACGCCCGCCCGCTGCTCTTCGAGCGCGGCCACTACCAACCCCTGGAAGCCACCGGCCCGGCCGCCGCCCACGTCACCGCCTTCGCCCGCCAACTCGACGGCGACACCCTGATCGTGCTCGCGCCGCGGCTGCTCTGCGGGTTGGCCGGCGAAGACCCGGCGAAGCTGGCGCCAGCCCTCTGGCAAGCCACCACCGTCCGCCTGCCCGCCACGCTGAAACCCCCTGCCACCTGGCAAGACGCCATCACCGGCCGCCTGATTCCGGACGCCACGTTGACCGCACCGTCACCCGACGACGGGCCCGCAGCGATCCAGTTGCCGGCGGCTTTTGGAGACTGGCCGCTGGCCGTGCTGATGCCTTCGGCGTTGTGAGTCTTCTGGCGCCGTGGCCTCAAGGCGCCACCGCATAGCTCTGCGCCAGCAGTTCGTCGGCCATCTGTCCCAGCAACAGGTGGTCGTCGCTGCTGTTGTTGAGCACGACCACGCTGTGGCCGTCGGCGAGGACGCGGCGGGCCACGGCGCGGAAGCCGCCGTTGGAGCCGTCTTCCCAGGCGATTTCGCGGGGCTGGCCGGCGATGGTTTCGGTGCGGATGCGGCCGCCGAGCGCGTAGTGCTGGTCGGGCATCTGGGTGGTCATCAGCGTACGGCGTGCTTCAGGGCTGAGCAACGGGCCGGCGAGCACGCCTTGCAGCAGGCGCAGCAGGTCCGGCGCGGTGCTGTAGAAACCGCCGGCCATGGCCATGTAGGCGGGAATCGGGTTGATGCGCGCCAGCGGCGCGGGCTTCAAGGCGCTGTAGCCGCGGGCCATGCCGGGTACGAGCGCCGAGTCGCCGGAGAAGACGCCGCTGTCCCGCATGCCCAGCGGCGCGGTGAGTTCGTCATGCACCAGCTGCGGGTACGGCTTGCCGCCGACCTGCTCGGCAATCGCCTGCACGATCAGCCAATTCGAATGCGAATAGTCCCACTGGGTGCCGGGCGCAAAGGCCAGGTCGCCACTGGCGTAGCGGCGCACCGCCTCGGCTTGCGGCAGGACCTGCGAGACGACGGACGGATCGGCCTTGCGCGCGGCCCCGATGCCGTTCGGCACGCCGCTGCTGTGGCTCATCAGATGGCGCAGCGTGAGCCGCGCGCCGGTGTCGGCACGGTAGTCCGGCAGGTAGCGGGTGATCGGTGCGGCCAGCGACAACAGGCCACGGTCCACCAGCCGCATCACGACGATGGCCGCGACCCACTTGGACATCGAGCCGGTCTCGAAGCGGGTCTGTGCCGTGACCGGCAGGCCGGCTTCCGCGTCAGCGACACCCGTGCTCACCAGCGCCAGCACCTGCTCGCCCTGCCCCACCAGCACCACGCCGTTGAAGCCATGGGAGACGCGATGGCGCTCGACGATGGCGGTGTAGGCCGGTGGTGCTGGCGCCACGCCCTGCGCTTGGGGAGCGCTGCCGCAGCCTCCCAACATCACCGCCGCCAGCGTTGCCATCAAAATCGGTTTGATCATGCCGCTCCCTGGAAGCCTGCCGGCACATGCCGCGGCCAGTCTCCCACAGCGCCGCGCTACATCAACCAAGTCCCCACGACCATGCCTTTGCCCCTACCCGACGACGCCCACCCCATCGACCCGTTGATCCGCCAGCAGATCATGGCCAAGCTGGCCGCGGTCGAAGTCGAGCATGGCGTGCGAGTGCTGTACGCCTGCGAATCAGGCAGCCGGGGCTGGGGCTTCGCCTCGCCGGACTCGGACTACGACGTGCGCTTTGTCTATGCGCGGCCGGCACGCGACTACCTGCAGCTGGCGCAACCGCGGGATGTGATCGAGGAGGTGCCCGGGCCGGTGTTCGATGTCAACGGCTGGGACTTGCGCAAGGCCTTGCAGCTGCTGGCCAAAGGCAATGCGACGCTGGTCGAGTGGCTGAGTTCGCCGGTGGTGTACCGGCAGGATGACGTGTTTGTGCAGCGGCTGCGCGAGGCGGCGACCGCGGTCTACCAGCCGGTGCGCTCCTTCCACCACTATCACGCTATGGCACGCGGCAACTACCGCGAGTACCTGCATGGCGACCAGGTACGCGCCAAGAAATACCTGTATGTGCTGCGGCCGCTGCTGGCTGCGCAATGGGTACTGACCCACGAGGATGCGCCGCCCATGGCCTTCGAGTCCCTCGTAGGCGCGCTGGTGGACGACGCTGCAGTGCGGAACGACATCGCCGAGTTGCTGATGCTCAAGCGCCAGGCCGGCGAGCAGGATTGGCTGCAGGCGCGGCCAGTGCTGAACGCTTTCATGGACCGAGTGCTGGCCAGCATGGCCGAACTCCAACCCGCGCTGGTGCAACGCTCGCTGGCACCGCTGGATGCGCTGTTGGCGGACACGCTGCTGGGTGCCTGAGCAGCACACGCGCTGGCGGTTCATCGGCCGCGGTGCCCGCAGCCCGCTCGACGCCCGCCCAAGCGACGGGATCAATCAATCCGGATTCGGGACCAGCAACAGCGCGCGCGTGCCGTCCATCGGACTGTGGCCCTTCACGAGGATGACGCCTTTGTCGGAAATGCCAACCAGGCTGTCGAGGGTCCAGTCGCCAGCGGTGGCTGGGTCGATGAGCGTCTTGAGGTCGACCATGCTCCCATCGGTCCACAGGAACGGATGCAAGGTCTGCAGGTCGGACAACAGAGAGGTCCCGATGACCTGGTCTTTGCCGTTGATGGCGATGGCCGTGCTGGAACCGCCTCCCAAGGAGCCAAGGCTTTTCATCTTTCCTTTGCGATAGATGAAAGCGTTGTAGGAAGTGGGCGGGCCAGAGCCTGGATCCAGCGTTGTCGCCGTGCCCACGACGTGGCCTGCGTCGTTGATGGTAACGGCTTCGCTGATGTTGCCACCCAGGGTGCCGAGCACGGTGGTCGTGACGCCGTCGGTGACAAAACCACGCCTGTCCGAGTTGGCAGGCACGAAGCTGCCAACGATCTGGCCAGCATTGTTGATGTCACTGGCCTGGCTCCATGCAGCATCGGGCAGCAACCGGCTCGTCACGCCGTCAACGAATTTCCAGGCGGCGGCTGGCGACTGGCCACTGGATGTGCCGATGATGACGCCGCCGTCGTTGATGCCATTCAGCACGTCGTCGAGGTCACCCAGGCCGGGGATCTTGTGGCGCTTGCCATCCTGGTACCAGAACATCTTCGACGTGCCCGCCAGCATGTTCCAGCTGGCGACCAGCATCTGCGCGCTCTTGTTGACGCGTCTTCCCGCGTAGCTGGTCTGTGGGTTCTCGTCGGCCACGTCGATCATGGCGCCGCCCTTGTACAGAAAGGCGTGCGCGTACTGTGCGCCATTGGGAAAGTACATGCCCGACATGTTGCCCTTCGCATCGATGCCCAACGGCGTCACGCTGCGACTACCGAATACGTTGAGTACCTGGAGCTTGTAGGTCGTTGCGCCAGAAGCGGTTGAGCAGGCGAAGGCGGCGACGGCCGCATACAGCAAGGTTTTCATGCGTTCCTGATCGTCTCGTGTTGTGAACGTCGGCCGAGTCCTTCCAGTGCCCTCCGACCGACCCTCCCTCCAGAGAAATCCGCGCCGCCGACGTCTGGATTCTGACCCACGGGGACGGAACGATCGGATCGCGCTCGACGGGAAAGGCTACCGACCGGACCGCTGGCGCCGCTGGATGCGCTGTTGGCTGACACCTTGCTGGGCGGCTGAGTGGCACACTGCCGGCATGCCTCGTTCTTTGCATGCGGGCCGTGGCGCCCTGCGTCCGAATTTCCGTCGACATGCGGGTTGGCTGCTGGCCACCGCGCCCGGTTTCGCGCTGGCGCAGCAGGTGGCCGATGCCGGCCCCGCCATGCCGGCCGAGACGGTGGTCATCACCGCGACGCGCACTGCGCAGCGGCCGTTCGACGTGCCGGCTTCGATCGACCGCATCGAGGGCGATGACGTGCGGCTGGGCCGTGCGCAGGTGAACCTGTCGGAGGGCCTGGGCGCCGTGCCGGGGCTGCAGGCGCGGGACCGGCAGAACTACGCGCAGGACACGCAGATCTCGATGCGCGGCTTTGGCGCGCGTTCGACCTTCGGCATCCGCGGCGTGCGGCTGTACGTGGACGGCATTCCGGCCACGCTGCCCGACGGGCAGGGCCAGATCAGCAATGTGGAGCTGGGCTCGGTGGGCCACATCGAGGTGCTGCGCGGGCCGTTTTCGGCGCTGTACGGCAACTCGGCCGGCGGCGTGATCAATGTCTTCACCGACGACGGCGCCGGGCCGCCTCGCGTGGGCTTCAGCGCCGGTGCAGGCAGCGACGGCGCGCGGCGCGTGGGCGTGTCGGCCAGCGGTTCCGAAGGCACGCTGGGCTACGTGCTGGGCGTCAGCCGCTTCACGACCGACGGCTACCGCGATCACAGCGCCACCGAGCGGCTGCTGGGCAATGCCAAGCTGAGCTGGAAGCCGGACCAGGACCGCAAGCTGACGCTGGTGCTCAACAGCGTGGCCCTGCCGCAAGCGCAGGACCCGCTCGGGCTGACCCGCGCCCAGTACGAGGCCGACCCGCGCGGCGTGGACCCGGTGGCGCTCAGCTTCGACACCCGCAAGCGCATGAACCAGACCCAGGGCGGTGTGACCTACGAACAGCGCGTGGACCCGGCCAACACCCTGCAGCTGATGGCCTACCTGGGCCACCGCGGCACCGAGCAGTTCCAGTCCATTCCCGTGGCCACGCAGGCCAACCCGCTGCACCCCGGCGGCGTGATCCAGCTCGGCCGCGACTACCGCGGCGGCGACCTGCGCTGGACCCACCAGACCGACGCGCCGGGCGGGCCGCTGAGCCTGGTGGCCGGCGTGGCCTACGACACGCTGGCCGAGCACCGCCGGGGCTACCAGAACTTCACCGGCAGTGGCGATGACACCGTGACCGGCGTGCAGGGCGCGCTGCGGCGCGACGAACATAACGACGTGAACAACCTGGACGAATACCTGCAGGCCAGCTGGCGCTTTGCACCGCGCTGGACGCTGAACGCCGGCCTGCGCCACAGCCGCGTGCGTTTCGAGTCGAACGACGACTACATCGTGGGCGCCAACCCGGATGACAGCGGCGGCGCCAGCTACTCGGCCACGCTGCCGGTGCTGGGCCTGATGTTCGCGGCCAGCGAGCAGCTGCACTTCTACGCCACGGCCGGCCGCGGCTTCGAGACGCCCACGCTCAACGAGCTGGCCTACCGCAGCGGCGGCCAGACCGGGTTGAACTTCGGCCTGGGTGCTGCGCGAAGCAGCAGCGTGGAGGCAGGCATGAAGGCGCGCGTGGACGGGCTGGGCGAATTCACCGCTGCGCTGTTCCGCACTGGCACCTCGAACGAGATCGTCACGCAGACCAACCAGGGCGGCCGGGCCACCTACCAGAACGCCGGCGCCACGCGCCGCCGCGGGCTGGAGCTGGGCTGGTCGCAGCGCTTCTTCGGCGACCTGCGCGCGCAGGTGGCGCTGAGCACGCTGGACGCCCGCTACCGCGACGGCTTCGCCACCTGCGCCGCCACGCCCTGCAGCAGCGCCACGCTGCAGATTCCCGCTGGCAACAGGCTGCCCGGACTGGCACGCAACACCGCGTTTGCCAGCTTGAGCTGGGCGCCGCTGCAGGGCTGGCACGGCGGCGCCGAGGCGCGCTACGTGAGCCGCGTGTTCGTCAACGACGCCAACAGCGACACCGCGCCGGGCTACGCGACAGCCGCGGTCAACGCCGGCTACGCGCTGACAGCGGGGCCGTGGCAGCTGGACGGCTTTGCGCGCATCGACAACCTGTTTGCCCGCCGCTACGTGGGCTCGGTGATCGTCAATGAGGGCAACAGCCGCTTCTTCGAACCCGCGCCGGGGCGCACCTGGTGGGCCGGCGTGTCGGGCAGCATGCGGTTTTGACGGCTTGCGCGGGCCGGCAGCACTTTTGCTGCGCAGCTCGCCCGAACTTGAAGCCGCCTTGGCCGGCCTCATCTGTGGTTTCGAGGCCCGGGCTGCCGAGGTGTTCAGAACGGCGCCACCGCGGACTTTTGACCGCCTCTCGTCGCGCCCTGCAGACCTGGAAAAGGCAGGGCCACGCACAAAAGCTGTACCATGTAGGTTGCGGACGGTCCACGAGACACTGGCTTGGCCTGCGCCCGCCACCTGTCTTTTGACCTTTTGACCTCCGTTTCCTGCCCGCGGCGCACCCATGGTGAGCCGGCCGGCAGGCCCCGGCGCCCTGCTCACCAGTGTGGCAGGCGCCCTCTCCCGGCCTGGCCTCGCGCCTCCAAGGCCACCCGGCCTTCTCAGTTTCGGCCGGACCTGAAAGTCTGTATCAATCGTTCCACTTCCTCGCTCGAGATCGGCAAATACCTCGTATCGCCTCTGAGCAAGCGCACGCCTGACGCGCGCTATACCGCATCCGTTTCCATCCGCAGCGGCCAGGGCCGCGCCACGCACGACCGCGTGCTGCGCCTGCTCCCGCTGTTCAACAGCAGCGACGACGCGCTGTCCTATGCCCTCCGCGAAGGCATGGCCTGGGTGCACGAACGCACCCCGGCCGCTTCGCCCTGCATGTCCCACACATCCTCCTGAGAGAACCCCGCATGGCAAAAGAAGAACTGATCGAAATGAAGGGCAAGGTAGACGAAGTGCTGCCGGATTCGCGTTTCCGCGTGACGCTGGAAAACGGCCACCAGCTGGTGGCCTACAGCGCCGGCAAGATGCGCAAGCATCACATCCGCATCCTGGCCGGCGATCAGGTCTCGCTCGAACTGTCGCCTTATGACCTCAGCAAGGGCCGGATCACCTTCCGCCACCTGAACCGTTCGGGCCCGCCGCCCAGCGGTGGCGGCAACCGTCGCTGAATTGAGCTGAGCATGTGAGCAGCGGAGGCGATTCAGTCGCCTCCGCCGCCACATCCTCCGCCGCAACCGCCGTCCCCGCCGCAGCCACCATCGCTGCCGCCGCCATCGCCCCCTCCGCCGTCACTGCTGCCGCAGCCTCCAGAGCCGCAGCTGCCTGACGCGCTGCGGTCGAAGTCGGTGGCGCAGAAGCTGGCATCGCCGGCGAGCGGGGTGCCACCCGGCTTGGTGCAGTCCAGGCTGTAGCGGTACCCGCCTTCGATGGCCAGCAGGCCGTCCAGCGCGAACAGCAGCGGCAGCCTGCCCGGCTTGAGCGGGTTCAGCGACTCATCCAGGCAGGCCCAGCGCCAGGCGCGCCGCAGGCCGTGGAAACGTGTGCCCTGGCGCTGCGCCTCGGGCGGCATCGCCTCGGCCGGCGTGTGGTGCAGCGTCTTGCCGAAAACCTCTTGGCAGAAGCGCTCGTAGCCGCGGGTGTAGAGGATGAACTCGTGCCACAAGGCGTCCACCGCCTTGGACGGCATGGCCACGTGCAAGCCCCTGGCCTTCAGGCAGGCCTTAAAAAACTGCTTCAGCCCGCGTTCCACGTCCACCAGCTGGCTGTCGTTCAGGTGGGGGTAATGGGTGTGCAGCTTGCGCCTCAGGAAGCTGGGCAGGGGCTGCGCCAGCACCAGGGCCAGGCGCTGTTGCTGGCGGCGCTTGTGCCAGGCATGCAATGCGAAAGTGCTGAGCAGGATGATCACGGCCCAGCTCACATGGCGGCCGAGCACCCAGGCGGCAATGGTCGCCGGGAAACCCAGGGCAAGGATGAGCCCTGGCGGGAATCGCAGCCCGAAAGGCCGGCCGGATGGCGAGAAACTCGCCGGCTCAGGACTGCGCCTGCTGGCCGGCTGGAAAGAACTTGAACTGCTTGACGAACTGCGCGAATCGCGCGGGTTCTGATTTCGGATGTTTGCCTCCTTCGGTTGTGTTGAGTGTGAATCCTCTCTTCCTGTTGCGCAATGTGCGACGGTTTGATGACGAACGCATGACAGCGGCGCCGTCGCCGCAAATGTGGACCGCTCCAGCATTCGGCTGGTCCCCCGCGGGGTGTGTGTGGATCAGCGTGCCCGCTGCACGTCCAGCAGCGAAACCGCAGCCGCCTGGTGGCCCCAGGCCTGGCGCAGGTAGCTGAGCAGCGCGGCCAGCTCGGCATCGTTCAGCTGCTGGGCAAACGGTGGCATGCCGTAAGGCCGCGGGTTGCCCGCAGTGGCCGGCGCAAAGCCGCCATGCAGCACGCTCTTGACCAGGTTGACCGAGGCAGGCAGCGTGACCGCGCGGTTACCGGCCAGCGGCGGGTAGATGCCGGCCACGCCCTGCCCCTGCTCGCCATGGCACTTGGCGCAATGCTGGCCATACAGCTGCTCGCCTTGCCGCAGCACGGCGGGCTCCGCGGCCGGCGCGCGCGCCTGCGCAGGCGGCAGCTGAGGCAAGGCCTGCAGATAGCCGGCCATGGCTTTCAAGTCCGGCTCGCTCAGGTACTGGGTGCTGCGGTAGACCACCTCGGCCATCGGCCCGGTGGCCATGCCATGCGGCGCCACGCCGGTTTGCAGCAGCGCCACCACGTCGGCCGCGGGCCATGCGGCCACGCTGGTTTCGCCGGCCGCGGCCAGCGACGGCGCGTACCAGTTCTCCATCGGGATCAGCCCGCCACCCAGTTCGAACCCGCCGCGACTGGCGCCCAGCACGTTGCGGGCAGCATGGCAGGCCACGCAGTGGCCCAGGCCGCGAACCAGGTAGGCGCCACGGTTCCATTCGGCGCTGCGGTTCGGGTCGGGCTGGAAGTCCTCGGCGCGGAAGTACAGCGCGCGCCACACGGCCAGCGCGGCCTGCTGGTTGTACGGAAAGCGCAGCACATGCGGTGTGTTTGCGCGGCGCACCGGCGGCAGGCTTTGCAGGTAGGCCCACAGCGCATCGCTGTCCTCGCGCGTCACCTGCGTGTAGCTGGGGTATGGGAAGGCCGGGTAGAGCAAGCGGCCGTCTCGCCCGCGGCCATGGTGCAGCGCGCGCCAGAACTCGGAGGGCGACCAACTGCCCAGGCCGGTCTGCGCGTCGGGCGTAAGGTTGGGCGCGTAGAGCGCACCGAACGGCGTGTCCATGCGGCGGCCACCGGCGTAGCCCACGCCACCGCGTTCGGTGTGGCAGCCCACGCAGTTGCCGGCGCGCGCCAGGTAGGCGCCACGGGCGACGGCGGCGGCGTCCAGCGAGGCCGGGCGCTGGTCTGAAACAGGGGACTCGCCGCGCAGGTTCAGCCATGCGACGAGCGCCGCGCCGGCCGCGGCCAACACCAACACTGCCAGCAGGCCACGCCACACCGTGCGCCTCATGGCGCCGCGCTCCCGCAGCGCAGCGGCATCGCCGCGGGCAATGTCGCAGCCGGCCTGGCATGCGCTGGCGGGCTTTGCGCCGCCAGCCAGGACGAGACGGCGTTCAGGTCATCGGCACTGAGCTTGCGCGCCACGCTGGCCATGCAGTCTGGCGCCAGCGCCTGGCGCTGGCCGGTCTGCCAGGCACCGAGCTGGGCGACCAGGTAGTCGCGCGGCAGGCCGATCAGGCCCGGCGTGGCCGGCTGCACGCCGGTGAGCTGCGCGCCATGGCAGGCCGCACACGCTGGCAGCCCGCGCGCCGCGTCCCCTTGCGTGGCCAGGGTGGCGCCGCGGCTCAGCACCACGGCCGTGGCCGGACTGCTGGGCGCGGGCGGGTACGGCAGGTCCAGCGACGCGAAGTGGCCGGCGATCTCGCGCAGGTAGTCGTCGGACAGCTGGGCCAGCAGGTAGCCCATGGCCTCGTTGTGGCGCGTGCCGGCGCGAAAGGCCAGCAGCTGGTGGTAAAGGTAGCCTGCCGGTTTGCCGGCAATGCGCGGGAAGTAGCCCTGGCGCGTGGCCTGGCCTTGCGCGCCGTGGCAGCCGGTGCAGGCCTGCACGCGCTGGGCCATGCTGTCTTCCACCGGTGCGGCGAAGGCGCCTGCCGTGGCCCACAGCGCCACGGCACACAGCAGACGGGAAAACAATGGCATGCAGGACCCGACGGGCGACAAGAGGCCACGATTGTGACCAGCGCCGCCGCCCTGGCCATGCAATCAAACCCGATCAGCCAAAAGGCTGATCAAGAGGCTCAGGCCGCTGGACGTGCGGGGATGTGCAGGCCGCGCGCCACGGCCGGGCGGGCCACAAAGGTCTTCAGCACGCGCTGCACTTCGGTGAACTCGTCGAAGCCCACCAGTTCGCCGGCGCCGTAGAAGCCGACCAGGTTGTTGATCCACGGGAAGGTGGCGATGTCGGCAATGGTGAACTCATCGCCCATGAGCCATTCGCGGCCGGCCAGGTGGTGGTTCAGCACGCCCAGCAGGCGCTTGCTCTCGGCCACGTACCGGTCGCGCGGTCGCTTGTCTTCATAGTCCTTGCCGGCGAACTTGTGGAAGAAGCCGAGCTGGCCAAACATCGGGCCGATGCCGCCCATCTGGAACATCACCCACTGCAGTGTCTGGTAGCGGCCATGCGCATCGGCGGGAATGAAGCGGCCGGTCTTCTCGGCCAGGTAGACCAGGATCGCGCCGGACTCGAACAGCGCCAGCGGCTGGCCGCCGGGGCCGTCCGGGTCGATGATGGCCGGGATCTTGTTGTTCGGGTTCAACGACATGAACTCCGGCGTCAGCTGGTCGTTGGTCGCGAAGTTGACCAGGTGCGGCTCGTAGGGCAGGCCCAGCTCTTCGAGCAGGATCGAAACCTTCACGCCATTGGGCGTGGGCAGCGAATACAGCTGCAGCCGCTCGGGGTGCTGGGCGGGCCACTTGCGGGTGATCTGGTAGTCGGCGAGTGCGGTCATGGCGGTCTGAAGTGAAAGATGAAGGCGGCACCAGACAAGGCCGGTGCCGAGCAAAAAACTGGGCCGATTCTGGGTCCAGTGCCGCGGCTGGCCGAGGCCACGCCGCAAAGGCCTTGATCCGCATGGGACCAACCGGCTGACATGCCCAGCCACACCTGCCGGCCCACCCCGGGTTTGTCTGCTGGCAGCGGTACGTCGCTTGCCGCAGTCTGCATCGACCACTCACCCCAAAAGGAGCGTGCGATGGAGACCGTGTTCAAGAACCGCCGCGAGGCCGGCCTGGCCCTTGCCGAGTTGCTGTATGCCTACCACCAGCGCAGCGACGTGACCGTGCTGGCGCTGCCGCGCGGCGGCGTGCCGGTGGGCTTCGAGGTGGCGCAGGCCCTGGGCGCGCCGCTGGACGTGCTGGTCGTGCGCAAGCTCGGCCTGCCGGGCCGGCCCGAGTACGCGATGGGCGCGCTGGCCAGCGGCCCCGCCGGCCCGGTGCAGGTGCTGGACCGCCGCATCCTGCAGCTGATGAACGTCAAGGACCAGGCCGTGGCCGAAGTCATCGACGCCGAGCAGCGCGAACTCGCCCGCCGCGAAACCCTCTACCGCGGTGGCCGCCCCCTGCCCTCGCTCGCCGGCCGCACCGTGATCGTTGTCGACGACGGCCTGGCCACCGGCAGCAGCATGCTCGCCGCCGTGCAAACGCTGGCCGCCCAGCAACCCCCGCCCAGTCGCATCATCGTCGCCGTCCCGGTCGGCTCCGAAGAAGCCGTGACCGCCCTGCGCCAGCGCGCCGACGAAGTCCTCTGCCTGAACATTCCGCCAGACTTCCAGAGCGTGAGCCGTTGGTATGAGGACTTTGCACAGGTGGAGGACGAGGAGGTGCGCGGCCTGCTGCAGCAGGCGCATCCCGGCATCGGCTGAAAGCAGCAAACATGACCAGCGCAACCATCTCCAGCAAGGGCCAGATCACCATCCCGCAGCAGTACGCCAGGCGCTCGCAGTGGAAGCAGGCGACCGGGTGGAATTCGTGGAGATTGAGCCAGGCCAGTACCTGTTCGTCGCGGCCAACCGTTCCGTCACCGAGCTCAAGGGCATGCTCGGTACCTTCAAGCGCGCGGTGTCAATCGAAGAGATGAATCAGGTGATCGCGGCACGCGGCGCCTCGGCACGATGATCGGCCTGGATACCAATGTGCTGGTACGCTACATCACACAGGACGACGTCAAGCAGTCCTTGCTGGCCACGGCGTTGATGGAGAGCCTGACCGCTGAGGCGCCAGGCTTTGTGACGCTGGTATCCGTGGTGGAACTGGTCTCGGTGCTTTCATCGAGTTTCAGTCAAGGCCGGGACCAAGTAGCTCAGGTGCTCGAAGTGCTGCTGCGCTCGCCGCAGTTGATCGTCGATCGGGCGGACCAGGTTCTGCGCGCGCTGCGCACCTATCGGACGGGCAACGCCGACTTCGCGGATTGCTTGAGCGAGCGCATGGCCAATGCGGCCGGCTGCGAGCGCACCATGACCTTCGATGTTGGCGCGTCCAAGACCGCAGGCATGACGCTGTTGGCGTGAGGGCCCAGGCCACCCTTTCGTCGGCACCGCGTGGGTCGGCCGCACCGTGATCATCGTGGACGACGGCCTGGCAACAGGCAGCAGCATGCTCGCCGCCGTGCAGACCCTCGCCGCCCAGCGACACCCGCACCAGCCGCATCATCGTCGCCGTCCCGGTCGGCTCCGAAGCGTCTTCCGCGACCTCGTGCGAACGGCACACGGCAGCGCCGAATGGCAGCACATCGCCGAAGCATGCTGGGACGCCCGGGTCGAGTTGCTCGCTGCACAGACGACCCATCAGCAGCAAAACACCGAAACCGTGTCCGGCATCCAGGTGCTGCAAGAGCCACGGGCGGTGCTGACCGCTGGCTGCTTGGTCGTCCAAGTGGCCGAGGGGAGATTCCTGGTGGAGCACCGGCCAGCTTAGGTACAGAGCGCAGGATATCGACCCGGGGCTTGCGCAAGCTGCCGACGATCACGGCAATCTGCAATGGGCTCCGGCTCATGCCGGTGGGCTCCCTGGACGATTGAAACGCGGTGGAGATGTCCGGCACCATACTGCGAAGCGCGCCACCGCGCAGCCAGCGTCCGCCTACACGCCAACCCCTCTTTGGCCAGATGACACCACCATCCCTGCCACTGCTCTACAGCTACCGCCGCTGCCCTTATGCGATGCGCGCCCGCATGGCGCTGCTGCAGGCCGGGCAGCCGTTCGAGGTCTTCGAAGTGGTGCTGCGCGACAAGCCGGCCGCGCTGCTGCAGTTGTCGCCCAAGGGCACGGTGCCGGTGCTGAGGCTGCCGGGCGGCGAGGTGCTGGAGGAGAGCTGGGACATCATGCGCCGGGCCTTCGCGACTGCGGACGAGCCGCACTGGTGGCAGGCCGCCCAGTCGCCAGCGAATCTCGCGCTGCTGCAGCGCAATGACGGCGCGTTCAAGCGCGACCTGGACCGCTACAAATATCCGGGCCGCGACCCGGACGAAAACCGCTCGCGGGAGACCGTTCGTGCAGACGCCGAGGCCGCCTTGCTGCTGCCGCTGGAAGCGCGGCTGCAGGCTGAGCGCTGGCTCGGCGGCGAGCGGCCCTGCGCGACCGATCTGGCGATCTTCCCGTTTGTGCGGCAGTTCGCAGCGGTCGAGCCGCAGTGGTTCGGCACGCAGCCTTTGCCGGCGCTGCAGGCCTGGCTCGATGCATGGCTGGCCACCCCTCTTTTCGCCGCCTGCATGGCCAAGCTGCCGAGTCAGGAAGTCGTGCGCTTCCCCATGCTGCCGGCCTTGTCCCTGCGTTGACCGGCCACGCCGAGGACAGCCGGCGCACAGGCGCGTCATTTGCCTCGCAAAGGCATGAGCCCGTCCTCTGCCGCCGCACGCCGCAGCCAGCCAGGCGGCCAGCTGCGCATCGGCATCTCTGGCTGGCGCTACGCACCCTGGCGCGGCAAGTTTTACCCGCCCGGGCTGGCGCAGCGCCAGGAGCTGGCGTTTGCCTCGCGCATGCTGGGCAGCATCGAGCTGAACGGCTCCTTCTACTCGCTGCAGCGGCCGGCATCCTGGCAAGCCTGGCATGACGAGACGCCGGAGGATTTCATGTTTGCCGTCAAGGGCCCGCGTTATGTCACGCACCTGCGCCGACTGAAGGACGTGCGTGTGCCGGTGGCGAATTTCTTCGCCTCCGGCCTGCTTGCGCTGGGTCGCAAGCTGGGGCCGCTGCTGTGGCAGTTCCCGCCGCAGATGGCCTTCGACGCCGAGCGTTTCGAAGCTTTTTTCGAGCTGCTGCCGCGCGACACCGAGGCCGCACTGGCGCTGGCCCGCGAGCATGACGCGCGGCTCGCAGGCCGCAGCTGGCTGCAGGTGGCGCATGCGCAAAAGCTGCGGCATGCGGTGGAGATCCGCGATGAAAGCTTCGCCACGCCCGAGTTCATTGCGCTGCTGCGCCGCCACCGCATGGCACTGGTGGTGGCCGACACCGCCGGGCACTTTCCGCTGCTCGAAGACCTGAGCGCCGACTTCGTCTATGTGCGGCTGCATGGTGATGCCGAGCTGTACGCCAGCGGCTATGGCGACGCGGCGCTGGACCGCTGGGCCGATCGCATCACGCACTGGTCCCATGGCGAGCAGGTGGCCGATGCCAGGCTGGCCTCCAGCGTGCCCGCGCCGCGGCGCGTTCGGCGCGATGTGTTCTGCTATTTCGACAACGACGTGAAAGTGCACGCGCCATTCGATGCGGCCCGGCTGGCGCGGCGCCTGGGCGTGGCCCACGGGCTGGACGCCGTCGGCCACTTCACGCCACCGCCAGCGCTGCTGCTGCACGGGCACTCGCCACCGGCAGCGCCACCGGAAACACCAGGCACCGGGCCCTGATCCAGCCGTGCGCAACGCCCTCACCGGGGTGCTGCCGCGCCATCGCCGGCCTGCGCCATGGCCAGCAGGCGCTCGCGCAGCCAGCGCTGGCCGCTGTGGCCATGGCCGCGCTCGTGCCACAGCATCAGCACGCGGAAGCCTTCGACCGGCAACGGGCAGTCCAGCAGTTGCAGCCGGTCCTCCATGCGGCCGCGCACCAGCCGCTCGGGCACCAGCGCGACGAAGTCCGACTGCGCGACCAGTTCCGGCACGAACAGGAACGAAGCGGCCGACAGCACCACGCGCCGCGCGTGCCCAAGGGCGGCCAGCGCGTCGTCCACCGGCGTGTTGAAGCCACCACCCTGCGGCGACACGACCACGTGCTCGAGCTTCGCAAACGCCGCAGCCGACAGGCCGCGCCGCAGCTTCGGATGGCCGCGCCGGCCGATCAGCACATAACGCTCGTCGAACAGCGGCCGGCCGCGCAGGCCGGGCGGCGCGCTCTGCTGCGTCATCAGCGCCAGGTCCACCTCGCCGCGCGCCATCTGCGCTTCGAGCTGCGGCGCGTCCAGCTGGCGCAGCGCAATGCGCACGCCCGGCGCCTGCGCGCGCAGCGCCACGGCCAGCGGCATCACCACCGCGGCCTGCATGTAGTCGGTGCAGGCAATGGCCAGCGTGAGCTGCGCGGTGGCCGGGTCGAAATGGCGGTGGCTGACCACGGTGTTGCGCACCTGGTCCAGCGCCTGGCGCAGCGGCGCCACCAGTTCCAGCGCCTTGGCGGTGGGCGTCATGCCGCGTGGCGCGGGGATCAGCAGCGGGTCGTCGAACATTGCACGAAGCCGGCTCAGCTGCGCGCTGACCGCCGGCTGGCTCAGGCGCAGCCGCGCGGCCGCGCGCGTCACGTTCTGCTCGGCCAGCAAGGCCTCCAGCGTGACGAGCAGGTTCAGGTCGAGTCGCTTGTCGCCATCCATTGCGTGGATGGTAGCCAATCGATCTGGTGATTTCACGGATGGCTCGCCGCCAGCCAGACTGGCGGCTTTCCCGCTTCAGGAGCCTGCCCCATGAACCGCCGCGTGCTGATCGTCCATGCCCATCCCGAGCCCCGCTCGCTGAACCGCCAACTGGTGGACGAGGCGGTGTCGGCGCTGCAGCAGCAAGGCCATGAAGTGATGCTGTCCGACCTGCATGCCATGGGCTGGAAAGCGGTGTTCGACGCAGCGGATTTCCCGAGCCGGGCGAATGCCGAGCGGCTGGACTTCATCGCCGAGTCCGGCCACGCGTTTGCGAACGGGCTGCAGACGGCGGACGTCGAAGAAGAGCAGCGCAAGCTGCTGGCGGCCGACGCGCTGATCCTGCAGTTCCCGCTGTGGTGGTTCGGCATGCCGGCCATCCTCAAGGGCTGGGTGGACCGCGTGTTCGCCTACGGCCTGGCCTACGGCTGGCAGGGCGCGGGCAACCGCTACCGCTACGGCGAAGGCGGGCTGCAGGGCAAGCGGGCGCTGCTGTCAGTGACCGCGGGCGGACCGGCGGAGGATTACGCGCCGCGCGGCATCAACGGCCCGCTGGAACAGCTGCTGTTCCCCATCACCCACGGCACGCTGTTTTTCCCCGGCATGATGGTGCTGCCCACGCATGCGGTCTACGGCACCGGGCGGATGGACGAGGCGCGTGTCGCCGCAGCCCGCATCGCCTGGCGCCGGCGGCTCGAAGGCCTGTTCACCGACGCCCCCATCGCCTTTCGCCCACAGAACGGCGGCGACTATCCGGACGGCCATCAGCTGGCCGAGCACATCGCGCCGGGACAGCAGGGTTTGCCGGCCCACATTGGCGAACCGTTGACCATTCCTGACGCGATACACCGCTGACCATTCGAATCCGCAGAACGATGCGGTCGAAGCGCATGAACCACGCGGCAGGCGGGGCTTCTCAGAATCGAGCCCAATCCAGGCGGCTTCCGCAAAGCCGCCCGGCCTCTTCAACCCCTGCCTCAAGGTCACCCATGTCTGCATCCATCGTCATCGTCTATCACAGCGGCTACGGCCACACCAAGAAGATCGCCGAGGCCGTCGCCGAAGGCGCCGGCAGTGCCGCCAGCCTTCTGGCCATCGATGCCGAAGGCAACCTGCCCGAAGGCGGCTGGGAACAGCTGGCCGCGGCCACCACCATCGTCTTCGGCTCGCCGACCTACATGGGCTCGGTCAGCTGGCAGTTCAAGAAGTTCGCCGACGCCAGTTCCAAGGTCTGGTTCACGCAAGGCTGGAAGGACAAGCTGTTCGCCGGCTTCACCAACTCGGCCTCGATGAACGGCGACAAGCTCAGCACGCTGCACTACCTCACCACGCTGGCGATGCAGCACAGCGGCCTGTGGGTCGGCACCGGCATGATGCCGTCCAACAGCAAGGCCGCCACGCGCAACGACATCAACTACGTCGCCTCCTTCGGCGGCCTGATGACTGCCACGCCGTCGGACGCCTCGGCCGACGAAATGGTCCCGGGCGACATCGCCACCGCCAAGGCCTTCGGCCAGCGCCTGGCCACCACCACCGCCCGCTTCGCCTGAAACGACTGACCGTTTCGCGACGACACAAGGCCGGCAACACGCCGGCCTTTTTCATGTGCCGACGAAAGTTCTAGCCGAGCGCGTTGATGCCACGCGGCACCACCGAGAGCTTGCGCAGGTATTCCGGCCGCAGCTGGTAGACCTGGGCCGGCCGGTGCGCACCGGCCATCGTCGTCTCGCCGGCAATCGGCTCCAGCATGCCCAGCTCCTCGATCTTGCGGCGAAAGCTCACCTTGTTGATGGGCTCGCCCAGCACCGCCTCGTAGACCGCCTGCAGCTGCGGCAGCGTCACGCGCTCGCCGCACAGGTAGATCGGCAGCGACGAATACTGGCTCTTGGTGCGCACCCGCGCCACCGCGGTGGCGACCATCTCGCCATGGTCGAACGGCAGGCTGGGCAGGCTGTCGATGGGCGCCGTGCGCAGCCCTGTCCGGCTGGACGGCAGCAAGTCGAATGCGACCACCGCGTAGTAGACGATGGAGACCGACCAGCCGCGCGAATCGCGCTTCGCGCCGGACCAGGTCGCCAGCTGCTCCAGGTACGGGCTGACGATGCCGGCCTTCTCGCGCAGCGCACGCGCCGCCGCATGCCAGGCGGTCGCGTCCTCCTGCACGTGCACGAAGCCGCCCGGCAAGGCCGGCACGCCGGCAAACGGCGGCCGGTCGCGGTCCACCAGCACCACGTGCAGGGCCTGGTCCTTCAGCGTCAACAGCACCACGTCAACGGTGCAGATCACGGCGGGGAACTCGGCGTTGGATGCAGTGGAAGTTGGCTTGGCGGCCATGGAATGAAGCGAGCGGTCGGTGCAGTGGGAAGGACTTTGTTCAGTCTAGCAACCAAGTTCCGGCGCGGGAATTCCGGCAGATAGTTGCAGAGTTAAACAAAGTCTTCTACATTGCGCTTCATCGGATGTTTGGAGGAAGTCCATGAACCGCAAGATCCAGCTGCTCATCATCGATCCGCAGAACGACTTCTGCGACCTGCCTCAGGACTGGTGGCCGCTCGACCCGGCCAGCGGCCAGCGCACCGCGCCGGCCCTGCCCGTCACCGGCGCGCATGCCGACCTGCAGCGCGTCGCGGCGCTGGTCCGCGCCGGCGGCCGGGGCATCGGCCAGGTCACCGTGACGCTGGACTCGCACCACCGCATCGACATCGCCCACCCCGGCTTCTGGCAGCAAGGCGACGGCAGCGCCGTCTCGCCGTTCACGCCCATCACCGCCGCGCAGGTGCGCGCCGGCGACTTCGCGCCGCGCGACCCGGCCGCGCTGCCGCGCACCCTCGCCTACCTGGACGAACTCGAAGCCCGCGGCCGCTACACGCTGATGGTCTGGCCGGTGCACTGCGAGATCGGCACCTGGGGCCACAACCTGCATGCCGACCTGAAGGCCGCGCTGGGCGACTGGGAAACCGCGCAGCTGGCCCAGCTGCACGTGGTGCTCAAGGGCAGCAACCCCTGGACCGAACACTACAGCGCGATGCAGGCCGAAGTGCCGGACGGCACCGACCCTGCCACCGAGCTGAACCGCTCGCTGCTGGCCGAGCTCGCACAGGCCGACCTGCTGCTGATCGCCGGCCAGGCCAGCAGCCACTGCGTGAAGGCGACCACCGAACACATCGTGGCCAACCTGCCCGCCGAGGCCGCATCGCGTGTCATGCTGCTGACCGATGCAATGAGCCCGGTGGGCGGCTTCGAGGCGAACGCCCAGGCCTTCCTGACCGACATGCGGTCCCGCGGCGTGCAACTGGCCACCTGCGACCAAGCGCTGCCACAGCTCACCGCCAACATCCAGTGAAGGCCTGAACCCATGCTCCCCGTGATCACCAGCCTGCTCGACACCGACCTCTACAAGTTCACAATGTGGCAGGCCATGCTGCACCGGCACCCGAGCACGCAGGCCGAATACCGCTTCGTCTGCCGCAACGTACCGGCCTATCCGCTGGCCGAGCTGGCCCGCGAAGTGGGCGAGCAACTGGACGCGCTGTGCCAGCTGCGCTTCGCGCCCGAAGAGCTGGCCTATCTGCGCGGCCTGCGCTTCATGAAGTCGGATTTCATCGACTTCCTGCGCATCTTCCAGTTCCAGCGCGCGTTCATCGAGGTCCGCACCGAAGGCGACACGCTGCACATCGTCGCCCGCGGCCCGCAGGTGCACGTGATGGGTTTCGAGATCTTCGTGCTGGCCATCGTCAACGCGCTGTATTTCCGCCGCTTCGACGCCGAAGCCGCGCTGGCCGAAGGCCGCCAGCGGCTGCAGGCCAAGATCGCCGCGGTGAAGGCCTTTGGCGCGGAGCCAGCCGGCACCAACCCCTTCGAGTTCTTTGACTTCGGCGTGCGACGCCGCTACTCCGGCGCCTGGCAGCGCGAGGTCGTCAGCGCCTTCCAGCGCGAGCTGCCGCAATGGTTCAAGGGCACGTCCAATGTGATGCTGGCGCGCGAGTTGGGCCTGGTGCCCATCGGCACCATGGCCCACGAATACCTGCAGACCTACCAGGCCCACGAGGTGCGGCTGAAGCACTTCCAGCGCGCCGCGCTGGAAGACTGGGTGCAGGAGTACCGCGGCGACCTGGGCATCGCGCTGACCGACGTGGTCGGCATGGACGCCTTCCTGGCCGACTTCGACCTGTATTTCGCCAAGCTCTTCGACGGCCTGCGCCACGACTCGGGCGACCCCGTCGCCTGGGGCGAGAAGGCCCTGGCCCACTACGCGAAGCTGCGCATCGACGCGCACACCAAGCGCCTGGTCTTCTCCGACGGCCTGGACATGCCGACCGCGTTTGCGCTCTACCGGCATTTCGCGGACCGCACGCAGCTGGGCTTTGGCATCGGCACGCACCTGACCAACGACGTGGGCCTCACGCCAATCAACATCGTGATGAAGCTGACCGCGGCCAACGGCCAGCCGGTGGCCAAGCTGTCGGACTCACCGGGCAAGACGCTGTGCGACGACGAGACCTTCCTCGCCTACCTGCGCCAGGTCTTCCACATCACGCCCGAGGTGCGCGGATGATGCTCACGCTCACGCTGGCCCAGCTGAACCCGACGCTGGGCGACATCGAAGGCAACGTCGCCGCGATGCGCCGCGCCGCCCGCCAGGCCCGGGACGAAGGTGCGCAGCTGGTGGTCTTCCCCGAGCTGTCGCTCACCGGCTATTTCCCCGGCGACCTGCTGGCCGAGCCGGCCTTCCTGCAGCAGGTGGCCGACGGCCTCGAAGCGCTGCGCCAGGCCTCGCGCGAGTTGCCGCAGTTGGCCTGGGTCATTGGGGCACCTGTTCCACGGTCTGGCACTGGCAAGCCTTTGCACAACCAGCTGCTGGTGCTGCGCAACGGCGAGGTGCTGCTGCGCTATGCCAAGCAATTGCTGCCGACCTACGGCATCTTCGACGACAGGCGCCACTTCGAGCCCGGGCCGGACGCCGCGCCGGTGCTGCACGTGGGCGACGCACGCGTCGGTTTCCTGATCTGCGAAGACGGCTGGAACGACGAGGGCCAGGCCTACGCGGTCAACCCGTTTGCCCGCATGCGCGAGGCGGCGCCGGACCTGGTGGTGGCCATCAATGCCAGCCCCTCGGACCTGGGGCAACGCCAGCGCCGCCACGCCGTGGTCGCCGCCGCGGCGCAGCGCCACGGCCTGCCGCTGGTCTATGTGAACCAGGTCGGCGGACATGACGAGCTGGTCTACGACGGCGCTTCGTTTTGCGCCGAGCCGCAGCGCGGCGTCTGTTTCGAGGCCCGCCGTTTCGCCGAGGACCTCTGCACGCTCGGCTTCGACCAGGGCCGTTTCTGCGCGGCCGATGGCGGCGCGCTGCCACCCGTTGCCGAGGCTCTCTCCGCGCCCGCCTTCCACCGCGCGCAAATCGTGCTCGGCCTGCGGGACTACGCGCGCCGCTGCGGCTTCCGCCAGGCCATCGTCGGCGCGTCCGGCGGCATCGACAGTGCCGTCACGCTGGCGCTCGCCGCCGAAGCGCTGGGACAGGAGAACGTGCTGGCGATCACGATGCCATCGCGGCATTCATCCACCGGTTCGGTGGCCGATTCGGCCACGCTGTGCGCGAACCTGGGCCTGAAGCTGCTCACGCATCCCATTCAAGCAACCGTGGACCAGCACGCCGCGCAGTTCGAGGCCAGCACAGGCCAGCCCTTGCAAGGCCTGGCGCTGGAGAACCTGCAAGCGCGCATCCGCGGCACGGTGCTGATGGCGCACTCGAACCAGTTCGGCCAGCTGCTGCTGACGACCGGCAACAAGTCCGAGATCGCCGTTGGCTACTGCACGCTGTATGGCGACACCAACGGCGGCCTGGGCCTGATCGGCGACCTCTACAAGACCGAAGTCTTCGCGCTGGCGCGGCACCTCAACGAAGCCGCCGGCCGCGCGCTGATCCCGCAGGCCATCATCGACAAACCGCCCTCTGCCGAACTCGCGCCCGGCCAGCAGGACAGCGACAGCCTGCCGCCCTACCCGCTGCTGGACAAGGTCCTGAAGCTGATGATCGAAGGCGAGCGGCTCGCGCCTGAAGAACACGCACGGGCCAGTGCCGTGGTCGCCTCGATGCTGCAGCAGCCCGAAGGCCAGACACTGGTCGCCCGCATCCGCCGCATGGTCTGGCGCAACGAGTACAAGCGCCGCCAGGCACCGCCCATCATCCGCCTGCGCGCCCAGGCTTTTGGGAGCGGCCACCGCATGCCCATCGCCGCTCATCATCCTGATTGACCTCATGCGAACCCAACCCGAATCCCCCGCCGCCACACACGACGCCGCGCTCTTCATCGGCCGCTTCCAGCCGCTGCACAACGGCCACCTCGCGCTGCTGCGCCAGGCGCTGGCCACCGCGCCGCAAGTCATCGTCGTGCTCGGCTCCAGCTTCCAGGCGCGCACGCCCAAGAACCCATTCACCTGGGAGGAGCGCGCCGAGCTGATCCGCCTGGCGGTGGGCGAGGCGGATGCCGCGCGCATCCAGTTCCTGCCGCTGCGCGACTTCTATGACGAGACGCGCTGGGTCGCCGCAGTCAAGGCCGGTGTGGCCAGGCTGCTGGCAACCGCAGAGGACCGCAAGTCACCGTCCATCGCACTGATCGGCCACTTCAAGGACGCCACCAGCAGCTACCTGCGCCGCTTCGAGCCCTGGCAGCTGATTGCCGCCGAGCGCGCGCCCGGCACGCCGGACGCCAAGCAGGTGCGCGACGCCTTCTTCGCCAGCGCCGACAGCGCCAGCGACGCCGACCGGAACGCCGCACTCGGCGCGCTCACCGCCGTGCTGCCCGCCAGCACGCTGGCCTTCCTGCGCAGCTGGACGGCGTTGCCGTTTTTCGCCGCGTTGGCCGGCGAATGGACCGCGCTGAAGCGCTACCACGAGGCCTGGTCCAAGGCCCCGTACCCGCCGGTCTTCGTCACGGTGGACGCCGTGGTCCAGTGCGCTGACCACGTGCTGCTGATCCGCCGCGCCCACCCGCCCGGCGTCGGCCTGCTGGCCGTGCCCGGCGGCTTCATCGAACAACGCGAAACCGCCTATCAGTCCACGCTGCGCGAACTCACCGAAGAGACGCACCTGCACCTGCTGGACACCACGATGCAGCAAGCCCTGAAAGCCAGCGCCGTCTTCGACCACCCCGACCGCAGCCAGCGCGGCCGCACGATCACCCACGCCCACCACTTCGACCTCGGCGACCGAGAGCTGCCCGAAGTCTGCGCCGACGATGACGCCCAATCCGTCGCCTGGGTCCCCATCGCCGACCTCATCTCAATGGAAGACCAGTTCCACGACGACCACTTCCACATGCTGGATCACTTCCTGGGGTTGACCGACGCGGACCAAGCCTAGAAGCGCAACGGCACGCAGGCCTGCCCCCGCCCCACCCAAGACGCCATCCCCCGGAACCCAACGCCGCCGGGCCAGGAGGCCAGCGTCATCCGGGATGTGGAATGATGGCGCCGATTCCAATCCAAACACATCAGCAGCAAAGAGGGAGAAGTCGGATGTTGGTCAGCAATCTGGAAATGGCGCCAGGGCACCGTGTGGTCGCCCACCTGGGGCTGGCGCAGGGCAGCACGGTGCGGGCCAAGCACGCGGGCCGGGACCTGATGGCGGGGCTGAAGAACATCGTGGGCGGGGAGCTGAAGGGTTACACCGAGCTGATGCAGGAAGCGCGGGAAGAGGCCATCAAGCGCATGACCGACGAAGCCCGAAGCATGGGCGCCAACGCGGTGCTGAACGTGCGCTTCGTCACCACCGCCATCACCACCGGCGCGGCCGAGATCCTGGCCTACGGCTCGGCGGTGAAGATCGAACGGATCTGAGCCCATGCCGCTCGACCTCATCCTCAACCTGGGGCTGCCGATCGTGCTGATCGTGATCGGCTACCTCGTTGGCAGGGCGCTGGAGCAACGCCACTATGCGTCGATCCGGGAACGCGAGCGCGCGCTGCAAGGCGTGATCGCGCTGAACACGCGCTTCGTGCCGGTAGGCGTCAAGGCCCATGGCTCGCAGCTTGTGAGCGGTGGCGTGGTCGTTTCGTCCGACCATTTCAAGACCTTCGTGGCCGGCTTTCGCAACCTGGTGGGTGGGCGCATGCGCGGCTACGAGTCGCTGCTGAAACGCGGGCGGCGCGAAGCCTTGCTGCGCATGAAGCAGCAAGCCCGTGACGCCGGTTGCACGCTGGTCATTGGCGTGCGCTTCCACACCACGCGCGTGGCCGGCAAGCAGACCCCGGCGATGGAAGTGATGGCCTACGGCACGGCGCTGGACACGCGCGCCGAGTGAGCTGCCGATGACCGAGTCTTCGGAACCACCGCGCCCTGCCGGCCCCACGCTGGAGAACCGGCTGCCCGCCGAAGGCATCAACAGCAGCGCCGAGCACCCGCTGCGCGAGTTCGCCTGGGTGGTCGGCGCCAGCCTCGCCGCGCTGGTGCTGGTGGTGCTGCTGCTGGGCTGGGCCTCGCGCTGGCTGGCGCCGCATGTGCCGTTTTTGGCCGAGCTGGCCTTGGCAGACCGCTTGCCCGAGCCACCCGAAAAAGACACTGGCCGGGCCGCACGCTCCGCCGCGCTGCAAGCCTTGGCCGAGCGGGTGGCAAGGCAGATGGGCCTGCCGGCGGGCATGCCGCTGCAGGTGCGCAGCGACGCCAGCGAGCTGGTCAACGCCTATGCCACGTTGGGCGGCCGGATCCGCGTGCACGAGGGGCTGCTGCGGCAGTTGCGCAGCGAAGACGAGCTGGCCGCGCTGCTGGCCCACGAGATCGCCCATGTGCAGCACCGCCACGTGGCGGCCAACCTGGGCCAGGGCTTGTCGATGGCCTTGCTGCTGAGCCTGCTGTCATCCGACGCCGGCGCCCGTGCCGTGCAGGCCATGCTGGGCCAGACGGCCGGCGTGGTGATGCTGGGCTACAACCGCGAGCAGGAGGCGCAGGCCGATGCCGACGCGCTGAAGGCCGTGGCCGGGCTGTACGGGCACACCGCAGGCGTGAAGGCTTTGTTCGACCGGCTGCATGACAGCGCCGAGGCCGATGCCGCGCCGCTGACCCTGCTGCGCAGCCATCCGTTGACCGACGCCAGGCTGCAGGCCGTGCAAGCCGGCTCACTGGCCGCCGGCTGGGCCACCCACGGCCCGCTGACGCCGCTGCCGGCCGTGCTGGTGCTGCCCGCCAAGCCCTGAGAAGCCAAGGCCTCTCAGCCTCTCAGCCCGGGCGCCGCGCGAGCAAGCCATCCATGCCTTGGAAAACAGCGGCGTCTTGAACGATGTCGACACGGCCAGGCTTCGGCTCGCGCCGGATCCAGGCTCAGCGCAGCTGGTAGTTGGCGTCCGGCACGGGCAGCGGCGGGTGGGCTTCGCCCAGCATCTCGCGCAGGCTGCCTTCGATGCCGGCGGCCATCGCGTCCAGCGCCAGGTCATTGGGCATCAGGCCAAAAGGCTGCTCGATCTCGTCGCTCAGCGCCTCCAGCGCGAAGAAGGTGTACGAGACGAAGGCCACCACCAGCGGCGTCATCCAGCCGATGGTGTCGACCAGGCCAAACGGCAGCAGCATGCAGTAGCCGTACACGCTGCGGTGCAGGATCACCGAGTAGGTGAAAGGCAGCGGCGTGTTGGCAATGCGCTCGCAGCCGCCGAGTGCTGCCATCAGCTGGTCCAGCGACTGCTCCATGCGCTCGGCCAGCTGCGGACCCAGGCGGTCCTGCACGCGCCACTCGCGCATCAGCCCGCCCAGCCACAGCGCGATGGCCACCGGCACGCAACGCCGCTGCGTGACCTGCGCCAGGACCTCCGCCGGCAGCAGCCCGGCCAGACCGGTTTCCGGTGCCTGGTCGCGCAGCTGGTTGCGCGTGGCGGCCGAGAACGCCGCCAGGCCGAGCACGAAGGGTCGCACCTCGGTGCCGGGCGCCGTCAGCGTGAGGGCCTGGCGCGCCAGGTTGCGTGAGTCCACCAGCAGCGCGCCCCACAGCTTGCGGCCTTCCCAGTAGCGGTCGTAGCTGGCGTTGATGCGAAAGCCCAGGAAGATGGCCAGCGACACGCCCATCAGCGAAAACGGGCTGGCCGTCAGCGTCACCTTCCAGTGGAACAGCTGGCCGTGTGCCAGCACCACCAGGCAGGCCAGGCCGACGGTGAAGAGCTGCTGCGGCAGGATGAGCCGCAGCAGCGAGCCGCGCCGCACGAACAAGAGGCGCAGCCAGTGCGGCCGGGGGCGGACGATCATCGCTTCAGGCTTGCGCCCCCATGTTGCCGCTGCGCAGTTAGCGCACATGCCAGGCCAGCGCCTCCTCCAGCAGGTGCGGCATGTGCTTGCCGGGCGGGCCGGCCAGCGCGCGTGACAACCACCTGCACGTCGTGCTCGGTGTGGTCCACGTGCGGCGTCATCGGCACGATGCAGGAGATGCTGCCGCCCTTGGCAGTGGAAGGCGTGGGTGGAATTGGTGTTGCCATGGAGGTCGGCCTCGATGATGCCATTCATCGCGATCACGTCCGGCCGCCGCGGCGTTCCGGGCCTGGCTCATCGCAGCAGCCCGGCCAGCGCCACATGCTGCAGCAGCATGATGGTCTTGCCGTCCTGGATGCGGCCGTCGGCCATCGCCTGCAGCGCATCGGCCAGCGGCCATTCCTGCACCTCGATGTCCTCGCCTTCGGCCACGTCACCGCCGCCGTTGGAGATGCGGTCGGCGTCCTCGTATTCGGCGACGAAAAAGTGCAGCTTCTCGGTCACCGAGCCCGGGCTCATGTAGGCCTCGAAGACCTTGCGCGGCGCGCGCACCGCAAAGCCGGTTTCCTCCTGCGCCTCGCGGCGGATGCAGGCTTCGGCGTCCTCGCCGTCCAGCAGGCCGGCGCAAGCCTCGACCAGCAGGCCGTCGGCGCAGCCGTTCACATAGGCCGGGAAGCGGAACTGGCGCGTGAGCACCACGGTGCCGCGCTCGGCGTTGAACAGCAGCAGCGCCGCGCCGTTGCCGCGGTCATAGGTCTCGCGGTTCAGCAGCTGGGTGCTGCCGTCGCGCCGGCGGTATTCGAAGCTGGTTTTCTTCAGCACGAACCAGTCGTCGGCCAGCACGCGCTGTTCGACGATGCGGACCTGCGCGCTGTCGGGCGGGCGGCTGGTGGCGGAGAGCATCGGGTTCATTCGGGCCTTTCTCGATTCGTGCAATTTCGTTCAGTATCATGCAAACATCCGAATGCTCGCAAGCCCCTGCAGAATCCCGCCCACATGCTCACCACGCACCGCAAGCAGCTGCTGCTGGCCCGCCTCGCGGCCGACGGCCATCTGGTCGCCAAGGACCTGGCAGCCGAGCTCGGCACCTCGGAAGACACCATCCGCCGCGACCTGCGCGAGCTGGCCCAGGCCGGCCAGCTGCAGCGGGTGCACGGCGGCGCGCTGCCGGCCTCGCCCGCGATGGGCGACCTGCAGGCGCGCGCCGCGCTGTCGCCGGACGACAAGGTGGCGCTGGGCAAGGCCGGCGCCGCGCTGATCCAGCCCGGCCAGCTGGTGATCCTCGACGGCGGCACCACCGCGCTGCAGCTCGCCCGCCACCTGCCGCCCACGCTGCGCGCCACCCTCGTCACGCACAGCCCGGCCGTGGCGCTGGAAGCCGCGAAGCAGCCGCTGGTGGATATCCTGATGCTGGGCGGCAGGCTGTTCCGCCACTCGGGCGTGAACGTGGGCGCCACGGTGATCGAGGCCGCGTCCCGGCTGCGGGCCGACCTCTATTTCATGGGCGTGACCGGCGTGCACCCCGAGACCGGCCTGAGCACCGGCGATGACGAGGAAGCCGCCGTCAAGCGCGCACTGCATGCCCGCGCGGCCGAAACCGTGGTGCTGGCCTCCAGCGAAAAGCTGATGGCCGCATCACCGTTCCTGGTCGCGCCGCTGGCCGACATCAGCCAGCTGCTGGTGCCGGCCAACACGCCGGCGCGCGTGCTCAAGGCGCTCGCTGCCAGTGGCGTGTCGATCAAAAAGGTGGCTTGATCGAGAACCGCCAGCGGCCTGGGCGGCGAACAACAGTTCAGCGCCCGTAGGTCGCCTCCAGCGTGGCGCTGCCCAGCCGGTTGGCCTGGATCATGTAGCCGACCATGGCGGAAGACGCGTCGGCCGGCAGCGCCAGCCTGGGCACGCCCAGTGCGTGCACGGTGAAGATGTACCAGCCGGAACCGGTGGGCGCGTCCGGGTCATAGACGGTGACGGCAAAGCTCTGCGTGCCGGCCGGCGCGCCGCGCCAGTTCAGTGCGGGCGAGCGGTTGCCACCGTCGCAGCCCTCAAACGCCTGGGCTTCGGCCACGGTGATGGCGGGGCGAAGGTGAGTTGATGGGGATGTTTCACGGCACCGCGCCAGTTCGTTTGCAATGCCTGCATGGTCCCCGCGCAGGGGCTTGGCGCGTTAGCCGCCCTGCGTCATTCGTTGCGCGCTTTGCGTCATGCCGGCGCGCAGCACCGAAGGCACGAAGCCCCAGCGTTCCTGGAAGTTGGCCGAGAAACGGCTGTGCGACTCCCAGCCGCAGCGTTGCGCAATCTCGCCGATCGGCAGCTTGGTGGTCTGCAGCAGGCCCAGCGCGGTTTCCAGCCGCACCTCGCGCACCAGCGCCGCAAGAGAAGGGTCGCCTTCGGCTTCGCTGAGGCGGCGGCGCAGCGTCGAAGCGCTCATGTGAAAGGCCGAGGCCACCGCTTCCACGCTCCAGTCGGCATGCGGGCGCTGCGCCACCAGCCGGCGCACCCGCTCGTCCCAGCCCAGTTCGTCGACCGCGCTGAAATGATGGCCGCGCTCGGCCAGCAGCAGCAGGACCTCCAGCAGCCGGTGCCGCTGCACCGCGACCGACACCGCCTTGGCCTGCAGGAACGAGGCTGCGCGCTGCATCGCCTCCCGCAGCTCCTCGTCCACCACCAGCAGTTGCGCGGCCGGCACCGCAGCGCCGGCCGGCGTGGCCTGGGCCTGGTGCTCGCGCACCAGCTCGTCGCCGAAGAACAGCGCCAGCGATTCGTAGCGGCCATGTCCCGCGGGGTCGTTGATCACGTCCCAATGCGTGCCGCGCGCCACCAGCATGCCGTCGCCGCGCTCGGCCACCACGCTCTCGGCGCCGGCCGCCAGCAGCGTCTTGCGACCCTGCTTGACGACGACCACCGCGTCGTCGCGCATGGTCAAGGTGCTCACGCGGTGGCAGGCCACGGCTGTCACGTGGGCGCACTGCCCGGGGCTGGGCTTGGGCGCGGCGGAGGCGCCGCCACGCGGTTTGGCGTTGATCATCGGGCGAGTTTAGGCCGGCCCAAACCCAAGGCCTCGCCCACCGAAGCCACCCGGCCGCAACCGGCCTTACTTCGGCTGCGGCGTCGTGCGCAGGTAGGGCTTGATGGTCTTGAAGCCTGGGAAGGCTTTCTCGGCGTCTTCGTTCGAGACGGCCGGCGTGATGATCACGTCGTCGCCATGCTGCCAGTTCACCGGCGTGGCGACCTTGTGCTTTGCGGTGAGCTGCATCGAGTCCAGCACGCGCAGGATCTCGTCGAAGTTGCGGCCCGTCGTCATCGGGTAGGTCAGCATCAGCTTGATCTTCTTGTCCGGGCCGATGATGAAGACCGAACGCACGGTGGCGTTGTTGGCCGCGGTGCGGCCGTCGGCGCCCACTTCGTCGGCCGGCAGCATGTTGTAGAGCTTGGCCACCGCCAGGTCACTGTCGCCAATCATCGGGTACTTGACCGCGGCACCCTGGGTTTCCTCGATGTCCTTGGCCCATTCGCCATGGCGGTCCACCGTGTCGGCGCTCAGGCCGATCAGCTTGGCGTTGCGCTTGGTGAATTCCGGCTCGATCTTGGCCATGTAGCCCAGCTCGGTGGTGCAGACCGGCGTGAAGTCCTTGGGGTGCGAAAACAGGATGGCCCAGCTGTCGCCGATCCACTGGTGGAAGTCGATGACGCCCTGGGTCGTCAGCGCGCTGAAGTTGGGGGCGGTGTCGTTGATGCGAAGAGACATGGCAAGCTCCTGATGGGTTGTGCGAGGAGGCCAGTGTCCGGACTGCGCGCCGCGATGTCTGTGAGGAAGGTTACAGAGGCGTTCGGGAGCATCCGCAGCCTTCAGGATGTCGAGAGCTGGCGCAGCGCGTTGGTGTCCAGCACGTCGATCTGCTGCCGGCCCAGTTCCACCCAGCCCTGCTCGGCGAAGTTCTTCAGCACGCGGCTGACGATCTCGCGCAGGCTGCCCAGGTCGTCGGCCAGCGCCTGGTGCGTGATGTGGATGGGGCTGGGCCGCGCGGCCAGCCAGGCCGCCAGGCGCTGGTCCAGCTTCTGGAAGGCCACGGCCGAGACCAGCTGCAGCAAGTCTGAGATGCGCTCGGAGTAGCGGCTGAACACGTACTCGCGGAAGGCCTCGCTGGCCGAGAACAGCAGCTTGAAGGTGGCCGGCGGCAGCACCACCAGCTCGGCCGGCTGCAGCACCGTGCAACGCGCCCGGTAGGCCGAGCGGCCCAGCAGGCAGCTGCTGGTGAGGATGCAGGCCTCGCCCGGCGTCACGTCGTAGAGGTGCAGCTCGCGCCCATTGGGTGCCGCCTTCACCACCCTCGCGCTGCCCGAGAGCAGCAGCGCAAAGCCCATGCAGGGCTGGTTCTCGTCGAACATCATCGCGCCGGCCGGCACGCTCATGCGCGTGGCGCTGGCCATCAGCACGTCCAGCATGTCGCTGGAGGTTTCGCGCAACACGGGGTACTGCTGCAACACCAGTTCGTGGGTGATCGAGTCAATCATGGTGGCCGCTCCTGGGGTCGGTCAGGTCAGTGTTGAAAAGCTGGGCAGCCGTGGACGCACCGACGACGAGTCATGCGCTGCAGCCGCGCTGTCGCGCGGCCGGCCATGTTAATGAAGCCGCCAGCAGCCCGCGAGGCAAGGCGTGCGCTGCCGCAAAGCCGCACCAGGTCAGCGCGCCGCCTCGCACCAGTTGCCAACAATGTCACACCTGACCGGACCACGCCGGCCAGCGTGCATAAGTCACAGTGGGCCGCAGGCCGCCCCCGTCAAGAATCGACCCGAACCACACGCAGTCTTTGGGAAAGGTCGCTTGGCATGGGCCGGAGAAAAGGCAAGCAATCCAGCGCGGCAAACGCCTGGGTCGAACTCATTTCGTTGATGCCCTGGTGGGCCGGCGTGGCCGCTGCGCTGGGCTTCTACCTCGTGCTGCACACGCTGGCGCAGCCCGGCCCTGCAGCCGCCGCCCCGCTCAGGCCGGGCGACATCGGCCATGTGGTCACGGGCACTTTGTGGCGAACGCTGGCCATGGTCGGCCAATACCTGCTGCCGTTCCTGTGCCTCATCGGGGCAGCCGCCTCAGCCTGGCGCCAACGCGAACGCCGCCAGCTCGTCAGCCTGGTCACCACCAGCAAAGCCGCCAGTGCGCTAGACGGCATGAGCTGGCAGCAGTTCGAACGCCTGGTCGGCGAAGCCTTCCGCCTGCAAGGCTTCAACGTGCAGGAAACCGGCCGCGGCGGCCCGGACGGCGGCGTGGACCTGGTGCTGCGCCGCAGCGGCGAGAAGCACCTGGTGCAGTGCAAGCAATGGAAAGCCTACAAGGTCGGCGTGGACGTGGTGCGCGAGCTCTACGGCGTGATGGCCGCCCAGGGCGCCGCCGGCGGCTTCGTCGTCACGTCCGGCCACTTCAGCCGCGAGGCGGAGGCATTTGCCGAAGGGCGGAATGTTCGGCTGGTCGACGGGCTGCAGCTGCAAGGCTTGATTCGGCAGGTGGAGCGGGCGCGGAAGGAGGCATGTGCGGGGCGTGGGGCGCCGGGTGCTCGCGGCCTCGCATCGCCGACGCCTCAATCGCAGCCGCAACAGTTGCCTGCCACACCGCCCTGCCCCGTCTGCACAAAGCCGATGCTCAGGCGCACCGCGCGCAAGGGGGTGAATGCGGGGCGGGAGTTTTGGGGGTGTGAAGCCTACCCGGCTTGCAAGGGCGTGCGCAGCGTCTGAGGAAGCTGTTTAGTTCGTCAACCGCTGGGCGCGACTCAGCAGGTTTTCGCCGAAGGACGATCATCCTTCGGCAGCACCATAATTTGGACAAAACACAGAGGGAGTTTCTGCATGGCAATCAGCAATCCGTACACCGCGCCACAGGCCGAGGTGGCCGACGTCGACAACGCCTATCACGGTGCCTTCCAGGAGATGAAGATTTGGGCGTGGCGTGGTCGCTTGGGGCGGCTGCGTTTTCTGGCGTATGGCGCAGTGGCGTATTTGATCTACATGGTGCTGACCGTCGCCTTCACGATACCGGCGGCCATGTTCCGTACCAACGCTGCCACCATGCTGCTTGGTTTCCTCATCATGCTGATGATGATTCCGTATTTTGTGTTTTCCGCATTGGTCCTGATCCGGCGTTCGCACGACATGGGCTGGTCCGGCTGGATGTCGCTGCTGGCGATCATCCCGCTGGTGGGACTGATCTGGATCTTCAAGGCTGGCAGCCCTGGTGCGAACGCCTATGGCGCGCCGCCGCCGCCGAACACCACCGGCGTCAAGGTTGCGGCGTTCGGCATCTTCGGGGTGGTGATCCTGATCGGCATCTTGGCTGCCATCGCGCTGCCGGCGTACCAGCAATACGTTCAGCGAGCCCAGGCGGCAAGGCAAGTGCAGTCCAAGTAACGAATTCGGCAAGACGCCCGAAGTCCAGTTTCAATTTCAGGATTCCATGAACAAGTTGTTGTCGCTCCGCGGTCTTTCTCGCAATCTGTTTTTCGTGTTTTTGCAGCTCGCGTGTCTGGCCGGGTTTTCTCCGGCACACGCCGAGTCAAGCGACCCGTATGAAGTGAAGGCCTCGCTGGGGTTTGCAGAGGGTCTCGATCAGTACCTCATGGTCTACAGCAGCAACGAGGCGACGAGTGGCCCGAACATCTATGGCCGGGCGCTGAGGTCGGACGGCTCGCCAGTGGGGCGCGATTTCCGCTTGTCCACGCAGACGGGCAAGATGACCAAGCCGGTGCTGGCCTATGGCGCCAGGACGGAGCGGTTCTTGATCGTGTGGGGCCGCAAGTCCTATGACGGGAGCAAGGCGGAAATCGTCGGGCTGAGCGCGAAGCCCAACGGTGCAGTCGGCCACGAGGAATTCCACATTTCCGTTTCGGACCTGTACGACCAACGGCCGGCAGTCGCCTATTGCCCTGGCCGTGATAGCTTCCTGGTCACCTGGTCACGAGGACCCAAATACGACTACGAGAACGGAAGCTCCGACGTTTACGGGCAGTTCGTCGCAGGCGACGGCAGCAGCCTGCAAGGCAGCAACTTCCTGATTGCGTCCGATTCGAAGAACCAGTTCAAGCAGGACGTCGACTGCGATCTGGTCAACGACCGTTTCCTGGTCGTCTGGGAAGATCAGCGCCAAACTGCGACCAAGGGTGACATCTACGGCCAGCTCATCTCGTCCGACGGCGGCATGCTGGGAAAGAACTTCCTCATTGCCGGCACCGGGAACAACGAGCGCCGGCCAGTGCTCGCGGCGAACAGCACGGACGGCACGCACCTCGTGGTGTGGGAAACCGAGATGGCAGACGGCACGACGCGCCTGTTCAGCCACACGATCGATCCGAATGGTGGCTTGCTGCGCGGGCCGACGCCCATCGGCCCGGAACTGGGCGGAGACCGGGGACGGGCTTCGGTTGCCTACCTGAAGCCGCAGGACGTGTTCCTCGTGGCCTTCGACAATTCCGCCATCGGCGATGTGTCCGACGGCGTCTATGGCCAGTTCGTGAACAGCAGTGGCAAGCTGCGTCAAACCGCCTTCCCGTTGACGACGGCAAAACTGGCGCAGTACCGGCCGGACGTTGCTGCCGCCAAGAACACATTCCTGGTCGTCTGGACCGACTATCGAAGCACCGACAAGGACCCGGGCAAACACAATGTCTACGAGTACTACGGCCGCGTCATCGGCAGCGACATGGCATTGTCGTCACGCTGGAAGAATCCGGAGAGCAGGTAACTCCGGCATTGCCACCGCAACGCCACGGTGATGGCCCGTGCTGCCTTGCGCAAGCCCTTTCAGGAGGTTGGTTCATGCCCCAGGCTTCACTCGTTCGTCGGTTCGCGTTCCTTGTTGCCCCGGTCTTGCCGACGCTGGTCTGCGCAGCTTCGGCTGCGCCTGAAGATCCTGCGCGCCACGCGGGCGAGATCGTGGTCAGCGCTGGCGTGGCGACAGCCAGCGATGGCTCGACCATGCCTTACGAGATTGGCACGCTGCACGTGCCGGAGAACCGCGACAAGCCCGACTCACGGCTGATCGCCATCGGCTTCGCGCGGGTGAAGGCCGTGAGGCCGACGCAGGCGCCGCCCATCTTCCTGCTGGCGGGCGGGCCGGGCATCACGATGCTGGACATCGTGCTGGACCATGATGACGCGGCGAAGCGGCGAGTGAAGGCCTGGCAGGCCTATGCGGAGGTGGCCGATCTGGTGGTGATCGAGCAGCGCGGCTACACGCTGCGCGGCGAGTTGATGAACCTGCGCACGCCGCCGGAGCCGCTAGACCAGCCCTCGACCATCGAGCGGGACATCGAAGGCACGCGGGCGCTGGCCCGCGGTGCGCAAGCGGCTTTTCCGCAGGCCGACCTTTCGGGCTACAGCATCACGCAGATGGCCGATGACGTGAACGACCTGCGCCGGGCACTGGGCTACCAGCAGATCAGCCTGGTGGCGGCCAGCTTCGGCTCGCAGTGGGCCTTTGCGGTGATGAAGCGGCACCCGAGCCTGGCGGCGCGCGCGCTGATCTCTGCCGCCGAGCCTCTGGACCACGGTTATGACATGCCTTCTCAGGTGTTCGCCGCCATGCAGCGCATCGCGCTGGAGGCCGACGAAGACCCGGCCCTGAAGCCTTACCTGCCGCGAGGCGGCTTGATCGCCGCCATCCAGGCAACGCTGGCACAGCGCTTTGCACCGGGGCAGACGGTGGTGGTGAACGTGAGCACCGAAGGCGGCAAGCCACAAGCCATCACGCTGGGCCGGGGCGACTACCAACAGGCGCTGGTGAACCGCGCGGGCGATGCCAGCGGCTTCCCGGAGTTCGTCATCTCGGCCTTCCACGGTCGGCACGAAGGGTGGGCGCGCGAGGCCCTGGCGTGGCGGCAGGCCGGCGAGCGCTCGCTCATCAATCCGCTGATCAACATCGGGCTGGACATGAGCACCGAGCGCAAGCACCTGCTGTGGAGCGACCCGGCCCTGCCCATCATCGGCGCCTGGAATTTCGCGGCCTACCTGGCCACCAAGGGCGAATGGGCCACACCGGACCCTGGGGACGCCTTCCGCCACCCGGTGCTGGACACCACGCCCGTGCTCTTCGTACAAGGAGATTGGGACGTTTCCACCCCGATCGAGAACACGCTGGCGATGGGCCCCTTTTTCCCCAACAGCCGCACGGTGATCGTGCACCGCGCGCAGCACAACGGCACCTTCGCGCTACTGCGCAGCCGGCCGGAGATGGCGGCCAAGGTTCAGGCGTTCCTTCGCACAGGTGAGACACAAGCCCTGCCGGCCGAAATCACCCTGGACCCGGTGCGCTTTGTGAAGCCAAGCTTCACAGCACCGGGCACGCTGCCGGGTTGACCGAGTGGGTTTTTGCCCATATCAGCCACGCCTTGCGTGAAGGCGCGATGCGCCGGCATGTCACTGCCGTGCCCGGGGCCTTGCGCATCGAAGGCGGCTCAGCTCGGCTTGCGTGCCGCTCGCGCCGCGCGTCGGCGTTCCATCCACGCTTCCCGCTTCAGGCCCAGCACCGCGGCAAGGAGCGGGAAGGTCAGGCAGCCCGAGACGATGCCGCCGACCAGGTTCGCGTAGGTCCAGTTGAAGGCCGGGTCGGCTTCGGTCGGCCGGCCGGCTTGCGACGCGACCGCGGTCACCAGCACCGCGTTGTCGGCGACCGGCAAGCCATTGCGCTCGAAGACGGGCAGCGTCGCGGCGGGAACTGCGCCGTTGACACGCACCAACACGGTGGCGCTGGTGACGTCTGTGGCGCCGGAGTTGCGCTGAAAGTCGTAGAGCTGCTGGGTGCTGTCGAATTGCGCGACGAAGTGCACCGGGTCGCCCTGGTGCCAGTCGACGGCGGCCACCGGCACGAAGATCGCCTGGACCGCGCCGCCGCTTTTGGTGGAGTGGCGCGTCAACGCGTGATCCCACAGCAGCCCCCCTTGAAGCGCAAGGTGGCTGCCGCTCTCCGGGTGCACCGGCGCCACGCCGCGGCTCAGTTGCAACGGGGCGTACGTGCTCACCACGTCGGCCCGGCGCAAGTGCCAGTCCCAGCCGTACCAGGCGAAGACGCATAGCCAGGTCAACGCCATGCAGGCGGCCCACACCGTCAAGCCCACGCGCCATCCCGAGGGCGCTGGTTTCGGCGCGATGGGCGCGGCGGCGGGAGCAGCAGGAAATGCCGCGGGCGCGACGGCGATCCGGACCGGAGCAGGCACCGCAGGCGGCGCGGCCTGGCCACTGCGGCCGCGCCAGAGGTTCTGGAAGAAGGTCAGCACCTGCAGCACGCCCAGGACGACGAGGCAGATCCCCAGCAGCAGGACGATGGCGCTGATGGCGCGCGAATAGCTGCCGTCACGGCTCGCCTGCGCGGCGTTGAGCCAGCCGATGGGCCCGGTCTCACCGAAGGTGGCGTAGCCCGAGAAGGCCAGGACCGCGACCACCAGCAACATGACGATGAATCCACGCATCTCGAATCCTCTGTTCGGTGAATCGAAGGACGCGGCCCGCCGCTGGCGGAAGGTCCTTGATTCAACGTACGGATTCGCGTGGGCAAACCAGACAAGCGCTGCGCGAGCACCCCATCCTGAGAGCGCTCGCAAAAGCACCCTCAACCGTTCGCCCTGAGCCTGTCGAAGGGTCCGTCGCTGCGCGGCAGGAACGGTCGTTGAGTTAGGCAAGAAGGCTTCGACAGGCTCAGCCCGAACGGGAGCTTGCCTCAGCTCGAAAAGGAGGTCCTCAGTCCATGCGGGTGCAGCGGTCCAACAGTTCCAGTTCGGAGCTGCCGATGTCCCTGTCTGCCAGGACGGTCAATGCCACGATGCGGGCTGCCGCCTGCGGGCTGTCAGGGCGATAGAAGCGCATGTTGTTCATCCGGGGGTGAGAGGGCATGACGCTCAGTCGAAGAAGTCGCTGAGCCACGACTTCCTTCGGGCGGGGCTGCGGCCTCGGCCATGCGAATGGTCCGAGTCGACGAATCGCGGCTGTCTCTCGTGGTCGACCCCGGCGCTTCTGGCAGGTGCCGCGTGGACCGAACGCTCGATCAGTTTGTCGAGCTCGCCTCGATCGAGCCAGACGCCCCGGCAGTGGGGGCAATGATCGATCTCGATGCCTTGGCGGTCGCTCATCAGCAGCGTGGATTCAGGACAGACAGGGCACTTCATGCTTTCTCCTTCACGGTTTCGTGGCGTCGTTCACAGCTTCTCAGCCGTGCTGCTCTTCAGCGGGGTTCAACGTAATGGCGCGTGGGCGCAGCGCCCGCTTGTCATTGCCGCGTCGCCACTGGCGCACGAGAAAGCGCAAGGCGCGCGACAAGGCGTTGTCCAGGGCGGTACGCCAGTCATGCGCTACGGATGCCACCACCACGGTGCCGGCGACCCCGCTCCTGATTTCGACCTGGCAGCGCTTGTCGATGCCGCCGCGCGGGCCGTTCACATCCGACAACTGCACGATGGCTTTTGGTGCCAGCCAGCCGAGGCGACGGAACACGAATCGCGCACGGCGTTGCGCCACATCCCGCAGTTCGTCGGCTTGCGGGTCACGGGATTTGAATAAAACCTGCATCACAGCGCTCCTTTGGTTCAGGTGTGAACCGAAGATAGGGCGCATTGCCATCCAGAAAAAGCAGCAAATCAGTGACACGAAGATCGGAAAAACCGAACCTGGCGCCGTCAGCCGCGCGCGCTGTCCAGCAACTGCATGACAAGCGGGTGGTGTTGGCCGCGACGCGACCGGATCGCGTGGATCTCCTCGGACACGCCAGGAGAGTGGCCAAGCAAGCGCAAGCCGTGCATCAGGGCCAGGTCCGAGGCGCCGAGCTGGCTGACCGGAAACACACCCAGCCCGCGGGCTGCAAAGACGGCCATCAGTGCGCTGTCTTCGAATTCGCCCACGATCCGGGGCCGCAGGCCCTCGGTTTCAAACCAGCGATCCAGGCTGAACCGCAGCGCCGAGTGGCTGGTGGGCAAGAGCACCGGCAGCCGGCCGAGTGACTTCGGAAACTCGGCCACTTCGGCTTTTCGAACCAGCGCGACAGGCCCGTACCAGGCCACCGGCGATTGCACGAGGCGTTCGCTCGTCAAGCGCAAGTTCGAGCTGTTGGGGGCGGACTGGCCGGCCAGCACCAGATCCAGGTGGTGCATCGCCAGTTCGGCCAGCAACTGCTTCACCTCCCCTTCGTGGCAGACCAGCCGCAGCGACGGCGTGGCCAGGATCGGCGCGAGCATCGCATGCGCCGCCAGCTTGGAGATGCCGTCCGAGAAGCCGACGGACAGGCGCACCACCTTGTGATTGGCCGCCTCACGCACTTCTTCGGCAATCGCTTGCCCGATCTGGAAGACCGCCTCGGCGCGCGCGAAGGCGACCTCGCCCGCCTCGGTCAAAGCGACGCCTCGCCCGGCGGGCTTGAGCAGTTGATGGCCCAGCGCCTTCTCCAGTTCGCGCACCTGGGCGCTGATGGTCTGCACTGCCATTTCAAGCCGCTCCGCGGCGCGGGCGAAACCGCCTTCTTTGGTGACGACCCAGAAGTAGTACAGATGGCGGAAATTCAGCATGCAGACCTCACTTCGTTAAAGCCGCACCCGAGTGCACTTCAACGCTGTTTTTTCAAATCACAAGAACACCGAATGTCGCCCCTCTTTTGCACCGCCACTGCCATGGCCATGGACACTCTGCTCCAGTTCCCTGCCCTCGACCTCCTGCCTGCCGGCGCGCGCAGCCGATGTCGACATGTCGCGCGCCTGGGCGCAATGGGACCTTGCGGTTAAGCTCCCACTCCCTGGGACCCGTGCGCCGTTCGTGTGTCCTGCATGCGCCTTCAGATCGCCCCAACCTTGGCCCCCACCGAACCCGCCGCATCGCCTGTGGCAGCACCATTGCGCTTCGGCCCGGCGGAGCGCTTCGAACTGCAGCCCGCAGAGCGCCGCCTGCTCGTCGACGGCGAGCCCGTCGCGCTCGGCAGGCGCGCGCTCGACCTGCTGGTGGTGCTGGCCGCACAGCCCGACCACCTGCTGACGAAGAACGAGCTGCTCGATCGCGTCTGGCCCGGCCTGGTGGTCGAAGAGGCGAATCTGCAGATGCAGATCAGCAAGCTGCGCAAGGTGCTGGGCGGCGAGATCATCGCCACGGTGCCGGGGCGCGGCTATCGCTTCACGGCCGCAGTCCGCAACGCGGACGCGGCCACTGCGCCGGCCCCATCACCGGCATCGCCGCCGCCAACCCTCGCCGCGGCCATTCGCCTGATCGGTCGGGATGAGGATTTGGCCCGCGTCGAAGCCTTGCTGCTGCGAGGCGGCGGCTGCGTCACGCTGGTCGGCAGTTCGGGCGTGGGCAAGACGAGTCTGGCACGCGCAGCTGCGGCGCGCTCGCCCAGGCGCATCGCGTGGGTTGACCTCGCAGCCCTGACGAAGGGCGGCCAGGTGGCGGACGCGGTGGCGCGCGCCCTGGAACTGCAGCTGAGCGGCAGCGACGAAGGCGCTGCGCAGCTGGTGGCCGCTTTGCAGGGCCAGGCGCTGCTGCTGGTGCTGGACAACGCCGAGCATCTGGTCCAGACCTGCGCCGAGCTGGCCACGCTGCTGCGCCCGCTGGGCGACACCTTGCTGCTCGTGACAAGCCAGGTGCCGCTGGCTGTGGCCGGCGAACAGGTACTTCGGCTCGAGCCGTTGGCATTGCCCGGGCCTGAGAGCAGCATCGCCGGTCCCGGGCAGGATGCGCTGGCGCTGCTGGTCGAACGCATCGTCGCTGCAGATCACCGTTTTGTCGCCACGCCGGCACAGCTGCCCTTGTTGCGCGCCATCTGCACCCAGCTCGATGGCCTGCCGCTCGCACTCGAGATGGTGGCCGCGCGCGTGCCGCTGCTCGGCCTGCAAGGTGTGCACGATGCGTTGGCCGAGCGCTTCGCCTTGCTGACGCGCGGGCACCGCGACGCGGCGCCGCGCCACCGCACGCTGCACAACGCGCTTGAGTGGAGCTACCGCCTGCTCGGCACCGCCGAGCAGCGGCTGTTTCGCGCGCTGGGCGTGTTTGCGGGCGGTTTCACGCTCGAACTCGCGGTGGCGCTGATGACCGACGACGGCGGCGCACGTTGGGACGTCATCGACGGCCTGGCCGCGCTGGCCGACCGTTCGCTGGTCGTCGTCGGCAACGAAGATCCGCCGCGCTACCGCCTGCTCGAAACGATGCGGGCCTTCGCGCTCGAGCAGCTCGCGCAGTCGACAGCGCCAGTGGACGAAGAAGGCACGGCACGGCGGCGCCACGCCGGCGCGTTGCAGGCCCTCTTTGCAGGCTACACGCCGGGCGACACCACGGCCAGAGCGAGGTGCGTCGCCGAGATGGTGAACGCGCGGGAGGCCATCGCCTGGGCAAGCGAACATGATCTGGGCACGGCGGCGCAGTTGACAACCAGCGTCACCTCCATCACCACCTTCACGGCCTGGCGCCACGAGTCAGGCAACTGGTTGCTGGCACTGGAGAGCCTGATGGAACAGGCGGCGGGCCTGGCGCTGCCTGCGCCCGTGCAGGCCGCCTGGTGGACCGAGCGTGCGCGGGTCGGTTCGATCCGCCGCGATACCAGTGCGCTGGCCGCTGCGCGGCGTGCGGTGGCGCTGTGGTCCCCCTTGCAGCAGCCGCGGCAGTCGCTGATCGCCAAGCTCATCTTTGTGCGAAGCATCTCGCGGGCAGGCCCCGAACTCGAGCAGGCCTGCGCCGATCTGCGGGCCCAGGCGGCAGCGATACCCGACCTGCCGCTGCGCCAGCGCTTTTTGGTGCAAGGCGCGTTGACCCGTGCCGCAGGCATCCGCCACGACATGGCCGCCCTGCTGGCCGGGCGCGAAGCCGAAGCGACGCTCGCGCGGCAGCTTGGTGACCAGGACGCGGTCGACGCTGCTGAGTCGGACATGCTCAATGCGCTGTGTGGCCTGGCGCGGCACGCCGAGGCCGTGCAGCGCGGCCATGTTCTGCTGGCACGTGTCGATGCTGACGGCAGCGGCCGCAACGGCAACCTGCCGTGGGTGATCAGTCCACTGCTCGTGGCGCTGCTGGCCCTGAACCAGCTCGACGAGGCGCGGGCCTTGCTGCCGCGCGCCTTCGCCGCCGGCCACCGCTTCGCCACCCCCGCGATGTGGCCGCAGTTCTGCTCGCTGGCCGTGGCCGAGCAGCGGTGGCCGGCGGCGGCACAACTGCTGGGCTACACGCGGCAGTGTTACGACGTCCGCGGCATGCAGTTCGAGCCCGGCGAAGAGGGCAGCATGCAACGCGCCGAGGCCAGCGCAGCAGCGGCGCTGGGTCCGGAGCAGTTGCAGGCGTGGATGCGGCATGGCCGCACGCTCGACGACGTGGCCGCCGAAGCGCTGGCTGCCGGCGCGATGCCGTAGCCCCGGCCGCTTGCCACCCGTCACAGCGGCCGCTGCACGACCATCTGCAGCGCCAGACCCAGCAGCACAAGCCCGCTCACGCGAAACAGCCACACCAGCGACTGCGGGTGCGCACGCAGCCACTGGGTGAGCGACGCGGCACCCCACCCCAGCGGTGCCTTGACCAGCCACGCGAGCACGGCGAACACGAGCCCGAGCACGAACAGCGACAACCCGGCGTGGCTGGCACCCGGCGCCACGAACTGCGGCAGGAACGCGAGGTAGAAGACGATGATCTTCGGGTTGCACAGGTTGGACAGCGCGCCGTCAAAGAACATCTGCGCCAGCCTCTTCGGCGTCGCACCGGCCATGGCGAGCGGCGCTTGGGGCGCGCGCAGCAACTGCAGGCCCAAGTAGGCCAGGTAGGCCGCGCCGGCGAACTGGAGCGCAAGGTACAGCGGCTCCGAGGCACGGACCAGCGCACCAAGCCCCAGTGCAGCAACGACGGTGTGGACGATGAGCGCTGAACACACCCCCGTGGCCGTGGCCAGGCCCGCCGCCGCGCCCTGGGTGATGGAACGCGACATGACGAGGATCATGTCCTGCCCCGGCGTGACGATGAGCACCAGCGATGTGGCGACGAAGAGCAGCCAATTGACTTCGATCATGAGAAGCGCCTCTTGCGGTGGTGACGTCAGAACGTCAGCGCACTGCCGTCGGCAGAGTGCGCGAGCACCGAGGGCATGCCCTGCAGGCGAACCCCGGGCAGCCGGGCGAGCGGCTGGGCCGAGCCCCCGGCCGGCAGGCTGCGCGCACCATCGCAAGGCGGGCACAGGCCGATCTGCCCACCCGCCTCGACGAACGATTCGATCAAGTCAGCGAGTGCGGGAAAGCCGCTCATGCGCACGCCGTCCGCGCGGCCTTCATAGCCCCAGTGCGCGCCGTCGCCGGCCAGGAAGACGAGCGTGGGCTGCTCCATCGAGGCCGCGGTGAATGCGGCCGTGAAAGCCAGCGTGGCGCGCATGCCGCCGTCATCGGCACCGGTGACAAGGATCACCGTGCAGTGGCGGCGTTCGAGCACGCGGTACATGGGCGGGACCGGCGTCGTGACGACGGGTGAGGTGGCGACTTGCATGTTCAGGCGTCCTTGGTTGGTGCCTGCACTGTCGGCCGCCGACCCCGGAGCCGTCCTCAACCGGCCCCAAAACTTCCCCAAATTCCGCCGTACGCCGAGCCTAGGCACGGCACCAACGCCGTCACCTCCGCGCTGACCCGGCGGCGGGATGTGTGCGCAGCACCCCGAACTCCGCGCAGCCGCTGGCCTTCCTGCTGAGCGAGCAGCCGCAATGGGACCTCACCGTGCACGGCCCCGACATGGCCGCGCTGCGCACGCCGTGTTCAGCGAAAGGCTGTTCGCGTAGTACGGAGGCTGGTCAGCATCTACTGCATGGCGAGCGGCTTGACGAATGCGCGGGGCCGGCCCATGGCGTGGGCTACTGGCTGAGGACCGAAAGCCAATGCCGGCTTTTCGGCCCTTTGTCGACGCCAAACGGCCTACTGCGCTTGGGTCTGCAACTCCGCCCACCGTGCCTCTGCGATCAGGAATCTGCGGTCGCCGAGACGGTTCCAGACCGCCGATCGCTCGTGCTCATCCACAGCCTGCCGCCAATCGTCGGGGTCGGAAAGCAGATCCGCCCAGATGTCGCGCACAGATGACGAAAGGCGATACGTGAAGCCGAACAGTTCGGGGATTTTCCAGTAGCGCGCTGGCGCCGCTGTCGCAACGGGGTCATAGAAGGAGAGCACCAACTCCAGGGCCTGGGCCAACCTCCTGGCTTCATCGCCATCCTGGCAGTCCGCGTAGATCCTCAAAAAGGCTTGATTCACTGTGTCGCTGGTTTGAGTCATGACCCCGCGATCTTGCCCAACGGCAGCCGCATGCAACTGCCCGCCCCCCGGGCCAACCGCATTGCTGCGACGCGCTGATGGGCCTCTCTTATCTGGTTGCCGTGCTCTTGGGCCGACACCTGAGACAGAAGCGACGGTCGCGCTCAGGAGATGGGATCGCCGAATGATCGGGTGACGGTGAGCGTGAGCCGTGGAAGTGCCGACCACCGCCTTGCGGCGGGCGGTTTCATTCGTGGCGAACAAGGAACTCGTCGAGAACCGTCATGTAGCGGTCGGCTTCCTCGACGTGGGCCATGTGTGAACTGTTCTCGAAAATCACCCACTCCGAACCGCGAATGCCCCGGTGCACCGTCTCGGCAATCAACGGGGTGGCCTCGTCGTGTCGACCGGAGGTCACCAGCGTCGGCGCATTGATCTCCGGCAGCCGGGACACGATGTCCCAGTTCTTCAGCTTGCCAACCACATGGAACTCGCTCGGACCGTTCATCGTGTGATAGACCTGCGGATTGCGCTCCAGCTTGGCGAAGGTGCGGGCGACAGCCTCTGGCATCGGGTCCACGCGGATGACGTGGCGGCGATAGAACGCCATCATTGCCGACTGGTATTCCGCTGAGTCGGTGGTCCCGGCGGCCTCATGGCGCTGCAAGATCGCCTGCACCTCGCCGGGCAAGTCTTCCCGCAAGCGGTTTGCCTCGGCGACCCACTGGATCATGCTCGCCGGTGACGAGGCAACCGTGAGCGATGCCACGCCGACCGGCTGCGTCAAGGCGTATTCCATCGCGAGCATCCCGCCCCAGGATTGGCCGAGCAAATGCAATCGGTCCAGACCGAGGGCCTGCCGCACGGCGTCGACCTCCTCGACAAACAGCTGCACGTTCCACAGGGAAGGATCGTCCGGCTGATCCGAATTCCCACAGCCGAGTTGGTCGTAGAAGATCACGCGGCGCCCGCGCTTGGCCATCACCCCCAGGGTTTCGAGATAGTCGTGGCCAACGCCCGGGCCGCCATGCAGGCACAGCAGCGGCAGCCTGCCTGGAAGCTCGTCGCCTTCACCTACGCAGGCGTACCAGACCCGGTATCCGCGGAAATCAATCGTCCCCTCGCGCGCACGCAGGGAAGGGTCGATGGTGGGCAGGTCAGGCATGGTCTTGCTCCGATTCAAGCGCTGATGCGCCTGAGGATGATTGGACGCCGGCGGCTTTGCTGCAGACCATTATGGCCACGACTGTCGGGCTTGGCGTTGGTGCGGATCACCAGGCCGTCGCCTGTTTCGACCGGGTCGGCGAAGCGGCCGGCGGCCGTCGCTTCCAGCTGCACCTCGGGGGCGGGCAGCGTGTGGCGACATCGTCAGCACGGCGGCGCGCGACGTGGTGGCCGGGCACCGGCCGGCCAGCGCGCATCGGCCGGGCATGCGCCGGGGAAGATGGGGGGCAAGCTTTGGATTGCGCGCCTGCGCCAAAGCGCGTGAACCCGCACCGTTCGGCCTGAGCTTGTCGAAGGGTGCTCGCGCTGCTCGCGCTGAGCTGTTGTGGGGCATGGCAAGACGGCTTCGACAGGCTCAGCCCGAACGGGGAAGTGAGGTCACCCGAACGGGGAGGTGAGCTCACCCGAACGGGTGAGATGGGCTCACCCGAACGGAAAGTGGGCTCAGCTCGAACGGGAAGGAGAGCCTGCCGCGCGTCGCTCAAAACCGATAGAGGTATCCAAATCTCGCGCGCGCAATGTTGTCGCGGCCGACCAGCGGGCTGTCGGTGATGCCGCTGCCCAGGTGGGTGCCGCCCAGGTCCAGCGTCAGGATCTGGTGCGGGGCCAGCAGGTAGCTGGTGCGCAGGTTCAGGTCCAGGTTGACGGTGCCTTTGCCATCGTATTGCGGGCGGTTGGCCAAGGCTTCTTCGGCGGTCACGCCGTAGTAGTAGTCGACCTGCTTCTTGTCCAGCCAGGTGGCGCCGACGCCGGGCGTGAACATGAAGCGGCCGGCGCGGAATTCCCTGGTCAGCATCAGCTTGGCCTGCAGGCCTTCGCTGTGGCCGGACACATCCCGCAGCAGCTCGGCCTGCAGGTCGAACTCCGGTGCATGCCAGCGCATCGAGCCGCCCAGCAACACGCCACCCTTGCGGTCTGCCATGCCTGCGAGGATGGGGGCGTCGCCGCTTTCGTAGCCGTCGCCCTGGTAGCGGGTACTGAGCGCAAACGAGACGGGGCCGACCTCGGGCAGCTTCAGGTCCAGGCCCAGGCCGGCAAAGCGCACGTAGCGGTTCTCGAAGAACAGGATGGGCAGCGCGCGGACCTTGCGGTCCGCGCCTTCGTAGGCACGGTTTTCGACGCCCACGCCCAGGCCCAGGCCCCATTGCGTGGCGTTCGGGTCGCGGTTTTCGGGCATGCCTTGGGCGAAAGCGGCGTGCAGCGGCGTGGCAAGGCCAAGGACGGCGGCGAGACAGATCAAAGGTTTCATGAGGTGACGGTAGCAGGGTGGGAAGAAGCAACGGTGACGGAGGAGGGTGCGTCCGCGCTGATGAGGTGCAGCCGGACTGCCTGGCGCTTGAGCCACAGCAGGAAGTCGTCCACATAGGTGAAGACGACCGGGACCACCAGCAGGCTGAGCACGGTGGAGGTGATCAGGCCGCCAATGACGACGATGGCCATCGGGCCGCGGAAGCTGTTGTCGTTGCCAATGCCCAGCGCCACCGGCAGCATGCCGACAGCCATCGCGATGGTGGTCATCAGGATGGGCTGGGCACGCTTGTGGCAGGCGTCCATCAGGGCATCCAGCCGGCTCATGCCCTGCTGGCGGTAGGCCACCACCGCGTACTCCACCAGCAGGATGGAGTTCTTGGTGACGATGCCCATCAGCATCAACAGGCCGATCACCGAAGGCAGCGAGAAGCCGCTGCGGGTGATCCACAGCGCCAGGAAGGCGCCGCCGGTGGACAGCGGCAGGGCAGCCAGGATGGTGGCCGGCTGCATGAAGTCATGGAACAGCAGCACCAGCACGCAGTAGATGCGCAACACGCCAATCGCCATCGCGATGCCGAAGCTGGTGAACAGCTCGCCCATGCGCTGGGCGTCGCCCGTCTGCAGCTGCTGCACGCTGGCCGGCAACGCGCGCATCGAAGGCAGGGCCTGCACGCGCTTGTTCAGGTCGCCGGTGGCGTACTTGCCCAGCTCGATGCTCAGCGTGACATTGCGCATGCGGTCCAGCCGGCCGATCTGCGCCAGCCCGCCGCCCATGGTCAGCTCTGCCACCGAAGACAGCGGCACTGCGCCATTGCGCCCGGCCACGCGCAGCTGGCCCAGTGCTTCCAGGCTGTCGCGCGTGCCCTCGCCCACCTGCACGCGGATGGCGATCTGCCGCTGCGCGAGGTTGAACTTTGCCGTCTGCGCCGCGTAGTCGCCATGCGTGGCCACGCGCATCACCTTGCCGATGGCCTCGGTGGTGACGCCCTGCTCGGCCATGCGCACCGGGTCCGGATGCACCTGCACCTCGGGCCGCTGCAGCGCCGAGCTGTCGGACACATTGCCGATGCCCGGGATGCCGCGCAGCTCCTTCAGCACGGCCTGCGTGGTCTTGGTGAGCGCCGCGGCATCGTCGCTGGCCAGCGTGATGTCCAGCGTCTGGCCGTTGCCCATGCCCAGGACCGAGACCCGCGTGCCCGGCAAGCCCTTGAGCAGCGTGCGCAGCTGCTGCTCGATCTCGGGTTGTTTCCGACTGCGCTCGTCGCGCGGCAGCAGGCTCAGCACGAGCGTGGCCTTGTTGACCTCGCTGCTGCTGGCGTCGCTCTCGGCATCGCCGATCACCGTGAACACCTGCCGCACCTCGGGCAGCTGGCGCGCCAGCCAGGTGGCCCGCTCGGCGATGTCGCGCGTGGTTTCCAGCCGCGTGCCGGGTTCCAGCGTCAGCGCGATGGTGGTCAGGCTGCGGTCGGCCGCGGGCACGAAAGACGTGGGCAACAGCGCGATCAGGCCCAGCGTGGAGACGAAGAAGGCCAGCGCCAGCGCGACCGTGGTCTTGCGGTGCTGCTGGCACCAGTGCGCGGCCTTCAAGTAGCTGCGCATCACTCGACCGTCCTCGCCGGCCGCGTGACGGTCAACATGCGGCCTCAGGATGTACGCCGCCATCATCGGCGTGAGCAGGCGCGCGACCAGCAGCGAGATCAGCACTGCCACCGAGGCGGTGATGCCAAAGGGTTTGAAGAACTTGCCCGGCACGCCGGCCATGAAGGCCGTGGGCAGGAAGACCGCGACCAGCGTGAAGGTGGTGGCGATGACGGCCAGGCCGATCTCGTCGGCCGCCTCCAGCGCGGCCTGCATGGGGCTCTTGCCCATGCGCAGGTGGCGCACGATGTTCTCGACCTCGACGATGGCGTCGTCCACCAGCACGCCCACCACCAGCGACAGCGCCAGCAGCGTGATCAGGTTCAACGAATAGCCCAACAGGCTCATCACCGCGAAGGTCGGGATGATGGACAGCGGCAGCGCCACGGCCGAGACGAGCGTGGCACGCCAGTCGCGCAGGAAGGCCCACACCACGATGATGGCCAGCAGCGCGCCCTCGAACAGCAGGTGCATGGACGCGTCGTAGTTGTCCTGCGTGGGCTGCACCGAGTTGTAGGCCTCCGTCAGCTTGACCTGCGGGTGCGCGGCGGCAAAGGCCTGCACGGCGGCGCGCACGTCGCGCCGCACCGAGACTTCGCTGGCGCCGCGCAGCCGCTCGATGCGAAAACCCACGGCCGGCGTGCCGTTCAGCGCGGCGTAGGCGAAGCGGGTCTCTGTCGTGTCGCTCACGCGGGCGATCTGGTCCAACCGGACCGAGGACTTGTGGCCGCCGGCCGAGGTGACCGGAATGGCCAGCGCGCCGAGCTGGTCCGGCGTTTCGAGCCGACCGATGGTGCGCATGCTCTGGTTGCTGCGGCCGATCTCGCCGCGGCCGCCAGAGGCATCGGTCTGCACCGCGGCGATCTGCGCCGAAACGTCAGCCGGGCTCAGGCCCATGCCGGCCAGCGCAGCCGGATCCAGCTGCACATGCACCTCGCGCTCCACGCCCCCCAGCCGCGTGAACGCGCCCACGCCCTTGACGCCGCGCAGCGCCTTGCCGATGTCGTTGTCGACGAACCAGGACAGGTCGGCCTCGCTGAGGTGTGGGGCCCGCACGGTGTAGGTGATCAGCGGGTCACCCGCGCGCACGACCTTGGCGATGACCGGCGGCGCGACCTCGCTGGGCAGGTCGGCACGCGCGCTGTCCACCGCATTGCGCACCGCGCTCAGGTCTTCTTCGGGGTCGGTGTCGGCCTCGAAGTTGATGGTGATGCTCACCGCGCCATCGGTGACCGTGGTGCTGATGTGCTCCACGTGACCCAGCGTGGCCAGCTTGTCTTCCAGCTTGCGCGCGACCTCGGTTTCCAGCTGGCTGGGCGCGGCACCTTCCAGTGTGGCGGTGACCGAGATGGTGGGCGTGTCGAAGTCCGGGAAGTTCTGGATCGGAAGCTGGCGCAGGCCCAGCATGCCGGCCACGCACAACACCAGGAACAGCAGCAGCGCGGGGACGGGATTGCGGATGGACCAGGCGGAGAAGTTCATGGTGCGCTCCCGGCCGGGGCGGCGGCTTCGGCGCGGGCGGCAGCGGCCGTGCGCACCGCCACCACGTCGCCGTCCTTCAGGAAGCCGCCGCCGCCATTGACAAAGCGTGCCCCGGCCGGCAGCGCGTCCAGCACCTGCACCAGGTCGCCCAGGCGTTGGCCGGTCTGCACCTGGCGCTGCTGCACGCGGGCCTCGGCGCCAATCTCGAAGAGGTAGCTGTTGCCATCGCGCAGCGTGATGGCCGAAGACGGCAGCACGTTGGCCCGCGCGGCGCCGGTGTGGATCTCGCCGGGCACGTAGAGGCCGGCCGCGGCGCCGGTCTTCATCGCGTCGGCCGGCAGGTCGAAATAGGCCAGGCCGATGCGCGAGCTGGCGTCCAGCGTTGGCGCCACCAGTCGCAGCCTGGCCTCCACCGGCTGACCATTGGGAAGGTGCAGCACCGCGCGCTGGCCCGCGCGCAGCGGCGCCAGCTGGCGCCCGCTCAGCTCGGCGCGCCACTCCAGGCGCTGCTGACGCACCAGCTGGAACAGCTCGGTACCGGTGCTGACGACCTGGCCCAGCGAGGCGCTGCGCGTGCTGATCACACCATCGTCCGGCGCAACGATGCGGGTGTCTTCGAACTGGATGCGCTGGCTGTCCAGCGTAGCCAGCGCCACGTCCAGCGCGGCCTTGGCGGTTTGCGCGCTGACCTGGTAGTCCAGCACCTTTTGCTCGGACAGCGTGCCGTTGTCCTTCAGCTGGCGCGCGCGCTCGGCCTCGGCTTCGGCCTGGGCCAGCTTGGCGCGCGCCTCGGCCACGCTGGCCTGCTGCGCACGCAGCTGGGCGCCCAGGCTGTCGCTGGCGAGCCGGGCCAGCAGCTGGCCCTTGCGCACCACGCTGCCCACGTCGACCAGCAAGGCTTCGATGCGGGGCCCACTCACCTCGCTGGCCACGCTGGCGCCCTGCCAAGCGAAGATGCCACCCGAGGCGTTCAACTCCACAGGCCAGTCACGGGCCTGGGCCTGCACCGCGTCCACCGCCAGCACCGGCACCGCGGCGCCGGGCGCGTTGGCGGCTTCGGCCTGGGTGGCATAGGGCCACAGCGTGATCGCTGTGGCAACCAGGGCCAGCGCCAGCGTGGCGCCGGTGATCGAGAGGTGTCGTCTTGTGAACTGCATGGGAATCGATCAACGGGGGAGGGTTGCCGTGGCGGCTTGCAGCTCGGGCGGGCTGGTGTCCCAGCCGCCGCCCACGGCCTTGTAGAGCGCCACGCCGTAAAGCAGGCGGTCGCGCTGCACGGCGAGCAGCGCCTGCTCGGCCGAGATCGCGTCGCGCCGGGTCTGTTCCAGCGTCAGCAGGCTTTCGCTGCCGGCGCGCCAGGCGGTTTCGGTTGCGGTGGCCACGCGGCGATAGCCTTCGGCACTGCGCCGCAGGTCGGCCTCGCGGGCTTCGGCGCTGCCCAGCCGCACGAGGCCTTGCTCGACTTCCTTGACCGCGGTGCCCACGGCATCCCGGTAGGTCGCCAATGCCATCTCGTAGCTCGCCTCGGCCGAGCGCACGTTGGCCCGCGAGGCGCCGCCGTCGAACACCGGCAGCGACAGGCTGGGGCCGAAGGACCAGGGCGTGCCGAGCAGCGAGGCGCCGCCCAGGTCGGCCCCGCTGCGGCCAATGGCGCCGGCCAGCGACAACCTCGGGTAGCGCCCCGCCTCGGCCACGCCCACGCTGGCACTCGCCGCGGCCAGCGCACGCTCTTTCGAGACCAGGTCCGGCCGCTGACTCAGCAGCGCCAGCGGCAGCCGTTGCACCTCGAAGACCGCCGGCTGCAAGGGCTGCGCAGCACCCTGGTCCAGCAGCTGCCGCAGCTTCGCCTCGGGCAGGTCGACCAGCGGCACCAGGCCTTTCACGTCGATCTGGCATTCGGCCTGTTGCGACAGCACGCCGGCCCGGCCGCTGGCGGCACTGGCGCCGGCCAGCGCCACGTCAGAAGCGGCATTCGCCCCGGCGCGGAAGCTGCCTTCGGTGATGCGGGCGGTGGCTTCGCGCGACGCGGCGTCCGCCCGGGCCAGCTTCAGCGCAGCTTCGCAGGCGCGGTAGTTGATGTAGTCCGTGGCGACTTCTGCCGCCAGCGAAACGCGGGTGTCGTTCCAGTCCGCCAGCCGCGCCTGCGCCGTGGCCTGGCCGGACTCGACGTTGCGCCGCACGCGGCCGAACAGGTCCAGCTCCCAGCTGGCGTCCAGCGCCACGCTGGCACTGTTGGTGATGCTGGTGGCGCCGGTCGCGCCCATGGCCTTGGCGCGCGAGCCGCTGCCGGCCAGCGTCAGGCCGGGCAGCTCGGCCGCTTCGGCATTGGCCAGCGCGGCGCGCGCGGCGCTGATCTGCGCGGCGGCCTTCTGCATTGACGGGCTGTGGCCCAGTGCCTGGGCCTGCAACTCGACCAGCAGCGGGTCGCCCAGGCGCGCCCACCAGCCTTCCAGCGCCGCGGTGCTGCCGCCGTGCGGCAACGCGGCCTGCCAGTCGGCCGGCACGGAAAGGTCGTCCGGCGACGGCGCCAGGTAGTCCGGCCCCACCGCAGCGCAGGCGGCGAGCAGCAAGGGTGTGAAGCCCGTCACGCTGCGCGCCAACCAGCGGGGGCGGAGGGTCGCAGAAGCAGGGGGAGAAGCTGTGGCCGGGGACATCGGGCGAGGCATGATGACGATGTCGCCATGCTGCAGCGCGGCTCCGACAAGCTCCGTCCGGGAAGTCTAAAGAAACGTAAGGAAGCGCTCGACCAAGCCGGCCCGGCGCGAAGATGCGAGCCCTTGCCAACCTAAGAGGCTGAGAGTCTCTGAGCCCGCCATGTTCCGCCCTGCTCTGCGCCCTTTCTGGATCGTCTCGTGACCCCCAGCGTCTTGCTTGTAGATGACGATGTGGAGCTGGTCAGCCTGCTGGCCGACTACCTGCGGCAGGACGGCTTTCGGACAACGCTGGCGCATGACGGCGAGAGCGCGGTGGCCGCGGCGCTGAGCCAGCAGCACGACATCGTGGTGCTGGACGTGATGATGCCGCGGCTGACCGGCATCGAGGTGCTGCGCCGGCTGCGCGCGCAAAGCCGCATCCCGGTGCTGATGCTCACGGCACGCGGCGACGACATCGACCGCGTGCTGGGCCTGGAACTGGGCGCTGACGACTACGTGCCCAAGCCTTGCTCGCCGCGCGAACTGGCCGCGCGGCTGCGCGCCATCCTGCGGCGGCTGCACCCTGTCGCCGAAGAGGCCGGCGGACCATCTGCGCTGCGCGTGGGCCAGGGCGTGCTGTGGCCCGAGCGGCGCAGCGCCGAATGGGCCGGCCAGGCGCTGAACCTGACCGGCGCCGAGTTCAACCTGCTGGCCGAGCTGATGCGCCAGGCCGGCAGGCTGGTCACCAAGGCCGAGCTTTCGGAGCGCGCGCTGGGCCGCCCGCTGGCGCGATTCGACCGCAGCATCGACGTGCACATCAGCGCCATTCGCCAGAAGCTGGCCACCTGCCAGGCCGGGGCGGACCCGATCAAGACGGTGCGCGGCATGGGCTATCAACTCACACGAGACTGAAGCGATGCGGGTTGCAATGGGGCGCTTGTTCTGGAAGTTCTTCCTGGGCTTCTGGATCGCGCTGGTGACGGTGGCAGGCTCGGTGGCTGCGGGTGTGTGGCTGGCGCGCTGGTTCGACCTGATCCCTGTGTCGGCCTCCGAGGCGCGGCGGGCCGAGGTGGTGCTCAGCGTCACCAACGGGCTGCTGGCCGCCAATGACCTGCATGCGCTCACGCGCGTGGCCGAACTTTTCAAGCGTGCCGACAAGTCGCCCCCCTATCTGCTGGACGCGCAAGGCCACGACCTGCTCGGCCGCACGCTGGACCCGCAGCTGGTGGCCAAGGTGCTGGCCTCGCCCGAACAGACCGACATGAAACTCGGCAGCGAAGGCTTGGGCCTGATCCAGCACACGCCCACCGGGGCCGGCCAGACCATCACCGTCTTCATGCCGGCCGCCATGCTGCGTTCGGCCGGCAAATCGCTGGACCGCACGCCACCGCCGGTGTGGATTCCGGTGCTGGTCACGCTGCTGATCAGCACGCTGTTCGCCACGTTCGCCGCCTGGCATGTGTCGCACCGCATCCACACGCTGCAGGCCGCCTTCCGCCGCCTGGCGGACGGCCAGCTCGACACGCGGGTGCCAATGCCGCAAGGCCGTCGCCATCGCCGCCGCCGCGGTCCTGCGAACGACGACGAAATGGACCAGCTCGGCGCGGACTTCAACCGCATGGCGCAGCAGCTGCAGCTGCTGGTCGGCGCGCAGCAGCGGCTGCTGCACGACGTGTCGCACGAGCTGCGCTCGCCACTGGCGCGCATGCAGGCCGCCATCGGCCTGGCCCGTCAGCAGCCCGAGCGCATGCCGGCCATGCACGAGCGCGTGGAGCGCGAATGCATGCGGCTGGACGCGCTGGTCGGCGAGGTGCTGACGCTGGCCCGCATGGAGAGCACGCAAGCGCAACCGCCGCGCCAGTCCATCGACGTGGTCGCGCTGATGGCCGAAGTCTGCAACGACGCCCGCTTCGAAGCCCGCGCCGCCCACCGCGACCTGCAATTCAGCGCCCAAGGCAGCTTCGTCGCCGAAGTCAACGCCGAGCTGATCTGCCGCGCCTTCGAAAACGTCGTCCGCAACGCCGTCAAGTTCACCCGCGAAGCCACCAGCGTACAAGTCACCGCCGAAGCCAGCGACACCGCCCTGCTCATCACCGTGCGGGACCGCGGACCCGGCGTCCCCGAAGAAGCGCGCACCCGCATGTTCGAACCCTTCGAGCGGCTGGGCGAAGCGGGCGTCGAAGGCTTTGGTTTGGGGTTGACGATTGCCAAGCGGGCGATCGAGTCGCATGGCGGGCGCATTGAGGCGCATGCGCCGGAAGGTGGCGGGTTGGCGGTGGTGATGCGGCTGGGGGCCAGTGATGGGCTTTGACCCATGTCTCACAATGCCCAACACCACGGCAGATCGATCCAAACGCATGCCATGACCGAGGATGAGTCTTTGCTTGCCGCCATCCACGAGGAAGTGAGATTGCAGCCTTACGAGCCATCTTGGCCGGAGAAATTTCTGGCCGAGATGAATCGCCTCGCGTCTCTGCTGCCCGGCGTGTTTTCGGAGATTGCGCACGTCGGAAGCACTGCCATTCCCGGCATGCCCGCGAAGCCCATCATTGACGTTCTCGCAGGTGTTGCGTCCATGGCGCTTGCAAAGTCCCTGGCTGTTCGCATCTGTGCCGCGGGCTATGGCACGTCAGCCGAGTTCAACGACAGCCTCGCTGACCGGCAGTGGTTCATGCGTTGGTCGCAAGGGCATCGCACACATCACCTTCATGTGGTGGTCCACGGCGGTGATGTCTGGCGCGACCACCTCGCCTTTCGCGATGCGCTTCGTGCCAGCAGCGAACTGGCCGCACGGTATGCAGAGCTGAAGTTTCGGTTGGCAGCAAGACACGCCATCGACAGGGAGGCCTACACCGAAGCCAAGGCCGAGTTCATTCGCGCCGCCTTACGCAACGCGTGATGGAGAAGCCCACACCTGCATGCTCGAACGCTTCGGGCTGGGGCTGACGATTGCCACAGGAGCGATTGAATCGCACGGCGGGCGCATCGCATCGCTGAGCCAACACAGAATGGCGCATTGCGACGGAGAGAACCGCATCGTTCCTCCGCGTGGAGTTAACTGGAACGGACGCCCCGAATGTCATCCTTCGTTTGCTCTTGCTGCGGCGGCACCGACGACGGCCTGCCCAATCCGGGCAACTTGGGCCTCTGACACGTTCGCCATGGCTTGCATCTCCTCCGCGTCTAACACGGTATCCGCAACGCCGAGCACTGGCTCCGGCCGAAGCTGCGCCGTCAAGGCCCGCTCGTACACGTCATACAGCGCCGCTGCTGTGTCGCGATCCATTTCCATGATGATCTTGCCTTCGGCAATTTGCGTCCTTCATGATCGCTGCACTGTGCCCGCGCTGGGTGGCGTCTCGAGTCAACTCGCCAGCAACGCCCAGGCACGGCGAAATGTGACGCGGGATCGCAGCGTGTCAGTCCGCGCAATCCACCACCTGCAGCCCGAGATGGGCCTCGAAGGCGTCGAAGTCGCGGTCGCTGTGCAGCAGGCGGAAGCCGTCGTTCAGACATCGGGTTGCAATGATCACGTCGACGGTGCCGCGAATCGTCACGCCGCGGCTGCGCAGCTTCCGGAAGTTTCTCGCAGCTTCCACTGCGAGTTCCTCACCGCCCAATGACACCTGCTGGAGCCTGCCGAGCAAGCGCCTTGCTTCGTTGAAGCCGCGGTCATCCTTGAAGCCGCGCAGCACTTCCGCAAGGATCAGGTCCCCCACGAGCAAGCCCTCCACGCCGAGATTCCTGTCCAGCCATTCCGCCTGCACCGTCGGCTGGTTGCGGAAGAAGTCGATCCAGACACTGGAGTCGACCAGGATCACTTGTCGCGCCTCATGGCGTCAAGGTCGCCTTCCCACTCGTACTTGCCGCGCAGCTTGCGCAGTTCGGTTTGCTGCTTCAAGCGCAGAAGAGTTCGAAGGCCTTGCTCCACGGCCTCGCGCTTGGTCTTGATGCCCGTGGCCTTCAGCGTATCTGCCATCAGCTTGTCGTCAATCACGATGTTCGTGCGCATAAAGGGTCTCTGCAGCAATGTCTACACATTGTATGACGAAATATACACACCCCAGTCAGAAGGAAGCCTCGCACCGGGAGCGATCAGCCCGTTGACGCCGACGTAGATCCGATCAAAGACGAGGCCTTCCGGAGACCATGGGGGCAATCATCCAGCGCAATCGATTGACAGACTACCAACTAGTAGGTAGTCTTCACCCATGGTTGACACTTCCACCAGCGACAAGATCCTGCGTTCCGCGCACCTGCTGATCCTCCAGCGCGGCTTTCACGGTTTCAGTTTTGCCGACATCGCCGCCGATGTCGGCATCCGCAAGGCCAGCATCCACCACCACTTCCCGACCAAGGTCGACCTGGTGCGGACGCTGGTGGTCAATTACCGCCGCGCGGTGGCCGGCGGGCTCGACGGCATCCGCACGCATGAGCCGGATCCACTCGCGCAGCTGAAGGCCTACATCGGGTACTGGGAGCGCTGCGTCGCGACCGACACCGACCCGTTCTGCCTCGCGGCCCTGCTGGCGGCGGAATTGCCGTCGCTGCCGCCGGAAGTGGCCGATGAGATCCGCGGCCACTTCCGGGCCTTGGCGGCCTGGTTCGAAGCGGTGCTGCAGGACGCTGCGGCAGCCGGCAAGGTCGTGCTGGCCCACCCGGCCCAGACCGAGGCCGAAGTGCTGATGGCCGCGGTGCACGGTGCCCTGCTTTCCGCCCGTGCGGCAGGCGATTCCACGCGCTTCGGCATCGTCATGAGCGCCCACCTCCAGCGGCTTGCGCCTTCGGCGTGAGGCCGCCCCTCAACGAGAGAAATCAACATGCAAAACATCGCCACCACGGCCGCCAACCAATGGCTGACCCGCTACAGCTTCACGCGCGCCGCGTTTTCGTTGGCCTGGGTCGCCGCGGCGATTGCGCTGGGGCGTCACGACGCGATGATCGCCGCCGTGCTGCTGTGCCTGTACCCCGCCTGGGATGCGGCGGCGAACTACCTGGACGCCATCCGCAGCGGCGGCCTGAGGCGCAACCCGACGCAGGCGATCAATGTCGCCGTGAGCGCCTTGACGACTGTGCTGGTCATCGTGGCCGTGCAGCACAGCCAGAGCTGGGTGCTGGCGATCTTCGGCGCCTGGGCCATTGGCGCAGGCGTGCTGCAGCTCGCCACCGCGGTTCGCCGCTGGAAGACGCACAGCGGCCAGTGGGCCTCGGTACTCAGCGGCGCGCAATCGGCGCTGGCCGGCGCGTTTTTCATCCAGCAGTCGTTTGCGCTTTCGGCACCGCCCATCGTGACCCTCGCGGGCTACGCGGGCGTGGGTGCCGTCTACTTCCTTATCTCGGCGACTTGGCTCGCCGTCAAGTCCTCGCGGACCCGGGCGCGCCAGGCCGCCGGCGCCTGACGGAGGCGCTCGCAAGCTCACATCGCGCGGCCGTCGTGGTGGGTGACCGGCAGCGCCGCGAGGTCGATGCCTTCGATGCAGCACACGTTGATCGCAGCTTCGGCTTCGAACTTCACGCGGCCACAGTGGCAGCTGCCCTGATAGATCGCGCTGGGCATGTCATGCCTCCTGAGGGTTGCGCTGCAGGAATGCGCCCAGCGCCTCGAAGGCCGGCTGCCAGCCACGCTCGTGGTTGACGGCTGCCTGGGCGTCGAAGAAGCGGTCGTGCACGAAACGCATTTCAGTGCCTGCGCCGCCATCCACCGCGGCCAGCTCGACGCTGACGCGAGAGACACGTTCGGGCGTGCTTTGCCAGGCCCAGGTGAAGACCAGCCGGCTGTGCGGCTCGACCTCCTGGTAGACGCCCGAGACCTGGTTCGTCTCGCCGTTGGCGCCTTCAAACGCGATGCGGTAGCACCCGCCCACGCTGAGGTCGATCTCGGCCACGGTGGGAGCACGTGCTTCACCGGGATGGCCAAACCACTGGCTCAGCGCTTGCGGGTCGGTCCAGGCGCGCCAGACTTTCTCGGGCGGGACGCGGTAGCAGCGGGTGAGGCTGACCTGGCCTGGGGCTTCGCCGAGGACGGCGGAACCGGCTTGCGTGGCTTGGGGACCTTCGGGTTGGGCGTTGGGCATGGTGTCGGCTCTTCCTGTTGGTGGAGAAAACGATCGAGCGCGTCGAACCGTTCGGTCCAGAAGCGCTCGTAGCGGGAGATCCAAAGCGCTGCCGCCTGCATGGGCGCGGCATCCAGTTCGCAGCGCACCACGCGCCCGGCCTTGGCGCGCGCGATCAAGCCGGCGGCTTCGAGCACGGCCAGGTGCTTCATGAAACCCGGCAGCGACATGCCATGCGGCTGCGCCAGCTCGCTGACGCTGCAGCTGACCTCGCCTTGCTGCGCGAGGCGCTCCAGCTGCATCAGCACGCTGCGCCGCGTCGCGTCTGACAACGCGGCGAAGACCAGGTCGAGTTGCGCGGCTTCACTGTTAACCATTTGGTTTAGTTTTGACCAGGAGTTCGGCCTTGTCAAGTCATGGTCTTCGCCAGATCAGCCGTTCACAGGTTGCCCAGGTAGGCGCAGAACATGTCGGCCATGGCGTTGGCATAGGCCTTGATCTGCCTGGGCGTGCGCGGCGACTCGGAGAACTCCTTGCCGACTGCGCCCAGCGTGGTGGTGATGAGCTCGGCCGCCAGCGTGCGCGTGGCCTTCGAAGCGCTTGGCAGCGCCTCGGCCATGAAGCGCTGCACCGTGCGGTCGCCGGAAGCACGGGCCTCGTGCGCCTCCGGTGCGTCGCGGTACAGCGGCGCTGCGGCGGCCAGTGCGGTGCGCACCTCGGCCTCGTCGCACTCCGAGCGGATGAAGGCATGCACCAGCGCGCGCAGCCGGTCCAGCGGCGGCTCTCGCGTGTCTTCCAGGATGCGGCCCAGCATCTCGGTGGTCTGCCGCCATTCGTCGCTCTGCAGGCGAAACAGGATGGCCGCCTTGTTCGGGAAGTATTGGTAGACCGAGCCGATGCTGAC